>NZ_JBOBFV010000008.1:0-5420 GCF_050587365.1 Plantibacter auratus | reverse complement strand
GCGTGTTAACGCAAAATGGCCACCCAAGAACCTTGGGTGGCCATTTCAACGAAGAAGTCCGGCGGTGTCCTACTCTCCCACAGGGTCCCCCCTGCAGTACCATCGGCGCAAAGAGTCTTAGCTTCCGGGTTCGGAATGTGACCGGGCGTTTCCCTCTCGCTATGGCCGCCGAAACACTATTGATGTATCAAAGTGAACAAGCAAACCAACACGCTGTGCGAACACAGTGGTGTTGTTTGCGGGTTCTCGACCGTACATCGAGAACCACTCAGTGGACGCGTAGCATCTTCGTATTCAAACAAAGAAAGTGTTATCAAATTATCGGCTTATTAGTACCGGTCAGCTCCGAGAGTCTTTCGTCCTCTCTTCCACATCCGGCCTATCAACCCAGTAGTCTGGCTGGGAGCCTCTCGCCCGAAGGCATGGAAATCTCATCTTAAGGCCGGCTTCCCGCTTAGATGCTTTCAGCGGTTATCCATCCCGAACGTAGCTAATCAGCGGTGCTCCTGGCGGAACAACTGACACACCAGAGGTTCGTCCAACCCGGTCCTCTCGTACTAGGGTCAGATCCTTTCAAATTTCCTGCGCGCGCAGCGGATAGGGACCGAACTGTCTCACGACGTTCTAAACCCAGCTCGCGTACCGCTTTAATGGGCGAACAGCCCAACCCTTGGGACCTACTCCAGCCCCAGGATGCGACGAGCCGACATCGAGGTGCCAAACCATGCCGTCGATATGGACTCTTGGGCAAGATCAGCCTGTTATCCCCGAGGTACCTTTTATCCGTTGAGCGACAGCGCTTCCACAAGCCACTGCCGGATCACTAGTCCCGACTTTCGTCCCTGCTCGACTTGTCAGTCTCACAGTCAAGCTCCCTTGTGCACTTACACTCGACACCTGATTGCCAACCAGGTTGAGGGAACCTTTGGGCGCCTCCGTTACTTTTTGGGAGGCAACCGCCCCAGTTAAACTACCCACCAGGCACTGTCCCTGAACCGGATTACGGTTCGAAGTTAGATATCCAGAGTGACCAGAGTGGTATTTCAACAATGACTCCACCTGAACTAGCGTCCAAGCTTCAAAGTCTCCCACCTATCCTACACAAGCCACACCGAACACCAATACCAAGCTGTAGTAAAGGTCACGGGGTCTTTCCGTCCTGCTGCGCGTAACGAGCATCTTTACTCGTAATGCAATTTCGCCGAGTTCGCGGTTGAGACAGCTGGGAAGTCGTTACGCCATTCGTGCAGGTCGGAACTTACCCGACAAGGAATTTCGCTACCTTAGGATGGTTATAGTTACCACCGCCGTTTACTGGGGCTTAAATTCTCAGCTTCGCCTTGCGGCTAACCGTTCCTCTTAACCTTCCAGCACCGGGCAGGCGTCAGTCCGTATACATCGTCTTGCGACTTGGCACGGACCTGTGTTTTTAGTAAACAGTCGCTTCCCACTGGTCTCTGCGGCCTTCAAACGCTTTCGGAGCAAGTCCTAATACGCCTCAGGCCCCCCTTCTCCCGAAGTTACGGGGGCATTTTGCCGAGTTCCTTAACCACGATTCTCTCGATCTCCTTAGTATTCTCTACCTGACCACCTGAGTCGGTTTGGGGTACGGGCCACTAGAACCTCGCGTCGATGCTTTTCTTGGCAGCATAGGATCACCTACTATCCCTTACGGGTCCGTATCGTGTCTCAGCCTTCACGAGAGACGGATTTGCCTATCTCTCAGCCTACGCACTTACACCGGGACAACCATCGCCCGGCATAGGCTACCTTCCTGCGTCACACCTGTTAATACGCTAAACGCACCAGCATGGGGTCGAGCGTTAGACCGGACCCATCATCCCCGAAGGGAATCAGTCGTCCGGGTTAGGACTCTTAGCACCACTGGATTATCTTGGGCGGTTCTTCGCGGGTACGGGAATATCAACCCGTTGTCCATCGACTACGCCTGTCGGCCTCGCCTTAGGTCCCGACTTACCCAGGGAAGATTAGCTTGACCCTGGAACCCTTGGTCTTTCGGAGGACATGTTTCTCACATGTCTTTCGCTACTCATGCCTGCATTCTCACTCGTGTAGCGTCCACGGCTGGTTTACACCGCCGCTTCACTCGCCACACGACGCTCTCCTACCCATCAATACGGCTGGACCACGAAGGCCTACCAAAAATATCAATGCCACAACTTCGGTGGCGTGCTTGAGCCCCGTTACATTGTCGGCGCGGAATCACTTGACCAGTGAGCTATTACGCACTCTTTCAAGGGTGGCTGCTTCTAAGCCAACCTCCTGGTTGTCTGTGCAACTCCACATCCTTTCCCACTTAGCACGCGCTTTGGGACCTTAGTTGGTGGTCTGGGTTGTTTCCCTCTCGACGATGAAGCTTATCCCCCACCGTCTCACTGCTGCGCTCTCACTTACCGGCATTCGGAGTTTGGCTGACGTCAGTAAGCTTTTGGGCCCCATCGGCCATCCAGTAGCTCTACCTCCGGCAAGAAACACGCAACGCTGCACCTAAATGCATTTCGGAGAGAACCAGCTATCACGAAGTTTGATTGGCCTTTCACCCCTATCCACAGCTCATCCCCTCAGTTTTCAACCTAAGTGGGTTCGGTCCTCCACGACGTCTTACCGTCGCTTCAACCTGGCCATGGATAGATCACTTCGCTTCGGGTCTAGGACATGCGACTGAATCGCCCTATTCAGACTCGCTTTCGCTACGGCTACCCCACACGGGTTAACCTCGCCACATATCGCTAACTCGCAGGCTCATTCTTCAAAAGGCACGCTGTCACACCAACAAGGGTGCTCCAACGGTTTGTAAGCAAACGGTTTCAGGTACTATTTCACTCCCCTCCCGGGGTACTTTTCACCTTTCCCTCACGGTACTTGTCCGCTATCGGTCATCTGGGAGTATTTAGGCTTATCAGGTGGTCCTGACAGATTCACACGGGATTTCTCGGGCCCCGTGCTACTTGGGATACTCCTCGCACGATTGCAGCATTTCGACTACCGGGCTGGCACCGTCTCTGGCTGGGCTTTCAATCCCATTCGTCTATACCACGTTCTAATGCTCCCCGAATATCAGTTCGGAGTGAGAAGTCCCACAACCCCGGACATGCAACGCCTGATAGCTATCACACATGCCCGGTTTAGCCTCTTCCGATTTCGCTCGCCACTACTGACGGAATCACTGTTGTTTTCTCTTCCTGGGGGTACTGAGATGTTTCACTTCCCCCCGTTCCCTCTACCCGCCCTATATATTCAGGCGGGAGTCACCAGATCACCACAAGGGGCCTGGCGGGGTTTCCCCATTCGGAAATCCTCGGATCACAGCTCGTTTATCAGCTCCCCGAGGCTTATCGCAGATTACTACGTCCTTCTTCGGCTCCAGATGCCAAGGCATCCACCGTTTGCTCTTAGAAATTTGAAATCACATGAGTTTGAATCGATCGGCACCAGTTACCTGATGCAGATTGACCAATGATCAACATCACTTCCGAAGAAGCATGTTTTGATCTTTGTGATCCACAACCCCGAAGGGTCATGAATCTAAGATGCTCGCGTCCACTGTGTAGTTCTCAAAGTACGGGCGGTACCTCTCTCCTTGACCATTCATGTCAAGCAAAAGAGGCCCTGAGGTTCGTCCTCGCATCCGAAGATGCGGATCCGGTCCCTCAGGACCCAACAGCGTGCATATGCAAACCCTCCAGCCGGCCACCGTTCCAATCTCCCGAAGAAGACGTACTTGCTGGCAGACTCTCACGTCTGCATCAATGTCAATGTTCCACCCATGAGCGCCACCCGAGAACATTCGTCTCAGTGTGACTTGGCAACGTAAACCTCGCTGTATACAGACGAGCGTTGCACATGCTCCTTAGAAAGGAGGTGATCCAGCCGCACCTTCCGGTACGGCTACCTTGTTACGACTTAGTCCTAATTACCGATCCCACCTTAGACAGCTCCATCCTTGCGGTTAGGCCACTGGCTTCGGGTGTTACCGACTTTCATGACTTGACGGGCGGTGTGTACAAGGCCCGGGAACGTATTCACCGCAGCGTTGCTGATCTGCGATTACTAGCGACTCCGACTTCATGAGGTCGAGTTGCAGACCTCAATCCGAACTGGGACCAGCTTTTTGGGATTCGCTCCACCTTACGGTATTGCAGCCCTTTGTACTGGCCATTGTAGCATGCGTGAAGCCCAAGACATAAGGGGCATGATGATTTGACGTCGTCCCCACCTTCCTCCGAGTTGACCCCGGCAGTATCCCATGAGTTCCCACCATTACGTGCTGGCAACATAGAACGAGGGTTGCGCTCGTTGCGGGACTTAACCCAACATCTCACGACACGAGCTGACGACAACCATGCACCACCTGTTTACGAGTGTCCAAAGAGTTGACCATTTCTGGCCCGTTCTCGTATATGTCAAGCCTTGGTAAGGTTCTTCGCGTTGCATCGAATTAATCCGCATGCTCCGCCGCTTGTGCGGGCCCCCGTCAATTCCTTTGAGTTTTAGCCTTGCGGCCGTACTCCCCAGGCGGGGCGCTTAATGCGTTAGCTACGACACGGAAACCGTGGAATGGTCCCCACATCTAGCGCCCAACGTTTACGGGGTGGACTACCAGGGTATCTAAGCCTGTTTGCTCCCCACCCTTTCGCTCCTCAGCGTCAGTAGCGGCCCAGAGATCTGCCTTCGCCATCGGTGTTCCTCCTGATATCTGCGCATTCCACCGCTACACCAGGAATTCCAATCTCCCCTACCGCACTCTAGTCTGCCCGTACCCACTGCAGACCCGAGGTTGAGCCTCGGGATTTCACAGCAGACGCGACAAACCGCCTACGAGCTCTTTACGCCCAATAATTCCGGACAACGCTTGCACCCTACGTATTACCGCGGCTGCTGGCACGTAGTTAGCCGGTGCTTTTTCTGCAGGTACCGTCACTTTCGCTTCTTCCCTGCTAAAAGAGGTTTACAACCCGAAGGCCGTCGTCCCTCACGCGGCGTTGCTGCATCAGGCTTTCGCCCATTGTGCAATATTCCCCACTGCTGCCTCCCGTAGGAGTCTGGGCCGTGTCTCAGTCCCAGTGTGGCCGGTCACCCTCTCAGGCCGGCTACCCGTCGTCGCCTTGGTGAGCCATTACCTCACCAACAAGCTGATAGGCCGCGAGTCCATCCTTGACCAAAATTCTTTCCAGCAACTCACCATGCGGTGGAAGCTCGTATCCGGTATTAGACGTCGTTTCCAACGCTTATCCCAGAGTCAAGGGCAGGTTACTCACGTGTTACTCACCCGTTCGCCACTAATCCACCCAGCAAGCTGGGCTTCATCGTTCGACTTGCATGTGTTAAGCACGCCGCCAGCGTTCGTCCTGAGCCAGGATCAAACTCTCCGTAAATGTTGAATTGCACGACCACCGAAG
>NZ_JBOBFV010000007.1:0-45026 GCF_050587365.1 Plantibacter auratus | reverse complement strand
CTGGTCGGCGCGGTGCCGTCCGTTGGCCGGCGAGGGGTGCGGTGCCCCGAGGACGGGGATGACGCGGGCGTCATCGTGCAGGGTCAGATGGCGCATGACCCCGTCGAGCGCCACGGTCCCGTAGGTGACGACGGCTTCGAGTGCGGGCAGCAGCTCCAGCAGCTCACCGAGCGCGACCCGGCCCTGCTCGATGTCCGCGGAGCGGACGCGGCCAGGGATCTCCCACGGGATGAGGTTCCATCGGAGGTAATGGTCGCGGGAGAGTCCGGACTCGATGCGGGCCGCCCGGAACGCGGCGGCGGTGGGCCCGAGGTTGTCTTCGCTGCAGACGGCAGCGGATCCCGCGGCGATCGTCCGAGGACCGGGCGACTGCATCAGCACCAGGACGCGACTGGCGGTGCCGCCGGAACGGGGATCGAAGCCTGGGACGAAGCGTCCGGTTGCGGCCGTGGCATTCCGCCATGTCTCGGCGAGGGCGTTGAGGGTTCGGACATCCACGATGGTCGTCGATCCCGGTCAGGCGGGTCGCGGTGGTGCGAGCAGGGTGCCGCGGATCACGGAACCGTGGAATGTGCGGGCGGCGACGATGATCCACGCGGCGACCAGCCCGACGTAGTAGAGCACGGCGAGGCCGGCGACGACCGCGAGACCGGAGTGCAGGGCGAGCCCGTTCAGTCCGGTGACGCAGGTGCCGACGGGGAACGTGAAGGACCACCAGGTCAGGCTGAACGGCAGGTGTTCGCGGGCAGTGCGGATGGTGATGGCGAGGGCGATGACGGTCCAGAGCAGCGCGAAGCCGAGCATCGCGAACCCGTACACCAGCGCCACGACCAGCAGGGCATGCGCGGTACTCGCATCGACAACGGTGGGGGCGTTCGATGCGAGGAGGTTCACCGCGGTGATCGACTGTCCGACCGGCCCGAGGACGATCCACAGAGTCGGGACCATGCCGGCGGCTCCGACCTTGTGCTGCGCGAGACGGTTCCAGATCAGGGTGATCACGACCAGCGACGTGATGAGGCTGAGGCCGAAGAAGCCGTAGCAGGACCATAGGAGCGTCTCCCGCGCCTGTCCGGCGGGCGCGTATGGCAGTAGCAGGGCGCCGGTGGAGGCGGACACCATCGGCGGGACGATGGGCATCAGCCAGCCGCCGAACGCGGAGTCGGGCTTGTTCTCGTGGCGGGTGAATGCCAGGTACGGCACGAGCACTGCCGTGAGCAGTCCTCCGATGGTGCCGATGGTCCACAGGACCCAGTCGATGGTGACGGCGGCGGGCAGGCCGACCCAGTCCTTGCCGAGCAGGAGTGTCCCGGCGCCGACGGTGAGGAACGCCATCGGTGGTGCGCCGTAGAAGTGCGAGATCACCGGGTTGAGCTGGTGCCCGGCTGCAGTGCTCCGGTAGCGGATCCAGTGCAGCACCGTCGCGGTCGTGAGGGCGACGAGGAGCACCGCGGCGATCGCCCACACGACCGTCGCCGCGAGGCGCAGCCCGGGGAACTGCAGCGGCAGTGACGCAGCTGCGACAGCGACGATCCCCGTGCCCATGATCGACGCGAACCAGTTCGGTGTGAGATTCGACACGATCAGGCCTGGCCGCTCCAGGTCACGGAACAACGCCGTCTGCGGCCGTTGGGGCAGCTGGCTACCGTTCGCGGGTGCAGGGTCCGTGCGGAGCGTTGTCATGGGCCAAGCCTGCGCGAATCCTGCCTCTGGCGGTACCCGGAACCTCTTGGCAGGGCACAATCAATGATTGTGGCACTACGGCGACTCACGGACCGAACCCTCGACCTCGACACACTCGACGTGCTCGCACGCGTCGCCGAGACCGGCTCCCTCTCCGCTGCCGCTGGAGCGCTCGGCGTCACGCAACAGGCAGTGTCTGCTCGGATCCGGGTCGCCGAGCGCATGGTCGGTCACTTGTTGGTGCACCGCTCGACCACGGGGTCGGTGCTGACCGAGACCGGCAGGCTCGTCGTCGGGCTGGCCGGACCGGTCCTCGACGCGTCTCGCCACCTCGAAGCAGGAGTGGCTGCGCTGCGGACTCCCACGGGTTCGCTCGTCGTCGCAGCGTCACAGACGATCGCGGAGCTGCTGCTGCCGGGCTGGCTGCTCGAATTCCGCCGCCGCGAACCCGACGTGCGGGTGCGCCTGATCGCGGGCAACTCCGCCGCGGTGACGGACCTCGTGCAGTCGGGTGGCGCGAACCTCGGGTTCACGGAGACCCCGGTGACGGCGGCAGGTGTGTCCGCGCAGGTGATCGCGGACGATGAGCTCGCGGTCGTCGTTGCGCCGGAACATCCCTGGGCTCGGTCGACCGGGATCACTGCGGAGGTCCTGGCGGCGACGGCTCTGCTCCTGCGGGAAGAAGGTTCCGGAACTCGCGCGACCCTCGCCGCATGGCTCAGGGAGGCCGGTTTGAGCATGTCGGTTCCGGCCGCGGTGCTGGAGACCACGAGCATCATCCGGGCGAACGCGCAGGCTGGAATTGCACCGGCGGTGATGAGCCTTCGCACGGTCGCCGCCGACATCAACGACGGGTCGCTGGTGCGGGTCCCGCTCGCTGGGCCGCCACTTGCCCGGCCGTTGCGGGCGATCTGGTCGGGAGAGCCTCAGCCAGCTGGTTCTGCTTTCCTGCGCGTCGCCCACGAGGTGACCGGTCGGGGTCAGCGCAGCCCGTAGGGCAGCTCCGGATTGTTCTCCGCGATCTCGGTGAGCCGGTTGTACTTGGCGACGCGTTCTCCGCGGGCGGGTGCGCCGGACTTGATCTGTCCGGTTCCGGTGCCGACGACGAGGTCCGCGATGAACGTGTCGGTGGTCTCGCCGGACCGGTGCGACACCATGCTCCGCATCCCGAGCGAGCGTGCGACGCCGATCGCGTCGAGGGTCTGGGAGACGGTGCCGATCTGGTTCGGCTTGATGAGCGCCGCGTTCGAGAGCCCGTCCTTCCCACCGTCGCGGATGCGCTGCGGATCGGTGACGTAGAGATCATCGCCGACGATCTGGAGCATGTCGCCGAGCGCGAACGACATCGCCTTCCAGCCGCCGTGGTCATCTTCGGAGAAGCCGTCTTCGATGCTCCGGATCGGATACCGGCTGATGAGGTCGCGGTAGTAGTCGACCATGCCTGCGCGGTCGAGCCGGCGGTCCACGACCCGGTAGCTACCGTCACCGAGCGCGAACTCGTTCGCCGCCGGGTCGAGTGCGATCGCGACGGTGTCCACGCCGGGCTCGTAACCGGCGGCACTGATCGCGGCGACGAGGAGGTCGAGGGCCTCCTCGGGCGCGGCGATCGACGGGGCGAAGCCGCCTTCGTCCCCGAGACCGAGACTGCCGAACCGTTCCCGGACCAGTGCCGCCAGCGCGTGGTAGACGTCCGATCCGATCCGAACCGCGTCGGTCATGGTCTCGGCGTTCACCGGGGCGATCATGAACTCCTGGAAGTCGAGCGCGTTCGCTGCGTGCGCTCCGCCGTTGAGCACGTTGAAGTGCGGGACGGGCAGGCGGGGCGTGCTGCCGGTGACGTCTGCGATCCAACGCCAGAGCGGCAGCTCCGCTGCGGCGGCGAGAGCGCGTGCCATCGCGATCGAGGTCGCGACGACACTGTTCGCGCCGAGCCGGCGGTGGTTCGGGGTGCCGTCGAGGGCAGCGAGGGCGGCGTCGGCCTGCCCGATCGAGGTCCACGACTGGCCGGTGATCATCGGTGCGACGTCCGTCGTGATGAGGTGCAGTGCCTGGCTCACGTCGCGGCCGCCGTAGCTGCTGCCGCCGTCGCGAAGCTCGACAGCCTCATGCGCGCCAGTGGATGCGCCTGCGGGGGCGTCACCGGTGACGACGGTGCCGTCCTCGAGCTCGAGACGCACCTGGATCGTCGGGTAGCCGCGGGAGTCGAGGATCCGGGAGCCGTGCAGGCTGCTGATGGTGACGGGGCGGCTGGTGTGGGTCACGTACTCGCCCTGATGGTGGGTGGTGTGGTGGACGTTGCTGATGTAGTCGTTCACGGCGGTTGTCGCCTTTCGGGTTGGTCGTGCGGGTGTGGGCCGCGGGGAGGCGGAGGGACGACCTCCTGGCGATCACTGGGCGCCAGTTGCCTCCCCACGGCGGTTCAGGGCGCGCACTGGATGGTGTCGGGTGCGCGGGTGCCGGTCAGGGGTGCGGGGTGAACCGTTCCTGTGCGGCGCGGATGATGGCTTCGGCGTCGACACGGTTCGCCCACCCGTTGGTGGTGACGTGCTTGCCGTGCTCGATCTCCTTGTAGTGGGCGAAGAAGTGCTCGATCTCCGCCAGGACCGGCTCGGCGACGTCGGAGATGTCCTGGACGTGGTCGAAGCGGACGTCTCCGGCGGGGACGGTGAGGATCTTGTCATCGCCGCCGTTCTCGTCGACCATGCGGAGCATCCCGACCGGGCGGACGTCGATGACGACGCCGGGGAACGTGGGCCGGGGCAGCAGCACGAGCGCGTCGAGGGGGTCGCCGTCATCGCCGAGAGTGTCGTCGATCGAGCCGTAGTCCTGCGGGAACACCATGCTGGTGAACACCGCCCGGTCCAGGCGGATCCGTCCGGTGGCGTGGTCGACCTCGTACTTGTTGCCGCTGCCGCGGGGGATCTCGATCGTGATGTCGAAGTGCATGAGCTGTTCGTCTCCCAGTCGGATGGTCAAGTGAGGGTGCCGAGGGTGACGCCCCCGGCGGCTGCGGCGACGGAGACGACGAGCATTCCGAGCCCGTTCACGGCAGCCGCGGTGGTGCGGCCAGTGCGTGCGAGGCGGACGGTCTCGAAGCTGGCGGTGCTGAACGTGGTGTAGCCACCCATGAGCCCTGTTCCGAGCACCGCGACGGGGGTGGCGCCGAGGTGACCGGCGGCGCCGGTGATCAAGCCCAGCAGGAACGAGCCGGTGATGTTGATCGTCAGCGTCCCGACCGGGAGCCGGAACTGCCGACCCCGGTTGATCGCACCATCCACGAAGAACCGTGCGGCCGCGCCGACACCGCCAGCGACCGCGACGCTGAGGAAGGCCAGGGCGCTCATGATGTGGCCCCGTTCGGTCGGACCAAACCCGCGATCGCGAGGCCGCTACCGGTGGCGATCGCGCCGGCGAGGACCGTCAGGAGCGCGTACCCGGTGCCGGCCAACCCGCGGCCAGCGAGGAACAACACCGCGGTGCTGGTCGCGAGGGTGCTGTAGGTGGTGAACCCGCCGAGGACACCGGTTCCCAGAAGCAGGCGCAGTGTCCGGCGGCGACCCTCGTCAGGTCCGCGATGCGCGAGGTGTTCCAGCAGCACACCCAGTAGGAGCGCGCCGGCGATGTTGATCCAGAAGATCGCCCAGGACACCTCCTGCTGAGCGGGGAACGCGGTGCTGAGTCCGTCGCGTGCGGCGGTACCGATGGCGCCGCCGAGTGCGACGACACCGAGGTACCGCCACCGCAGATGCACTGGCCGGTCGATACGTTCCGGGTCGTTGGCGTCGATGTCTGGGTCGGGCGGGAGCTGCCCATCGGGCAGGTGCGTGTCCGTTCGGGAGGTCATCTTCCACCTTCCGCAGCGACCGCTGCCGCTGCTGCTCGTGCTGCCGGATGCAGGTACTCCCCACCCCGCGGACAGAACCCACCGTCGCCGTCGAACCGGTAGATCAGGGGTTCGCCCGTGGGGAGGTTCAGGTCCGCGAGCTCACCGTCAGTTAGGCCGTCCATGCAGGCACACAGTGCCCGCAGTGAGTTGCCGTGCGCGACGACGAGCACTGTCTGCCCGTCGCGGAGTGCCGGGGTGATGCTGTGCGACAGGACGGGTTGGACCCGGCGGATGACGTCGGAGAGTGTTTCGGTTCGACGAAGTGCCGCCCACGGCAGTCCACGAAGCGCCGGCGTCCGCCGGAGCGCCAGCCACGCGCGGATCGACATGCGTGGTGGCCGTCCCGTGCGGGTCCGACGAACAGCGAAGAACTGCTCCGCCCCCAACGCCGCTTGCGCATTCTGCTTGGACATGCCGGTGAGGGCGCCGTAGTTCCGCTCGTTCAACCGCCACGTCGACTCGATCGGCGCATCACGTCCGAGGACGTCGGTGACGAGCTCCGCCGTGTGGAGCGCCCGCTCGAGCGTCGACGTGAGCACGAGGTCCGGTCGGATGCCGGCATGCAGAAGTAGCAACCCAGCCCGATTCGCTTCGGCGCTGCCCTGTTCGGTCAGCGCGACGTCTCGCAAGCCGGTGAAGGTACCGGCAGCGTTCGCAGTGCTCTGTCCGTGGCGGAGCAGAACAAGCTGGCCGGTCACGGGGTGTCCCACGGCAGTGGGGCATCGAACCCGACCGGATCAACGGGCACTACGAGCACTGAACGGTGCTGCTGATGGGTCAGCCGTACCGCGACCGACCCCGTGAAGAACTCCGCGATTCGACCCGCTCCCGTCCTGGCCCCGACGACCAGCATCGCCGCGTCGCGGTCTTCGGCCACCTGCGACAGTGCCCGGCTCGGATCCCCGACACCCGGGACGAACGTGACGTCGACGCCGTAGGTCGTTGCGGCAGCACGTACTGCCGCCTTGTCACTGTCCGACAAGCCCTGCGGTGTCGTGTCAGCGGTGTCAGGGTCGATCGGTTCCACCATCACCGACCCGTCCGAGCGCGTACCGGCATCGAAG
Organism: Plantibacter auratus; assembly: GCF_050587365.1. Lineage (NCBI taxonomy): Bacteria > Bacillati > Actinomycetota > Actinomycetes > Micrococcales > Microbacteriaceae > Plantibacter > Plantibacter auratus. The sequence continues at coordinate 38,393 of NZ_JBOBFV010000007.1, read as the reverse complement.
AGCGATGCATCCACGCTGACGCACACCAGCGTCGTACCGAAGCGCCGCGCGATAGACGACGCAACCTCGATGACCCCCGGAGCGAGGCCGGGCAGGACGCCGACGACGACCGGTCCGGAACCGATTGGTGCTGTCATGACACTCCCTACCTCAGGCGCGCAGAAGCGCGACCAGCTGAGATAGGGACTGTTGTCGACAACTGTCGAGGTTGGGTCCGGCAAGCCCCACTACCGGGTCCGAAGACACCACCATTATGCACCCGAACCCCAAGTCACGCGGGCCGTCTCGCGCACCCGCGACGTCCCGACACCGAAGGAAGCGATTCCGACGACACGGAGCGAAGCTGCCCACAGGATTCCAGGGTCAGCTGTGGCCAGCTCGGCTGTCCGGTGGACGATCCCCTATCGGACCACCCACAGATCATTGACTCATCTTTTACGAGAAGATGGAAACATCTTTGATGTATGTTGTTAGCACCAGTCACCGGAGGGAACCCCATGATCGTTGTTTCACTGAAACGCAGTTACCCCAACCTCATTGCCGACCTCGATTCACCGAGCGTGGGAGTGGTGGAGTATCGACTTGAAGGAATCACGCGCGGCAACTGGCCTGCCATGCGCGCCGAACTCATCGACGGCTACCTCGACTACGTCGTCGGCACATGGGACGGCGTGATCGTGTCGGCGTACCCCACGAACGCCGTCGAAGTCCTTTCGGACGGACGGATCAAGTTCGGGTACGAGGAAGACGAGACCTCGAAACCGGTCGACGCCTTCACGGATCGGTTCGAGCGAATGAGCGTCAGCAACAACTCCGGCGAGCCGGCCGAATGGCTCATTGGCTGCCCGATGCCAGGTGGGCCGTGGCGACAAGGCGAAGCACGCGGCACCCGACGGTACGACCTGGATTCCTACCTTGCCGACTACCCCGAGCTGGCCGCCCGCCGGGAAGAAGACTTCGGCGGGCGTATGGCGATGAATCTCCTGGCCCACTACGCCGGACAACGGGCGATCGACGTCGAGGACTACCCGGCGTTGACGCCAGTCGGCGCTCACGAGCCCGTGACGCTGACGCCGGCTGCCGCAGCGGACGTCACCGTAGTGCGTCAGCCTGGCGGAACCGTGGTGGTCACCATCCCGACCGGAACCCGAGCACAGATCCTCATCGAGCCGTAGTCCAAAGGTGAAGGCCGGGAACGCGGACAGCTGCTTCCCGGCCTTTTCAGACGGCGGGAGCGGATCCGACGGCAATCGGACGAACCGCCAGGACGCCGATCCCCCCATGCGGTAGAATGGTCCTGTACCACTTTTCGAGAAAAAGTCAAGTAAATCCGACGTATTCTCAGAATTCGTGGTATACTTATATATGTAGACAAATCCGTCTTACATAAGAAAGAACCCCTCAGCTCTTAGACCAGCCTCAGGGTTCTTGAACAACACCGGTCAAGTTCAAGCTTGACCAGAAAGATACAGGTAATACAAGTGTTCATCGTAAATATTAGCCGAAACGGCGAAACTACGCAAGTCAAGTTCCCACTGGTCTCCGTGCTCGTGCTCGTCGGGCTCGTGGTCCTCTGCGTGGTCCACCCTGCCTTCATCCCCGTTCTGCTTGGTGGCGGAGTGTTGGGTACGGTCGCCAAGCTCATTGGGGGCGGGTCGTAGGGTTCAGGCGTCCGGCGCTCCGGTGCCGGACGCCCCCCCGCGGGGCAGTTTCCGTGTTCGAACATATGTTCTAATCTGTTTCAATGGGAGCAAATCGTCGATACGGCTCGGACTTGTCGCGGGAGGCCGTGAATGCCGCTGCGACTCGCCCTCGTCCAGTGTCATTGACGGAGCAGGAGCGTCGAGCCTCAGGTGCCGGCGTCGAACTGCCCGAGCATCCGGAGAAGGTCCTCGCGTGGGTGCGGTACCCCGAAAGCTCGGTCCAGGTCGAAGGTGAAGCCGTGGCATTCAACGAGCGAGCCGTGCTCGTTCGTTTCCCGATCCTCGGTGGCGGTCAGCAGGAAGCATGGGTCTGGCGATCGGCAGTGACCAAGCGACCGTGAACTCCGTGTTCAACGGAGCGCCAAATACTACAATCCTTACTTGTGTTGTTGACACAAGGGCTGCTAGTATAGAATCATGACGAAGCCGCAGAAGTACCGGGACGTGAGCAAGTTCCTCCGCTCGCAGGGGTGGGAGCACATCCGAACACGAGGGAGTCACCACATCTGGTCATCCGCGGACGGCACCTCGAAAATCTCGATCCCGGTCCATGGCGACACGGTGAAAGTCGGCATCGTTCGCCAGGTGCAGGACGCCTTTAACAACACCCCGAGCAACTGGAACTGAGAGGAACGGCCATGACAACGCAGCTCACAGCGCACGCCACCCGCGACGAGGACGGCACCTGGACGATCACGATCCCGGAACTTACGTCGGCCGCGCCCAGCGGGGCGACGATCGTCGCCACCGGTTCCGCACTCACGTTCCGAGGCGTGAAGAAGGCGGCTTCGGATCTCGCCGCGGTGTGGCTCGACGTCGAACCCACAGAACTCGAGGTGACAGTTACGGTCGACGCGCCCAGCGCGATCGTCCAGCTCGTCACCGAGAGCAACGACGCCAACGCGGCCGGCAAAGCTGCGATCGAGCGCGCCGACACCCTGCGCCGCGAGGCAGCACGCAAGCTCCGCGAAGAGGGCTACCCGATGGAAGCGGCCGGCGCCATTCTCGGCGTGAGCTACCAGCGCGTTCAGCAGCTCGCCGGCCCGTCAACCCGTCTCGTCAAAGAGTCTGCATGAGCGAGAACAGCGTCGAGCTCCGGGACGATTACGACCTGCTGGCCGTGCCGGCCGCCGGCCTCCGCGACGCGCACCGCGCCGGAGAGACCGAGGGAGCCGAGGCGGTGTTAGCGACTCTCGCCGCAGCGGTACACCGGCCCAACGCCGAACTCGTGCCCCAGCTGCTGGAAGCATAGAAACATGGCGCAGCGCAGCGTCAAGCCACCGCCGTGGAAGCAGTTCGGCTGGTATGTCACGCTCGGCGTGATCCTCTACGTCATCGTCGGGGGCATCGCGCTCGCGACGGTCCCAGACCAACTGTTAGCGAATTGGTTCCCGGACCTCTCCTCCAAGGAGCGAGCCGCGTTCCTCGGCCCAGCAACCAACGCGGTACTGTTCGCACTCGGCGGCACGATCGCTCTCGTCGGTGTCGGGCTCAGTCTCTCCCGCCACCGCCAAGAGCTTCAAGCGGCAGATCGCGATCGCATACGTTTGCGCGACGATCAGGAACGTGAACGGTCGCGGATCCAGGAAGCCGCCATTGAGCGCGGCACGGAGGCAGAACGCGCGCTGCGGGATCGCTTCGTCACGACGGTGAATCTTCTTAGTGATCCATCCCCCGTTAATCGCCAGGCGGCGCTCTTTGCGCTCGGCGCTCTCGCTGATGACTGGGACGCTTTCGGCAAGCCCGACGAGGTTCAGGTGTGCATTGAGGTGCTCACCGGATATCTACGAGCACCTCGCTCCGACGACATGCTCCTTCCGCTATCCGAAGAGGAACACTCGCAACTCGAAGCCTCTGAGCGACGAGACGCTCAACGCACAACCCCGTGGGAGGTCTCCGTCAAACAAGCTGGTTACACCGTCATCAGGAATCACCTCAAACGAGAAGACGCTCCAGACTGGAGCAGCCGACACCTCAATCTAGACGACGCTCACATCGATTTTGAGGTCGACCTTAGGGGTGGAGAGACCACAGAAAGCGGGCGCTTGTCTCTCCAGAACGTGAAGATCAAGGGCGGCGGGTTCGTAGATCTCTCGAGCTTCTCCGTTCGCGATAGAGCGCGTCTGGATCTCTCTGGCGTGAAGATCACGAACGCGACGAACGAACGTCTTACAGGCGTGAATCTCCACAACGCAACGATCGTCGATGGGGGATGGGTGAGCTTTCATTCTGCCGAGGTTGGCCGTGGAACGGTCGTATTCCTTGACGGTGTGACGGTCGACGGAGAGGGGGTTCTGTTGCTTCAAGAAGCGAGCATCAGGGGGCTCGTGGGTGTTCGAGGCGTGACTGTCCACACGGCTGGAACCGTGGATCTCGTGTACATCGAGGTCGGCCTGAGTGGGGTCGTCGACCTTCAGGGTACGAGAATCTGCCCCGGGGGGAGGATTTCTACCAAGCACGCGAGAGTCATCGGCAGTGGGATCATGGACATCGGCGGCGTGACAATCGAATCGGGTGGGTCGTTGGTGCTGCCGGACGGGTCAGAGCGGACCTAGCGATATGGCCAATTAGGTCTCGGCTCAGCTGGTGATGTTTAGCGGTTGATCGGTGTAGGCGAAGTCAATGTGGACGTGGTTGCAGGAGTCCACGATTTCGGTCAGGTGGGGCCAGGTCTGCCCGCTGCGGCATTGAATCTGGCCGACCCGCGTTCCGTCAGGCGCGACCGATGACAACAGGTCAATGAGCGCGAGGCTCTCAGAGTTCCGCCCATCGAGGGCTGCCCCGCCGACGACGGTGAAGTCCACGCCCATTCCGCCGCCCTTGACCCAGTGGGACGATCCTTCGCCGGCCCCCAGTAGCGAGCCGGTGCACTGTCGGTTGAGGTCGGACAGGCCGATGTTGCCGAACTTGTCGAGTGCCAGGGTGATGAACTGCAGCGTGCGGACGTCGAGCTTGCAGCCCTCGACGGCGGTCCCGTTGGCCATGTTCGTGATCTGCTCGGCGTAGCGCGATTCGAGCAACGTCAGCGTGCCGTTGTCCATCGCCGCTTGGAGCCCCTGCGCGAGCTGCTGCGCGTCGCCCGAGACGCTGCACCCGCCACCGCTGGAACCGCCGCCAAGCTCTGCGAGGTAGGCGGTCACTTCCACGGACGCGGCGCGGAACTTCGTGTAGTGGTAAGGGTCCGCGTTGATCTGCACGGCGTTGATCGCGACCGACGGTTCCAGGCCCTCCCAGCCGGCCACGCCGACGAGTCGCTGGTAGAACGCCGTCGCGGCATAGGTGGGGTCCATCACTTGCTCTTTGCTGCCCCAGTCTCCGAGGCACCATTGCTGTTGGAACAGGCCCAGTGAACAGGTGGGGGAGCCGTCCGGGTTGGTCACACCGTCGCCCTCGTCGCCATAGCCGATGTTGACGAGCGAGGACTCCCCGATCGCGGCCTGCACGCCGATGGTCTGTGCGGCCGGCGGGAGGCCCAGCGCAGATGCGGCGTTGACGATTGCGGCTGCGTTCGCGAGCTGCGATTGGGAGAAGCCGGCGACGTTCGCGTCAGCGGGAATCTTCGTCGCGTCTACGACGCCGGTTGCTGCGGCGCAGGCGTTCGCGGGGCTCCCGAGGGACGCCACGGCGAGCACCAAGCCGAGGATGAGCGCGGCCGGCGCTGCGATCGCTGCGGTGATGACACCGGCAAATCCGCGCTGGTTCATTCGGCGGGTGACATTCGCTCGGCCAACCATGGGTCCGTCGTGTACGAGCGGGTGACGTACACCTCATACATGCCGGCATCGGTGGGGACGTTGATGCGGAACGTGAACGAGTCGTCGCCGTCGCGCACGGCAGGTTCACCGGTGACGGCCGTGCACGGCACGACGGCCGGGTCCACCGTCTCGTATGCGGTGACGCCGCGGGCGGTCAGGAGCGGCGACAGCTCCGCGATCCACTGCGACTTTGGCAGCGTCGGCCGGCAGTACGTGGTGAGCGCGTCGACCGCCGCACGAGAGGCGTCCGTCGCCGCGTTCGGGTCCGGCGCAGCCTCGTCGTCGGATGCCCCGCCGGTCGGCGCAATCGTCCCGGGACCCGGCGTCCCGAAGGGGTTACCCGACGCGCTCGGCGTCGAGGAAGGTGAGCGGGTGGGGTCGGGCTCCGTTGCGCCGACGCACCCGGTCAGAGTGATGGTTCCGAGGGTGAGCAGCGCGAGGACGCCCCCGGCACGCGCTGCCCGAATCATTCGCCCGTTCCGCTCTCAGGGGCGGCGGTCGGAGCCGGTGCGGCGCGACGGCGCGTGCGCGGCCGCGGAGCAAGACCAAGACTCTTTAGCTCAGCTTCGGTCCATCCAGCTTTGAGTGCAGCCCTGCGGTACTTGCTCGCCTCAGCTTCGGCCGAAGTGAGTGCGTCCTGCACCCGGCCGACCTCAGCGACCGCGGCTTCCAACGCTTCTCCCGCAGCGATCTTCGCTGCAACCTGTTCATGGACGAGTTCCTGCACTGATTTGGTCATGTACCTCAGAGTACGTGCACCCACAGACCAAGGCAAAGATCCGTTGTGATTCAGCTTCCCAGGTGCCGAACTGCGTTCGAACCTGAAAAGCTTCACGAACGGATGCACGTATGCTACGGGCTTCGCGCCGTAGTAGTCTGCCGGTATGCGCGGCGGACTGGTGTTCTTTCGAGGGGCGGGAGCCGCTGCGCGCGCCTACCTCGAATCGGACCACTCGCACGCCGACGAGTACTACTTGGCCGACGCGGGAGCAGTCGCCCAGTGGACCGCTTGGGACACCAGGGGCCTGCTGACGGCTGACGCGACCCTCTCAGGGACCGACTACCAGGCGTGGGTTGACTGGAAAGAGCCGGAGACCGGCGCGAGCCGTGGACGGCCGCGAGAAGAGACCCGCGTCACCAAGGACGGTGAAGTTGTGGTCAACCCGGCGTCACCGCGATTCGTTGAGATGACCGTCAACTGCGACAAGAGCCTGTCAGTCGCCGCGGCACTCAACCCGGCGGTTTCGGCAGCACTAGACGAGGCACAGGCCGCAGCGGCCGAGGCCATGAACAAGTACATGGCGCAGAACACCGTGACGCGGACAGGACCGCGCGGAGAGCAGAGGCTCGTGCCCGTGGAACGGCTCGAATCGGTGTCGGTTGTGCACCGTTCTTCGCGTGCCGGCGACCCGCATCGTCACGTGCACGTTCAGTGGAATACGCGCGTGTTCGCGGAGGGCAAGTGGCGGGGCATGCACACCGCTGCGACGTTGAAGCAGCAGGGCGCATTGCGCGGTGTCGGTGAGGCTGCGATCCACTCCCACGACGGCCTGCAAGAAGCCCTCGCAGCGGCCGGGTTCACGTTCGACCCGAGCACTGGGAAGGTCACGAACCTTGAACAGCAGGCGCGCACGATGTCGAAGCGTGCGAACCAGATTCAGAGCAACCTTGCCCGGTTCGAAGCGGCATGGCGCGAGCAGCACCCAGGGCAGGAGCCGGACGCCGCGGTGCTGCGCCGTTGGGACCAACAGGCATGGGCGTTCGAGCGGCCGCAGAAGGTGCAAGCGACCGAGAGCGCGGAGAGCAAGTGGCTCACCGAGCTGCGCGACGCCGGCCTGCAAGTCGATGGGTTCGAGCCCGTCGAGCTGCCGGCATCGACCACCCTGAACCAGCTCGACCGTGCGGCGATCGCGGAGCACGTTGTCACCGTCGCGGGCGCTCGATCGTCTGCCTGGTCGCTGGCGGACCTTGAAGGCCACATCGGCGTCCTCATCGGTGCAGCAGGCGTCACCGCTGCGCCTGAGCGGGTCGTGGACTACGCCCGCAACATGGCCAAAGAAATCGCGGGGAGCTTGCCGTCGCTGCCCGTCGAAGTGACCGGCCAGCTGCCGAACTGGGTGCGGCACTACACCAGCGAGCACGTGCAGCGGATCGAGCGGGAACTCCGCGAGGGGTTCGCCGCCCGCGGCCTCGAATCCGGGCTCGCGCTCGACGCCAACGCCAAGCCGTTGAAGGGCCTGAACGCGGAGCAGTCACTCGCCGCCCGGGCGCTGGCGACCCGTGCACCGCTCGTCGTCATCGAGGGCGCAGCGGGGTCCGGCAAAACGACGATGCTCGCCGCGGCGAAGGAGCTGGCCGCACGCGAGGTCGGAGCGTCCGAGGCAACCCGGTTCGTCGTCCTCGCGCCGACGCTGCGCGCCGCGAACGAAGCCGCGGCGTCGATCGGCGCGGCCGCGTCGAGCGCGCACAAGCTCGTCCACGAGCACGGGTTCCGCTGGGACGACGACGGCCGTTGGACGCGCCTCGAAGTGGGCGACGTCGATCCCGTGAGCGGGGCCGTGTACGAAGGACCGTCCGAGGTGTTCGCCGTCGATGCCGACACCCGTCTGGTGATCGATGAGGCCGGCATGTTGGATCAGGACCTCATGCACGCGGTGATGACCGTCGCGGGCGAGGGCGACGCGAGTCTCGCGCTCATCGGTGACCGGGCGCAGCTGCCGGCGATCGGTCGCGGTGGGGTCCTCGACATGGCCGTGGCGGCGTCACCGCGGCCGCTCGACCTGTCGGAGCTGTACCGGTTCCGCGAGGAAGGGTATGCCGACCTGACGTTGCAGATGCGCGATCGCGAGGCACCCGGCGCGCTGTTCGACAAGCTGCACGAGCGCGGCAACATCGTCATTCACGACACCGACGAAGCAGCGTGGGCGGCGATCACGAGCGACGTCGCCGCGAAGGCCGAGGCCGGCGCGACCGTGGCCGTGGCCGTGGCCACGAACGAGCAGGCCGCAGAGGTCAACGCACTGGTGCAAGCCGCACACGAGCGCGCCGGCCGCACGCGCACCCCTGCGGTCGAGGTCGCCGGCAGCGACAGCCTCACCCTGCGGATCGGTGACCGCCTCATGACCCGGCAGAACAACAGCGAGCTGGGCGTCGCGAACCGAGACACCTGGACGGTGGATCGGGTGCACGAGGACGGGTCCGTGCAGGTCAGTGCCGGCGCACGCAAAGCGCGGCTCCCGCGCGAGTACGTCGAGGAACACACACACCTGGCCTACGCCTCGACGGAGTACGGCGTGCAGGGTGCGACCGTGGACTACGGGCACGGGGTCGTCAGCGACGGATCGTCCGCTCAGGCCGTGTACGTCGCCGCGACCCGAGGCCGCGCACACAACGCCCTGCACATCGTTGCCGGCGATCGCGCCGACGCCCGCGACCTGTTCGTCACGGCGATGGGGCGCGAGGCCGGCGACCGGGGCACCGCGGCCGCGATCGCGGCCGTCGAGCGAGACGTGGAAGGAGTGGTGTTGCCAGACAGCTACGACCGTGAGCTGCGCGCCGCGCGCCTGGCCGCAGAAGAACGAGTGCACCGCGCGGAGGTCCGGGCGTGGGAGAGCGCCCGCGAGCAATGGCAGAGCCGCCACCCGGAGACACCTGTGGACGACTACGCAGCTGCGGTGCAGTCCGCCGGCCACGAGGCGGACGCAGCCACCCAGCACCGGGCGCAGCTCGAAGGGGCTACCTCGAGCGAGGCCGTCGCAGCGGGGGAGCAGCAGTGGGTGACCGACTACGCGGCCGTAGAGCGGGCAGAGAGCGCCGCAGCGTCAGCGTCGGTGTTCCGGCGCGCGGCCGCGCAGAAGGAGGCCGAGGCGGCGCGCAGAGCGTTCGAGGACCGGCACCGGGTTGCGCCGACGCCGCGGCCGTCGGAGGCGCAGCGGCAGGCATGGGCGCGCGCTGCGGTCGCCGCCGGCGCAGGCGGGAAGCTGGGTGCTGCGCGGGCCGCAGAGCAGCGCGCGATCGCGCACCACAACGGGCTGCGCCGCGATCCAGCCCCGACCGCGAAGCAGCCGGCCGCACCGCAGCCGGGCACGCCGGCGCAGGAGAAGTCGAAGGACAACGCCCACGCGGAGCGTCAGCGCGGAGCTGCCGTGCGGGAACAGCAGCGGGACGCCCGGCTGGCGCGTGAGCGTCAGCAGAGCGTCCCGGACAAGTCGCCTTCGATCGAGCGTTAACTCAGCGGAGCATTCTTGAAGTAGCCGCGGTTCTCGCGCAGGACGGTTCGCGCCTCGTCGGCGTGCAACTCGCCGGCACGAACGGACCGCCACAACTTGAACAGCTCACGAGTGTCCAGCACAGTTCCATCGCTACTGTCCGCGAAGTCCGCAACGTCTTCAGGTCGTTCCGCCAAGGGTTCTGGGCGCTGTGAGGGGTCCATTTCCCGGTACGTGTTGACGACATACCACGCGGCGTCCGGCAGCTTCTTCTCGGTAGCCGCATACATCGTCATAGCGCGTTGAACCTGCATCAGATCGTTGGACTTCGCGGCTCCGGTGTACCCCTTCACCTCGACAACCGCGGTCCAGGCACTGTCACTCACTCGCAGATCCTCCCGCTTTTTACCCTTGTGTTGCGGCATCTGATCGGCGTCGATCACGTCGAATCCCAGATCTTGAAGCATGCGGTGCACGATGGCAACAAGGTCCTCACCAGTGGCTTCAAGGATCTTGCGATCATTGTCTCCATCGACGCGGGCCGAATCCACCTGCTCCGCCAGAGCCGCTCGTTGGATCGCCGCTTCAGCCCGTCGCTCGTCCTCTCTCTCGTCGAAGTCGATGAGGGCTGTGCGGGCACGCCGTTCATCCGGGGAAGCCCAAGCATCCGACGATCGCCACTCAGCCGTTTCAGGGAACAGATCAGGGCGAAGTGCGCGCCAACGCGAAACTGCATAACGGAACCAGTCCGCGAGATGAGAGCGCGCGGACGCCGGGAGCCAGAGGGTCGATTGGTAAAAGTCGGCCGTCTTCGGGTCATTGTTGTTCTCAAGAATTGCCGCGAGGACGTAGGGCCTGGCAAGCCTCTCGCGCAGGAGTGGGTACGCAGTATGGCCCGGACTCACGGGGAGGTGGATTCCTCTATACCTGGCACCGGCTTCGGGCACGCAGCTGTTCCGAATGAGGGCCGCGAGCCTCTGTTCCTCGGCGAAAGACGTGATTTCCAGGTTCCTAGCCGGCTTGTCCTGGATCCATGACCTTGAAGCGGAGCTAGCTCCATACTCATCAGAATTCTCGACGGGCGGCGGCATGAACATGATCCGGAATCGGACAGGCGAATGGCTGAGTGTGCGTGCGTTTGTCGTCAACAGCACGTCGTGTTCTTCAGGGTGCCAGTCCGCGTGGAATTGCTCGAGCCCTCCGCAGAGCGGGCGGAGAACGGCCATTTCGGCGTCGCTGAAACCATGCGCCATCACGCGAGGGTGAGGCACCTGCTCAAAAAATTCATTCATCTCGACACATCTTGCCGGTTCGAGGCCGCCGCGGGGGCCATGTAACTGTTGCGGCCAAGTGTTAGCCCGGCTGTCTCACCGAGTCGAGGCGTGCGGGTTCAATGTGCTTGAACTCGCACCCAGCGAATACGCCCCCGTCGTGCCGAGCGACCAGGCGCGGCAGGTGATAGTCGAGGACGTCGCGGATGAACGTGTGCAGCTCCGCGTCCTCCCCGGCGATCATCCGCTGCCACTCGTCCTGGATCGCAGCGAGGCGGTGCACGGCATCGGGGTGCTCGCGCCAGCTGGCGCACCACACTTCGTTCTTGCCGAGGGTGGTCAGACGCGCCAGGAGCACGCCGTCGACGAACTCAGGGAGGCCGGCGGGAACGTCGGTCAGGGGCAGGTGTTCAGACAGCATCGGTAGAGCCTTCCTGGGTGTTGAGCGTGGCTTGGATCAGGTGCCCGTGCTCATCGGTTTCGGTCGTGTAGCGAGGGTCGGCCACGAGCATTCGCGCGCCGAGCTCACGGAGTGCGATCGGCGCTGCGCCGTCCTCGACCCGCTCCACAGCAGCAATGTGGGCGTAGAAGTCATCGACAGTCACCAGCGGGATCTCCACCGTCAGCGTGAGGTAGTTCTCGGTGGTCATGCGGCGTCCTCCAGAGCCTCGGCGTCGTCGTTCGCGGGTGTCGCCGCGGTGGTCGTGTTGAGCTTCACCAGCGCTTTGTCCTCCCACCACGGGACCGCTCGCACGAGTGCCGGCCGGCACCCGGACGCGAACACGACCATGCGGCCCAACGACAGGGAAGCGAGGTCGGCCACATCCATGATCCGCTCGGACCGGCGGGACCGGCTGACGGTGCGCTGACCGTTGCTCGTGCTGGCGGACGACTCGTTGTACTCGTAGTCTCCGATCAGCTCGGAGAGGTCGCGCAGGAACGCGTTCGAGGCGTTGCCGCCACCGAACACCCGCACGGTGGAGGACGCCCAGAGCTGACCGAAGCCGGTCACGCCCCAGACGTTCTCCCCCTGCTCCTGCGATTGCAGGATGGTGATCACGATGATGCCGCGGGAGCCGTAGTGGCTGTACTTGTCGGGCAGGTCCGGGATGCGGCAGATGTTGCCGGCCTCATCAAGAATCGCCATGAACGGCACCCGCATACGGCCGGAGGGTTCAGCCTTCGCGGCGTTCTCCGCGGCCGTCAGGACCGCCTTGGTGAGCGCGGCAACGAGGGGGCCGGCCGAGCCGGGTCCTTCCTCGCTGAACAGGTAGAGCGTGTCGGCCTTGGCCACGACGAACGCCTCCGGATCGAACTCGGGAGCGCCGGGGATCGGCTGAACCCACGCCCGAATCGAGTCGGACGCGAGGAAGCTCAGCGCTTCGCGGGCGTAGGCGTAGACACCCGACCGCGTGCGCTCGGTCAGGTCCACCATCGCCTTGATGCGCGACGCCAGGTGCGGATAGTCATCCTTCAACGCGAGCTGCGGGATCGGGTTCTCCGGGTGGTTCAGCCATTCGAGGACCGTCGGCAGGTACTCACCCGACACGGCCGCAGCGAACAGGTAGTCCGACATGAGCGTCCGCCCGTTCGAAGAGAAGAACGGGTCGTCGTTGCCGGCCGCGCCGTAGGTCGCGGCCGCGAACACCGCGGCAAGGGCCGCAGCGTCCTCCGTCGTGCGGACCTTCGCCAACGGGTTCCACCAGGTGTCGTATCCGCGGTGAGCGGAAGCGAGGCGCTGCGGGTCGAGGACGTGGACTGTCCCGAGCGCGGACCGCGCAGCGAGGGTGTCAGCGAGAATGTCGGGCTTCATCGACGTGATGAGGCACGTCCCGGGCGCTGCGAGCACATTGGGGATCACGGTTGCTGCGGACTTGTTGCGCCGTGGTCCTGCGATCAGCGTCACCGTGTCTTCGTAGGAGGCCCGGACGGGCACCTTGCCGGCGACGGTATAGCCGACGGTCACGCCGACAAACTCAGCCGGGATACCCATCCGGGCATGGCGCTTTCGCAGTGCCGGCGGCAGCAGCGGGGCGATCGCGCGCCCGGTTCCCATCTTCGGAGCCGCCCGGTCGGCCGGCGTCCGGTTCTTCGCTGCCCGCACCGCGGCAACGATCGCCAGCACTGCAATGGCTAGGAAAATGGCGCCGATGAACACCGCGGCCGCGGTGTGAGCGCCTGTCCACGGGTCGCCGCGGCGGATCGCCTCTATCGGGTCAACGAACGCCAGGCCGGCCCCGGACAACCAGGCTGCGATCGTCCAGATGGACGCCACGCCGGCCGCGACCGCCACCGCGCACAGGAGCGCGATGACGGGAGCGGCGGATTCGGTTCTACGTGTGACTGCGGACATGGTTAGGCCCCCCGGCGGATCAAGTCAGCGCGCCGCTGTTCACGGAAGCGCTCATCGGTGATGTGAAGGTTCTTCTGGGTGCGCGTCTGCACCATCTGCACCGGCACCCCGGGCCGGCCCTCGACCTTGAACAGGATCTTTCCGGCACCAGGCGGGGCCGTGCTCGCGTCGTCCTCGTCCTGCGGACGGCGGGGCTTCTTGCCCCACGCGGACGCAGCGTTGAAGCTCGACACGAGCTGGATTTCCTTGTCGGTCAGCGGCTTCACCTTCGACAGCTCGCGCAGGTCCTCAGTCGTCAACGCCATGAGCCCCAGCAAGCCGGAGCGCTCCGCGAGGCCGGCGGCTTTCACCCGGTCCTCCGGGTCCGGGAGCGACAGCATGTCCTTTGGCGAGTGGGTGACTTTCAGCTCCGCAGTGCCCTTGGAGCGGTTCGTGCGCGACAGCTCATCGACCCGATCAACGATGCCCTTGGCAGCTCGCATCGGGTGCCAGAACTCATCCATGAGCGTCGTGTACCCGGTCCACTTGACCGCCGGCATGTAGAAGTCCCCGGCCTCCGCGGCTTCCGCTGCGAGGGCGGCTTCGTGCTTGGCCAGCTCCCAGTGTGCGTCGATCGAATCCATGCCGAGCGACCACGAGACGAGCATGGCCGTGGACAGCAGCGTGGTGGCGTTCGCGGGGATTGAGGACGTGTCGAAGCAGAATCCGCCCCGGTTGCCCGGGTCAATCTCGATCGATTCCGTACCGCCGAGGAGCCGGCCGAGGTCGCCGGAGAGTAGCGCGCCGATCGAGTCGCCCAGCTCCGAATACTTCGCCTCGAATCCCTCAGCTGTCCCCTGCCGAGCGACCGATAGCACGCGCTCCGGCGGCGCGGCAAAAGCTCGAGCGAGGTCCCCGGTGACGGGGGTCCCCTCGCGCTCCAAGATCGACTGCACGAGCGCTTGCACCACAGCGTCCTCCGAGTCCCGGAGGGCGTGGCCACGGCTCAGCCGTAGGGCGAGCTGGGTTTGCTTGATGATCTTCCACAGCGCCAGCTCCCGCAGCTCTGCCCCGGTGGCCCCACCGATACGCGCAGCCGCCCGACCCAGTGGGCCGAGCGACAGGAGGTTCAGTTGGTGGCGGGCGTTCGGACCGAAGTCGAACACCGCCCCGCCGGCCTGCTCGACCAGTGGCGTGTGCTCGTTGCGCTTCAACGGGTTGAACACCGCCGGCACCATCCCGCGGCCCATCTGCCCGAGGATGATCGTCTGGGCGGTGGAGGACTTGCCGACGCCGTTGATGCCGAACAGCATCATGGACGGCGACGAGATAATGTCCTCCCGGTAGAGCGCCTCATGATCGATTGCAACGGCCGTGTGAGTCAGCAGATCGGTCCCAGAAGGAGCACCAGACACCGGCCGGGCAGTGCCGGCAGTGAACGGGTAGATGCCGTTCGCCTGAACGGAGGACCCGTACCAGAACGGCGCGGCCGGAACGCGACCCCACCGGCCCCCGCCGTGGCCGGCGAACCCGGCGGGGGTGAGTGCACGAGGGCGTGAGCGCGCCCACGCCGGCAGACGCTTCATGACATGCCCTTCATCATCGTTTCGACCTGCGACTCGTGCAGCCAAGGCAGCACGCCGAGCGGGAGCGTGGTGTGGAACGCTGGCCCCGAGTCGTAGTCACAGAACCGGTACGAGAGCGCCGACTGTGACAGCAGCGATTTCATCTTCACCAGCGCCTCCCGATACGCCCGCTCATCGGCCTCGAACGTGGCCGTAACGGCGATCGCGAACCGTGTCACCGAAGCCCCTTCCGTGACCTCGGATTCCAGCTTCCCGGCCTTCGCCATCATCGCCTTGTCGTGCGCCGTCAGGCGAGCTTTGGCGGTCGCCGCGGTCGATGCGCTCGCGCCCAACCGCTCGACCATTTGCACGGTCTTCTCCGGGGAAACCGCCCGGTAGAAGATCGCGACCCGCTTCCTCAAGAACCGCTCGGACGGGCGGAACAACGCCGACATGGTGTCCTCGGTGATGTGCAGTTTCGGCGGGGCCAGCACGAGTGCTGTCATCGACGCAACGCCGTCGTGCAGGCAGATGCGCTTGGCCTCGTCATCGAAGTAGTCGGGGCCAGCCTGCGTCACCCGGAGACCGGAGTGCTGCCCGCGCAGCGCATCACTCGCGAACTCGGCCGAGCGTTCGGGGTCGTAGGCGACACGCAGCCCCTCCGCCAGGAGTTCGCTGGTGGCAATGGTGACGGCTCCGCCGCCAGCGTTGCGGAGCGCATCGACTTGATACGGCAGTTTGGACGCGACCTCGGCCACGGCGTCCTCGACGGAAGCCGCCAGAGACGGGATCGACCAGGACAGCGTGACCCACGTCGCTACCTCGGAGTATTTCGCCGGCAGTTCCTCGCCGGCTTCCAAGCTGTGACGACGGGCGACCTCAGGGGCGTCGGGGTCGATGTCGGACACGATGCGTTCAATCAGGGGGCCCTTGTCACGCAGTGCCGACTCAACGACGACCGTCGCCCCGGCCAGCGCCTCATCGGCGGACAGCGAGGCGATCCAGCCACCGTAGGCAACGACGTCCCGGTCGATCATCTGCTGTGTCTGCATGTCGGTGCCGTCGGCGTTGCAGGACAGCACCGCCGTCAGCGTCTTGGTCCGAGGGTTGTGCAGCAGCGTGAACGGCCGGCCGAGCCCGTCGGTGCCGTCGATTTCGCGAAGGTTCGCGAGGATGCCCGGCAGCGAGGTGATCGCGTCCGCCGGCAGGGTCGAGAACAGGCCAGAGTTGAACCTCGTCTCACCACGGTCGGCGCGCATCACGCCGGACAGCGCGGTCATCACACGGTCCGCGATGGTGCGGCCGGTCGCGTCTCCCCCGAAGCGGATGACGAACACCAGCTCGAACAGCAGCGCAGCGCCGACCAGGATCACGCCCTCCAAGAACAGGCCGCGGGTTGAGATCATCGCGCCGACCACCAGCGACCCGATCAGCACCGCCCAGCCGGGCACTGTCAGCCCGCCGAGGGTCATGCGGGTTGTCGGCAGCCAGACGCCGAACCGGACCCGCTGCGGAGCTTCTGCTTGCTCACTCATCGATCATGTCCCCCACTCCCCGGCTACCGCCGGGCATCGCGTTTCCAAGATCACGTGCGGTGTCCCAACCGGACCGCCCAGAACCCGAGGATCCCGAACTACCGGACGAACCGGACCCGCCGGCCGTACCGGCTCCACCCTTTGAGCCAGAGCCGCCGGCCTGTCCTGCGCTGCCCGTGGCACCAGGCGCGCCCGCACTGCCGGCAGCGCCCGAGCCGCCGGCACTTGCAGCGGACCCAGCGGCTGTGGCCGCGCTGCTACCGCCCTTGGCCGCGGCCGCAGCGGCAGGAGCCGCAGCGCCCGCCGTGGCCACGGCGGAACCCGCAGCAACCGTCGCGACAACGGCCGTCTTCGCGGCACCCATCGCCATAGCGCCGGCACTCGCTCGGCCCATCGCAGAGGTGATCGGGACGACCAGGCGCATGATCGCCGCCAGCGCGAAGATCGCGAGGATGAACACGGCAATGCCGTACATCGACGCCTCAGCGCCGTCCTTCCCGTCGCGAAACTTGATCGCGAGCCCGTAGATCGCGGCGGCAACCGGTGTGTACAGCAGGAACGCCAGCAGCCATCCGGTGGTCTTCTCCCACATTGCTTCGTGCTTCTCGAACAGCGCCCCAGAAGCCGCGATCGGCCAGAACGGCAGGAGCACAGAGACGGCGATCGCCCGCAGAATCATGATGATCCACTGAATCCCCACGGCCAGCAGCCCGAAAATGCCGAAGATCAGCCCCATGGCCACGTTGGAACTGAACGTCGCCGCGTCCCAGAGGACCGCCGGAGTGCCCTCCGTCGCCGCGTCCAGGATCGACTTGGCCAGGGCGTTCGACCCCACCTGCAGAATGCCGAACAGGGTCGTGCCGACGAAGATGATCCCCAGGGCACGGAACGTTCTTTTGGCGGCATCTCCGAGGTGGTCACCCCGCGCCGAGAGCATCGTGCGGATGCCGGCGACCATGAGCCCCAGCGTCAGCAGGACAGCCTGAATTGGCAGAGCGATAGTGGCGAACCAGTCCGCTGTGGAACCGCCGACAACGCCGTCTAGACCCGAGTTGATCCAGGACGTGAAGAACCCGTTCCACAGGTCATTCGCGCCGGCCAGGACGTCCTTCGCGAACTTCTCCAGCTCGCCGCCGACGAGGTTCGAGACGCCGCAGGAGACGTCGATCAGACCGCAGTCGTCAGCCATTGCCGGCAGCCGTCCAATCGGTGAAGTCGCCGTCGCGCTCGTCGGTCGGCTGGCCGGTCGAGCCGTTGTCCAGCGGCTTCAACTTCCAGTCACCGTCAGCCCACACCATCGGCGCGGGAATGCCCCGGTAGCCCGTGGTGCTGCCCGGGGCTCGGAGGACGAGGCGGATCGACGCGCTATCGCCGTCGTACTGTTCAACACGGAAGCCGACGAGCGAGAATCTGTTCTCCTGCATCTGTCGGGCGATCGGAGAGTATGCGTCCGGTGCGGTGTTGGCCAGCACGTAGTCGCGACCCGGGGAGTCAGCCAGGTAGAACTTGGCCACGTCGAGCTGTGTCCGATCGGTGGTCGAGAAGTTGATCGCGGCCGCTGCGAGAGCTGCACCGACCGGCGAGTGCTCGAAGCACGAGGCGAATCCCTCGGTCGTCTCGGTCGGCCCAACGGTGTCCGACACCGGCCAGGTGACGCCGCTTACCGTTGAGACTTCCCAGCGCAGGTCCGCCGGCACCTTCCGGTTGTCGCTGGGCGGTGCATCGCAGCCGATCCCAGCCGCTTCCGTCGGCGTCGCGCTCGGAGCCGGCTTGGTGTTGGCCGGGCTCGACGTGTTGGCCGCGTCGGGTTCCCCGTTCGGGACGAGGAAGATCACCAGCACGGCGATCAGCACGAACGCCAGGAAGACGATCGCAGCCCACATGGTGACTTGGTTCGTCCGTCGGCGGTCCATCAGACACCCCCAGGGGTGCAGCCGGTCGGCGTGGAGAGGAAGATCGAGACGATGCCGGCCGCAGCGGAGACGACGATCAGGCCGCCGATGAACCAACCGAGCTTGCTGAGCATTTCGCCGCCGTCGCCGCGGCGGGCCGAGTAGAACATGCCGATGCCGATCATGATCAACGCGATGACGCCGAGGGAGACCGCGACGATCCTCATCCAGAACACCCCTGTGTCCAGAGCATTCTGCGCTGCTTCCGGCATGCAGTACGGGGCGGCGACAAACGAGGTCGATACCGCGTCGAGAACTTCAATCATGGTGTGTCCTTCCAGGTGCTGCGGATGCCCGCAGCGGTTTTCGCTGCGGCTTTTGCCACGGCTGGGGTGTGTGAAACGGTGAGCGTCCCGCGGAGCGCGGGAATCCACGGTGCGCGGACGATCGGAGCGACGCCGGAGAGCACCTTGATGCCGCGGCGCACGTCCGCAGGTAGGGCGCCGGGGGCGTCAGGGACCATGAGCACCGCACCGGCCCGGTGCGTGAGCTTCTTAGCCGCCTCGACGCCCTGCAAGGTGGTCCGAGCGACGACGAGCAGCCGGCCGCTGTAGCTGCCCGGGTCGGCCAGCTCGACACCATCGAGCAGTTCCGTCCAGGTGCTCACGCCGGAACCGTGGTGAGCGCCGAACAGGTGCCAACCCGGTTCGACCGCTCCCCCGTCGGTCGCCGGCCGCGCCTGCGCCGGCCGCAGCCAGTGCAGGATACGCGGGTCGGTGAGGGCGTTCGTCGTGACCGCTCCGTCCGCGCCCAGGGTGAGCGTGAAGGGCTCTTGACCGGTCGGGCGCACGTTGAGCTCGACGGCTGTTCCGCCGGCCGCCGGCACCGCCTCGAGTACGGTTCGGGCGGGGTGCTCGCCGGTCGGGACCTCGACGGTTCGACCGTCAACGGCCCACATCGGCCCGTTCAGCTGCGCGAGGGTGACTATCGACATGTCAGAGCCCATCGACGATCGCCGCCGTCGCTGCGAGGTACGCGCGCTGCGTGGCAGGTGCCAGGTTCTCGTAGACGATTTCGTCGCCCTCTGACAGCGCTTCGTCGTAGGGCACGTTCACGACGTCGCGGACGTAGTGACCGAAGTGCTCCGCGATGTATCCGCGTCGCTCGTCGCTTGCTTTGTCGCGGTTACTGCCCTTGCGTGCCGGCGCGGCCGGCTCTGTGAGGATCAGCACGCCGCGGGCGAGCTTGGACTCCAAGCCCTGCGCGATCAGAATGTCCACGGTCGCGGCGAGCTTCTTCGTGGAGTCGCGCTTGTTCAGCGCGACGAGCACGATTTCGTCAGCGATTTCCACCGCAGCCTGCCAGGTGCTCGCCGTGGCGGCGTTGCCGGTGTCCACGAGGATCAGGTGGTAGAACTGCCGCAGCATCCCGTGCAGCTGCACGAACGCGGCACCGTCGATCACTTCCTGGTTCGACGCCTCGTTCTGCGAGACGAGCGCGTGGAACCGGTTCTCACCCTGCGGCCGCATGTAGTTCGTCAGCTCGGGCGAGTTCGACGGGATCGCGAACCGGTCGATGTTGGCCAGGAGGTCCGTCGCGGTGTTGTCGTGCGACGCCGCCATGGACAGCTGCTCTAGGGTGCCCTGATTCTCGTTGTTGTCCCACGCCAGCACGTTCCCGCCGCGCACCCGGCCCAGCGTCGCGCCGACCAGGAACGTCGCCGTGGTCTTCGTCGCGCCGCCCTTCAGGTTCACGAACACGATCGTTTTGTGACCGGACAGTCCCCGCTGCGCGGCCGCGCGCCAGGCGCGTCGCTGCAACTCCGCGCAGCTCGGCGGCAGGCGGAACGCGTGACCGCTCATCTCGTTGACGACACCCCGCCACCCCTCTTCGGCCGGCCCGGGGGCGCGTTCGGCCCTGTGCGACCCGAAATCGGCCGCTGAAGGCTTCCGGCGCGTTTCTGGGGTATTGGTATCAACCTCGACCCGCACGGCCGGCACGGCGTGGCTGGTGGCCCTTGATTCGGCCGACGTCGCCCGCGGGCGCTCCCCCGTCGTCGTGGGTACTTCCTTCGATGCTTCGTCCGGGTGAGCGGCGACGGCGATCGTGCCCTCCGCGCTCACGGTGAACCAGGTCTCCCCGCCCTCACCAGAGCTGCGCACGAGCACAGGAGCGCCCTGCTCCCTCGCTGCTGCGGCGAACAGGGCAATAGCTGCGCCGTATGCACTGCCCCCGTCGGCTGCGTGTACCAGTTCCCCATCGACTCGGACTGTGCCGTCAGCTTCGCTGACAAAATCACGCCACACTGTGGCCCCCTCTAGTTCTGCGCTCGTTACCGCGGCCGGGTGGCCGGAACCAGGCGACCTGAGGGGCAATTAGTCCCCCAAACAACCGACACAACGGCGTCAAATCTGGATATGTACGTTCTAAACAGATTCAGACTATCAAATTTGAGGCTCAAACGAGGGAAATCACCGGTTTGCGCTGCGTAAGGGGAAGCTCCTTCCCTCTACGATTGACAGATGCCCGCATTTCCGAGCGAAACCTACTTACAGCGCGCCCTAGCGCTGGTGCTTCGCTCGCACACGGCCGCGGCTGACGTCACTCCGACCGTGCTCGCTCGACGGGTCGGTCTCAACCCGCAGACCGTCCTGCGGATCTTGCGAGGGCGACGCCCGGCGACGGTCTACGAGTTCCTCGCCCTGTGCAGCGGTCTGGATCTTCCGCACGAGGCGCTGCTCTCCGACGCGATCGAGCGCGCAGCAGTCGCGGAGGCTGACGACGTGTCGGACGCGCAGGAGATAGACGACCGGCTTCGCCGCAACCTCTAGAGCGGCTGGCACTACTGTCTTTGGGTGCAACCTTCTTCGAGCCCGCGCAGTAGCCTCCGTGTCGCCCAGGTGCTGTCAGAGATATTCGGGCCGGCACCCCTCCTAACGTTCGCCCTCGTCCAAGCTGGGGCGCAAACCGGGGCGCGCGGCATCTGGACCGCGCTGCTCGGATCGCTGTTGATCGCCGTACTGCCCTACGCCGCGCTCATTCTCCTCGCCCGTTCGGGCCGGGTGAGCGGGCGATTCGTCTCCGAACGACGCCAGCGCGGACCGATTCTGGCCTGCGTGCTGGTGTCAGTCATCGTCGGGGTATCGCTGCTGATCTGGCTCGGTGCCGGCGCTCAGCTCCTCGCAGTCGGGATCGCCTCGATACTCGGGCTCCTGGTTGTGACAGCCGTGAACCTCGTGTGGAAGCTCTCGATCCACGCAGCCATAGCCGCGTTCGTTGGCGTCCTGCAGTTCACCTATCTGCCGCCCCTCATCGCGGGCGTGTTGCTGCTCGTCCCAGTCGCAGTCGGCTGGGCCCGCGTCAGGGAGAGCGCACACACTCCCCTCCAGGTCCTAGCTGGGTACGGCAGCGGCGTTGCCGTCTTCCTCTGCTACCTGCCGATCCTGGCCCTGGTAACGAGCTAGCTCGAGCCCCACAGCCCCCGCGAGGAAGAACCCGACCGCGATCCACGTCGGAACGGTGTAGATCCCTCCGACGTCGACGCCCGGGACCAGTTCGAGCGCTTGGATCGGGAGCGTCAGCACCGTGATCGAGAACGCAGCGACCTGTAGTGCCGAAACGACGCGCAGCGACCGAGAACGCTTCTGATTCGCTACGGCGGCAGCCATCGGTGGAATGATCGCCAACGCGATGAAAGCCGGGTACACCCGGCCCATCGTGCCGTAAGCGGTGATCGTCCACTGGCGATCCACCGCGGACATGCCGGTCGCACTGTCCGACGTGTCGCTCAGGGCAAAGAACAGAATCGTGAGCCCGAGCACGAGAGCAAGAACCACCAGGCCCACCGGGCCCTTGATGAGCCGTCGAGCCCGCTCGCCAAGGTGGGCGTCAGCCAGGCCCAGACCGATGAAGAAGAACGCTGCGGTCAGCATCAAGTGCAAGATCAGGTTGGCGACGTTGTGGCCACCCAGCAGCCGGTCGATCACGAGGTATGGCTGTGGGATCGCGAGGCCGATCGAGAGCGTGAGCAAGAGCGTCGCGACGAACGCGTTCGTGCCCTCGCCTCGGAGCAGCCGAGGCAGCTTGGTCACGAGCACAACGCAGCCCACGGCGAACAGCGCAGTGATGATCGTCAATTGAGTGGCCTCCTAGTGGGTACCCACTAGTACACAACGGGTTCACCACCCCAGGCGGCCCTGCGGGGGTAATCACCTATCCCAATTTCTTGACTGACTGTCAGATTTGACTGTGACCGTCACTATTGACGTAGAGAATCCAGTATCGTGGCCCGCATGAATGGGACGATCGTGGCGACCGCTGACTCTGCCGGCCGCTCACACGTCCGCAACACGGAATCCGACACGCCGCGAGGGCGACTGTTAAGCGGTCCCTTAACGCGGGATCATGTGTCCATGACTCAGGGGACCAACGCAGGTGTGAAGCGTAACCGTCTCGCTACCGGCACGACGGCGAAGACTCGCAAGGTCTACCTCGACCCGACGACCGATGCGGAGCTGTCCGCCGTGTGCACAGCGTCCGGCAACGTCTCCCGCTCGCTCTACCTGGAGCAGCTGCTCGCCCTGGTCCGAGCTGAACACGGGAGCCTGCCCGTGTTCTCGCCCACGCTTGAAGTGACGGAGGCCACCGACTCAGCCGCCGCTTAAACGAAGAAGCCCGGTGCTTTCGCACCGGGCCCCTCAAAGATTCGTAGCTCAGAACCTGCACCGACCAAAGTTTCGGTTCGAGCTAATCCCCTAGAAACAGATCCGGATCCGCCCGGAGGCTTTTCCGTACCCACCCACTGGAGGTGATGGAGCCATAGTAACGCACGAGGACACGGTTGTGTCCGTCTTTCTGAACCCTGCGCCCGGCGTGTCCATCGCCAGGGTGCGCAAATGCTGAACCCGAGCACTCGCCACGGTGCCTCCGCCGAGTCGTGGACCCTCACCGGCGCTCTGAGCCCCCGGCCGACCGTCCGCGTGGCTGCCGTAGACGCCTACGGCGACGTCCTGAACACCTACACCGGCTGGCAGCGCATCACCGGGACCGAGCCCGTCCGCCCGTGGGCGGTCTACCTCGCCGGCCGCGATGGGCTGTTCCGTCTGCTCTGCTTCGACCTCGACGCCAAGACTCCCGGTGCGGCCGCCGCAGCTGCTCGCGACGCCGACGTGCTCGCCGGCCTCCTCGTCGACGTCGGCCTACAGCCCGTCGTCTGTGCCTCCGGCCCGTCCGGCGGCCGCCACGTCTGGGCCGCCTTGGCCGAAGGCGTCGACGAGCGCGCCGCGGCCGAGCTGGCTCGCTTCGCGAAGCACGTCTGCCCGACCCTCGACACGTCGCAGCTCAACAACGCGGCCACCGGATGCGTGCGGCCGCCAGGGGCGCCGCACCGTGCCGGTGGTCACTCCACCGTCCTCAGCGGCGAGCTGCGCACGCTCACTGAACCCACGGGCACCGTGGCGCAGGTTCGCGCCCTCACGCAGCGCCTCGCACGCCTCGTCGACGACGCCGAGCCCGCCCACACGATTGACCCCCACAAGCCCCTGCCACTCGACGATCACTCCCGGCTGTTCCTGCCCGGCCCGCGTCGTGAGCTCGCGGCCGTGAGCGCGGCCGCGCTGCGCGAGGATGCCGCCCACGGCGACGCCTCGGCAACCCTTTGGCGGGTACTCATCGGAGCCGCGGCCGCCAGGTGGCGGCACGCCGACGTCGCCGCCCTCGTCGACACCGCGCCGGGCCTGGAGCACGTACGCAGCTACCGCGACGGCGGCACCCGCCGCACACGCGGCCGCACTGACGCCGCCCGAGTACTGCGCCGGCAGTGGGACAAGGCCGTGAAGTTCGTGGCCACGACCGATCGACAGATCGGGGACGATCCCACATTCGACCGCCGGGCCGGCGCGATCGCCGCCCACGTACGCGAGCTGCAAGCCCGCGCCGACGCCTCAGCAGGCCGCTGGACCCGCGGAGGCGGCCCTGCCGATCGCCGCATCCTCGACGTCCTCTGCCTCATCACCCTGCAAGCCCTCAGCGCCGCTGTGGAGGCCGACACCCGCCGCCTGGCCCTGTTGGCCGGAGTAGGACGCGAGACGGCGCGCACGGCGCTCCTGCGTCTCTCCGATGACGGATGGATCGCCCACGTCCGCGCAGCCGATGGACCGCACGGCGCGCACTGGACGATCGACCCCGCGCAGGTTATCCCCAGCTTCCAGTCAGACGTCGGTCACAAGCGGACCCGCGCCCCGCAGGGGCCGGGGCCGCAAGATCAACTCTCCCCGACGACCACTGGTGCCGCCGAACGTACGGCCCTCCTTGCAACTCTCACTGACCGGACTACTGCCGCTGCACACGACCTCTTCACGCTGGGACGTCCTGCCCTTGGCCACCACGCCGGGAACACCTACGCCCGAACCAGTTCCGAACCTCAGACCCTCGATGACATCAGCCGTGCCACCGGAGCCAGCTTCACCCGAACCGCTCTCACCCTCGACCGGCTGACGTCGGCCGGCGTGCTCGTGCGAACCGCACAGGGCTGGCGCAGGACCGCCGTCGACCGGCGTCGAGCCGCTGCCGTCCGAGCCGGGGTCGACGGCAGCCTGGCCCAGCGAGCCGAGCGCTACAGCATCGAGCGCGAACTGTGGGCTTGGTGGCGTGCCGAGGACACCTGGATGCGCGCACCACGGCGCACCAGCTCGAAGCGTCGACCAGGCCGCGGACAGCTCGCCCTCGTGCCCGAGGACGGCACCAACGCCTACGGCCCGCACCCTCGCCGCGGCGACGGTCGGTTGGACTGGCGAGAAGCGCGCCGCGTCGTCCAGGACGAACGCGGAGGGGTCGCCCAGCGTGCTCCGGTGTTCGAGCGCACCGAGCCCCTCGACGCCACCGAGCAGATGCTCAGCGACCTACTCGGAGCCGTACGGATCGCCTGACGCAAAAAGATGCGCAAGATCCCTGACACCTTTTCGTGACCGAGCCCACTCATCAGGTCTCCCCGCCCCCAATCCGGTTCGATACAGTCAACCGAGGGGGCATAGATGACATCCCAGAGTTTCGACACGCTAGTGCGGGCGGTCACTGATGCGTCCGTGTCCAACGCCTGGGCCACGGCGGTCCAGGAATGGGAAGTCATTGAGGTCGAGGAAGACCCAGCCGGCCGGGGAGTCTGCGTCTGTGGTCAGCAGAATCTCGTCCAACTGTTCACGATCGAGAACGTCAACAACCAGGCAGTTCTCTACCCAATCGGCAGCACGTGCGTCAATCAGTTCGGCCGCAACGATCTGAATCGGCAGGTTGACCTTCTCGGCGACCTGTTGGCGCTGCGGAAGACCCTCCGCGACGGAAAGTCGATCGAACTCACCGCCGACCACTTCTCACGAGCGATGCTCGAGTACTTCTGGTTTCAGGACGTGTTCACTCCCGATCAATGGAACAACCACGACGGCGAAGGCGACTACGAGTTCCTGTTGAAGATGTTCAACAAGCGTGACAAGGACGCCATCAATCGCCGTCAGCAAGCCAAGATCTACATGCTCCTCACTCAGAAAGTCTTGCCGTTCGTGGCCTCTGACTCACGGATGAAGTAGTAGCGCCGGGGCGGCCGAGGGCCGTGCTCGACAGCCGCTGCGCGGCCGGCTCCTGTCGCGCCTGCGGCGCTCGTTCTTTTACCGTGAAGCCTTCGGCAGCATACGGTCGGCCAGGCTCCATGCAAGCGGCTACGCCGCCGGCTCCCCCGAGACTTTCCCGCCGCGTCGCTGCGCTCCTTATTTCGGCCAGAAACTCTCTCCTCCCCCGCCCTTCGGGTTGCACTCCACCAGGCGCTCCCTAGCGGCGGATAAACCGCCTTCACGGCAAAAAAACGTGGAGGGGGTCGGGATGTTGGCCCCAATAGTACTAATACCGTTGGAGGTAGTGAGATGGTCCGCAAGGTCAAGAACACCAAGAGCCCCGAAGAGCGTCGCGCCGAGGCCGAGGCGCTGCAAGCCACTATCGCGGAGCAGGTCGAGGAGCTGCGCGAGTCCGAGGTGTGGGCGCGGTTCCTGACGTTCGCCCAGTCGTTCCATCGCTACAGCCTGGGTAACCTCCTGCTGATCTTCGCCCAGTGCCCCGAAGCGTCATACGTCGCCGGATACCGGACATGGCAGCAGCTCAACCGCCAGGTGCGCAAGGGAGAGACGGGCATCCGCATTTTCGGCGGGCGTGACGTCCGCGAGACGGCCGAGAACGAGAAGACCGGCGAGGAGGAAGAACAGCGCCGCGTGCGATTCTTCCCGGTCTCCGTGTTCGAGCTGGGACAGACCGACCTGATCGACGAGGACGAAGGCGACCCGAGCAACATCGCCCAAACACTCACCGGAGACGATCCGGCAGGCATCTTCCACGCCGTGACGGACTACCTCACCGGCAAGGGCTGGACCGTCGACCGCGAGCCCATCGCCGGAGACGTCAACGGCTACACCGTCATGGACGGGACGCAGCGCGTCGTGGTCGACGCGGATCTCTCCCCCGCCCAGGCCGCCAAGACCGCGCTTCACGAGGCTGCCCACGTGTTGCTGCACTCCGACGATGAGCCCGGCGAGTACGTCGCGCACCGCGGCATCAAGGAGACAGAAGCCGAGAGCGTCGCCTACATCGTCGCTGGGATCCTCGGACTCGACACCAGCGACTACAGCGTGGGCTACGTCGCCGGGTGGAGTAACTGCGAAGCCGAGACCATTAAGGCGACCGCCGCGAACGTGCTCCGCACCGCGCACACCCTGGCCGACGCCCTCACCGAGACCGACGAAGACGACACCGCCGCTTAGCTCAATAGTACTATTACCGTTGCTTTCGAGCTGCGGTAATAGTACTATTAGGGGTAGACAAGGAAAGGGAACCACCGTGACGAACCGCACCGCCGAGACCGTGACTATTACCACCCGCCCGTGCATGTTCTGCCGCCGGACGACTGACGTCGAGCTGACGCCTGAGCAGGCCGCCGCCGTTGAGGCTCGCACGCCTATCCAGGACGTCCTGCCCGACGTCGCGCCAGCCACCCGCGAGCTGCTGATTTCAGGCACGCACCCGAGCTGCTGGGAAGAGGCGTTCGGATGATCGGGCAATGTCATGACGGTGGTAATAGTACTGATAGTACCAATAGTGCTGTGAATGTAGGGAAGGGTCAGGACACAATGGGCGACATGATCGACAAGGAGCTGGTGGTCTACTCGAAGACGAGGTGCGTGCAGTGCATGGCCACCTATCGAGCACTCGACAACGGCGGCATCCCCTATCGCATCGTCGATCTGAGCGAGAACCCGGCTGCCGTCGAGTACGTCAAGGAGCTGGGGTATCAACAAGCACCGATTGTCGTTGTCGACGACGATGACCACTGGTCCGGCTTTCGACCTGACCAGATCGAGCGCGTCGGCAAGCTCATCCAGACTTGACGCGACACAACGGTAATAGTACTATTAGTACTAACAGAGTCGAAGGGAATCAGCATGACAAACCACGAACCAACCCCCTATGACACCGGCGCTCGACTGGAACCGCTCGTCTGGGTTCGCGACGGAATCACCGGCAACGAAAGCCCACGCCCGGCCGCGGCCGACGACTACGGCCGTGTGGACTTCGAGGACGACTCCTCGTGCACGATCGCCACGGCGTACATAGCCCGCGAGGGGGAGTCTCACGTGCTGCACGTCGACAGTCTCAGCGACCCGCTCGCTGTCGCCACGGACCACGGCCGCGTGCTCGTGCTCGACGGGGACACCGTGGCGGGCCTGGAGGAGCTGCTGCGCCTGGCTGAGCGAGGCCGTGCCGACTTCAAGCACCAGGCGAGCTATGGCGACTACAGCGCCGAAGACCGAGCCGATGCAGACCGGCGTTGGGCCAGTGCCCGAGCAGTAGCCGAGATGTTGCACCCTCATCTGACAAAGTGACGCTAATAGTACTGTTAGGGTCGCTTGCAATACGCGACCCTAACGGTACTATTAACCCTATTGGAGGCAATACCCATGACCGCTCAGATTCGCGCCTACTGCAACCAGAAGGGCGGGGTTGGCAAGAGCACGACCGTGTTCCAGCACGCACGCCGCGCCGTGCTAGCTGGACGCCGCGTCCTCGCCATCGACCTTGACCCGCAGGGCAACCTCACCAGCAACGCCACCGCAGAGCCCGTAGAAGGGGATCAGGCAGGCCTCGCAGACGCGCTCAGTACTCGAGCCCCCGAAACTCTCCGCGACGTCATCGTGGCGGGCGTCTGGGACGGCCTCGACGTCGTACCCACGAGCGGCGTCACGCTCGGCGCAGTTCGCGACGAGCTCACGATCGCCGGAGCAGGTCGAGAGGTTCGTCTGCGCGAGGCTCTGGCCACCGTGGCGGACGACTACGACCTGATCCTGATCGACTGCGCCCCATCGCTCGACCAGCTCACCATCAACGCCCTGACGGCCGCTCAGGGCGTTGTCGTGGTCACGCACGCGAAGAAATGGAGCTTGGATGGACTGTCGCAGCTCCTCGACACCATCGAGAGCGTCAGGAGCTACTACAACCCCGCATTGCGTGTCGCCGGAATCGTCGTCAACCAGTACGAGGAACGCACCGTGGGCGCTCAGCAGTGGCTCAACGACCTCGAAGACGTAGCCGAGGCCCGCGACCTGCCCTTGCTCTCCCCGCCGATCCCGAAGCGCGTCGTAATCTCCGACGCCACCGAGGCCTCACGAGGCCTCGACGAGTGGGGGAGCGCCGAGGCAACCGCGCTCGGAACGCTCTACGCCGATCACCTCGCCAGCATCGAAGGAGAGCCCTCATGAACCGCCCAGCACCCCGCAAGTCCAGCCTGACCGGATCGAACCCCATCGCCCCGCCCGCAGCCGCTGCCACCGAACCGGCCGAGGTCGCTGCACCGCCGGCCCCCGTAGAGAAGGCGCAGAGCAAGCCTGCCTCGAAGCCTGCGGCAGCGACTGTCGAGGCGAAGAAGTACCGCCCCAAGGTGAGCTTCTACCAGGACCCTGCCGACACTGACCGCGTTCGCGGCGCGATCCTGCACACTCAGGTGCAGGAGGGTTCACGGTCGCTGTCGAAGTTCATCGACGATGCCGTGATGGAGAAGGTCGCCGCACTTGAAGCGAAGTACAACGGCGGACAGCCGTTCCCTGCCATTGGAGCGCGTGAGCTGCCCCAGGGGCGCCCCATGGGGGAGTAGTCGCGTCCGCGACTACAGCCTGCGGAATCGACGAACTCGCCCGTCCTCGAGAACTTGTCGGACGCGAGAACCCAGCTCCGCGCGCAGGTTCCGCTCGTCCTGCAGGACGGCCGCGAAGTCGTTCGGCA
The DNA here is from genome assembly GCF_050587365.1 of Plantibacter auratus. NCBI lineage: Bacteria > Bacillati > Actinomycetota > Actinomycetes > Micrococcales > Microbacteriaceae > Plantibacter > Plantibacter auratus. Next base: position 8,822 of record NZ_JBOBFV010000007.1, on the reverse strand, counting down.
CCGCGCGTTCCTGGCGTTCCCAGTATCGGAACTCTGAGTTCACGTACTCGTCCTCGATCCGATCGAGGGCGGTGATCCACCGTTTGTGCACCGGATCGATGTCACCCGATCCGTAGGCCGCGAGCAGAGCGGCAGCCTCCGCCAGCTCCTTCGCGGACAGAGCCCGAGCGGCCCGCTGGTGCGGAGCGTATGGATCGTCCGGCTCATGTGTCACGGGGTCCCGTCCCAAGTCGTTCTTCTGCCGAGCCTGGGTCAGGTTGAAGATCCGGTCCTGCACGCCCTGCCCGTTCATTTCGACGATGTGAAGCACGCGAACCAGGGCCTTTGCTCGCTCGCCTCCTCGCTGAGCATCCAGTGCAGTTCGTCGGTTCATTCGGGCTCCACTGAGTCCCACAACGAGAGCCGTCAGCGACGCGACGCTAGCGCCGACGATCGCCCCCGTGCCGGGGTCGATCATGAGTCGATCCGGGGGAGCGTTACCTGAGCGTCGACGTCGATCGGGTTCCGATCCAAGGCGCGGTAGACCGTTGCGCGTCCGATGCCGAACAGAGCGACCAGCTCGCTAACCGAGTGGTCCCCGGCGCGATGTAGGGCTACCAAGTGCCGCTCCTGCACGGGGGAAAGCTTCGGCTTGCGTCCCTTCAGCTTCCCCCGCGCCCTCGCCACGGCCATGCCTTCGCGGGTCCGCGCTCGAATCAGGTCTGACTCGAACTCGGCCACCATGCCGAGGACGTTGAACAGCAGCCGCCCGATTGGGTCCGTCGGATCGTAGATCGTCCCACCCAGGTTCAGTCGGACCTGACGTCTCGTCAGCTCCTCGGCAATATCGGTTGCGTCCCGCAGTGATCTTGCGAGGCGATCGAGCTTCGTGACGACGAGGGTGTCTCCCTCCCTGCACGCCGCCAGAGCTTCTCGGAGCCCTGGCCGTTCACGGTTGGTGCCGGTCATGCCCTTGTCGCTGTAGATCAGCCGCTCAGGTACGCCGAGCGCGAGCAATGCATCGTGCTGCGCCGTAAGGTCCTGAGCGTCGGTCGACACGCGCGCGTAGCCGATGAGAGTAGATGGAGCCATGCGTGCAGTCTCGCATGAGGTACCGTCACCGGAACTTATATCGGACCAGTTATCCGAGACGCGACGGCGACCGGGATTCCTGTGAGCAGCCTCGCTCTGTGTCGTCGTTTTCGCTGCGATCGGTGTCGGGTCAGGTGGTGCCGATGACGAGGGTGCTGCGGGCGGCCTCGACGACGTCGTTGGTGATGACGTCGAGCTCGTTGATCTTCAGGACGCGTTGGATCTGAGGGAGGAGGCGCTCAAGGAGCCGGAAGTTGCCGCGGGTGATGCGTTCGACGGCGGCGATGGCTTGCGCGTCGGTGAAGTCGTCGGGGTCGAGCGTCTTGCCGAGCTTGCGCCATTGACGTTCGAGGACGAAGAGCAGCTCGTCGTGGCCGAGCGGACGGTACTGGTGGGCGAAACCGAGGCGGCTGTAGAGCTGCGGGTAGTGGCTGAACTGCTTCTCGATGCCGGGCATGCCGATGAGGATCATCGCTATGCCGGTGCGGTCGTACTGGTCGCGGAGCCACTCGATCGCGTTGCCGGTGAGGCGTTCGGACTCGTCGATGATGATCAGCTCGAGCAGGGACGGGTTGGGGCCGTGTGCGTGGTCGAAGTGGCGACCCTGGAGCAGGAGGTGTTCCTCGATGCAGCGTTCGGTGCGGAGCATGTCGTGCCGGAGGTCGTCCTGCAGGGCGCGCATCGTGGCGGAGACCTCGGGCGTGTAGAAGACGGTGCGGGCTCGGTGGGCGGCGGCGTAGATCTTCGTGTCGTCTTCGCTGCGTGCGGCCCATCTGGCGATGAACGGGCCGATGCTGTCCCAGTGGGCGTAGCGGCGTGCGGAGAGGGTCTTGCCGACGCCAGCGGGGCCGAAGCAGACGCCGATGGTGTTCTGCTTCCGGACGGCGTCGGCGAACTCCGCGAACCGACGGTGTTCCTTCGTGATGATGAACTGGCTCGTCATGACCGGTCCTCCTCGTAGGTCATCAGTCGCGGTTGATCCGGTGCCGGTGCGGGTGCTGGTGGGGTGTGATCATCGGGTGTGGGGCGGACGATCGCGATGCGTTCGCGGATCTGCCCGCGCAGGGCTCTTCGTTGCGCGTTCCGGGCGGCCTGGATCTGCTTGAGACTGATGGTCTCGGTCTGATGCGCGGTACTGATCGCGGTGCACAGGAACGCGTCGCGGTGAAAGACACGGATCTCGGTGACGTCGCGGGGGTCGTACCGGACGCTGACGGTGCTGCCCACGAAGGGTGCGAGAGTGGTTGCGGTGTAGCGGAGCCCTTCGAAGTGGATGCCGTCTCGTTGCACGACACGCGTGGTCGGGACGGTGAGCAGGAACCCGTCGAGCTGCTCGAGGGAGTCCGGCATTCGTGGCAGCCACCCGTCTGCGATCCACGCTTCCAGTGGGCTCTTCCGGAGCTCGCGGTGGATGCGGGCGTTGTAGCGGCGGATGAACGTGTTGATGGCACTGTCGACACCGGCGAGATCCAGCGCCGGCGTCGGCGCCGGCGCCGAGGATCCGGGTGCGAGGTGGCCGGGGAGCGTTGGGAGCAGCTCGGTGTTGATGGTGCCGAAGAACCGCTCGATCTTCCCGCGGCCCTGGGGGCGAGCGACCTGCGAGTGGATGATGCGGAGGTGCAGCACGGCGGCGGTGTCGCCGATTCGGTGGCTGGTGAAGTCGGACCCGTGGTCTGTGTAGAGCACGTCTGGGATCCCGCAGACAGGCCAGTCCGGTTCCGGCTTGTGCCAGATCGCTTGCCGGAGCGCGAGCGCGGTGTTCGCGGCGGATGGGGCGCCGAGGAACACCATGTACCCGCAGACCGCGCGGGAGTAGTCGTCGAGGATCACCGTCAACCACGGCCGTTCGGGCTTGCCGTCGGGTCCGACGATGAGCAGATCGAGCATCGTGTGGTCCGCCTGCCAGATCGCGTTGGGGCGATCCGCACGACGTCGGAGCAGCAGTTCGTGCTTGTCCCGATATGACGCGGGCCCCTCAAGCGCGAGCGTCACCATCCCGGGATCAAGCCCGTTCACGATCGACCGCACAACGGAGTACGACGGCGCTGAGAGACCTCGTTTGGTGCAGTAATTGTCGACCTGGCGGTGAATCGTGGCGATCGAAGGTCGTGGCTTGGTGAGTGCGAGCCCCTCAATCAGGCGCACCAGTTCCGGTGCCGTCCGTCGGGCGCCGTGATCGGTGCGGGTGCCGTCGGCGAGAGCCGGGTATCCGCCGGTTCGGTAGCGGGCCAACCAGCGTTGCAGGGTGCGCTCAGCGACGCCCGTGGTGCGGGCCAGGGTGGCGAGCGGGATGGCGTCCTCGACGTGCAGTCGAAGGATGCCCCACCGCTCGCTCGCGTCCATAGCCAGCTACATCGTTGGGGAAGGCTTGGTTCGTCGCGCCGCGACGGGCTCGGCGTGCTTCGCGAGTGCACGGTAGATGGTGGTGCGGCTAACGCCGAGCACGTCGCCGATCTGCGCGACGGTCATGTCCTGCTGTTCGTAGAGCCGGCGTGCGGTGCGCACCTGGTCCGCGGAGAGCCGAGATGGTCGGCCGCCGGTGCGGCCGCGGGCTCGAGCGGCGGCGAGGCCGGCGTTGGTGCGTTCCTTGATGAGGTCCCGTTCGAACTCCGCCAACGCGGCGAAGACGTGGAACACGAGCCGGCCGCCGGGCGAGGTGGTGTCGATGGTCTCCTGCAGGGACCGGAACCCGATGCCGCGCTCGGCGAGAGCGTGCAGCTGATCGATGAGGTGCCGGATGGACCGGCCGAGCCGGTCGAGTCGCCAGACGACGAGAGTGTCGCCGGGGCGGAGCTGGTCGAGGAGCTTGTCGAGCTCGGGCCGGTGTTGGAGCGACCCGGACATGGTGTCGACGAACACGCGGTAGCAGCCAGCGGCGTTGAGCGCGTCGATCTGCAGCGACGCGTCCTGGTCTGTGGTGGACACGCGCGCATACCCGAGAAGGTGACCCATGAAGAGAACGTAGCGAAACTCGACCAGGAGGGGTAGTGGCGGCACGTAGATTCTGGGACTGGGTTCCGCTACAAGACACGGCGCCTCGCACCCGGACTGAGCGCCGGTACGGATAGTTGTAGCGGAATCGTTCGTATTTGTTACGTCTGCCGCGCTCGCGCGGCGAGCCGGAGTGCTTGCACGGAACGGAGGTGTTGTTCCGATCGGTGGCGGCCGTTGGCGGGAGACGGATGTGGTGCTGCGATGACCGGAAGGAGTCGGGGGTGCTCGTCCAGGGTGAAGTGTCGCATGACGCCGTCGAGGGCAACGGCCCCGTACGTGACGATCGCAGTGAGAGCGGGGAGGGCCGCGAGCAGTGTGGCGAGGGCATGCCGCCCCTCGTCGATGTCCGCGGGTCGCACGCGGTCGGGCAGTTCCCATGGGATGAGGTTCCAGCGGACGTACTGGCCGCGTGCGAGTCCGGACTCGATACGGGCTGCTCGGAACGCGGCCGCGGTCGGGCCCGGGTTGTCCTCGCTGCAGATCGCTGCGTGCGCTGCGGCGATGGTCTGGGGGCCGGGCGACTGCATCAGGACCAGGACACGGCTGAATCTGCCGCCGGATCGTGGGTCGAAGCTCGGGACGAACCGTCGGCTGCCGTCGGGCGCGGTCCGCCACGTCTCCGCGAGACCGTTCAGTGATCGAACGTCAGCGAGTTCCTCGGGGGTACTCATGCCGGCTGTGGCGGTGCCAGCAGGGTGCCACGGATGACGGATCCGTGAAAGGTGCGAAGGGCAACGGTGATCCATGCGGCGACGAGGCCGGCGTAGTAGATGACGGCGAGGACGGCAACGACGGTCAGGCCTGAGTGCAGGGCGAGCCCGTTCAGGCCGGTGACGCAGGTCCCGACGGGGAACGTGAAGGACCACCAAGTCAGGCTGAACGGCAAGTGTTCGCGGGCAGTGCGGATGGTGATCGCGAGGGCGATGACGGTCCACAGCAGCGCGAAGCCGAGCATCGCGAACCCGTACACCAGCGCCACGACCAGCAGGGCATGCGCGGTACTCGCATCGACAACGGTGCCGGTCGTGTGCTCCCGCACCCCGTCCAACTCGACCACGTACAAGGGCCGCTGGAACCCGCCCTCTGGGTGGCAGACATCGTCTGCGGCGCCATCGTGCAGGACCGCATCGGGAACCCCGGGCCGTTGGCCGCGCTGGGCGAGATCCAGATCATCGCCGTCGACGGCTGACCGGTTAAAGCGCAAAGCCCCGGGCCCTACTTCCAGCAGGAACTCCCGAGGCTCACTTTCATCCCCACCGCGATGGGGTGACTCCCCTAGTGTCTCACGCGTCGATGATCCGTCAACTACGGATCCACACCGGCACGTGTCCTCGCCAGCCCACCGTCGCCGTCTCGCAACCGTGCTCTGGTACCCGTACCGGCCACTCAGCTTGCGACACATGGTTGCGGGCCAGCGCACGCCGGCCGGCCCCTGCGTCAACGCAACGCCTGTCGAGACGTCTCGCAACCCATGACTTGGGACACATTGGAGGTCGGGCCGGCACCTTCCGCGCCAGAGTCAGGGCGGCCCACAACCTGGAGCGCAGCGACCGCGTGCCGAGCACCTCGGAGGAGCTGGCCGCGCAGCGGCTCGCGTGGACACCGGAGGCCCGTACGCTGCCGGAGGCTTCCAGGCACAATGCGCCCAGCGCGCACCACAACGCCGACCGAGGTCGGCGTCCATCTGCTCGTGGTGCCTGCCGCCGAGGCGGTGGGTCGGCCAGAGGACGAGCCTCTACTGGGAGGCTGTCTGCTCGCTAGCAGGTGCGCGCCGAGTGGCGTCCGTCTGGTGGCGATACAGCGATGCGGCGATCCCACCCGACGAGGTGGCCCGGATCCTCAGCAGTACGGCCGCGGGCGCCGTTACCTGGCGGTCTGCGTGCTCGTTCGCCTCGGTCTGCGCGGGGATGCCGGCGAGCAGCGCGCTGTCTCAGGCCCTCACGCGAAGGTACGCGCAACGGATCATCGCTCCCGCTGAAGCCGCCTGCCGCGCAGATGCTCTGCCAGCAATTTATCGCCTCGTTGAACGTTCGCGACTGCTGTGTCGTGTCCTCGGTGGGACCACCTCGGTCCCCGCACTACAGGAGGCATCATGCTCAAGCGAATCGCGACCACTGTGACGACTGCGGCGTTCGCCGCCGTCCTTCTCGCCGGATGCTCGACGGCGGCCGGCCCGGCTGACTCGTCGGAAGCGCCGGCCGACAGCCCCTCCGCTACCGCGACCCCCTCGGCTGAGACGGCGGCTCTCACGACGGCGTCCTCGCCGTTGGGCGAGATCATCACGGACGAGGCCGGTTACACCGTCTACACCTTCATGATGGACACGCAGGACTCGGGCAGCAGCAGCTGCTACGACGAGTGCGCCACGCTGTGGCCGGCGGTATCGGCGACCAGCACGTCCGCCGCGGACGGGATCACCGGAGAGGTCGGCTCGATCACGCGCACCGACGGGACGGCCCAGCTGACCGTCGACGGATGGCCGGTCTACCGCTTCGCGAAGGACACCGCGCCGGGCCAGGTCAACGGACAGGGCGTGAAGGACGCTTGGTACGTCCTCCTCCCTGACGGCACGATGAACAAGGAAGCCGCGGCCATGAGCACCGCCACCCCGGCGCCCTGATGCGACGGCGACCCGTCCCCGCGCGTAGCGAAGCGCCCAGACGGGTCGCCGGTCCTCGACAGGCAAGGACGGAAGGGATGACCGGCAGTGATCGCAGCAACCGGGATGAGGGGGCGCACCGTGGCGCTTCGAGGCGGTGAGTGCTGTGCCCCGCCCCGTCGATGAGCTCCTGGCGGCGTTGTACGAGAGTCACGGCCCGGCGTTGCGGCGATTCGTGCAGAACCTCACTCGGAACGCGGCGCTGACGGAGGACGTCGTGCAGGAGACGATGGTGCGGGCCTGGCAGCGCCCGCAGGTCCTCGAACGCGACGCCGACGCTGCTCGCGCGTGGTTGTTCACCGTCGCCCGCAACCTCGTCATCGACGACGCCCGCTCCGCTCGGAGCCGACGCGAGGTCCCGGCGGAGGACGACGACGGCGGCGGCGGCGTCCCCGATCGCACCGACGCCGTCCTGGACAGCATCCTGATCGCGGACGCTCTCGCATCGCTGTCGGTGGAGCATCGCCAGATCGTGGTGGACGCGTACTTCCTCGGGCACACCACCCCCGAGATCGCCCGCCGGCACTCCATTCCCGAGGGGACAGCGAGATCTAGATTGCACTACGGACTGCGCGGACTGCGACTGGCTCTGCAGGAAAGGGGCGTCACCCGATGAACGACCACCACGGAAGCTCCGCGACGGAGGACGAGTACCGCGACTGGGACGCGTCCTACGTCCTCGGCGCTCTCCCCGCGGATCAGCGACTCGAGTACGAGCAGCACCTCAGCGGCTGCGCGGCCTGCCGCGCAGCCGTGGCAGAGCTGGCAGGACTGCCCGGCATCGTCGGTCGCCTCTCCCTCGAGGACGCTCTCGCCATCACCGCACCGGACGACGGCGAGGACACGCCGCCGACCCTGGTGACCCTGCCCGGCATCGCCCACCGTGTCCGGACGCGCCGACGTCAGCGCCGGCTGGTGACGTCCCTCGCCGTCACAGCCGCCGTGACCGCCTCCGTCTTCGGAGGGATCGCGCTCGGCACGGGCATCGCGGACGCTCCCGTGGCGAGCGAGGCGACCCTGGAACCGATGGACCCGATCGCGGCCGATCCCGCTCTCGCCGCAGACATCCAGGTCGAGGGGAAGCCGTGGGGCACCCGGCTGGAGTGGACCTGCACCTACAGTGGTGACGCGCCCGCCGGCACCGAGTACGAACTCGTCATCACCCGCACAGACGGCAGCACGACCGCCGTCGCCACCTGGACGGCGGCCGGACAGCGCGCCATCGACCTCGCGGCATCCACGGGCATCGCCCGGTCGGAGATCACCGGGGTCGACATCAGGGTCCGCGGCACGGACTCCCCCCTCGTCCGCACCGACACCTGAGACACCGCCCACCCTCAGAAGACACCGACACTGCCCGCGCTGCCGCGCGGACATCGGACAGGAGCAGACCTTGCGCACCGAACCCACGCCGCTGCACATCACTCGCGAGGGCCCGAGGAGCTTCATCGGCCGCAACGCGCGAGGAGCCGAGGTCCGCATCGGCGGGTCGGACGCCGACGGCGTGTTCTCGCCCGGCGAGCTGCTGCACCTCGCCCTCGCCGCCTGCGGCATGCTCTCCTCGGACCACATCCTCGCCAGCCGGCTCGGAGCCGACTTCGAAGCGACCACCGACATCACCGCGACCAAGCCCGATGATGAGGACCGCTACGACTCGATCACCGCCGTGATCCGCGCCGACCTGTCGGCGCTCGATCCCGAGCGGATCGCCTCACTGTCCGAACGCACCCACCGGGCCATCGACCGCCAGTGCACCGTCGGCCACACGCTCCAGCACGGCGCGGCGTGCACCGTCGACGTCGTGGACGACCAGGCCGTTCCCATCAGCGGTCCGAGGACGGGGACCGTCTGAAATCAGCGCCTCATCGGTCACGACGACCGGTGCCGGCCGAGCCTCGGACGTCTGCCTCCAGTGCCGTCAATCTGCGACGCGCCGACCGGATCCGAGACGATCCGCGAGGCGCAGCGCGTTCACGGAGCGGAGGTGCTGGTCGGCGCGGTGCCGTCCGTTGGCCGGCGAGGGGTGCGGTGCCCCGAGGACGGGGATGACGCGGGCGTCATCGTGCAGGGTCAGATGGCGCATGACCCCGTCGAGCGC
>NZ_JBOBFV010000006.1:0-114426 GCF_050587365.1 Plantibacter auratus | reverse complement strand
CCGACAGTACGAGCCCGGTCAGATGAGAAATCGTCTGACCGGGCTTCTCTGTTTCCCGGGTTGGCGGTCCGCTGGGCTGGCGGGTTGCACATCCCGCTACCCCGACAGTACAAGCCCGGTCAGATGAGCAATCGTCTGACCGGGCTTCTCTGTTTCCCCGCGGAGAGGCCCGGTCCCTGAGCCTGTCGAAGGGCGGCACTTCGACAAGCTCAGTGACCGGCGGAGGGTGCTCAGTGACCGGCGGAGGGTGCTCAGTGACCGGCGGAGGGTGCGCGGGCCGGGGAGTCCCGGTCCCTGAGCCTGTCGAAGGGCAGTCGGGCCGGGTCAGACCACCGTGCGGCGGGGGAGGAGGGTCACGAGCGACGCTTCCGGCCGGCAGGCGAATCGCACTGGCGCGTAGATGGAGGTCCCGATCCCCGCCGACACGTTCAGATACGCCGAGCGCAGGGCATGCCGCCAGACGCTGAGCCCCTTCGCCTGCTGCCGGGGGATGTCGCAGTTCGTCACGAGTGCGCCGTAGCCCGGCACACAGACCTGGCCACCGTGGGTGTGCCCCGCGAAGATGAACTGCGCACCCTGCGTCACGAAGGCGTCGAGCACCCGCCGATACGGAGCGTGCATCACGCCGACCGTCACCGTGTGGGCCAGCGACGGGTCGTCGGTCTCCAACGTCTCGGCGTCCAGTCGCTCGTCGATGAGCGCCGTCAGCGTGTCCAGTCGGTCGAAGTGCTTGTGCGGGTCGTCGACGCCGAACAGGTCGAGGCGGGTGCCCCGGATCGAGATCTCACCGACCGCGTTGTTGAGGTCCATCCACCCGAGCTCGTCCATGAAGAACCGCTCGAGCGCAGCCGTGTCGAGCGTCGTCGGGGAGACGTGCTTCGAGGACGACTGCACGAAGTACTTGAACGGGTTCTTCGCACTCGGCCCGTAGTAGTCGTTCGAGCCGTGCACGAACGCGCCCGGGACACCGGCGAACACGGAGAGCGCGGCCCGGATCCCGTCGATGCCCTGCTCGTGCCCCAGGTTGTCGCCCGTGTTAATCACGACATCCGGTTGCAGATCGGCGAGTGACCGCAGCCAAGCCTGCTTGCGGCGCTGCCAGGGGGCCATGTGGAGATCGGACAGGTGCAGGACGGTGATCGGCTCGGCGTCGGGCGGGAGGACGGGAGCGGTCACCCTGCGGAGCGTGAAGGCGTTGCGCTCGACGATCGACGCGTATCCGAGGGTGAGGGCCCCGAGGCCCGCCACAACGGCTGCCGCCGTACCGAGTCTGCCGCCGGTGCTCATGGATGCCGCCATCGATCGTCTCCTCCTCGGTCGTCGAGTGGTGCCGACCGTCCCACGAGCGTACCGGTAGCCCCTCCGAAGACGCCCGGAGGGGAGCCAGGCGCAGACGACGGAGGGCCCGATCGAATACCGATCGGGCCCTCCGTGCTCGCGTCAGGACGCTAACAGCTGGTCTTCGAGACCGTCACCGTCACCTTGCCGTCCTTGCGCGCTGCGGTACCGGCTGGTGGATCGACGCCGGTCACCTTCGGTGTCGTGGCAGCGGGATCGACCGCGCATTTCTGACCCACGTTCGTGAACCCGGCGCCCTGGATGGCCGCCTTCGCCGCGTCGAAGTTGCCCGCTCCGCTGACGTCGGGGACGACGCCCAGGAGCCCGTTGCTCGTGTAGACCGTGACGATGGAGCCCTTCGGCACCGTGCCGGACGGGTTGGTGCTCGCCGCCTGGCCGGCCGGCAGGGCGGAGTCGCCCGCGCCACCGTTCTCGAAACCGAAGCCGGCGTCCTCGAGGAGCTTCTGCGCCTCTTCGATGGTCTTCCCGGCCACGTCGGGCACCTGGACCGACTGGCCGTTGATGAGCGACGGGTCGGGGTCGCCGAATGCGTCGCCGCCGAACTTCGCGTTGGCGGTCGCCATGACCCGCGGCCAGATCTTGTGACGGATCGTCGCGGCCTGCCCGGCGTCGAAGTAGGTGCGCCGCAGGTTGACGTGGCCGGTCGCGTTGAAGACACCGACGACGGTCGCCGCCTTCGTGCTCGCGCCACTCATCCAGGTCGCCTCGTTGTTGTCGGTGGTACCCGTCTTGCCGATGAGCGGGATGCCGTCGCCGATGCGTGACGAGCTCGTCGTGCCGCCGTTGAACGTCGCCTGGAGTGCGACGTTCGCCGTAGCGGCGACGTTGGCTTCGAGGCCCTGCCGGCAGTTCGCCGGCGGAACGGGGATCTCGGTGCCGTCGGGCTTCACGACCCGGTCGATCGCGATCGGGTCGCAGGTGATGCCGCCCGAAGCGAAGGTCGCGAAGGCCGTCGCCATGCTGAGCGGAGCGACCTCGTTGGTGCCGAGGACCGTCGCCGGGGACTGCAGCAGCGGACCGCCGTCGGCGCGATGGACACCCATCGACTCGGCCGTCTTACGGATGCCGCAGAGGTCGAGCTGCTTCGCCATCGCGATGAAGCCGGTGTTGATGGACTGCTTCGTCGACTGGAGCGCGGTGTACTGGCCACCGTTGCCACCCTCGTCGTTGCCGGGGTTCCAGTCGGAACCGGCGTAGACCGTGCCGCCGTCGGCGCACGAGTCCTTGAACGTGCCCCACGGGGACCGTTTCCGGCCGTCGACGCCCTCGTTCAGGCCGTGCCCCTCTTTGAGCCATTCGGCGAGCGTGAAGGTCTTGTACGTCGATCCGGGTTGGAAGCCCGTGGACCCGCCGTAATCGACGTCGGTGTTGTAGTTGACCGCGGAGTAGTTCGCACCGGTGGCCAGGACGTCTGGGTCGTTCGAGTAGTCCTTGTTCTGGGCCATCGCGAGGATGCGGCCCGTTCCGGGCTGCACGGTGACGGACACAGCACCGATGTCGAGCTGGTCGCTCACCCGCGGGATGAGCTCGTCGATCGCCGCCTGTGCGGCACCCTGGACGTCGAGATCGAGCGTCGTGAACACGCTGTAGCCACCGCGGTTGAACGCGGCCCAGCGTTCGTCCTCCGTGGCGCCGAAGATCGGGTTGTTCTGGAACACCCGGGTGACGTAGTCGCAGAAGTAACCGGCTCCCGGGCTGACGTTGACGGCCGTCTGGCAGCCCGTGCTCGCCGGGTTGATGGTCGGCGTGATCGGCTGGCGGTACGCCCAGAAGTACTGCTCCTCGGTGATCTTGCCCTCCTTGATCATCTGATCGAGGACGTAGTTCCGCCGTTCGAGTGTGAGGGCGTACCCGTTGGCCGCGCCGTTCGTCTCGCTGTCGGGCCGGTCGAGGCGCAGCGTCTCCGGGTTGTTCACGATCGCCATCAGCGCGGCGGCCTGCTCGAGGTTCAGGTTGGCGGCAGTCGTCGCGAAGTAGTAGTTGGCTGCGGCCTCGATGCCGTAGGTGCGACCGCCGAACCCGGCGATGTTGAGGTAGCCGCGCAGGATGTCCTGCTTGCCGTAGCGCTTCTCGAGGCCGATGGCCATGCGCATCTCCTTGAGCTTGCGCTCCGGGGTCGCCTTCGTCGCCTCTTCGTACGCGGCCTTCATCTTGGCCTCGTCGGTGATGGCCTCGGCCTTCTGCACGAGCACGTTCTTCACATACTGCTGGGTGATCGACGAACCACCCTGCAGGTCGCGTCCCGTCGCGCTGATCGCGACGGCGCGGATGGTACCGGTGAGGTCGACACCGCCGTGCTCGTAGAAGCGCGGGTCCTCAGCCGAGATCGCCGCGTCCTTGACGAACTGGTTGATCTGGTCCCAGCCGACCTCGATGCGGTTCTGCTGGTAGAAGGACGCGAGCAGCTGCGGGTTGCCTGCGCTGTCGGTCGCGTAGATGCTCGACTTCTGCGCCAATTCGTCGAGGGCCAGGTAGTCGGGCAGACCGTCGAACACGTTGATCGTGCTGTTGGTCGCGATCCCGGTGACGGCGAGTGCCGGCGTGACCGTGGCGGTGACGAGGACACCCGCTGCGACGCTCAGCCCGAGAAAGCCGAGGAAGCCGCCGAGCACACCGGTGGCCGTGCGATGTTGTTGAGGCATGGATCGATGCTAAGCGACAATCCTGAAAAAGGCCCGCTCAGCGACGCGTTGAAACCCGATCGTTGCCGCCGGGCGACCCGGGGCGGCTGCCGGTCTGCGTTCGACCGACAGCCGCGGACGATCATCCGGGTGCGCCGTTCCCGTTCCCGTTCCCGGCGCCGCCGCCGTTCCCGTTGCCGTTCCCCGGCGCCGCAGGCCCGCCGTCCTCGCCGGTCCCATCGGTGTCCCCGCCGTCACCCGGAGCCGGTGTCGGCGCCTCGCTCGGTGCCTGCGTGGGGTCGGCCGTGGGCGTCGGGGTCGGTGTCGAGTCCTCGCCGCTGCTGCCGGAACCGTCGCCCTGCAGCGTGGCGCGATCCGCCTCGGGGAAGTCACCGCCCGGGTACTTGGCGAGCGCGGCGGACATGACCGCCGGCCAGATGTAGTGCCGCATGGAGGCCACCTGGGTGCCGCCGATGTAGGTGTCGCGGAGGTTGACGTGTCCGCTGACGTTGAAGGTGCCGACGACCGTCGCGACCGTCGTGCTCGCGCCGCTCATCCAGGTCGCCTCGGCGTCGTCCGTGGTCCCGGTCTTGCCGATCAGCTCACCGACGCCGTCGGTGCGGGCACCCGAGGCGGACGCGGTGCCGTTGGAGACGACGCCCTGGAGGACGTCGTCGGCCGCGGCCGCCACCTTCGCATCGACGGATTGACGGCAGTTCGCCGAGGGGACCTCGGCGGTGGAACCGTCGGGCTTCGTGATCGAGTCGATCGCGATCGGGTCGCACGTCTTGCCGCCGGCGGCGAGCGTCGCGAAGGCGGTCGCCATGCTCAGCGGAGCGACCTCGTTGGTGCCGAGCACGGTCGCGGGGGAGTTGTTCAGGGGCGCGCCGTCGGCACGGTGCACGCCCATCGACTCAGCGGTCTTGCTGATGTCGCAGAGGTCGAGCTCCTGCGCCATCGCGATGAACGCGGTGTTGATCGACTGCTGCGTGGCCCGTCTCACGGTGTAGGACCCCGATTCGCCCTCGTCGTTCCGCGGACTCCATCCGGCCTCCGCCTGCTCCGTCCCACCCGGGACGCAACTGTTGGTGAAGGTGCCCCAGTCGGATCTGCGGTTCGCGTTGATCGACTCGTTGACGCCCTTGCCCGACTTCAGCCAGTCCGTGAGCGTGAAGATCTTGTACGTCGAACCGGGCTGGAAGCCGGCCGAGCCGCCGTACGCCTGATCGGTGTTGTAGTTGATGGCGCTGTAGTTGGAGCCCGTCGCGAGGACGTCGGGATCCTGCGAGTAGTCCTTGTTCTGGGCCATGGCGAGGATCCGCCCGCTCCCTGGCTGCACGCTCACCGAGACGGCACCGAGGTCGAGTTCAGTGGTCGTCTTCGGGACGTATTCGTCGATGGCCGCCTGCGAGGCGCTCTGGAGGTCGAGGTCGAGGGTCGTGAAGACGCTGTACCCGCCGCGCTTGAAGTTCGTCCACCGTTCGTCCTGTGTGGCGCCGAAGATCTCGTTGTTCTGCAGCACGTTCGTCACGTAATCACAGAAGTAGGCGGACGACCCGGCCGCGGAACAGCCGGTGACGGGAGGCACGATCGTCGGCGTGATCGGGATCGCCACGGCGGTGTCGTGCTGCTCCTTGGAGATCTTCTGCTCCTTGAGCATCTGGTCGAGGACGTAGTCCCGTCGCGTCTTCGTCAGGGCGTAGCCGTTGGCCGCGCCGTTGTCGGCGCTGTCGGGCTTGTCGATCCTGAGGTTCTCGGGGTTGTTGACGATCGCCAGCAGCGTCGCCGCCTGCTCCAGCGTGAGGTTCGCCGCCGTGGTGTTGAAGTAGTAGTTGGACGCCGCCTCGATCCCGTAGACGCGTCCGCCGAAGCCGGAGATGTTGAGGTACCCGCGGAGGATGTCCTCCTTGCCGTAGGTCTTCTCGAGACCGATCGCGAGTCGCATCTCCTTGAGCTTGCGCTCAGGGGTCGTCGCGGTCGCCTCCTCATAGGCCGCATCGCTCTCCGCCTTGTCGGGGATCGCCTCGGCCTTCTGCACCAGGACGTTCTTCACGTACTGCTGTGTGATGGAGGAGCCACCCTGCGTCGAGCCGCCGGCGGCGTTGTTGACGACCGCTCGGACGGTGCCCGCGAGGTCGATGCCACCGTGGTCGAAGAAGCGGGGGTCCTCGGCCGAGACCGCGGCGTCCTTCGCGAACTGGGAGATCTGGTCCCAGCTGTCCTCGATCCGGTTCTGGTCGTAGAAGGAGGCGAGGAGCACCGGGTTGCCGGCGGAGTCCTTGGCGTAGATGCTCGACTTCTGGGCGAGCGAGTCGAGCTGGAGGTAGTCGGGGAGGCCGTCGAAGACGGAGATGCCCGTGGAGGTGGCGAGACCGGTCATCGCGATGGCAGGGGTGACCGCGGCGGTGGCGAGCACACCGGCGGCGACGCTCAAGCCGACGAAGCCGAGGACGCTCTGCGCGACCGTCTTCGCGGGGGTACGTGGTTCAGGCATAGGATCGAAGGTAAGCGGGGAAACTGTGAGCGAGCTTCACTTGGGGCTCGCCATGAAGATCCCCTGCGCCTCCGCCTCTCCGTGCGGAGCGCCCGATCGAGGAGAGACATGACCCGCTGGGAGTACCTCACCACGCCGTTGATGATCCACAACACGGCTGCCATCCTGAACAACTGGGGCGGGGAGGGTTGGGAGCTCGTCCAGGTCGTCACCGGTCCGGAGGGTGGGCTCGTCGCCTACCTCAAGCGCCCCATCGCCGACTGACCCGACGTCCCGGAGGAACCCCCATGTCCCAGATCGCCGACCGACTCGCCGAGCTCGGTATCACCCTGCCAACCGTCGTCCCGCCCGTCGCCGCCTACATCCCCGCGGTGGTCTCCGGCGAGCACGTCTTCACCTCGGGCCAGCTGCCCATGACCGACGGCAAGCTCCCCGCCACCGGCAAGGTGGGTGAGGGCGACGGACTCGTCTCGCCTGCGGACGCCAAGACCTACGCCCGGACGTGCGCCCTCAACGCGCTCGCCGCGGTGGAGAGCCAGATCGGTTCGCTCGACCGCGTCACCCGCATCGTGAAGGTCGTCGGCTTCGTCGCCTCCGACCCGGCGTTCACCGGCCAGCCCGGCGTCATCAACGGTGCGTCAGAGGTCCTCGGCGAGATCTTCGGCGACCTCGGCGTGCACGCCAGATCCGCCGTCGGCGTCGCCGTGCTCCCGCTCGACTCGCCCGTCGAGGTGGAGCTCATCGTCGAGTTCGCATAGCGCGCGGCGTCACAACAGGAGATCCGCTCCGCAGTAGGAGAACGTAGCCACGTTCATCCTGCTGCCGAGCGGATCTCCTGCGTTCACCACTGATGCCTGCCTTGCGCGATCGCGTCTGAGATCTCGCGCTCGACGAGTGTCCACTCGTGCATGACCTGCTGGTAACTGAACCGTAGGACGGTGTGGCCGGACAGCGCGAGACGGCGATCCTGCGCGAGATCGCGGCTCCGTTGTGACGCATCCTGATGAGGGGCGTGTCCATCGAACTGCAAGATGAGGCGTTCGCCGATGAGTCCGTCGACCCGGTGACCGTCGACCACGACCTGCTGGCTCATGTGGATGCCGATCCGCGCGAGACGGATGCGCGGTATCGACTCGATGCCTGAGTCGGAGAGGTGGCTGACACGGTCGATCACTCTTCTGAACCGTCGGGAACGGATCGGCATGAGCCTGAGTCGGTCGAGGTCGGCATCGCCGACGCGGACAGCCGATTCGAAGACCGCGAGCGCGCGTTCGAACGGTTGGCACTCGGCGATGTGGACGAGCGCATTCACCGGTGGCTGCACCAGTGTGCGGGTGGACACTGGTGCCGGTGTCGCGCTCCAATGGAGCCGCAGCCCTGCTTCAGTCGTCGCCGTAGACGTCGAGGCCACCGAGAGATGGACGAAGCCGTCAGCCAGGTTCCACCAGCCGCGACGACCGGCGATCGTCAGACACGTCAATCGTCCTCCGCGCGTCGCCGCGAAGAGGAGTTGAGGATCACACGCCTCGGTCACGAGCCAGTTACGTCTCACAACTCGGACCGAGCCTGATTGCTTTGCTCGTTCGATGCCGTGCTTGGTCGCTCCGGCATCGAGCGCGTCGAGCCGATGCACGATCCCGTCGCGCCGGTCGATCCACGGGGTGAGGTCCATCACCTCAGCTTCGCGGGCCGGGCGCGGCCACATGCTCCACTCAGGCGTGCTGGGGACGAGGTGCCCGCGAGTCTGCCCTGTGGAGCACAGGAGATACGCCCCGCAGCAGGACCAACGTGACTACGTTCTCCTGCTGTGGAGCGGATCTCCTGCTGCGGAGCAGCGAGGACCTACGTGCTCTTCACCATCTTGTCGGTGATGATCTGCATGACCGTGGTGTCGGCGAGCGTCGTGGTGTCGCCCACCTCGCGGCCCTCGGCCACGTCGCGCAGGAGACGGCGCATGATCTTGCCGGAGCGCGTCTTCGGCAGTTCGTTCACGAGGTAGACCTCGCGTGGGCGGGCGATCGGACCGATCTGTTCGCCGACCCAGCTGCGGAGTGCCCCGGTGATGTCCGCGAGTCCGGACGCCTGCTCGAGGTGTGACTCCTTGATGATGACGAAGGCGACGACCGCCTGCCCGGTGGTCTCGTCGGCCGCACCGACCACGGCGGACTCGGCCACCATCTCGTTGGCGACGAGCGCCGACTCGATCTCAGCGGTCGAGAGTCGGTGCCCGGAGACGTTCATGACGTCGTCGACGCGGCCGAGCAGCCAGACGTCGCGGTCCGAGTCGAGTCGGGCGCCGTCGCCGGCGAAGTAGAACGGGCCGCCCTCGACGTCCCAGAACTTCTCCCAGTAGGTCTCCTTGAACCGCTCGGGGTCGCCCCAGATGCCGCGGAGCATCGACGGCCAGGGCTCGGTCACGACGAGGAGTCCGCCGCCGCCGGCGCCGACCGCGTCACCGGCGTCGTCGACGACGTCGATGGCGATGCCCGGGATCGGGACCTGCGCGCTACCGGGCTTCGTCGACGTCACACCGGGAAGGGCCGACACCATGATCGCCCCGGTCTCCGTCTGCCACCAGGTGTCGACGATCGGCGCGACCTTGTTGCCGATGATCTTGCGGTACCACATCCACGCCTCGGGGTTGATGGGCTCACCCACCGAGCCGAGCAGGCGGAGTGACGACAGGTCGAACTGCTTCGGGATCTTCCGCCCGAGCTTCATGAAGGAGCGGATCGCCGTCGGGGCCGTGTAGAAGATGCTCACGCCGTACTTCTCGATGATCTCCCACCAGCGTCCCGGGTGCGGGGCGTCCGGCGTGCCCTCGTAGAGCACCTGCGTCGCGCCGTTCGCGAGGGGTCCGTAGGTGACGTAGCTGTGACCGGTGATCCAGCCGATGTCGGCCGTGCACCAGTACACGTCGGTCTCGGGGTGCAGGTCGAAGACGTTCTTGTGGGTGAACGCCGTCTGCGTCAGGTAGCCACCCGAGGTGTGCAGGATGCCCTTCGGCTTCCCGGTGGTGCCGGAGGTGTAGAGGATGAAGAGCGGCTGCTCGGCGGGGAACGGCTGCGCGTCGTGCTCGGGTTCGGCGTCGGCGATGGCCTCGTGCCACCAGAGGTCGCGTCCGGCCGTCCAGTCGACCTCGTTCTCGCCGCGACGGACGACGAGCACGTGGTCCACGGTCGCCTGCTCGGGCAGCTCGCCGCGGCTCGCGAGCGCCGCGTCGACGGCGGGCTTGAGTGCGGAGACCTTGCCCTTGCGGTAGCCGCCGTCGGCGGTGATGACGAGCTTGGCCTCCGCGTCGTCGATGCGGGAGCGCAGGCTGTCCGCGCTGAACCCGCCGAAGACGACCGAGTGGACCGCTCCGATGCGCGCGACGGCGAGCATCGAGACGATCGCCTCCGGGATCATCGGCAGGTAGATGGCGACCCGGTCGCCGGCTTCGACGCCGAGGCTGGTGAACAGGTTGGCCGCGCGCTTGACCTCTGCCGTGAGCTCGGCGTAGGTGATCGTGCGGCTGTCGCCGCGCTCGCCCTCCCAGTGGAGGGCGACGCGGTCGCCGTTGCCGGCCTCGACGTGCCGGTCGAGGCAGTTGTAGGCGACGTTCAGCTCGCCGTCGTCGAACCAGGTCGCGAAGGGTGGGTTCGACCAGTCGAGGGTCTTCGTGAACGGCTTGCTCCACGTGAGCAGTTCGCGGGACTGCTCGGCCCAGAAGGCGAGCCGGTCACTCGACGCCCGCTCGTAGAGCTCGGCGCTGGCGATCGCCTGCGCGGCGAACTCCTCCGACGGTGGGAATCGTCGGTCTTCGTGCAGCAGGCTGTCGATCTGAGTGCTCATCGTGTGTGTCTCGCTCCCTTGCGAATCCGCGTTCCTGACTCGACCTGCCGAGGCGGGTCGAGTCCGTGCCATGCACGAGCGTAGCGCGTTCTCGGTTGCGGGTTTGTCACTCATCCGAACAAATTCACGGGCCCAGTCTGTGAATGATCTGGGCATGGTAGGGAAACCACTCGATCTGGGGTCGTCTGAGTGCTTGTGTTCCCCGTTCACTGGCGTACACTTGGACCCGGCCGAATACACATTCGTGCATGCAGTGCCAGCGATTCCCCCCAATCCGGCACTGTAGAGGCGGCACCCATTCCCCCCAATGGGTGCCGCCTTCTTCTGTCTCAGGCGCCGGCTGCAGCCGGCCGCTGGTGTGTATTCGAATATTGCTTATAGTTCGGCCACTATCAGCTCTATGCTTCTGGGATGACCGATCTCCTCCTGGCCGTCGTCGTCGACATCGTCGGTTCCCGCCGTCTCGACGATCGCACCCGCGCTCAGCGTGCGATCCAGGACGTCTTCCTCCAGGTGGAGGCCACCTGGCCCGCCGAGCAGCCGCTGCGTCCCACGGTCGGCGACGAGTTCCAGGTCGTGTACGCGGACGTCGCGACCGCACTGCGGGCCACCACCCTCGCGCGACTCCTGTTCCCTGCGGAGGTCGACTGCCGGTTCGGCCTCGGCTGGGGCGAGGTCACGGACATCGACGCCGGCCAGGACGCCATCATCCAGGACGGTTCCGCCTGGTGGCGGGCCCGAGCCGCCATCGACGAGGCGCATCGGCGGGAGGACAAACGTCAGCCGTACCTGCGATCGTGGTTCGAGGGCGAATCGCCCCAGGACGGAGACGCCATCGTGAACGCACTCCTCACCCTGCGCGACCACACGATCGATCAGATGCGGAACCCCCGACAGCGACAGCTCGCCGCGGGTGCACTCCTCGGCCGGTCGCAGGAGTCGATGGCGGCCGACGTCGGCATCTCGCAGTCCGCGGTGTCGCAGAACCTGCAACGATCAGGCGGCGCCGCGCTCGTCTCGGCCCTCGACCTGCTCGCCGGAGCGCCGATTCGATGATCACGGCCGTCCTGCTGCTCATGATCGGGGTCGCCGACATCTGTCGTGGACTGATCCCGGGCCCGCGCTGGTCGCCGGCGATCGGGCTGGTGGTCGTCTGGCTGTTCGCCGTGTTGGGGCTCGGGCTCGACTGGTGGTGGCCGACACTGACCGGCCTCGTCGCCCTCGGGTGGATGGTGACCATGCCGTCCTCGGACACCTCGCGACCACGCGGGCTCTGGCCCGTGCTGCTGCTCGGTCTCCTCGTCGTCTCCGCCACACTCGTGTTCGGGGCGGGAGGGACGGCCGACAGCCCCGCTGCACAGGTCTACGCGGGCTTCCACCTCGGCGTGCTGCAGGAGGTGCCCCTTGCCCTCGCCGTCGCAGGCGGGTCGACGCTCGTCTTCCTCATGCGGAGCAGCAACCTCATCGTGCGGGCGTCGCTGCGCCGCGCCCGTGAGGACGATGAGCCGCAACCGACCGTGACGCCCGCCTCCGCCTGGACGGTCAGGATCCGCGGTCGAGAGTTGGGGAGCGTCGAGCAGGGCGGCACGCCGCTGCGTCCGACGACGCAGCTGCTCGGTGGGCGCCTCATCGGCCCGCTCGAACGGGTCTTCATCGTCGTCCTCGCGCTGAGCGGCACCGGCATGGTGATCGCCGCCCTCGTCGCGGCCAAGGGCATCGTGCGCTTCCCGGAGATATCCGAGGATCGCGGGGTCGGCGGCAAGGCGGAGGAGTTCCTCGTCGGCAGCTTCACGAGCTGGGCGATCGCCGCTGCCGCGGTGCTCTACCTCTGGGTGATCGCGGCCGGGTGAGGCGCCACGGGGTCCCGCGTCGGTTCACGCGGGACCCCGTGTCTCATCGCTGCTCGAGGAACGCCGCGAGCTGCTCCTGATCGGGGTACGACGCCTGGGCGCCGGCCCCGGTCGCCGCGTAGCTGCCGACGGTCGATGCGAATCGAGCCGCGTCGACGAGTTCGTCACCGGCAGCGAGTCGCAGCGCGAGGGCGCCCATGAACGCGTCGCCGCAGCCGGTGGTGTCGACGGCGTCCACCGTCGGCGACGGAACCGACGCCGGGTCGGCCTCGCCGTCGATCACGACACTGCCCGCGGCCCCGGTCGTGACGACGGCTCGTCGGATGCCGTGGCTGCGCAGTGCCGTGGCGGTCGCCTCCCACCCGGCCTCCTCCGGGTCGACCCCAGCGAGGTCGGCCGCCTCGTGCTCGTTCACGAGGAGGACACCGGTCGCCTGGAGGAGCTCCTCCGGCACCGGACCGTAGGGGGAGAGGTTGAGGAGCACGAGCGCGCCGGCCGCAGCACCCCGCCGGGCCGTCTCGACCACGGTGTCGATCGGCACCTCGAGGCACAGGCAGACGACGCCGGCACCGTCGAGCGCCGTCCACGCCTCGCTGATCCGATCCGGCGTGAGGGTGCCGT
This sequence comes from Plantibacter auratus, assembly GCF_050587365.1. Lineage (NCBI taxonomy): Bacteria > Bacillati > Actinomycetota > Actinomycetes > Micrococcales > Microbacteriaceae > Plantibacter > Plantibacter auratus. The sequence goes on along the minus strand of NZ_JBOBFV010000006.1, from coordinate 101,647 downwards.
TCGCCCCGGGCGACACGATGATCGTGTTCTCCCCGGCGTCGTCGACGGTGATGACCGCGGTGCCCGTCGCGACGTCGTCACGTCGGGCGATTCGGGAGACGTCCACTCCGGAGCTCGAGAGCGACTCGAGCAGGAGGGATCCGTGCGCGTCGTCGCCGACCGCGCCGACCATGGTGACGTCGCCGCCGAGTCTGCCCGCGGCGACGGCCTGGTTGGCGCCCTTGCCGCCGGGGATGACGGCGAGTTCGGATCCCGTGAGCGTCTCCCCGGGCTGCGGGAAGCGTGCTGTGCGGACGACGAGGTCCGCGTTCAAGGATCCGACGACGACGATGCGTGGACTCTGCATGGTGACCTTCCTAGGCTGCCGAGGCGGTCTCGGACGGGCGGACCTCGGCGCCCGCGGGCTTCGGGATGAGGAACGACACCAGCAGGGCGACCGCGGTGATGCCCGCGCCGACCAGCATGGCACTCGTGTACCCGGCCGTCGACGTCCCTCCGGCAGGTGCGACGGCGATCTGGACGGCGGGGAGGACGACGAAGCTGAGGCCGGCGCCCAGGTTGAAGGCGCCCGCGTTCAGTCCGGGCAGGAAGCCCGGGTTCTCCTTCGGCGACAGGACGATGCCCAGCCCGTTGAGCATGATGTTGCCGATGCCCGCGTAGGTCGCACCGATGAGGACGGTCGTCGCGATGAGCACGGGGAGCGAGTGCACACCGACGAGCGCCATGATGACGATCGAGACGATGCTGCCGATGAGGCCGATGCGGAGCACGTTCAGGTAGCCGAGCGTTGGCGCGAGACGACCGGCGAACGGGCCGACGAGCCAGCCGACGAGGGCGTACGGCGTCAGGAACGCGAGGGAGGCGAGGTCGGCCTCCATGCTGAATCCCGCGTCGGCGTTCTGGGCGATCGAGGTGACGAGGCCGTTGGCGACGGCGAAGACACCGGTCATCGTGAGCAGCGTCGTGAGCAGGAGTGCCCAGGTGCTCCGCTGGCGGAGGTACTTCGTGGCGACCAGCGGTTCGGCGACGCGGTTCTCGACGGTCCAGAAGATCGCGAACGCGACGAGGGCGAGGACGATGAACCCGCCGACGAGCAGCCAGTTCGCCGCTGCGAGCTTGCCGGCCTCGTTGAACGCGGTGAGCAGGGCGGCGATCGACACGACGAGCGGGAGCACGCCCCACCAGTCCATCCTCGTGCCCTTCGAGGGCTGCGAGTTCGCGGCCCACAGGACGACGAAGACGATCGCGACGGCTGCGACGACGGCCATGGTCCAGAAGACGGACCGGAAGCCGTGGTTCGTGACGAGCCAGCCGCCGGCGAGGGCGTCGATCCCGGCGATGCCGCCGTTGACCGCGGTGATGAGGCCCATCATGGCGCCGTACCGCTTCGGGTCGGTGACCTCGGCGCGCAGCATGAGCAGGGTGATGGGCACGACCGGCCCGGACACGCCCTGGATGATGCGGCCGACGAACAGCATCTCGACGTTCACGGCGAGGGCTGCGACGACGGTGCCGACGAGCATGATGACGAGCATCCCGGCCAGGACACTCTTCCGGCCGATGATGTCGCTGAGGCGGGGGAGGAAGACGGAGAACAGTGCGGCGGTGGTGAAGAACATCGTCTGCGAGAGGCCGATGGTGGCGTCGTCGGTCTGCAGCTCACGCGCCATGCTCACGAGCGCGGGGCTCAGCATGCTGGCGTTCAACTGGAAGGCGACGCAGGCGGCGAGCAACGCCGTCATGAGGGCGCCGATGCGGACGGCGGGCTTCGTGGAGTTCAGGAGGTCGCTCACAGCTCGATCTCCCCGATGTTCTCGAGGGCGTCGGTGACGAGGCCCCAGAAGCGTGCGTGGTCGAGTTCGGTCGCGGCCCAGGTGCTGCAGTCGTCCGGAGCCGGGCTGCGGAAGTCGGCGACCGTCATGCCGAGGGTGAGCGTGCCCGTGAGTTCGATGTCGATCGGCACTTTGACGGTCCGCACGATCGTCGGGTCGATCACGTAGGCGACCGCGCACGGGTCGTGCACGGGCGGACTGTCGAAGCCCTGCGCGTCCTTGTAGGTGGTGCCGAAGTACTCGAGCAGCTCCTCGACGAAGCGTGCCGGGCCGGTGCCGATCGCAGCGATCCGCTCGACGACCTCCGGGGTGGCGAGGGCCTGGTGCGTGAGGTCGAGGCCGACCATGACGACGGGCCAGCTCTCGTTGAAGACGATGTGCGCGGCCTCGGGGTCGATCTTGATGTTGAACTCGGCCACCGCCGACCAGTTGCCGACGTGGTACCCGCCGCCCATGAGGACGACCTCCTTGACGCGCTCCACGATGCGCGGCTCCTTGCGGGCTGCGAGGGCGATGTTCGTCAGGCCGCCGGTCGGGACGAGGGTGATCTCGCCCGGCTCGTGCGACATGACGAGGTCGATGATGAGGTCGATCGCGTGCCGGTCGTCGAGGGCGATCGCGGGTTCGGGGAGGGCGGGGCCGTCCATGCCCGATTCGCCGTGGATGTCCGGCGCGTTCTCGAGCGGGCGCACGAGCGGGCGGTCGGCACCGGCGGCGAACGGCACGTCGGTGATCCCGGCGATGCGGGCGACGGCGAGGGCGTTCCGGGTGACCTTCGGCAGCGTCTGGTTGCCGACGACGGTCGTGACGGCGAGCAGCTCGATCTCGGGGTTGCCGTGTGCCAGGAGGATCGCGATGGCGTCGTCGTGGCCTGGGTCGCAGTCGAGGATGATCTTGCGGGGCATGGTTCTCCACATCGTTGGGGTGCTGGGGGAAGCGGGTGACACGGCACGTAAAGCGCTTCAGGTCCGCCGGGAGCAGCCTACGTCAAGCGCTTTAGGTTCGCCAAACCGGGTCGTTCGGCCCAGGGTTCCGCGGCCCCGATACGATCGACGGGTGCCCCTCGAACCGAACGATCCCCAGCCACGCGCCGCCCGTCGCGTGACTGCGGCGATGGTGGCGGAGCGAGCCGGGACGTCGGTCGCGACCGTGTCGCTCGTCGCCAACGGCAAGGATGCCGGGCACGTCTCGGCACAGAACGCCGAACGGGTGCGCCAGGCGATCGCGGAGCTCGGCTACGTCGCCGACCACGCCGCGCGGGCGCTCGCGAGCGGGTCCAGCAACCTGGTCGTCTTCGTGACGCCGGATGCGTCGAACCCCTACTTCGGTGCGGTGATCCGGGGGCTCAGGGCTGGCCTCGGCGACGCGTACCAGCTGCTCGTGTCGGTGACCGGGGAGGGCGACGTGCCGACGGCGGCGGCGCTCGGCCGACTCGCGGCCCTCCGACCGGCCGGGGTCGTGGTCGACGCGCCGAGCGAGGCCTTCCTGGACGAGCTCCGGCTCGACACCGCGCTCGTGTTGCTCGACGCACCCCGCCTTCCGAGGACCACGGCGGAGGCCGCGTCCGGTGCAGTCGCCGCCGACCGACGCGCCGTCTCCGTCGACTTCGACCTCCTCGGCGGTGTCCGAGCGCTCCTCGACCACCTCCACGTCCTGGGGCACCGGCAACTCGGGTACCTCGGCGGTCGCACGGCGACGGACACGTTCCTCCTGCGTCGACTGCTGCTCGAGCGCGAGGCCGCCGTGCGCGGGATGCGGGTGCACGCGGATGATCGCGCGGAGAGCATCATCGACCTCGAAGCGGCGGCCGCGGCGTTCGTCGACAGCTGGCCGCGGTGGCGCGACGCCGGCGTGACCGCGCTGGTCTGCGCGACCGACACGCACGCGTACGGGGTGCTGCAGTCGGCGCGGGCGATGGGCATGCCGGTGCCGGGGGAGCTCGCGGTGGTCGGGTTCGACGACCTGGCGTCGTCGGTGGTGAGCGACCCGCCGTTGACGAGCGTGCGATTGCCCGGCGAGGCGCTCGGTCGGGCGGGCGCCGAGCAACTCCTCGCCCGGATCGAGGGCCGGACGGTGGCACCCGCCCCGGTGATCGGTGCGGACCTCGTCATCCGCGCCTCGACGATCGGTCGCTGAGGCGCACGGAGGTTCGCCGACGACGCTCCACAAGCGACGTCGGTCGCGTGAGCTTGCGAGGTCCGCGCCTCCGCGCCTCGGGGTTCGAGCCAGGGCTTCTACGCTCGCCGCATGTCCGATCGCTTCGTCGTCTCCGTCCCACCCGATGCCGCCTCTCCTGATTCTCCGGAAGCGACGGTCGACGCCGAACCCGCTGGTGCAGCCGAGTCGCGCGGGGTCACGGCGCTCGCCGACTTCGGAGCTCTTGCTCCCTACCTCGCCGATCCGGGGGTCACCGATCTCTTCGTGAACGGTTCGTCCGGCCTCTGGCTCGACCACGGTGCCGGGCTCGTCCGCGAGGCGGGGTGGCGCTCCGATGAGGCGACCATCCGAGCGCTCGCGGTGCGCCTGGTGGCGAGGGGTGGGAGGCACGTCGACGAGGCGACCCCGTGCGTCGACGTGCGTCTGCAGGACGGGGTGCGGGTCCATGTGGTCCTCCCGCCGGTGTCGACCCGGGGGACGTTGCTGTCCATTCGGGTGCCGCGTGACGAGGCGCTCGGGTTCGATGCGTTGCAGGCCGCCGGGATGTTCCCGGCGACGGTCGCCGAGCTGCTGCGCGAGGCCGTCGCCGCTCGGACGAACATCCTCATCACCGGTGCGGGTGGCTCCGGGAAGACGACGCTCCTCGGCGCCCTGCTCGGCCTAGCCTCGCCCGTCGAGCGGCTCGTCGTGATCGAGGACGTCGCGGAGTTGCGGATCCTCCACCCGCATGTCGTCGCCCTCCAGTCGCGCCAGGCCAACCTGGAGGGGGCCGGCGGCATCGACCTCGAACGCCTCCTGCGCGAGGCCCTCCGCATGCGTCCGGACCGGCTCGTCCTCGGCGAGTGCCGGGGGCCCGAGGTGCGCGAGCTGCTGTCGGCGCTCAACACCGGGCACGACGGTGGTGCCGGCACCCTCCATGCGAACTCCGTGACCGACGTGCCCGCCCGCTTGGAGGCGCTCGGTGCGCTCGCCGGCATGAGTCAGGAGGCCGTCGCCCGTCAGGCGACGAGCGCGATCGGACTCATCGTGCATCTGGCACGGCTCCCGGTCGGCCGGCAGGTGGTCGCGGTCGGCCGTCTCCTGATCGACGAACACGACCGCCTCTCCGTCGAGGAGTTGCCGTGATGCCGCCACGGGTCCTGCGGCGGGTGCTCGCGGCGCTTCCCGGCGCGGCTCCGCCCGATGACGACGGTCCCGCCCGCGTGGCGCGCACCACCCGTCGTCTGGCCGTGCTCCTGGGTGCCGGCGTCGCACCCGGCAGTGCCTGGAGGCATCTCGCTCTGGAGGCGGACGCCGATGCGCGAACGCGGTCAGCCACGGTGTCCGTCGGCCTCGCGACGGATGAACCGGACGACGAAGGCGGTACGACGAGCGATCATCGGGCCGACGCGACGGTGCTGTCCGCGGTGGCCGATGCTGCAGCGCACGGCGGCGACCTGCCGGCGGCGATCGCCGCCATCGCTGATCAGGAGACGGGTGCTGGCGCACGCACAGCCTGGGCGGGGTTGGCCGCCGCTTGGCAGGTCGCTGCGATCAGCGGCGCACCGCTCGGCGTCTGTCTGCGCGACCTCGCCGGGTCGCTGCGCGAGTTGGACCGCATCGGTCGGGACGTCGGCACGGCGCTCGCCGGACCGTCCGCGACGGCGAGGCTGGTGCTCTGGTTGCCGCTCGTCGCCGTCCTCCTCGGGATGGCCCTCGGCTTCGACACACTGCGGACGCTCTTCGCGACGCCTCCTGGGCTCTGTTGTCTCGCGGCCGGTGTGGCGTTCCTCATCGTCGGTGCGCGCTGGAGTTCGGCGCTCAGCGCACGGGCGGCGAGGCGCGACCCCGCACCGGGGTTGTCGCTCGACCTCGTCGCGGTGGCGATGGCGGGTGGGGGAGCGGCGCCGGCGGCCCGGTCGATGGTCGAGGAGGCGTGCGAGCGGTTCACCGTCCCCTACGACGGTGCCACGATCACGAGCGTCCTCGCGCTCTCTGCCAGGGCCGGGATCCCCGCCGGTGAGCTGCTCCGCAGCGAGGCGGAGCAGCAGCGTGATCAGGCGCGGTCCGACGGCGAGCGGGCTGCAGCCATCCTCGCGACCCGCCTCATGATCCCGCTCGGGGTCTGCATCCTGCCGGCCTTCCTCCTCGTCGGTGTGGCTCCGCTCCTCCTCAGCGTGGTCACGTCGACGACGCTCGGGTTCTGACGATCCGGTCGACGCGGACCTGCCTTGCTCCGATCGCGAGACTGCTTCAGCCGCGGGAGCGTGGGAGTGCGCGCCAGCAGCGTGCACCGATGAGCACGGCGACGGCGATGATCACGATCGGCACGAGGATCCACGCGACGTCACCGGACCAGCCGACGCCGATGCCATCCTCGTTGGCGAAGGCGAGCACGTCGACGAAGAAGAACCGTGCGTGCGCTTCATCGAGCGTCGACTGCTCGACCACGGCGAGCATCCCGAGGGTGAACAGGGCGAACGAGAACCAGTAGGCGAGGATCGCGACGCCGCCCCAGATGACCCCGATCGACCAGGTCGGTCGTAAGCGGGCCGGGTCGTCGGCGTAGCGGGCGGCCAGAGCGCGTGGTGAGCCGAGGTCGGCCACGGCGATCGTCATCGGTCGCTGATCGACCGAGAGCTCGTCCCGGAGTGAACGGATGATCGAACGGCGTTCCCGGCCCGTGACCACGGCTTCGAGGTGCCAGTCGAGGCGCTGCAGGTACGAGTCTCGTCGCCAGCGGTCCGCGACGCTCAGTCCGCGTGCAGCGCGCTCGGCGAGCAGGTCGTCCGCTGTGGGGCGCTTCTGGTCGATCATGCTGATGCTCCTTCAGGGTCGATTCCTCGTTCGGCGATGTCGGTCATCGCCCTCCAGCGGGCGATGGCGTCGAGCCTCGCCGTGTCTCCTCGTTCGGTGATCGCGTAGTACTTCCGTGCTGGGCCGCCCGAGGAGGCGACCCGACGCGCGGTCACCAGTCCGTCGCGTTCGAACCGGCTGAGGACCGGGTACACGACGCCGGTCGCCAGATCGGCCAGGCCGAGAGCTCGGAGCCGCTCGACGAGCTCGTATCCGTAGGTCTCGCCGCGGTGCACGGTGGACAGGATGAGCATCGGCAACACGCCTCGGAGGAGTTGCGAGTCGCGCGCCGGCAACTGTTCATCCATGACTATTACTCAAGCATGAATAGCTACTGGGTGCAAGGCGAGTTCGCTCCACAACCGGCCGGTCGACGCGGCCCGTCGCCGACGTCGACCCCGCTCGCGCGTCGTTGGACGCGGTCGCCGAACATGGAGGTGTTCGTGCCACGAGCGCAGCACTTCGGTGCGGGGAAGGAACATCATGATCACGATCGGTCGTCGAGTCGAGCAGCGTGTCACGCGCGAGGTGCGGCGCGTCCTGCGGGACGAACGGGGGTCCGCCACGGCGGAGTACGCGGTGGCCACGATGGCGGCCGTCGGGTTCGCCGGGCTCCTCGTCGCCATCCTCCGCGGAGACGAGGTGCGGGGCATCCTCACCGACCTCATCCGACGAGCCCTGACGGCGAACGGTTGAGCCGTGCGGCTGAAGGTACCGACGTGCCGTTCGGAGGAAGGCGCGGTGACGACGGAGTTCGCTGTCGTCGTCCCGGCCGTCGTCCTCGTGCTGGCCATGGGACTCTCCGCGGTGCAGGTGGGGCTGACCCAGCTCCGTGCGACCGACGCAGCGGCCGACGCCGCCCGGAGCCTGGGGCGAGGCGACGACGCCGGGACCGCGGCGGGTCGGGTCGCGCGCGTCCTGCCGGGGGCCACCATGACGAGTGGCGTGGAGGGCGACCTCGTCTGCGTGCGCGTCGACGCCGTCGGCGGGTCCGGCCTGGCCGGCGTCGTCCCGGTGTCGGCATCCTCATGCGCCATGGGCGGCGGCCGATGAGCGTGAGGTGGCGCCGCCTGGTCCTCCGCGCGGCGCGAGACCTGCGCGACGAGACCGGAGCAGGGTCGGTTCTGGCGGCAGGCATCCTCGGGGCGCTGGTCGCCGTCCTCCTGGCGACGCTGCCCGTCGTGACGTTGTTCGCCGCTCATCAGCGAGCGGCCAACGCGGCTGACGCAGCCGCGTTGGCGGCAGCCGACACCGCGTCCGGTCGTCTCCCAGGCTTCCCCTGCGAAACTGCTCGCATGGTCGCGGCGCGCAATGCGGCGTCGCTCGGCACCTGCAGTGTGGAGGGCGTCACCGTCCTCGTCGACGCCACTGTCGACACGGCCTTCGGCGCCATCACGGTCGCCGCGAGAGCCGGACCTCCTCCGGAGGCGTCCGGCGCCGTCATCGGGGTGCCCGCGACCGCCACCTATTAAGAGGTAGCGGTGCGATCGGTCAGCCCTGACCGGAGTCGGTCGTGAAGACCGCCTCCAGGAAGCGGTAGTCGACGGCGCTCGGGGCGCCGGAGTCGTCGTACTCCTCGCCGGTGGTCCGGGCGTACCGGTAGACCTTGCCGGCGGTGCCGCTCGGCACGTCGACGGTGGGCGTCGGTGATCCGTGGTCGCTGAGTCGGGCGCTGATCGTCTTGCCCTCCAGTGGACCGTCTGTCAACTTCACGGTGTAACTCGTCTGGGTACTCATGGCAGACATTCTGCTCCGAACGCCGCAGAACGCAAGGGGATGGACACGCGCGTGGCCGCCCCACGATTGGACAAGCGTGCTGTGCACGTGTGTATGGTGTGCCTGATGGAAGGAGCCTCGTGGCAGGCAAGAAACTCGTGATCGTAGAGTCACCGACCAAGATGAAGTCGATCGCCGGATATCTCGGTGACGACTACGAGGTGCTGTCCTCGGTCGGTCACATCCGCGACCTCATCGAGCCGAAGAACCTTCCCGCCGAGCTCAAGAAGGGCTCGCTCGGCAAGTTCTCGGTCGACGTCGACAACGGCTTCGAGCCGTACTACGTCGTCTCCGACGCGAAGAAGAAGACCGTCGCGGACCTCAAGCGCGCACTCAAGAACGCCGACGAACTCCTCCTCGCGACTGATGAGGACCGCGAAGGCGAAGCCATCGCGTGGCACCTCCTGCAGGTCCTGCAGCCCAAGGTCCCCGTCAGCCGCATGGTCTTCCACGAGATCACCAAGGACGCCATCCTCGCCGCGAAGGACAAGACGCGGCCCCTCGACACCGACCTTGTCGACGCCCAGGAGACCCGCCGCATCCTCGACCGTCTCTACGGGTACGAGATCTCGCCCGTGCTTTGGCGCAAGGTCGGCCCCGGGCTGAGCGCCGGACGCGTGCAGTCCGCCGCCACCCGACTCGTCGTCGACCGGGAGCGGGAGCGCCTCGCCTTCCGCGCCGCCTCCTACTGGGACGTCATCGCCCGCTTCCTCACCGAAGCCGACGCCACCGGAGCGCCCTTCACCGCACGTCTCGTCCGGCTCGACGGCGACCGCGTCGCCACCGGCCGCGACTTCGACGACCTCGGACAGCTCAAGGGCAGTGCCGTCCCGCTCGACGAGCAGCGGGCCACGGCGCTCGCCGCAGCACTCGAGCAGTCGAAGGCGACCGTCCTCTCCGTCGAGTCCAAGCCGTACTCCCGCCGGCCGGCGGCTCCCTTCACGACCTCCACGCTCCAGCAGGAGGCCGGTCGCAAGCTCCGCTTCTCCGCTCGCCAGACGATGAGTGTCGCGCAGTCGCTGTACGAGAACGGTTACATCACGTACATGCGTACCGACTCGCCGTCGCTGAGCAAGCAGGCGATCGACGCGGCGCGGAAGCAGGCTGCTGCCCTCTACGGTGCCGAGACGGTGCCCGACAAGCCGCGCCTGTACAGCGGCAAGAGCAAGAACGCGCAGGAGGCGCACGAGGCGATCCGTCCCTCGGGCGACACCTTCCGCACGCCGTCCTCGCTCTCCTCCACGCTCCGCGGCAACGACTTCAAGCTGTACGACCTGATCTGGAAGCGCACCGTCGCAAGCCAGATGGCCGACGCGAAGGGCTCCACGGCGACGATCACGCTCGAGTCGAAGACCGACGTCGGCCGCGCCGAGTTCACCGCGTCCGGCACCGTCATCACCTTCCGTGGCTTCCTCGCCGCCTACGAAGAGGGCCAGGACGAGGACCGCAACTCCCAGGACGACGCGTCCGAGGCGAAGTTGCCGCCCCTCACCGAAGGCCAGCAGCTCGGCATCGAGGACCCGGAGGCGAAGGGGCACGAGACCTCGCCGCCCCCGCGCTACACCGAAGCTAGCCTCGTGAAGCGGCTCGAGGAGCTCGGCATCGGCCGACCGTCCACGTTCGCATCGATCATCTCCACGATCATCGATCGTGGCTATGTGACGCAGCGCGGCCAGGCGCTCATCCCCAGCTGGGTGGCGTTCAGTGTCGTCCGTCTCCTGGAGGAGTACTTCGAGGAGCTCGTCGAGTACGACTTCACCGCTGAGATGGAGAACGACCTCGACCGGATCGCCGGTGGCTCGGTCGACCGCGTCGACTGGCTCAAGGGCTTCTACTTCGGCGACGATTCGGGTCGCGGCCTGCGTCAGGTCATCGACAACCTCGGCGACATCGACGCCCGCCGCATCAACTCGATCGTCATCGACGACGGGGTCACGCTCCGCATCGGCAAGTACGGCCCGTACCTCGAGGTCACGCCCGACGGTCCGCCGCCGGCCGAAGGAGAGGAAGCCCCGACGCCGCGTCGGGTCAACCTCCCCGAGGACCTCGCGCCCGACGAGCTGACGCCCGCGAAGGCGCACGAGCTCATCGACGCACCCGTCGTCGGCGATCGCGTCATCGGCGTGAACCCGACGACCGGCAAGGAGATCGTCGCGAAGGACGGACGCTTCGGCCCGTACATCACCGAGGTCGACCCAGAGCCCGAGGCGGAGCTCTCCGTCGACACGGCGACCGGCGAGGTGACCGAGCCGGCAGCGGGTGCCAAGAAGAAGGCCCCCGCCAAGAAGAAGGCGGCGGCCGAGAAGCCGCGCACCGCATCGCTCTTCAAATCGATGGACCTCGCGACCATCGACCTCGAGACCGCGCTCAAGCTCCTCGACCTGCCTCGCGTCGTCGGTGCCGATCCTGAGTCCGGCGAGGAGATCCTCGCGCAGAACGGTCGCTACGGTCCGTACCTGAAGAAGGGCACCGACACCCGGTCGCTCACCTCCGAGGACGACATCTTCGCGGTCGACCTCGCCGGTGCCGTCGAGCTGTTCGCCCAGCCCAAGTACGGAGCCCGGAAGGCGTCGAGCGCCCTCAAGGAGTTCGAGGCCGACCCAGAGAGCGGGAAGCCGATCAAGATCAAGGACGGACGCTTCGGCGCCTACGTGACCGACGGCGTGACCAACGCGACGATCCCTCGTGGCGAGGAGGTCGACGACGTCGACTTCGAGCGAGCGGTCCAGCTCCTCGCGGACAAGCGCGCGAAGGGCCCGGCGAAGCCGAAGGCCGGTCGCAAGGCTCCCGCGAAGAAGGCACCTGCGAAGAAGGCTCCGGCCAAGAAGACCGCCGCGGCGAAGACGGGGACCGCCAAGACGGCGGCCACGAAGTCCGCTTCGGCCACGTCGACCGCCCGTTCGGAAGCGGCGAAGAAGGCTGCCGCGACCCGTGCTGCGAACAAGGCGGCTGCGGCGAAGGCCGACGCCGTCACGTGAGCGAGGGAGGACGCCCCCGGGGCCTGTTCATCACCCTCGAGGGTGGCGACGGTGTCGGGAAGTCGACGCAGGCGCGACTCCTGAGCGACTGGTTCGAGCAGCAGGGGCGGACGGTCGTCCGGACCCGTGAGCCGGGCGGCAGTGAGCTCGGTGTCGAGATCCGCGAGATCGTGTTGCATCACCGAGGCGACATCAGCCCGCGTGCCGAGGCCTTGCTCTACGCGGCGGACCGCGCACATCACATCGCCACCGTGGTGCGCCCGGCTCTCGCGAGGGGCGAGGTCGTCCTACAGGACCGGTACCTCGACTCGTCGGTCGCCTATCAGGGCAGCGGACGCGTACTCGACGCCGAGCAGATCCGCGGCATCTCCCTCTGGGCCGCCGAGGACCTCCTGCCCGACGTGACCGTGCTCCTCGACCTGGACGTCGCGGTCGCCCGCGGTCGTCTCGACAACGCCAACAAACGCTTCGACCGGCTCGAGGCGGAGGCGCAGGACTTCCACATCCGGGTGCGGGAGTCGTTCCTCGCCCTCGCGGCCGCGGAACCCGAGCGGTTCCTCGTCGTCGACGCCGCGCTCCCACCCGAGCAACTGGCCGCCGACATCCGGGCCCGCATCGCGCCGCTCCTCTGAGCGCACACTCTCCCGTTCCCTGAGCCCACACCCTTCCGGTCCCTGAGCCTGTCGAAGGGCACATCCTCCCGGTCCCTGAGCGCACACCGTTCCGACCCCTGAGTGCACACCGTCCCGGCCCCGCCGGCTCAGGTCGGTGCCGCCCGGTATCCTGGACGCATGGCTTCCTGGACCGACTTGACGGGTCAACGCGACGCGATCGAGCTCCTCCAGTCGGCGTCGGACCTGGTCACGCCCAAGGGCCTCACCCACGCCTGGCTCATCACCGGGCCGCCCGGTTCCGGCCGGTCGACCCTCGCCTATGCGTTCGCCGCCGCGCTCCTCAGCCGCGAGCCCGGGGGCGACGACATCACCCGTCGTCAGGTGGAGGCGCGCACCCACCCCGACCTCTCCGCCTTGAGCACCGACCGCGTCATCATCACGATCGACGAGGTCCGCGACCTCGTCCGGAACGCCTACCGCGCGCCGTCTGTCGGTCGCTTCCGCGTCATGGTCGTCGAGGACGCCGACCGCATGACCGAGCGCACGTCCAACCTGCTGCTGAAGTCGCTCGAGGAACCGCCGAGCAGCACGATCTGGGTGCTGTGCGCGCCGAGCGAGGCCGACCTGTTGCCCACCATCCGGTCGCGCGTCCGCTCGGTCCGCCTCGGCGTCCCCACCATCGACGACGTCGCCGAGCTGCTGGAACGGCGCGACGGTGTTGCACCTGAACTCGCTGAACGCGCCGCCCGCGAGGCGCAGAGCCACGTCGGCATGGCCCACCGCCTCGCGACGGACCCCGGCGCGCGGCAGCGCCGTGAGTCCACGCTCCGTGCCGTGCTCGACATCCGGAGTGCCGGGCAGGCGGTCGTCACCGCGGGTCGGCTCCTCGAGCTCGCGGGTGACGACGCGAAGGCGTACACCTCGTTGCGCGACGAGGCCGAGCGGGAGAGCACGCTGCGCTCACTCGGCGTCGAGCCCGGTCAGTCGGTCCCGCCGGCCCTCCGCTCGCAGGTCCGGGCGATGGAGGAGGACCAGAAGCGGCGCGCCACCCGAAGCCTGCGCGACGGGCTCGACCGGATCATGGTCGACCTGCTCTCGCTGTACCGCGACATCGTGCTCCTGCAACTGGGGCACGACGCCACGATCATCAACCGTGAATTGCGTCCGGAACTCGAGGAAGCCGCTCGCCGGACGACGCCTGCGGTTACGATCGAAACCTTGGAGGCGATCTCCGTCGCCCGCACACGAATCGAAGGGAACGTCGCCCCGGCGCTGGCCTTGGAGGCCATGCTCGTGTCGGCGGTCCGGTAGGGAGCCTCTGTGACTTCGCCCAGGCAGCAGCCGTCGGACTCGACGGGATCGACCGGTGCACCCCGTCGCAGGGGTCCCGGTGCGCGCCGTACGGCGCGGGTCGCCCTGGTGGCCGGTCTCGCGGTCGCGGCGCTCACCCTGAGCGGGTGCGTGACGGCCTTCCTGCCGCCGAAGGCCGCTGAGCCGACGACGTCGTCCTCCTCGCCGGCGACAAGCGACGTCGACGCCGAGCTGAAGCCCTTCTACGAGCAGAAGCTCGACTGGAAGACCAGCGGCTGTGCCGACGGCTTCGAGTGCGCCACGGCGAAGGCGCCCATCGACTGGGACAACCCCGCGGACGGCGAACTCTCCTTGGCGCTCGTGCGGCACCAGGCGACGAACGGCAAGCCGATCGGCTCGCTCTTCATGAACCCCGGCGGTCCGGGTGGTTCCGGTTACAGCCTCGTCGCCGACAGCCTCGACTTCGCCGTCGACAAGGACCTCCAGGAGAACTTCGACGTCGTCGGCTTCGACCCCCGCGGTGTCGGCAAGTCGACGCCGGTGACCTGCCTGACCGACTCGGAGATGGACGCGTACCTGTACGACGTGACGCCGGGCAAGCGCGGCTCCGACGAGTGGATCGCCGCGAACGAGAAGGCCGCGAAGGACTTCGGCGACGCGTGTGCGGAGGAGACGGGCAAGATGCTCGAGTTCGTCGACACGCAGAGCGCCGCGAAGGACCTCGACATGCTGCGCGCCGCCGTCGGCGACAAGCAGCTCTACTACCTCGGGTACTCGTACGGCACCTTCCTCGGCGCGACGTACGCGGAGCTCTTCCCGAAGAACGTCGGGCGCCTCGTGCTCGACGGCGCGATCGACCCGTCGACGTCGAACTTCGAGGTCGTCAAGGAGCAGGCCAAGGGCTTCGAAAGTGCTCTGCGTGCCTACCTCGAGGACTGCATGACGGGCAAGGACTGCCCGTTCAAGGGTTCCGTCGACAGCGCGATGACCGAGATCAAGACGCTCCTCGACGAGGTCGACGCGAACCCGATCCCCGGCGACGACGGACGTGAGCTGGGCGGCAACACCCTGCTGACGGCGATCATCTACCCGCTGTACCAGGCCGATGCGTGGCCGTACCTCAGCAAGATGTTCGCCGAGGTCATGCAGGGTGGGACCGACATCGCGTTCCAGTTCGCCGACGGTTACAACGGTCGCAACGAGTCCGGCAAGTACGCCGACAACCAGACCGAGGCCTTCAACGCGATCAACTGCCTCGACTACAGCTACGACGACGACAAGACGAAGATGGCCGACGAGGCGAAGCAGCTGGAGGAGGCGGCTCCCGTGATCGGCGAGTACATGGCCTACGGCGACACGTTCTGCGCCAACTGGCCGTACCAGACGCGGACCGAGCGTGGGGAGATCCACGCAAAGGGTGCTGCGCCGATCCTCGTCGTCGGGACGACGAACGACCCGGCCACCCCGTACGTCTGGGCGCAGAACCTCGCGGAGCAGCTCGACAAGGGTCAGCTGATCACCTACAAGGGTGAGGGCCACACGGGCTACAACAAGGGCAGCGACTGCGTGAACCAGGCGGTCGACCAGTACCTCATCGACGGCACGGTGCCGTCGAAGGACCCGATGTGCAGTTGACGGCGGGATCCTGATGACCATGACGGCGCCGGCTGAACTCGGGCTCCGCGAGCGGAAGCGGCTCGCGACGCGTCGGGCGATCCAGCACGCGGTGTTGACGCTCGCGAGTGAGCAGGGGCTCGAGAACGTGACGGTCGAGGAGGTGAGCCGTCGGGCGGAGGTCTCGCCGCGGACCTTCTTCAACTACTTCGGGACGAAGGAGGAGGCGCTGATCGGCGACATCCCGCTGATCCCCGACGGCGACGCCCTGCACGCCTTCCTCACCGCGGGGCCCGCCACCGACGTACTCACCGATCTGGGGGAGCTCCTGGCCCGCACCGTCGGTGACGCCGACGAGGACGTCGAGATCCACCATCTCCGCAAGGACGTCCTGCGCGACCACCCGCACCTGCTGGGAGCGCGGATCGCGAGCATGCGTGGTTTCGAGGAGGGCCTCTACAAGGTCGTCGAGCGTCGGGTGCTGAACGACGATCCCACGCTCGCGGAGGACGCCGAGGCACTGTTCGACCGCTGCTGGATGGTGACGATGGTGGGCTTCGCCGGCCTGCGTCATGCTTGGCGCTGCTGGGCCGATGCGCCGACCCCCGGGTCGCTCGCCGAGCGGATCCGCCGTTCTTTCGCCGAGCTGTACACGACGGTCCAAAAGCTGCGCTAACATGGATACTCGTGCGCCGGGCGACCAGCGCACGCGCCGCCCTAGCTCAGTCGGCAGAGCATCTCACTCGTAATGAGAAGGTCAAGGGTTCGATTCCCTTGGGCGGCTCTACTGTCTTGTCGCAAGACATGAGAAACCCCCGGACCCTCAGGTCCGGGGGTTTTTGGTTGTTGTGGTTGGTAGTCGCGGGTGGTGTCGAGGGTGAGCTCTCGGATGAGTTCCCCGGTGCTGTGGTGGACGACGCGGATCTCGAGGCCGTCGATGAGGACGATGACGCGGGTTCGGGCGAGGGTTCGGCCGAGGCCGATGTGGTGGAGTCGTCCGGCATGGCGGAGGGTGATGCGGCCGTGGTTGTCGATGGTGTCGGTTCGGAGGCGTGCGCGTTGCTCAGATTCTGAGCGGTTGGGTGTGGCTTTGAGGCGGGCTGTGTAGGCCGCCGCTGGGGTGGTGCGTTCGAGCGCGCGGTGGGGTCTGCGGTGGTTGTATTCGTCGAGGAGGAGTTGCAGTTCGAGGAGGTCGTGGGGGCGTGGGCGGTGGGTGGACCACTTCTTCATTGTTTGTCGGAAGCGTTCGACTTTGCCTTGGGTTTGTGGGTGGAAGGGGTGGCCGTTCTTCTGCTGGATCCCGAGGCGGGCGAGGTCGTGTTCAAAGCCGTTCTGGCCGCGTCCGCCGGAGGGCCGGGTCGTGAAGACCATGCCGTTGTCGGTGAGTATTGAGGCTGGGATCCCGTGTTCTGCGGTGGTTTGCGCGAAGGCGGTGCGGACGATTGGGCCGGTGACGCGGTGGTGTGCGGTGACGCTGAGTGCGTATCGGTAGTGGTCGTCGATGAAGCTGAGGATCTCGGTGTCGGTGCCGTTGGAGAGGTGCCAGTGGGTGAAGTCGGCTTGCCAGGTTTCGTTGGGGAGGGCCGCTTCGAAGCGGATATAGGAGGAGCGGGGACGTTTCTGCGGTTGGGGTTCGATGAGTCCTGCGGTGCGGAGATGTCACCAGATCGTGGCGGGCGCGACGGTGATGTTGTGGTGGTGGGTCAGGTGCCAGGCGATGGTGTGGGCGCCGGCATCGAGGCCTCGTTCGAGGAGCTGGGTGCGCAGCTGCACGATCAGGGCGATCGTGGTCGCGCTGATGCGGGTGGGGCTGTGTTTCGGAGCGCGTGAGCGTGGCTCGAGAGCGGATTCACCCTCGGCGACATATCGGGCCATGAGTTTCGAGACCCAGCCGGGCGAGACGCCGTAGCGTCGTGCTGCCTCTGCTTGAGTGCAGTGCTCGATGGTGATGGCGGTGATGATCAGGCGCGCTTTCAACACCCTCCGAACATCGTCGAGGGTTTCCTATGTCTTGAGACAGGTGTTCCCTATGTCCTGAAACCAGACACCTTGGGCGGCTCCACCAGCATCACCGGCCGTTGCCCTGGCACACCCAGGTCAGCGGCCTCGCTCTTGTCCCATTCGGCCGTGTCTGAGTCGCCCGCCTCAACTCACCGCCTCACCGGCACACAACGAGGGCGGGGTCGAGCACGAGCTCACCCCGCCCTCCGCGGGTGCTGCTCATCTAAACAGGAATTGATTGTGTTACCATGAGATATATCAAACGCGCGGTGTTTTGAAGTGTTCTCGGCTCACGCGCCGCCAATTAGGAGAATCCCCTCATGCTCATTCACTCACCAGCACGCTCTCGACGTGCTTGGGGGCTGGCTGCCACCTCGACCGTTGCGCTTGCGGCGCTCATGGTCGGCGGCCTTTCCGGGGCGGCCGTCGCGGCCCAGCCCAAGATGTCCGTCGACATCACCCCAGTCACCGACACCGTCCAGTCAGGCGGCAACCTCGTCTACCGGGTCGCCTATCAGTGCTCGAACATCACGCTCGACAACTGCGTGGCGCCGACCTTCTCGATCCCTGCCCCCGTCGGCACCGCGCCAGACGGAAGCTCCGTGCCCATCACCACCGAACCGACGGTGAACGGCAACGTCGACCTCGTTTCCGCGGCCGGTGCGCCGGTGTCGGTCCTCCTCAAGGACCTCGCCCCGGGCACGACCGGTGAGTTCTCGATCGCCTGGACGGTCCCGAACTTCACCACCCTGCCGGGCACCACGTTCCCCGCGACGGCCGACCTCACGTTCACGGACCCTTCCACCGGTGCACCCACTAACGGTGGTTCGGCGCTGACCCCGATTCCGATCAGCACCACGGCGGAAAGCAACCTGACCGCCGTCAAGCAGATGGTGACCCCGACGACCTCGGCGGACGTCACTGCTGATGCTGAGACGACGTACCGGGTCTACGCCTCGAACCGCGGCGGCTCGCTCGGCGCACTCGACTACACGAACCTCACCCTCGTCGACACTCTGCCGGCAGGGACGCAGTTCGTCTCCGCGACCGGCGGCGGCGTCTACGACGCCGCTGCGGAGACCGTCACCTGGTCTGTGCCGGCGCCGGCGCGGAACAACGCCGCAGCGCCGGAGCAGTTCTTCGAGCTCACGGTCCGGTATCCCGCCGAAACCTTCGTGCCAGCCCCGGCCGACCCGCAGGCGGTGAACAACTTCGTCAACCAGCTCGATGCGTCCGCAACGGCCATCGACGGCACCCAGCTGAACGCCCATGACGAGCGAGAGCATGCCCTCATCGGCCCCCCGCTGACGTCGGGCAACGCGAACATCGTCCCCTACGCGCAAAAAGGCTTCGACGGACCGACCGTCGCCACCTCGAACACGACCACCCCGTACCAGTGGAACACGCTCGTCGGCTGGCAGGACACCGCAAACGGTGGTGTCGCCGACACGAACCGGCTGAGGACGTGGTCGATCATCGACCGGCTTTCCTGCCTCGTCGATGGCAGAGCAGTCTCACCGACGGTGCCCGCCGACAGTAGCCTTGGCTCCTACCCCGGCAGCCTTGGCGTGCCCGCTGATCAGTGCACCAACCCAGCATTCGACCTGCAGCGCATCAACACCACCGCACGGTTGCTGACCTTCCTCGACCAGATCGACCTGGTCACTTGGGACGGATCCACCTCCCGCAGCTACACCTGGACGCCTCCGACCAATTTCGCCGGCTTCCTCTACACGCGTGCCGGCCTGCCGGGCTACAACGCAGCCGTCGACGCGAGCCTCGACCTCCCGGCCGGTGAGATCGTCACTGACTTCCGCATCGTCGGCAAGGACCTCCCTGCCGGTGGCGGGATGGGTGAGTACATCCGCTACCGCGGCGTCAGCACTCCAGCCTTCGCTGCCACCGGACTCATCGACATGACGAACACACTCACCGTCAACTACAGCGTCGACGAGTACGCACCAGGCCAGCCGCTGCCCACCGGAACGCCCACCACGTACGAGCATGCCGCACTCGCGACGTTCTTCCCGGAACAGACTGACCCGCAGCTGCGGAAAACCAACATCACCGGGAACCAGAACGCACTCACCCCGGGTGAGACCACCCGCTGGCAGCTGCAGCTGACCAACGGCGCCAACGGCAACATCCCCATGCGCCCGAAGCTCGTCGACATCCTGCCCGTCGGGCTGGAGCTCGATGAGTCCTCGATCGGCTGGTTGAACCTCGGCGACCTCCGCGAGCCGACGCTCGAGATCACCACGGTCACGATCGGTGGCAAGGAACGCACCAAGCTCACCTGGACGTGGCCTGCCGGCAGCGAACTCCGCTTCGGAGACCCCCGCCCGACCGTGCGGTTCAACACCACCGTCACCATCGCGGCAACCGAAGGTGCCCACACCGGCGAGGACGCACAGCTTGCAGGGCTCCTCGACGACAACGTCAACTCCACCAACCCCAACATCGGCAACGCGACCGACATCTGGGACCTCGACGGCGACGGAAACACCGACGAGCGAATCGCACAGGACAGCAACGGTTGGACCGTCATCCCGACCGCCGGTGCGAGCATCGAGAAGTGGGTCAAGGGCGCACTTGACGCGGACTGGACGAAGGACGGCCTCACCAACGCCACCTTCGACGGCAGCGACTCTCAGATCGACTACCGCCTCGGCATCACGAACCCGAACAACACCAACCTCACCGACCTCGTCGTCTACGACGTACTGCCGGTGACGGGTGACACCGCGATCGGCGAACAGCTGGCCGGTGAGGAGCGAGGGTCTCAGTGGGACCCGACCTTCACGTCGATCACCTCGCTGCCGGCCGGCGCATCGGTGGAGTACTCGACCGCCGAGAACCCGTGCCGCCCGGAACTCTTCGACGGCGCCAACGGTGCTGACCTGCCTGCGGGTTGCGAAGACGACTGGAGCGCGACCGTCCCGGCCGATGCTTCCAGCGTCACCGCTATCAAGGTGACCGTGCCGGTTGTCGCACCCAGTGTGGAGCCGGTGTTCATCGAGTTCCGCATGCAGGCACCCAAGCTCACGGGCGCGAAGGACCTCGCGGTCACGAACCCGGAGTACGTCGCGAACAACAACGTCGCCTGGCACTCGTACCGCACGACCGCCGCCGGAGGCACCGAGTCCCTTCCCGCCGCAGAGGCACCCCTGGTCAGCGTCCGCCGCGCCGCCGGCACGGTCGGTGACCGGGTCTGGCTCGACAGCAACCGCGACGGCCTCCAGAACGAGGGCGAGGACGGTGTCGAGGGCATCACGGTCGAACTCCGTGACGCTGCCGGCAACCCGGTCCTCGACGCGGACGGCAACCCGATCCGCACCACCACCGACGAGAACGGCGAGTACTCCTTCACCGTTCCGCTGGGGGAGTGGAGTGTCGCGTTCGTCGACCTGCCCGCAGAGTACGAGTTCACGACGCCCCAGGTCGGCGACGATGACGCATCGGACTCCGACGCCACCGCACCGGGTGTCCCCACCCACACGGTGACGATCACCGATCCGATCCGAGGCGGCGCAGGCGCGAACGTCAACCTCGACCTCGACGCCGGCCTCGTCAAGGCCAGCGTGACGATCACGAAGGACGACGGCAAGACCATCGTCACTCCGGGCGAGGAGACCACCTACACGATCACCGTCACCAACTCGTCCGCTTCCGCAGCGGCTCAGGACGTCATCGTCACCGACGCGCTGCCGGAGGAGCTGGAGTTCGTTTCCGCATCCAACGGTGGGGTGTTCGACAAGGACGCTCAGACGGTCACGTGGGATCTTGGCACCATCGCCCCCGGAGGAAGTGTCTCGGTCACCATCACCGCGAAGATCAAGGACACCGTCCCGGCCGACACCGAGATCGTGAACATCGCGACGGTCTCCGGGCCCTGCGATGAGGACTGCGAAGCGACCGACGTCGACAACACGCCGCCGAAGGTCACGATCGAGAAGGACGACCACAAGACGGTCGTGGGTCTCGGTGAAGCCCTCACCTATGACCTCCTCGTGAAGAACCTGTCCGACAAGAACGACGCGACCGGCGTCATCGTCACGGACACCCTGCCCGAGCAGCTCGAGTTCGACTCGGCAAGCGACGGCGGCATCTATGACGAGAACAGCCACACGGTCACCTGGGACCTCGGCGAGCTGCCGATGGGTGCTGAGCGGACCGTCCAGGTCACCGCGATCGTTGCTCTGGCGACGCCCGCGGGCGACACGATCACGAACGGCGCCCGGGTCGACACCGACCAGGGATGCGTTGACGCCGACTGCGAAGCCGTCGACATCGACCACACGCCCGACATCACGATCGTGAAGGACGACCACCGCGAGCTCGTCGCCGTCGGTGACGAACTCACTTACGACGTCACCGTCAGCAACCGTTCCGACTGGGCCACCACCGGCGTCATCGTCACGGATGAACTCCCCGGCAACGTCGACTACGTCTCCGCGTCCGACAACGGACGCTACGACGCAGACACCCGCACCGTCACCTGGAACCTCGGCGAACTCGCCGGGAACACCAGCAAGACCGTGCAGGTCACCGTCACGGTCAAGCAGAACGCGGCCGTGCCCGGGACCGTGGTGAACAACGCCACCGTCATGACCGACCAGGGCTGCATCGGCGGCCCCTGCACCACCACCGACATCGACAAGCTCGTCCCGCCGCACCTGGCACACACGGGCCTCGACAACGGCGGCATCCTCCTGTTCGGCGGCGCCGGCCTCGCCCTCATCGGCGGCCTCGTGCTGCTGATGCGTCGCAGGCAACTCGCCGCCTAACCGGAACACAACGAGGGCGGGGTCGAGCACAAGCTCACCCCGCCCTCTCCTCATTCACCCGGTATTTCTCTACATGTGTTCGTCTGATATATTGAACACGTGTCCTTCAGTCGGGTCAGCGAGTACCTGAGTCTTGCCCGTATCGACACCACCCTCTGACTGAGTCAGCCCTGCATCACCCGGCTGATGCTGAGCAGCCTCCTCCCGAAAGCAGCCCATTGTGATTTCGACCCTCTCGTCCCACCCCGTCCGCTCACGGCGGCGACGGTTCCGAGCTGGAACGGTTGCCGCGGCGATCATTGCCGTGGTCGCGGGGTTGCTTGCTCCTCAGGCGGCGGTCGCGGCGGGGGGCGGTTCCGCTGTCGTCGACACCGAGATCACCCCGGTGGACTACGCGACCGGGGACACGCAGCTCGATGCATCCTTCGGAGCTCATGGCAACCGGCTCGCCTACCGGGTGAGTTTCTCGTGCGCGGTCGAGACTTGTGTCGACCTGACCGTGCAACTGTCGCCGTCGCAGCCTGACCCATACGGTCTGGCTGCCCAAGCGCCGAGCTACGTCGCTGAGAAGTCGCTGCTCACCTTCGAGAGCTGGACCGCCCCGGCCGGGATCGCCGGTGCCACCATCGAAGGCACCGACGCCACCGGGAAGATCGCCCGACTGGGCACCGTGCCCGCCGGCACCTCGGGAAGCTTCCTGGTCGTGTACTCGATGCCCCCGACCGGCGGGTACACCGCGATCCGACCGATGCAGTTCTACCCCTCCGGGTTCCAAATCCTCAACAGCGCAACCATCGACGCTGCCACCGCCCAAGAGACGGTCACACGTGAGGCTGCCGCCGTCACCTGGACCAGCGAGCTGCCTTCCCCGAGCCTCGGCCACAGCACTCCCGCAACGGTCCGGCCAGACACCCCTGTCAGCTACCAGGTGTACATGAGCTCTGGAGCCATGACCCAGCGGGATGCCGGATCCATCGCCGGGACATCACAGTTCGGCGCAGCGGGTGACTACATCGTCACCGAGACCCTCGCGCCCGAAGCCGAATACGTATCAAGCTCCGACGGAGGCATCTACGACGCCGACGCCCACACCGTCACGTGGGCGCTCGGCTCCGAAGATTCTCCGGCATACAACGCCGCTGGCGGATTCGGCAAACAGACCGGCGCCTACTGGACGCCCCGCGGCCCGTACCACCCGCGATCCGTTACCGTCACGTACCCGGCCTCCGCCTTCGCCGGCGCGGACGCGAACGGTTGCAACTTCGAAGCGACCGTCACAAACTTCGTCGACGCCGAAGTCGGCTACCTCGACGAACCTCGAACCCGAAAGCAAGCCACCCGCGCCTCCAGCTCGCACCTGGTGAGCTGCTACGACCCATTCGCCCGAGCCAGCTCCCTGAAAGACTCCACCAACAACGGCACGGATGCAGGACGCCGCGTCGTGATCGTTCCAGACGAGGGACAGCCCGCGACCGTGTACTCCTGGAGGGTCACCGCATCCAACGGCGGCAACGTCCCAGCAGTCGCCGTCATCGAGGACACCTCGCTCGGCCAGGCCGACACCAAGGTCGACCGCGTCACACTGTCGGCCGGCGCCGGGAGCATCGACTACACCTTGAACACCGGTGAAACCGGCACGGCAGCCACGCCCTTCGCGGCCCCCGCTGGTACCTGGATCACTGCTGCGACGGTGACAACCGGCGTCATCCAGCCCGTGAACGTCCGCCCCAGCGACAACCGCAACGCCTCCGTGGTGGTGGACTTCCGCTACTCGATCGCGAGCGGCGCCCCCGTCGGAGAGACACGGACGAACACGGCAACGACCACGGTCTCCTACCCGGACAACCCCGAACTCGCCCCCATTGTTACGCCACCAGCATCGCGGACCATCATCTTCAAGGCCCCATCGGTCATCGTCCCCCAACCCCGTTTCACCGCGCAGATCCCGACGCGCGCGACGGTTGAAGGCGGCGGAAACGCAACCCCCGGCCGGAACGTCACCTTCACCGTCAGCGGATCCACGGCCAACCTCCCCGCCGACGCCGCCATCACCCCTCAATACGTGTTCATCGCACCCACCGGCTGGGTGATCACACCGGGCTCGGCATCGTTCCCGGCCGGTTCAGTACCCGACGGCGTCACCTTCACCGAAGCCACCCGCACGATCGCCGGCGAGGAACGCCAGGTCGTCGTCGCGTCATGGTCCGACACTGTCTCCTTCGGTATCAACACCACACTCCCCGTCATGAGCGTCGTCGCGCAGCCCACCTACGCGGTTGTCGCGGGCACCACCAGCACCGCCTCCGCTTGGATCGGCGAGTCCGGTCACCGCTACAACGCCGACAACGCATCATTCGTCGCACCCGTCATCAACACTGACGACGTCGCCGGCGACGGCAACACCGACCAGGTGTTCTCAACCGCCACCGAGAACATCCTCGTGTCAGCGGCGGACGGCGTCACCGTCACCAAGCAGATCTGCCGAGTCGACTCCAGCGCGGCCGATGGTTGTGACTGGATCTCCGACCCCGATGTCGAGGTGCCGGTCTCCACGACCGCAACCGACATCCGCTACCGCATCATCGTGCAGAACACCGGCAACACCCGGATCGGCGACATCGTCGCCTACGACGTGCTGCCCTACCTGAACGACGTCGGCACCAGCCAGGGCGCCTCCACCAGCCCGCGAGGGTCGACCTTCGCCGAAACCCTCGGCTCTGTCGAGAACGTCTCACCCAACATGACCCTCGACTTCTCCGCCTCGACCAACCCGGTCCGAGACGAGGTCTACCCAGACGCTCCTGGCGCCATCGACGACTGGTCCTCTGAACCAGTCGGCAAACAGGCCATCCGTGCACGCGTCGACGGCACGCTTGCACCGGGCGAAACCGTCAGCTTCGAATACCGTGCGAACGTCGCGAGCGATTCGCCCGCCGACGCGGTCGCCTGCAACTCCGTCGCCGTCGACACCGACAAGACGCTCCCCGCGGAGCCCCGCGCGGTCTGCGCGAGCACCAAGGAAGCCGACCTCACCGTCTCGGTGCCCGATCACCTGCCGTTGCAGGACGGCCGCGACGGCACAGTGCCGTTCGTCATTAGCAACCTCGGCGGCTCACAGTCTGCTCCCGCCACCGTCACACTCGACGTACCGGCGGGGCTCACCGTGACGTCCCTCACCCCTGCAGGCTGGACCTGCTCGGCTGCCGGTGGGAGTACTGCCCCGGTTGACGGTCCCGTCACGCTCGAGTGCCAGCCTGTCGACGCGGACGGTGCGCCATCCACGATCGCTCTCGACAGCCCGCTTGCCCTCGATCTGGCTGTACGACCGTCCGGAGTGACAGCGCAGGTGTGCGTCGGCGCGTCCGTGTCGGGCCCCTTCAACGACCCGGTGCTGTCCAACAACGACGCTCTGGCCTGCTCGACGGTCACCCCGACGGGTACCGGACTGATCCTGGACAAGTCCGACGGCGTGGACAGCGCCAAGGCCGGAGATCTCCTGACCTACACGATCACGGTCGCCAACGGTCTCGTGGGCGAAACGGTGGACGGCGGCATCGTCACCGATGTCCTCCCCGCGGAGGTCGAGTTCGTCTCAGCGACCGCTGGAGGTACTGCCGAGGGTCAGGTCGTCACCTGGAACCTCGCATCACTCGCCCCGAGCGGGGACCCGAGCGCCGGCGGCGATCAGGCTGACGGAGGCGAAGGCTCCACAACGGAAGTCTCCGTCACCGTGCGAGTGCTCAGGAACAACGCCGACACCATCAGGAACACCGCCGACATCGCAGCACCGGATCCCTCAGACGCTGCGAGCGAGCTCACCGGAACCGACACGGACGTGAACACCGTCGCGCACCTCACCCTCACCAAGACCGCGGATGCTCCGGCCCACCCGCGGGTGGGCGACACGATCTCCTACACGGTGGTCGTCACGAACGACGGCACCGCCGACTACTCGGCCGACGCGCCAGCAACCATGACGGACGACCTGTCCGGGGCACTCGACGACGCCTCATTCAACGATGACGCGACAGCGTCCGCCGGAGCGGATCCGGTGTTCAACACACCCACGCTGACCTGGTCCGGTGACCTGGCAGCCGGCGACTCCGTCACCATCCGCTACTCCGTCACCGTCATCGCGAACGGCGACGGGCACGTCACCAACACGGCCTGCATCCCCGAGCTGCAAGCCGCAGCGGGAGAGAACGCGTGCGCGACCGTGACAACGGAGCTGCCGAAGCTGTCGATCACCAAGACGGCCGAACCCGTGACGGTCCCCGCCATCGGAGACTCCGTGACGTACACGGTCACCCTGACGAACGACGGGCTGAGCGACTACAGCACGGACGCACCGGCGACCATGACCGATGACCTCACCGGCGTCCTCGACGACGCCTCCTACAACGGCGACGCGTCCGCATCCACCGGCGAGGCACCTCGCTACGTCGACGGTCTGCTCCGCTGGTCCGGCGAACTCGCCGCCGGTGGCTCGGTCACGATCACGTACTCGGTCACCTACCAGGGCTCCGGTGATCATGAACTCGTGAACATCGCCTGCGTTCCGCGCGACGAGGTCACCGCAGGCCGAAGCGCCTGCGTCACCAACACCGTCGGCGCGGCCTTCATCGTCGCCGGGAAGACCGCCGATCCGGCTTCCGAGACGACCGTCGCCGCCGGTGATGAGATCGAGTACACCCTGACCTTCCAGAACCTCGGTACGGCCGACGGCTCCCTCGACACCGTCGACGACGCCAGTCGCGTCCTCGACGATGCAGTGATCGTCACCGCACCGGTCTCATCCGACCCGCGCGTCACCGTCGGAAGCGGCGTTGGCGGTATCTACCCGATCACGGGCACGGTAGAGCAGGGGGAGACCGTCACGATCACCTACACCGTGCGCGTGCTGCCCTATGCCGAAGGTGGAGACCACCAGCTGACGAACTTCGTCGGAACAGTCCCCGAGAGCGGCACCTGCGCGCCCGGATCCGGTTCCTGCACCAGCCACCCGGTGTCACACCTGTCCGTGACCAAGGTTGCGGACGCCGGAAGCGAGACCACGACCGGTGACGTCGTGCAGTACACCGTGACCGTGACCAATGACGGTGCAGCACCGTTCACCGCCGACACCCCCGCTGTCGCAACCGACGACCTCACCGGAGTGATCGACGACGCCAGCTACCGCGGTGACGTCACCGCCACCCGAGGCGTGGTGTCCATCACCGAGGGGCAACTCGTGTGGAGCGGTCCACTCGAAGCCGGAGCCTCGGCCACGATCACCTACTCCGTGGAGGTGAACAACGGCGGCGACCACACACTCGTGAACACCGCCTCCGCCCCCAACCGCGGTGACGAGACCATCGTCGCCACGGTCACCACCCCGCTCTCGGACATCCACATCAACAAGACCGCAGATCCGACGTCCGGCTCGGTGTCCACCGGCGACGTCATCAACTACGCGATCGAGTTCCGCAACGACGGGGCAGCGCCAGGCGCCATCGACGCACGCGACGCGACCGGCGACGTGCTCGACGACGCACAGATCATCGACGAGCCGACAACCTCCGCTGACTCGCTCGCCCTCAGCCCCATCACCGCTGAGGGATTCGCCATCACCGGTGCCATCGCTCCCGGGGAAACCGTCGTCGTCACCTACTCGGTGCGGGTCCTCCCGTTCGCGGAGCGTGGCGACAGCCGGATCGTCAACCATGTCCTCAGCGACGGTGCGGACAGTTCCGAACCTGGAGCGGGTTGTGAACCAGCTGCTGAGGGTACCGAGGCATCGTGCACAGAACACACGATCGCTCACGCGTCGGTCACGAAGAACTCGAGCGTGACGGCGAACCTCGCCGAAGGGGACGTCGTCTCCTACTCCGTCGAGGTCACCAATGACGGCACCGCGGACTTCACACCCGAGGCCCCGGCGGAGATGCTCGACGAACTGGTCGACGTCCTCGATGACGCGACGTGGATCGGTGACGCGTCCTCGTCGGACGGCACCGCCGTGCGACTCGAGGGCACCGAGCTGCGCTGGTCCGGCGCGCTACCGGCCGGAGAATCCGTCGTCATCACCTACTCGGTTCTGGTCACTGGAGCCGGCGACCGGACACTCCACAACACCGCCTCGGTCGGCAATGCCGGCGAAGCGGAACGCATCTCAGCTGACACGGTGGCCCTCATCTCCGACATCACCGCAGAGAAGACCGCCGACGTCAGCAACGCAGCGACCGTGAAGTCCGGCCAGCAGGTCCGCTACACCCTCACCTTCCAGAACGCCGGGCCGGGCACCGGTGACGTCGCCTACAGCGACGACCTGGCCGACGTCCTCGACGACGCCACGGTGACCGATGGCCCCAATGCGTCAGGGTCGGTGCAGTCGTCGATCCTCGACGGAGTCATCCAGGTGACCGGCGACCTGGCACCGGGAGCGACGGCATCGGTCCAATACACGGTGACCGTGAAGTCGTTCGAGGAGCAAGGCGACCACCGACTGCTCAACACGCTGACCCAGATCGGCGTCACCGCCCCTGACGAGTGCACATCGCCGTCCAGAGACGGCGACCCGCAGACCTGCACTTTCAACCCGATCTCCGCAGAGCAGCTCGCATCGACCGGCATCAACGGGATCACACTGCTCCTCGCTGGCGGGGGAGTCCTCGTGGTACTCGGCGGCTTCGTCCTCATCCTGCGACGGAGGGCAAGGGCGGTCGAACCGGAGTGAGGAGGCCCTGGGCGTACAGCTCAGCTTCTTTTCATGCACCCACTCTGGGATATCAGTCAAACGTGTGATATATTAATGGTGTCGACACCACCCGTCGGACATCGGAGCACGCTCAGCTTTCCACCACCCGAGCATCATCAACCCGGCTTCTCTACCGCAGGCGGACCGAACCGCCAGATTGGAGCACTATCGTGCGCGCCACTACTCACCCATCCTCCCCTGCACGCCGTCGGCGTCGCGGCGCCTGGACCCTCGTCGCGACGACCGTCCTGACCGGGCTCGCTATCGGCATCCCAGAGGCCGCTACCGCCGCACCGGTGGTCAAGTACCTCGGCGACGGCCGCGCCGGCGAAGGTCTCGTGGTCTCATTCACCACCGGCGAGACCGGCACGCTCGTGATCACCGCACCCGACCACGCCACTCTTGGGTTCGTGACCACCAGCGGATGCGACACACGGTATGCAGCTCAGATTCGGTGCGGCACCGACTCGAAGGTCTGGACATCCGATCTGATGGCCACGATGCGCATCGATCCGGATGCCCCCATCGGAACCATCGCAGGTGGCTCGATCGCCTTCGAGGTCGGCGGCCAGGTCGTGTCCTCCACTCCGCTTTCCTTGGACGTTCTCCCACCCCACGTCGCTCAGGGCGTCGCCGGTGAGACGGTCACTGTCGGCGTGCCCGTCAACGGTGGTACCTCCGGCATTGTGCAGTACACGGCACCGGACCAGACCACGATTCTCGGAGTCGGCGCGGAAGGCTGTTCGATCGATACAGCAGGGACCACCGCCACCTGCGGTTCCGAGACCAGCATCTGGGAAGGCACCCAGACCTTGGATCTCGCCGTCGATGCAAACGCTCCGTTCGGCACGCTTGACGGAGGCTCCATGGCGTTCATCCAGTCCGGCCGGGTCGTCTCGACGACTCCGTTCAACCTCGAGCTGACCCCTTCCGCCCCCACGATCGACGCACCTGAGGGCGGCATCTTGGCACCGGATTCCGTGGTCACTGGAACTGCCCCGGCAGACACCGTCGTCGTCCTCGAGCTCGACAGCGAGACCCTCGGTGAAGCGATCACCACCCCGGATGGTGTGTGGGCCTACCAGCCCACAACCCCGATCCCCGATGGTCTGCACACGTTCTCCGCGTCAGCAATGGCCGGTGGACTCCGGAGCGCCAACATCGACCTCGCCATCAACGTCGTGACGCCCGTCGCTCCGATCGCCCCCGGCGACCCCAGCCCCGAATACCCGGGCGTTCCGGACGAGCCCGCTCCCGTCGAGCTGGCACCGATCGATCAGTCGACCTCGCTGGGGACACCTTCACCCCGAGGTGCGAGCGGCGGTTCGCTGGCGACCACGGGCACTGACACGGCCCCGTTCGGGCTTGCGCTCTTGCTTCTTGCAGGAGGCGCGGCAGTGGGCGTCGTCCGCACTCGGCGAGCGGGTCGGGACGAGACGGAGGTCCTCCGACGATCGCAGTGAACGTCCTCCCTTGCGGTCCTATGAGGCGCACGCTCATTGCGAGGGTGCGCCTCAACTGCGCTGCTCGGCAGGTGTCGCCGCCGCCTGTGACGCTCCGCCATCGCCCGCCGAGTGCGACGTCGGTCATCGCTCCTGGTGGAAGGCGATCGGTCAGCCCATCTGCGCGACGCCAGCAAGACGCTTCGGCGGTCGTCCGGACAGCCACACGTACGTGGTCGCGGCAAGGAGCACCCCTCCGGCGATCAGCGACCACCAGGGGAACGACGGACCATCCGGGTGTTCCCCTGCGGCGTCCCGGTCGGATTGCGGGGTGGGGATGACCCGCTCTCCGGTCACGAGGATGCGGTGGCTGTTGACGCCGAGGGGGTGCAGGTCACGAGGGTGATGAGGTCCTTCCCGTCGACCGGGAACAGCGACTCGGTGTCGGTGGGCTCGACGACCCTGGTGTCGACGACCCGGTAGGTGAGGACTTCACCGAAGACCTCGATGGTGAACGTGTCATCGACCTGTACCTGGTCGAGATGGGTGAACAGTTCGGAGGTGGCCAGGCCACGGTGTGCCGTGAGCACCGAGGACCGACGGCTGAGGCGTGGCGAGGGGCGTCAGGTCGGCACGCTCACGGGCCCGGCCGCGATCGCGATCGGGTGAGCCAGTCGACCGCCTCAGCCGCGGTCGCTCGCCAACAGGCCGAAGACGACCGTGTCGGTCCATTCGCCCTTGCTCCACCAGTTCTGCCGGAGGTGGGCCTCGTGCCGCATGCCGACCCGCTCCGCGAGTCGCGCCGACGCCGTGTTCCGTCCGTCCAGCTGTGCAGCGACGCGGTGCATCCCCGGGGTGCTGAACGCAAGGTCGAGTACAGCACCGACGGCCTCGCTCGCGAACCCCTTGCCGCCGTGCGCCGGGTCGAGGACCCAGCCGATCTCGGCGACGCCCCGCTCATGGTCGGTGTACCAGAGCAGGACCTCGCCCACCGGCGCACCTTCGTGCTCGACGATGAGTGCGAGCGCACGCGCAGGGCTGTCCAGGCCGGTGCGCTGAAGCCGCTCGGCACCCTTCGTCCGTGCGACCTCCTCCGTCCACGGTTCGTCGAGGAGGTAGGTGGCGACGTCCGGGCGCGAGTAGACCGTGAGCAACCAGGAGACGTCCGACGGTTCGTGCAGGCGGAGGACGAGTCGGTCGGTGGACAGCGGGAACGTCGGGGGAAGGGAGGTACTCACGTCGATCAACGATACGAGATCACGCTCCGGACCGCGCCGCGGACCTACCGGACCGCGCGCGGGTGCGGCAACATGGATGGCGCCGACTCGCAGACCGTTGAAGGGGACCTCGTTCATGACCGCACCGCACCCCAGCCGACTCGCCCTCGTCTGGGGCTCCGCCCTCCTCGTCGCCGGCCTCCTCGCGGGATGCTCTGCACCGTCCAGCGGGGACCGCGACTCCATGGAACCGTCGTCGACGCCCACAACCACGGCGACCGCCGACGTTGCTGACGGGCCCGCCGACTACACGGCGTTCTGCGCGGCCAACCGCGCGGCGGCGACCGCGAAGTCGGGCACCGTCGGCGAGGACCTCGAGGCCGTGCAGGCGCAGGTCACGACGATCCGCGACCTCCTGCCGCTGGACGGCGTGAGCGCCGAGGTCGCAGCCGGCGCCGAGGTCTTCGCGACCGCCGCTGAGGAGACCGCCGCGATCCTCGCCGAGTTCCCGGCCGACAGCCTCGTCTCCGACGTCGGGCTCGACCCGAGGTTCACCGAGTCGCAGGCCGTGCAGAGCGCCGCGACCGACCCGGACTACCAGGCGTTCATCGCCTGGACCATCCAGACCTGCGGATTCGACACCGCCGGCGAGTGAGCCGGCCCTCCTCCCGACGGACGACACCGCCCGACGACGGTGCGGCCGTCACCACGTCTGCGCGACGATCGCCTCGGCGACCCTCACCCCGAGCTCCGATCCGACTCGGACAACCCGGCGATCGCGGCCAGCACCGTCTCGCGCCCGCGAGAGAGTTCCTGCATCCGCTCCTCGATGACCTCGAGCTGCTCCCGCAACAGGTCCACACGCTGCGAGACGGGCATGGTGTCCCAGTCGCGCATGCGATCCCGCATCTCGTCGAGCGAGAAGCCGGCCGCCCGACCCGCCTGGATCAGTTCCAGACGCCGCACGGCGCTCGGCCCGTAGTCGCGATACCCGTTCGCGCGCCGTTCGACCTGCCCTGGGCTGAACATGTCGCGCTGCTCGTAGAAACGGATCGCGGACGTCGCCAGACCGGTCCGTCTCGCCAGCTCACCGATCCTCATCGGAGTCCTCCTTGACCTTCAAGTAACTTGAATCTCTAGCCTCATGGACGGAAGCCCGTTCCACAACGTCCTGAAGGGTCATCATGTCTCAACCGATCTTCGTCCTCGCCTCCGTCCTGTTCGGATGTCGACTGCTGCTGCTGATCGCCCTCCATGTCGTGCCCGGCGGGATCCACCCCGTCCGAGACACCGTGAGCGACTACGCGGTCGCCGACTCGCGCACCACGCGGACCCTCGCGACCGTGTCCTCCTGGAGTGCGGCTGCCGCCTGGGCGGCACTGGGCGCAGGCGTGTTGACCGACGTGTCCCTCGGCGACAGTCGGCTCGGCGTCGGCGGCTGGCTCCTCGTGCTCGGGGGCCTGCTGGCGGCGATGCCGTTCGTGCCGACCGATCGGACGGGTTCCTCGACGACAGCGGGCGGAAGGGTGCACCTCCTGTTCGCCATCGCTTGGTTCACCCTCGGGTACTCGACGATCAGCCCGCTCGGACGCCTGCTCGGTGGAGCGCCGGGCGCCGTCCTGGGCGTCCTCGATCCGATCGCCGCCGTCGCGCTCGCCGCCCTCGTGGTCTCACTCCTGGTCCGGCCGCTTCGTCCGCACACCTTCGGCTTGGCCGAACGCGCGTTCATCCTCGTCGTGACGGTCGCGCCGCTCATCGCGAGCGTCGGTCTCGCCGCTACCGGGTCTGGGCGATGATCGCCTCAGCGACCGTCTGCGCGCCGTCGCCGGAGCTGACGGCATAGAACGTCTCACCGACGGTGAGGTAGAGCGGCGACCGCGGACCGTCCATGCGGCGCGCGACGAGTGCCGACTCGCCGTCGACCGCGCCTTCGAGGGTGACCGGCTCGAGCGCCGCCGCCATGTCGGGCTGGGCTGCCAGCTCGTCGATGATCGTCGCGCCGTCGCGCACGACCAGGATGTCGGTGTACCCGAAGCCCTCGGCGAAGAGTTCGCAGCTGAACGCACCGACTCGGGCGCTCGCCGCATCCTCCAGATCGCCGATCGGCTGTGCCCGCGGATCGATGACGGTGTAGGTGGTGGTGGCCTCGCCATATTGCAGTGCGGAGACGATCCCGGCCTCGTCCAGCCCGCCGTCGCAGGTCGCGTCGCCCTCGCGCGGCGCGAGCGCGGGCCAGGCGAGCTGCGCCTCGGAGGCGGGCTCCACCGTCGTGAAGGTGGTCTCCGCCGCCGTGGCGAGGTTGTCGAGGACCTCGCCCGCCGGCGTGCCTTCGAACCGGCTGCCGGTGGAGGTCAGTCCGGAGGCGGTGATCGACAGCTCGACCCAGGCCGAGCCGACGGGCGCCGACACGCGCCACCCGGTCTCGCCCGACGACGTGGTCGCCTCGACACCGGCGATCGTCCTCGTGTCCTCGGACGGTGTGTCGCCGGCGTAGGGCGGGGCCCAATCGTCGGCAGCGCCCGGCAGGATCTCGATCGAGAGGTAGGCCCAGTCGCCCGCTCCGTCGCCGATCATCTGCTGTCCGGCGCCCACCCGCCAGGAGCAGGCGAGCCCGCCGGCCGCCGTCAGGACGGCCAGATCCACGGCATCGGACGGTTGCACGGCCTCGACGACGTCCGCCGGTTCAGCGGCGAGGACGCCGGCGACGGTGTCGAGCGATGCGAGGTCGCTGCACGCGAGGAGGTCGGTCGACGCCGGGGTGCTCGGTGCGTCGGAGGTCGGCGACGCGTTCGGTGTCGCGGACGATCCGCACGCCGACGCTGACAGCACCACCATCACGGCGAGCCCCGCGCTGATCCCGACCGACCGCATCCCCGCACCCCTGATCCCCATGCGCCGAGACTATCGGTGGCGCGTGTCGTCCGCTTCCGAGGGAGGATGGAACCGGCGTCGTGCCGATGCCATCACCGAACCGAGGAGTTCCCCTGTGACCACGACCCGTCGCGCCCTGATCCTGATCGACGTCCAGCAGGAGTACTTCGCCGGTCCGCTCGCGATCCAGTACCCGCCGCGGGAGGAGTCGATCCTGCGGATCGCGACCGCCATCGAAGCGGCGACGGCAGCAGGAATCCCGGTCGCTGTCGTCCAGCACTCATCGGGCAGCGGGGCTCCGGTCTTCGACCCGGACACGAGCGCGTTCGAGCTCCACCCCGAGGTCGCCCGCCGCGCGCAGCCGTCGTGGAAGGTGGTCGTGAAGGAGTACGGCTCGGTCTTCGCCGGGACGGACCTCGAGGCGTGGCTGCGCGATCAGGGTGCGGACACCGTGACGCTTGTCGGGTACATGACGAACAACTGCGTCATCGCGTCCGCGGCGGGCGCCGAGGAGATCGGGATCGACGTCGAGGTGCTCTCCGACGCGACCGGCGCGATCAACCTCGAGAACGCGGCCGGGTCCGTCGACGCGAAGACGGTGCACACGACCCTCATGGCGCTGCTCGACTCGAACTTCGCCGCGGTCGCGACGACGGCCACCTGGACGCAGGCCCTCACGGACGGCAGGGCGCTGCCGAAGGACGACCTGGTGTCCTCCGCCACGCGCGCCGCCGAGCGCGACTAGCATCCCGCCGCCGATCAGTCGGTGACGGCGACGTCCCGGAGGTCGAGGTGCTCGCTGACGAAGTCGGTGGGGAAACCGGTGACCCCGTCGCGCACGACGGTGAGGGAGATCCCGGTGTAGAGCCAGTCTGCGGCGTGGTCCTTCGAGACCAGCGCTGCGGCTTCGCGGAGTCGTTCGTCCGCGACCTCGGGGTCGGTCGCAGCCCTGGCCTCGGCGACCAACGACTGCACCGTCGGGTTGTCGTAGCCGAAGTAGTAGTCCGGGTCCGCCCAGTGCTGGATGTCGCGTGCCTCGACGTGGTTCACGAGACTGAGGTCGTAGTCGTGGTTCGTGTAGACGTCGTTCAACCACGTGGGGAACTCGACGCTGTCGACCGTGAGGGTGACGCCGATGGCCTTGAACTGCGACACCAGGACGTTGGCGGCGGCGGTGCCGTAGTGGTTCGGGACGGTGAGCGTGAGTGCGAGGTCTTCCTGGCCGGCCTGGGCGAGGAGCGCCTTCGCCGCTTCCGGGTCGTAGCTCACGACGTCACTGAGGTCCTCGTAGCCGGGGTCGAGCTCCGGGATCGGTCCGTACTGCAGGGCGGCGGCGCCGCCGACCGCCTCGACGATGGCAGCGTGGTCGATGGCCGTGCGGAGCGCCTGCCGGACGAGGGGGTCGTCGAGCGGTGCGCGCTGGTTGTTGAAGGCGAGGGTGTACTTGTCGGTCGTCTTCCCCTCGACGATCGTCAGGCCCTCGACACGCTCGACCTGGTCCCGCAGGTTCGCGTCGAGACCGATCTGCACGTCGACCTCGCCCGCGAGGGTCGCGTTGACGGCCGAGGACGCATCGGGGATGTAGCTGAAGACGACCTCCTTCACCTTCGGCGCGTCACCCCAGTAGTCGTCGTTCCGCTCGACGGTGATGCTGTCGCCCTGCTTCCAGGACGTGAGCGTGAACGGGCCGGTGCCGTTCGCCGTCGTCGACAGGTCGTTGACCGCCCCGGCCTGGAGGACGAGTCCCGCACGACCCGTCAGCGCCCACAGCAGGTCGGAGTCGGGGGAGCTGAGCTGCAACCGGACGGTGCGGTCGTCGACCGCCGTGACGGTCTGGAGCTGCGCCAGGTCGAGGTGGTCGACGAACGCCGCGTTCTGCTGCACCTGCGTGAGCGAGTCGACCACGTCGGCCGCGGTGAGCGGAGCGCCGTCGTGGAAGGTCACCCCGTCGCGGAGGACGAAGGTGTAGGTGAGCCCGTCGACGCTGACCTCATGGCGCTCGGCGAGGGTGTCGATGATCTCGTTGTCCGGTGTGCGCGAGACCAGCCCCTGGTAGACGTTGTCGATGAGGACCTGCTCGAGTGCGACGCCGGAGGTCGTCCGGATGTCCAGGTCCGACGGCTCGAGGACGAGGCCCACGCGGAGTGTCGCGTCGGTGTCCGCGGTCGGCGTCGTCGCCGGGCCAGCGCAGCCGGTGAGGACGAGCAGGGAACCGGTGGCCGCGATCACGGCGCTGAGCAGGTGACGACGCAGTCGGTGACGGGGCATGGAGAATATTCTCGCGGATCCCGGCACCGGTCTGAGCCGGTCGGCCTGAGCCGGGTCAGTCCGAAGCGTCGTCCGACAGCGAGCCGCTGATGACCGCGAGCGTCGCCGACTGGGCGCGCTGCGCACGATCGCCACGTCGGCCCACAAGCAGACCGACCACGGATTCCGTCACGAGCATGATGGCCGCCCGGGAGGTGTGCACGAGTTCGTCCCGGAAGGTCGCGTCGATGGGAGCGACCACGAGCGCGACATCGGCGAGTTCGGCGACGGCCGAGCGCGGGAAGGAGGTGATCGCGAGGACGGTCGCGCCACTCGCTCGAGCTGCCGCGGCCACGTCGACGGACGCCCGGTTCGCACCCGAACCCGAGAGGACCAGACACGCCGCGCCCGGACCGAGGTGCGTGGCGGCGATCTGCTGCCCGAGGGTGTCGGGCAGGTATTCGGCCGGCCGGCCTGCGGAGATGAGCCGCATCGCCAGATCGGATCCGAGCGGTGAGGACAGGCCGTTCGCCGCGATGAGCAGTCTCGGTGCCTCGTCGAGCACGCGGACGAACTGTTCGAGCGTCTCCTCCGTCATCGCCGACGTCGTCTGGCCGAGGCGACCGGCGAAGTGGTCGATGGCCCCGCGGAGGGTGCCGAGCATCGTGTCGTCGCCATCGTCGCGGGCGGTCGGTGTCCCGAGCGCGACCTCGCGGGTGAGGGCGACCCGCAGCTGCGGGTAGCCCTCGTACCCGAGCGATTGCGCGGTGCGGATGACGGTGGCGCGGCCGACGCCGGCGAGGTCGGCGACCTCTTGGGCGGTGCGCTCGATGCTCGCCTCGATGTCCTCGGCCACCGTCTCGGCCACCCGGCGTTCGCTCGGCTGGAGCGACGGCGCGAGCATCGCGATCCTGGCCGTCGGCGGGGCGTCAGCGGACCCTGTCCACATTGCGGCTCCTCGTCGTGCGGGCGGGAAGGGCGGTACGGGTGGTGCGGGCGATGCCGGGGCCCCGGGTGATCCGGCGTCGGATGGCACCCGAGATCGCGTCCATCGTCATGGTCACGACGACCACCACGATCAGCAGCATCCCGACTGTATCCCACTGGCGATAGTTGGTGTAGTTCGCCAGCATGCTGCCGATCCCGCCCGCGCCGACGAGCCCGAGGACCGCCGAGGTGCGGATGTTGATCTCGAACCGGTAGAGCGCGAGCGACAGCAGTGCAGGGGCGGCGGCGGGCCAGAGCGCCCAGCGCGTCACCTCGGCGGTACCGCCACCGGCCGCGCGGACGGCCTCCGAGGCACCCTCCTGCACGGACTCGATCGTCTCGTAGACCCACTTCCCCTGGGTGCCGATGCCGGCGATCCCGAGGGCCAGCGCGCCCGTGAACGGGGTGAGCCCGGTGATCGTGAGCAGGATGAGCGCGATGATCACCTCCGGGACCGCGCGGATGACGGCGAACACCCCGCGCAGCGGCAGCCGCACCCAGACCGGCCCGACCGACCCTGCGGCGAGCATGCCGAGCGGGATCGACACGAGGACGCAGAGGATCGCGCCGATCCAGGCCATCGAGATCGACCGCCACATCTCGGTGAGGGCCCGCGGCAGCTTCTCCCAGTTCGGGCTCTCGAACATGAGCCCGCCGAAGTGCACGAGCTGCGCCGGGACGGTGCCGAGGTCGCGCCAGTCGATCGGCAGGCCGGCGGTCGCGGCGATGACGACGATCCCGACGGCGACGGCCGCGAGGGTCGGGACGAGTCGCGAGGGACGGCGGGGGAGCAACGTGTTCGGATCGTTCGCGGTCATACGAGTCGCCTCCGCAGCAGGTTGGACGCGACCTCGATGAGCACGACGACGACGAGGATCTCGAGGACGATCACCGAGACGTCGTCGTAGGCGTAGAACGCCCGCCGTTCGTCGAGCAACCGACCGATGCCGCCGGCGCCGACGATGCCGAGGATCGCGGAGATACGGACGTTGAGCTCCAGGGTGTACAGCCACTGGTTCGCGAACAGCGGCCAGACCTGCGGGAGGACGGTGACGCGGTTGATCTGCGTCTGCGTCCCACCGGCGGCCTTGCCGGCCTCGATGTACGGGTGGTCGGCGGAGTCGATGGCCTCGGAGACGAGTTTGACGATGATGCCGAGGTCGAAGAGGAAGAGCGTCAGGAGGCCGGGCAGCGCACCGACGCCGACCATGGCGACGAGGATGGTCGCATAGACGAGGTCGGGCACCGCTCGGATGACGTTGACGATCGCGCGCAGGATGCGACGCGACAGGCCGTTCGGGTTCGTCGGGGCCGCCGCCCACAGCGTCAGCGGAACGGACAGCAACGCAGCCGCCACCGCACCCACGAGCGCCATCTGCAGCGTCTCGAGCATCGGTTGCACCGTGCGCGGCAGGAAGGCGAAGTCGGGTTGGAAGAGCTGGAGGAGCAGACCGGAACCGTTGTCCCAGTGGGAGACGAGCGCGCCGAAGTCGAGCTGCACGCCGCCGATCGCCGGGAGGCAGGTGGCGATCGTGAAGGCGGCCACGGCCCCGATGATGAGCGCGGTCCGCAGTCGGGTGCTCGGCCTGGGCGGCAGCTGCCAGTCGGTCCCGGACGGCGGCTTCGCGTCGGTCCTGGCCGCCGTCATCGGTCCAGCCGATCGTCGGGCTGGATGGGGCGACCGTAGATCCGCTCGAAGTCCGCCTCGGTCGCGTCGGATGCGGAGCCGTCGTAGACGAGTTCGCCGTCGCGGAGCCCG
The DNA here is from genome assembly GCF_050587365.1 of Plantibacter auratus. Classification (NCBI taxonomy): domain Bacteria; kingdom Bacillati; phylum Actinomycetota; class Actinomycetes; order Micrococcales; family Microbacteriaceae; genus Plantibacter; species Plantibacter auratus. The sequence continues at coordinate 62,483 of NZ_JBOBFV010000006.1, read as the reverse complement.
ATCATGCGGGTCGTGTAGGTGCGGGCGAGGTCCATGAGGTGGATGTTCACGAGCACCGTGAGACCCGTCTCGGTGTTCACCCGGCGCAGGTCGTTCATCACCGTGTGGGCGGTCGGCGGGTCGAGGCTCGCGACGGGTTCGTCGGCGAGCATGACGCTCGGCTGCTGTGTGAGGGCGCGGGCGATCGCGACCCGCTGCTTCTGTCCGCCGGAGAGCTGCGCCGCGCGGGTCCAGACCTTGTCGAGCATGCCGACCGACTGGAGCGAACGCAGGGCGAGCTCCCGGTCGGCGGCGGTGGTCAGGCCGAGGAGGTTCCGGTACGTCGGGGTGCTGGCGAACCGGCCGACGAGCACGTTGCGGTACACGCTCGTCCGGTCGGCCAGGTTGAAGCCCTGGAAGATCATGCCGACGTGCCCGCGCAGACGACGGAGCTGCCGGCCGCGCAGACCGGTGACGGTGTGCGGCCCGACGCCGACGGTCCCACTCGTCGCCGGCACGAGGCCGTTGATCGTGCGGATGAGCGTCGACTTGCCGGAGCCGGAGAGCCCCACGACGGAGACCATCTCCCCGGCGGCGATGTCGAGGGAGACGTTGCGGAGCGCCTTCGTGCCGTTCGGGTAGGTGACCGAGACGTCGTCGAGACGGATGGACCACGACGCGGAGGCCGCGAGCTGGGCTCGGGCCTCCGCGCGATGCTGATCAGTGTTCATGCACCGGATTCCTGGAGAGGGTCGATCGGTTGGAGCGGGTCAGTTCGAGAACTGGTCGAGGATCTCGCCGTAGCGGGTGATCTCGTCCGGTGCGGTCTTGTCGGTCCAGCCGGAGAGGCCGACGAGGTCGAACATGACCTTCTTCGCCGCATCGGAGGAGTCCGCATAGCCCGCCATGAGCTTGGTGAGCTGCTTGGTGAGGTCGGCCGGGAGCGACTTCGAGACCGCGACGCCGCCGTTGGGGATCATCTCGGTGTAGGCGAACGCGACGACCTTGTCGGCGACGTCGGGCGCCTCCTTGAGGACGGTCGTGCGCGCGTCCCAGTAGCCGAACGAGACCTCGGCGTCGCCGTTGTAGACGGAGAGGACCGCGTTGTTGTTGCCCTCCACCGGGACCTGGGTGATGTCGGCGTCCGTGTCGATGCCGGCGTCACGCATCGCGACCACGGGGTACTGGTACCCGGCGGGCGAGGTCGCGGCCTGCAGGGCGACCTTAGTGCCCTTCGAGATCTTGTCGAGGGCCTTCAGCGCCGCCGGCCCTGCGCCGGTCGCAGCGTCTGCGCCGGGCTCGATGCCGTTGCAGTACGAGAGCGGGGTGTCGCTCGCCGCGTAGGTGACCATGACCGGCGCTTCGGCGCAGTACTTGTCGGGGTTGTTCGTGTAGGCGACCGACGCGTACGAGGTCGCGCCGAAGCGGACGTCGCGCAGGACGAGGTTCGCGTCGTAGCGCTCGGTCGCGTTGTAGAGCGAGCCGGCGTCGGTGATGATGACCTGTGCCTGGTCGCTGCCGAGGGCCTCGACGGTCGCGGCGTAGTCGGTCGCGACGACCCCGTTGACCTTGATGCCGAGGTTCTCCGACAGGTAGCTGGTGAGTGGGTCGAGTGCTTCGGCGAGGTCCTCGCCCTCCACGGACGGCACGAGCGAGATGGTGATGGAGTCGGGCCAGGACGCCGTGCCCGTGGCCGACGGGGAGGAGGCGGCGGGGCTGCAGCCGGCGAGGGCGATGGCGGCGACGGCCGCGACGCCGGTGAGGAGCAGGGTCTTGCGCATGTTCGGGATGCCTTTCGAGGGTGGAGGGTGATCAGGAGGCGGACGGAGCGGGAGTGGAGGTCTGGGAGGCGTCGGTGTGGCGCGATGCGGCTGCGGCCCAGGCGATGATCTGGTCGTACAGGTCGGCGAGTGAGCGCCCACGCATCGTGGCGGTGGCCGTCGAGCGCTCGAAGGTCGCGCCGACGAGGGCGGTGTCGGCGCCCAGCTCGGCGGCGGGAGCGAGGTCGTTCTCGACGATGTCGCCGACGGCGAGGACGGGGCCGGCGGCGAGCGCGTCACGGATGAGCGGGACGAGGCCTGCCGGCTTCCCGACGGTGAAGTGCACGGCGTCGAACGCCTCGGCGACGCCCCAGGACTGGAGGAGCGCCGTGATGCCGTCGCCGGGGGCGTTCGTCGCCAGGACGAGTCGGGCGTGGGTGCCCAGCGTCTCGAGGAACGCGGGCAGGTTCTCGGGAGAGTCGACCGCCGCTTCGCTCGAGCCGAGCAGCGCGCGGGAGTCGTCGTAGGACGCGCCGATGACGTCGGCACCGACGCCGGCTTCGCGGGCGATCCGGGTCACGGCGTCGTACCCGTCGCGGGCGTCGGTCTCGCCGGTCGTGAACGCGGCGAGGGCGGCCTCGGCGCGCATCGCGAATCCGGTGTCGCCGGTGCGCTCGGCGATGGCGCGGGCGAAGGCCGTGATCGGCCCGTCGCCGAGGGCGAGGGTGCCGTCGAAATCGAAGAGGATGGTGGGGGCCACAGGCGCTCCTTCTGAGCGTGTCGTTCACACGGCCGCTCCTGCGGACGCTGCGTCCATCATGGACGGCGAGTGTGGACGCAATCACCATGGCGGGTGAACGGCGGGTGAATTCACCGACGCACGAGCCGCCTATGCTGTGGTGCTGTGATGATGACGGAGCTCGCGCGACGAGCAGAGACCGAACCCTCGACCGTGCTCGAGGAGCACTCCTGGTTGGGTGCGGCGATCGACGAGGACACGGTGGCAGGCCGGTTCGCCTCGTGGGGTGCGTCGACCGTCATCGACGAGCACACGGGCGGGCCCGTGATCCCACGTGCGCTGTTCGAGGCGCTGCATGCGCGCGCCGGCCTCGCCGTGGTCTGGCCGGTCGGGAACGCCGGGCTCCTCCACGTCTACGGCTACCTGCTCTCGGCGGTCCCGACACCCTACGGGTTGAAACGCGACCGCTGGCTGGACGGAGCGCTCGCGCGCGCGTTCGGTCTCCCTGACGACGAGTTCGTCCCATGGGCCCGTGCGTCGTCCCTGCTGTCGCGGGTGACGGCGGCCGCGCAGGACCTGCTCGCACGACCGGTACGGATGGCCGACGGCCCGTCCGGTCGGATGGTTCTGGGGCTCGGCGAACCGACGGACACCGACGCCGTCGCGCTCGTGTACGGCATCGACGAGCGCCTGATCACGACCTTCCCGGTCGCCTCCGGTGCAGCGCTGCTGGAGGAGTGGGACGCTGACCCCGGCCGCCTCCGGTGGAATGCTGCGGCTGCAGGCTGACGCGGATCAGGCGTCGGAGGATCCTCGGCGGACGTCCCGGCGACGCCCTGATCGCACGCCGGATCGGCGGAGGCGCCCGGCGACGAGACCGGCCAGCTCCATCGCGAGGACGTAGCTCACGACGCGGACCGCGAGCAGCACGATGACGAGCACCGGTGAGACGAGATCGGGTGAGATCACCGCGAAGGACAGCGCCCAGATCGCGACGCCACCGGCCGCGGCCGCAAGCCAGGTCGTCGTGCGGGCGGGGTGCCGTCGGCGGGCGAGCACCAGGTCGATCGCGGCTGCCGGGACGACGAGCGCGACGATGATCGCCGGGCCGAGGGCCGTGACGGGCAGCGCGAGGAGCCCGGTGACGGCTGCGGTGAGCACCGTCGCACCGGGGACGCCCGTCCAACGCCTGGCGAGCATCGGCATGACCATCGTGACGGCGGCGATCGCGGCGTAGAGCACGGGGTTGAGCACCGCGGCGGTCGACGTCAGCGGGCTGACGAGGAACAGGATGACGGCACCGACGGCGCCGAAGGCCGCGCAGCGGAGCAGGGTCGTGGTGGTCGCGGTTCTCATGGCCTCAACAGGGTAGTGGTGGTGGAAGGACGACGGGCGGGCCGAGCCCGAAGGCTCGACCCGCCCGATCGGTCGGTTCCGGGTCAGCGTCCGGTGACGAGGCGGCGTCGGATGACGAGCCCGGTACCGAGCAACAGCAGGATCGCCGCCCCGACCACCAGTGGTGCGACGGTCGTTCCGGTCGAGGCGAGCACCGGACCCGGCGTGCTCACGGTCGCCGTGGACGGGTCGGAGGTGAACGACTCGCCGCCCGGCGTCGTGCCGGTCCCGAACGCGGTGTTGCGGATCGAGCCCGCGTTCAGGTCCGCTTGGGTGACCGTGTAGGTCGCGGTGCAGACGACCTGGAGCCCGGGGGCGAGGAGCGCCGTGCCCGTCGGGCAGGTGATCGCGGACAGCGTGCCCGTGCCGGTGAAGTCACCTTCCTGGACCGCGACGTCACGAAGGGTGACGTTGCCGGTGTTCGTCACCTGGAACGAGTAGGTGATGACCTGTCCCGCAGTCGTGGCCCGCTCGACATCGGCCGTCTTGACCACCGAGAGGCCGGGGACGGGCGGCGACGGGATCGTGACCTCCGATGGCGGCGAGACCGGCGGCACACCGTTCACACTGCTCGGCGGCGTCGCCGTCGCGGTCGCGGAGTTCGTGATCAGCCCCGCGTCGACGTCTGCCTGCACGACCGTGTAGGTGGCCTCGCAGGTGATCGTCGCGCCCGGTGCCAACGAAGCGGCTTCGGCCGGGCAGACGACGTCGGACAGCTCGCCGGCGCCTGAGAACTCCCCTTCCACCACCGTCGGGTTCGTCAGCGTGACGTTCCCGGTGTTGGTGAGGAGGAAGGAGTAGGTGACGACCTGGCCGACCGCGAGGCCGTCCTGGGCCACCGCATCGGCCGACTTCACGATCGTGATGGCGGGTGTCGCCGGGAACGCGACGGTGGTCTCCGACGGCGGCGAGACCGGGGGAGTGCCACCGTTCGGCGGGGTGCCGGTCGCGGTCGCGGTGTTCGTGACGGATCCCGCGTCGACGTCGGCCTGGGTCACCGTGTAGGTGGCCTCGCAGGTGACGGTCGCGGCGGGAGCGAGCGCACCTGCCGCGGGCGGGCAGACGACGTCGGAGAGCTCACCGGTGCCGGTGAAGTCGCCCTCGACGACCTGGACGTCGGTGAGGGTGACGTTGCCGGTGTTGGTGACGAGGAACGAGTAGGTGACGTCCTCGCCGGCGTTCGCGACCGTGGTCGGCGTCGCTGACTTCGCCACCGTGATGGCGGGCGCTGCGGGGAACTCGACCGTGGTCTCCGACGGCGGTGAGACCGGGGGAGTGCCGCCTGCCGGCGGGGTGCCGGTCGCGGTCGCCGAGTTGGTCACCGAGCCGGCGTCGACATCGGCCTGCGTGACCGTGTAGCTCGCCTCGCAGGTGACGGTCGCCGCCGGGGCGAGCGAGCCGGCTGCGGCCGGGCACACCACGTCGGAGAGCTCGCCGGTGCCGGTGAACTCGCCCTCGATGATCGAGACGTCGGAGAGGGTGACGTTGCCGGTGTTGGTGACGAGGAACGAGTAGGTGACGTCCTCGCCGGCGTTCGCGACCGTCGTCGGCGTCGCCGACTTCGCGACGGTGAGGGCCGGGGCCTGGGCCACGCCCGGGATGGTGACCTCGGACGGCGGTGAGACCGGCGGCTGGCCCTGCGGCGGTGTCCCGGTCGCGGTGGCCGAGTTCGAGACGGTGCCGGCATCGATGTCGGCCTGCGTCATCGTGTAGGTGGCCTCGCAGGTGACGGCCGCCGCGGGGGCGAGCGTCGCCGCTCCCGGCGGGCAGACGACGTCGGAGAGGTCACCGGTCCCGGTGAACGCGCCCTCGTCGACCTGGACGTCGGTGAGCGGCACGTTGCCGGTGTTGGTGACGAGGAAGGAGTAGGTGATCTCGTCGCCGACGGCGTACTCCGCAGCAGCGGGTGACGCGGACTTCACGACGGTGATCGCGGGAGCCTGCGGCACGAACTCGACCGTGGCGTCGGCCGGCGGGTTGAGGCCCACGCTCGTGATGTTGTCGGGACCGTTCGTGAACGTCCCGGCGACGGGCGACGTGACCTCGACGGTGACGGCGCAGGAGGTCATGCCCTGGCTGAGGTTCCCGGTGACGTCGATCGACGAGCCGCCCTCGGGCGCGGTGACCACACCCGACGGGCAGGTGGTCGAGGCGTCGCCGTCGGCGATCGTCAGGCCGGCGGGCAGCGCGTCCGTGAAGGACCAGCCGTTCTTCGCCGCGAGCTCGTCGGTGTTGGTGATCGTGAGGGTCAGCGTGGACGTCTCACCGGCGACGACGCTCGCCGGGCTGAACGACTTGTCCAGCTGCGGGGAGACGTCGAGCACCTGGATGTTGTCGAAGGCGTGGTCGTTGCCGGCCGTGCCGCCGCCGGTCAGGTTGCGGGCGACGATGCCGACGGTCGCCCCGGGGAGCAGGACGGCTCCCGGCGAGACGTAGGTGCCGACGCGGACGTTCTCCGCCCCGGCCGCACCGGTCGCCGGCGCGGTGACGGAGCGGGAACCGGCTGCGGTGCACCCGTTGACGGCACCGACGGAGTGCGCATCGCCCTGGTCGTCGGTGAGGAAGAACTCGAGGACGGGCTGCTGCGACGCGTTGCAGGACACCGCGGCGAGGTCCACCGAGGTCGTGAGGAACCGGCCGGCGCTCGTGAGCGCGATCGGGTCGACGGTCGCGAACTCGACCGCGTTCGGCGGGTTCATGGTGAGGTTCTGCTGAGACGTCCAGGCGCTCACGGAGTGGTTGGACGTGTCGCCGGCGCCGAGGGCCCAGGCGAGCTGCCGCGTGCGTCCTTCACCGGACGCCGATTCCGCGAAACACTGCGGCTCCGCTGACGAGGCGAAGCTCGTCACGTTGCCGTTGCACTGGGCGTGGTCGCGCCAGGAGGCGTCCGCGGTGTAGCGCGTGCCGTCGGCGCCGACGTAGTCCTCGATGTACGTCGGCGACGTCGCTCCGTTCTCGAAGTCCTCGGCGTAGACGATCGATCCCGACTGCGGCGTCCCCGGCGTCCCGGGCAGCGCCTGCGCGCTCGAGCCGACCCCGACGAGCGAGAGCGCCGACAGGACGGTCACCCCGATGATCCCCATGGTCGCGCGAGCGGCGGACGGTGCGCCCCACCGGTTCCGCCACCGTGCGCGGTGACTCCTTCGACCCGTGTGCTGCTGCATGTGTGTTGCCTTCCCCGTGAAGCGGCGGTGCGCCCGCCGAAAACCTGGCCCCAGCTGAGGGGCCGAGGATCAGTAGAGCGGCAACCCCGACGCGTTCCGGGCGGATCGGCCAAAGACCACCCCGCATCCTGCCCCGGGTGTTCCCCGACAGGTGAGGGTCACCTAGGGTTGACCCGTGCACATCGGTCGGAATAGGTACTTTCCCTCCCTCGGGGCGGGGTTCCTCCACCCCACGGACGTCGCCCCGGTCACCCGTCTCCTCACCACGGCCATCCAGGAGGAGGACTGGGACACGGTCGTCTCGGTGATCGAGTACGAGTGGGGGATCCTCATGGCGCTCGACCTCGCGACGCTCGACCGTGCGCTGCAGGCGCTCCCGGCGCGCGTGCTCTCGAACCACCCCATCGTCTTCGCCGTCCGGGAGATCCGGCTCAACATCCGTGGGGAGACCGACGCACTCGACCAGTCGGTGGGGCGGTTCCAGCTCCCGACCGATCCCGACGACCTCCGGGACCGAGCTCGCACCGAGCTCGCGCGCATCAGCCTGAGCGCATCGACGGCGTTCATGATCGCCTACCGCGTGCACGGTCGGCACCAGCGCGCGTTGCACTACGCGCGGATCACCGAGGAGCTCGCGCGACGGGCCCGCGTGCACCGCCCGACCGAGTTCGCGCCCCGCGTCCCCACCGCCCTGTTGCAGGTGGGGATCACGAAACTGCTCGTAGGTGACCTCCACGAGGCGAGCCTCGTGCTCCGCGAGGCGTACGAGCTCCGACACGAGTCGTGGGACGGCCGGAACGGCGGTGACGCCTCCGGCAAGCTCGCCCTGCTCTACGCGGTGCGCGGCGAGATCGTAGAAGCGGACCGCTGGCTCGGACGCCACGACGACGGGGGCGGCGCGCACGGGTGGATGGTCCCGCTGGTCCAACTGTCGGGTGCCATCGCCCGGGCCTTGATCGCCATCGCCCGCGTCGACCGGGCGGCGGCGGAGGCGGCGCTCGCGACGCTCGAGCTCCAGGTCAACCGCGAGCGGTCCTGGGCGCCGTTCATCACCTACGCGCAAGCGCAGCACGCACTCCTCTGGGGCGATCGACGGGCGGCGCTGCAGCTCATCGAACGCACCCGCGTGTTCGCCGGTCGCAGCCTGCGTCATGCCGGGTCGGAGCGACTGCTCGACGCCGTGGAAGCGTCACTCCTCCTCGCCCTCGACCGTCCGACGGAGGCCAGCGTCCTCCTCGACGGCCGTGACCGGAACGCCCACACCGCGGCGGTCGCCTCGCGGCTCGCGCTCCTGACCGACCGCAAACCCCTCGCGCGGGAGCTCGCAACCGCCGGGCTCGCAGAGGAGCACATCGACGCCGGTGCGCAGACGGAGCTGCTCATCACCTCGGCGCTCGCCGACGACTCGGACGAGGACGGTCGGCGGCATCTCCTGCAGGCGATCGCGACGACGGCGCGGACCGGGATGCTCACACCGTTCGTGGTCGCGCCGCGCAGGCCGCTTCGACACCTCCTCGGCACGATGTCGCCCAGCGAGACCCATGCGCGGATCGAGCGGACGCTCGCCTCGAGTCCCGAGCCGACGCCGGAGACCGTGCAGCTCGTGGAGCTCACCGCCACCGAGCGTCGGATCCTCCAGCTCTCCGCGGAGGGCCGGACCCGGCAGGACATCGCGCAGGCGCTGTACGTGTCCGCGAACACGGTGAAGTTCCACTTCCGGAACGTCTACCGGAAGCTCGGTGTCGACTCCCGCGAGGACGCGCTGGCCACCGCACGGCGGTTGGGGCTGCTCCCGACCGAGCGGTGAACGTGCCGGGTCGCCACGTCGCCGGAGTCTTCATCGGATAGGACATCGCCTCGCGGTTCGCAAGCCCCCATCCGCTCGCGGCACTCCCTCCGAAGCTGGTCTGAGTGGCCGCGACCTGCGGCCCGGGAGAGGAACGCCATGTCGGAGATCACCGCACACCACGGCCTGCTGAAGGAGACGAAGCTGCACGTCGACGACACCGGCGGCACCGGACGCCCGGTCGTCCTCATCCACGGGTGGCCGCTGTCGGGCGAGTCGTGGAAGGAACAGGTCCCGGCCTTCGAGGCCGCCGGCTACCGTGTCATCACCTACGATCGCCGCGGCTTCGGTCGCAGCGACAAGCCGCTGACCGGTTACGGCTACGACCGGCTCACCGACGACCTGCAGGCCGTCATCGAAGCCCTCGACCTGCGCGACGTGACGCTCGTCGGGTTCTCGATGGGTGGCGGCGAGGTCGCCCGGTACTTCACCCGCCACGGTTCGGAGCGCATCCACAGTGCGGTGTTCGCCTCCGCAGTGCCGCCCTACCTGCTGCAGACCCCCGGCAACCCGGACGGTCCGCTCCCCGTCTCCGAGGCCGCGAAGATGACCGCAGGTCTCACGGCGGACCAGGACGCGTTCTACGACCAGTTCACGACCGACTTCTTCTCGGTCGACGGCGAGCTGAAGGTCACGGAGGAGCAGCGTCAGGAAGCCCTCGCGCTCGCGCACCAGGCGTTCAAGCCCGCCGCGCTCGAGGCGATGGCGTCGTTCGCGAACACCGACTTCCGCGACGACTTGCCGAACGTCACGGTCCCGACGCTCGTCATCCACGGCGACAGCGATGCGACCGTCCCCTTCGAGGGCTCCGGTGCACGGACGCACGCGGCGATCCCGACGTCGACGCTGTATGTCGTCAAGGGTGCGCCGCACGGCGTCAACGTCAGCCACGCGGAGGAATGGAACGAGGCCGTCCTGGAGTTCCTCGCGAAGTAGGTCCGGCGACTGCACGCGGTGACGCGCGGCGCATTCCGTGCCGCGCGTCACCGCGTTTCCGGGTCAGTGGGATGCCGACACGCCGCCTGCCGTGGGGAGGGCCAGCGACCACGTTTCGCTCCGCACGGCCGCGTCGTGCCGCACGGCGTACCGCTCGCCGTCAGTCGGGTACGCCCGGAACGTCCGGGCGGGGTGCCCGGTGTGGTGGATCTCGACGATGGACGCGTCGATGAGGATCCGGACCTCGTCACCCTCGGCCAGCTCGCCCCGCCAGATCACCTGCATCTCCGAGCCCTCCAGCTCGAGGGAGGCCGTGCCTGCGCCCGTGAGTCGCACCTCCGCCTGATCAGGGAGTTCCGCCGCGTCGACGACCTCGGCCCGGAGTCCCGTCAGTTCCCGCGCGGGGATCAGCTCGACCTCGTCACCGTGGACCACGAGTTCGCGCGGGAACGTCAGCATGCCCGACCAGCCCTGCTCGTCGGTGTCCGCCTGCGTCCGGCCGCGCACGCCGTCGGGTGCGATCTCCTGTGCCCATCCCCAGAGGAGCACCCGCTCAGGCTGGCCGTCCGAACCGTCGGACTGCACGGCCTGCGGTGCGTAGAAGCTCGATCCCTCGTCGATGATGCCGGTCCGCCGGGCGCTGAACACGGGTCGCCCCGTGGCCTCGTCGAGCTCCATCGAGCCGAGGACCCAGGCCACCCCGCGGTGCGGCTGGCCGTCGAGCCACAGCGACACCAGCAGCACCCAGTCGTCGCCGACCCGCACGAGCTGCGGGCACTCCCACCCTTCACACGGAGCGAGCTCCGAGACGACCGGTGCCTCGGCCGTCAGCAGGTACCCCTCCTCGGTCCAGGCGTCGAGGTCGTCGACACCGTAGAGGAGTAGTGCGCCACCGACGTCGGAGCGGCCGGCACCCTGGATCGCCCAGCGGCGCCCACCCAGCTCGAAGACGAACGGGTCGCGCACCATCGTCACGCGCTCATCGGCGGGGAGCGAGGCCGCGACGACACGTTCGCCGCTCCAGTCCTGCGCATCCGCCGAACCGTGGACGACGACGACCTCCGAGAACCCGTGTCGATCACGCGCGCCCGAGTAGACGACGGCCGGCCGGCCCTGGTCGACGACCCCGACGCCACTCCAACAGCCGAAGCCGTCGGTGGTGCCCGGCCGGGGCGCCAGGGCCACCGGGTGCTCCTCCCAGGCGAGCAGGTCCGGCGAGCTCACGTGACCCCAGTGGATGTCCTCGTGCCGGGCCGACCCCGGGTTGTACTGGAAGAAGACGTGCCAGCGACCGTCGACGAACATGATGCCGTTGGGGTCGTTCAACCACCCGGCCTCGGGTCGTGGGTGCAGCAGTGGGAAGCCGCGGTCGAGGACGTGCGTTGCGTGGAGGCCGGTCATGGCTTCCTTTCGGTTCGAGATCAGTCGGATCGAGGGGAGGGCGGTGGTGCTGGTCACTTGCTGACGCCGGCGGTGAGCCCTTCGCGCAGCGGCTTCTGGCCGAAGACGAAGACCAGCGCAGCCGGGATCATGGACAGGACGACACCGGCGAGGACGGTCGCGACCGACCCGGTGCCGAGGTTGCCCTGCAGGGTCACGAGCCCGAGCGGGAGGGTGAAGTTCTGCTCGCTGATCGTGAGGATCAACGGTCGGAAGAACTCGTTCCAGTGGTAGTTGAACGCGAGGATGCCGACGATCGCGAGGCCCGGGGCGGCGAGCGGCAGGTAGATGCGGAAGAAGATCTTCCACGGTCCCGCCCCGTCGATCTGCGCCGCCTCGGCGAGCTCCGGCGGCAGCCCCATGAAGTACTGCCGCATGAGGAACGTGCCGAACGCCGTCGGGATCATCGGGATGATGAGCGCGAGGAGCGTGTCGGAGAGTCCCATGCCGCGGATGAGCATGAACACGGGGACGATCGTCACCTGCATCGGCACCATCATCGTGGCGAGGATGAGTCCGAACAGGATGCGCTTGCCGCCAAAGTCGAAGCGCGCGAACACGTAGCCGGCCATGGCCGCACTGAGCATCTGTCCGGCCGCGATGAGGAGCGTCACGAGCGCGCTGTTCCAGGTGTAGAGCAGGATCGGGATCTTCTGGAAGACGTCGATGAACGCGCCCGGGCCGAACTCGGTCTGCCCGGTGGCGACGTTCGCCGGGGTGAGCGCGGTGATGAGCGTCCACACGACGGGCGCGAGCGTGAGGAACGCGGCGATGACGAGGACGAGGAACTTCCCGGCCGTGGCGAGTCGGCGGCGTGATGAGTCGGGGGTGACTGCTGCGATGGACATCTGGGACCTCATCCGTAGAAGACGAAACGCTTGCTCAGTCGGAACTGCGCGGCGGTGACGAGCATGATCAGGAGCGTCAGCACGATGCCGATCGCTGCGGCGAGACCGAAGTCGAGCTGCTGGAACGCGGACTCGTAGATCACCATCACCGCGGTACGGGTGTCGTCTCCCGGCCCACCTCGCGTGAGGACGTACGGCTGGTCGAAGATCTGCAGGGCGCTGATGATGGCCATGACGGACGCGACGAGCATGGTGGGGCTCACGAGGGGCAGGGTGACGTTCCGGAACTGGCTCCAGCCGTACGCGCCGTCGAGCGACGACGCCTCGTAGACCTCGCGCGGGATCGCGGCGAGTCCGCCGATGAACAGCAGGAAGGTGAAGCCGAAGTTCTGCCACACGTACACGAGGAGGACGACGATCTTCGCTCCGAACCCGGTCGTCAGCCAGCCGATGTTCTCGACGCCGAAGAGCCCGAGGAACTCGTTGACGAGGCCGAACTCCTGGTTGAACAGGTACGACATCACGAGCGACACGGACGCGGCCGACAGCACCAACGGGAAGAACAGCGCGGAGCGGAAGAAGGTACGCAGCCATTCCGGCATGCGCGACTGCACGAGGATCGCGAGGAGGAGCGCGACGGCGAGCTGCAGCGTCACCGCAACCACGACGAAGCCGACCGTGTTCAGGAAGGACACGCGCACCGTCGGGTTGGCCGCGAGGTCGACGAAGTTGCCGACGCCGACGAACTCGGGTGCCGAGATGATGTCCCACCGGAAGAAGGCGAGGACGAACGACCCGATGATCGGGACGAAGCTGAAGAGTCCGAGGCCGATGAGCGTCGGGGCGAGGAACACCCAGACGAGCAGCCGGCTGCCGCGAGGGGCCTGCTTGCGCCGTCCGGTCTTGGCCTCGGGCGGGACGACCAGTGCCCGGGTCGCCGTCGGTGACTGCAGTGCCATCATCGTCCCTTCAGCGCGAGTTCGAGGTCTCGCTGCATCGTCTCGAGGCCGCGGCGGACGCCGTTCGGGCCGTTCGTGATCGTGCCGACCACGTTCTTGATGAGGGCCGACTCCACGGCCGCCTGCTGAGGCGGTGCGGGCATCGGGCCGGTCGTCGGGAACCGGTCGAGGGTGTCGTAGAAGACCTCCCAGTGCTTCGGGCCGATGTCACCGCCGTACAGCTCGGCGTTGAGCGAGCGCCGGGGCAGCGACGAGTCGGGCTGGCTGTGCGCGATCGACATGCCCTCGACGGAGATGCAGTACTTCATCCACTCCCACGCCTCGTCCTTGCGTTCGGAGGTCTGCATCATCGCGTAGCCGCCGGCTCCGAACTGGTGGCGCTGTCCGCGCATCTTCGGGAAGTAGGTGACGTCGTACTCGTCGTCGCCGAGGCCGGCGTCGTTGAGTCCCTTGACCCAGAACCCGCCAGCCGGCGTCATGCCGACCGAGCCGCGGGAGAAGAGCGAGACGAGCTCGTTGCCGCCGCCCTGGGCGGGGTTCGCGGCGATGCCCTCGGAGACCATGCGCTGCAGGACCTCGAAGCTCTCGACGGTGCGGTCGCTGAGCGCGTCGGCGTTCTCCCACAGGTACCCACCACCACGAGGGGTCTCGTTCGGGTAGAACTTCGACCACATCCAGTCGCCGCCGGGTGCTTTCTCCTCGGTGAGGAAGCTCGTGTCGTTGATGTACAACCAGGGCACGACGCCGCCCCAGAGTCGGTTGTTCCAGAAGTACGGCAGGAACGATCCGGGGGCGCTGGCCTGCATGGTGCGGCCGACGGTGAAGAAGTCGTCGACCGACCAGTCGTCGCGCGGACGCTCGAGGCCGGCCCGCTCGAACGCGGAGGTGTTGTAGTACATGTTCGCCGCGTTGAAGTTGTCGGGCAGTTGGAACAGATTGCCCTTGTACATGAACGACTCGATGAGCGAGGGGTTCACGTCGTCGAAGTACTCCTGCAGCTCGGCGGCGTCGCGCTGCACGTACTCGTCGATCGGGTGGGCGAGGCGCTCGGCGAACAGCTGGGTGCCCTCCGTGGCGACCGACACGATGTCCGGCGGGGTGCCGGCCGCGACCATCGTGAGGATCTTGGCGAAGAAGTTGCCCCAGTCCTGGCCCTGGATCGCGATGATCCGGACGGGGATGTCGGGGTGCAGCTTCTGGAAGCCGTCCACGAGCGACTGCCGGGCGGCGGCGTCCTGGGCGGTGCCGAAGAGGGCGACGGTGAGGGCGTCGTCACCTCGGCCGGGGATGTCTCCGCCGGTGAGGCGCGGCCAGGAGATGGCCGTGCCCGCCAGACCGAGACCGAGCAAGGCGAGTGCCGCCCTGCGACTCAGATCAACCACGTTGTTGCTCCTGCGAAATCGGGGCCGACCGTTCGCAGGGCGCGGACGATGAGCCGTGAATAGAGGTGCTGAACGGATTCAGCAAACGAAACATAACACAGCTCCGCGCGATATGCTGAACTGATTCAGCAAACCGCACGAGGGAGTGTCATGTCCACGCAACGCCGCCGCACGACCCTCGCGGACGTCGCGGAGCGCGCGGGCATGTCCAAGGCCGCGGTGAGCATGATCATGAACGACCGCCCCGGTTCCCGGCTGTCCGCGGACGCCGTCGAGCGGGTACGCGCCGCCGCGGCGGAGCTCGACTACCGCCCGAACCCCGCGGCCCAGGTGCTGCGCCGCGGGAAGACCAGGACGATCGGGTTCATCTCCGACGAGGTCACGCTCACCCGGCACGCCTCGGGGCTCATCGGCGGCGCGCTCGAGGTGTCGAAGGCCCATGACCACACGATGCTCATCGCGGAGACCGAGGGGATCGAGGGCGGCCTCGCCCGCGCCTTCGAGACGATGATCGACCACCGCGTCGACGGCATCCTCATCGGCCTCCTCGGCGCCCGCCTCATCGACCTCCCCGCCACCTCGACCGGTGTCCCCGTCGTGGTGCTCAACGGAGCGTCCTCCTCGGGACACGCGAACGTCCTGCCCGACGAACGAGCTGCCGGGTACGCGGTCGCGAAGCGGCTCGTCGACGCGGGTCACCGAAAGATCGGCGTGGTCGGCGACCTGCCGCAGGACGTCATCAACGATCCGCGACAGACGGCGACGGTGGCACTCCGCTTCGCGGGCATCGCCGCGGCCTTCGCGGAGGCCGGGATCGAACCTGCTCGGGTCGACATCGTCGAGTGGCAACCGGAACCCGGTTACGAGGCGACGGCCACGCTGCTCGAGCGCCATCCGGACGTCACGGCGATCCTCGCCGCGAACGACGGCGTCGCCTTCGGTGCTTACCAGGTGCTGCTCGAACAGGGGCGTCGGATCCCGCAGGACGTCTCCGTCGTCTCCTTCGACGACGAGATCCTCGCCGGCTACCTGCGCCCGGGCCTCACCACCGCGCGGCTGCCCTACCAGGAGATCGGCGCGCTCGGAGCCTCGATGCTCCTCGGCCAGCACGCCCTCGGGCACGAGCTGGTCACCATGCCGATCATCGAGCGGGACTCGCTCATCGCCGCGGTGTCGACCGACGCCGGTTGACGCCACCCGACCCTCGGATCCAGCAGAGAGAGATGCCATGCACGCAGCCCCCACGACCGACGTCCTCATCGCCGGCGAGACCCTCATCGACATCGTCCGGCGGCTCGACGGGACGCAGGCGGAGAGCCCCGGCGGCAGCCCGGCGAACGTCGGGATCACCCTCGGTCGGCTGGGCCGCGCCCCGGCCCTGGTGACCCATGTGGGCGACGACGAGCGAGGCGCGGCGATCCGCTCCTGGCTCGACGCGTCCGCGGTGACCCTCGTGTCGGCTCCGACCGGTCGGACGTCCACGGCGCAGGCGACCCTCGACGCCGAGGGCGCGGCCACCTACGAGTTCGACCTCTCGCTCGATCTGGAGGCCTCGGGTGCGCCGGACGCCGCCGTCGTCCACACCGGCTCGATCGCCTCGGTCCTCGAGCCGAGCGCCGACCGCCTCCGCGAGCTGGTCGAGGCTCGTCGTCCCTCGGCGCTCATCACCTACGACCCGAACATCCGGCCGTCGCTCATCGACGACGCGGCCCGCGTCCGTCAGGCGGCGCTCGACTGCATAGCGCGCGCCCACGTCGTGAAGGCGAGTGACGAGGACGTCGCGTTCCTGCTGCCCGGTGTGGCGCCGGTCGACGCCGCTCGGGAGTGGGTCGCGGCCGGGCCGGGACTCGTGGTCGTGACGATGGGTGGTGACGGGGCGGTCGCGGTCAGAGACGGTTCCGTGCTCGAGATCGAGACGCCGCGGGTGCAGGTGGCCGACACTGTCGGTGCCGGCGACACGTTTATGGGTGCGCTGATCGACGGACTGCTGACCGCCGGTATCGCGGGGCCCGGGGCCGAGGAACGGCTTCGTGGGGTGTCCGACGAGGTGCTGCAGCAGCTGCTGGACCGCGCCGCGCGGGCCGCGAGCATCACGGTGTCGCGGCCGGGAGCGAACCCGCCCACCTCGGCGGAACTCGATGCCTGAGGCGCTGGGGGCCTGAGCGTCAGGACGGCTGGGACGCCGGGGCTTCCGTCCCGGCGAAGCGCTCCGACGACACCACCTGCTGGGCCGCCCGACGGAGGGCGAGGATCAGCGGTTCGGTGAGCACGGTGCCGAGCACGATGTACTGCACCGCGAGCTCGGGGGAGTCCGCCGGGATGCCGTCGATCTCGGCTTCGGCGATGCGGCGCGCTGCGTCGACGTATCGGTCGAGGACCGCGGGTGGCATGGTGAAGTCGGCTCGTTCCAGGGTGTCCAGGGCCCCGGCCAGGCCGGCGAGGAGTCCGGGATCGCACTGCGCCTCGATGCCGCCGAGTCGTTCGTAGAGCTCCAGGGCGCGGGTCGTGTCGACCGGACCGCTCGGGCGCGGGGTGACGGCGGTGTGGGCGACGCCGAGGAGGTCGTACGGACCCGCCGGCGGCGAGTCCAGTGCGGCGACGACGTTGCGGGTCTCGGCGATGCTCACGCCGGCGGTGAGTAGCGCGCGGATCACGCGGAGCCGGGACACGTGTGCGTCGCCGTAGCTCGCCTGGGTCGCCGAGGTGCGCTCGCCCTCCGGAAGGAGTTGCTCGCGCAGGTAGTACTTGATGGTCGCCACCGGCACCTCGGACACCGCCGCCAATTCCGAGATCCTCATCTGTTCCCCTCGTCTGGATAGTGCTACTATCCAACTTGGATAGCGTCACTATCGAACAGGAGCAGTCTATGTCACGCGTCGTCGTCGGCCGAATCACCCATCGTCACGAGGGGGAGCTCGTCGTGTTCCACATCGGGATGACCATCAACCAGTGGTGGCGGGTGGACAAATGGCTCCCGATCTTCGGTGACATGCCGCGCATGCTGCAGGAGCTCATGTCCGACCCGGAGTCCGGGCTCCTCGGTTCGCACATCCTGCTCGGTTCCAGTGGCCCGTACCTCGTCCAGTACTGGTCGTCGATCGACAAGCTCTACGCCTACGCGTCGGCACCGGCCTCCGCCCATCGGCCTGCCTGGTCGCGGTTCAACAAGCGCGCCCGGTCCGCGCCGAAGGCCGTCGGCGTCTGGCACGAGACGTTCCTCGTCGACCGCGCCGAGAGCATCTACGTGTCGACGCCGTCCATGGGGCTCCCCGCGGCGACCGAGGCGGTGCCCGTCGGGTCGCGGCAGCAGCACGCGCGACAGCGGTTCGCCGACGGCCGGACCGGTGCGTCGGAGGCGTCGGCCTGACCGCTCGTGTGTTGAGATGGGCGGGTGGACCTCCAGAAGCAACCTGCCGCCGCGGCGTCGCATCCCACCCGCAACCGTCTCGGCGTCGTCGCGCTTATCCTGGGCATGCTGCTCGTCGGTCCGGTGATGATCGCGATCGGCGTCGGCCTCCGGCTGGCGGACGACCAGTTGCTGGAGACGGGGACGCGCACCACCGGCACGATCACCGAGGTGCAGGACGGTGTCGAGGCCTCCGACCTGGACTTCCGGGTCGACTACCGGTCCGCCGACGACGTCGTGCACTCGGTGTGGGAGTCCTGGGACATCAGCGACCGGCCGTCCGTCGGCGACGAGGTCGTGATCGTGTACCGGGCGACAGACCCGGGGGCGGCGGTCGTCGAGGGCTATGGGGGCGAGGGCGAGTGGATGACGGGCCTCGGAGCGGTCCTCACCGTCATCCTCGGGGGGTCAGGCGTCATGATGCTGGTGATGGCCGCCCGTGGCAGGTCGGAGCGTGCACAGGCGCGCCGTGCGGCGATCCAGGCTTCCGCCGGTCAGCGGTAGCGCGGCGGAACCGCGAGGGGAGCGGAGACGAGGGCGGCACCCTGCGGCACCTCGCCCTCGCCGCGCCGGATCGGACCGCGCAGGGCGAGGGTGATCCGCAGGCCGTCGGCGGGATCGTGCGCGGTCTCCGGCTGCTCGAAGTTCAGCGTCGGAGGGTCCTCCGAGGTGCTGTAGCTCAACAGGATCATCGAGCTCGACCCCGAGGCCCGCAGCCGAGGTCTCGAGAGACGCACCGAGGATTCGCGGACGGTCAGGACCTCGTCGCGGTGCAGGATGCGTCCGGGGCCGTTCAGCTCGTTCCCACCCGCGCGGACCGCGACCTGTGGGCCAGCGAAGCCGACGATCGCGTGGTTCATGTCGTCGGGAGCGGCGATGAGTCCGGCGGCGTCACGGAGCTCGACGACCTGCAGTCGCCAGCGGATGCGGCGGTCGACGTCGGTGCTCGTCCAGACGTCTCGCACGCTACCTCGGCCGCGGTCGAGTGGTTGCCGCACGAGGTCGGCGAACCGGACGAGCCGGGGCGGGCCCGGGTCGGCCGGTGGTCGTGACGCGACGTCGACGAGGACGAGATGAGCAGGGGTGGCAGCCGGTTCGGGTCCAGCTGCTCCGCGCATCTCGTCCTCGTCGGGTCGGGTCGGGCAGGTCGTTCAGATCGGTGGATCAGGCCTTGTCGTCGACGAGGATGTAGCCCTCTTCGCCGTGGACCACGGTGTCGATGCCGGCGATCTCGTCCTCGTTCTTCACGCGGAACCCGATCGTCTTCTCGATCGCGAAGCCGATGATGAAGGCGAGCACGAAGGAGTAGATGAGGACGGCGAACGCGGCGATCGCCTGGACGAGCAGCTGCGAAGCGTCACCACCCATGAAGAGGCCGGTGCCGTTGGCGAAGAAGCCGAGGTACAGGGTGCCGATGAGACCACCGACGAGGTGGATGCCCACGACGTCGAGCGAGTCGTCGAAGCCGAGCTTGAACTTCAGGTCGATCGCGAGCGCACAGACCGCGCCGGCGACGACACCGAGGACGATGGCCCAGATCGGGTGCAGCGAACCGCACGCCGGGGTGATGGCGACGAGACCGGCGACGGCACCCGACGCGGCACCGACGGAGGTCGGCTTGCCGTCCTTGATCTTCTCGACGACGAGCCAGGCGAGCAGGGCTGCTGCCGGGGCCGCGATGGTGTTGACGAACACGAGTGCCGCGGTGCCGTCGGCCGCCAGTTCCGAACCGGCGTTGAACCCGAACCAGCCGAACCAGAGGAGACCGGCGCCGAGGAGGACGAACGGCGGGTTGTGGGGGACGTAGGCGCCCTTCTTGAATCCGACACGACGACCGAGGACGAGCGCGAGGGCGAGCGCTGCCGCACCGGCGTTGATGTGGACCGCGGTACCACCGGCGAAGTCGATGACGCCGACGCCGAAGACGTCCTGCAGGCCGTGCGTGATCCAACCGCCGTAGGCGAAGCTGCCGTCGTCGGCGAGGCCGAAGTTGAACACCCAGCTCGCGACCGGGAAGTAGACGACGGTCGCCCAGATGCCGGCGAAGATCATCCAGGAGCCGAACTTCGCGCGGTCGGCGATGGCGCCGGAGACGAGGGCGACGGTGATGATCGCGAAGGTGGCCTGGAAGGCGACGAAGGCGAGTGGCGGGTAGGCCGCTCCCTCAGGCGTCTCGAGGGCGGCGGTCAGACCGATGTTCCCGGTGTCGATCGCCCAGGGGGCGACGGTGCCTTCGGAGCCGGGGAACGCGATCGCGTACCCGTAGAGCACCCAGAGGACGCCGATGAGGCCGAGTGCGCCGAAGCTCATCATCATCATGCTGATGACGCTCTTCGCCTTGACCAGGCCGCCGTAGAAGAACGCGAGCCCTGGTGTCATGAGCAGCACGAGTGCCGCTGATATCAGGATGAACGCTGTGTTTCCTTGATCCATTCGAGGTGCCTCTCCGCAGGGACGCGGCTGGAGCGCGTCGGGTGCGCCCAGCGTGACACCGGCGTGTTTCCGATGGCCTGTGCGCGTGTTTCCGGCACGTTGCGGAATCGGCCGCTGCGTAAACAGCACATGACGGATCGCTCGACGTACAGTGGGGGACGAACGGAAGGGAGCCCCGATGTCGACATCGAGCACACCCGAGGACGGCCCGCAGGTCGTCCGCAACGACGAGCGTCACGAGTACGAGATCCTCGTGGGGGAGCGCGTCGGAGGGATCGCCGGGTACCGGGAGGATCCGGGTCGCATCCTCTTCACCCACACCGAGATCGATCCGGACTTCGGTGGGCAGGGGCTCGGCAGCGTCCTCGCCGCCGCGGCGCTCGACGATGCGGTCGAGCGAGGACTGACGATCGTGCCGTACTGCCCCTTCATCCAGGCCTACCTCCGCAAGCACCCGGACTTCAGCGGCGAGGTGTCCTGGCCCGAGTGACCGCTCGTCATCCGGTGTGAGGCAGCCGTTCATCCGGGCCTATCTCCGCAAGCATCCGAACTTCAGCGGCGAGGTGTCCTGGCCCGAGTGACGGCTCGTCACTCGGTGCGCGGCAGCCGGAGCAGGACGGCCTCGCACCGGTAGTCCTGCGAGCTCGCCATGTCCCCGCGGAACCAGAGGAGCGAGACGGTCGAGGGGTCGCCGGGCGGGACGATCGGCCGCAGGTTGTCGACGTCCGAGCCTTCCGTGACCGGCGTCCAGGCCCAGGTCACCCCATCGTCGCCGGTGCGACCGTGGAAGATCTCGTGGTGGGCGAGCGGTTCGTCGTTCCGCGGATCGACCGGCGTCGAGACGTAGAGCGAGTCGAGGTCGTCCGGGTCGATCGCCACGAGTCCGGTGTAGTCCTGCTCGTGCGGGAGGAGGCCGGGGCCGGCGAGGGCGAGCGGATGTACCTCCCAGGAGCCGCCGGGCGTCAGGCGGGCGAACAGGAACCGGTGGTCCAGGACGGGCCGGAGTCGTTCGGTCGCCTCGTCCGGATGCGCTGGTCCGTCGTCGGCGCGGGCGGAGACGACGGCGGCCACGGTGCCGTCGGGGGCTCGTCGCACGTCGACGGTCCAGCAGTGGGAGAGTCGGTCGCCGGCCCAGCTGGCGCCGTCGGGCATTCGTGAGCCGGCGGCGACGAGGGTGGTGAGCTCGACCTGCGAGGGCGCGTCGCCACGCAACGGATGCGGGTCGACGACGGCGCCGTCGGTTCGGTGGAGCCCGTCGGCGTCGAGGAAGCCGTGGTAGACGCTGTTGTCGTAGTCGCGCGGGTGGTGGTCGGTGGTGATGAGGTCGATGCGACCGGGGGAGGAGACGTAGCGCGTGTAGCCGTTGACGTAGCCGACCTTCGGCCGGGTGAACAGCTTGCCGGCGTAGTTCCAGGTGTCGCCGTCGTCGTCCGACACGAGCGCGCACTGGTCGTCGTTGACGGCGCGGGCGAAGCAGTACAGGCGGCCGTCGAGTTCGTGGAGGTTCGAGTAGGTCACGCCGAGTCCGCCGGTGTGGGTGCTCCAATCGAACGTGTGCTCGGGCCCCCAGCGGCGTGGGTCGTGTGGTTCGCTGATGCGCCAGCGGGTGAGGTCGTCGGTCTTGTGGCGGGTGTACATCGCGAGCCAGCGCCCGTCGCGCCGCCGCCAGAGGGCCGGGACGTCGTGGTCGTCGGACTCGAGGCGTTCGTGCAGGACGACGATGTCGGCCGTGCCGGTGCGGAGGTCGACGACGGTGACCTCGACGTTGCCGCCGCGCTGCTCGCCGTCGACGCCGCCCGTTGACGCGATCGAGCCGACGACGAGGAGGTTCGAGACCGGATCGACGAGTGCGCGCTCGTCCTGGAACCAGCACCAGGCGGCGTTGTCGTTGACGACGATCGGCGTGGTGGAGGTGTCGTGTCGGCGCAGCATCGCGACCTTCCGGGTGGGGTTCCGGACGAGGTTACCGGTGCGAGCGTCCGCTCGGCAAGCGCTTTCCCGGACGTGAAGCGGTTCGGAGCGCGCTCTGGCCGGCAGAGGGGCCGGGAGCATCTCGGGTGGGTCTCCTCCGCTCACCAAGGTGTCACGACCCAGCTGCCCTTCGACAGGCTCAGGGACCGAATCGTTCCCGGTGAGCGTCTCCCGCTCGCCGAGGTGTCACGACCCAGGTGCCCTTCGACAGGCTCAGGGACCCAGGCGTTCCCGGTGGACCTTCTCCGGTCACTGAGCCTGTCGAAGTGCCCACGAGGACGCCTCATCGTTCCGGGCACACTTCTCCCGGTCACTGAGCTTGTCGAAGTGCCCACGAGGACGCCTCATCGTTCCGGGCGCACCTTCCCCGGTCACTGAGCCTGTCGAAGTGCTCACGAGGAACCCTTCGACAGGCTCAGGGACCGAAACGGTTCGGGCACACCTTTCCCGGTCACTGAGCTTGTCGAAGTGCCCATGAGGAACCCTTCGACACGTCGACAGGCTCAGCGCGGCGCAGCTCAGGGGCCGGCGGGGGTCAGAACGGCGCGGGATCCGGTTCCGTCCGATGGTGTTTCCCGTCGGGCGTTGTCCAGTCGAGTACCCCGCCGGGCTGGTGTTCGAGGTTCCATCCGGGGAGATGCTTCATCCGGTGGTGATGTCGGCAGAGACAGGCGAGGTTCCCGACATCTGTCGTCCCGCCGTCCTCCCAGGCGACCGAATGATCAAGGTCGCAGGCTCTGGCGCGCCTTCCGCAGCCTGGCGCCCGACAGGTGCCGTCCCGAAGTCGCACCGCCCGTTGGAGGTCAGCGGGAACCCGGTACTGATTCCGCCCGACCGACAAGACCGCGCCGGTTTCCGGCTGGACGAGGATCCTGGTGAAGCTCGGTGCATTGACCGCGAGCCGGGCGGCGGTCTCGGGATCGATCGGACCGTAGCCGTCGAGCATGCCGGGTGCGTCGGAGACGCCGGCCATGCTGAGCGCCGGGATCGTGATCTGCACCGTGGGCTTGATATGCTCCTGGACCTCGATCGGGTGTGGGAGCACCGGGCTCGACATCACATCTTCCGGAGTCACGCCAGTGAGTGCGAGCGCCGCCAGGGCATCTGCCTGCAGCTGGGCGCACGTGCGGGTGTCACCGGCGTTACGTGACTCCGCCGCGGCCGCCTCGATCCGCTCGGCGATGCCCTGCGCGATGGGCGCGGTGGTGAACAGGTGCACCCAGGCCATGCCATCGGCGGCCGGTTCGAACTCGACCCGGCGGTCGGCCTCGGAGCGGACCGCTCGGGCGGTGATCGATTCGGGGTGGAGGCGCTCGCGCAGGACACGGGCGCGTTGCCGGAGGTACGAGACGGTCGCACTCTCGGCGACCGGCAGCACCTGCTCGAGGAACACCGCCCGCCCAGCAGCAGGGACGTCGCAGAGCTGGTCGGTGATCACCTGCGCATGCCGCGCCGAGATGCGGCCGGCCTCCAGTGACGCGAGTACGGTTGGTGCGTCGTTCACGAGGTGCTCGGCGTCGTTCGTCGCCCGTTGGATCGTCCGCTCCGGCGTCCGGGTCGCCATCGCGAGAGCTGCACAGGTGGATCGTCGGGAGAGGGCCCGACGCTCGGCCGGCGGGAAGATGGCCGGGACCGTGGCGTCCGCGAAGGCGTCCGCGTAGGCGGCGGAGCGGGCCAGGAGGCGCGCCTTGCGTGCGTCCAGGACGGCCTGTTGCCGGTGGATCTCAGTCCACTCGTCCGAGAACTCCGCGAGCTGCGCGGCGTACTCGTCGCCTGCGCGGGTCGCGGCTGGCGTGGTCTCGGTCATGGAACAAGTCCATCATGGACCACTGACATTCCAGATGCCGAGTAGAAGCGACTGTGGAAGTTCCTCGTGTGCCCTTCGACAGGCTCAGGGACCGGAAGAGGTTGCTCAGGGACCGGAGGGGGTTGCTCAGGGACCGAGAGGGGTTGCTCAGGGACCGGGAGAGGGTCGCCGGAGCGGGAGGTTCCTCGTTTGCCCTTCGACAGGCTCAGGGACCGGCGGGGGTTGCTCGGGCGCCAGAGGGGAGTGCTCAGTGATCGGAGGGGTTGCTCAGGGGCCGGCAGAGGGATCATCGAAATGCCGCGGAGCATGCCCGAAGTCGGTCGGTCGCGCAAGTTGTTCTTGGGTGGTCATGTGTTATGCCAGGATCTCAGTACCGTGTACCTCGATCGAAAGACACCATGAGTTCCAACACCACCCCTGAATACCCCGCGACGCCGACGTACGGGCAGCCGTACGCACCCGCACCCATCCGCGGCGCCGCCTCCCCGGAGGACCTGACGCTCCCGCTCTACGGGGCGACCTTCCCGCAGGCCATCAAGCGCTACCTCCGCAAGTACGCGACCTTCACCGGCCGCGCCTCGCGGAGCGAGTACTGGTGGGCCACGCTGTTCGTCTTCCTCGTCGCGCTCATCCCGAACATCCTCTTCTTCACGGGCTTCCTGATCGGCGCGACGTCGGCTGCCGCGCAGCGCGAAGCCGTCGTGTTCGACAGCAGCCCGGGCGCACGGACGTACTACACCCAGCCCGGCATCCTCGAGATCCCCGAGGCTGCTCCGCTGATCCTGACGGGCTTCGTGCTCCTCTGCCTCATCGGACTGGCGACCATCGTCCCGAACCTGGCCCTCGCCTGGCGCCGCCTGCACGACGCCAACTTCCCCGGCCCGTTCTACTTCCTCTCGCTCATCCCCTCGATCGGTGGCCTGATCCTGTTCGTCCTCTTCCTCCTGCCCTCGAAGCCCGAGGGTCAGCGGTTCGACACGGTGCGCTGAGTCGCAACCTGGCGACCGGAACGGGCCGGTGCGGACGCAATTCGTCCGCACCGGCCCGTTCTCCATCGCGCTGGACGTGCGCGGACGCCTCAGCCTGCCGCCGCGACGTCGAGCACCCACGTGACGCCGAACCGGTCCGTCACCATGCCGAAGCCGGGGCTCCAGGCGGACGCTGCGAGCTCCTCGACGATCGAACCTCCGACGACGACTCGGTTCCAGAACACCTCGACCTCCGCGAGCGTCTCGCCACGCACCGCGACGAAGCAGGACTGTTCGGTGACCGTCGTCCCGTGCTCGCGGCGGGTCGTCCCGGTGCCGATCAGCGACGCCGCCGGAGCTCCGGGGCTGTCATACGCCATCACCCGGAAGCCGTCCTCGGATTCGACCTGACCGAAGACGACCATGTCGGCGCCCGGGGCGTCCTTCGGCATCCCGAAGTCGCTGTAGCTCGCGATCGTCGTCCGCCCACCGAAGACGGACTGGTAGAACTCCAGCGCAGCGCGGGCGTCTCCCTGGAAGTTGAGGTGGGTCGTGGTCGTGATGCTCATGTGTGCTCCTCGAGTCGTGCCGGGCTCCTCCCGGTCGAGCACCACTGTCCCAAGCGTCTAGGACAGATCGTGTCCTGCACTCGGACTACGCTCGCACCATGGCCTCACCGACCTCCAGACTCCTGCAGTTGCTCTCGCTCCTGCAGGCACGGCGCGACTGGCCGGGTGCCCTGCTCGCCGACCGGCTGGACGTCAGTCACCGCACGATCCGACGCGACGTCGACCGGCTCCGCGAGATGGGGTATCGCATCGAGGCCACGATGGGGCCGGACGGCGGATACCACCTCGACGCCGGGAGCGAGCTCCCGCCGCTGCTCTTCGATGACGAGCAGATCGTCGCGCTCACCATGGCCCTCCAGACCACGGCCGTCGCGGGATCCGGGTTCGAGGAACCCGCGCTCCGAGCACTGACGACCGTGAGACAGGTCCTGCCGTCGCGGCTGCGCCATCGACTCGACGCCCTTGACGTCACCTCGGTGCCCCGAGCCGGCGACGGAGCAACGCCGCAGGTGGCCGTGCCGGTCCTCCTCGTGCTCTCCGCAGCCATCCAGGCGCGGGAGGTGCTCCGGTTCGGGCGATCCGACGACGACCCGGAACCCCCTCGGCGCGTCGAGCCACACCACCTGGTCACCTCCCAGGGGCGCTGGTACCTCGTGGCCTGGGATCTCGACCGCGACGACTGGCGGATCTTCCGCGCCGACCGCATCGTGCCGAGGACGCCGACCGGGCCGCGGTTCCGTGCGCGCGAGGTGCCAGGTGGAGACGTGCAGACGTTCGTGGCGGCGAGGTTCAAGGGATCCGAGCAGACCGACGCCTGGCCCTGTGTCGGCACCGTCGTGCTCCACCTGCCGTTCGAGGCGGTCCGACCGTTCGTGGGCGACGGCACCGCCGAGCACCTCGGCCCGGACCGCACGCGCTACACCGCCGGCGCATGGTCGTGGGTGGCGCTCGCCGCCTCCCTCAACCGCTTCGACACCGCCATCGACGTCGTCGAGCCGCCCGAGCTCGTCACCGCGTTCGCACAGCTCGCGGAGCGCAATGCCGCGACCGCGCAGACCGTCAGCCGTGGAGCGCGTCGTCAGGCGGACCGAGACGCGCCGCGGTGAACCGGACCGTGAGACCGGCGCGCGTCGGGGCCGCGCAGAAGAGTCCCGCCTCGACGTCGGCCTCCGGGTCGAGGTGGGCGACGCGGACCAGTCGCCAGTCCTCGTCGTCCACCCGTGCGCGCACGGTGACGGCGTCGCCGTCGCGGCTCGCGCGCACGGTCACCGTTCGTCCGAGCCAGTCGGGGACCGGTGCCACCGACCAGTCGGAGGTGCCGTGCGTGACGACCGCGCCGAGCTGGGCGACCCCGTCGGACACCTCGACCCCGGCCTTGATCCACGTCGACTCGGAGGCGCGGAGGAACACGCCGGCTTGATCGAACTGCTCGGAGCCGTCGAGGACGAACGACACCTCGATCGCCGCCCGTCGCTGCATCGGCGCGATCAGCGCGTGCTCCGTGTCGTGGACGAAACCATAGGAGGTGTGCCGCCAAGCGTCGCTGCCCTCGACGGCGGTGACGAGCAGGGAACCGTCCGGTTCCGTCGTCACCGCCGCAGGGGCCGTCGTCCAACGTCCGTGCTCGGCAAGGCTCTGGAGATCCATCCGTCCATCCTGACGTATGGATGCGGGCGCTCGCCTCAGATCGCCGTGCCGAACTCGCGGATCGTGATCCCCGAGGCGGTCAGTGGGCCGCCATCGGTGTAGAGCGAGATCCCCGTGTCGCCCTCGGCGAAGTGCACCTGCTGCGAGACGACGGTGTGACCGGCGTTGACGAAGACCTCGACGCTCTGCGTGTCGACGAAGACCCGCAGGTGGACCGAGCGTGCAGCCGCGTCGATCGGTGCTGCGGCACGCGTGTACGGCTGCAGCGAGAAGCCGGCCAGGTCGGACGGTGCGCGGTCGACGTAGAGCTCGGCCCCGGCCTTCCCGATGTTGGTGTGTCGGGAGCCGTCCGCCGAGCGCCCGACGGAGAGACCGACGTTGGTCGCGGTGTCCCAAGTGAGGTCGAGCTCGATCTCGTACGCCCGGCCGCTCCAGGGCAGGACGGCGCTCCCGGTGACCGTCTGGTCCGGGAGGGAGACGGTCGAGGTAGGATACCCGGCCAGGGCGTCCACGGGTGAGCTGAGCAGGCTGTACCGACCACCGGACTGCGCCTCGAGTCGTAGCTCCCGGACGACGGAGTTCTGGCCGTTGTAGCCGTCCGAGGCGTCGGTGGGGACGTCGCGGGCCGCGTACTTCCAGTTGTTCATCCAGGCGATCGCGAGCCGGCGGTCGTCGGGCGACTCCGCCTTCGGCCAGGTGACGGCGGCGTACCAGTCCCAGCCCCAGTCCAACCACTGCGGGGTGAGGTCGTCGGCCGTGAACCGCGTCCCGTCCCAGGTGCCCGTCCAGTAGGCGTAGGTCATCGGCAGGCCGATCGAGTAGGCGTCCATGCTGGCGCCCAGCACCCAGTGCCAGCTGCCGTCACCCGCTCGCATCTGGAACAGGTCCGGGCACTCGATGCCGCCGAGGTCGTGGTTCGGGAAGTCGAAGTTGTGCTGCAGCTGCCACGTCGTGAGGTCGGGCGAGGTGTAGAAGGCCGCGTAGCGCGCCCGGCCGATGACGCAGACCCACTCGTTCCTGGCCGCGTCCCAGTGGACCTTCGGGTCCCGGAACCATTCGGCGTTCTCGATCTCCGCCGTGGTCTGGGCGGCACGTCCGTCGGTGTTCACGATCACCGGGTCGGGGAGCATCGTGAACGTGAAGCCCCCGTCCGTCGACCAGTAGAGGTACTGCTCCTGGTACTTCCGGACGCCGTCCGTAGGCTGCGTCGCGAGGGCGATGACCGCGCCCGCCCCGAAACCGGCGGTGTTCGCGGTATCGACGACGGCGGATCCCGACCACACCGGGAAGTCCGGTTGCAGCGGCATGACGGTTCCGTGGTGGGTGAAGGCGACGCCGTCGGTCGTCGTCGCGTGATCCCAACCGCCCGGGCCGTTGTTCTGGCCGGAGTGCAGGTAGTAGAGCTGGTACGCGCCGTTCGTGAACACCGGTCGTTGCGGGTCGCAGAGCCACCCCGACGGCGGCGTCATGTGGAACACCGATCTGAGGGAGGCCTGCGCCTGTGCGGTGGTCTGCGCCTGTGCGGTGAGAGGTGTGCCGGCACTCGCGAACAGGGCGAGCGCCCCGAGGCCGGCGCCCTGGAGGACGGTCCGGCGGGAGAGGTCGTGCGTCATTGCGGTTCCTTTCGTCGGTGCCGCGGGCGCGCCGAAGGCACCCGTGGCGGGATGGTGCTGGATCGTGCGGTGGAGGACTGCTCAGGCGGGCGCGTGCGCCTGGTCGGTGGCTGGCACCCGGTCGAGGACGGCGACGGCCACCGAGACGGGACTGGCGCGTTCGCTCGCGACGGTCAGCGTCGGTCGTCCGCTCCCGAGGAGGACGAGGTCGGAGACGGTGGCGAGACCGCCGTCGACGAACAGCTCGAGCAGCGGGCCGTCGAGGCTGAGGATGAGCCGCGCCGGACGGTCGCCGGCGAGCGGGACGATGCTCGTCGAGGCGAAGTCGGGGTGCACCGTGTCCATGGCACCGCCCGACCGGGCGACGGAGAGTGACGCCGCCGCCGGGTCGTGGACGATGAGGACCGCTCCGCCGGTGTCGGCCGTCAGTCGGAGCCGCAGCTCACCCGTGATCGACGGATCCCAGCGCAACTCGACCACGCCGTCGCCATCGAGCGCCAGGTCGACGGCGTCCGAGGACAGGGCGACGGTCGTCGGTTCGATCGCGGCCAGTCGTTCCCGGACGAAGGCCGGCGGCTCCTGCACGAGTCGCGGCTGGCCGTCGACCGTGGTCAAGGACAGGCGTCTGGGGAGCGACATCGCGCCCCGCCACGGCGAGGCGGGGAGGTCGGCCGCGTAGCGCCAATTGCCCATCCAGCCGAGGATCACCGCTTCGCCGTCCGGAGCGCCGTCGAACCCGACCGCCGCGTAGAAGTCCCGACCGTGGTCGAGCCGCTGCAGCTCGGCCCGCTCAGGCGTGAACACCGAGCCGTCGAAGTCGCCGACGAGATAGCTCATCGACGACCCGTCCGGGTCCTGCGCGTCGCCGATCGGGTTGGTGCTGAGGAGCAGGACCCACCGGAGCTCGTCCGGGCGGCCGTCGACCGCGAGCGGGATGAGGTCGGGGCACTCCCACACGACGCCGGTGGGACCGAACGGACCGACGGTGTTGACGTGCTCCCAGGTTCGGAGGTCGGTGGAGGAGTACACGAGGACCTGACGCTCCACGGCTTCCACCGTCAGCATGATCCAACGGAAGCCCGCGGCGTCCTCGTACCGGATGATCTTCGGGTCGCGGAAGGCGTGCGAGCCGCGGTCGAGGATCGGGTTCTCCGGGTCGCGCTGCCAGGAGAGCCCGTCGTCGTCACTGGTCGCCCGGGACTGCGCCTGCCGACCGTCGGTGGACACGCTCGTGTAGTACGCCGTGAGGCGCCCGTCGGGACCCGCGGCGACCACCGATCCCGAGTACACCTGCTCCTCGGCGGTGTACCGCAGGGCTACCGGATGCTCGTCCCAGTGCTGCAGGTCGACGCTCGAGGCGTGACCCCAGCTCATGTTGCCCCAGTCGCTGCCCTCCGGGTTGTACTGGAAGAACGCGTGCCACCGCCCGCGGTGGAAGACCAAGCCGTTCGGGTCGTTCATCCAGTTCCGCTCGGGCGTCAGGTGGAAGCCGGGCCGTGGAAGGGCGTGCTGTTCGTCGTGCACGGTCGCGCCCTCAGACGGAGTGCCGCGGGACGGCCGGGCAGGCGATGAGCTGCGGCCCGGCGGGCAGCGCGGCGTCGAGACCGAGCAGCCGACGGACACCGGCCGCCCCGAGCTCGTAGTGGGGGAGGGCGACCGTCGACAGCGGTGGCCGGAGGTGGGCGGCGATGACGTCCTGGTTGTCGAACCCCATGACGGCCATGTCGTCGGGGATCCGCAGTCCGTGCTCCCGCAGTCCGTCGTAGAGTCCCATCGCGACACGGTCGTTGTGGCAGAACACCGCGGTGGCGCCCGAGTCGACGACCTCGGCGGTCGCCGCGTACCCGCCCTCCTGCTCCGGTGAGGCCGGGAACACGAGGGCGTCGTCGAAGGCCACCCCCGCCGCCTGCAACGCCGAGCGGTACCCGGCGAGCCGGCCGGTCTGTGCCGGTGAGGGGGTCGTCGTGTTGACGAACGCGATCCGTCGGTGACCGGCCGCGAGCAGCGCCTCGGTCGCGGTCCGCCCGCCCTGCTCCTCGTCGGGGACGACGGCCGGGAGCCCGCTGCCGGCGGCGTAGCAGTCGACGAGCACGGTGTCGGTCTGGAGGAGCGCCTCCGGCACGGTGATCTCGTGGTGGAACCAGGTCGAGTAGAGGATCCCGCGGACCTGGTGCTCGAGCATCATCGCGATGGCCTCCTCCTCGGCGGCCGTGTTGCCGTCGGTGTTGGCGACGAGCAGGACGTAGCCGTGGCGCCACGCCTCGTCTTGGGCGCCGTGGATGATCTGGCCGGCGAACGGGGTCGTCGCGATCGCGTCGGCGACGAGGCCGATGAACCGGGAGTGCCCCTGGGACAGCGTCTTCGCGAGGGCGTTCGGCCGGTAGCCGAGCTCCGCCACCGCCTCGTGCACCCGACGTTTCGCGTCCTCGCCGATCCGCGACCCCGGCTTGTCGTTGACGACGTGCGAGACGGTCGCCACGGAGACGCCGGCGGCCTTCGCGACGTCGCGCATCGTGATGCCCGAGGTGTTCTTCGGATGGTCCGCGCCGGGCTTCGGCTGGTCCGTGGTGCTCATCCCTTGGTCGCTCCGCTCTCGAGGCCGCTGATCATCGCTTTGTTCAACACGAGGAACACCAGCAGCAGCGGTGTGACCGTGACGCAGACGGCGGCGAACGTCGCCGTCCAATCAGTGTTCCCCATCGCCCCGATGTAGTTCTGCAGGCCGAGCGGGATGGTCTTCAATCCGTCCGAGAGCACGAAGGTGTTCGCGAAGATGAAGTCGTTCCAGATGAAGATGCTGTTGACGAGCACGACGGTGATGATCGTGTTGACCGAGAGCGGGAACGTGATCTGGCCGAAGATCCGGTACGGGCCCGCCCCGTCGAGCGACGCGGCCTCGTACATCTCCCTCGGGATGTACTCGTAGAACGACGAGAACAGGTACACCGCCATCGGCAGGGCGAACGCCGCCAGCGGGATGATCATCGACAGGTGGGTGTCGAGCAGGCCGACCTGCGAGTAGTCGATGAACAGCGGGACGAGCGCGATCTGCACGGGCACGATGATCCCGAGGAGGAACAGACCGCGGACGAGTCCGCTGAACCGGAATCCGAGGACCTGGAGCGCGTACGCCGCCATCATGCCGGCGATGACGATCAGGGCGCTCGACCCGAGGGTGACGATCAGGCTGTTGACGATGTTCAGCCCGAGGTTGCCGGTGGAGAACGCCCGCGCGTAGTTGTCGAGCGTCCACTCGGACGGTAGCGCGAAGGGGTTGCCACCGGCGAAGTCCGCCGCCGTCCGGAAGCTCGTGAGCAGCAGCCAGACGAGCGGGTAGACCTGGACGAGCACGATCGCGACGACGGTCACGGTGAGGATCGTCCGCTGCACCCGCACGCGCGGGGTGTGCCGGGGTTTCCGCTTCGGTGTCGGCGCTACCGGGGGCGCGACGTGTTCGGTCGGCCGGGCGGGGAGGGTGGCGGTCATGACTTGTCCTTCCGTCGGAGCAGCAGGAAGATGAGGCCGACGGCGACGAGACACTCGACGACGATGAACATGGAGATCGCGCTGGCGTAGCCGTAGTCCGTGTGGACGAACGCCGTCTTGTACATGTACGTGGTCAGCAGCTCGGACGACTGACCGGGACCGCCGTTCGTCAGCAGGTACGGGATGTCGAAGCCACGGAGGGCGAAGGTCGTCGCCATGACCGTCGTCGTGATCCACACCGGCCGGATGTACGGGAAGCGGATCCGCCAGAAGATCTGCCACCAGGAGGCGCCGTCCAGCCTGGCGGCCTCCTCGAGGTCGCGGGGTACGGCCATGAGGGCGGCATAGATGATGAGCATGTACAGGCCGGTGAACCGCCAGCCCTCCGGGATCGACACGGCCGCGAGGACGGTCTGCACGTTCGACAGCCAGGCCGTCTGGAGGTCGCCGAGGCCGACCCACGCGAGCAGCTGGTTGATCAGCCCGACCGGTTCGAGCGCGTACAGCCGCTGGAACAGGATGGCGATCGCGACCGTGGAGATGACGGCCGGCAGGAGGTAGAGCGTCTTGACGAGCTCGCGGGCCCGGGGGAGGGCCGTGAGCAGCCCGGCGACGAGGAGCGCGCCGCCGAGCTGGAGCACCAGACAGATCGCGAGGTAGCCGAGGGCGTTGCCGAAGGAGGTCCAGAACACGTCGTCCCGGGTGAGCATCTTGACGTAGTTGTCGAGTCCGACGAACGCCATGTCCGTGATGCCGTCCCACGAGAAGAGGCTGAGGAACAGCGACTGCACGATCGGCAGGAGCACCGCGACACCGTAGAGGACGAGCGGCGGCACGAGGAACACGAGCACCGACAGGGTCGACCGGCGGGGCAGCATCGAGGTGGACATCGGCTTCCGCCGCCGCGGTGGGCGGGCCGGTGCCGCGCCCACCGCGCTCTGGGTGAGCTCAGTCATCGACGTTCTCCGTGAGGGCCGCATCCATCGTCGTGATGAACTCGTCCGGCGTGATGTCGCCCTGCACGAGCAGGGTCAGCTCCTGCTGGAGTCGGGTGTTCGTGGCCGGGTCGAGCTGGGTGTCCCAGGGCATCGCGATCGCCGGTCCGACGCCGTCGGCCTGCGCCACGGAGCTCGCGTACAGCTCGGTCGCGTTCGCGGGGACGGTGGTCTGCGCGGAGGTCGTCGGCGACAGCGCGCCAGTCGCCGCGTAGAGCTCCGGGTAGCGCTCGAGGGCGAATGCGAGGAAGTCGCGCACGAGCGGGTCGTACGTCTTCGCGTTCACCGCCATGCCGATGCCGGAGGGGGTGACGTACTCGTTGTCGGCCGTGACGGCACCGTCGATGGTCGGCAGCGTGAAGGTGCCGACCGCGTCACGGACGCCGGGGTCGAGCGCATCCGTCGCGAGGTTCGAGAGCTCCCAGGTGCCGATGTTGTAGACCGCGGCCTTCCCCGAGGTGAAGAGCGCCTGCGCGTCCGCGTAACCGGTCGAGGAGAAGCCCTCCTGGAAGCAGCCGGCCTGCCCGAGGTCGTACAGCCACTCGGCCGCGGCCTGTCCTGCCGGGTCTGAGAAGGAGGCCTTCCCGGCCTTCAGGTCCTGGATGTACTCGGGACCCGCCATCCGGAACGGGTAGTAGGCCATGTAGCGCTCGAGCGGCCACTGGTCCTGACCGTCGAGTGCGATCGGGGTGACGCCCTTGGCGCGGAGCGCCTTGCACATGGCGGGGAAGTCGTCGAGCGTGGCCGGGACGGTGACGCCGGCGTCCTCGAGCAGGGAGCGGTTGTACCAGAAGAACTCCAGCTGGAACTCGAACGGCACCATGTACAGCGAGCCGTCGTCGAACCGCTGGTAGTTGAGCGCCGCCTCGCGGTAGGAGTCGGCGAGCCCGAGGTCCTCGAGGAGCAGGTCGACGTCGACCATCCGGCCCTGCTTCGCGAGCTTCTGCGCGAACGGGGTCGCGTCGGTGTCGAAGAGCTCGGGGAGCTTGTTCGCGGCCGCGAGGGTCTCGTACTTCTGGATGTAGGACGGGCGGTCGGGCGTCGTGATGAGGTTCAGCGAGAAGCCGGGGTGGTCCTTCGCGTACTCGTCGGCGATCTGCTCCATGGCGGTGATCACCCCGCCGTCGGCCGGGCGGGAGAGCAGCCACGAGATCTCGCGGGGGACGATGTCGCCCTTCGGGTCGACGTCGGTCGGATCCGTGGCACTCGATCCGCCGGCACAGCCGGAGAGGGCGAGTGCTGCAGCGGCGACGAGCGCCACGAAGGCGGTGTTGCGGGTGGGGCGCATGGTGCGGGGGCGTGCGGTGGTTGGCATGGTCGGAATCTCCGTTGATCGATCACAGGTGGGTACGGGTGTGCGGGTGGTGGTGCAGCAGGGTGGAGCGTGGTGTCGGGATCAGGACGTGGTGCTGGTGAGGAGTCGGTGTGACGGGGAGTCGTCGTCGGAGTCGCCGCCGTCGCGTTCCAGGAGCGTGCACGCCTCGACGGTGACGGTCCCTTCACCGACGAAGACGCCGACGCGACCGGTCGGTCGGTCGTAGAGGCGGGCGCTGAGGACGACCGCATCGTCGACGGTCGCGACGCAGAGGTCACCGTCGACGATCACTTCGAGCTCGTGCAAGCCGGGGGCGAGGTGGCAGGGGCGTTCGAGTTCGACGACGAACGGGACGTCGCCCGAGATCTGCCACTGCTCCGTGCCGGTGCTGGAGCGCGGCCAGCGGTCGAACACGAGGCGGTCGCGCTTCGGCTCCAGGCGCAGGACGTAGCCCTCGTCGCCGTCGTCGCTCGCCCGGAGGAGGACGCCGCACTCGGTCGTGCCGGGGGCGATGTCGAACCGGGCGACCAGTCGGAAGGAACTCGGTGCGTCCACGTCCGAGAGGGCATCGGCGTACCCGTCGGGGGCGCTCAGAACCGTGCCCGAGGTGATGACGGCGTCCGTCCGCTCCTCGGCGGGTCCGAACGTCTCGCGGAGTTCGACCGGCGGATGGAAGGCGAGGGTGCCGTCGGCACGCTGCTCCGCTTCGAGGACCGACATGGTGCCGGCCCACTGCCAGGCACCCGCGTCGTGGGCTCCCTCACGCGAGGCGATCCAGCCGAAGAAGAACCGGCGTCCGTCGCGGGCGGCGGACTTCGCCGCGTAGTAGGCGCGTCCGTCGAGCGTGTCGTGCTCGGGGACGAGCCAGGGGCCGTGCAGGGTGCGCGACATCCGGTAGCGCGTCGTGAACGACTCACTGAACTCGGAGTACACGAGGTACCACCAGTCGCCCCATTGGAAGACCTCGGGGCACTCGTGGGCGATGTAGCGGCGCGGGTTCCAGAACGGCTCGACGGGTTCCCAGGTCGAGAGGTCCGTGGAGGTGCACTGGGCGATGACGCCGCGACGCCGTTCCGGGCCGTGTGCGTGTCGGGCGGTGATGAGCATCCGCCAGACGGCCGCGTCCTCGTCCCAGAAGACGAAGGGATCCCGCCAGTCGGCGGTCTCATATCCTGCGGTGGCGCCGAAGGTGTCGGCCTCCCGGCGCTCCCAGGTGCGCATGCCGTCGGTGCTGATGGCGTGCATCACCACTTGCAACGCCAGACCGTCGGCACCGCGGCGGTCGGGGTTCTGACCCGTGTAGAAGACGTGGTGGGCGCCCTCGGGGCCCCGGACGATGCTGCCGGTGTAGACGTTGAAGTCCGGTGCGGACGGTCCGCCCGACGCCAGCGCCTCACCGAGGTCGTCGACGTCGACGAGGTTCCGGGTGGTCACGCGATGCCATGGCATACCGATCTTCGGCATGCGGCGTGACTCATGCAGGTAGAGCAGGTGGAAGACGCCGTCCTCCTGCCAGGGGATGATGTCTCCGACCCATGCGCCGTTCGGCTGGTGGAACCCTCGTTGGTTCATGACGTCCTCTGCAGTGAGTGGTTAATCGGTTACGCAGTTACCGTAGCGGGACGCCGAGAAGGTGGTCAAGCGGTTAAGCAAAGTTAAGCAGCTCGATCGTCAACTTGCCTCATGTGAAATTCGAACGTATGTTCGACACATGACCCGCCCGCGTCCGATCCGCCTCGACCACGACACGTGGCTCGTGATGCGGAACGACCCGGTGATCCCGAAGGCGGTCATCGAACGGCGCCGCGATCGGGGTGGTGCCGACGCGTACTTCGTCATCGCCTGGGACATCGATCCGCTCAAGCGGGTGTTGATGAGTGTGCAACCGAGCCTGGAACGCGCCGACGCCCTCGTGCGGTACGACGTACCGCGCACTACCTCCGACCGCGACGGACCACCCAACGGGCTCAAGGCCACCCCGCGCTGATCCGCGGGCTCGGCAACCGCCCAGCAGACCCATCGACGACGTATGGACGGCTCATAGGGAGCCCATAGCCGGCACGCCGATGCTCGTCTCACCACCGATCGAGACCACCGATCGCAGACGAAGGCGAGGCGCACCATGAGCAGGATCCCGACACCCGAGACCACCCCGGACGGCCCGGCCTACGAGGGCCGCCTGCTCGATCGGGCCGACGAGGAGGTCGTCGACCAGGGCGTCGCGTTCGACCTCGGAACCCTCGTCAGCCGACGCACGGTGCTGAGCCTCGTGGGCGCCGGGGTCGGGGCCGTCGCGCTCGCCGCCTGCTCCACCGGGGCGTCCGGCAGCAGCAGCACGAGCACGGGTGCCGCGAGTTCCGGCACGAGCACCGCGACGGCGACCGGCGACCTCCCATCGGGCGAGATCCCCGACGAGACCGCTGGCCCCTACCCGGGCGACGGCTCGAACGGAGCCGACGTGCTCGAGGAGTCCGGCATCGTCCGCAGCGACATCCGGTCGAGCATCGGGTCCGGGACCACCGCGAGCGGGGTCCCCATGGCCCTCTCGCTCACCATCCTCGACATGGCGAACGGTGACGCCCCGTTCGCCGACGTCGCCGTGTATGTCTGGCACTGCGACGCCTCGGGCGGCTACTCGATGTACTCCGACGGGATCGAGGACGAGACCTACCTCCGCGGCGTCCAGGTCGCCGACAGCTCGGGGACCGTCTCGTACACCTCGATCTTCCCGGCCTGCTACTCGGGCCGGTGGCCGCACATCCACTTCGAGGTGTACCCCACGGTCGCGGACATCTCCGACTCCGCGAACGCCATCGCGACCTCGCAGGTCGCCCTGCCGCAGTCGGCGTGCGACACCGTCTACGCGCTGTCCGGCTACGACGGTTCGAGCGGGAACCTCGCCCAGGTGAGTCTTGACGACGACAACGTCTTCGGTGACGACGGCGGTGCCCTGCAGCTCGCGACGGTGACGGGCGACGCGACCTCCGGGTACCAGGTGGCGCTCACCGTCCGGGTGGACACCACGACGACGCCGACCGCCGGTGCCGCTCCGTCCGGTGGTGGCGGGGCTGGCGGCGGCGGAGGAACGCCGCCGAGCGGACGCTGACCGCGGCACCTCCACGCACTCCCGTCCCGACCCGCATCGACCCGAAAGGACCCGTCATGGGATTCCTCCAGAACCTCACCGGCTGGCACGCCCTCATCGTCCTCGCCGTCATCCTGCTGTTCTTCGGCGCCGCGAAGCTCCCGAGCCTCGCCCGCAGCGTCGGGCAGTCGGCGCGCATCCTGAAGGACGAGGTGTCGGCCGACGCAGAAGCGCGCGCCGGCACTCGCGCCGACACCCCTGCCGCCTGATCATCGGAGCGCATCGTGTTCGGACTCACCATGGACAAGCTGATCGTCATCGGCATCCTCGCGGCCGTGCTCATCGGCCCGAAACAGTTGCCGGTGTACGCCGAGCGACTCGGGGTGCTCGTCCGCACCGTCCGCGACCTCGTCGCGACGACCAAGGCGCGAGCCGCCGAGGAACTCGGACCGGAATTCGACCCGACCGAGTGGAAACGTCTCGACCCTCGACAGTTCGATCCCCGACGGATCATCCAGGAGGCGCTCGTCGAGGAGCGTGGGCCGGTCGCGCAGCTCGAGCCGTCGACGACGTCGGAGGTGCAGGTGGAGCCGACCGTGCCGTCTGCCCCGGCGAAGCCGGTCGCGAGCGGCGGCTGGCAGGCCGCGCTCCTCGAGCGGGTCGGACGCGACGGGGCGGATGCGCACCGCGCACCCGCCCCGATCGTGATCACCGAACGCGTCGTCCTCGACGGACGCGTCGACGAACCCGCTAGCCGGCGGGCGTCGTGACGCGTCCGTCCTGGCCGTCCGCCGCGGCACCGGTGGTCGACGCGAGCGGCAGGATGTCGAGCGGCATCGTGTGGGTGTCGATGAGCGGGTTGTCGTCCTGCCCCTTGACGAGTTCCACCGCCTCGGCCTTCGTCTCGACCGTCGGCACCGAGCCGATGAGCGGGCGACGAGCCGTCTCCCGCATCGTGAGCACGCCGACGCCCGCCACCGCCGCGAAGAACATGATGTAGAACGCGGGCATGAAGGTGTTGCCGGTGAGCTGGATGAGGAACTCGCTGAACAGCGGCGTCGTGCCGCCGAAGAGCGAGACCGACAGGTTGTAGGCGATCGCCATCGCGCCGAAGCGGGACGCCGTCGGGAAGAACGCCGGCAGCGAGGCCGCGGACGGTCCCGCCCACAGCGCGACCGGGGCGGCCACCATGAAGAGGGCGATGAAGATGGCCCAGATCTCACCGATCTGCATGACCGCGAACGCCGGCACCATGAGGGCGAGGGTCGCACCGACGGCCATGAGGTAGACGGGCTTGCGGCCGAGCTTGTCGGACATCCGGCCGACGAGCGGCAGGCAGGCGGACATGATGAGCAGGACCGGGATGGTCGCGACCGCCGCCGTCAGGTTGGAGACGCCGACGTCCTTCTCGAGGTAGGTCGGCATGTAGCTCGTGAGCGCGTAGCCGGCGGTGTTCGTCGCGGCGACGATCGCCATCGCGATGAGGATCTGGCGCCAGAAGTGACGGAAGATCCCGAAGACGCCCTGGCGGGCCATGGGGTCCTCGTGCTCCGCCTCGATGCCGCCAGCGGTCTCGGCGACCTCGTAGGCCGGGGTCTCGGGGATCTTGAGGCGGAACCACACCGCCACCGCACCGAGCGGTAGGGCGATGAGGAACGGGATGCGCCAACCGAACTCGGTCATCGCGTCGGGGCCGGCGAGGCCCTCCGCGATCAGCGTGGTGAGGGCGACAGTCCCGGCACCGGCCGCGAAGCCGACGTAGGACCCGACGTCGAGCCAGGAGGCCCAGAACCCGCGGCGACGGTCCGGTGAGAACTCGGCGACGTAGGTGGAAGCGCCGGCGTACTCACCACCGGTCGAGAATCCCTGGATCATCTTGAGGAGGTACAGCGGGGCGATGGCCCACAGCCCGATCTGGGCGGCGGTCGGCAGCACGCCGATGAGCGCGGTGGCCGCGGCCATCATCGACATCGTGAGGAAGAGGATCTTCTTCCGGCCGATCTTGTCGCCGAGTGGTCCGAGCACGAGCCCGCCGAGCGGACGCACGAGGAACGACACGGCGAAGCCGAACAGGGTGACCAGGATGCCGGCCTCAGGAGGGAGTCCCTCGGTGAAGACGACGGTCATCGTGACCGCGAGGTAGCCGTAGATGCCGAAGTCGAACCACTCCATGAAGTTGCCGACGACGGTGCCCGAGATGGCGGTGCGGATGCGCGACCGCTTCACGACGAGGACGTCGTCGACGCGGAGGCGTCTGGTCTTACGGGCCGGCTTCCGGCCGGTCTTGGGGGAGGGGGATGCGGGGGACGATGATGCCGCGTTGTCGCTGGAGTTCACAAGCAGTACTCGTTTCCTGACAGTCGTGTTGAATCATTCGGCACTCGCGTAATCGCTCAGTGCCCGAGAAATGCCGGAGGATCGCCATGCTGCACTGGCACGGAGCTCGGGGGAGCTGCACGTCGGGTGGCGGGTCGTTCTCGGGGAGAACGCGTCCTCTCGGCTCTGGACGGGTATAGACAATACCAGGTGTCCAGTGGCGCCCCTCCCCGCGGCGGTGCGGGCACAATGGACGGCATGGATGTTCGGAGCGGAGTCTGGACCCTCGACGGCGGTCTCGGAACGCTGCTCGAGGCACGCGGGCACGACCTCTCCGACGCGCTGTGGAGCGCTCGTCTGCTCCTCGAGGAGCCACAGGCAATTCTGGACGCTCATCGGGAGTTCTTCGCCGCCGGTGCGCAGATCGCGATCACCTCGTCGTACCAGGTCGGGTTCGACGCGTTCGAGCGCATCGGCATCGCGCCTCCCGAGACCGAACGGCTCCTGCGATCGAGCGTCGACGTGGCGCGTGCGGCGCGCGACACGCGGTCGGAATCGGACCCCGACGGCCCGCTCCTCGTCGCCGCGTCGGTCGGTCCGTACGGTGCGACGCTCGGCGACGGCTCGGAGTACGAGGGTGCCTCCGGTCTCAGCCGGACCGAGCTGCGGCAGTGGCACGAGCGGCGTCTGGCAGTGCTGGTCGACGCGGCCCCCGACCTCCTCGCCCTGGAGACCATCCCGACGCTCGACGAGGCGACGGCGCTCGCCGATCTGGTGCGTGGTTCGGGCGTGCCGGCATGGTTGTCGTTCACGGTGGAGGGCGGTCGTCTCCGCTCGGGCGAGCCGATGGCGGAGGGCTTCCGACTGGTCGAGGGGATCGACGAGTTCCAGGCTGTCGGCGTCAACTGCTCGCACCCGGAGGAGGTCCTCCCGGCCATCGCCGCTGCGCGGTCCGTGACGGACAAGGCGGTGGTGGTCTACCCGAACTCGGGCGAGCGCTGGGACGCCGAAGCCCGCTGCTGGCGCGGCGCCGCCGGGGTCGGCGAGGTGGAGGCCTGGCTGGAGGCCGGGGCGACGATCGTCGGCGGCTGCTGCCGGATCATGCCGGCCGACATCGCCGACATCCGTGCGCGGGTCGGCCGGGAGCGACGCCCCTAGCCGACGTTGAACCCGCCGTTGCTCGAGAGGACCTGGCCGTTGATCCAGGAGCCCGGGGCTGAGAACAGGAAGCGGACGAGGTCGGCGGTGTCGGACGGCGTTCCGAGCCTGCCGGCGGGCGTCGCCTCGGCTCCCCAGTGGCGGATGTCGTCGGTCATCCAACCCGTGTCGATCGGACCCGGGTTGATGACGTTCGCCCGCACCCCGCGGTCGCCCAGCTCCACTGCCGCTGCGGTGACGATGCGGTCGAGCGCGCCCTTACTCGCCCCGTAGGGGAGGTTGTGCACGGTGTGATCGCTCGTGAGGGCGACGATGCGACCGGCCACCCGGGGCGGTGCCTCCTGCACGGGGAGCTGTTCGGCGAAGGCCTTGATGAGCAGCCACGTCGCGCGCGCGTTCACGGCGAAGTGACGGTCCCAGCTGTCGAGGTCCGTCGTGAGGATCGAGCTGTCCACCGACTCGCAGTGCGACATGACGAGCCCCGACACGGGACCCAGCTGCGCCGCCCGCCCGACGAGCTCGGCCGGTAACGCCGGGTCGGCGAGGTCGCCGAGCACGAGCTCGACGGTCACGCCGAGCGCACGGCACTCGTCGGCGATCGACTCGGGGTCGTCGGGGGTCCGCTCGTAGCCGACGCGGTCGTCGTAGGGTCGCCAGGCGTTGAGGACGAGGTTCCAACCGTCCGCGGCGAGACCGGTGGCGAGTCCCGCGCCGATCGAGCGGCGGCGCCCGACCCCGGTGACGATGGCGATGCGGTCGGTGCTGTTCTCGTGGTCGGCGGCGATGGCGTCGTCGGTGAAGTCCATCCCGAGACCCTACGCGATGTCGGGTTGTCGGCGACAGACCGGCGCCGGCTCCGGTCAGGCGGCCAGGAGTCGACGCGCGATCGCACGCGCGGTCTCGAACGGTTCGCGGAAGGTGCGCATCCCGACCGTCACGATAGCGCCCTCGTACAGCAGCATGAGTTCGCGGGCGCGCGCCCCGGGGTCCGACAGGCCGGCTTCGGTGATGAGATCGGCGAAGCGGTCGAGGAGCCACTGCTTCTGTCGGGTGACCTCGGGGAGGACGAGGCCGCTCGTCGCGTGGTCGGGGATCTCCGCGCGGGCGTTGACGGCACTGCAGCCCTTGGGGCTGTTGTCGTCCGACCAGCCGATCGCCGCGTCGAAGATCGCGAGGATCCGGTCGATCCCGGGTTCCGGGTGCCGGGCGAGGAACTCGTCGACCCAGACGCGCCAGCGGGCGTCGCGATGCTGCAGGTAGGAGAGCACGAGGGCCTCCTTGCTGCCGAAGCGGTCGTAGAGCGTCTTCTTCGTGACCCCGGCCGCCTCCGCGATGGTGTCGACGCCGACCGCGTGGATGCCGTTCTCGTAGAAGAGCACGGAGGCGGCGTCGAGCACGCGTCGGGCACCCGGCGTGAGGGGTGCGAGCTCTGGAGTGTCGACCGTCATGCGAAAACTATACCAGTCTGTATACTGCCGGGATGAGTAAACAGATCGGTATACCTGTGGTTCGTGCGATCCGCGCGGTCATCGTCCCCCTCGCGGCGATCGGGTTCGTCCTCGCGTGGAGCTCCGGGTTCATCGTCGCGAAGATCGGAACCGAGGACGTGCCGGTGCTCACCGTGCTCCTCTGGCGGTTCGTCCCGCTCGCCGTGGGGCTCGCGATCGTGCTACTGCTCAGCGGGCAGTGGCGGAACGCCACCCGGGCTCAGGTGCGCTCGCAGCTCGTCATCGGCCTGTTCGCGCAGTTCGGCTACGTCGTGTTCGTCTACGCCTCGGTCGCCGTGGGCATCTCGACCGGGACGACCGCGCTCATCGACGCCGTTCAGCCGCTCGTCATCGCGGCGCTCGCCGGACCGCTGCTGCAAGTGCGGGTCCCGGGCGCTCAATGGTTGGGGCTCGGGATCGGCGCAGTCGGGGTGTTCCTCATCGTGCAGTCCCAGTTCGGCGCCTCGGACGCACCGCCGATCGCCTACGCCCTGCCCGCACTGGCCATGGTCAGCCTCATCACCGCGACGATCCTGGAACGGCGCTCGCCGCACCGAGCCCCGGTCCTCCTCACGCTCACCGTCCACGCGACGGCGACCATGGTGCTCCTCGCCGTGCTCGCCCTCGCGACCGGTGAGGCGGTACCGCCGGGCGACGCGACCTTCTGGCTCACGACGCTCTTCCTCGCGCTCGTCCCGACGCTGTCGGCCTACGGGCTCTACTGGTGGCTGCTGCGTCGCATCGGGGTCACGGTCCTCAACGCGCTCCTGTTCCTCGTCGCGCCGACGACCGCCGTCGCGGGTGCGCTCCTGTTCCGGGAGCCGTTCACGCTCCTGACGGCCGGCGGGTTCCTGCTCAGTGCGGCGGGCGTCGCCCTCGTGCTCGTGAGCGACGCCCGCGGTCGCGTCGATGCCCGTCGGGTCAGGGCCCGTCCGGTCAGTGCCCCTCCGGCTGCCGATCCTGCTGACGGCGCATCTCCTCGGCCAGTGCCGGATTCCGCTCAGCAAGGTGCGCGGTGATGTCGTCGACCACCTCGGGCGTCTTATTCTGACTGAGCTTCGCACGGGCGTCGAAGCGGGTCACGCGCATCCGGAGGCCGACCGTCCCCTTCGCTGCGCGCCGGGTGCCGGCCTCGTCCTGGGACAGGTGGCGGCCGTCCTGTCGGTGGTCCTCGAAGTGGTCGGTGAGTCGCGAGAGCATCTCGTAGTTCTCGTCCTCGCTGAGGACCTCCGGCGTGCCGTACAGGTGCGCGGTGACGTGGTTCCACGTCGGGATCAGCTGGCCCTCCGGGTACCAGCTCGGCGAGACGTAGTCGTGCGGTCCCTGGATGATGACGAGGATCTCGTGCTCGCCGAGCTCGTGCGAGTGCTCGTCCGGTCGGCCGAAGTGGCTGACGA
Source organism: Plantibacter auratus (assembly GCF_050587365.1). Classification (NCBI taxonomy): domain Bacteria; kingdom Bacillati; phylum Actinomycetota; class Actinomycetes; order Micrococcales; family Microbacteriaceae; genus Plantibacter; species Plantibacter auratus. Next base: position 18,382 of record NZ_JBOBFV010000006.1, on the reverse strand, counting down.
TCGACAGCTCGTCCCGGTCCTCCTCGAGGATCGCCGGGTAGTGGGAGGCGACGAGACCGGTGCTCGCGGGCGAGACGAACGTCGCCCACGGGTGGTTGCGGATGAGGCGCTTGACCTCGTCGACGTCGGTCATCAGGTACGTGGGGGTGTGGCGCATGGTGGGGTCACTTCCGGTCGAGACGGGTGCGGACGGCGAGGCCGGCGCACAGGATGACCGCGAGCCCGCCGAGCACGGTGGCCCAGTCGAGTCGCTCGCGGAGGATGAGGGCCGCCCAGACGATGCTCAGCACCGGCTGGAGGAGTTGGATCTGGCTGACCCGGGCGATCGGGCCGATCGCGAGTCCGCGATACCAGGCGAAGAAGCCGAGGAACATGCTCACGACGCCGAGGTAGCCGAACGCCAGCCAGCTGCCGATGGCTGCGGTCGGCGGCTGCTGGACGACCGACAGCGCTGTGAGGGCGACCATGAGCGGTGCTGCCACGACGAGCGCCCAGGAGATCGTCTGCCAGGAGCCCAGCTCCCGGGCGAGCAGTCCGCCCTCCGCGTAGCCGACGGCGGCCGCGACGACGGCGCCGAGGAGGAGGAGGTCCGACCAGGCCAGCGGCGCGAGGCCGCCGTGCTGCACCGAGGCGAACAGCATCGCCGCGACCGCGCCAGACCCCGCGAAGATCCAGAAGCGACGCGTCGGGCGCTCGCCGCCCCGGAGGACGGCGGCGACCGCCGTCGCCGCCGGGAGGAGGCCGATCACCACGGCGCTGTGACCGGCGGGAGCGGTGGTCAGCGCGAAGGAGGTCAGGAGTGGGAATCCGACGACGACGCCGCCGGCGACGATCGTGACGCGAGCCCACTGCACGCCGGTCGGTCGCCGCGCTCGCAGGGTGGCGAGGGTGATCGCGGCGAGCAGGGCTGCGACGACCGCGCGCCCGGAACCGATGAAGAGCGGCGAGAGTCCGACGAGTGCGACCTTGGTGACGGGGACCGTGAAGGAGAACGCCAGTACGCCGAGGAAGCCCCAGCCGAGCCCGCTGCGAGATAACACTCGCGCCGGCGTCACGATAACGCTACTCTGTGGGCTCATGGACAACGATAGCACCGGGCGGATCGTCGCCGCCATGACCGCTTGGATCGCAGCGGCACCTCCGGGTGCACGCGTGCCCTCCAATCGGGCGTTGACCGCCGAGTTCGCAGCGAGCCCCGTCACCGTCCAGAACGCGATGCGCCAGCTCGCCGGGCGAGGGCTCATCGAGAGTCGGCCGGGCGTCGGCACCTTCGTGCGTGCGGCTCGTCCGGCGCGGTCGGTGGACTACGGCTGGCAGACCGCTGCGCTCGGCGCGCTGCCGTGGCGCTCCGGCGCGCTGTCCTCGGCGCAACGGTCGGTCGCACCCGCCGCGATCGCGATGCACTCCGGATACCCCGCCCGAGAACTGTTGCCTGAACGGCTGGTCCGCGCCGCGCTCGCGCGTGCCGCCCGCACCGACGTGGCGATGACCCGATCGCCGGCGGCCGGGTCGCCGGAACTCCAGGCGTGGTTCGCAGCCGACCTCGCGGCAGCCGCACCGCCCGGGGTCACGCCGCCGACCGCGCGGGACGTCATCGTGATCTCCGGCAGCCAGAGCGGACTCAGCTCGATCTTCCGGGCACTCGTCGGCCCGGGGCAGCCGATGCTCATCGAGTCGCCGAGCTACTGGGGTGCGATCCTCGCGGCCGAGCAGGCGGGTGTGACGCTGGTCCCCGTGCCGACCGGCCCGGACGGACCGGACCCGGACGTCGTGGAGCGCGCGTTCCAGGACACCGGTGCGCGGGCGTTCTACGCACAGCCGACCTTCGCGAATCCGACCGGCGGCCGCTGGTCGCCGGAGACGGGGGTCGCGATCCTCGAGACCGTCCGGCGGCACGGCGCGTTCCTCGTCGAGGACGACTGGGCGCACGACCTCGCGATCGACGTCGATGCCCGGCCGCTCGCCGCGCTCGACGACGACGGACACGTCATCTACCTGCGGTCGCTGACCAAGAGCGTCTCGCCGGCGCTGCGGGTCGCCGCCGTCATCGCGCGGGGGCCCGCCCACGACCGGATCCTGGCCGACCTGGCCGCCGAGTCGATGTACATCAGCGGGGTCCTGCAGGCCGCAGCCCTCGACGTGGTCACCCAGCCCGGGTGGCGGTCGCACCTCCGTGGTCTGCGACCGCTCCTCCGGGCCCGGCGGGACCTGCTCGTCGCGAGCCTGCGCGAGCACGCCCCGACGGCGCACCTCGAGCGGCTGCCGCTCGGTGGACTGAACCTGTGGCTGCGGCTCCCGGAAGGCACCGATGTGCCGCGCGTGGTCCGCACCTGCGAGAGCCGTGGGCTCATCGTCTCCGACGGCACCGAGTGGTTCCCGGCGGAGCCCGCGGGGTCCTACCTCCGGGTCAACTACTCCGGCGAGGACGCGGGTCGCTTCGATGAGGCGGCCCGCATCCTCGGCGGTGTCCTGGCGGACGAACGCGCCTGACGGTGTCCAGGCGACCGTTCGTTACAGGTCGAGCTTCGCGTTGTCGCCGCCGTCGTAGGTCTCGCCGGTGACCTTCGACTTCACGAACGCGACGGCGGTCGCGATCTTGCCGCCGGGGCTGTCCCAGTACTCGGCGCTGTCGGCCGAGAACTTCAGCAGACCGACGCGCGGGTCGGAGGGGCCGTCCGGGAACCAGGCCTCGACGACGCTGTTCCAGAGCTCTTCCAGCTTGGCGTGGTCCTCGACGAGCTCGGCGGTGCCGGCGAGCGACACCCATGAGCTGTCCGAGCTCAGCGTGACGCCGGCGTTCGGGTTGACGTCGAGCTGCTGGACGGCGGAGGCGTCCTTGCCGACGATGAACCACAGGTCGCCGTCGAACTCGCGCTCCTGGACGGTGAGCGGGTGGGCGACGAGCTTGCCGTCGAGGTCCACCGTGGTGAGCATCGCGAAGCGGAAGTCCGCGAGCAGCTTGTTGAGGGTCGTGTAGGGGTCGGTGTCTCCGGCCATGGGGGTCTCCTTCGTCTCGTCGACCGGCCCGTCGGTGTCGGGGTGCCGGTCTGCGTGGCTCGCAGCCTACGACTCGCGGCTCCGACCGCACCTGGATGGTGCCGACCGTTGACGCGAGGCGGATCTTCTGCTCCTGCGGCGACTCCGGTCGTCGTGTCCGGTCGCCGACTCCAGTCGACGTCTCCAGTCGCCCCATCGCACATCTCGTGCGTGAGCGCCATGCTCCCGCCGTTCCCGGGTCCGCTCACTACCCTGGACTCTTCACCACCGTAGGGAGAGACACATGAACACCTCATCGCTCACGAACCAGATCAACGAGGCGCTCGCGGCACTTGGCGGCGGTCCGTTCCTCACGACGAAGACCACCGAGAAGGACGCCACGACCACGGTCACCGGCACCCTCGGCGACAGCGAGATCCACATCGACTTCATCGAGGAGGGCAACGGCACCGAGGCCGAGAAGGACCACACGGTCGTCGTCCGCGACGCCTCGGGCAAGCAGATCGGCGAGGGGCGCGGCGACTCGACCTTCGCCGACGCCATCTCCGCCTTCGGCTGGGCGGGCGTGCTCGACGCCGTCAAGAACGGCTGATCGCGTCGTCATGACCTCCAGGGTCCGGTCTCGTCCGCATTCGCGGTGGGCTGGGCCCTGCGTCGTCTCCGGGAGGCACCCGTGACGCCGCGATCGGACGACGGGCCGGTGGAGGACGAGCACTGGTTCGTCGTGAACGGCCGGCGCTGGCGCCGGACGGATCCGAGTCTGCCGTCGGAGCTCGTCGCGTCCCTGCAGTCCCATCTCGGCCGCGGGCGCTCCGGCGTCGGCGTCGCGAAGCGGGCGGGTGACGACAAAGCGGTCGCTGCTGCCCGCCGTCGCGTCGGCCTCGCCAAGCACGGGCTCGGTGAACGCGGCCCGAAGTGGTGGGAGGAGCCGGCGGCTGATCGACTCGAGCGCGCCGAGGCGGCGCTGCGTGAGCTCGAGGCGCTCGACGAGTCACCGCCCGGGTGATCCGGTCGGGTGGACGTGCTCTCCGCCCCCTCTTGCGTTCTGATCGGTCTCGGCATATCGTTTATCGATACCAACGACAATCGATATGGATGTGATGATCATGACCGAGTCCACCGATCGCCCGACGCCGTCCGCCTTCGACCACGCGGCCTGGCAGGCTGCGAAGACCGAGCGCTCCAACCGCAACGACCTCGTGTCCGTGCTCGGTGCCGCCGTCGTCGCGGCAGGGGCTGTCGTCGTCACGCTCGTCCTCCGGCTGCTCGACGTCTTCGGCATCGACGGGACCCGGGTGCCCGTGTTCTTCGACGCCGTCGACGCAGTCCTGCCGGGTGCGGCAGGAGCCGGCGCCTTCACGATCGACCAGGGTTCGGTCGTCGTGGCCGACCTCCCCGTGGTGACCGTCGTGTGCGTGCTGCTCGCCGCGATCCTGCCGGCGATCGCGAACCTCGTGGTCATCGTCTGCGCGTTCCGCTTCTTCCGCCGCCTGCTGCGTGGCGATGCCTTCGCGCCCGGGAACGCACGGCTGCTCTCGATCGCCTCCATCGCCATCCTCTGCGGGTGGATCGCGGACACCTGGTTCGGCACGATGGCGTCCAACGGCGCGCTCGCGGCCGCGACCGACGGCGCCGTCGAAGGAACCCCCTACCCGCTCACCTGGATCCCGTTCTTCGTCGCCATGGCGGTCGGCGGCCTCGCGATCGCGTTCCGTGCCGGTGAGCGCCTGCGCGCCGACACCGAGGGGCTCGTCTGATGGTGCCGGCGCCCGAGGAGGACGTCGCGACCGGCGTGCACTGCAACCTCGACCGGTTGCTCGCCGACCGTGGTCTCACCCTCGCCCGGCTCAGCGAGCTCGTCGGGGTGAGCGTGGTGAACCTGTCGGTGCTGAAGAACGACCGCGCGAAGGCGATCCGGTTCTCGACGCTGACGGCGATCTGCCGGGTGCTCGACTGCACGGTCGGCGAACTGCTGGAGCTCGACGACGCCCGCTGAGTGGTCCGGTACCGACCGTCAGCGCCGGCGTTCCCGGAGCAGCAACTGCGTGAGGTACAGCCCGCCGACGACCACCGTGACGACGCCGACCGGCACCGTCAGCGGGATCAGATGCTGGGCCACGAGGTCGGATGCGAGGAGCAGGACGCCGCCGACGAGCCCCGTCGCGACCAGCGGGATGCCTGGCGAGCGGGTCAGTCGGCGTGCGATCTGCGGCGCGGCCAGGGCGATGAACGCGATCGGGCCGGCGACCGCGGTCACCGCGCTCACCAGCGCGACCGCGAGGCCGATGAGGATGGCGCGTTCGCGGGTGAGGCGCACTCCGGTCGCGGCAGCCACGTCGTCGCCGAGTTCGAGCTGGCGGAGCGGACGGGCGGCGAACGGCAGGACCGCGAAGAGCACCACGAGGCACGCGAGTGCCGGCCAGACGACGGTCGCGGTCGCGGTGTTGAGCGTCCCCGCGCCCCAGGCCGCCGCGAAGAGCGCGACGTCGAGGTCGGCCCGGAGCAACAGCCAACTGTTGAACGCGGCGAGCATGGCCGAGACGCCGATGCCCACGACGATGAACCGGAAGCCCGACAAGCCCTGGCGGAGGGCCAGGATGAAGATCGCGACCGCGGCAGCCAGACCGCCGAGCAGCGACCCGGCCATCAACGCCGGCCAGCTGCCGCCGAGGAGGAGGAGCGCGACGAGCATCCCGGTGAACGAACCGTTCGCGAGGCCGATGATGTCGGGGCTCGCGAGCGGATTCCGGGTGAGCGTCTGGAAGATCGCTCCCGAGACACCGAGCGCTGCGCCGAAGCCGATCGCCGCGAGCACGCGGGGCAGTCGCCAGTCCAGCACGACGGTGCGCGCCAGGCCGTCGACGCGTCCGGTGAGGACGCCGATCACCTCGTCGGTGGTCAGCGGGTAGTCGCCGAGCGCGAGACCGGCGATCGCCGCGACGACGATCGCCAGGAGTGCGGCGGCGCAGACGAAACGGGCTCGTCGTGCCGGTCGGCGCCCGGTGATCGGACCGGCGGTCTCCTGTTCCCGTGTCGTGCTCACAGTCCCGAGGCCGTTCTGCGTCGGGCGAGCGCGATGAGGACGGGCGCCCCGACGAACGCGGTCACGAGCCCGACGGGCATCTCGCCCGGGAGCACCGCGATCCGTCCGACGACGTCGGAGCCCAGCACGAGGACGCAGCCGACGAGGACCGAACCCCCGAGGATGCGGCGCTGATCACTGCCGACCGACCAGCGCACGAGGTGGGGCACGACGAGGCCGACGAAGGCGATCGGCCCGGCGATCGCGGTGGCGCCACCGGCGAGCAGGGTCACCGCGGCGAGCACCAGGATGCGACTGCGCGTGACGCTGACGCCCTGTGCTCTGGCGACGTCCGGGCCGAGGGCGATCGCGTTCAGGCTCCGCGCGCTCGCCGCGGCCAGGACGAGCCCCACGGCGAGGAAGGGGAGGACCGGCACGACGACACCGAGGTCGCGTTCGAGCAGGCTGCCGGCGTTCCAGCCGCGCATCCGGTCGAACGCGTCGGGGTGGGTGATGGCGATCCCCGTCGTCAGCCCGGCGAGTACGGCACCGAACGCGACACCCGTGACGGTGAGGCGGGCGGTGGAGGACTGCTCACGCCCGCCGGAACCGATCGCGTACACGACGAGGGTGACGACGAGCGCCCCACCGCAGGCGAGCCAGGCGATGTCGCCCGGCGCTCGGACACCGAGGAACGCCAGGCCGACGGCGACCGCGAAGCCTGCCCCGGCGTTGACGCCGAGGATGCCGGGGTCGGCGAGCGGATTCCGGGTGAACGCCTGCATGAGCGCGCCAGCGACGCCCAGGGCCGCACCGACGGCCAGCGCCGCGACCGTGCGCGGCACCCGCTGATCCCACACGACGAAGTTCGCCTCGTCCGAGCCCGTGCCGAGGAGCGCCGCACGGACGTCATCCGGAGCGATCGGGTTCGCGCCGACGAACAGCGACAGGAGGACGGCGACCGCGAGCGCCGCGACGCCCGCGAGCAGTGGGATGAGCAGGCGGTGTCGCCGCGGCGCCCGCCGTCCCACAGAGGTGTCGCTGACGTTCAGGATCGCGGTCGGCTTCGTCACGACCCGTCGGAGAGCAGCCGGTCGAGGTCGTCGAGGACGGCCATGCCGCCGAGGGGGCCGACGCCGGTGATCCAGAAGGACTGGTCGACGAGGTGCAGCTCGGGGAAGGCGTCCGTGTTCGCGGTGAGCGAGGCGGGCAGCGTCGAGGTGTCGTCGGGATCGACGCTCGTCACGAAGACCTGGTCGGCCTTCGCCTCGAGCACGCGCTCGGGGGAGAGGTCGAGGGAGATGTCCTCCCAGGCGTGTTCGGGCGTCGTGAACCCGGCGCACTCGAGGGTGCTGCCGGCGAAGGAGGTCGGGCCGTAGAGGGTCAGGACACCGTCGCGGGGGCGGATCAGCTGTGCCGTCTTCCCGGCGGTGTCGTGCTCCTTGGCGATCTCCGCGCAGCGTGCGTCGTAGGCGTCGAGGAGTTCGTCCGCGCCGTCCGGGTCACCGAGTGCTTCGGCGACGAACTGCACGTTGTCGCGCCAGGGATCGGTCTGCGTCGCCATGAACACGGTCGGCGCGATCTCGGACAACTGGTCGTACAGGGCGGAGTGCCGTGATTCGGTGCCGATGATGAGGTCGGGCTTCGCGGCGGCGATCAGCTGCACGTTCGGCTCCGCCACGGTCCCGACGGTGGGGATGTCGGCGGCCTGCTCACCGAGGTAGGCGGGGACGCCGGCGGTCTCGTTCAGCACCGCTGCGCCCACCGGGGTGATGCCGAGCGCGACGGTCGTGTCGAGCTGCACCGGTTCGAGGACGACGACCCGCTTGGGTGCGTCGGGGATGCTGGTCTCGCCGTGGGCGTGCTCCATGACGTGCGTCGCGCTCGTCGCGGTGTCCGAGGGGGTCGAGGCGCTCGAGCTGCTGCAGGCTGAGAGGCCGAGGGCGGCGATGGAGAGGGCGGCGACGGCGACGAGACGTCGACGATCGGCGAGGAGGAGGGGCACGGATCACCTTTCGAACGGGTCGCGGCGGATGCGACCGAGTAAGGCAAGCATAACCTTCATTCGGGTGTGGCTCTGGGGCGGGCGTTCCAGTAGCCCTGCCCGTGGACGCGCTCCGGGTCGATCCCGTGGTCGGTCGTCGCAGCGCGCAGGAGGGGGATCCGGGTGCTCTCGGTCACCAGCCAGGCGGCGAAGCCGGTGCCCAGAGTCGCCGCCGACGACCCGTGTGTCCGGAGCCACTGTTCGACGCCGGCGACGAGCGCCTCACCGCCCGCCTGCCCGGCCCGTTCATGGACGTCGACCGTGTGGCGCTCGAGCAGCGGCCCGAGCAGGGCGGTGTCGGCGGGGTCGCCGAGCTCGAGGAGGACGTGGGCGCGGACGTGGTCGTCGAGAGAGCGCAGGATCCCGTGGACGGCGGGGAAGGCCGTCTCGTCGGCGGCGATGAGCACGGTCGTCGCAGTGCCGGGCGCCCACTGGACGCCGTGTGTCGGGTCTCCGCGACGGACGTCCGGACCCGAGACGAGCAGCCGGTCGCCCACCCGCGCGCCGAGCGCCCATCGACTGGCCGGGCCGGCCGGCTCGTGGATGAACACGTCGAGGTCGACCTCCTGCTGCGCCGGCCTGACGCGATGGGCCGTGTAGCTGCGCATCACCGGACGGTCCGCCGGTGGGAGTGCGCGCCAGGCCCTCCGCCACGCGTACTCCGGCAGGCCGTCGTGGAGTCCTTCCGGGTACGCGCCGTCGTCTCCCGGCAGCAGGATCTTGATCCGCTGGTCCCGCTCGTACGGGGCGAAGTCGGCGAGCGAGGCACCGGTGAGGGTGAGGCGGAGGAAGCCGGGGGACAGCCGTTCCGTGCGGTCCACGACCGTGTCGAACAGGATGTTCGGCGAGTGGAGGAACGGGACGGGCATCGCATCGAGTCTAGGAGGACCAGGCGCTGGCGTGCCGGGTCCTCCGTCGTTCACCCGCGGCGGACGGCGCGTGCGATCACGGCGCAGAGGGGGATGGCGACGACGGTCAGCGCGGCGGCGGCCGGGAGGAGCAGGGCCGGGCCCCAGGTGCCGAGGATGATCCCGCCGACCGCCCCGCCGGTGGCGATCGAGCAGTTCCACACCGTGACGAGCGCCGACTGGGCCGCGTCAGCAGCGTTCCCGGCGACCCGGGCGATCGCCACCTGGAAGAGCACGGAGTAGGCGCCGAAAGCGAGCCCCCAGCCTGCCGCGGCGGTGAGGAGGACGACGACCGGCGGATCCCAGGCCACGACGGCGAGGCCGACGGTCCCGAGGAGAGCGGCCGTGAGGATGGTCATCCCGAGGCGCAGGTTCGCCAGCCGTCCAGCGCCGAGCGTGCCGACGACCGACGCCACACCGAAGGTTGCGAGGAGCACCCCGAGCGGCACGGGCGTCCCGCGGGAGGACAGGACCGGTGCGAGGTAGGTGTACGCGATGTTCTGGCCGATGATGCAGACGGCGAGGGCGACGAGGATCGTCACGACCGCGGGGATGCGGAGCGCCGCACCCATGCGCGTCGAACGCCCGGGGGCGCTGCCTGCCACGCGAGGAGCGACGACGACCGCGAGCACGCCGAGGAGCGCGGTGGTGGCGGCGACGATCCCGAACACCGTGCGCCAACCGAACTCCTCACCGAGGACCGCGCCGGCCGGGACGCCGAGCGCGAAGCCGAGCGTGGCACCGGACAGCACGACGCCGAGCGTGGAGCCGAATCGCTCAGGGGTGGTGAACCCGCGCGTGTACCCCGGGAGCATCGCCCAGACGACGCCGGCCACGAGCCCCGCGACGAACCGGGTCGCGAGATGCGTGAGCAGCTCGGGCGCGACGGCCGTGCCGGCGTTCGCGAGCGCCGAGACGATCAGGGCGAGCAGTACGACCGTCCGGCGGTCGAGCTTCGCGAGCGCACGGCTGATCGGGATCGCCGCGACGATGCAACCGAGTGCGAAGACGGCGACGCTCTGGCCCGCGATCGACTCCGAGACGCCCAGATCGGCGGCCATCGCGGGGAGGACCCCGGCCGGGAGCACCTCGGTGAGGAGTGTCACGAATCCGACGGCGGCGAGGAGCAGCGCGGTCGGGAGGGGAGAGCGGGTTCGGGTGGCAGGAGGGGGCGTGGATCGTGCCGTGCGCAAACTGTCGGTGGTCATGTCGGTGAGTCTCCCGGCCTGCCACTGGTGGCAGGGTCAAGTCGACGAGGGTGCGCCGGGAATATCCGCCCGGCACCGACGGCTGCTCCAAGAGGACACAACTCGGTCGAAGGGGTCTTGCATGCGCATCGGCGAACTGGCGGCGGCCACCGGGAGCACGCCGCGGCTGCTCCGGTACTACGAGGAACAGGGGTTGCTGCGCCCGACCCGCTGCCCGAACGGGTACCGCGAGTACGGGGACCACCTCGTCGCGAAGGTGCAGCGCATCCGCGAGCTGATCGCCGTCGGCATGCCGACCGCGCTCATCCTCCAGGTCCTGCCCTGCTTCGAGGACGACGAAACGATCTACCAGGTGACGCCCTCGGCGGAGGTGCTGGAGCGGTTGCTCGAGCATCGCGAGCGACTGGATGCGAAGCTCGGCTGCATCCAGGAGAGCCGGGACGCCATCGACGTCTACCTCCACCGCGTCGGCGGCATCGTGGTCTGAGTCGGCTGAGTCGACCGAGTCGGCTGGGTAGGCTCGGCGCATGTCACTCGATCCGTACTACCGCGACCGCCTGAGCCTCTTCGACGGGTTCTCGAACGCCGATCGCGCTGCCGCCGGTGGGACCCTCGACGAGGAGTTCCAGGAACGACTCATCGCATACGGTGACGACGGGCCGTGGAGCCCACCGAGCGACGTGGTGATCACCGACGAGGTCGTCGACGGTCCGCACGGCACGGTCCCGATCCGACGCTACGTCCCGGCCGACCCCAGTGGTGTCGCCCTCCTCTGGGTGCACGGCGGCGGCTTCGCGGCGGGGACGCTCGACTGGCCGGAGGCGCACGTCGTGAGCGCCGAACTGGCGGCGCGAGCGGGTGCCGAGGTTGTCTCCGTCGACTACCGACTGGCGGACGGCACGACGCGATACCCGGTGCCGCTCGACGACGTGCTCGCGGTCTGGGAGCAGCTCGACGACGAGCGGTCGGCCGTTCCCGGTGCGCGGACGGCCATCGGTGGGGCCAGTGCCGGAGCGGCCCTCGCGCTCGCCGCGTCACTCCGCAGCGATCGACGTGCGGACGCCGTGCTGCTGGCCTACCCGTTCCTGCACGCCGTCGTGCCAGCCCTGCCCGCGGACGTCCTGGCCGAGATGGCGGTCCTCCCGGACTTCATGCGGTTCCCGACCGAGTCGATCGACTGGATGGTCGGGAACTACGTCGGTCGGCTGGAGGACGTGCCCGAGCTCGCGCTGCCGGGAATCGTCCCCGTGACCCCGGACCGCCCGCCGCTGTCGGTCCTGCTCTCGGAGTTCGACGACCTCCGGCCGTCGGGGGAGCTGCTCATCGCGGCGTCGGAGGCCGCCGGTGCTCCCGTCCGCAGTCGGCTCGAGCCAGGCGTCCTCCATGGCCACCTCAATCGCCATCCGGTCGCGCCAGGCGTCTCCCCGTCGCTGGACTGGCTGGCCGACGGGCTGCGCGCCATGGGGAATCACGCCGACTGAGTCTTGCGTGATCCTCGTCAGCGGGCATACTGGAGTCACGCTCCGTTCCCGAATGGAGTTCGGTTTTCGCTTCCGGCTCGCCCGAGCCCGGGTGATCCCGACGCCGCCCCACTCACTGACGAGAAACGGACCACCCATGAGCGAGCATGAACCGGCGCTGCCCTACCGCGACGCGAGCCTGCCGGTGGAGGACCGGGTGGAGGACCTCCTCGGACGGATGACCGTCGCCGAGAAGGCCGGCATGCTCTTCCAGACGATGATCGCCCCGGGGCCCATCGACGAGGCGAACCCGCACATGGGACTCGCGAGTGGCGAGCACATGATCGGCGAGCAGCTCATGTCCCACTTCAACGTCCTCGGCACCGCGCCCGACACGACGGCGCTCGCCGAGTGGACCAACGCCCTGCAGGAGCGCGCGTCGCGCACGCGACTCGGCATCCCGGTCACGCTGTCGACCGACCCGCGCAACCACTTCACCGACAACGTGGGGACGGCGGCCCGCGCGGGCGCCTTCTCGCAGTGGCCCGAGACGCTCGGCCTCGCGGCGATCGGATCGGCCGACCTCGTCGAGGCGTTCGCCGACACCGCGCGGCAGGAGTACCTCGCCGTCGGGATCCGGCTGGCGCTCCACCCGCAGGTCGACCTCGCGACTGAACCGCGCTGGTCGCGCATCGGTGGCACGTTCGGTGAGGACGCCGAGCTCAGTGCCGAACTCGTCGCCGGCTACATCCGAGGGTTCCAGGGTGCCGAACTCGGGCCGCAGTCGGTCTCCACGATGACGAAGCACTTCCCTGGCGGTGGGCCCCAGCTCGACGGGGAGGACCCGCACTTCGCCTACGGACGCGAACAGGTGTACCCCGGCGACAACTTCGACTACCACCTCATCCCGTTCCGCGCCGCGATCGCCGCCGGAGCCGCGCAGATGATGCCGTACTACGGCATGCCCGTCGGGACCGAACACGAGGAGGTCGCGTTCGCCTTCAACCACGGGATCATCACCGGGCTCCTCCGCGAGGAACTCGGCTTCGCAGGCGTCGTCTGCACCGACTGGGGACTCGTCACCGACACGTCGATCATGGGGCAGGACATGCCCGCGCGCGCCTGGGGCCTGGAGCACCTCGACGAGCTGTCGCGGGTCGAACGCATCCTGCAGGCCGGTTGCGACCAGTTCGGTGGCGAGGCCCGACCCGAGCTCGTCGTCGAGCTCGTCGAGCAGGGGCGCATCATCGAGGACCGCATCGACGCCTCGGTGCGCCGACTGCTGCGGGAGAAGTTCGTCCTCGGGCTCTTCGAGCAGCCGTACGTCGACGCGGGCGCCGCGAGTGGGATCGTCGGCCGCGCGGACTTCGTCGCCGCCGGCGAGGCCGCACAGCGCCGCGCGTTCACCGTCCTGACGAACGTGGCGGAGACGCTGCCGGTGCGCTCGCCGCGTCCGCGGTTGTACCTCGAGGGCGTCGATCCCGAGCTCGCGGGCGCGTACGGCGAGGTCGTCGCGGATCCGGCTTCGGCGGACGTCGCTCTCGTGCGCATGCAGACGCCGTACGAACCGCGGCCCGGCGGCTTCGAGGCCATGTTCCACGCCGGATCGCTCGACATCCCGGCCGACGAGGTCGAGCGGCTGCGGGCGCTCGCGCTGACGGTGCCGACCGTGCTCGACATGCACCTCGACCGACCGGCGATCCTCACCGGGGTGGCGGATGCGGTCGCGGCGCTCGTCGCGAGCTTCGGCGGCAGTGACGCGGCGTTCCTCGACGTCGTCTTCGGTCGGGCGCTGCCGGAGGGCCGGCTGCCGTTCGACCTGCCGCGCTCGATGGCGGCCGTCGAGGCGAGTCGGTCCGACGTCCCCTACGACACCGAGGACCCGCTCTTCCGTTTCGGCCACGGCCTCACGTACCCTGCCGGTCCCTGAGCACCTCTTCCGGTCCCTGAGCTTGTCGAAGGGCGGTCCCGGAGCACCCGTCCCCGGTCCCCTGAGCGCCTCTTCCGGTCCCTGAGCTTGTCGAAGGGCGGTCCGGGTGCGCTTCTTCCGGTCCCTGAGCTTGTCGAAGGGCGGCGTCTTCTCGTGTGCCCTTCGACAGGCTCAGGGAGCGGTTCTCCGTGCGCGGTTGCTTCGTACTCGGGGGTCGCTTCCCCCGGTCCGTGAATGCCCCTCCGGTCCAGGTGCGCTTCTTCCGGTCCCTGAGCTTGTCGAAGGGCGTCAGCGCTCGGAGCCGCGCAGCTCCAGACGCACGTCCAAGGTGTGGGTCATGGGCGGGCCCGCCTCGCCGGCGATGAGTGCCAGGAGGGTCTCCGCCGCGACCCGGCCCATGAGCGCCACGTCCTGCGCCACCACCGACACCGCCGGCGACACGAGCGGTGCCGCCTCGAAGTCGTCGAACCCCACAAGTGGCAGCCGTCGTCCGGCCGTCGCGAACGCCTGCATGGCCCCGATCGCGGCCCGGTTGTTCGCGGCGAACACGGCGTCGACCTCGCCCGACACCAGGAACCCCGCCACGACCGCCGCAGCGTCCTCGACGGAGTGTGCGCCGTCGGAGACGATCGGCTCGATCGGCCCCGTCCCCGTCGCGCCGCCGAGATCGGCCTCAGCCAGCGCCCGGTGGTAGCCGGCCAGTCGCTCGCGCATCGTGTACAGCTCGAGTGAGTCGCCGAGGAACGCGACCCGTCGTGCGCCCGCGGCGAGCATGGCCGCGGTCGCGCGGGTCGCCCCGCCCTCGTTGTCGGCGAGCACCGTGTGCACCTCGACCGACTCGAGCGGCCCGGTCGGGCGGTCGACGAGCACCATCGGGACGTGCACGACCGTGCTCGTCGCCCAGGCCGCGGTCGCCTGCCGTGGTGGCACGACGACGAGGCCGTCCACGCGCTGCGCGACGAGCCGGTCGACGAGGAGTCGGTGCCGGTCGGCGTCCTCCTCGGAGCTCGCGGACATCAGCAGGTAGCCGTGTTCCGTGCACACGCGCTCCACCGAGCGTGCCAACACGGAGTAGTAGGGGTTCGCCAGGTCGCTGATGATCAGCCCGATGACCTTGCTGGACCGCCCGGGGCGGATGCTCGCGGCCGCCAGGTTGTGCCGGTAGCCAAGGGCCTCGATCGCCGCGCCGATCCGTTCCGACAGTTCCTGGTTGATGTTCGTCGCGCCGTTCACGTACCGCGACACCGTCTTCAGCCCCACCCCGGCCGCCGCGGCGACGTCGTTCATGGTCGGGGGTCGGGAGCTGCGCATGCTCACCATCCTGGCGTATGCGAGATCACGCGATCGGCTCGTCCGCCCCCGCGACCGCGAAGAGCCTGCTGAGCCCGGGTCGCAGTCGGGTGATCTCGGCCGCCGTCGGACGGCGTCCCGCGATCGTCGCAGCGGCACTCGCGCCCCCGACTTCGGCGGCTTCCGCCGGTGCGGCACCGCGTGACATCGCGACGAGCAGGCCGGCGGTCGACGCGTCCCCGGCGCCGTTGGTCGACACGAACGCGGGTGCGGGGACGGGCGGCGCGACGAGGTCGACGTCGGCCCAGGCCTCGGCGAGCGGTGCGAGCATCCGTCCGCCCAGGCGCAGGCGGTCGACACCGGCGGCCCGGAGGAGTAGCCCGTCCTCGCCGGCCGAGATCGCCACGACGCCGGCACCCCAGGCGAGCAGGAGGTCCGCGAACGCCGCCGCTTGGGCCAGGGGCGATGCGCTGGTCCCGGCCGGGAGGCGGAGCGTGCCGAGGGCCGAACGCAGGTCGTCGACGCTCGGACTCACGATGTCGGTCAGCGGCAGGGTGCGCCGGAGGATCGCCTCCCAGTCCAGATGGCCGACGGCGCTCGTGGGGTCGACGACGGCGAGGTCCATCGAGGTGGTCGCGCCGTGTCGGTGGATCCGTTCGAGCAGCTTCGCGAGGGGCGCCGCATCGTCGGCGACGATCCCGGGGAGCAGCGGGGGATAGCCGAGGTGGACGAGGTCCGCGTCGCCGACGGCCAGGTGCTCGCCGGTGAACACCTCGTTCGCGCCCGTGTGGTGCCAGAAGGTCCGGTCGAGGCCTGCGGGCTCGACGACGACGCTGTAGGAGGTCGCGGCCAGGTCGGTGACCTCGAGCGCCGGGTCCAGTCGGTCGTGCGCGGCGATGCGTGAGGCGACGATCGCGCCGAGCTCGTCGTCGCCGACGGTCGCGTGCAGGCGGACCGTGCTCCCGAGATCGGCGAGGGCGAGGCCGGTGTTCGCGACGCAGCCGCCGAGGGAGATGCGGAGCGGGCCGGTGTCGATGAGGGCGCCCGGATCGATGCGTGCGCTCGCGCTCAGCCCTGGCGACAGGTCGACGCAGATGTGACCGGCGACGACGATCTCGCCCATGGACCCTCCGTTCTTCGCGCCGGGAGTGACCCGGTGCAAGCTAGACAACGTTGTCTCAGGCCACTACTGTGACACACCGAGGGACGATTCGGAAACCCTCCCCGTCACGATCAGGAGCCGCCGCAATGTCGCTGTACCGCCTCAATCGTCTCTTCAACGCCCGATCCGGTCGCGCGCTCGACGTCGCCGTCGACCACGGGTTCTTCGGCGAGCGTTCGTTCATCACCGGCATCGAGGACATGGGCGAGGTCGTCCGCACGCTCGTCGCCGCGGGCCCGGATGCCGTCCAGCTGACCCTCGGTCAGGCCCGTCTCCTGCAGCAGGTCCCCGGCAAGGACAAGCCGGCGCTCGTCTTGCGGACCGACGTCGCGAACGTCTACGGCAACCCGCTCGACTCGATCCTCTACAGCCACCACGTGCCGCACGCGATCGAGGAGGCCGTCCGGCTCGACGCCGTAGCCGTGTGCGTCAACCTCATGCTGATCCCCGACCACCCCGAGGTCCGCGAGGCGAACATCCGCTCGATCATGGCCCTGCGTCGCGAAGCGACCCGGTACGGGATGCCGCTCATGATCGAGCCGCTCGTCATGCAGGACAACACGACGGCCGGCGGGTACCAGGTCGACGGCGACATCGAGAAGATCGTCACCCTCGTGCGCCAGGCGGTCGAACTCGGCGCCGACCTCATCAAGGCCGACCCGAGTAGCGACATCACCGAGTACGCGCGGGTCGTGCAGGTCGCCGGAGACATCCCCGTCCTCGTCCGTGGCGGCGGTCGCGTCGACGACCGGACGCTGTTGGAGCGCACGGTCGCCGTCCTCGATGCCGGGGTCAGCGGCATCGTCTACGGCCGCAACATCATCCAGCACGAGCACCCGGCCGCCATCACCGCGGCACTCATGGCGGTGCTGCACGACGGGGCCGACGCCGATGCCGGCCTCGCGATCCTCGAGGCGGCTCGCGCATGAGCGCCGACCAGGTGACGGCCGACCGGGCGACGGCGGAGCGCGTCAACGTCGCGATCATCGGCGGTGGACTCATGGGGCGCGAGATCGCCGCGGCCATCCAGCGCTGGCCGGCACTCATCGACCACCCGGTGCGACCGCGACTGACGGCCGTCTGCGACATCAACCCGGCGGCGCTCGACTGGTTCGACGAGATCGACACGGTCGTCACGAAGGCCACGGACTACCACGAGCTGCTCGCCGACCCGTCGGTGGACGTCGTCTACGTGGCCGTGCGTCACGACCTCCACGAGCAGATCTACACCGACGTCATCCGAGCCGGGAAGGGCCTGCTGGCGGAGAAGCCCTTCGGGATCGACGCGGCGGCCGCGCAGTCGGTCCTCGCGGCGATGGCCGAGCACCCGGAGAGCTTCGTCCGGTGTTCGAGTGAGATGCCGTTCTTCCCGGGTGCGCAGCTGGCGATCGACTACGTGCGGTCCGGGGCGCTCGGCACGATCGTCGAGGCGCGCAACAGTTTCCTGCACTCGAGCGACATCGATCGGGGCAAGCAGATCAACTGGAAGCGCCAGACGCAGTTCTGCGGTGAGGCCGGCGTGATGAACGACCTCGGGATGCACACCTGGCACGTGCCGCTGCGGCTCGGCTGGGAACCCGAGAGCGTGTACGGGGTGCTGCAGAACATCGTCACCGAGCGTCCCGGTCCCGACGGTTCGCTCGTGCCGTGCGACACCTGGGACAACGCGGTGCTGCACAGCTGGGCGACCCATGACGGTGTCCGCTTCCCGCTCACGACCGAGACGAAGCGCATCGATCCCGGGCAGAAGAACACGTGGGAGTTCGAGGCGATCGGTCTCGACGGCGGGGTCCGGTTCAGCACGAAGAACCCGAAGCTCGTCGAGGTGTTCGCGGTGCGGGACATCCCGGGTGGCGGTCGGGAGCAGGTGTGGCAGCAGCTCGACGCAGGCAGCCAGTCGGTCTGGCCGACGGTGACCGGCCCGAACTTCGAGTCCGGGTTCTCCGACACGATCCTCCAGATGTGGGCCGTGTTCCTCGCCGAGCGGCACGGCTCCCTCGGCGACCGGTTCGGGGCGGCGCGCCCCGAGGAGGCGGCGCTCACCCACGACATCTACCGTGCGGCGATCCGCTCCCACGAGGAGGGTCGCGCGATCGCGCTGTGACGTGCGCATCGGCTGGGAGGCCACCCGACCGTCTCCCAGCCGGGAGCGCCCTGGCCGGCCCCTGAGCTTGTCGAAGGGCGCTCCCTGTCCGCTCACCTGTCCTGTCCCTGCCAGCGCAACGAATCGGTCCCTGCCAGCCCAACCGATCGGTCCCTGAGCTTGTCGAAGGGTGGGCTCTGTCCGTGTGCCCTTCGACAGGCTCAGGGACCGGGGTCGGAGTCGGTCGTGTCTGAACGGTCGGTCCCTGTCCGCTCACT
>NZ_JBOBFV010000005.1:0-345448 GCF_050587365.1 Plantibacter auratus | reverse complement strand
CTTCCGGTCACTGTGCCACCTCCCGGTCACTGTGCCATCCTCGGTCACTGAGCTTGTCGAAGTGCCCACGGGGAAGCCCCGCCCTTCGACAGGCTCAGGGACCGTGGATGGTTGCTCAGGGACCGTGGATGGTTGCTCGGGGACCGTGGATGGGTGCTCAGGGACCGTGTTCCCTGTTCCCGGGTGCGCTCAGCTCAGCGCGGCCTCGCGGTCGAGCAACGACCGCTTGACGTCGAGTCCCCACGCGAACCCACCGAGCGACCCGTCGGTCCGGAGGACGCGGTGGCACGGGACGAACAGGGCGGGCGCGTTCGTCGCGCAGGCGCTCGCCGCAGCGCGGACCGCCGACGGCCGACCGCTCGCCGCGGCGAACTCCGTGTACGTCACCGGGTGTCCTGCGGCGATCGTCCGCAGCACCGTCCAGGCGTGCGTGCGGAACGGGCCACCGAACTGGGCGACCGGTACGAGGTCGATCGCCGCCAGGTCGCCGTCGTAGTACGCCCGGACGGCGTCCATCGCCGCGATCGTCCCCGCCACGGTCTCGCCGGGGCGGTCGGCTGGCCGGATCCGTTCGAGCATGACGCCGATGTCGTCGGACCAGCCTGAGGAGAGCACCGCTCCGTCCTCCCGTGCGAGGATTGTGAAGGGGCCGTCCGGAGTGTCGACGGTCTGGCTGGTCGCGGTGAGCTGCGCGCCGGACGCCCGGCCGTCACCGCGGCGGGCGCTCGTGCTGGAGATGATGGTGGTCATGCTGCTGGACCTTTCTCGAGGGCTGAGGGTGCGGCGGTCGGTGCCGGTGCGGAGGCCGCCTTCCACAGGTGGAGGCAGAGGTAGGAGCGCCACGGTGCGAAGGCGTCCGCTTCCGCGGTGAGGGAGCGGGCGTCGGACGGCAAGCCGAGCCGGCCGGCACCCGTGCGGACGGCGACGTCGCCGGGCAGGAAGGCGTCGGGGTTGCCGAGCACCCGCATGCTGACGTAGTCGGCCGTCCAGGGGCCGATCCCCTTCATGGCGAGCAGGCGCGTCCGGAGCTCGTCGCGGTCGTCGCCGAAGCCGATCGTGAGTTCACCGGACACGAGTGCCCGCGCGACGCCGAGCAGGCTGTCGATCCGCGCTCGGGGCCCGACGAGTGCGGCCTCCCCGCCGTTCGCGATCTGCGTCGCCGTCGGGAAGAGCCGGTGCAGTCCGTGTCGTTCGGGGACCGTCGTGCTCACCTCGTCCGCGAGACGGCGGAGCTGGGTGCGCGCCGCGGCCACGGTGATCTGCTGGCCGACCATCGCCCGGACCAGCATCTCCTCCGGATCGACCGCCCCGGGGAGTCGGATGCCGGGTGTGGCCGCGACCGAGGCGGCGAGACGCGGGTCCGTCGCGAGGACGGCGTCGGCCGACGTCGGGTCGGCGTCGAGGTCGAAGAGTCGACGGACCCGCGAGACGAGCACCGGCAGGTCGGCGAGGTCCGTCACCTCTGCAGTGAGTCGGAGGTCGTCGCCGAGCTGTCGCACCTCGAACCACGCCGTGCCGCCGGGGAGGGCGAGGAGCCGGGCGTAGTGGTCGGGCCCCGCGAGCTCGACGCCGTCCACCGCCCGTGGTGCGAGCCAGGCGAAGACGCCCGCTGCGTCGAACGGGCGGCGGAACGGCAGGGACAGGGTGATCGAGCCGGAGGCGTGTTCGCCGACCGTCCGGTGTTTCGCGCGCAGCTCACCGGGGGTGAGCTCGAACACCTCCCGCATCGTGTCGTTGAACTGCCGGATGCTCGAGAACCCGGCGGCGAAGGCGATGTCACCGAAGGGGAGGTCGGTGCCGGTCAGCAGCTGTCGAGCACCCTGCGCGCGGTGGGCCCGCGCCAGGGCGAGTGGACCCGCGCCCAGCTCGGCGCTGAGGATCCGCGTCAGATGCCGGCTCGAGTACCCGAGGCGCGAGGCGAGTCCGGGGACGCCCTCCCGTTCGACGACGCCGTCGGCGATGAGGCGCATGCTGCGCGCGGCGACGTCGTTGCCGAGGTTCCAGGCGGGCGTGCCCGGGACCGCTTCAGGAAGGCACCGCTTGCATGCGCGGAAACCGGCCTCGTGCGCCGCGGCGCTCGTCGCGTAGAAGGTGACGTTCTCCGGCTTCGGGGTTCGAGCCGGGCAGGACGGCCGGCAGTAGATCCCCGTGGAGCTCACGGCCGTGATGAACTGCCCGTCGAAGCGCTGGTCGCGGGCTTGGATCGCGCGGTAGCGTTCGGCGAAGTCCATGCTCCGGGTGTCGTCCATGATCCGAGTCTGACATGCGCCACCGGGTCCGACGAGCGGAAATCGGACACGACAGTGGGGGCCGTGCGCGCCGGATCAGTCGGCGCGGCTCACGCTCCGCGGAGCTTGTCGCTGAGCGCTGCGAGGGTCGCCATCTCCTGTGGGTTGAGCGAGGTGGTCACGCGTTCGGCGATCGTCGCACCGTGGGCGATGGCGACCGCGCGGTAGACGTCGTAGCCCGCGTCGGTCATGCGGACGAGGGTGCCGCGGCCGTCGTCCGGGTCGGGGCACTTGCCGACCAGTCCGCGCGCGACGAGTCGATCGACCAGGCGACTGATGCTCGGCTGCGAGAGCAGCACGCTCGAGTTGAGGTCGCGCAGACGGATGCGACGATCGGGCTCCCGCGACATCGTGTGCAGGACGTCGTACTCGTTGAGGGAGATGCCGTGGCTCGGGAAGTCGTGCGAGATGTGGCGCATCACGTCGACCTGCGCGCGGAACAGTGACTCCCACGCAGCGATCGCGAGTCGCCTCTCGTCCATACCTGCTCCCGCTGCCGTCCGACGATCCACCACCTGAATCTATCCTGGACGGCCGTCGAGCGGTGCGTCGAGGTGGGGTGGTTGCGCTCCGTATCGTCTCCGGACATGACGAGAGCCGGTCGCAGAGGCTACGACCGGCTCTCTTTCCCTTGCACCAAGAGTGTCCTGCAATCACATTCCGTCAGCTGCCACAGCAAAACAACTAACGTTCCAAAACCATATAACGGATCGGTAACGAGCGGTAGTTATCAGAACGTTATTTTTGCTGGGAGTTGTCCGAGTGCGCTACCGGAGCGGAGCGCGAGCGCATGACGACCGCCTGAAAGCCGGACGGAAGCCGATCCGCGCTCCTGTCGCGGCGCGGAACTCCTGCCGTCGTGTCAGTCCTGGGAGCCGCTCGGGACGACGTCGATCACGCGGACGGTGATGGACGGTGCACCCTCGCCGGTGGACGAGGGGAGCCGCTCCGCGATGGAGCGGTGGACCGCCTGCGCGACGGCAGGGGAGGCCGCCTCAGCTGCCACGGAGATGTTGGCGTGGACGGTCAGGACGCCTCGGACGCGCTTGACGCTCACCCGTGCCTGCTGGTCGGGCGAGCCGAGCAGTGCGCCGACACCCTCCTTCGCGGCCCGGAGCAGTGTGGGCTCGACGGCGGTCAACCCGTCGACGCCCGGTATCGCCAGGATCACGTCGTCCAGCGAGCTCGCGAGCGCTCCGAGGTCGTCGTCCGTCTCCGTCAGGTCATGCATCGTCCCCCACCTCTCCGATCTCGTCGGCCTCGAAGTGCAGGTCGTCGACGACGATGTCGAGTCCTGCCACGACGAGGTCCGTGTGTTGCCGGAGGCTGGCGGCGACCTCCTCGCGGAACAACGCAACCGTGTCGGCGACCGACTTGCCCCAACCGATGCTCACGGTGACGTGGAGCATGATCGGTTCGCCGACCACGGTGACGTCGCCCTCGAGCACGCAGCGACCCACGAGCACGCCGGGCGTGCGGTCGCCGGCACCGCGGACCAACCCGCGGACCGTGCCCTCCGTGATGACGAGCGCCGCGTCGTCGTCGGACGCGGCGAACGGGATGTCGCGTCCGGCCTTCGCCTCACGGCCGATGTTCTCCATGATCCCGCGGATCCAGTCCTGGTCGAGTGCGGTGACCGCCGCTTCGTCCGCCTCCCGCAATGGCGTGGCGAGCGAGCGGACCCGTCGCAGGGACCGGAGGATCCGCTGGCATTCGGGCGAGTCGTCGATCGACGGGTCAGCCGGCAGCATGTCGCGTTCGAGGTAGTCCGTGAGGGCGTCGATGCCGTGCGCGCAACCGCCCGGTTCGCCCGGTCCGGAGCCCGGAATTTCGGTGTTCATCGCCACCCCTCCATGTCCTTGACCAGTGTCGCTCGAGCCCGTGCGAGACTCCCTCGGACGCTGGCGACGCTCTGCCCCAGCTGTTCGGCGATCTCCTCGTACGAGTATCCGCCGATCTCGCGGAGCACCCAAGCCTGGTGCTGTCCGTGCGGCAGTCTGTCGAGTGCTGCTGACAGTGCTCCCAGCTGCGACGACGCTTCGGCTCGCCGTTCGGGTCCGTCGCGCTCCGGGGCCTCGATGATGGCGTCGTCCGTCGACTCGGTGTCCTTGCGCTGCCGCATCAGGTCGATCGCCCGGCGGCTGACGATGCGCATCAACCAGCTCTTCACCATCGCGCCGTCCTCGAGCGTGTCGATCCGCTTCCAGGCCGAGATGAGCGCCTCCTGGACGACGTCGTCGCCGTCCGCCGAGGAGCGCGTGAGTCGCACGGCATACGCCTTCATCATCCGGCCGTAGCGCGTGATGAGCACCTGGAACGCGCGGGTGTCGCCGTCGACGCACCGCTCCACGAGGGTCCGGTCGGTCGCCTGCTCGAGGAGGCCGCCCGACCTGCGCACTGGATCGACACCCACCGCCTGCCACCTCTCTGTACCGGCCGAGACAACTTCCGGCGGTTTCGTCACACCCGACCGTGACATCTGCGAGCCGGGCTCCGTCTCACTACTGTAGGCACAGAGCGGCGATCCATGTGAACGCCCCCAGCACCACGATCGCATCACCACCGAGGAGACCGCACGATGAAGACCCCCAAACTCCGGTTGCCCGGGTTCTCCTCCACCCCGGAGGAGCGCGAGGCCAGGCGCGCCAAGCACCAGGAGGCCAAGCAGGAGCGCGCGGCGAAGGCCGCAGCCTCCTCACCGCCGTCGGCCGCCGTGGTCGCGGCCCTCCAGCCCTCGGCTCCGAGCGTGCGCATCAACGCGTTCCGCATCGGCCTCGTCGGTGGTATCGGCGTGCTCGTCGCGCTCGTGATCGGCAGCATCGTCACGCAGCTGAGCACCACGCTCATCTACGTCGGCGTCGCACTGTTCATCGCGCTCGGCCTGGACCCGCTCGTCTCCTGGCTCGAGCAGAAGCTGCCGCGTGGCCTCGCCATCGCCGTCGTCTTCCTCGCCGTGATCGGCGCGTTCGTCGGCATCATCTTCGCCATCGTGCCCCTGCTCGTGACGCAGATCTCGAACTTCGTGAGCGACTACCCCCGGATCTCGCAGCAGTTCCTCAACAGCGACTTCGTCGCGTGGGTCCAGAACACGATCGGGAACACCCTCGACATCGACTCGGCGCTCAACGACGCGTTCTCCTTCCTCAAGGACCCCAACAACCTCCTGAACATCGGTGGCGGCATCGTCGCGGTCGGTGCGGGCGTCGCATCGGGCATCACCGGCTCGATCATCGTCCTCATCTTGACCCTGTACTTCCTCGCGTCGCTGCGCTCGATGAAGGCCGTCACGTACCGCTTCCTCCCCGCCTACCGCCGCGAGGGCTTCGCGCAGGTGCTCGAGGAGATCACGCAGGCCGTCGGACGCTACGTCGTCGGACAAGTCGGGCTCGCTCTCGTCAACGGTGTGCTGAGCTTCATCTTCCTCAGCATCATCGGAGCGCCCTTCCCGCCGCTGCTCGCCCTGCTGGCGTTCATCGGCTCGATGATCCCGCTCGTCGGAACGCTGAGCGCCTCGATCGTGAACAGCGCGCTCTGCCTCTTCGTCTCCCCGGTCACCGCGCTCATCGCGATCATCTACTACCTGATCTACATGCAGATCGAGGCGTACGTCCTGAGCCCGCGCATCATGAACAAGGCGGTCGCCGTCCCCGGCGCCCTCGTCGTCATCGCGGCCTTCGGTGGCGGTGCCCTCGGCGGCATCCTCGGCGCCCTCGTCGCGATCCCGGTCGCCGCGTCGATCATCATCATCGTGCAGAAGGTCGTCTTCCCGAGCCAGGACTCCAAGGTTGTACCGGAGAACAAACTCGGTGACGCCGAGACGGCGGCCGTCGGCACGAGCGCGGCGGCGAAGTGATGGCGGCGACGTCGTTCCCGGTCCTCGCGGCCGGCGCCCTGCTGCTGTCAGGTACGGCCGGTGTCGTCGCGCAGTCCGCTCGGGCCGCGGTCGATCTCGACATCCCGACGATCAGCGTGACGCCGTACCAGGCGATCGGCATCCCGATCGCCCTCGTCGGCGCCTTCTTCCTGGCGGTGGGGACCCAGCTCCAGTCCCGAGGCGTCGGGAAGGTCGAGGCGGCCTCGTCGGCGTTCGGGCTGAAGCAGCTCCCGCAGCTGCTCGGTCGCCCGTCCTGGCTCATCGGCACCCTGCTGCTCGGCCTGGCCATCGTCTTCCAGCTCGTCGCGCTGGCCTTCGCGCCGCTCATCGTCGTGCAGCCGCTCGGGGCGATCGCCCTCGTGATCACGGCACTGTTGAACGCCAGGGTCACCCGGGTCAAGATCACCAAGGAGCAGACCCGCGCGATGGTGCTGTGCGTCGCCGGTATCGGCCTCTTCGTGATCGTCGCCGCACTCTATGCGGTCGAAGAGCCGATCCGTCAGCCGCAGCTCATCATCATCCTCATCATGCTGACCGTGGTGACCCTCGCCCTCGCGGGTGCCTATGCCCTGTGGCGCCGGAAGCTGCACACGGTGTTCTACGTGGTCGCGGCAGGCGTCCTGTACGGCTTCGTCGTGACCCTCGCGAAGGTCGTCATCAACCGGGTCATCACGCAGAACTTCGAGGGTCTCACGGTCGTCGGCATCATCGCATTGCTCGTCGCCGCCGGGGTGGGCGGGTTCTTCGTCCAGAAGGCCCACCAGAGCGGACAGCCAGACCTGGTGGTCGCGGGCCTCACCGTCGTCGACCCACTCGTCGCCGTCGGCATCGGAATCGTCGTGCTCGGTGAGGCGGCCAGTGCGCCCTGGTTCGCGCTCGTGCTCTTCGTCGTCGCCGGCGCGATCGCCGTCTTCGGCGTGTGGAAGCTCGCGATGCGCCCGGTCCCGGCACCGGGCGAGAAGCCGAAGAAACCGCGCGTCATCTGACGCAGGACGTCCGACGGGCCCGGCGAGTGGAACACCCACTCACCGGGCCCGTCGTTTCGTCGGTGGGGCCACCGAACCGGCTTAGAACAGGTCGGGCGACGGGGTGCTGGCGTAGCGGATGGAGACGTCCGCGTGGCGGTCGAAGCGGTAGCCGACACCGCGCACGGTGCGGACGATGTCCTCGTAGCGGCCGAGCTTGGCGCGCAGGCGACGCACGTGGACGTCGATGGTCCGCTCGTTCGGGACCTCTTCGTCGTCGCCGGCGCGCCACAGCGATGAGATGAGCTCGGCGCGCTCGATCGTGCGTCCTTCGCGGAGGACGAGGTACTGGAGGAGCTCGAACTCCTTGTACGTGAGCGGCGCAGCCTCGTTGTCGAGGACGAGGCGCTTCCGGGAGATGTCGACGACGACACCGGCGTGCGCGCGGTCCTGCTCCTCCTCGTCGACCTCGTCGCGGTGGGCCGCGAGTGCCGAGGGGTCCTGGAGGGCGAGCCGGACGACGTCGAGGTCGCGTCCGCCGGCACCGCGGGGGGCGAGGGCGACGGCCGCGTGCGTCTCAGCCTCCGGAGCGAACTGGGCAGTCAGGGCCTTGATGGCCTCGACGATCTCACCGAGGCTCGTGCCGGCGGCCGCCGCCTTCGCCTCGTCGAGACCGACGTAGAGGACGAAGCCTCGGGCTTCAGGGCCGGCCGGAACGGCGCGGACGTGCGGGGTCGCGGCCCGAGGTGCGTCCTCGACGGCGGTGAGCTGGCGGGTGGGGCGGGTGGTCTGAACGGCTGCAAGAGACATGAGTGCGAGGTCCTCGGGAGTGATGATGCTACGACGGATCGTGCGCGGTGCGCTCGGGGTGATCCCGCCTGCCGGTGGGCAGTTGCGGTCCCGCGATCCGGGAAGTGGCGCGTCGGCCGGGTACGGACGGGGTACGTCCGGGAGTCGGCTCACCTGGTGGGGGAGCGGCGGACTCGGAGGTGCTGGGAGCAGTGGAGCGGATCCGTGTGGATCGCTACCGGTGCTGGAGGAGTCGGATCAGCGACACATTCGACAGCACATGACAGCGCGGCCGGGCATCATCATGCCGGCGTTCCCAGGGGCCTCGAAGGAGGTCGGGGTGGGCGCGTTGGTCGTCATAGTCCGCAATACAACAGGAATCTCCCGGATCCTGTCAAGTGCGAGCGGAAGATGACGTTCTGTTACTCGGGGATTGTCAGCTGGCGGCACAACTGAGATGAGGCGGATCGTCGTCCATCGCGGGGATGGACGACGATCCGCCTCATGTCGGCGGGAGCAGGGGTCAGACGACGCCGTAGAGGCGGTCGCCGGCGTCGCCGAGCCCGGGGACGATGTAGCCGTTCTCGTCGAGCTTCTCGTCGAGGGCGCCCAGGACGATGGTGACGTCCTTGCCGGCCGTCTCGGCCTCGAGGCGCTCGAGACCCTCGGGGGCGGCGAGCAGGCAGATGGCGGTGACGTGCATCGCCCCACGCTTGAACAGGAAGTCGATGGCAGCTGCGAGCGAGCCACCGGTCGCGAGCATCGGGTCGAGCACGAAGCACTGACGGTCGGACAGGTCGTCGGGGAGACGCTCCGCGTACGTGGTGGGTTCGAGGGTCTCCTCGTTGCGCACCATGCCGAGGAAGCCGACCTCGGCGGTGGGGAGCAGCTTCACCATGCCCTCGAGCATGCCGAGGCCGGCCCGCAGGATCGGGACCACGAGCGGACGCGGCTCGCTGATCTTGACGCCGACCGTCTCGGTGACGGGCGTCTGGATCGTGATCTCCTCGACCGTGACGCCGCGCGTCGCCTCGTAGGCGAGCAGCGTGACGAGCTCCTCGGTGAGGGCACGGAACACCGGCGACGGTGTCGTCTTGTCGCGGAGCACCGTGAGCTTGTGGGTGATGAGGGGGTGGTCGGCTACGTGCACTCGCATACGATCAATCTAGTCGCTCGCGCGGCGACCAGGATTTCGGGGAGATGACGGATGCACGCACCGGCCGAGTTCGCCGTGTGGATGGAGATAGCCATCGCCGAGGCCGAGGCGGCACTGGCCAGTGACGACGTCCCGGTGGGCGCGGTGCTCGTCGCCCCGGACGGCACGGTGGTCTCCGTCGGACGCAACGAGCGCGAGCTGCACGCCGATCCGACCGCCCACGCCGAGGTGGTCGCCATCCGCGCCGCAGCGGCCGCGCTGGCCGACTGGCACCTCACGGAGCTGACGCTCGTCGTCACGCTCGAACCCTGCGTCATGTGCGCCGGCGCGATCCTCGCCGCCCGGATCCCGCGGGTCGTCTTCGGGGCCTGGGACGAGAAGGCCGGTGCGGTCGGTTCCGTCTACGACGTCCTGCGCGACCGGCGCCTGCAGCACCGTGTCGAGGTCTATGCGGGGGTAGAGGCCGAGCGCTGCTCGGCGCTCCTCACCGACTTCTTCCGGGGCGCGGGCGGCGTCGGAGCCCCCTGAGGGCGCACACGGCCCCGGAGGTCGCCGCGCCTCGACAGACTCGATGACCGGATGCGGCTGCTCCCAGCACTTCCGGAGCCCGTTGTCGGCGGGTGATGGCAGGATCGCAGGATGCAACCCGGCGTGATCCTCGACATCATCCTCGTCGTCGTCCTGATCGGCTTCCTGATCCGCGGGTGGCGTGCGGGGCTCCTCGGGAGCCTCGGCGGGCTCGTCGGGCTGGCGGCCGGCGGGGTCGGCGCCTTCTTCGCGATCCCGCTCGTCGCCTCGTGGGTGCCGGATGCGGCCTGGCGTGGCTGGGCGGCGGTCGCGGCGGCGGTGGTCGTCCTCGCCGTCGGCTACACGATCGGTGCGTTCATCGGCGGGGCCATCGGCTCCGTCGTCCGCAAGACCCCCCTGCGCGGTCTGGAACGCCTGCTCGGTGCCGCCCTCAACCTCGTCGTCACCGCGCTCGTCCTCGTGACCGCGGCACTCGGTGTCGGCTCCCTCGGCATCCCGCTGCTCGCCCAGGCGGTCGGGTCGTCCGCGGTGATCGGCACGATCGACCGCGTCACGCCCGTGCAGGTGAAGAGCACGCTCGCGCAGCTCCGCTCCACGGTGGTCGACGGCGGGGCCCAGCGCGTCATCGAGGCGTTCGGCGGAACCGCGGACGTCCCCGCCGCCCCGCAGCTCGACACCTCGACGCCGGCCCTGCAGACGGCCTCCGCGTCCGTGGTCCGCATCAGCGGCACGGCCGAGTCCTGCTCTCGGAGCCTCACCGGAAGCGGATTCGTCTTCGCGGACGACCTGGTCATGACGAACGCGCACGTTCTCGCCGGCGTGACGAACCCGGTCGTCGAGGTCCCGGGAGCCATGCCCAGGGAAGGACGGATCGTCTACTTCGATCCGGTCGACGACCTCGCCGTCATCCGCGTCGACGACCTCGGCGCCCGATCGCTGCCGCTCGCACCGAATCCGGCGCCCGGTTCGAACGCCGTCGTCGCCGGGTATCCGTTCGGTGGCCCGTACACGGCCGGTGGCGCGCAGGTCATCGTGGTGGGGCCGAGCCTCGTCGCCGACATCGGCGGGAACAACCCGACGAGCCGTCAGGTCGTGACGCTGTCCGGGACGGTGCAGCCGGGCAACTCGGGTGGCCCGCTCCTCACCGAGTCCGGTGAGGTGGCCGGCGTGATCTTCGCCCGCGACGCGAACTCCGCGCCGGTCGGGTACGCGCTCGCGATGGACGAGGTCCTGCCCGTCGTCGCGCTCGCCGGGTCGCTGCAGTCCGCGGTCCCGTCGGGCGCCTGTCTCGCCGACTGACCCGGCCGGGCAGGTGCCGCCGAGCATGCAGGTGCCTAGACTCGCAGGGTGAGTGAAACGATCAGCCTGCCCAGCATCGCCATCCTCGGAGCCGGTTCGATGGGAGGGGCCGTCCTTCGCGGTCTCGTCCAGCCGCGTGTCGAGGTCGACGGTGGCATCACGGTGACGAACCGGACCATCGCCAAGGCGGAGGCTCTCGCCGAGCTGCCAGGCGTCACCTCGATCGCCCTCGAGCAGGACGCCGACGGCAATCGTCGCGCGGCGGCCGCGGCGAAGATCGTCCTGATCGGCGTGAAGCCCTACCTGGTCGCCGACCTCCTCGCCGAGATCGCCGACGCGTTGCAGCCGGGCACGATCGTCGTGAGCCTTGCGGCCGGCATCCGCGGTGCGGCCTTCGAGGCCGCCCTGCCGGAGTCGGTGTCGGTCCTCCGCTCCATGCCGAACACCCCGTCCTACGTCGGGCTCGGCGTCACCGGGCTCGCGCCGGGTACCCGGTCGAGCGAGGACGACCTCGCCGTCGTCACCGCGCTCTTCGAGACCGTCGGCGAAGTGGTCGTCATCCCCGAATCGAAGATCGACGCCCTCAGCGCCATCTCCGGTTCCGGTCCGGCGTACGTCTACTACCTCATCGAGGAACTGACCCGCACGGCGATCGGCCTCGGGTTCACCCCCGAGCAGGCGGCCGTGATGGTCAACGGAACCTTCCGCGGCGCGACGGAACTCCTCGCGACGACGGGGGAGAGCGCCGAGCAGCTGCGGATCAACGTCACGAGCCCGAAGGGGACGACGGAGCAGGCGCTCGCCGTGCTCGCCGAGGCGGGCTTCAGCGAGACGTTCGACCGCGCCGCGGCAGCCGCCATCGCACGCGCCGAGGAGCTGTCGGCGTCCTGACCCGACGGCGGCTGGATCAGTCGAAGGAACGCACGAAGCAGTCGAGGCCGGGTCTGTCGTCCCAGGAAGCGACCGCCACAAAGCCGGACCGCCGGTAGAGCGCGATCGCGGCGGATCGCCAATGCCACACGGAGAGACGCACGGTGTCGTCACCCCGCAGTCGCGAGACGGTCGTCGCGGCCTCGAGCAGGGTTGCGGCCACGCCCCGGCGACGAGCGTCGGGGGCGACCCAGAGTCGCTTGAGCTCCGGCGACGGGCCGTCCGTCAGGACGACGCAGCCGAGCACCTGGTCGTCCTCGACGGCCAGGAGGATCTCCTCGGAGGCGAAGGCGGTACCCGGGTCGGCGATCTCGACCCGGTAGCGGTCGGGGAGAGCGATCGTCGGAGTGAGCTCGTCCAAACCCGGCGCTCGGCCGAGGAGTTTCTCATGCTCGGTCCGGCGGTGGTACTCCTCGAGGAGCTCGGCGAATCGCTCGCGACGATGAGCCGGAGCATCCGCCCACCGTTCCACGACGATCACGCGTCGCTCGTCTCGTCGAGCCCGAGGACGAGCAGCAGTCGGTCCAGCGCGGCGAGCTGGGCCGCGGCGTCGTAGTAGTCGTCGTCGGCCGTGCTCAGGGTGCTGACGCCCTCGATGAATCCGACGACGACGGTGGCCGTCGCGGCGACCTCGGCCTGGGTGAGCTCGGGGCGGATCTCGGCCACGAGGCGGCGGGTGCGCGCGACGAACACGCCATGACCCGCACGGTGCCGTTCGGCCAGCACCTCGTCGTCGAGCGCCGCCGCGAGGTAGCCGAGCCAGACCCGGGCCTCCTGGCGCGTCTCGTCGGTGAGGGACAGGGCCTGCCGGAGGACGGCGCGCAGAGCGTCACGCGGGGTCTCGGCTGCGGCTTCGAGCGCCTCGGTCCGCGCCGCCGTCCGTTCGTGGAGCAGGTCGCGAGCGTGCAGCAGGAGCGCGCGCTTGTCGGGGAAGCGATGCAGGACGAGGCCCGTCGTGCAACCGGCCCGCTCCGCGACCGCGCGGAGGGTCAACCCGTGCGGGCCGTGCTCGCCCAGGACCTCCCAGACCGCGTGCGAGATCCGCGCCTGGGCCGCTGGGTCCTTGGTTCTTGCCATGTCGTGATCACCTCGGAACCGATGTTACCGTAATGCTTGTTACGGAATGACTGGAGGACACGCATGACGATCAGGATCAGCCGGGTGGCCTGGGACGACGAGGCGGGAACCGCGCTGCGGGCCGCCCAACGCCGCGAACTCGATGCGCGGTACGGAAGCGACGATCACGAACCCGGGACACCGCCGACCGCAGCCGACATCACGCTCTTCCTGCTCGCCAGCGACGTCGACGACACCCCGCTCGGCTGCGGCGGCCTGCGGATGCTCGGCGCGGACCGGGCTGAGATCAAACGCATGTTCGTCGTACAGCAGGCCCGGGGGACCGGCGTCGCCACCGCGCTCCTGCGGGCACTGGAGGACGAAGCGCGGTCGCTCGGTCTCGCAGAGCTCCTCCTCGAGACCGGCACGGAGCAGCCGGATGCGATGCGCTTCTACGAGCGCGAGGGGTACCACCCGATCGAGGCGTTCGGGCCGTACGTCGACGAGCCGCAGTCGCGCTGCTACGCGCGTAGCCTCACCTGAGGAGGCTTCAGCCCTCGAGTGAGGCGAAGCGTTCGATGTCGGCCGACGTGCCGGAGACGATGATGAGGTCGTGGTTCGACACGACGGTGTCGGCGGTCGCGTACGTGAAGGGCTTCCCCGGTGACTTCACCCCGACGACCGTGATCCGGTACTTCGTCCGGACGCCCGACTCCGTCAGGTTCAGCCCGCGGATGGGCTTCGGCGGGTACATCTTGACGAGCGCGAAGTCGTCGTCGAACTGGATGAAGTCGAGCATGCGGCCCGACACGAGGTGGGCGACGCGTTCGCCGGCCTCGCGCTCGGGGTAGATGACATGGCTCGCCCCCACCCGGGCGAGGATCTTGCCGTGCGACTGCGAGACGGCCTTGGCCCAGATCTGCGGGATCTTGAGGTCGACGAGGTTGGCGGTGATGAGCACGCTCGCCTCGATGGAGGATCCGACCGCGACGACCGCGACCGAGAAGTCCTGCGCGCCGATCTGCCGGAGCGCCTCGATGTTCTTCGCGTCGGCCTGCACGGTGTGCGTGACCCGGTCGGACCACTTCTGCACGAGGTCGGAGTTGTCGTCGATCGCGAGCACCTCGCGGTCGAGTCGGTCGAGTTCGCCGGCGCAGGCCGCACCGAACCGACCGAGTCCGATGACGAGGACCGGGGCGTCGTGCTTGATGCGGTCAACCAACGATGGGCCTCTCTTCGGGTCGTTTGAACAGCTGGCCGCTCTGACTCGCGGCCACGGCTGCAGCGAGTGTCACTGTACCAACGCGGCCCAGGAACATGGTGACGGCGAGGACGTACACCCCGGCGTCGGGCAGGTCCGCGACGAGGCCGGTGCTCAGCCCGACCGTCGCGAAGGCGGAGATGACGTCGAACAGCACGTGGTCGAGCGGAGCCTTCGTCATCTGCAGGATGACGATCGTCGACAGGGCGACGATCGTCGCACCCCAGAGGACGACGCTCACCGCGACGCGGAGCACGTCCTGCGGGATCCGGCGGCGGAAGACCTCCACGCCCTCGCGTCCGCGGGCCTCGGCGAACGCCGCCAGGAACAAGACGGCGAGCGTCGTGACCTTGATCCCGCCGGCGGTCGAGGCGGAACCACCGCCGATGAACATGAGCATGTCGGCGACGAGCAAGGTCGAACCGTTGAGGTCGCCGATGTCCACGGTGGAGAAGCCGCCCGACCGCGTCATGGCCGACAGGAAGAACCCCTGGAAGATCGTGTCCCAGAGGTTCCACTTGTTCCAGGTCTCGGGGTTGTTGAACTCGAGCAGGATGAAGGCGAGCGCCCCGGCGAAGAACAGGATGATCGTCGTGACGAGCGTGAGCTTGACGTGCAGCGACCAGCGGCTCGGCCGACGGAAGTTGCGGCTCAGTGCGTAGATGACCGGGAAGCCGATGCTGCCGAGGAAGACCCCGAGCATGAGGATGCTGAGGAACCAGTAGTCGTTCTCGAAGGCCGCGAGCCCCTCGGCGTTCGGCGTGAAGCCGGTGTTGGTGAAGGCCATGGCCGCGTAGTAGACGCTGTTCCAGGCGGCGTCCCAGGGGTTGATGCCGTCGAGCAGCATGCGAGGGAAGAGCAGGACCGCCAGGGCCGCCTCGATCACGAGGGCGCTGACGGCGACGGTGACGAGCAGGTTGCCGATCTCCCCGAGGCGGACCGCCTGACCCTCGGCGACGGGGCCGTGGTGCGACCGCAGGGGGTTCGTGTCGCTCGCCGCCATGAGCTTCTGGCGGAGCCCGAGTCGTCGGGCGATCACGAACCCGAGGATCGAGGCCAGGGTCAGGACGCCGAGCGCGCCGATCTGGACGCCGATGAACACGAGCACGTGACCGAAGAGCGACCAGTGCGTGGCCATGTCGACGGTCGAGAGCCCGGTGACGCAGATGACGGAGACGGCGGTGAAGAGGGCGTCAGCGATCGGGGTCACCTGGCGGTCGGCGCTCGCGATGGGGAGCGAGAACAGCATCGTGAAGACGAAGATCAGGAAGCTGAACACGAGGATGGCGAACCGCGAGGTCGACTTCGCGGCGAAGTCGCTGACGGCCTCCCTGACCCTCGCGAGTCCGTGACGAACGGTGATCGAGGGACGACGCCCCATGGCATTGCCGCTCATCTGACCCCTCAACACCTCAGGACTGCGCCGGAGGCAATGGTACTCCGTGCGCTCCATCACTATCGTTGGAGCATGGCCGACATTTTCGACGTGATCGCTGACACCACCAGGCGGGACATCCTCGCGCTGCTGCTCGAACGGCACGGTGGCACCGGGACGAGCGTCTCCGAGATCGTCGCGCAGCTCGGCCTCAGTCAGCCGACGGTGTCCAAGCACCTCAAGGTCCTGCGCGAAGCAGAGCTCGTGGAGGTGCGCGAGGAGGGCCAGCACCGCTACTACAGCCTGGACTCGGCGCCGCTCGAGGACGTGGAGGACTGGCTGATCCCGTTCCTCAGCGTCGACTACCAGGACGACGGTGTCGATTTCGCGGCGCTGTCACTCCCGGACCAGGCCAAGGCGGTCGCCGGATCGGTCGGCAAGGTCGCTGCGGACGTGACCCACGCGGTGCAGTCGGTCACGAAGAAGCTCCGCCCGTAGCCCGGCCCCCATACCGTTCACACAGGGGATGTACAGGGCGGGCGTGGGCCCTCTAGAGTTGCCATGCGGCGTTCCGGTCCTCGGGGCGCCGTTCAAGCGGGTTTCCAGAGGCGCAGGAGGGGTTCGATGACGCAGGACACTGCCGACGTCCGCTTCCTCACCGTGGCCGAAGTCGCCGAGATGATGCGGGTGTCCAAGATGACCGTGTATCGCCTGGTGCATTCGGGGGAGCTCCCGGCCATCCGGTTCGGGAAGTCGTTCCGAGTGCCGGAGACCGCCGTCGACGCCGTTCGGCAGCGCCCGGTCGCCGACGTCGGCTGAGGCGTTTCCCGCTCCTAGCAGCCTGCAGGCGTACGGCGTGTGAACGACGCGCGCTGCAATCGGCTAGACTGGCAACAAGACTTGTTCTCTTCGGTCGCGATCCCTGCGGCCAAGCCCCCCAATTCTGTGAGGTAAATCCGTGGGTTCTGTTATCAAGAAGCGCCGCAAGCGTATGGCGAAGAAGAAGCACCGCAAGCTGCTTCGCAAGACCCGTCACCAGCGCCGCAACAAGAAGTAGCCGGCTGCTCCGTTCGGAGCGCCTGACGACTCTTCGTCCACCGGAAGCGCCTGCCCATTGGGGTACGGCGCTTTCTGGCGTTGTCGAGGTGATCGTCTCGTTGGTCGGTCAGAGCGTGTGGTCTCCGCGGGTCGAGCGGCGTCGAGGTTCCTCCACAGGCGAGGCCGGACGGGACTGATCCACAGCGCGTCGCGGCACGCGGTCCGTCGCCCCGAGATCGTCGGCGGTCCTTCGTAGGTTCTTCGCATGACCCGCGATCTCCCGCCAACTGTCCACCGCAACCGACGCGAGCTCGCGTACCGGGTGCCGTTCGTCGTCGAACGAGACGACGCACCTCGCTATCGGCTCCGGAACGTCGGTGACGAAGCCGTCCACTGGGTCGTGCTGAGCCTGATCGGACCCGGATTCCTCGCTCCACTGGAACCGTGTCGCCTGACGCCGGGGAGCGCCCTGGAGTTCGAGGTGTTGGGCACCGAGCTGGCCCGCGCGACCAGTGTGCAGGTGTCCTGGTTCCGTCCCGGTGGTCACCAGTACCTCTGGCGGGTCACCTTCTGATGGGCGCCGGCGGGTGGAGGGGAGTGGTCTCCGGCGGGCGGGTCAGCGTTCCTGGTCGCGGCGAGCGGCCAGCAGATCGCGTGCCGTCAGCTTGTGCGCCCGCCCCGGGTACATGTCGGCGTTGAGGCCCGTGATGAACGGGGCCGGGTCGAGGTCGAGCGCGGTACTCAGCCTGACGAGCGTCTCCACGCTCGGGTGCACCTGCCCTCGCTCGATCTTGCCGATGTTCGTCCAGTGCATCCCGGCCAGCACGCCCAGGTCCTCGAGGGTCAGCTGTCGCTCGTTGCGGGCGGCACGCAGCCGCTCGCCGAGGATCGTCGCGGCTTCCGAATGTGTAGGCATCACACAATGACAACGGACCTCGACCGGCGCATGCCAGAGTGTCTGAGCCTGGTGAACTCAACACGCATGGTTCTCAGCCCTGGGTTCAACGGCATCATCATTCCGGCATCGTGCCAGATGTCTCGGTGAAACACCACACGTGTCGGTTCCTTGGATGTGCTCCGACCTCGGGCACCCCGTACAGTTGAGGAGGTGTCCACTCTGCACGTCACGCTCATCGGCAAGCCCGGCTGTCACCTCTGCGACGACGCCCGCGCCGTGATCGACGAGGTGGTCGCAGGCCTCCCGTCCGACGGCCCGACGATCGAACGCGAGGAGCTCTCGATCCTCGACGATCCCGCGCTCCACGACCGCCACTGGGAGGAGATCCCCGTCGTCCTCATCGACGGCAGGGTCCACAACTACTGGCGCATCGACCCCGAACGCCTGCGGTCCGCGTTGCTCGCCGACTGATCCGCACGTCCATCCATCCACATCGAGCCTTGGGGGCCCAGTGACCATCCGCCACATCGTCAGTTGGAAGCTGGCAGCAACGGACGACGCCGAGCGCGACGCGGCGTTCGCCACCATGCAGTCCGAACTCGAGGCACTCGCCGGGTTCATGCCGGACGACATCGAGTACCTCCAGGTCGGACGCAACATCGCCTACCCCGAGAGCAACTGGGACGTCGTGCTGGTCGGCGACTACCCGAGCCTCGAAGCCCTGGAGCGCTACCAGGTCCACCCGGAGCACGTCCGCGTGGTGCAGATCGTCCGTCAGCTCGTCGTCGAGCGCTCCGCGGTCGA
The DNA here is from genome assembly GCF_050587365.1 of Plantibacter auratus. NCBI lineage: Bacteria > Bacillati > Actinomycetota > Actinomycetes > Micrococcales > Microbacteriaceae > Plantibacter > Plantibacter auratus. The sequence continues at coordinate 327,187 of NZ_JBOBFV010000005.1, read as the reverse complement.
CTTCCAGCTCGACTGAGCCTGGCGCCCGGAGGATTCAGGGCATGACGCCGACGGCGACGGTGCCGTCGAGCTCGTCGTCGCGGACGATCGACGCCGTGAGGCCCGCCGCCCGCATGAGCGCGGCGGTCTCGGGGGCCTGACGTTCGCTCGTCTCGATCAGGAGGGAACCGGTCGGCGCGAGCCAGTCCGGGGCCTGCGCGATGATCCGACGCTGCACGTCGAGCCCGTCGGCACCGCCGTCGAGCGCGATCACGGCCTCGTGCTCCCGAGCCTCCGGTGGCATCGTCGCCATCGACGCCGTCGGGACGTAGGGGGCGTTCGCGAGCAGGAGGTCGACGCGACCCGCGAGCGACCGGGGCAGCCCGTCGAACAGGTCTCCGGGCAGGGCATGCCCACCGAGTGGCTCGAGATTGCGCCGTGCGCACTCCACCGCGGCGAGGTCGATGTCCGACGCCCAGACGTCGATGGGGCCGGGTGCCTCGGTGAGGAGGGCACTCCCGACAGCCGCGGCACCGCAGCAGAGCTCGACGACCACCGAACCGTTCCGGAGGCGCGGGAGGGCGGCGTCGACCAGGAGCTCGGTCCGTCGCCGCGGCACGAAGACCCCGTTCTCGACGACGACCCGGCGTCCTCGGAACGCGACCCAGCCGAGGACGTGTTCGAGCGGCCGGCCGGCGACCCGTGCCGCGACCATCCGTTCGAGTCGATCCGGATCATCCGACTCGGCGAGGAGCAGCGCCGCCTCGTCCTCGGCGAAGACGCACCCCGCCGCACGAAGGCGCAGGACCACGGATTCGGCGGTCGCGTTCATCTGGCTCACCCCTCGCTCACGTGCGAGGACGCCGCACGGCCGGTGCGAGTCACGCTACCGTCGCGTCCTGGCACGCACCAGGGCGGAGGTCAGAGCTGTTGTGCTGCGGCGAGCACGCCGGGCAGCCAGGCGAGCGCGACGTCCTTCTTCCGCTCGAACCCGCCGTCGTCGTGTAGACCGAACTCACCGAAGCGGGTCGCGCCGTGCTCGGTGAGGATGGCGTCGAGCAGCGAGCTGCCCTGGTTGTACGTGTCCTCGTAGCTGCTGTCGCCCAGCCCGAAGATGGCGTACCGGAGCCCGTCGAGCTCGACGTCGGACTCCTCGAGCGCCTCGTAGAAGATCTGGCCGGTCTCACCGAGGAGGCCGTCGCCGTACGTCGACGTGATGAAGATGTGGATCTCGTCGGTCGACAACTCGGCGGGGTCGACGTCGCCGAGGTCGGCGACGCGCCACTGGTGCTGTGAGCCGATGGCCTTGCCGATGTCGCCGGCGAGGCGTTCGGCGTTGCCGGATTCGGTCCCGTACAGGATGACGATCTGCATGGCGTCCTTCTTGCGGGGTTACGGGGCGAGGCGGGTCGGGCCGCGGAACAGGTAGGTGACCTCGCGGATGGAGGTCTCGTGCAGCATGAGCATGAGCACGCGGGCGAGGCCCATCCCGAAGCCGCCGTGCGCCGGGACGCCGTAGCGGAAGAAGTCGAGGTAGAACTCGAGTTCCTCGGGCTCCAGGCCCTTCTCCTTGGCCTGCTCGACGAGGACGTCGACGCGGTGCTCGCGCTGCGCGCCCGTGGAGATCTCGACGCCGTTGTAGATGAGGTCGTAGCTGTTGGTGAGCGAGCCGTCCTCGGCGTTGCGCATGTGGTAGAACGGCCGGATGCTCGACGCGTAGTCGGTCAGAAAGACGAAGTCGTGACCGAAGGTCTCCTTGACGTAGGCCGCGATCTGACGCTCGCCCTCGGGGTCCATGTCGTCGTCGGCGCGGGGGATCTCGTAGCCGCGCTCGGCGACGATGCGCTTGGCCTCGGCCAGCGGGATGCGCGGGAACGGACGCGACGGGACCTCGAGCTCGATGCCGAAGAGCTCGGAGATCTGCTCGCCGTGCTTGTCCTTGACCGCCGTGAAGCCGGCGACGAGGAGCTCCTCGTGCAGCTGCATGACGTCCTCGTGGGACTCGATCCAGCTGATCTCGGCGTCGACGCTCGTGAACTCGGTCGCGTGTCGGCTGGTGAACGACGGGTCGGCGCGGAATGCGGGTCCGACCTCGAACACCTTGCCGAAGCCGGCGGACTGCGCCATCTGCTTGAAGAACTGTGGGGACTGCGCGAGGTACGCCTTGCCCTCGAAGTAGTCGACCTCGAAGAGCTCGGCGCGCGACTCGCTCGCGCTCGCCATGAGCTTCGGGGTGTGGATCTCGATGAAGTCGTTGTCGATCCAGTACTGGCGCAGTGCGTGCTCGAACGTCGTCTGGATGCGGAAGATCAGGGCCTGCTTCGGCTGGCGCAGGTCGAGGAAACGCCAGTCGAGCCGCTTGTCGAGCGAGGAGTCCGCAGCGATCGGCGTCTCGGGGTTGGCGGCCGTGACGACCTCGAGCGTGGCGACCTTGACCTCGATGCCGCCGAGCTTGACGCGCTCGTCGTGCTTGAGCTCGCCGGTGACGGTGATGAAGGAGCCGTGCGCGAGGGCGGAGATCGCCTCAGTGGTGGCGAGACGCTCGGCGGAGCCCTCGACCTCCGGGTCGACCTCGCGGACAGCCGGGTTCACCAGCTGGACGGCGCCGCTCTCGTCGCGGAGGACGACGAACTGCACCTTCTTCTGGTCGCGGACGGTCTCGACCCATCCGGAGACGGTGACGGGACCGTCGGACAGGGCGGCCAGGTTCTTCACAACGACGCGTTCACTCACCCCGACAGCTTAGCCGTCGCTCGTGGCTCGGACCTGGACGGAGGTCACGGTGAATCCGCAGCTTGGGGAAACGTACACTTGAAGGGTGGTAGCCGACCAGATCCATCTCGTGCGTCACGGCGAGGTGCACAATCCTTCTCGTGTGCTCTACGGTCGACTCCCCGCATTCCGACTGTCGGAGCTCGGCGAGCGCATGGCGCAGGCCGCCGCGGACGACCTCGTGAGCCGTGATCGCACAGTGGGCGCGCTCTACGCGTCCCCGCTGCAGCGCACCGAGGAGTCCGCAGCGCCGGTCGCCGCCGCGTTCGGGCTCGCCGTCGTCTCCGAGCCGCGCGTGATCGAACCGTTCAACGAGTTCGAGGGCAAGCGCATGAGCCGCGCCTTGAAGAACCCGCTCAACTGGTCCAAGCTCCGCAACCCGTCCCGTCCGAGCTGGGGCGAGCCGTACGCATCGATCGTCAACCGCATGACGGCTGCCGTCGAGGACGCCTGGCGCGCGACGCCGTCGGGCGACGTCGTCATCGTCAGTCACCAGCTGCCGATCTGGATGCTGCACAGCTCCGTCGTCGGGGCGCCGTATCGTCACGACCCGCGGAAGCGGCGGTGCGCCCTGTCGAGCATCACCACCTTCGAGCGGACCGAGCAGGGCTTCGTCGAGGTCGGCTACGTCGATCCGGCCGCCCGTCTGTCGTCCGGCGCGACCGATGTCGGGGCCGTCTGATGGCCCGCCGATCGAGGACGTCCGCCGTCGCCGCCGTGTTGGCCGTCGGGGCGCTCCTGCTCACGGCGTGCGGGAGCGATCCGCTCGCCGAGCAGTACCGCGAGGGCAGCAGCAAGGGGTACGTCGCGGGCGACGGCAGCGTGACCGAGGTCGCGCTCGACGACCGCGGTGAGTCGATCAGCTTCTCAGGCGTCGGCGAGGACGGCGAGCAGATCTCCTCCGCCGACCACGCGGGCCAGGTCCTCGTCGTGAACTTCTGGTACGCCGCCTGCGCCCCCTGCCGCGCGGAGGCGAAGGACCTGCAGGCGCTCAACGAGGCCTACACCGACAAGGGCGCCACCTTCATCGGCGTCAACGTCCGCGACACCGCCGACACCGCGAAGGCGTTCAACGGCACCTTCGGCATCACCTACCCCTCCATCCTCGACGTCGACAGCGGGGAGGCGAAGCTCGCCTTCACGGGCAGTGTCCCGCCGAACGCGGTGCCGACCACCATCGTCCTCGACGCCGAAGGTCGGGTCGCCGCACGCATCCTCGGGCAGCTGCAGGACCGCACCATCCTCGACACCCTCATCCGCGACACGATCGCCGAGAGCGCCCCAGAGTGAGCCCCGGCGAGCTCGTCTACGGCGGCCAGCTCCTCGTGGCGATCCCGATCGCCATCGCGGCCGGTCTGCTGTCCTTCCTCTCGCCGTGCGTCCTGCCACTCGTCCCCGGCTACCTCGGATACGTCGGCGGCATGACGACGGTCGAGGAGGGGCGCTCCGGTGCGGGTCGCCGGCGCGTGCTGCTCGGCGTCAGCCTCTTCATCCTCGGCTTCACCGTCGTGTTCGTGGCGATCGCGGCGTTCGTCGGAACGATCGGCGCCTGGTTCGTCGAGTGGGAGGGCGTCATCACCCGCGTCCTCGGCGCCGTCGTCATCCTCATGGGGCTCATCTTCATCGGACAGTTCTCGCGGCTGCAGCGCACGGTGCGCACCAACTGGGCACCCGCCACCGGCCTCGCCGGCGCGCCACTGCTCGGCTTCGTCTTCGCCATCGGCTGGACGCCCTGCCTCGGCCCGACCCTCACCGCGATCAGCGCGCTCTCCCTCTCGGGCGGCTCCGCCTGGCGCGGGGCCCTCCTCGGGCTGTTCTACTGCCTCGGTCTCGGCATCCCCTTCCTGCTCGTCGCGCTCGGACTCGGTTGGGTCACGGGGTCGTTGGCGTTCCTCAAACGGCACATCCGCACGATCAACATCATCGGCGGCGTGCTCCTCATCGTGATCGGTGTGTTGATGGTGTCTGGTCTCTGGTCCGCTTGGATGTACTCGTTGCAGGGGGTGATGAGCGGCCTTGTCACGCCCCTCTGATCACATCGATTCCGCCGCACCGGCTCCGGCCGACGGCATCAACCAGCCGAAGCTCGGGTTCGTGGGTTGGCTCCGCTTCTTCTGGCGTCAGCTCACGAGCATGCGCACGGCGCTCTTCCTGCTGCTGCTCCTCGCCATCGCCGCGGTGCCCGGTTCGCTCGTCCCGCAACGGTCGAGCGACCCGAACGGAGTCACCCAGTACTTCACCGACAACCCGGACCTCGCGCCCATCCTCGACAAGGTGCAGGCGTTCGACGTCTACAGCTCGGCCTGGTTCTCCGCGATCTACCTGCTGCTGTTCATCTCGCTCATCGGCTGCGTGATCCCGCGGACGAAGCACCACTGGCTCGCCCTGCGCTCCCGCCCGCCGCGGACGCCCGCGCGCCTGTCGCGGCTCTCCGCGTTCGAGCGTCGCAGCGACGACAGCGGCGCGACCGCCACCGAGCTCATCGACGACGCGACGAAGCAGTTGAAGCGCCAGGGCTACCGAGTCGAACGCTACGACGCCGAGGGGTCCGCATCGGTGTCCGCCGAGCGCGGCTTCCTCCGCGAGACCGGCAACCTCGTCTTCCACTCGGCACTCGTCGGCATCCTCGTGACGGTCGGTTTCGGCGGCGGTTTCGGCTTCTCCGGTCAGCGCGTGCTCGTCGAGGGTCAGACCTTCGTCAACACCCTGCTCGACTACGACTCGTTCAACCCCGGCCGCTTCTTCAACGAGTCGGAGCTGGCCCCCTACAAGTTGACGCTCGACGAGTTCGGCGTCACCTACGAGACCGAGAACCTCGACGCGTACGGGCAGGCGATCGACTACCGCGCGAAGGTCACGACGACCTCGCCCGGCGGGAAGCCGCAGGACGCGACGATCAAGGTCAACGATCCGCTCCGGTTCGAGGGCACCGACGTCTACCTGCTCGGCAACGGCTACGCGCCGACGATCACCGTCCGCGATCCCGAGGGCAAGGTCGTGTTCAGCGACTCCATCCCGTTCCTGCCGCAGGACGCCCAGCTCACCTCGCTCGGCATCGTCAAGGTCCCGGACGGCCTGGCGGAGCAGCTCGGCATGATCGGGTTCTTCTACCCGACGCAGGCCGCGTCCAAGCCGCCGTTCTTCTCGTCCTACCCCGACCTCGCCTACCCGGTGCTGACGCTCAACGTCTACTCCGGCGACCTTGGGATCAACGCCGGTGCTCCGAAGTCGGTCTACGCGCTCGACGTCGACGACATGAAGCAGCTCACGGGCGGCGACACCGGCGTCGAGTCGATCGAACTCACGCCCGGCCAGATCACGGACCTGCCGAACGGACTCGGCACGGTGTCCTTCGACAACGTCGCCGCCAACCCGTCGACCGAGAACTACGCCGGCTCCGTCAAGCGGTTCGCCTCGTTCGACGTCCACCACGACCCGACCCAGCTGTGGGTGCTCGCGTTCGCCATCCTCGCCCTGTCCGGTCTCATCACCTCACTCTTCGTCGCCAGACGCCGCGTCTGGGTGAAGGCCGTGACCGGGAGCGACGGCACCGTCTCCCTCGAATACGCCGGGCTCGCCCGCGGCGAGGACCCCGGCCTCGAAGCGGCCGTCGCGGCGATCGCCGAAGCGCACAGTCCAACGCCTGTCCCGTCCGAACCCGAAGGTAGAATCACCCCGTGACCCTCGTCGAAATCTCGAACCTCTGCCTCTGGTCGGCCGTCGCCGTCTACGCGCTGGCGTTCATCGCCTTCACGTTCGACCTCGCGCGCCGCAGCGCCGAGGTCACCGCGGCGATCGACGCGGCCGAGCGGGCTGAGCTGGAACGGTCGGCAGCCGCCGAGGAACGCGTCGGTGCACTCGCCTCCGCCGCGGCGCGGACCGCCGCACCGATCGTCACGAGCGACGGTGTCCCGCGCAAGACCCGCCGTCCCTCGGACGAGCCCGAGCAACAGGCGTCGCGCAAGTCGCCGAGCCTCCGGGTCGGAGTCTCGCTCACCGTCATCGCCTTCCTCCTCCACCTCGTCGCGGACGTGACGCGCGGTATCGCCGCCGGTCGTGTCCCGTGGGCGAACATGTACGAGTTCGCGATGACGGGCACGCTGCTCATCGTCGCGGTGTTCCTCGTGGTCATCGCGCGCGTGGACCTCCGGTTCCTCGGCAGCTTCGTGATCGGCCTCGTGACCGTGCTCCTCGGCCTCGCGACCGCGAACTTCTACGTCGAGGTCGTCCCGCTGCCGCCGGCGCTGCAGTCGGCATGGCTCGTCATCCACGTGTTCGTCGCGAGCCTCGGCACGGCGTTCTTCGCCATCGGCTTCGCGTTGAGCGTCGTGCAGCTCCTGCAGGGGCGTCGCGAGCGACGGCTCGGGCTCGTGCAGCCCACCCAGAGCTCCGGGCGTCTCCGCTTCCTGCTCACCCTCCCGAACGCGGAGCGTCTCGAGAACCTCGCCTACCGCGTCAACATCATCGGCTTCATCTTCTGGACGTTCACGCTCATGGCCGGTGCCATCTGGGCTGAGCGCGCCTGGGGTCGGTACTGGGGCTGGGACACCAAAGAGGTGTGGACCTTCATCATCTGGGTGATCTTCGCCGGGTACATCCATGCCAGGGCGACGCGCGGCTGGCGCGGATCACGCGCGGCCACGCTCGCCATCATCGGCTTCAGTGCCGTGATGTTCAACTTCGTCGTGGTCAACGTGTTCTTCAAGGGTCTGCACGCCTACAGCGGCCTGTAAGCCCCTGCGCCGGCCCTCAGCCCAGCAGTGCGTGCGTGCGGCGGAGCCGGTCGAGCCACCAGGCGGTCCGCTCCGGTGACGCCGTGAAGTGCTCGAGGAGATCGACGTCCACCTCGACTCGCCGAACGGCGATGCCGCCGTCCACGGGATCGAGCGGTGCGGTCGTCACGTCGCCGCCGAGGAGCGCGGTGGTGGCGAGCCCGCAGTCGTAGTCGAGTTCCGGCAGGGCCGCCGCGAGGTGGGCCCCCATGGAGATGCCGACGGAGGTGTCCAGCGCGCTCGAGACGACGATCGGCAGGCCGGCCTCGCCCGCGATGCGGAGCGCGGCGTGCACGCCGCCGAGCGGCTGCGCCTTCACGACGAGCAGGTCGGCGGCGCCGGCGCGAGCCACGGCGAGGGGGTCCTCGGCTTTGCGGACGCTCTCGTCCGCCGCGATGGCGACGTCCAGGGAGGAGACCCGTTCACGGATCTCGGCGAGTTCCGCGACGGTCGCGCAGGGTTGCTCGACGTACTCGAGGTCGAAGGGTTCGAGAGCGCGGATGGCGTGTTCGGCCTCGTCGACGTTCCAGTTGGTGTTGGCGTCCACGCGGAGTCGACCCTCGGGTCCGATGGCCCGCCGGACGGCGGCGACGCGCGCGACGTCGTCGGCCAGCACCTGCCCGCGCTCGGCCACCTTCACCTTCGCGGTCCGGCAGCCCGGGAAGCGGGAGAGGATCGACGGCACGTCCGCCGCGTCTACCGCCGGGACCGTCGCGTTCACGAGGATGCGATCCCGGTGGAGGGGCGGGAGGTCCGACCAGCCGAAGTCGATGGCGGCCCGCAGCCACGCGGCTGACTCCTGGTCGTCGTACTCGACGAAGGGGGAGAACTCCGTCCACCCGGCGGGCCCGCGGAAGAGGACGGCCTCGCGGGTGTCGATGCCCCGGAACCGGACGCGGAGGGGGATGGAGACCACGCGGGCGGTGGCGAGGACGTCGTCGAGGTTCGCTTGCATGACCCCATCCTGCACCCGGACGTCGGAAGCCGTCGCGGGACGCCCGTGACACAATCGATCCCGTGCCGCTGTTCTCCCGACGCAAGCCGACGCCCGGCGATCGGCGAAGCGTGCCCGCGGACGAACCCGCCGCCTTCTCGGTGCCCGAGCCGATCTTCGAGCCGAGCCCCGAGGCCGAGGTGCTCCCGGTGATCGAGGAATCGCCCGGCGGATCCTCCGACGAACCGCGCGATCCGAACGCCCCGCCGATCCCCGGGGCGCCGCCGGCAGCCGCGTCCTCGACCGCGCAAGCGCCTGCCGCCCCGGAACGCACGCCCGAGGAGCTGGAGGCGGAGACCGCCCGGTTCCGTCGTCCGGGGTCCCGAGGACGACGGACGCCACGGCAGCCCGCATCACGGAAGCCGTCGTCGCGTCGTCAGCGGAAGGCGGCGGAGCGCGCGGCTGCCTCGCAACCCAAGTCTGCGGCGATCCCGGCCGACGACGGCGAGCGGACTCCGGCGGCCCACCCGCCTGCCGCCGGTGCATCCCCGACGGGTCGGGACGAACTCGGCGCGCGGAGTCGGGGTGTCGTCGCCTCCTTCTCCCCGCTCGCCCTGCTCGGCGCGGTCGTGGCCGTCACCCTCTTCACCGTCCTGCTGGCCGTGAGTTACCGGCCCGGCGAGGGGGCATGGGCCATCCTCGTGGCGTTCGCCCTCGTCGTCGTGGTGCAGATCGTGCTGCTCATCGGGAGTGTCATCGTCATCCGCCGGAAGGTGCGGCGCCGCTGGGGCGTGCTGGCGCTGGTGCTCATCCTCGTCGTCAACCCCGTCACGGCGATGGCGGTCGGCGGTCTCTCCCCGGATCGGGCCGGGAATGGTGCCTCCGCCGGTGGCAGCGGCGACGAGGAGCACGACCCGATCTGGGACACCTACCCGGGGTCCGCCTACGTCGACGCGAAGGAGACCCTCGACGGGCCGAGCTACGAGGACTTCGTCGGGACGTCCGACGAGATGCTCGCGGAGATCCGGACGGCCCTGACCGCCGAGTTCGGCTTCGACTGGGTGGAGCGACAGCCTGCCGAGACGGAGGTCGATCAGAACGGGTACGGCGGGGACTCCATGCTCTTCGAGTACACGGCACCGGTGTGGCAGACGACGACGACCGTGCGGACCTTCGAGGAGAAGTCGCGGGTGGTCGAGCTGATCCGGCAGGTCCTGCTCCGCTACGGCATCGCGAACCTCGACATGCAGAACGCACCGTCCTCCTGGCGTGAACCGGGCGAGCTCACCGAGCGGTACGGCGGCGAGACCCTCGACACCCAGGCGCTGTGGGACCTGCACACCTACAACGCCATCACGGGGGCCGGCGACTTCCGGACGAGCATCGTCGACCTCACGCTCGACTCGGCCGGCACGGTCGCGAAGGACCGCGAGTTCGACGTCGACTACTACGACATGGCGGCGGAGGGCATCGAGCTGCACCTCGACTCGTATGCGCTCCTGAAGGAGGCGGACCGCGCCGACTACCTGGAGGCGCTCAAGCCCTACGCGGACCTCGACAAGCCGAAGTAGTGCCTAGGCTGGACGCATGAGCGATCGAGTGTCCGAACTGTTCGACCCGGAGATCTGGGACGTCGTACCGGGGTTCGAGGACCTCACCGATCTGACGTACCACGTCGCGCGCGAGGGCGGCTTCGTGCGCATCGCGTTCGACCGCCCCGAGGTGCGCAACGCCTTCCGCCCGCACACCGTCGACGAGCTGTACCGCGCGCTCGACCACGCTCGCCAGAGCCCGACGGTCGGAGTGGTGCTGCTCACCGGCAACGGTCCGAGCGCGAAGGACGGCGGCTGGGCGTTCTGCTCGGGCGGCGACCAGCGCATCCGTGGTCGCGACGGCTACCGGTACGCGAGCGACGACGCCGCGGACGACGAGACGGCGAGCGGCATCGACGCCGCGCGCAACGGTCGCCTGCACATCCTCGAGGTCCAGCGCCTCATCCGCTTCATGCCGAAGGTCGTCATCAACCTCGTTCCCGGGTGGTCCGCGGGCGGTGGGCACTCCCTCGGCGTCGTGTGCGACCTGTCGATCGCGAGTCGGGAACACGCGCGGTTCAAGCAGACCGACGCCGACGTCGGTTCCTTCGACGCGGGGTACGGGAGCGCGTACTTCGCCAAGCAGGTGGGTCAGAAGTTCGCCCGCGAGGTGTTCTTCCTCGCCCAGGAGTACGACGCGGAGCGCGCGCTGCAGGCGGGCGCGATCAACGCGGTCGTCCCGCACGCCGAGCTCGAGCAGACGGGCGTCGCCTGGGCCCGCACCATCCTCGGCAAGTCACCGACCGCCATCCGCATGCTGAAGTTCGCCTTCAACGCCGTCGACGACGGTCTCGTCGGCCAGCAGGTCTTCGCGGGCGAGGCCACCCGCCTCGCCTACGGCACCGACGAGGCGGTGGAGGGGCGCGACGCCTTCCTGGAGAAGCGCAAGCCGGACTGGGCTCCGTTCCCCTGGCAGTTCTGAGCTGCCTGACCGCGAGGAGTCGGCGGAGCGCCGACGCACCCGGCGTACGCTGAATCCATGACTCGTCAGCTGCTCCCCGTCGACGCGTCCGCCTCGGCGATGCTCGCAGCCCTGGAGACGGCGCTCGACGGCTCCGGACCCGCGGTCCTCCCGATGCAACCCGGATCGTCCGCGGCACCGGCCGTGGTCGACGACCGGGTGGCCCTCGTGATCGAGACGTCCGGCTCGACGGGCGTGCCGAAGCGGGTCGCCCTCTCGGCTGCGGCCCTCCTGGCCAGCGCGGCGGGTTCCGCGGTGGCTCTGGGCGGCCCTGAGGCCCATCGCCGTTCGTCCCAGTGGATCCTGGCGCTCCCGACGCACTACATCGCCGGCGTCAACGTGCTACTCCGGTCGGTCGTCGCCGGGACCAGGCCGCTTGAGGCACCGACAGGGTCGTTCGACGCCCAGGCGTTCTGCGGACTCGTCGAGCGGCTCGACGCCGATGCCGGATTCGCCGCCCTCGTACCGGCACAACTGCGCATGCTCGTCGACGCCGCCGAGACGAGCACCTCCGTGCGTGACGCGCTCGCCGGACTCGCCGGGCTGCTCGTCGGGGGACAGGCCACCCCCGCTCCGCTGCTCGAGCGGTCCGCGGCGCTCGGCATCCGCGTCGTGCGGAGTTACGGCTCGAGCGAGACCTCCGGCGGCTGTCTGTACGACGGCGTGCCGTTCGCCGGTGTCGAACCCCGGCTGGTGAACGGGGAGCTCCTCATCGCCGGACCGGTCCTTGCCGAGGGCTACCTCGGCGAACCGGACCGCACGGCGACCGCCTTCCCGGACGACGGCGGCCGCCGGTGGTACCGCACCGGCGACACCGCCGAGCTCGTCGAGGGCGTCGTCCGGGTGACCGGGCGGGCCGACAACGTGATCATCAGCGGCGGGGTGAACATCTCCCTCGACCGGGTGCAAGCGGTCGTCCGGTCGGTGCCGGGGCTGGCCGAGGCCGTCGTCGTCGCCGTTCCCGACGAGCGGTTCGGCCAGGCGTCCGTGATCGTGACGGGGGTCGGGACCTCCTCGGACCAGCGCCCGGACGACGCGCTGCTGCAGACCGCCCGAGACGCCGTCGCGGAGGCGCTCGGCCGCCCGGCGCGCCCCGCCCGACTGGTCCGTCTGGTCGAGCTGCCGCTGCTCGCGAGCGGCAAACCCGACCTCGTCGCACTCCGCTCACGATTGGGTTGAGCCCGTCCTCCGAGTGACCGCGAGGGCCGGTTTGCAGGCGGTTGTCGCATAGGGCATGCTCTCCCATGCGTGTCGACGAGCGACCGCAGCCGGGGGACGACGACAGGTGACAACGGGGACCGACACGGGCGCTGCGCCCACGAGGCCGACCACGGCGTTCCGCGCCGACATCCAGGGGATGCGGGCGCTCGCCGTGACCGCGGTGATCCTCGCCCATGCGACCGGCTGGCCGGCCGGCGGCTTCGTGGGCGTGGACGTGTTCTTCGTGATCTCCGGCTTCCTCATCACCGGGTTGCTCCTGCGCGAGCACGAGCGTTCCGGACGCATCTCCCTGCCGGCCTTCTTCGGGCGGCGGATCAAGCGGATCCTGCCCGCGTCGCTCGTCGTCCTGGCCGCGACCGTCGCGCTGGCGTCGTGGCTGTTCAACGCCCCGCGGGCGCTCGCGACCTGGTGGGACGCGGTTTCGGCCGCACTGCTCGTCTCGAACTGGCGTTTCGAGGCGTCGGGCACCGACTACTTCCACGCGACGGACGCCGCGTCACCGCTGCAGCACTTCTGGTCCCTCTCGATCGAGGAGCAGTTCTACCTCGTGTGGCCGGTGCTGCTCGTCGTCCTGCTCGCCGTCGCGGCCCGCGGAGCCAGACCCGTGCTGCGCTCGCGCCTCGTCGTCGGTGGCGTCCTCGTCGTCCTCATCGCGGCCTCGTTCGCCGTCGCCGTGTGGCAGTCGGGGGCGGCCCCGCAGGCCGCCTACTTCGCGACCGGCGCGCGGGTCTGGGAGCTGGGGGCGGGCGCACTCCTGGCCGTGTCCGCGCCGCTCCTCGGCCGGCTGCCGCTGGCGCTCCGGGTGGTCGCCGGATGGGCGGGGCTCGTCGGCATCGTCGCATCCGCGCTGCTCATCACCGGGTCGATCGGGTTCCCCGGCCCCTGGGCGGTCGCCCCCGTCGTCGCCGCGATGCTGCTCATCGCCGCCGGGACCGGAGCCGGCCCGGCGTACCCGCGCTGGATCTTCCCGCTCGCGAACCCGCTGAGCCGTGGCGTCGGAGCGATCTCCTATTCGCTCTACCTCTGGCACCTCCCGATCCTCGTGTTCGTACCGATGCTCGTCCCCGACACCGCCCTCAGCACGGTCCCGGGGATGCTCGGGCTCATCCTCGGGGTCTCGGTGCTCTCCTTCCTGCTCATCGAACAGCCGTTGCACCGCACGCCACTCGTGGGTTCCTTCCACGGCGACCGCGACGCCAGGGACGCCGCCTGGGCCGCCTGGCGCGAGCGGTTCGCCTCCCAGTTCCTCTACTCGGCGGTCGGACTCGTGATCGTCGCCGGGCTCGCGGTGATCGCCATCGGCCCCGCGCTCCGCATGCCGGTGACCACCGGCGGACCGGCGGCCGTCGCGGCTCCGGCCGGAGACCCGCTCCAGGGCATCGCCGCCGAGCTGCAAGTCGCGAGCCAGGCCTCGGCGTGGCCCGACAACCTCTCGCCGAGCCTCGACGACGCGATCCGCGCGACCTCGAGCACCAACCCCGCCCGGTCCTGTTTCGACCTGGGTTCGACGCCCGACGACGGTTCGTGCACCTGGGGCGATGCGTCCGCGCCGAAGCACGTCTACCTCGTCGGCGACTCGACCGCGCTCGCCTACGCGCCGGCGTTCCGCGCGATCGCGGATCAGAGCGGTGGGGCGGTGCGGATCACCACCATCGGCCTCTACGGGTGCCGCTTCACGCAGGACCTCATCCAGAACAGCGGCGCCGGGGTCATGGACGACTGCCCGACGCGCAAGCACGACATCGCCGAACGCATCGCCGCGGACCAGCCCGACCTCGTGATCGTCTCGAACGCGTTCGCCGCGGGCCGCACCACCGACGGCCGATCGCTCGACACGACGTCGATGGTCGCGTCGGCGCTCGCCGAGACGGCGGGGTATCAGGTCCCGGGCCGCGTCGTGTTCCTCGCGCCGCCGCCGCTCGGTGCGGATCTCGGTTCCTGCTACTCGCGGGTGTCCATTCCGCAGGACTGCGCCGTCGGCGTCGACGCCGCCTGGAACGACTTCGCCGCGGCGACCGAGTCGGCGGCGGGAGCAGCCGGGGAACGCTTCGTCTCGTCGCTCCCGTTCAGCTGCGCGGATGGCGTCTGCCCGGCGTTCGCCGGGACAACGCCGACGAAGTACGACAGCGTGCATCTCACCCCGGCGTTCGCCGAGCACATCGCTCCGGCGATCCTCCAGACGCTCCAGGCCGCCGGGGCCCTGTGACGCCGTCCGCCCCGAGGCTCCGCGGGTAGACTCGCCGTCGTGGCACATGGAGCACGGCCGGCAGCGCCGAAACAGCACAAGACGTCCGCACCGCGCAGCACGGCGGGTCGTGGCGCGAACGGTGGACGATCCGGCAACCCCGCACGCGGTGGCGGTCGCAAGGTCCCGCTCGCGAAGCCGGCGACCTTCGGCGACTGGGTCGGTGCGGCCCGGATCCGTACGCTGCCGATGGCCGTCGCCCCCGTGCTCATCGGCACCGGTGCCGCGACGATCATCGCGGGCCCCGGGGTCTACCACCCGGTCCGCGCGCTGCTCTGCCTCGTCGTCGCGCTCGCGCTGCAGATCGGTGTCAACTACGCCAACGACTACTCCGACGGCATCCGCGGAACGGACGACCTACGGGTCGGCCCGAGCCGACTGACCGGTTCCGGCGCGGCGAAGCCCAAGACGGTCCTGACCGTCGCGCTCGTGTTCTTCGGTATCGCGGCGGTGGCCGGCATCGTCCTCACGATCCTCACCCAGTTCTGGTGGCTGCTCCTCGTCGGGGCGGTCGCGATCGTCGCCGCCTGGTTCTACACGGGCGGGAAGCGCCCCTACGGGTACTTCGCGCTCGGCGAGGTCTTCGTCTTCGTGTTCTTCGGCCTCGTCGCCACGCTCGGCACGACCTTCGTCCAGGTCGGGACCGTGAACCAGGAGGCATGGTTCGGCGCGATCGGCGCCGGCCTCATCGCCTGCGCGGCGCTCGTCGTCAACAACCTCCGCGACCTCGAACAGGACAAGGCGGTCGGCAAGCGCACCCTGTCGACGTTCATCGGCCGGATCGCGTCGAAGGTGCTCTACTGCGTCCTGCTGCTCGTGCCGTTCGGCATCGCCGCGTTCCTCGCGCTCTTCTACCCGATCGCCTGGTTCACCATGTTTGCGCTGCTCGCCGCCATCCCGGCGTGCGTGATCGTGCTGTTCTCCACGACGGCCAGGGAGCAGATCCTGGTGCTCAAGCTGACGGGGCTCGTGCAGCTAGCGTTCGGGGTGATCCTCGGTCTGGCGTTCTTCTACACGCCCGGCATCGCCGGCTGACGACGCTTCCGATGCCGCCGCGCTCGCATCGAGCGCCGCGTCCTCGGAGTCCTCGTCGTCGTGCGGCGTCGGCTTGTCGCCGTGCCGACGGGCGTAGAGCTCCTGCGCGACGGTCTCCCGCGGGGTGCGCAGGAAGATGTAGGACACGCAGAGTCCGATGATCGCGGCGATGATCGCGGCGACCCAGGGCTGCAGACCCGTGAGGAAGACGAGGAGCAGGAGCGGCACCACGAAAGCCAACAGGCGGAGGATGGTGTACCGGACGGCGGCGGGAACGCGTTTCACCAGATAAGTCTAGGCGTCCCGCCTGAAGGCAACCCCAGGTAATCACGTCACCTGGCGTTTACGATGGAGACATGGTTCGTCTCTGGATCGGCCTCGCCGTCGCGGCAGTCGTCTTCATCGTGTATTCGGTGGTTGACTGCGCCACGATGCCGCGCGACCGCGTCCGAGGGATCAGCAAGACCTCGTGGATCATCGCCATCCTCCTCCTGCCGGTCATCGGCGGAGTCCTCTGGTGGATCATCGGTCGGGTCCGCGCTCCGAAGGCCGTGCCCCGCGGCTCAGCGCCGGACGACGACCCCGACTTCCTCAAGAAGCTCGACGCCGACCGTGCGCAGACGAAGCGCATCCGCGACCTCGAGGACGAGCTCAACCGCTTCGACGACGAGTCGGGCGACAGCCCGGATGCGACGACGCACGACGACCCCGCCCCGGGATCCGACACGCCCGACGACGGTTCCGGCCGCAGACCGCCTGGCGCCCCGAGCGCCTCGTGAACCCGTCCGCCGCTCCCGAGCCCGTCGGCTCGGCTCCCTCGTCGAGCCCGGCCAGCGCGTCCGCGTGGGCACTCCTCGACGCGCTCGTCGCCGTGGGTGTCTCCGACGTCGTCGTCTGCCCAGGTTCCCGGTCGCAGGCGCTCGCGCTCGCCGCTGCCGAGCTGGCGGCCTCCGGACAGATCACCCTGCATGTGCGCATCGACGAGCGGGTCGCCGGCTTCCTCGCCTTGGGCCTCGGCGTCGAGACCGACCGCCCGGCCGTCGTGATCACAACCTCGGGGACGGCGACCGCGAACCTGCATCCAGCGGTCCTCGAGGCGCATCACTCGCGCGTCCCGCTCATCGTCCTCACCGCCGACCGGCCGGCCGAGGCGCACGGCATCCGCGCGAACCAGACGACGAAGCAGGACGACCTCTACGGGTTCGCCGCGCGCCTCGCCGTGGTCGTCGAGGCCCCGACCGGTGCCGACGGTGAGCAGGACGCCGCCCGCGATCTCGCCCAGCGGGCGTACCGCGCCGCGACGGACGTCCTCGATCCGGGCCCGGTGCACCTGAACCTCGCCTTCCGGGAGCCGCTCTCGGGCAGCTTCGACCCGGTCGTCGCCGGGGCGAACCCCGACGTCCCGGTCGAGACGGACGCCACCGCGGAAGCACCGCTCTACCCGGGGCGACCGCATCTCGTCCTCGAGCGCGGACCCAGGACCCTCGTCGTCGCCGGGCACCATGCCGGCCCGGCCGCCGAGCAGCTCGCGGCGGACGGCGGATGGCCGCTGATCGCGGAGGTGTCGAGCGGATCCCGGTTCGGGCGGAACGTCATCGCCGCCTACCGGGAGCTGCTCCGCGAGGACGACTACCGCGAGGCCGTCGAGCGCGTCGTCGTCTTCGGCCACCCGACCCTCAGTCGCGAGGTCCCGCTCCTGCTCCAGCAGCCGCAGGTCGAGACGATCGTCGTCGCCCCGGCCGGAGCCGAGGTCTACAACCCCGGACGACGGGCCGACCGGATCGTGTCCTCCGTCTCCGTCGAGGTGGGGCCCGCGGATCGCGCTTGGCTCGGAGCCTGGGTCGTCGGATCCCGCGAACGGGTGGTGGACCCCTCGCCTGCAGCCCCCGATCTCGAGGGGCTGCACTCGACGACTCCCGCCGAGCGACTGGCCTCCGTCCGGGCAGAGCTCGACGCCGTCCGCCTCCCGGTCACCCGCGAGGTCCTCGTCGACGCGGTCTGGCGTGCCACCTGGCCGCACGACCGCCTCGTCGTCGGCGCGTCGAGGCTCATCCGCGTGGCCGACGGTCTCGTCCCCGGCCGCAAGATCAGCGTGCACGCCAACCGCGGACTCGCGGGTATCGACGGCACCATCGCCACCGCCACGGGGATCGCGCTGGCGAGCCAGGCCGACGGAGGCCCAGGTGTGACGCGGGTGCTCCTCGGCGACCTCGCCTTCCTCCACGACGTCGGCGCGATGCTCCTGGACGACGGTGTCGCGCCGCGTCTCCAGGTGATCGTCGGCAACGACGGGGGCGGCACCATCTTCGACGCGCTCGAGGTCGCCCAGAGTGGCCCTGGAGCGCTCTTCGACCGCGTCCAGTACACGCCACAGCACGTCCGGCTGGAGTCGCTCGCGACCGCCTACGGGTGGGAGTACCGCTCGGCCCGCACGCGCACGGAACTCGACCAGGCGTTCACCGCGCCGGTGACCGGTCCCGTCCTCATCGAGGTCCCGCTGCCGCGAGCCTGATCCGCCGGTCCTGCCAGGGGTCGACTTCCGACGCGACCTGCGGCCAGAATGGGCGGATGACGGCATCGAAGCACGCATCGACCTGGACGGCACCACCCCGAGACACGCTGCGCGTGGGGGAGGGGTTCAGCCTCGCCGACGTCGATCCCTCATCGACGCCGGGCTTCGACGGTGACAAGCAGCAGGGCCGGGTCGAGCTCGACGCGGGGGTGCCCGCGCTGTCCGAGCTGCAGGAGCGACTCTTCGCGGCGAGCACGCAGGGAGCCCCGGAAGCGGTGCTCCTCGTCCTGCAGGCGATGGACACGGCGGGCAAGGGTGGCATCGTCAAGCACGTCGTCGGCTCGGTCGACCCGCAGGGCGTGCACCACCACGCCTTCAAGAAGCCCACGGAGGAGGAGCGCTCCCACGACTTCCTCTGGCGGGTTGAGCCGCACCTGCCGAAGCCCGGTCAGATCGGCGTCTTCGACCGTTCGCACTACGAGGACGTCCTCATCGGTCGGGTGCGTCAGCTCGCCGCGCCGGACGAGATCGAGCGTCGGTACGGGGCGATCAACGACTTCGAGGCGGGCATCGTCGCGAGCGGGACCCGCATCGTCAAGGTGATGCTGCAGATCAGCGCCGACGAGCAGAAGGAACGGCTCGCCGACCGGCTCGCGCGTCCGGACAAGCACTGGAAGTACAACCCGGGCGATGTGGACGAACGCGAGCTGTGGCCGGCCTATCAGGACGCCTACCAGGTGGCGTTCGAGCGGACGAGCACCGAGGCCGCCCCCTGGTTCGTCGTGCCGGCGGACCGCAAGTGGTACGCGCGCATCGCGGTCCAACGGCTGCTGCTCGACGCCCTCGAGGACATCGATCCGCAGTGGCCGGCGGCCGACTACGACATCGCCGTCGAGCAGGCACGACTCGCGGCGAGCTGAGCCGAGGTTCTTCGGCTCAGCCGAAGGCTTCCACGATCGGACGGAACTTCATCTTCGTCTCGACGAGCTCCGTCGCAGCGTCCGAGTCGGCGACGATGCCACAGCCGGCGTAGGCGGTGATGTCACCGTCCGGCGCGATCTGCGCACAGCGGAGGGCCACCGCCCACTCGCCGTCACCTGAGGCGTCCACCCACCCGACCGGACCGGCGTAGCGACCGCGGTCGAACGGTTCCAGCTCGCGGATGAGGGCGACGGCGTCGCGCGTCGGGGTCCCGGCGACGGCGGCCGTCGGGTGCAGGCCGTCCATGAGGTCGAGCGAAGACGAGCCGTCCGAGAGCCGACCGTCGATGTCGGTCGCGAGGTGCCAGAGGTTCGGCAGCTTGAGGGTGAATGGGGCCTCGCTGCGGCGCAACTGGGGGCTGTGTGCCTGCAGGGCGGTCAGCACCGACTGCACGGCGAACTGGTGCTCACCCTGGTCCTTCGCGCTCGTCATGAGTGCGACGGCCTGGTCGTGGTCGCTCTCGGCGTCGGGACCGCGCGAGATCGTGCCGGCGAGGACGCGCGCCGAGACGGCACCCCGATCCACTCGGACGAGCGTCTCCGGGCTCGAGCCGATGAAGCCGTCGACCGCGTAGGTCCAGCAGTCGGGGTAGCCGAGGGCGAGGTCGTGGAGCACTCGGCGGCGGTCCGCTTCCGCGGGGAGGTGCCCGGCCAGGTCGCGTGCGAGCACGACCTTGCTCAGGCCGCCGGCCTGGATGCGGGCGATTGCGCGCTCGGCCGAGTCGAGGTAGCCGTCGCGGCTCTGCACACCGGGGGTCAGCTGGATGCGGTACTCGGGCCCGTAGGCCGTGGTCACGGGATCGACGTCCTCCGCGCCGTCGCCGAGGGAGACCCGCGTGATGAAGCTCGCGTCGGGGTACCGGCCGATGATCGTGCGCGGCACGATGAGGACGCTCGTCGCGGAGGACTCGTCGTCGAAGGCGAACGTGCCGAACGCGACCAGGCCGGTCCCGGGCCGACGCACCTCGTCCGTCACCACTGCTGCGGCGCAGACGTCCCGCCAGGCCGCCGCGGCACGCGTGAACCGGTCGGGGCCCGAGAACTCCAGGCGGAGCGCCTCACCCAGTCCGACCAGCCCGTGTCCCTTCCGCACCCAGAGGAGCGGCGAGGTCTGGTCGGCGAACGGGAGGAGCTGGCGCGGGTCGTCGATGGCGACGGTCTGGGCGACCAGTGACGAGGTCAGGGGAATGGTCACCGTTCAACCCTACGCCCGCGCAGGAGGGGTCCCTCCCCGCCGCAGCCCGACGGGTG
This sequence comes from Plantibacter auratus, assembly GCF_050587365.1. Classification (NCBI taxonomy): domain Bacteria; kingdom Bacillati; phylum Actinomycetota; class Actinomycetes; order Micrococcales; family Microbacteriaceae; genus Plantibacter; species Plantibacter auratus. The sequence goes on along the minus strand of NZ_JBOBFV010000005.1, from coordinate 306,933 downwards.
GAGGGTCGGTCACCGCCTCGTCGGCGGGGCGTTCACCGGCCGGACGTCCCGATCGTCTGCAACCCGGTGACCCCGAGCAGTGCGAGTTTCGCCGCGTCCTCGGTGCCCGGTGCCGCCGTGTACACGACGATGCGCAGGTCGCCGCCCGGCGTGGACAGGACGTCGCAGTCGACGGTGATCGGTCCGACCGGTGTCCGTGTGACCGTCTTCCGGCTCGCCCGGTGCTCCGCGACTCTAGCCTCCGCCCAGCGCCGCTCGAACTCGGGTGACACCGATCGCAGCCGGGCCACGAGTCGTGCGAGCTCGTCGTCCCGCGGGTAGCGCCCGACCGCGGCCCGGAGGTCTGCGGCGAGGTCGCTCGCGAACTCCTCCTCATGCTGCTCGTCGAAGTCCGTGCCGTCGTGCCCCGCGGTGAAGTGCCGCCACACCAGGTTGCGATCGTCGCCGACGAGGGCGGAGGGATCGCCGTTCACCGCGGCCCACAGCGGGTTCCAGAGCAGGATGTCGTGGGCGGCGGAGAAGACCGCCAGCGGCACGTCGCCGAGCCGGTCGACGATGCGCTGCACGCCCGGACCGATGTGCCGGGGGACGACCCCGGGCGGTGGTGGAGCGGCTCCGGCGACCCGGTAGAGGTGGTCGCGCTCCTGATCCGTCAGTCGCAGTGCGACCGCGAGGGCGCGGAGCAGCTGCGGCGACGGGTTCTTCGCGCGGCCCTGCTCGAGCCTGACGATGTAGTCCACGCTGATGCCGGCGAGGGCGGAGAGCTCCTCGCGGCGCAGGCCGGCCGTCCGTCTCCCTGGGCCGGCGGGGAGACCGACCTCGGCAGGGGAGACCCGTTCGCGCCAGGCCCGGAGCACACCGGCGAATTCGTCCATCCGGCCATTGTCCCCCCGGTGTCGGTCCGCATCCTGGTACTGCCGGTCCCCCTGTCGACCGGGGCCTGGCGGACCGACCATGCCGGGCGGAGCATGGACCCATGACCACCACACTCATCACCGGGGCCAACAAGAGCCTCGGACTCGAGACCGCGCGCCGACTGATCGACGCCGGCCACACCGTCTACGCCGGCATGCGCGACCTGGGCCGCGGCGATGCCGTGGCCGCGCTCGGCGCCCACCCCGTCCAGCTCGACGTCACCGATCAGGCGAGCGTCGACGCGGCGCTCGCCGCGCTTCCGGAGCTCGACGTGCTCGTCAACAACGCCGGCGTGCTCGGTACGTCCTTCGGTGTGGACGACCTCACCCCGGAGACGATGCAGGATGTCCTCGACACGAACGTCGTCGGTCTCGTCCGCGTCACCCAGGCTGCGTTGCCCCTCCTGCGCCGTTCGTCCCGACCCGTCATCGTGAACGTCGCCTCGGGAGTGGGATGGCCGCGCTTCCTCACCTCCGAGGGGGCCGACGAGTTCGCGGTGCCGACGATCCCGTACGCCGCGTCGAAGGCGGCCGTCATCACGCTCACCGTGCAGTAGGCGAAGAACCTGCCCGGGTTCCGGGTGAACGTGAGCGACCCGGGCTACACCGCGACCGACTTCAACGGACACGGAGGCCATCAGACGGTGACCGAGGGGACGGACGCGACCGTCGCGCTCGCCCTGCTCGGTCCGGACGGTCCCACCGGCGAGTTCCACAACCGGCACGGACGCATCGACTACTGAGCGCGAGCCTGGGAGCCGTGCTCGGACGGCCGGCTCCCAGCGGCGCGGACGTAGGATGGACGGGTGAACCGCGCCGACCTCTCCAAGCAGCCCGAGCAGGTCTCGGCCATGTTCGACGACGTCTCGACGAAGTACGACCGCATGAACGCGGTCCTCTCCGTCGGGAACGACGCCCTGTGGCGCATCGCGACCACTCGTGCGGTCGGTCCGGCCGCCGGTGAGCGCATCCTCGACCTCGCGGCCGGCACGGGCACGTCCTCCGCGGCGCTGGCACGCAACGGTGCGCAGGTCGTGGCCGCCGACTTCTCGCCCGGCATGATCGCCGTGGGTCGCGACAAGTACGCCGACCGCTCCGACATCCAGTTCGTCGAGGCCGACGCGACCGACCTCCCCTTCGCCGACGAGGAGTTCGACGCCACGACGATCTCCTTCGGCCTCCGCAACGTCGTCCGCCCGAAGGACGCCCTCGCCGAGATGCTCCGGGTCACGAAGCCCGGCGGCCGCATCGTCATCTGCGAGTTCTCCACGCCGACGTTCGGGCCGATGCGCGCCGCGTACAACCTCTACCTCGAGCGGGTCATGCCGCTCGTCGCCGGCGTCGCATCGTCGAACGCCGAGGCGTACACCTACCTGAACGACTCGATCCGCGCGTGGCCGAGCCAGCCTGAGCTGGCCGCATGGTTGCGCGAAGCGGGCTACGAGCACGTCGCGTACCGCAACCTCACCGGCGGGATCGTCGCCCTGCACCGGGGACTCAAGCCGGCCTGAGTCCCGTCACCATCGGGGTTCGTCTCGGCATTCCCGAGGGGTGGAACCTGTTGATCCCGTCACTTCCCGCGAGTCGGCGCGACTGATTCCGTAGCCCGGTCCCGAACGGGAGCATTGACACACGGGTGCGCCCGGCCCTACCGTTCCGTCATGACAGCTCAGGACACGGCCCGCGGGTCGCAGCCGGCATCACCCACCGGCGGTAAGGGTCTCGCCACCGGCACCCTCGGCCTCTTCGGCTCCGTGATCATCGGCCTGGCCTCGACCGCGCCGGTGTACTCGCTCGTCGCGACGCTCGGCTTCGTGGTGCTCGCCGTGGGTGCCCAGGCGCCGATCGCCTTCATCGTCGCCTTCATCCCGATGCTGTTCATCGCGTTCGCCTACCGCGAGCTGAACCGCGACGTGCCGGACTGCGGCACCACCTTCACCTGGGCGACGAAGGCCTTCGGCCCGGTCACCGGCTGGATCGGCGGGTGGGGCGTCGCGCTCGCCGGCATCGTGGTGCTCGCGAACCTCGCACAGATCGCGGGGCAGTACCTGTGGTTGCTCATCGGTGACGGTTCCCTCGCCTCGAACGTCCCGCTCGTCACCGCGACCGGTGTCGTGTTCATCGCCCTCATGACGTGGGTGTCGTACCGCGGCATCGAGCTGGGGGAGCGGATCCAGAACATCCTCCTGGCGGTCCAGTACCTCGCACTCGTGCTGTTCGCCGTGTTCGCCTTCATCGGAGCGTCGAACGGCAGCGCGCCCGACGCGACGCCGATCTCGCTCGACTGGTTCAACCCGTTCGCGTTCACCGACTACCACGGCTTCATCGAGGCGGTGCTGCTCGCACTCTTCATCTACTGGGGTTGGGACACCTGCCTCGCCCTGAACGAGGAGACGAAGGACCCGCAGAAGATCCCGGGCCGCGCGGCGGTCATCTCCACGGTCATCCTGCTGGTCACCTACGTCACCGTCACGGTCGCCGCCATGGTCTACGCCGGACTCGGGACCACGGGCACCGGCCTCGCCAACGAGGACAACGCGAACGACATCTTCCTGGCGCTGAAGGATCTCGTGCTCGGACCGTGGGCGTGGATCCTCGTCGTCGCCGTGCTCATCTCGGCGGTGTCGTCGACGCAGACGACGATCCTCCCGACGGCGCGTGGCACGCTCGCGATGGCGGCCTATAAGGCGCTGCCGAAACGGTTCGCGACCGTCCACCCGACGTTCAAGACGCCGTCCTTCTCGACGCTCGTCATGGGCATCGTCGCCATCGTCTACTACGTCGGCATGACGCTCGTGAGCGAGAATATCCTGGCAGACTCGATCCTCTCCCTCGGACTCGCGATCGCCTTCTACTACGGCATCACCGGGTACGCCTGCGTCTGGTACTTCCGGAAGGTGCTCTTCCGCTCAGCGCAGGACTTCTTCTTCAAGGGCCTCTTCCCGCTCCTCGGGGCGCTCATGCTCACCTTCGCCTTCGTGCAGAGCTGCATCGACATGTTCGACGTCGACTACGGCTACACGGTCCTGTTCGGCGTCGGCGGCACGTTCGTCATCGGTGTCGGTTCGCTGGCCTTCGGTTTCGTGCTCATGCTGCTCTGGTACAGCCGGAAGTCCTCGCGGCCCTTCTTCCGCGGGGAGAGCCTCAACCGCGACACCGAGGTCCTCGTGCCAGACGAGCCGATCGAGTACGGCCGTTCCGTCGACGGCGGTCTCGCCTGACCTCCGGTCCCTGAGCCTCACTCCGGTCCCTGAATCTCCCCTCCGGTCCCTGAGTCTCACTCCGGTCCCTGAATCTCCCCTCCGGTCCCTGAGCCACCCCTTCCGGTCCCTGAGCCTGTCGAAGGGCACATCTCCCGGGGTCGTCCAGGCGGGCCGGGCATACTGGTGGGATGTTGGACACCCTGCCAGGCGGCCCGTGGATCTGGGGCGTCGCGATCGTCGGTCTCGTGCTCGTCGTCATCCTCCTGAACGCCAGGCGGGCGAAGTCCGCGTTCGCGAAGCCGTACGAGCGATACGACACCACCGAGATCCCGCCGGACACCCCGGGTACCCGCGAGTTCATCGTGCGAGACGACGCGACCGGTGCGCGGCTCCAGTTCGTGGTGTCCGGGCCGTCGGCCAGGATCGCCCTCGTCGTCGTGCCGCCGAAACACCTCGGGACCGGCGTCGAAGCCGGCCTCTTCCGCGCCGCGTTGCCGACCGCCCAAGGCGTCGACGCCTGGACGTGGCCGCCGCTCAACACCGACGGATACTCGATGCTGCTCGACCTCGCGCATGAGTTCGCCCATCTGGCGTTCTACGACGCTGAGGGCGTGCGACTCCGCTGAATCGAGTCATGTGGTCCGACCACAGCTGCCAATCGCCTGATCGCGCCCGTGGATTCCGGTCCTCCGGCACAGGTGACGGGCTGCCCCGGCTAGGCTAGAGCTGTGAATCCCAGCGCGACCCGCCGTGTCAGCAACCTGGCCAGCCAGGCCGGGCTTGCCGAACGCATGTTCGCGACCGGTGCAGACCGCAAGCTCGCCAAGACCATCGACGACGGCGTGGCCCGCCTCGAGATCGGTCTGGAGGAGCAGCTCGGGTTCACCGACGACCTCGTCGACGTCACCGCACGCTACCTGCTCGAGGCCGGTGGCAAGCGGGTCCGCCCGCTACTCACGATGCTCATCGCCCAGCTCGGCGACGGCATCACCGACAACGTCCTGCGGGCGGCCGAGGCGATCGAGATCACCCACCTCGGCTCGCTGTACCACGACGATGTCATGGACGACGCCGACAAGCGTCGCGGCGTCCCCAGCGCCCACCAGGTGTTCGGCAACAACACCGCCATCCTCACCGGCGACCTGCTGTTCGCCCGCGCCAGCCAGATCATGGCCGACCTCGGCGAGCGGGCGATCCGGATCCAGGCCGCCACGTTCGAGCGCCTCGTGCTGGGGCAGCTGCACGAGACCACCGGTCCTCGCGAGGGTCAGGACGAGGTCGAGCACTACATCCAGGTCCTCGCCGACAAGACCGGGTCGCTCATCGCCGCCGCGGCCCGGAGCGGCGTCATCTTCTCCAATGCCCCCGAGGCGTACGAGAGTGCGGTCGTCGAGTTCGGCGAGAAGGTCGGCATCGCCTTCCAGCTCATCGACGACGTCATCGACCTGTCGCCGCAACCCGAGGAGACCGGCAAGGTCCCCGGCACCGACCTGCGGGCCGGCGTCGTCACCCTCCCCATGCTCTACCTGCGCCGCGAGGCCGTCGCCGACCCCGAAGCCGCGGCCCTCGTCGCCCGTCTCGACGCCGAGGTCACGGAGACGGACCACGACCCCGTCCGGTTCGCCGCGCTCGTCGCCACCCTGCGCGACCACGCCGTGACCACACGGACCTTCGCCGAGGCGCGGCAGTGGGCCGACGAAGCGATCGCGGCACTGGCACCGCTGCCCGACGGCTCGGTCAAGAAGGCGCTCGTGCACTTCGCGAAGGCGATCGTCGACCGAAGGAGCTGATGGCGGCGCCGCTCCACCGGGGCGGCACGGCATCCCAGACGCGCATGCATGACGGCCGGAGCGCTCCACCGGCCGCACCCGGAACCCCGCACGGGGACACGAAAGGAACCACCGTGACCAAGCTCAGGCTGGCCATCGTCGGCGCAGGACCCGCAGGCATCTACGCGGCGGACATCCTCCTGAAGGCGGAACGGAAGTTCGACGTCTCCATCGACCTCTTCGAGCAGCTTCCGGCCCCGTACGGCCTGGTCCGCTACGGCGTCGCGCCCGACCACCCGCGTATCAAGGGGATCATCAACGCGCTCCGCGACGTCCTCGACCGAGGCGACATCCGGATCTTCGGCAACGTCCGCTTCGGCGTTGACATCACGCTCGACGACCTCAAGCACCACTACAACGCCGTGATCTTCTCCACGGGTGCCGTCGAGGACGCCCCGCTCGACATCCCGGGCATCGACCTCGACGGGTCGTACGGCGCCGCCGAGTTCGTGAGCTGGTTCGACGGACACCCCGACGTCCCCCGCACCTGGCCGCTCGAGGCGGAGTCGATCGCCGTGATCGGCAACGGCAACGTCGCGCTCGACGTCGCCCGTATGCTCGCGAAGCACCCGGAGGACCTGCTCCCGACCGAGATCCCGGCCAACGTTCACGAGGGGCTGCAGCAGTCGCCCGTGACCGACGTGCACGTCTTCGGGCGTCGCGGGCCCGCGCAGGTGAAGTTCACACCGCTGGAGCTCCGCGAGCTCGGGGAACTCAACGACGTCGACATGATCCTGGCCGACGAGGACTTCGACTACGACGAGGCGTCGAAGGCGGCGGTGGCGAGCAACAAGCAGGTCATGGTCATCGACCGCGTCCTGCAGCAGTGGCGCAAGCGCGAGACCGGCCAGGCCTCGCGCCGACTGCACCTGCACTTCTACGCGAAGCCGCTCGAAGTCGTCGACGACGGTTCCGGCAAGGTCGCCGCCTTCCGGTACGAGCGGACGAGACCAGACGGTCAGGGCGGGGTCGAGGGCACGGGTGAGATCCGCGAGGTCCCGATCCAGGCGCTCTACCGCGCGGTGGGGTACTTCGGAAGCCCGCTGCCCGGCGTGCCGTTCGACTCGCGGCACGGCGTCATCCCCAACCACGAGGGCAAGGTCCTCCACCCCGAGAGCAACGAGCGCGTCCCCGGCGTCTACGCGACCGGGTGGATCAAGCGTGGTCCGGTCGGCCTCATCGGCCACACGAAGTCGGACGCGATGGAGACCATCAGTCACGTCATCAACGATCAGGCGGACTGGTGGGCGCCCGCGGAACCCGAGGAGGAGGCCGTCGTCGCGCTGCTCGAGTCGCGTGGCGTCGCCTACACGGACCTCGAGGGCTGGCACCTCCTCGACCAGCACGAGATCGCGCTCGGTGAACCACAGGGTCGTGCCCGCATCAAGGTGGTGCCGCGCGAGGAGATGGTGGCGATCTCGCGGGCGCAGTCGTCGGATGACGGGACACCGTCCGCCTGAGTCGCACCGGCGACGGTCGCAATCCGGCCGATCGCCGCGAGTCAAGCCGCTTCACGGAACCCGGTTTCGGCGCGAGTCGGTCACTATGCTGGACGGATGACCGACCCCAACGCGCCCCAGAACGTCCCGTCGGAGCAGCCGACGTCCGTACCGCCGTCCGAGCCGCCGGCATTCGTCGCCGACGGCCAGCAACAGCAGCAGCCGCGCTACGGCGAGATGCACCCGGACCCCGTGCAGCAGCAGTGGGACCAGACGGGTCAGCAGACCCCGGCTCCGCAGCAGGGTGGCCAGTGGGGCCAGCCGCAGACCGGTGAGCAGGCGGGCCAGTGGGGCCAGCCGCAGCAGGGCCAGTACGGCCAGCCGCAGCACACCGGCCAGTACGGCCAGGACACCGGTCAGTACGGCCAGCCGCAGCAGACCGGTCAGTACGGCGCCCCCCAGGGTCAGTACGGAGCCCCCCAGGGCCAGTACGGTCAGCCGCAGCAGGGGCAGTACGGTCAGCCGCAGCAGTACGCGCAGGCTCCGAAGGCGCCGAACCCCCGTGCACGCGAGACGCGTCTCGCGCTCGTGTCGGTCGGCATCGCAGCGGGTATCGCCGCAGCCGTCGCCCTGGTGAGCCTCATCGGGTCCTTCTTCAGCATCTCGGAGTACTTCCCCGTCGGCGACGTCCTGCTGAGCTTCGGCGCGAACCTCGTCAACATCGCCCTCTGGGGTGCGGGAGCCGCACTCATCCTCATCATGGTCCGTCCGCTCACCCGCGTCCGCACTGCTCGCGACCTGATCCAGTCGGTCGGCATCGCTGCGGCCGTCGGCACCGGCGTCATGCTGCTCGTCGTGCTCATCGTCACCATCGTGCGCGGCGTGGTCGAGCAGTACGGTACGCCGGCGTTCTTCGTCAACCAGGGCTTCCTCTCGCCGATCCTCTACGGGGTCACCCTCGCGGGCTTCCTCACGATCGGCGCCGTACTCGTGACGCGGTTCGTCGCGCCCGAGGGCCTCGCCGACGCTCCGCACGAGCAGCACAGTGGTCAGCAGCACGGACAGCAGTTCCAGCAGGGTCAGCACGAGCAGCAGGGGCAGCACCAGCAGGGTCAGCACGACCAGGGCTCGCAGCAGCACGGTCAGGCGCAGCAGCCCTACGGACAGCAGCCGCAGGCTCCGCAGCAGCACAACCCGTACCAGCAGTAGTCGGAGGGTCGGGTGGTCGGCGCGCGAGCCCGACCATCCGACCACCGATCACCGGGCGCGGTAACGTGACGGTATGGCCGGATCTCGAGGGTGGACCGCCGACATCCTCGGCGAGGGCTTCCAGCAGCGCACGCTGACGCTCGAACCGGATGACGAGGGCGACGTCGTCGCGACCCTCGTCCGCTACCGGATGCCGCCCCTCGAACAGCTGGGCGAGTTCCTCCTGCCGGACGTCGCGGACGGTATCGACGTCCTCTACGTCCACGGCTGGTCCGACTACTTCTTCCAACGTCACCTCGCGCGATTCTGGGCCAGGCTCGGTGCGCGGTTCTACGCGCTCGACCTGCGCAAGTACGGCCGGAGTCTCCGTCCGCACCAGACGCCGGGATACGTCGACGACCTCCGCACCTACGACGAGGACATCGAGGCCGCGCTCGCGGTGATGGGGCACGGCTCCGAGGAGCACGCCGCCGGGCGACGGACCCGGCGCCGACTCGTCCTCCTCGGCCATTCGACCGGCGGGCTCACCCTGAGTCTCTGGACGGCCAGGAACCAGGATCGCGTCGCCGGTCTCGTCCTGAACAGTCCGTGGCTCGAATTCCAGGCGAGGCAGCTCGGGCGACTCGCGATCGCCCCACTCGTCCAAGCCGGATCGCGGATCGACCCACGTGCGCAGCTCCCTGTCGTCGACCTCGGGTTCTACACCCGCTCCGTGTCGAGCACGATGGACGGCGCCTGGGACTACGACTTCGCCTGGCGTCCGCTCCACGGCTTCCCGCTGCATCCCGGGTGGTTGAACGCGATCCTGCGGGGGCATCGGCTCGTCGACGCGGGCCTGCAGCTGCGTGTGCCGGCACTCACGCTGCTGTCGGCGCGGAGTGTCCTGCTGCCGCGGTGGAACGACGCGATGATGCGGAGTGATACGGCGCTCGACGTCGATGCGGTCGCGGAACGCGCACTCGACCTCGGCGAGACCGTCACGATCGTGCGCCTCGACGGCGCTTTGCACGACGTCTTCCTGTCCGAGGCGCCGGTCCGACAGCGCGCGTTCGAGCAGATCGTCGCGTGGGGACGTGGCTACCTCACGAAGCCGCCGCCCGCCGACCGCTAGCGTTCAGCGGGCGGGAGGTGACGTCGCGAGCCCATCGGTCGCCGCGGATCCGGTCGCCCGGCGGCGAGCCAGTCGGCGTAGCTGTGATTCGCGCCGATGGCGCACCAGCACGGGACACCGACCTCCTGGCCGGCGCGCGAGGTCCGGAAGAGTTCGAGATGCGACCCGTCCGCGGGTCTCTGGTGATCCACTGCTCCACTCCAACCATCGAGCCCGCTCGTGCGGGTACGGTTCGTCCGGCACTGTGCCGAACGGGAGCACGCTGGATCGGGTGCTCCGGTGAAGAGAGTGGTGCGGGGGCCGATCATGACGCGATCGAGGTGATCGACCGCGTCCGACCCGCTAGCGGTAGTTGACGAACTGGAGGTCGATGTCGAGGTCGGCACCCTTGAGCAGCGCCATGGTGGCCTGGAGATCGTCACGACTCTTCGACGAGACGCGGAGCTCGTCGCCCTGGATCTGCGACTTGACCGACTTCGGGCCCTCGTCGCGGATGAGCTTGTTGGCCTTCTTCGCGATCTCCTGGCTGATGCCCTCCTTGAGGGTCGCCTCGATCCGGTACTCCTTGCCGCTCGCGAACGGGTCGCCGACCTCGAGGCTCTTGAGCGAGATGCCGCGCTTGATGAGCTTGGATTCGAAGACGTCGAGGATCGCCTTCACGCGCTCCTCGGTGTTGGCCTTCATGAGGATCTTCTCGCCGCTCCAGGCGATCGAGGCACCGACGTTCTTGAAGTCGTACCGCTGCTCGACCTCCTTGTGCGCCTGGTTGAGGGCGTTGTCCGCCTCCATCTTGTCGACCTTGCTCACGACGTCAAACGATGAATCTGCCATGTGGACCATGGTAGCGCCGGTGCCGCTCAGGCAGGTGTGGTTGGCTGGATGCGATGCGCAGCCCGGTGAAGCAGGACCAGCGGACCATCGTCGGACGACGAGGGGCGCTCGCCGGAGCGACCCTGGCGATCGGTGTGCTCGTGTTGAGCGGTTGCGCTCCCGAGCCGGACCCCGTTCCGTATGCGGTTCCCGTCGAGCTCCCGCCGAAGAGCGACGCCCCTGACGGCGGTGTCGCGAATGTCGACCTCGCCGATCCCCAGTGGATCACCGAGGTCGCCGAGGCGAGTGGCATCCCCGAGCGAGCCCTGCGGTCCTATGCCGGTGCCGCCATCCGCAAGGCCGAGCTGACGCCGGAGTGCGGCATCGGCTGGACGACGATCGCGGCCGTCGGGTTCGCCGAGAGCGACCACGGTCGCCACGACGGGTCGAAGCTCGGCGAGGACGGTGTCGTGACGCCGCCGATCTTCGGTGTGCCACTGAAGGGTGGCGAGACCGAGGAGATCACCGACACCGACCAGGGGGTCATCGACGGTGATCCGGTCCACGACCGTGCCGTCGGGCCGTTCCAGTTCATCCCGCAGTCGTGGGAGAACTGGGGGACCGACGCGAGTGGTGACGGCGTGCTCGACCCGCAGAACCTCGACGACGCGGCGATGGCGGCCGCGAACTACCTCTGCCGGGCGAGCGACTACGACATGCGGACGGAGGACGGCTGGCTGAGCGGGATCCGGGCGTACAACTCGTCACCCGAGTACCTTCGCCGGGTCGCCGCCGCAGCGAACGAGTACGCCGAGGCCGTGCCGTCCGACGAGCGCTGAGCGGCCCGGTGACGGATGCCGATGCTGATTTCGCGTCCGGCGGTCTGACGGCTATATTGGTCAAGCGCTTTCGGTTGGCTGTTCGAAAGTCGGTCGGGCGCGCTTGGCGAGTTACCCTAGCGGCCAAAGGGATCTGACTGTAAATCAGACGGCTCAGCCTTCGGGGGTTCGAATCCCTCACTCGCCACGGACAAATCGCCTCATCCTCAGGATGGGGCGATTTTTCGTCGTGCCGGAGAGCCGGGCGGGAGTGGACTGCCGGTCCCTGGGCTGCGTCGCACTGAGCCTGTCGAAGTGTCGCAGTACCCACGGAGAACCCCACGGACCAGAGATGCCTCCTCCGGACCCTGACCACCCCTCTCCGGTCCCTGACCACCCCTCTCCGGTCCCTGAGCCTGTCGAAGGGCCACGAGGAACATCTCGCTGCGGCACGCCTTCTCCGGTCCCTGAGCTTGTCGAAGGGCCACGAGGAACATCTCGCTGCGGCACGCCTTCTCCGGTCCCTGAGCCTGTCGAAGGGCACACGAGGAGGCTCCCACATCCGAGAAGACTCACCATCTGGAATGTCAGTGGTCCATGGTGGACTTGTTCCATGACCGAGACCACCCTCACCGCGATCCGCGCGAGCGACGAGTACGCCGCGCAGCTCGCGGAGTTCTCGGACCACTACGCGGACATCCAGCGACGGCGTGCTGCTCTGGACGCCGAGGAGGCTCGGTTGCTCGCTCGCTCTGCCGCCTACGCGGACGCCTTCGCGGACGTCACGGTTCCGGCCGTCTTCCCACCCTCGGAACGGCAGGCGCTCTCCCGCCGGTCGACCTGCGCAGCCCTCGCGATGGCGACCCGCACGCCCGAGCGGACCGTGCAGCGGGCGACGAACGACGCCGAGCGTCTCGTGAACGACGCACCCGCCGTGCTCGAGTCCCTCAAGGCCGGTCGCATCTCGGCCCGGCACGCGCAGACGATCATCGACCAACTCAGTGACGTGCCGACCGCGGGGCGGGCGGCGTTCCTGGAGGCTGTGTTGCCGGCCGCGGAGCAGCTGACCAACGCGAACCTCCGCAGGCGCGCCCGTGTGCTCTGCGAGCGCCTCCACCCCGAGTCCATCACGGCGCGCGCAACCCGCTCAGAAGCGGACCGCCGGGTCGAGTTCGAGCCCGCCGCGGACGGCATGGCGTGGGTGCACTTGTTCACCACGGCGCCGATCGCGCAGGGCATCATGGAGCGCGTCGAGGCCGCGGCAGTGGAGTCACGCGCAGCTGGCGACACTCGCGCCTGCGGACAGCTGCAGGCGGACGCCCTGGCGGCGCTCGCCCTGACCGGCGTGACCCCGGAAGACGTGATGTCGAGCTCGGTGCTCCCGCATCCGATCGAGGTGCAGGAGCACATCAAGCCGACCGTCCAGATCACGGTCCCGGCGTTGAGCATGGCCGGTGTGAGCGATGCCCCGGCGACGCTCGACGGGTACGGCCCGATCGATCCTGAGATCGCGTCGCGCATCGCGGTGAACGCCCCGAGCTTCACCCGGATCCTCGTCCAGCGAGAGACGGGTGCGGTGCTCTCCGTCGGGCGCAGCCAGTACCGGGTCCCGGCCGATCTGCAACGGGCAGTCCGCCTTCGGGACGGCACCTGTCGCGCACCCGGTTGCGGCAGGCGAGCCAGAGCGTGCGACCTCGACCACTCGGTCGCGTGGGAAGACGGCGGGGCAACGGATGTCGGCAATCTCGCCTGTCTCTGCCGACATCATCACCGCATGAAACACCTCCCGGGATGGAACCTCGACCACGGGCCCGGCGGGGTCCTCGACTGGACCACACCCGACGGCAAACACCACCGGACCGAACCGGACCCCGCGCCGTTCTGATCCCCGCCGGTCCCTGAGCTTGTCGAAGGGTTCCTCGTGGGCACTTCGACAAGCTCAGTGACCGGGAGGGGTATGACCGGAACGATGAGGCGTCTTCGTGGGCACTTCGACAGGCTCAGTGACCGGGAGAGGCTTGCCCGGGAGGCACCGGTCCCTGAGCTTGTCGAAGGGCACTCGGGTTGCGCTGCCTCGGTGAGCGGGGAGAGGTGTGCCCGGAACCGATTCGGTCCCTGAGCTTGTCGAAGGGCACTCAGGTCGTGCCGCCTCGGTCTGCGGCGGACGTGTGCCCGGGTTCGCTCCGGTCCCTGAGCTGCAGCGCACTGAGGCGGTCGACGTGTCGAAGGGCAGGAGGGGCCGCCATAGGGTGGTGGGGTGACCGGACACGAAGAACTCCTCCAGATCGCCACCGACATCGCCGCAGAGGCCGGCGAACTGATCCTGCGCCGACGCCGGGAGGGCGTCGAGATCGCGGCGAGCAAGTCGTCGGTCGAGGACGTCGTGACCCGAGCCGACCGCGAGTCCGAGCAGTTCATCCGCGACCGCCTCCACGCTGCACGACCGGACGACGGATTCCTCGGCGAGGAGACCGGCAAGGAAGGCGGCGCGACGGGGACCTCCGGCCTGACCTGGGTCGTCGACCCCATCGACGGCACCGTCAACTACCTCTACGACATCCCCGCGTACGCCGTCAGCATCGGGGTCGTCGAAGGTGAACCGGACCCGGCCACCTGGACCGCCCTCGCCGGGGCTGTGGTGAACCCGGTCCTGGGTGAGCACTACACCGCCTCCCGCGGCGGTGGAGCGCGACTGAACGGCCGCGCCCTCGAGGTCAACCGAGGCGTGGCACCGAACGTGGCGCTGCTCGGCACGGGCTTCTCCTACACCGCCTCGCGTCGCATGGAGCAGGCAGCCGTGCTCGGCGCCCTCCTCGGGACCTTCCGCGACGTCCGGCGGATCGGCTCCGCCGCACTCGACCTCTGCAGCGTCGCCTCCGGCCGCCTCGACGCCTACTACGAGAGCGGCCTGAAGCCGTGGGACCAGGTCGCGGGCGCGCTCATCGCTGCCGAGGCGGGCGCGACGGTCGCCGGCTTCGACGGTGCTCCGGCCACCACGCAGCTCATCATGGCCGCCGATGCACCGCTGCTCGCGGTCCTCGAACGGCTCCTCGTCGAGCAGGGCTTCGCGACGCCGATCGGGTGACACTCCATGCGCGCTGCCGCCGCTCGCGGTAGCGCTCCGGTGGCGACTCGTTCATAAGAGAACTCTCATATGCTCTCTGACCAGGGATTTAGTGGGTAAAACCGAGCACTGCCATGGCTTTTTCAGCCTCCCGTTGCTAGCATTTATGCATTCGTTACCTTCGCGTTCCCCCGCGCGGACGGACCTCGAGATCTTCCTGTTAGCCCATTGAAAGGCCCCCGCCCCCTTGTCACGCCATGCAAGCCCTGAGGACACCCCTGTGCTCCCCGACCCTCAGGACCCGCAGAACACGTCTGTCGAGAACAGCGCTGCACCCGTGCAGACGCCGCCGCTCAGCCGCCGTGAACTCCGCGAACGTGAGCGTCAGGCGGCGGCCGCCCTGGAGCACCAGGAGTCCGTGCTGCAGGAGCCGACGCATGAGGCCAGCGCCGACCAGGAGGAGACGGCCGCGGCCATCGACCCGGTCGACCAGATGATCGCCGAGGCGATCGACGCCGTGCACACCCCCGACGTCGCCGACATCGCGCCGGTCGAGGCAGAGCCGCTCATCGCCGAACCGGCCGTGGCCTCCGACACCACTCCGGCCACCGAGTCCATCACGGTGACGGTCGACGCGTCCACCGTCGACGCTCCCCGTGCACGCCGCGCAGCTGCACCGAAGCCGGCCTCGAAGCCCCGCGCATCGTCCCGTCCGTCCGCCGCACCGGCGTCGCCCCGCCCGACGACCATCGCGCGCAAGCGTCGCATCACCACCAAGATCTTCGCGGGTGCCGCGATGGGCTTCGTCGCCCTCATGGCCGTGGCCACCTCGGTGCCCGCCAACGCGCTGCTCACCGCTGAAGACGTCGCGACGTCGGTGGCCGAGGCCTCGCAGGCCGAGCTCGGCGACGGCAACGGGCTGAGCAACCAGGCGTCGCAGTCGCTCGACAGCGAGGGATCGGCTGAGCTGACCTTCACCCGCGACGACTACACGACGAGCACCGTCGAGGAAGCCGCCGCCGCGATGGGCATCCGCCCCGCGAACACCTTCACGAACAACCCGAACGGGACCATCCAATGGCCGTTCGCGGTCGGGGTCACCATCGGTGACCGCTTCGGTGCCCGCGACTGCGCCGGCTGCTCGAGCGACCACCACGGCCAGGACTTCAACCCCGGCAACGGCGCACCCATCCAGGTCATCGCCGACGGCGTCGTCCGCCACGTCGAAGACGGCGAAGGCTCGCTCGGCGTCAACGTCATCGTCGACCACACCATCAACGGCCGCCTCGTCTCGAGCGTCTACGCGCACATGCAGCACGGCTCGGTCCGCGTCGTCGAGGGGCAGGCGATCAAGGTCGGCACCATCCTCGGCCTCACCGGCAGCACGGGCATGTCCACGGGCCCGCACCTCCACTTCGAGATCCGACTCGACGGCGTCACCTGGGTCGACCCGCTCGAGTGGCTCTACGCGAACGTCGACTGACGCCACGGAACCCAGTGAATTGACTGCCTCGCCCGACTCCGGGCGGGGCAGTCGTGTTTTCACCCCGAGGGCGGGTGCCCTTCGACAGGCTCAGGGACCGGGGTGGGTGTCCGAGACTGCGGATGGGGTTCTCGTGTGGTGCGGCGTACTTCCTTCGGTCACTGAGCTTGTCGAAGTGCCCACGTGGTACGCCGCCCTTCGACAGGCTCAGGGACCGGGTCTCCAGGCTCGGGGCCTCAGGGAACCCGGGGTTGGGGCTCGGGGGTCGGGGCACGGAACGACGAAGGCCCGCCCGGCTGATGCCGGACGGGCCTTCGTGACGGTGTCTGAGGGCTACTGACCCTGCTCCTGGTACTTCGCCTCGGTGGCGGCCTTCTGCGGCTTCCACCACGACTCGTTGTCGCGGTACCAGGCGATCGTGTCGGCGAGGCCGGACTCGAAGTCGCTGAACGCCGGGGTCCATCCGAGCTCCGTGCGCAGCTTCGACGAGTCGATCGCGTAGCGGAGGTCGTGGCCCGGACGGTCGTTCACGTGATCGTAGGCGTCCGCCGGCTGACCGAGCTGGGTGAGGATGAGCTCGACGACGTCCTTGTTGTTCTTCTCGCCGTCGGCACCGATGAGGTACGTCTCGCCGATGACCCCCTTGTCGAGGATCGTGAGGACGGCGGACGAGTGGTCGTTCGCGTGGATCCAGTCGCGTACGTTCTCGCCCGTGCCGTACAGCTTCGGGCGCTCCCCGCCGAGCACGTTCGTGATCTGGCGCGGGATGAACTTCTCCACGTGCTGGTACGGGCCGTAGTTGTTGGAGCAGTTCGAGATGGTCGCCTTGACGCCGAAGGAACGCACCCACGCGCGGACGAGGAGGTCGCTGCCGGCCTTCGTCGAGGAGTACGGGCTCGACGGGTTGTACGGCGTCTGCTCGGTGAAGCGCTCCGGGTCGTCGAGCTCGAGGTCGCCGTAGACCTCGTCGGTCGAGATGTGGTGGAACCGGGTGCCATGCTTGCGAGCCGCCTCGAGCAGCGTGTACGTGCCGATGATGTTCGTGTCGAGGAACGGGCGCGGGTCGTGCAGGGAGTTGTCGTTGTGCGACTCCGCCGCGTAGTGCACGACGGCGTCGTGACGGGCGAAGAGCTCGTCGACGAGCGTCGCGTCCTGGATGTCGCCGACGACGAGCTCGAAACGATCGGCCGGGAGGCCGTCGAGTGAGGCGCGATTGCCCGCGTAGGTCATCTTGTCGAGGACGGTCACCGAGTGATCGGTGTTGTTCAGGACGTAGTGGACGAAGTTCGAGCCGATGAATCCGGCGCCGCCGGTAACGAGAAGTCTGGACACGGTAGACGAGTCTACCCGGCGGTCTCTGGATACCGCGGGGGAATCCGGCCGTCGCTCAGTGACCGGGCAGGATGCGGCGCAGCAGGTTCGTGTTCGCGAGGTCGAGCAGTTCGTCGCCGCGGCCCGACATGACCGTCCGGAGCGCGTACAGGGTGAACCCCTTCATCTGCTCGGCGGTGATCGTCGGCGGGATCGACAGTTCCTGCCTGGCGGTCACGACGTCGACGAGCGCCGGACCGTCGTGATCGAAGGCCCGACGGATGGCGCCCTCCAACTCGCTCGCCCGCTCGACGCGTTCGCCGTGGATCCCCATGCCCTCCGCCACACGCGAGAAGTCGGGGTTCACAAGGTCGGTGCCGAAGTTGACGAACCCGGCGGCCTTCATCTCCAGCTCCACGAAGTTGAGCGAGGAGTTGTTGATGACGATGATCTTCACGGGCAGCTTGTTCTGGGTGAGCGAGATGAGTTCGCCGAGCAGCATGGTGAGTCCGCCGTCGCCAGCGAGCGCGATGACCTGACGGCCGGGGTGGGACGCTTGCGCGCCGAGCCCGTGGGAGACGGCGTTCGCCATGCTGCCGTGGCTGAACGAACCGATGAGTCGACGCCGCCCGTTCATGGTGAGGTAGCGCGAGGCCCAGACGACGGGGGAGCCGACGTCGGGGATGAACACGGCGTCGTCCGTCGCCAGCTGGTCGACGACCTTCGCGAGGTACTGCGGGTGGATCGCCTGGCCGTCGTGGTCCGCGGTCGCGAGGTCGTCGAGGCCCTTCCGCGAGCTGCGGTAGTGCTTGAGCGACTCCTCCAGGTGCTTGCGGTGCGTCTTGCGCTCGAGCTTCGGCAGCAGCGCGTCGAGCGTGTCCCGGACGGTCCCGACGAGCGGCAGGTCGACCGGGTGCCGCCGGCCGATCTGCTCACCGCGGATGTCGACCTGGATGACGGTCGCGTGCTCGGGGAAGAACTGCGGATAGGGGAAGTCGGTGCCCAGCATGAGGAGGACGTCGCACGAGAGCATGGCGTGGTAGCCGCTGGCGAATCCGAGGAGGCCGGTCATGCCGACGTCGAACGGGTTGTCGTACTCGACGTGCTCCTTGCCGCGCAGGGCGTGGACGATGGGGGCGCCGAGCGCGTCCGCGGTCGCGATGAGCTGCTCGTGCGCTCCGGCGACTCCGGCTCCGGCAAGGATGGTGACCCGCTTGCCGCCGTTGAGCAGGCGAGCGGCCTCGTCGAGTTCGTGCTCCGACGGCAGGATCCGGGGTCGCGTCGCCCGGATGGCGGCGACGTGCTCCGAGACCGCGTGCTGGAGCATGACGTCGCCCGGGACGACCACGACGGCCACGCCGCGGCGCTCGACCGCGGTGCGCATCGCGATCTCGAGCACCCGCGGCAGTTGCTCCGGCTGGGAGACGAGTTCCACGTAGACGCTGCACTCACGGAACAGCTCCTGCGGGTGGGTCTCCTGGAAGTAGGTGGTCCCGATCTCGGAGCTCGGGATGTGGGCGGCGATCGCGAGCACCGGTACCCGTGAGCGGTTCGCGTCGAAGAGGCCGTTGATGAGGTGCAGGTTGCCGGGGCCGCAGCTCGCCGCGACGACCGCCAGCTCGCCGGTCAGCTCCGCTTCCGCCGCCGCGGCGAAGGCGGCCGCCTCCTCGTGGCGCACGTGCACCCAGTCGATGCCGCCGGAGGAGCGGAGAGCATCGGTGAAGCCGTTCAGGGAGTCGCCGGGGAGGCCGTAGACGCGTTGTACACCGCTGGCCTGGAGGGTGGCGACGACGGTTTC
Organism: Plantibacter auratus; assembly: GCF_050587365.1. Taxonomy (NCBI): domain Bacteria; kingdom Bacillati; phylum Actinomycetota; class Actinomycetes; order Micrococcales; family Microbacteriaceae; genus Plantibacter; species Plantibacter auratus. Next base: position 287,944 of record NZ_JBOBFV010000005.1, on the reverse strand, counting down.
AGCGACAGTGGACATGGGTGCTCCTCGCAGCAGACGACTCGGCCCGGGTTCCCCGGCCCTCTCCATGGTCCTCGTCGCGGTTCGGGGCCCGCAAGGGAGCATCGGGGTCTTGCAGACGCCTACCAGGTGCGCTAGCCGTTCTCAACACTCCGACACGAATCCGCCTGAACGACGAACGCCTTGTAACGTGGTTGCTGGAACAGCCTGCCGAGAACACGGTGGCGCGGCCAACATCGACTGCACCGTGAAGGGGGCGGCCGTGAGCGACTCCCTGCACCGACCGCCGGCACACGCCGGATCGATCACCGATCCAGCTGCGATGTTCACCGAGCACACCGAGACGGTCGTCACCGGCGTCAGCCTGTCGAACGGGCGTTACAGCATCGGTGAGCAGCTCGGCTCCGGCGGGTCCGCCAACGTCTACCGCGCACGCGACGAGCTGCTCTCGCGCCCCGTCGCCGTGAAGCTCTTCCGCGACGAGGCCGCGACCGCGAACGACCGGCTGCGTCAGGAGCGGGAGATCCGTCTGCTCGGGGAACTCCGCCACCCGGGCCTCGTCGAGCTCTACGACTCCGGTTCCGTCGTCCACCGCGGCGTCGAGCACCGGTTCCTCGTCATGGAGTACATCCCGGGCGCCACGCTCACCGACAAGCTGCAGGCCGGCCCGATGCTCCCGCGTGACGCAGCCGCCCTCGGTGCGCAGGTCGCCGACGCGCTGTCCTTCATCCACACGCGGTCGATCGTGCACCGCGACATCAAGCCCGACAACATGCTCTTCAGCGACATCGCCGCGTTCGGCCATGCGAACCTCGTGAAGCTGTCCGACTTCGGGATCGCGCACTTCGTGGGCGGGTCGCGCCTCACGAACACCGAGGCCATCTCCGGCACGGCGTCCTACCTCTCGCCCGAGCAGGCGCTCGGCGACACCGTCGGCACCGAGACGGACATCTACTCGCTCGGCCTCGTCCTGCTCGAGGCCGTGACCGGTCGCCGGGAGTTCGACGGCGGTCTCGTCGAGGCCGCCATCGCACGCCTGCACCGTGACCCGGTGATCCCGCCCGAGCTCCCCGCCGCCTGGCACCCGCTGCTGCGGTCGATGACCGCCCGCAAGCCGGAGGACCGACCCGCCGCCCACGAGGTCGCGGCCAGCCTGCGCGAGATCTGGTCGGAGTCGCGCGTGCGCCGGGTCCGCCGGGTGCGTGCGCGCCTCGGTCTCGTCGTCGACCAGGGCGTCGACCCCCGGATCGCATTGCTCCTCGCCGCCGCGACGGCCGCCGCGGGGCTCGCCATCGGCGTCGCGGTCGGCATCTTCGCGTTCTGATCGGCCCATTACCACGTTTCGTCCGGAACCGGGGAAGTCATCCGGCCGGTGTACCGTCTCAACAACGATCGATCCCTTCGAGTGAAAGGGCGCCATGACGCTCTCGACCCCCTATCCGCTCGGCGTCACCCTTCGGGGCGATGGTGCGAACGTCGCCATCTACTCGGAGACCGCCGACGCCGTCACCGTGTGCATCTTCCCCGAGGGCGGGGAGGAGCAGCAGACGCGCCTCGAACAGCGCACCGGACACGTGTTCCACGGGCTGGTCGAGGGCCTCGTCCCCGGGACGCGGTACGGCATCCGCGTCGACGGCCCCTGGGATCCGGCGAACGGTCTCCGTCACAACCCGGCCAAGGTGCTGCTCGATCCGCACGCGACGGCGGTCACGGGGCGATACGACCTCGGCCAGGCGCAGTTCAGCCACCGTCTCGACGCGCCGGAGTCGATGGACGACACCGACTCCGCGGGCCACGTCGCGCTCGGCGTGGTCACCGACCCGTCCTCGTTCGACTGGGACGCCGACGGACAGGACGTCGCCCCGCGCATCCCGCTCGCCGAGACGATCGTGTACGAGGTTCACGTGAAAGGCTTCACCAAGCAGCTCGCCGAGGTGCCCGAGGAGATCCGCGGCACCTACGCCGGCCTCGCCCACCCGGCAGCCATCCGCTACCTCACCGACCTCGGCGTGACCGCGGTCGAACTCCTCCCGGTGCACCAGTTCGTGCAGGACAGCCACCTCGAGGAGAAGGGGCTCCGCAACTACTGGGGCTACAACTCCATCGGCTTCTTCGCCCCGCACGGCGAGTACGCGGCCGCCGGCGACACCGGTGGGCAGGTCGACGAGTTCAAGGCCATGGTCAAGGCGATGCACGCCGCCGGCCTCGAGGTCATCCTCGACGTCGTCTACAACCACACGGCCGAGGGCAACCACATGGGCCCGACCCTGTCGTTCAAGGGCATCGACAACGCGGCCTACTACCGTCTCGTCGACGAGGACCGCGAGCACTACTTCGATACCACGGGCACGGGCAACAGCGTCAACGTCGGCCACCCCGCGGCGCTCGGCCTCATCATGGACTCCCTGCGCTACTGGGTGACCGAGATGCACGTCGACGGCTTCCGCTTCGACCTCGCGACGACGCTGACCCGCCAGGACGGTTCCGCCGAGATCCACAGTGCGTTCCTCTCGCTCATCGAGCAGGACCCGGTGCTCGCCCCGATCAAGATGATCGCCGAGCCGTGGGACACCGCCGGCTACCAGGTCGGTGGCTTCCCCGCGAGCTGGTCCGAGTGGAACGGGAAGTTCCGCGACGACGTGCGCGACTTCTGGAACGGCGCCGACAGCGTGCTCGGCACCATGTCGCAGCGCGTCCTCGGTAGCCCCGACGTCTACGAGGCGTCCCGACGCTCGCCGCTGTCCAGCGTCAACTTCGTCACCGCGCACGACGGCTTCACCCTCGCCGACCTCACGGCGTACTCGACGAAGCACAACGCGGCGAACGGCGAGGACAACAACGACGGCGAGAGCGACAACCGCTCCAGCAACAACGGTGCGGAGGGTCCGACGGACGACCCCGCCGTGAACGCGCGCCGCGACCGTCAGCGTCGCAACTTCCTCGCGACGGTCCTGCTGTCGGCCGGTGTCCCGATGATCCTCGGCGGCGACGAGATCGCCCGCACCCAGGGCGGCAACAACAACGCCTACTGCCAGGACAACGAGGTGTCGTGGTTCGACTGGGAGCACGCCGACCACGACCTCCTCGGCTTCACGAAGCGTCTGATCGCCCTGCGCCTCGCCGAGCCGGCCCTGCGACCCGACTGGTTCCGCCAGGGTCCGGGCTCCAAAGCAGACGACCGGGTCTTCATCACCCGGTCCGACGACGAGCCCTTCGCCGACGAGGACTGGGACAACCCGGACGCCCGCTCGATCACATTCGTGTTCCGTCACGCCGGATCGGCGTCGTTCGCCCTGCTGCTCAACGCGGCCGAGAACGGCGTGGAGTTCAGCCTGCCGAAGGCTCCCGGCCTGCCATGGGCGCTCGTCGAATCGAGTGACCCGGAGCAGATGCTCGCCGAGGGGTCGACGACGGTGATCGTGCAGGGGACCTCCTTCACCCTCCTGCGATCGGGGGTCGCATCATGACCACCGTGTCCGGCGGCGGGCCACAGCGTTCCACCGTGCCCGTCTCGACCTACCGTCTCCAGCTGACCGCGGACTTCCGACTCCAGGACGCCGCGGCGCTCGTCGACTACCTCCAGGCCCTCGGTGCCGACTGGGTCTACCTGTCGCCGCTCCTCCGCGCGGAACCCGGATCCACCCACGGCTACGACGTCGTCGACCACACCGAGGTCGACCCGGAGCGCGGCGGTGCCGACGGGCTCACGGCGCTCGCCGAAGCAGCCCACGCGGCCGGCCTCGGCGTCCTCATCGACACCGTCCCGAACCACATGGGCGTAGCGACACCGGTGGAGAACGCCTGGTGGTGGGACCTGCTCCAGCACGGTCGGGACGCAGAGCACGCGGCCGCGTTCGACGTCGACTGGGAGGCCGGCGACGGTCGGATCCGGGTGCCGATCCTGGGCGACGACGAGGACGGACGTAGTGCGCTCGACGACCTCAGCATCGAGGACGGCGAACTGCGCTACTTCGACCACCGACTGCCCATCGCTCCCGGGACGGCGGACGACGACGCGAGCGCCCGCGAGGTACACGACCGCCAGCACTACGAGCTGGTGAACTGGCGCCGCGCCGACAGCGAGCTGAACTACCGACGGTTCTTCGCCGTCAACACGCTCGCAGCGATCCGGGTCGAGGACCCGGCGGTCTTCGACGGCTCGCACGTCGAGATCGGTCGTTGGTTCGACGACGGCCTCGCCGACGGGATCCGCGTGGACCACCCAGACGGGCTCCTCGACCCCGGTGCCTACCTCGACCGACTGTCCGAGCGCATCGGTGGAGCACCCATCTGGGTGGAGAAGATCCTCGAGGGCGAAGAGGACCTGCCGGCCGAGTGGGCCACGCTCGGCACCACCGGCTACGACGCCCTGGGCGACGTCGACCGGGTGCTCGTCGACCCGACCGGGCTGCCGACGCTCGGCCAGCTCGCCGGCGTCGAACTGACGCGTGAAGCGTGGGACGACCTCGTGCACACCACGAAGCGCGGCATCGCCGACGGGATCCTCGGTTCCGAGGTGCGACGTCTCGCGAGACTCGTGCCCGAGGTCCCGGACGCCGTGGACGCCCTCGCCGAGATCCTGACCGCGTTCCCCGTCTACCGCTCCTACCTGCCGCTCGGCGACGAATACCTGGACGCCGCACTCGACGAGGCGGAGACCCGTCGGCCGGAGCTCGCAGACGCCTTCGCCGCCTTGGCTCCGCGCCTGCGCAACTCGACCGATCCGCTCGCCGCGCGGTTCCAGCAGACCTCGGGCATGGTGATGGCGAAGGGCGTCGAGGACACCGCGTTCTACCGCTACACGGCGCTCACCTCGCTGACCGAGGTCGGTGGCGACCCCGCCGAGACCGACATCAGCGTCGCCGAGTTCCACCACCGCCAGGCACGGCGGCAGGCGGAGTGGCCGTCCTCGATGACGACGCTCAGCACGCACGACACGAAGCGCAGCGAAGACGTCCGCGCCCGTATCGACGCCCTGAGTGAGGTCGCGGACCGGTGGGCGGAGCACGCCGTCGCCCTCCACACCTCGAACGGCTTCCCCGACCGGCAGCTCGAGCAGCTGGTCTGGCAGGCGGCCGTCGGTGCGTGGCCGATCGAGCGCGAGCGACTGCACGCCTACGTCGAGAAGGCCGCCCGTGAGGCAGGCGACTCGACCACGTGGACCGCACCGGACGAGACGTTCGAGGCCGCCCTGCATGCAGCGGTCGACGGACTGTACGACAGCCGTCGTGCGAACGCCGCGCTGCTCGACGCCGTCGCGGACGTCGAGGCGGCCGGATGGACGAACAGTCTGGTCGCCAAGGCGATCCAGCTCACGATGCCGGGCGTGCCGGACGTGTACCAGGGCAGCGAGCTCTGGGACCGATCGCTCGTGGACCCCGACAACCGTCGCCCGGTCGACTACGCCGAGCGTCGCGCGGTGCTGGCCCGTCTCGACGATGGCTGGCTGCCGCCGGTCGACGCGGACGGAGCGGCGAAGCTCCTCGTGACCAGTCGGCTCCTCCGTCTGCGACGAAAGCACCCGTCGCGGTTCGCCGAGTACACCCCCATCGGGGCGGACGGACCGGCCGCCGACCACGTCGTCGCGTTCTCACGTGGTGGCGTGACCACGGTCGCGACCCGGCTCTCGCTCCGGCTCGCGGAGCATGGCGGTTGGAAGTCGACCACGGTCACCCTGCCGGAGGGCCGGCTCGTCGACGTGCTGACCGGCCGTGAGCTGCAGGGTGGCGAGGTCCGTCTCGCGGCGCTGCTGGAGCAGTATCCCGTCGCCGTCCTGACGCGGCCCGACGATGCGGCCGAGGCCGCGAGCGAGGAGTGAGCACGATGACGACCAGCACCACGAGTCCGGCTGACGGGTTCCGTGTCTGGGCACCCGAGGCCCAGCGCGTCGACCTCGTCCTGGACGGTGAGCAGCACCCGATGGACCGCGACGTCGCCGAAGGATGGTGGATCGCGCTCGACGGTGCCGAGCCCCGCGCGGCGGTCGTCGACAGCGACTACCGCTACCTCGTCGACGGTGAGGGTCCGTTCGCAGATCCACGCTCGCGTCGGCAGCCGGAGGGCGTCCACGGCCCGTCGCGCGTCGTCGCATCCGACCCCGTGCCGTGCGACGGGACCGGCTGGCGGGGTCGCTCCCTCATCGGTGCCGTGCTCTACGAACTCCACATCGGCACCTTCACCGAGGCGGCCACCTTCGACGGGGCGATCGAACGCCTCGACGACCTGGTCGAGCTGGGCGTCGACGCCGTCGAGGTCCTGCCGGTCAACGCGTTCAACGGCGTCTGGAACTGGGGCTACGACGGCGTCTTCTGGTCGGCTGTCCACGAGGCCTACGGCGGACCGGACGGCTACCGTCGCTTCGTCGCCGCGTGCCATGAGCGCGGGCTCGCCGTCATCCAGGACGTCGTGTACAACCACCTCGGCCCCTCCGGCAACGTCCTGCCGCGCTTCGGCCCCTACCTCGCGGACGGCGCCGGCAACACCTGGGGCGACAGCCTCAACCTCGACGGGCCGGACTCCGACGAGGTGCGTCGGTACATCATCGACAGCGCGCTGCTGTGGTTCGAGGAGTACGGGGTGGACGGCCTGCGCCTCGACGCGGTCCACGCCCTGCACGACACCCGTGCGATCCACCTCCTCGAAGAACTCGACGCCGCGGTGGATGCGCTCAGCGCCGACCTCGACCGATCGTTCACGCTCATCGCCGAGTCGGATCTGAACGACCCGAAGCTCATCACGCCCCGGGGGCCCGGCGGTGCTGGCGGGTACGGTCTCGACGCGCAGTGGAGCGACGACTTCCACCACGCACTGCACGTGGCGCTCACCGGCGAGGTGTCCGGCTATTACGCCGACTTCGCGCCGCTCGGTGCGCTCGGCAAGGTCATGGAGGAGGGGTTCTTCCACAACGGCACCTGGTCGAGCTTCCGCAAGCGCCACCACGGCCGCCGCATCGACCTCGAACGGACGCCGAGCTGGCGGCTTGTCGTCTCCGACCAGAACCACGACCAGATCGGGAACCGCGCGACGGGCGACCGGCTGGCCGCGACCCTCGACGACGGGCAGCTCGCCATCGCCGCCGCCGTCACGCTGCTCGGACCGTTCACCCCGATGCTGTTCATGGGGGAGGAGTGGGCCGCCTCGACGCCCTGGCAGTTCTTCACCTCGCACCCGGAGCCCGAGCTCGGTGAGGCGACGGCGAAGGGCCGGATCGCCGAGTTCGCCCGGATGGGTTGGAACGAGGCCGACGTGCCGGATCCCCAGGATCCCGAGACCTACCGTCGGTCGGTGCTCGACTGGTCGGAGCGGTCCCGTGGGCGGCACGCGACGCTGCTGACCTGGTACCGACGGGTGATCGAGCTGCGGCGGACGGTCCCGGCGTTCACCGATCCGGCGTTCGCCGACACGACCGCGATCGTCGACGAGGCGACCGGCTCGTTCGTCCTGCGTCGTGGCTCTGCGATGCTCGCGGTGAACTTCGGGACGGAACCGGTGGAGCTCACCCAGCGGGTCGGTGAGCTGCTCGACAGCTTCGGCGAGGTCGTCACGACGGAGGGGTCACTGCGGCTCGGAGCGCACTCCGTCGCCATCCTGCACCACTGACCCGGGCCAGGTCTCAGCCGACGGGCAGGGTCGACGGCGTCGTGAACCAGACCGTCGTGTCGCCGTGGATGGTCCTGCCGTCGAAGGGTCCGCTCGCGACGAGCACGGCCGAGTCCGCGAGCGACGAGGGCACGGCGATGTCGTCGGCACCGGTGTTCGCGACGACCGTGACCGCACCGTTGGTCAGCGCGAGGATGGTGTCGGGAGCCCCTTCGATCCAGGCGATCGAGCCGAGTCCCAGCGTGTGCTCGCGGCGCAGACGGAGCAGCGTGCGGTACAGCTCCAGCGTCGAACCGGGGATGCCGGCCTGTGCGTCGCGCGAGTAGTCGTTCCAGTCGTCGGGCTGCGGCAGCCAGGACGCACCGGTCGTGTTGAAGCCGTACGCGGGGTGGCCGGCCTCCCACGGGATCGGCACGCGGCAACCGTCGCGGCCGTACCGTTCGTGGTTCGTGCGGAACCACGTCGGGTCCTGTCGGGCGTCATCCGGCAGGTCGATGACCTCGGGGAGCCCGAGCTCCTCACCCTGGTAGAGGTACGCCCCACCGGGCAGGCTCAGCATGAGGGCGGTCGCCGCCCTGGCCCGCTGCAACCCGAGGGCCCGGTCCGGCTGGCCGGGGGTGTTCGGACCGACGCCGTAGCCCTGGGGGTTCTCCTCCGTGAGCGCTAGGCGGGACGCGTGCCGGACGACGTCGTGGTTCGAGAGCACCCAGGTGCTCGGTGCGCCGACCTGGGCGAACGCGCGCAGCGACTCCGAGACGATGGTCTTGAGCGCGGCTGCGTTCCACGGTGTCTCGAGGTACGGGAAGTTGAACGCCTGCTGCATCTCGTCGGGGCGCACCCACAGGGCCATTTTGTCGAGCGGGTCGACCCAGGCCTCGGCGCACAGCACACGGTCCCCGTCGTACGTCGCGAGCAGCTCGTGCCAGTCGCGGTAGATCTCGTGGACGCCGTCCTGACCCCAGTAGGGCGCGGTCTCCGGCCACGAGGCGGGCCCGGTGCTGATGCCGGGTTCGAGTGCGACGCCCGCCGAGGCGCCACCCATGCTGCCGCCCTCGGCCGGTGGGGTGTAGTCGGGCAGGCCGTCGGCCTTGATCATGCCGTGCGCCACGTCGACGCGGAACCCGTCGACGCCGCGGTCGAGCCAGAACCGGAGGATGTCGCGGAACTGCTCGCGGACCCACGGGTTCGTCCAGTCGAAGTCGGGCTGCGAGGAGTCGAAGATGTGCAGGTACCACTGGCCAGGCGTGCCGTCGGCCTCGGTGACGCGCGTCCATGCCGGACCGCCGAAGACGGACTCCCAGTTGTTGGGGGCGATCTCGCCGTGCTCGCCCTTGCCGTCGCGGAACATGTATCGGGCGCGCTCCGCCGAGCCGGGCCCGGCCGCGAGGGCCTCCTGGAACCAACGGTGGGCGCTCGAGGAGTGGTTGGGGACGAGGTCGACGATGACGCGGATGCCGGCAGCGTGCGCGGCAGCGGTCATCGCGTCGAAGTCGGCGAGCGTGCCGAAGATGGGGTCGACGTCGCAATAATCGGCGACGTCGTAGCCGGCGTCCTTCTGCGGGCTCGTCATGAAGGGGGACAGCCAGATGGCGTCGACGCCGAGCTCCTGCAGGGCGCCGAGGCGGGAGGTGATCCCGGGCAGGTCGCCGAGGCCGTCGCCGTTCGCGTCCGCGAACGATCGCGGGTAGATCTGGTAGATGACGGCGGAGCGCCACCACTCCGAACCGGGGGTGGAGCCTCCTGCGGGGGAGGCGTGCTGAGCTGCGGTCGCCGACGTGGTCGGGAGGGCGGAGTCCATGTCGCTACCCTAGGCCATCCACGGGGCCCGTCGCCGCTCGTGGACTGGCCAGCGCGGTGCGCTGACACGAGTGCGATGCATGGCGGCGAGCGCGGCGCTCCAGAGGGGTGCGGTCGCGCTGGCACCCCGCGCTCACGTCGGTTCGGTCACACGGGAGCCACGTCGATTCGGACCGGATTCCCGGCCACCGACCCGCCCGCCCTGCTTAGAGTGGGGACATGACCACGGAATCGGACGGCTCGGCCCGCAGCACGGCGAAGCGCGTCGCCTCGCAGGCGGCAGGCATCGCCGGATCAGCGGCCCGGACGACGCGTGGCATTATCCGTCGGAATCCGACCGCGAACCGGGTCTACCGGGCGGGCGTCGGTGTCGTCGGCGGTGGCACCGTGGCCCTCGGCGTGGCCCTGATCCCGCTTCCCGGACCGGGAGCATTGATCGCCGTCGGCGGGCTCGCCGTCCTCGCCTCGGAGTTCGAGGGTGCGAAGCAGGCCAGCACGAAGGCGAACGCCGCAGCCAAGAAGGGCGTCGCCGTCGCGAAGGACCTTCGGGCGAAGCGTCAGGCCAAGCAGGCTGCGAAGGCTGCCCAGGAGCACTGAACCTGCGGCGCACGGCGCCGACCGACGCGCGGGTACGGTGGACTGGTGGGGACATCGGCGAAGGGGAGTGGTGCGCGTCGGCCCCCACAACGCAAGACCGCTGCGCCCGGACGACGCACGACCAGCGCCACCCGCTCGACGCGGAAGCCGCGGTCCCGACCGTCCGGCGCGCGCAACGGCTCCCGGCGCCCCGTCGCACCGACACGCCGGAACCGGCGGGCGGGGATCCGCGTGGGATGGCTCGTCGCCGGCGGGGCGGTCGCGATCGTCGGTCTCGCCGTCATCGTGGCAGCGGTCGTCTGGGGACCGGAGCTCATCAGTCGGGCGGAAGCACGGGACTCGACCCTCGGAACCGCGCCACATGCTGCCGTCGAGGGACCGGGCATCCCCGCCGCGGGCTCGGCTGGAACAGCGCCGGCGGCCGTCACCGACCGGGTGGACCGTGCCTGGGCGACGGCCACGGCGCTCCGCCTCGGCATCCCCGAGCGGGCGATGGTCGCCTACGCCGGTGCGGCGCTCGCCGTCGCGGAGACGCAGCCGGGCTGCGGGATCGCCTGGAACACGCTGGCCGCGCTCGGCAGCGTCGAGTCCGGCCACGGCACGATCTTCGGCGGTGCCCTCGACGACGCCGGGCGGGCCGTTCCACCCATCGTCGGCCCGGCGCTCACCGGCACCGAGTTCGATGCCGTCACCGACACGGACCGCGGCGCCTTCGACGGTGACGCCAGATGGGATCGTGCGGTCGGGCCGATGCAGTTCATCCCGTCGACCTGGCAGCGGTGGGGCGCGGACGGGAACGGCGACGGCGTCGCGGACCCGCAGCAGATCGACGACGCGGCGCTCGCCGCAGCGCACTACCTGTGCCACGGTGGCCGTGACCTCCGCATCGAGGCCGATTGGATCGCGGCGATCGGGTCGTACAACGGGGCCGCGTCGTACCTGCAGAAGGTCGTCCACGCCGCGGACACCTTCGCCGCGAACTGATCCCGATCCGGTGTACGAAGCACCCCTCGCGGGATGCTAGTCTCTACTGGTGCCATTTCCGCGTGAGCGGTTTGGTTCGCGCTCCGATAGCTCAGTGGTAGAGCACTTCCTTGGTAAGGAAGAGGTCGCGGGTTCAAGTCCCGCTCGGGGCTCGTTCTCTCCGTCACTGCTCTCGCCGGCATACGGAGAGACGTGGCAGGGTAGCTCAGTTGGTGAGAGCGCACGACTCATAATCGTGAGGTCGAGAGTTCGAATCTCTCTCCTGCTACCAGATCAGCTGTTCAAGAGAGAAGCACCGGAGATTTCTTCGGTGCTTCTCTGTTTTGCCGCAGCGTTCGCTGAATCGCGCACGACTGCGAGTAGCGCTTGAAGCCGGTCAGCGACGCCCCGTGCACATCGTTGGCTCGATCGAGGCGACTGAATGCCCGCCGACACGATTCGATTCCCCTCGCCATTGGCTGAACGACCTCGCCCATTTTCAGAGATGTGAGAGCCCAGGACGACGCTCCACAAGGTCGGAGTCACATCGTCGTCGGCGTGAGAAGACTCAACCGCCCGAGGTTGCGAACGTCGTGACCGGCGAGCCGTTGGCTTCGCAGGCGTCTCCGCCCACGCGGCGAGGATGTCATCGAGGCTACTGGTTCTCAGAGCGATACGGTCATCCCAGAGCGTCGTCGAGTTGCTGGAGCCACTGCTGGAACTCGCCGGGACCTGCGAAGTGGACTCCGTCCACCGAAGCGACCTCCACCGCAGCATCGGGGCCGTCGACGACGAGTGCATACCCGCCGCTGGCCAGCGCCACCCTGAACGCAGGCAGGTCCCCACGGTCATCACCGGCGTATGCGACGACACCCAAACCATCAGCCCGGATGATCCTGTGCAGCGCCGTCCCTTTGTCCTCATCCAAGGGCATCCGCAGCTCTTCGACGCACTTGCCGGGTTCCCGCCTGAGCCCGAATTCGTCGATGACGCGCTCGACGAGCGGCGCCACCAATCGCTCGGCCGCCGCGCGGTCGAGTGCACGGCGCCAGTGGACTGCGACGGCGAGGGACTTCTCTTCGACGTCGACACCGTCGATGCTGTCGAGTTCTCGGTGGAGTTCACGCGTCGCTGACTGGACAGCAGTCGTCCACTCCTGGGCTTCGGGCACGACGTCGATGACGCCGTCGGTGAGACGTTCGAGACCGTACGAGCCGTAGAGGTCGACACCGGGGATCGTGGCGCGGTCGGCGAGGAAACCCACCGGGCGCCCAGAGAGGAGCGCGACCGTGGAGAGCTTCCCAGCCAGCCGCTCGAGCGTCTGCGCTGTGCCAGGCAGCAACTCGCTGAGGGCCGGCTCGTCCGTGATCGGGGAGAGGACCCCGTCGAAATCCATCACGAGTCCTGCATCGGAACCAGCGGTGATGGCTTGAATCACTTCGTCATCGGAGCTCATCAACCAAGCCTAGCCAGGCCTCGTGCCCGTCGACGGTCGAGCAGACGGGCACGGTCCGCGGGGCGGCTCAGCGGTGGTCCCTTCCTCCTCCAGTGCGACGCCGAGATCGCCCTTAGATCTCCCCACGTCTCGTGCGGCGCCGGGTGAGCAGCCCGCCGACGAGGAGGGCGATGGTCGCGGCCGTCGCCAGGAGCGCGACGGCCTCCGTGTCGACCCCCGTGGACGCCAGGCCGTCCCTCGGGCCAGGGCCGCTGACGGCGTCACCACCCGACGACGAACCCGGTTCCGCCGCTGGCGGGGTGGACGGCTCGGGTCCACCCGGCAGCGCGCCCCCCGCCCGCACGGTGACGGTGACGTCGACCGGCGTGCGGGCATCGTCTGCCGCCGTTCCCGACACGGTGAACCTGCCGGGCGCTCCATACTGATCGGCCTGCACGGCCGCCCAGTCCACAGGGACGGTCTCGATCGAACGGTCCACCTTCGTCAGCACGGCGGACGGCAGGCTCGGAGCCGTTCCCACCGCGGTGACGACGTCGGGTACCGAGACGTCCTGGACGGCGACAGCCGGCGCGTAGGCGGTCAACAGACGTTCGTACTCGGCACGGGTCACGGGGATGACCGTGCCGTGCCTCGGTTTTCCGCCGTCCGCGTTCTGAGGAAGGTTCTCCCGGAGCTTGGCCCCCAACGGCTCCCAGGAGTCGCCGTCGTCGAGGGAGTCGGTCCCGAACGGGATGTAGTGGTTCGGGCCACCGTGGTAGTCGGGCTGGTCGATGAACAGATACCAGTCGAGCCCGTTCACGTCGCCGGGATTCGCGGGGAAGACACTCGGGCCCTCGCCGTTCAGGTAGACACCGCCCGGCTCGCCGTTCGGCAATCCGGAGGCGACCTGGTCCTTGACGAGACTCCACTGGTCGGCAGGTCCTCCCGCACCGGGCAGGGTCCCCGTCTCGGTGGCGAGGAGATCCGTCGACCGCTCCTCGCGGATGGTCAGCGTCCCCTCGTCCTTCGTGAACCGGTAGTAGTAGTCGCCCGACTTCGTGACCGAGGAGTCGATCGTGCCGAGACCGGGCCCACGCGAGACGTCGATCCACGGCTCGGGATCGGAGAAGGTGATGAAGTCGTCGGTCGTCGCGTACATCATCCGGTTGTAGGTCACGTTCGTCCGCTGGCTCTCGTCCGTGGTGTCGTACAGGTTCGAGGCCCAGAACACGACGAAGGTGTCCAGCTTGTCGTCCCAGTAGGCTTCGGGCGCCCAGGTGTTCCCGGCGAAGTCCGAGGAGACCTTCACATGCCGTTGCTCGGACCAGGTGACCAGGTCGTTCGACTCCCAGACCTCGATGTACCGCGACCCACTGATCTGGGCCGTGGCGAAGCCGCCGGGAAGACCGTCGATCTTCAGGTCGGTGGCGATCATGAAGAACCGGTCGCCATCGGGGGAGCGGAGGATGAACGGGTCGCGCAGACCGGTCGTGCCCTGGGTCGACGTGAAGATCGGCTTGCCCCCGTTCAGCGTGTTCCAGCTCAACGCGTCGTTGCCCTTGGATGCAGCGAGGCTGACCTGCTCGGCACCACTGCCCTCCCCGGTGAAGAACGCCCACACATAGGCTTCGGGATCCGGCTGGTCCGCCGGCAGCGGCTGGACGGACACGGTGATGTCCCGCGTCAGTTCGGATCCGGCGATGCGCGCGGTGGCGCGGAGCGTCACGGTCACGGCACTCCCGGTGGCGGGGCGTACGACGTCGATGGTCTTCGACGATTCGTCGACTCCCGCGCGGACCGTCGCCGCCTTGGTGCCGCCGATGACGGACCAGGTGAAGGACGATCCGTTCGGGCCCTTGCCTGGGACGGAGAAGTTGGACCGGATGTCATCCGAATTGGTGATCCGGATGCCCTCCAGGTCGAGGGCGAGCTTCTCAGCGTCGGAGCGGTCGGCGGCGACCCGGACGGGGAATGCCAACGTCTCCTGTCGGTCTCCGGCGGTCACCGTGGCAGTGAGGGTCACCGTGGCGTCCTGCTCGCCATTCGTCGGCCGGACCACCCGCGCGAGCCCGTCCTCCACGACGATGGCGGCGTCATCCGAGGTCCAGCTCAGACGCGTGCCATAGGAGGTCGAGGGGAGTGCGAAGTCGCTCGTCGCCTCCGTCGGTACGCGCAGCCCGGACGACGCCTTCTCGATCGACTGCTCGATGAACGCGTCCTGGACCTCCGTCGCCGTCATCGCGACATCGCTCAGGACGACCTCGTCGATGGAGCCCTTCCACCCGGCGTCCGCGTAGGTGGAGCGGCCGAGGTAGGCGACGAGGTCCGGACCGAAGGACGCCAGGTCGCGCGTGATGGCGGTCTGCGCGATCCGCTCACCGTTCACGTAGCTCGTCAACGTTCCGGCCGGGCCGTCGATCACGGTCGTGTAGAGCGCCATCCCGGTCGGGGTCCGGAGTCCGCTGGTAGGCGCGTTGGTCGAACCGGCGCCCACCTCGGTCGTCCAGGGTGCTCCGGGGTTCACCGAATCCGTGATGACGGACTTGACGTACCCGTTCGGATTCGCCGGATTGAGCAACCAGTAGCCCGCTGAGAACTGGCCATCGCCGACCGGGGTGCCGATGAAGGCTGCAGCGGTGTTCCCAGCTGGTGACTGCGACTCGAGCCAGATGCTCGAGGTCAACGTCTGCACCCCGGCCAGATCGTCGGTCGGGATGTCGAGATAGGGCGCCGAGTCGGCCGAGCCGCCGGGCAGGGTGAGCAGGCCGTCGGCGACCGTGCCGCCCACGTTCCTGAGCGTCCCGTCGTTGCCGTTACCGCTCACATCCGGCACCACACCGTTCGCGGCCGTGTCGAATCGATAGTGCAGCAGCGCACTCGAGTCGGCGGCTGCCGTCGCCGGCGTGGCGCCCAGAGCGGAGATGACTCCTACCATGATCATCGCGCCCCAGGCAGCGGTCCGCTTGGGTGAGGCCACCAGCGGGGTTGTCCAGTTACGGGACAGGTGCCGGGGTCGCATGGTCGATAGGCGTTGTGGACTCACCTGGAAACTCCATCGTCTCGGGATCAGGGTCACGGATTGTGATCGCTCACATCGTGATGTCGACCCTGGCGCATGCAGACCTGGTCCGTCAAGAGCGAGGAGCTGTGCGAGTCGACCCGGTGACGAGATGCTCGGACGGGCGGCGACCTCGGTCGCCGCACGGTTACGGCTTCGAGATCTCCTCGGGGTCGGGCCCGCGGCCTGCTCGAAGCAAGACCCCGACGAGCATCGCGGTGCCGATCAGGAGACTCACGCCGGTCAGCACGACACCGATCCCGACGACCGGGGTCCCCGGTCCGTCATAGCCCTCGAGCACCGCCGTGCCGGGGTCGTCCGCGCGGTAGATCACCGTGACGACGTCGCCGACGGCGGGTTTGCCGTCGAGGGGCCAGTCCGCCCAGACCCGCTGTGGCGAACCGTCGGGTGCCAGATAGTCGGTCCTGAACCGGTGGTGAGATGCCTTCCGGCCGTCGTCGACCTCGGTGACCGTCCCACTCGTCCGCTCCCCGTTCTGCAACAGGTCGCTGTCGGCAGCCATCATGAAGGAGCCGACGACCACGGCCACCGGACCGGCCAACAGCATCAGGACGATCGCCGCCGTCTGGAATACCCTGCTGTGCAGGAAGCCCCGTGTGTCGCCCGCCGCGCGCTTGCTCGCCATCACCAGTGCGCCACCGTCCCGATTCGAAGCTCCTGCATCAGTGGTTCCCGGTGAGGGAAAGACTCAGCATGATGATGGCGGGCACGATCAGGCCGACCGCGACGCCACCGGCCGCCGCCCAGAGCCCGATGCTGACATGGGGGCTCATGCGAGGACGCAGACCGAGTTCTTCGCCGATCTCCTTGATCCGCGCGCGTTCGTTCTCGGGGCTGAACGCGATCTCGAACCCGCCGGGAGAGGTCCCGAGCATGATGACCCTGCCGTACCGGACACGGCCGGACTGCCAGGAGAACGACCAGGAGAGGCGCGGCACGAAGCCGGAGACACCAGCCGACCAGCTCATCCGCTTGACCGTGTCGGTGATGCTGAACCGCCGTCGTCGCTCATCGACCCGCACGGTGTAGGTGATGCTGTCGGACACCTCGTTCAGCTGGAGGACGTTCCACCAGCGGGCGTCCGCCAGGTCGTATCCGACCTGGAACCCGTCGGGGAGGCTGGTGACGGTGAATGGGGTGTTCTGCAGCTCGGCCTCGACGGCCCACTGATAGTCCTGTAGCACGCCCGTCGGCGCAACGTCGGTTCCACTCACGGACTCAGTATGGCAACGCGGCGAGGGTGCGCGACGATCGTCGGATGGGCAGTGCTCCCCATCGCACACTGACCTCGAACTGCTATCGCTCCCAGATGCGACGGTAGCCGGGCATGAAGGCGATCATCGCCGCGAGCAGGGTGCCGAGGTTGAGCAGTGGCAGAGCTGGACCGATGGTCCAGGGCGAGTCGGCGTAGACCCCCATCAGCATGACCATCCAGGCGCCGATGTTGCCGAGGATGAGCACGATGATGAAGGTCACCGCGGTCGCTCCCGCTCGCGACGAGACCCGCTTGCCCGCGAGGGTCGGCGCCGTGCAGATCGTGCCGACGATCACGACGATGAGTATCAGGAACGCACTCGCGAACAGGATCGAGGCAGCCTCCGGGTCGCCGTCGTCGTCGCGATCGGCGAATCCCGCGAGGAAGAAGAACAGGTTGAAGGACTCAGGGTCCTCATCCGTCTTCGTCTGGCTCGCGTAGGGGACGAACAGCGAGAGGATGAGGGCGATCTCGAGCAGCAGCATCGGGACCGAGATCAGGATCGACTCGATGCCCGCCACGCGCTCCTCGAGCCGGGTGCGCGCCGCCTGGGCGGCGACCGACTCGGTGGCGGTCGCTGGTCCTTGCTTCGCTGACCCCTGCTTCGCTGATTCACTCATCGCTTACCCCCCGGATCGGGAGTCGGGCTCAGGCGTGCCCGACTCGGCTGCCGCGAAGGCGAGCGACCGGTAGCCCTCGACCTCCGACGTGGTCATGGTAGCCGCGATGGGCCGACCCTGCCGGAGCCGTGCCGGGTGGCGTCAGGCGGCGTCCAGCTCGGCCGGAAGCTCCTCCCGCAGGGCGGGGCAGTGCTCCGGCGTCGGGTGGAGGGTGATGTCGATGACCGCTTCCAAGCGGGCGCGTGCTGCTTCGAGGTCGGCCATCTGGGCGGTGATGCGGTCGCGTTCGGTCCGGAGCAGCGCGAGGGACTCCGGCGTCGCGACTCCCGCATCGACGCAGGGGAGCAGCTGGACGATGGTGCGGCTCGGCAGGCCGGCCGCGAAGAGCTGCTGCACGAGCTCGACGCGTTCCACCGCCGCTCGTTCATAGGTCCGCTGGCCACTCGTCGTGCGGGTGGCGGTGAGCAGCCCCTGCTCCTCGTAGTAGCGGAGCGAGCGGACGCTCACCCCGGTCCGAGCCGCGAGATCTCCGATGCGCATCGATCTTCCATTCCTGGCTTGCACCTGACATTGATGTGAGGTCTTAGCCTAACCAGGCTGCTGCGGGATCGACCCGCACGCGGAAGGGAATCATGGACATCGCAGGATCCGTCGCACTCGTCACCGGCTCGAACCGGGGCATCGGACGCCGGTTCGTCGTGCAGCTGCTCGAGCGCGGCGCCTCGAAGGTATACGCGACCGCGCGGCGCCCGGAACTCGTCGACATCCCGGGCGTGGAGGTGCTGCAGCTCGACATCACCGATGAGGCGTCCGTCGCTGCGGCGGCCGAGATCGCGAGCGACGTCACGTTGCTCGTCAACAACGCCGGCATCGCCACGCAGGGCTCGATGTTGACCGACGACCTCGCGAACGCTCGGCGCGAGATGGACACGCACTACTGGGGCAACCTCGCCATGGTGCGTGCGTTCGCGCCGGTGATCGAGGGGAACGGTGGAGGGGCGATCGTCAACGTGCTCTCCGCCCTGAGCTGGTTCGCGCACCCCGGTTCAGGCGGATACGCCGCGGCGAAGGCGGCGGAGTGGAACATGACGAACGCGGTCCGTCTGGAACTCGCCCCGAAGGGCGTCACGGTGCAGGGGCTCCACCTCGGGGCCGCCGACACCGACATCATGGCCGGCTACGAGGGCCCGATGGTCGACCCCGCGGACGTCGCACGGGCGAGCCTCGACGGCGTCGCAGCCGGCGCTTCCGAGGTCGTCGTCGACGAGTGGAGCGCCATCGTCAAGGCCTCGCTCGCCCACGGACCTGACGCGTTCTACGCGCAGTTCGCCTGAGCATCGAACCTGGGCACTGTGTACCGGGCGTGCACCGTGCAGAATGGAGGAAGCCCCCGAGCAGTTACGGTCTGCTCGGGGGCTTCCTCGTGCCGGTGCGGCTATCGCGCGGCCGCGACGAGGTCGGCGATGCGCTGGCCTCGGGCGTTCGCCTCGGCGACGAGGGTCGAGACCTGGTCCTGGGTCAGCCCGCTGACCTGACCGTAGACCTTCGTGTTGGCGGCGATGGAGAATCCCTGCCCGCCGCTGGCGGACGTGTACATCGTGCCGAACGTCTCGGTGACGAGCGCGATGGTGCCACCTGGCACGCTGATGATCTTGGGCATGTCTGACTCCTTGAGAGGGTGAACCGGGTCCTCGCCGTTCAGGCGAGCGTTGATGAAGAGATATGGATCGGTGGTGACGCCGATGTCTGCGTTGTTCCACGTGCCGTCCGCGGTGAAGGTGATGGTGAGGTGGAGATGGGGTCCTCGGGCTGCGGACCCGGTGCTCCCGACGACGCCGACGGGTTCACCGCGGACGATCGCCGCACCGACCTGATGGGGTGAGGCCGCCGCCAGATGCGAGTAGCCCGAGTACATGCCGTCGGGATGTGCGATGACGACGATCTGCCCGAGGGTCGCGTTCCACCGGTTGGCGGAGACGACCCCGGCTGCGACAGCGGGGATCGCGGCTCCAGTGCCGGGTTGGTAGTCCAAACCGCGGTGCGGTTGGGTCCGCCCGCCGGCCATCGATCCCCAGCCGTCGGCGAGGTCGATCTGGGCGAACGGGTGTTGATATCTGAGAACCATGTGGTTCCTCCGATGCTGAGGGGGCATCCCCCGAGCAATTACGGTCTGCTCGGAGGATGCCCGGTGTGGGAGTGATTCCCTTGCGAGAACCCGGAAGGGTTACAGCGGGCGGTTGGGCAGGTAGATCTGCCAGCCCTCGTACTTGGCGTCGGTCGTGCCAGCGGGGATGCGTCGTTCCTGCTGGTCGAGCGTGTAACGGCCGACCCGCTGGATGATCGGGTCGAAGCTCGCCGGCGCGAGGTCGTTGAGCTTCAGCCCCTGGTTGGTGTAGGCGGCGAACTGGCCGCCGTTCAGCGGGTACAGCGGAGCGAGTGGGTGCTCCTGCCAGTAGACCGCCGCGTTGTCCTGTCGCTTGATGAGGGTTCCTGCTGCCATGTCGTCTTCTTCTTTCTGTGGTGGGGTGGTGTTGGGGTCGTCGCCGTTGAGGCGAGCGTTGATGAATGCGTACGGGTCGACAGTGACGTTGATGTCACCGTTGTTCCAGGTTCCGTCCGCGGTGTAGGTGATGGTGAGGTGCAGATGCGCGGCCCGAGACGCCGTGCCGGTGTTCCCGACGTAGCCGACGTGCTGGCCCCGCGTGATCCCCGTCCCCGGCGCATGCGGCGATCGATCACGCATGTGCGAGTATCCCGAGTACATGCCATCCGGATGGGCGATCACGAGGACGTTGCCGAGCGCGGAGTTCCAGTCGTTGTACGACACCGTCCCGGTTGCCACTGCGGGAATCGATGCGCCGGCCCCCGGTTGGTAGTCGACGCCTCGATGGGCCTGTGTACGCCCATCCGCCCAAGAGCCCCAGCCGTCTGTCGCCTGATCCGTCTGTGTGAACGGTTGCTGGTACTTCAAGACCATGAGCCCTCCTTTCTGTTGATGGAGGAAGTGTCCTCCGACATTCGAACGTGTGTTCGATAGAGACTCTATGATCATTTCGTCGTCTTGTCTAGTTCATCTTGTCGATTCATCCTGAAATTGTTTCTCCAGTGGCAGATTCGGCGTCGGAATCGAGACGAGCATGGCGGGGTGTGGATCCTGCTCTCAGTCTCGTCAGGAACCCGTTCACGCCGGGGATCGCCATGATCCGGGCCAGTGCTGCGGCGATCGCGGCCGTCGTGGCCACGGCCGCCGCCGCCCAGGCGTAGACGTCGTCCGGGAGGAGTTCCCGGATCGCCTCCAGGAGCTGTGGCGCGATGATGCTCGCGGTCGTGATGCAGGCCACCGAGCTCAAGATCACCGCCGCGGTCGTCTGGATCACGGTGCGGATGATCCGCTGCGCCGGGAACGGGACGGGCGGTGGTGTCGGCGGTGGTTCCGGTGATGTCCGGTGTTCGGTCATGGTGCCTCCTCAGGCGTCGCGGGTGGTGGTGGGTGACCTGGATGGTTTCCAGAAGTTGTCTCATCTGGCATCATTCAGGTCGGAGGTGACACTATAGAGCGCATGAGGCAGGTTTTCTGCCGTTCGCGACAGGGTTTCTGGCTACGATCGGAACGTGAACGCAGCAGAGGCGATGGTCAATCAGGCGTTGGCGGACGAACTCGTCGCCGCCTACAAGCGGCGACGCATGAATCAGCGCGCCCTGGCTGAGGCGACGGGGATGAGTCCGACGACACTGCAGCGGGTCCTTGCCGGTCGCAGCGAGATCAGTGGCCCGACCTTCGTCACGCTCTGCGCGGCGACCGGCGCCGATCCGGTGCGCCTCCTGGCCGACGCCCTCCAAGCCGTCGGGGGGATGAGTCGGATCGAGGCCGAACTGCAGGCGAGCGACGACGAGCGAGTGGCCCCCGTGTCGGACACCACTGCTACGAATGACGAGCTGGATCGCAGACGCCGGCAGAGGGAAGCTGCGTCGTGGACGACGGAGCAGTTGGAGGGGGAACGTGGGGCGGCAATCACCGATGGAGAACTGGAGCAACCCGAGCCGGAAGCCCCGTGAGCGTGGGCGCGCCTACGACCCGTATGCGCACGCGGAGGAGCTCGGTCTCGCGGTGATCTTCCGGCCCCTGCGGGTGTCCCATGAGCGCTGGCTGCCGTCCGCGCACACGATCGTCATCCAGGAGTCGCTCCGGTCCGTCCACCGCCGGAACGCCCTCGCCCACGGCATCGCGCACTGCGTGCTCGGCCACGAGGACGACCGACCGAAACACGAGGTGCAGGCCGACCGCTTCGCCGCGTCGAACCTCATCGACCTCGACGAGTTCCGGGCCATCGCGCGGTGGGCACCGGACCTCGAGCATCTCGTCGCCGAACTCGGCGTCACGAAGCGCCTTGCCCGGGCGTTCGTCGCGCAGCATGCGGATCTGTCCCGGCACGCCGATCTCGCGTAGCGGCGCGCGCATACTGGGACCATGACCGACGAAGCCGAACCGGACCCGCAGCCTGCGGGAGCCGTAGACGACGGCCTCCTGGAGTCGACGATGCTCGACCTGCTGGGCAAGCGCGCCGCCACCTCGTCCATCTGTCCGTCGGACGTGGCACGAGCCGTCGGCGGCGACGACTGGCGAGCGCTGATGGACGACACCCGCCGGGTCGCCTGGCGCTTGGTCGACGAGGGCCGGGTGCGGATCACGCAGGGCGACGAGGCGGTGGACCGCGCGACGGTCCGTGGACCCATCCGGATCCGATGGGCGAAGAACGCCGTCGACGAGCAGTGAGCCCCGTGTCGCGGTGAAGGCCGGAAGACCTCGGTCCGACGCCGGTTAGGCTTGAGACATGACCATCGCCCTCATCCGTCACGGACAGACCGCCTGGAACTTCGAACGACGGCTGCAGGGCACGACGGACATCCCCCTGAACGACACCGGGCGGGAGCAGGCGGCCACGGTCGCCCCTCGGCTCACCGGCACCTGGGACGTCGTCGTCAGCTCCCCACTGGGGCGCGCACGCGAGACCGCGCAGATCATCGCCGACGCGCTCGGACTGGAGCTCGGCCCGTCCTATCCCGACGTCATCGAGCGGCACTACGGCGACGCCGAGGGCGCGACGGCGCAGATGGTCCTCGAGAACTGGCCCGACCACCAGTACCCGAACCTCGAGTCCGAGGAGTCGGTGATCGAACGCGGCGTCCGCGGCATCGACGCCATCGCCCGTGACTTCCCCGGCCAGAACGTGCTCGTGGTCAGCCACGGAACGCTCATCCGTCTCACGCTCAGCCACCTCTCGGGTACGACGGTCCCTCCGCTGGAGAACTGCTCCGTGTCGGTCATCGAGGCGACCGACACCGGTTGGTCACTCCTGGACGCCGGTACCGCTCGCACGACGCCCTCGCTCGAGACGGCGCTGTCCGGCTCCAGCGCGCAGTGAGCGGGAGCGACTCGACCGGCCGTCCGGTCCGCTCCCCGTCGGGCATCGCCTGGCTGATCGGCATCGGACTGACCGCCGGATTCCTCTCCGGCTTGTTCGGCGTCGGCGGCGGTATCCTCATCGTCCCCGCCGTCGTCTTCCTGCTCGGCTTCGGCCAGCGGCTCGCCGCGGGGACCTCACTCGCGGCGATCGTCCCGACCTCGCTCGTCGGCGTCCTCTCCTACGCGGTGAACGGGACCGTCGACTGGGTGGCGGCGATCCTCCTGGCGATCGGTGCGATCGGCGGGGCACAACTCGGCAGCTACCTCCTCTCCAAGCTCCCCAAGAAGGCGCTCCAGTGGGGCTTCATCGGCTTCCTGCTCGTCGTGGTGGTCTCGCTGTTCCTGATCGTCCCGTCCCGCACAGCCGAGATCGATCTGCACGTCGGATCGATCATCGGCCTCATCGTGCTCGGCTTCCTGACCGGCGTCCTGTCGGGACTGCTCGGCATCGGCGGCGGGGTCGTCGTGGTGCCGATGCTCATCCTGCTGTTCGGCGCGAGCGATCTCATCGCCAAGGGCACCTCGCTGCTCATGATGGTGCCGACCGCGATCTCCGGCACCATCGGCAACGTCCGGCGAGGCAACGTCGACCTGACGGCCGCAGCGATCATCGGTGTCGCCGCCTGCACGACGACCGCACTCGGCGCCATCGTCGCCTCGGTGGTGCCCCCGTTCGTCGGCAACCTGCTCTTCGCTGCCTTCCTCGTGGCCATCGCGATCCGGATGGTGTTCCAGGCGATCAAGCGCTCCTGACAGCCCGCTGCCGGTCCGTCCGTGCCCGGTCGGCGAGCCAGGGCAGCGGGTAGGCTGGAGGGCGTGTCAGTGAACCCAGAGCTCGCCGGTCGGGTCTTCCCGCCCGTCGCCCCGTACCTGGTCGGACGCGAGAAGATCCGCGAGTTCTCGCGGGCCGTCTTCGCGACGAACCCGATCAACCTCGACCCGGAGGCGGCCCGCGCCGCAGGATACGCCGACGTCGTGGCGCCGCCCACCTTCGCCGTCGTCGTCCAGGAGCACACGCTCCAGCAACTGCTCGCCGCACCCGACGCGGGTATCGACTTCAGCCGGGTGGTCCACGGCGACCAGCGTTTCGTGCACCACCGACCGATCGTCGCCGGCGACGAGCTCACCGCGCAGCTGACCGTCACCGCGGTGAAGTCCCTGGGTGGCCACTCGATGGTGACGTGCGACTCGATCATGACCGATGCCGCCGGCGAGCCCGTGGTCACCGCGACCTCGACGCTCGTGGTGCGAGGAGACGAAGGATGAGCGACGTGCAGCAGACCCCGATCATGCCGGCTGTCGGCGACGTCGTCGCGCAGCGGACCGTCCACCTGACGCGCGACGCCCTCGTGCGGTACGCCGGCGCCTCCGGAGACTTCAACCCCATCCACTACCGCGACGATGTCGCGGCCTCCGTCGGGCTGCCGGGCGTGCTCGCCCACGGCATGCTGACGATGGGGATCGCCGCCCAGCCGGTGGTCGACTGGATCGGCGACCCCGGTCGGGTGCTCGAGTACCAGGTGCGGTTCACCCGACCGGTCGTCGTCGACCCCGAGACCGGCGCCGACCTCCAGATCGTCGCCAAGGTCGGCAAGATCGACGAGGAAGCCCGCACCGCGCGCGTCGACCTCACCGTCACCTACGCCGAGCAGACGGTGCTCGGCAAGGCGCAGCTCGTCGTCAGCTTCGCCTGACCCGGAGGACCATGAACGACGCCATCCGTCTGAGCGAGCTCACCACCCTCGGGGTGGGCGGGCCCGCCGCAGCCTTCGCGGAGTGCACGAGCGAGGCAGCGCTGATCGAGGCCGTGCTCGACGTCTGGAACACCGACCAGCCGTGGCTGTTGCTCGGCGGCGGGTCGAACCTGCTGATCGGCGACGAGCCCGTCGACGCGACCGTCATCCGGGCGGCCAACCGCGGCATCGAACGCCTCGACGCGCCGTCCGGCCGTGTCCGCCTGCGGGTGCAGGCCGGTGAGGACTGGGACGCGCTCGTCGCCTTCACCGTGGAGCACGGCTTCGCGGGCATCGAGGCGCTCTCCGGCATTCCGGGATCCTGTGGGGCTGCCCCCGTCCAGAACATCGGCGCCTACGGGCAGGAGATCGTGTCGTCGCTCGTCGCCGTCGACCTGCTCGACGAGGAGTCGCAGACCGTCGAGCGCGTTCCGGCCGCGGAGCTCGGGCTCGGCTACCGGACGTCGGTCTTGAAGCGCCACGGTGGCGGAGAGCCCGAGCGCTCCGGCGTGGTCGTGGCGATCATCATCGACCTCGACGACGTCGGTGTCGACGGACTGGCCGCACCCATCGCCTACCAACAGCTCGCCTTTGCACTCGGGGTCGAGGTCGGCGAGCAGGTCCGCCTGGCCCAGGTGCGCACGACGGTGCTCGCGCTGCGGACGTCGAAGGGTATGGTGCTCGATCCCGACGACCCCGACACCGCCAGCGCCGGGTCGTTCTTCACGAATCCGATCGTGTCGGAGCACGTCGCCCGCTCGCTCCCCGGCGATGCTCCCTGGTGGCCCGTCGACCCGCCGGCCGACGACGACACCGAGTACGTCTTCCCGCTCGGCGAGGTCGTCAACCCGCCCCGTCCGGCCCCGACCGAGCGCCTCGCGAAGCTCTCGGCCGCCTGGCTGATCGAGCGGGCCGGCGTCCGTCGCGGGTTCGCACTCCCCGGATCGCACGCTGCGGTCTCCACGAAGCACACGCTCGCCCTGACGAACCGTGGCGGGGCGACCGCCACCGAGATCGCCGAGCTCGCGCGATTCGTGCAGGCGCGCGTCCACGCCGAATTCGGCGTCCTCCTGCAGCCCGAGCCCGTCGTGGTCGGCGTCACGATCTGACGCTGATGCGAGGTCCGCTCGCCCGGGGACGAGCGAGCGGACCTCGGTTCAGGATGCGAACAGGCGCTGGAGGCGCTGGACGCCCTCGAGGAGCTGGTCGTCGCCGAGCGCGTAGCTGAAGCGCAGGTAGCCGGACGGCCCGAACGCCTCGCCGGGCACTGCCGCGACCTCGGCCTGGTCGAGCATGAGGTCGGCGAGTTCGAGCGACGTCTT
Source organism: Plantibacter auratus (assembly GCF_050587365.1). Taxonomy (NCBI): domain Bacteria; kingdom Bacillati; phylum Actinomycetota; class Actinomycetes; order Micrococcales; family Microbacteriaceae; genus Plantibacter; species Plantibacter auratus. The sequence continues at coordinate 262,083 of NZ_JBOBFV010000005.1, read as the reverse complement.
GGGCGTCACCCCGCCGAACGTCCGGCCGAGCAGCGCCGTGACGTCGGGGTAGACGTAGAAGGCGCCCTGCGGGGTCGGCGTCTCGAAGCCGTCGATCTTGTTGAGCTCGCCGACGATGAGCTTGCGGCGGCGGTCGAACGCCTCACGCATCGCCTCCGCGGCGTCCTGCGGACCGTTGAGGGCCGCGACCGCCGCGCGCTGCGCGATGTTGTTCACGTTGCCGGAGAGGTGCGACTGGAGGTTGCCGAGCGCCTTGATCGCGTCCGCCGGGCCCACGGTCCAACCGACGCGCCAGCCCGTCATCGCGTACGTCTTGGCCACGCCGTTGACGAGGAGCGTCTGCTCGGCGAGCTCGGGCACCGCTTCGACGATCGACGTCGCGCGGACGCCGTCGTAGGTGAGGTTCTGGTAGATCTCGTCGGTGATGACCCAGATGCCGTGCTCGAGCGCCCACTCGCCGATCGCCTTCGTCTGCTCGGGGGAGTAGACGGAGCCGGTCGGGTTCGACGGGGAGACGAACAGGAGGACCTTGGTACGCGGGGTGCGCGCCGCCTCGAGCTGTTCGACGGTGACCTGGTAGTTCTGCGAGGCGTCGGCGAAGACGTCGACCGCGACACCGTCGGCGAGCGCGATGGCCTCGGGGTAGGTGGTCCAGAACGGCGTCGGCACGATGACCTCGTCGCCCGGGTTCAGGAGGACCTGGAACGCCTCGTACACCGACTGCTTGCCGCCGTTGGTGACGATGACCCGGCTCGGGTCGACCTCGAGACCGGAGTCGCGGAGCGTCTTCTCCGCGATGGCGGCGCGGAGGTCCGGCAGGCCGGCCGCTGGGGTGTACCGGTGCGCCTTCGGGTCGCGGGCGGCGACGAGCGCCGCTTCGACGATGTGCTCGGGCGTCGGGAAGTCCGGCTCGCCCGCCGCGTAGGAGATCACGGGTCGGCCTTGCGCCTGCAGCGCCTTCGCCTTCGCGTCCACCTTCAGCGTGGCGGACTCGGCGATCGCTGAGATCTTCGTGGACAGGCGGGGCGTGGGAGTCGATTCAGGCACGAGTCCGAGCGTACCGAACCCGGCATCGAGAGGACAGTGCGTGTCCGACCTCGCGTGCAGCGAGGTGAGGCACGTCGTCGCCCGGTCCACCGGGGAACGACGACGTGCCTCACCTCGGTCCTCATGCGGGGTCGACGAGGTACCGCGTGTACGCCGGGACGGTGAGGAAGGTCGGGAACTCGTCCCTGAGCGCGACCTCGCGGAACAGCTCGGCGGCGTCGTCGAAGCGGTCGTCCGCGGTGCGGGGGAGCGAGGAGAGGAGCTCGTCGAGGAGGTCCTCGACCCGCTCACGGGTGATCGGACGGCCGTCGTCGGTCGCGACGTCCTGGTGGATCCACTGCCAGACCTGCGATCGACTGATCTCCGCCGTGGCCGCGTCCTCCATGAGTCCGTCGATGGCCGCGGCGCCGACGCCGCGCAGCCAGGAGTCGAGGTAGCGGACGGCGATCGACACGTTGTCACGGAGACCGGCGTCCGTGACCGCCCGACCGATGCGCACGTCGAGGAGCTGTGACGGTGTCACCGACACGTCCTCCCGCAGTCGGTCGAGCTGGTTCGGACGATCGCCGAGGACCGCGTCGAACTCGGCCCTGGCTGTCTCGATGAGGTCCGGGTGCGCCACCCAGGTCCCATCGAAGCCGTCGCCCGCCTCGCGGCGCTTGTCGGCTGAGACCTTCTCGATGGCACGCGCCGTCGCCTCCGGATCGCGCCGGTTCGGGATGAACGCCGACATCCCGCCGATCGCGTGCGCACCGCGGCGGTGGCACGTCTGCACGAGGAGCTCGGTGTAGGCGCGCATGAACGGAACCGTCATCGTCACCTCGCTGCGGTCGGGCAGGACGAACCGGGCACCGCGCCCCCGGTAGTTCTTGATGATCGAGAAGATGTAGTCCCACCGACCGGCGTTGAGACCGGCGCAGTGGTCGCGGAGCGCGTACAGGATCTCGTCCATCTCGAACGCCGCTGGGAGCGTCTCGATGAGCACGGTGGCGCGGATCGTGCCGTGGTCGAGACCCAGGCGTTCCTCGGTGAACGTGAAGGCGTCATCCCAGAGCTGCGCCTCCTCGCTCGACTCCAACTTCGGGAGGTAGAAGTAGGGCCCGCGGCCGGCGTCGATGAGCGGGCGGGCGTTGTGGAAGATGTAGAGGCCGTAGTCGACGAGGCTCCCCGAGGCCGCCATCGCCGCACCGGAGCGGTCGATGAACCGCAGGTGCTTCTCCACGAGGTGCCAGCCGCGCGGGCGCATGACGATCGTCGGCGTCTCCGTCGCGGTGACGCGGTACACCTTCCCCGCCTCGTTGGTGAATGTGAGCTCGCCGCGGACGGCGTCACGCAGCGAGAGCTGACCACCGATGACGTTGGCCCACGTCGGGCTCGTCGCGTCCTCCTGATCGGCGAGCCAGATGTTCGCGCCGGAGTTGAGGGCGTTGATCGTCATCTTCGGATCGGTGGGGCCCGTGATCTCGACCCGGCGGTCCTCGAGACCCGGCCCGGCGCCGGCGACCCGCCAGGAGCGGTCCTCCCGGATCGCCGCGGTGTCGTCGCGGAACCGCGGGTCGCGGCCGTTCCCGATCTCGAAGCGTCGGCGCATGCGCTCGGCGAGGCGGTCGTGCCGCGCACCCGCGAACCGCTGGTGCAGTTCGGCGAGGAAGGCGAGGGCGTCGGGGGTGAGGATCTCCTCGTACCGGTCACCGAGACCACCGACGACCTCGATGGCGGGGCCGGTGCGTTGCGTGGGCACCGGCCCGGTGGTGGGTGTGGACGGGGAAGCGAGCAGGGTGTTCATGGGGTCACTCCGTTTCGGATGGTCGTGCGTCGGATGGGGCCTTCGAGCGGTCCCTGAGCTTGTCGAAGGGCGGGGCTGGTGTGGATCAGTGGAACTGCTGTTCCTCGGTCGAGCCGGCGAGGGCGAGGGTGGCGCTGCCGGGGTTGAGGGCGGTCGCGACCAGGTCGAAGTAGCCGGTACCGACTTCCCGCTGGTGCTTGGTGGCGGTGTAGCCGCTGGCTTCCGCAGCGAACTCGGCTTCCTGGAGATCGACGTACGCGCTCATCGCCCGCTCCTTGTAATCACTCGCCAGCGTGAACATCGAGTGGTTCAACGCGTGGAAGCCGGCGAGGGTGATGAACTGGAACGCGTATCCCATGGCGGCGAGCTCGCGCTGGAAGGACGCGATCTGCGCATCGTCGAGGTGCGACTTCCAGTTGAACGACGGCGAGCAGTTGTAGGCGAGCAGCTTGCCCGGGAACCGCTCGTGGACGGCCTCGGCGAACCGGCGGGCGAGGTCGAGGTCGGGTTGCACCGACTCGACCCAGAGCAGGTCGGCGTACTCCGCGTAGGCGAGGCCGCGCGCGAGCACCGGACCGATGCCGCTCTCCACCTCGTAGAAGCCCTCCGGGGTCCGGTTCCCGTTCAGGAACGGCAGATCGCGCTCGTCGATGTCGCTCGTGAGGAGCGTGGCTGCCAGCGCATCGGTGCGGGCGATGACGATGGTCGGGACACCGGCGACGTCCGCCGCCAGCCGGGCCGCATTGAGCGTCCGAATGTGCTGGCCCGTCGGCACCAGCACCTTGCCGCCCATGTGGCCGCACTTCTTCTCAGCCGCGAGCTGGTCCTCCCAGTGGACGCCCGCGGCGCCGGCCTGGATCATGCCGGCCATGAGTTCGTAGGCGTTGAGCGGCCCACCGAAGCCGGCTTCGGCGTCGGCGACGATCGGCGCGAGCCAGTCGATCGCCTCGGGTCCCGGCGTCTCCCCGATGGCTCGCTCGGCGAAGTCGATCTGCTCGGTCCGGAGCAGCGCATTGTTGATCCGCCGGACGACCGCCGGAACCGAGTTCGCCGGGTAGAGGCTCTGATCGGGGTAGGTCTGCCCGGAGAGGTTCGCGTCGGCGGCGACCTGCCAGCCGGAGAGGTAGATCGCCTGCAGGCCAGCCCGGACCTGCTGCACGGCCTGGTTCCCGGTCAGCGCGCCGAGGGCAGGCACCCACTCCTCGGTGTGGAGGAGGTTCCACAAGCGCTCCGCCCCTCGGCGGGCGAGCGTCGGCTCCTCCCGGACACCGCCGCGCAGGCGGACGACGTCCTCAGCGGTGTAGTCGCGGCGGACCCCGTCCCAGCGCGGGTCGGTGTCCCACTCGCGCTGCAGTTCCTCGGCCGTCTGCGTCTGGTCGCCGGCGCGGAGGGGCGTGCGGTGGTCGGTCGGTCGGGTGGCTTCCTTGCTCACGATGACTCCTGTGGTGTCGAGGTCGGTGGGGCGGGTCGTGCTGTGGGAACGATCCTGCGCTCGCCGCAACCCCGACGGACGTCATCCGTGGACAGAAGAACGGCCGACCTTCTGTTTGCCGGAACAACCGGCGCGTGTGAGCATGATCACCATGACCAGCACCGCCGCTGCTCCACCCGTCTCCGCCACCTCTGGTGACGGACCTGCTCCGCACGCGGACGCCCTCGTCCTCGGTCGCCGGATCCGCGATGCCCGATCCCGTGCGGGCCTCACCCTCGACGAACTCGCACAGGCGATCGACCGCGCACCGTCGCAGGCGTCGGCGATCGAGAACGGGCATCGGGAGCCGAGCCTGTCGATGCTCCGCGTCATCGCCGCGGCCCTCGGCACCACCGTCGACGACCTCCTCCGTGACGAACCGCCGAGCGACCGGGCCGCGCTCGAGATCGCCGTCGAGCGTGCCCAGCGGGGGCCCGTCTTCTCCGCCCTCGGGATCGCGCCCATCCGCGTCTCGAAAGGGACAGCGGACGAGACGCTGCGCACCGTGCTGGCGCTGCACGACGAGGTCGCCCGCCTGCATCGGGAGCGAGCGGCGACACCCGAGGAGGCGCGCCGGGCCAACGCCGTCCTCCGGGCGGACATGCGCGCGGCCGACAACCACTTCCCCGAGCTCGAGGCCGTCGCGAAAGGACTGCTCGACGCCGTCGGCTACACCGGAGGGCCGGTCTCGCACCAGACGGTCGCGGAGATGGCACAGCACCTCGGGTTCTCGCTCCACTACGTCGGCGACCTGCCGCACTCGACGCGCTCGGTCACCGACCGGCGCAACGGTCGGATCTACCTGCCGACCGAACCCTCGATGTCCCGTGATTCGCGTTCCCCCATCCTCCAGGCGTTCGCCAGTCACCTGTGCGGACACGAGGAGCCGGGAAACTACGCGGACTTTCTGCGGCAGCGCGTCGAGACCAACTACCTGACGGCGGCCATCCTGCTGCCCGAGCGCGACGCCGTGCGCGTCCTCGGTGAGGCGAAACAGCTCCGGCGCATCTCGATGGAGGACCTGCGCGACGCGTTCGCGGTGTCGTACGAGACCGCCGCGCACCGCTTCACCAACCTCGCGACGAGGCACCTCGGGCTCCCGGTGCACTTCATGAAGGTGCACGAGTCGGGGACGATCATCAAGGCGTACGAGAACGACGGGGTCACGTTCCCGTCCGACGTCCTCGGAGCAGTGGAGGGCTCGCTCGTCTGCCGCAACTGGACGGCCCGGACCGTCTTCGACGTCGAGGACCGCTTCAGCCCCTGGTATCAGTACACCGACATGGACACCGGCACCTTCTGGTGCACCTCGCGGATCGAGAAGGCCAAGGAGGGCGAGTACTCGGTCAGCGTCGGCGTCCCGTTCGCGCACGTGAAGTGGTTCCGCGGACGCGAGACGCCGCATCGGTCGACCTCGAACTGCCCCGACGAGCGATGCTGTCGTCGGGCGTCGCCGGCGCTCGCCGAACGGTGGGAGGGGAAGGCCTGGCCCGCGGCGCGGACGCCGACGAGTCTGCTGGCTGCGCTGCCGACCGGATCCTTCCCGGGGGTCGACTCCGTCGAGGTGTACGAGTTCCTCGAGTCGCACGCGCCGCGGGCGTACTGAGGTGAGGCACCTCGTCGCCCGACGTGGTGTCGAGCGACGAGGTGCCTCACCTCAGCGTGATCAGCTCGCGAGGCGCGGGTAGTCCGTGTAGCCCTCGGCGCCCGGGCCGTAGAAGGTGGCCGGGTTCGGGGTGTTCTCCTCGTGCTCGCCCGCCCAACGCTCGACGAGGTCGGGGTTCGCGATGGCGAGACGCCCGACGGCGACGGCGTCGGCATGCGCGTGCTCGACGAGGGCGATCGCCTCGTCGCGCGTCGTGACGGTGCCGAAGCCGCTGTTGACGATGAGCTTGCCGCCGAAGTGACCGCGCAGGTCCTGGACGAGCGCGCCGGCCGGGTCCTCGTGGAGGATGCTGACGTAGGCGAGGCCGAGCGGTGCCAGGGCGTCGAGCAGTGCCTCGTAGGTCGCGCGGACGTCGGCCTCGTCGGTCTCCGCCGTGTCACCGGCGCCGTTCATCGGGGAGATGCGGATGCCGACGCGCGCTGCACCGACCGCCTCGGCGACGGCGCTGACGACCTCGGCGACGTACGACGCGCGGGCCTCCGGGCTGCCTCCGGCGCGGTCGTCGCGCACGTTGGAGACGGGGGAGAGGAACTGGTGCAGCAGGTAGCCGTTCGCGGCGTGGAGCTCGACGCCGTCGAGCCCTGCCTCGATCGCGTTGCGAGCCGCCTGGACGAACTCCTCGCGGACCGTGTCGAGCTCCTCGGTGCTCAGCGCGTGCGGGACGGGGTACGGCTGGGCGCCCGCCGGCGTCCGGACCTCGCCGGCGATGGCGATCGCGCTCGGCGCGACGATGCGGTCGGTGCCCGTGATGTCGGTGTGCGAGACGCGGCCGCCGTTCATGAGCTGCATGACGATGAGCCCGCCCGCTCCGTGCACGGCCTTCGCGACGCGACGCCAACCCTCGACCTGCTCGGGGGTGACGATGCCGGGCTGGCCCGGGTAGGAGCGCGACTCGGCGCTCGGGTAGGTGCCCTCCGTGATGATGAGCCCGAGTCCTGCGCGCTGGCTGTAGTGCTCGGCGACGAGGTCGCCGGGGACGCCGTCGGCTCCTGACCGCATGCGGGTGAGCGGGGCCATGACGACGCGGTTGGCGAGTTCGAGGTCGCCGAGTCGAACGGGCGCGAAGAGATCCATACGGGTGATGCCTTTCGTGGGGGGGGGGGGGGGGTGCGGCACGCGGAGGACGCGGCCTCCGGACGCAACCCGGCTGCGGCCGTCGATATTCCGGTGATGCTTCTGGACCTTGTGCATCTGGAATACTTCTTGCTAGGCTCACGGTGTGGTCGTCGGGCTCTGTCCCCGCAGCTCGCGACGAGCACGACCCGGTGTCGACGAATCCGAGGGGGAGGCGTCGGCACCGGGAACCCTGCCAGGATACGAAGATGCCCGCCCCCAGATTCGGCCTCGTCTCCGACCTCCGCCGTCCGGAGTCCGGTGAACGCGCCGAGCGCGTCACCTTCGTCGAGTTGTTCTTCGACCTCGTCTTCGTCTTCGCGCTCACCCAGCTGAGCAAGCTCATCGCCGACGACCAGAGCATCACCGCCGCCCTCGAGTCGATCGTCCTCATCCTGGCGCTCTGGTGGTCCTGGGTGTCCACGAGCTGGGTGACGAACTGGCTCGACCCGGAACGGCTCGCGGTGCGACTCGCGCTCATCGGCTTCGGCCTGTTGGCGTTCGTCGCGGCGGTGTCGGTGTCGGCGTCGTTCACCGACCGCGCGCTGGCGTTCGCCGTCGCCTACGTCGTGCTCCAGCTCATCCGGACGCTGTTCATGGTCGTGGCGACCTGGCGGCACGACCGCGACGTGGCCCTGAGCTTCGCACGCGTCCTCGTCTGGACCGCGTTCGCCGCGGTCTTCTGGATCGCCGGAGCGCTGTTGCCGGCCGACTGGCAACTGGCGTTCTGGATCTGCGCCGTCGCCATCGAGTACGGCGGCGGGGCCCTCGGATTCCGGCTGCCGGGTGTGCGGACCTCGGAGGTCGAGAGCTGGGAGCTCTCCGGTGCGCACCTCTCGGAGCGGGCGTCGCTCTTCATCATCATCGCGATCGGCGAGTCACTGCTCGTCACCGGGTTCGCGTTCGTCGAGCTTGAGACGTCGGTCGCCGCCGTCGTCGGGATGCTGAGCGCCTTCGTCTCCGCGGTCGCGCTGTGGTGGTTGTACTTCCACCGCACGGAGACGGCGGGACGCCGAGCGGTCGAGGCCGCCGAGGAGGAGGCCGACCGCGCCGACGGTGACGAGGGTCGTCCCGGTCGACGGGGGTCGGGACGTCTCGGACGCATCGCGCGCGACGGATACAGCTACGCCCACGTCGTGATCGTCGCCGGGATCGTGCTCGTCTCGGTGGGGGACAAGGAGATCCTCGACCGACCGGCCGACGCCGTGGAACTCGCCGGGGGCGTCGTGATCCTCGGCGGACCGGCCCTCTACCTGCTCGGGCTGTCGCTGTTCCGGTTCGTCGTCGACCGCGCCGTTCCACTCGCACCGGTCATCGGCCTCGCGATGCTCGCTGGCTGCGCGGTCGCCGCGTTCCTCGTGCCGCAGCTCGGGGAACTCGTCCTCGGGTGTCTCTGCACGCTGGTGCTCGTCCTCGCCGCGATCGCCGACACGGTCCTCCCGGACCGGCGGGTCACTGCGGAGCGTCGCCAGGCTTGATCTGGGCGCCCTCGCGGTGCGGCCCCGTGTCGTAGCGGGCACCGCCGCGGTCGCTCGGCTGCGCCGCGAGCCAGATGAAGAAGAACCAGCCGAAGATCGGGACCAGGTTGATGAGCTGCCACCAGCCGCTGTGGTCCGTGTCATGCATGCGACGGGCGTTCAGCGACAGCCCCGGGATGATCGTCGCGAGGCCCCAGATCCCGGACAGGATGCTCTGGACGCCCCAGGCGGGTCCTTCGGTGACCTGACCCTCCCAGAAACCGGCCGTCACCCCGGTCGCGACGTCGACACCACGTCCGATCACCAGGAGCGCGGTGACGATGACGGCGTGGACGACCACCCACCACCAGAACTCGCTCCGGCTGGCCCGCCCGGTGAAGATCGGATACCGCTTCCAGAAGCGGAGGAACGCCTGGATCGGGCCGGCGCCCGGGAGCGGGCTGTCATCCGCGAACCGGGCCGGGATCCGGCGATCGTCCTTGCGGTCCGCCTCCGCCGCGTTCGCGGTCACTGCGTGTTCGTCTGCGCTGCTCATCGGTCCCCTGGGTCGAGTCGTCGTGCATTCGTGCGTCCACCCTACCGACATCGCCAGCACATGTTGTATTTCAGAGCAACATATGGAATATTAGTTGTACAACACGTGCCGATTTCGGCCCCGACCCTGGAGAATCACCATGACCACCGCACTGTCCCCTCGATCCCGCCGCCTCGTCCGCTGGGCCGCGCTGCCCGTCGCCGTCGTGGCGAGCGGCGTCATCGTCTCGACCGCCTCCTACGCCGCCTTCACCTCGTCGACCGACAACGCCGGCAACGCCTGGAGCGCCGGAGCGATCGCGCTGAGCGATGACGACTCCGGCGCCGCCATGTTCGCCGCGGACGACCTGCAGCCCGGCTCGACCGGCGTGAACTGTATCGCCGTCACCTCGGACGGTTCGCTGTCGTCCGACATCCGTCTCTATGCGGACAACGCGGCGCAGACGCAGGACCTCGACCAGCACCTGCAGCTCGACATCGTCCAGGGCGCCGGCGGCGGCTACGGGTCCTGCGAGGACTTCGTCCCCGCGACCACGGGCGCGTCCGTCTACAGCGGCACCCTCGTCGGCCTCGCGAACACTGCGGTCGACCACGCGTCCGGACTCGGCTCGTGGGCCTCCGTCGGCGGCGGCGAGGAGCGCGTCTTCAAGGTCACGTACACGCTGTCCCCGGATGCGCCGAACACCGTCCAGGGCGGCACGGCGGCGGTCGACCTCGTCTGGGAGGGTCGCACCTCCTAGGCGATCCCGGTGCTCTCGTCCCGCTGACGGGAGCACCGCGGCCCGCCTGTCCCCGTCCACCTCGTCCCTCCGGGAGCTCTCATGAAACCGTCATCCGCCCGCCGGCGCATCGTGTCGTCCGGCATCGTGGTCGTCGCCCTCGGTGCGCGCGTCCTCGCGTTGCTCGCGCTGTGCCTCCTGGCGTGGGCCGCTGTGCCGAAGCTCGTCGGGTGGGTTCCGACCACCGTGGCGTCAGGTTCCATGGAGCCGCGCATCATGACCGGCGACGTCGTCGTCTCGATGCCGATCGACGGCTCCGACGCCGCGGCAGGACAGGTGGTCCTCGTCGACGGACCGGGCGAGGACGACGCGCTGCTCCTGCACCGCGTCGTCGAGCGGGAGGCGGAGGGACTCCGCCTGAAGGGTGACGCGAACCGGCAACCGGATCGACAGCTCGTCCAGGACGACGCCGTTCGTGGCGTCGGCGTCCTCCGAGTCCCGTACATCGGTCTCCCCGTCGTCTGGGCGAACGAGGGTGCCTGGGGTCCCCTGGCACTCTCCGCGGCGTTCGCGGCGGCGATCCTCGGGGCGATCGTGGCCACGCGGCGGTACCTCGTCGAGGACCGCGAAGCCACCGCGCCGATCGGTCGGGTGCGTCGCGCCGCCCCGATCGGTGGTGCCGCCCTGGCTGGGGTCCTGGCCGTCGTGTCGGTGCTGCCGACCGCTGGCGCGAACTGGCAGAGCTTCGCCGGCGCTTCCGACAACCGACTCGGCGCGGGGCCCTTCTCGTGCCTCGGGCAGCCGGTGGGCTCGCCCGAGTTCCGACTGGACTTCAGTGAGGCCGACGGGGCCGAGGTCGTGAACAGCGGAACCGGCAGTGGCATCGCACAGCTGGGCGGCACGGCGGAGCGCGTCGGCGGTAGCTGCGGCGACAGTCCGTTCGTCCGACTCGACGGCCAGGCCGGTCAGGTGGTCACCATGCCGCAGCTTCCGCAGCAGACCACCTTCACGCTGGAGACCTGGTTCCGGACCACGGAGTCGCAGGGCAAGCTGATCGGCTTCGGGAACGCGCAGACCGTCCCGTCCAGCGCCCATGACCGCCACCTGTACATCGACCGGGACGGCCGCCTCGTCTTCGGGACGTGGAGCGGTTCGCCGCAGACGATCGTGACGCCGGTCGCGGTCACGGACGGACGGTGGCACCACGTCATGGCGACCATGTCGACCACGGACGGCATGCGCCTCTACCTCGACGGCGCCCTGGTCGGAACGAATTCGAACACGGTGCTGCAGAGCTACCGTGGCTATTGGCGCATCGGCCACGACACGATCGCGTCCACCTGGCCTGGTGCGCCCTCCTCCGCTTGGTTCGCCGGGGATCTCGACGGCGTCGGGATCCACTCGCGGGTGCTGTCGGCCGAGGAGGCTGCCGAGCACGCAGCGCTCGGGCGCCCGTGAGGCGTGCGGCCGCGCGCAGGCCGACGCCGGTTTTACAGCCGGGCGACCGTGCCGTACACTGGATGGAGGTAGTTGAAATCTGCCATGATTTTCTGCGCCTGTTTTCACCCGTGCGGTGAGGCAACGCTCAGGAGCTCAGGGTAGCTTCGACCCCTCCGGTGCGTCAGCACTGAAGGGCGGTGGCTCAATTGGTAGAGCAGCGGTCTCCAAAACCGCAGGTTGCAGGTTCAAGTCCTGTCCGCCCTGCGAGTCGGTGCGTATGCACCGGCACACGAAAGGTGTAACGAGTGGCCCCGAAGAGTACCGACACGCCCGGCGAGGACGTCGTCGTCAAGGCGAAGGCGGACCGTGCCGAACGGCGCGGCTTCTTCTCGGGCATCGTCCTGTTCCTGAAGCAGGTCTTCGCGGAACTCAAGAAGGTCGTCACGCCGACGCGGAAGGAACTCCTCAGCTACACGGCTGTGGTGCTCGTCTTCGTCTGCATCATGATGGCGCTCGTCTACGGCATCGACTTCGTCTTCGCCTGGGTCGTCACGCTGGTGTTCGGTACCGCGAGCTAGTTCCGCTCAGGTTCCGGTGCTCCGGCCCGGTACCCGGGTTCCACAATCACAGACGGCGACGCAGTCGTCACGCGCCAGGATCTGGCGCCGCGGTCGGGGATCACCCACGATCCGCACAACAGAAACGGAATGGAAATCAGTGTCTGAGCGAAACTCGAACGACGTCGACTGGGCAACCGCTGCCGAGCAGTCCTCGGAGGACGACGAGGCCCAGGAGGGCAACGTGCTCTCGGCCGACGAGCACTCCGTCGACCCCGCTGAGCACAACGCCGTCCACGTCGAGGAGACCGGCGACACCGAGGTCGACCTCGACGCCGTGCTCGACGCGATGGCCGAGGCCGTCGACCCCGAGGCCGACGCCGTCGTCGACGACGCCCTCGAACTCGACGAGGCAGCCGAGGTCGAAGCCGCAGCAGAGGCCATCGCCGAAGAAGAGGCAGACCCCACCGACGCCGACGCCGACGCCGAGCCCGCCGAGGAGTCCGAGGAAGACCCTTACGACGCGTTCCGCAAGGAACTCCGCTTCCTGCCCGGCAAGTGGTACGTCATCCACTCCTACGCCGGTTTCGAGCGCAAGGTGAAGGCCAACATCGAGCAGCGCAAGTCGACGCTCGAGGTCGCGGACTACATCTACCAGGTCGAGGTCCCCATGGAAGACGTGGTCGAGATCAAGAACGGCCAGCGCAAGATGGTCACCCGCGTCCGCATCCCCGGCTACGTGCTCGTCCGCATGGACCTCAACGAGGACAGCTGGTCGGTCGTCCGCCACACGCCTGGCGTCACCGGCTTCGTCGGCAACGCGCACAACCCCACGCCGCTCCGCTTCGAAGAGTCCTTCAACATGTTGAAGTCGCTCGTCGAGGTCAAGGAGACCGCGCCCGTCAAGGGCTCCGGCACCAAGGGCAGCGCCACGCAGCAGCGTGTCATCCCCGCCGAGGTCGACTTCGAGATCGGCGAGACCATCACGATCAAGGAGGGCTCGTTCGCGGGCCTCCCCGGCTCCATCAGCGAGATCAAGCCCGAGAGCGGCAAGCTCACGGTGCTCGTCTCCCTCTTCGAGCGCGAGACGCCGGTCGAGCTCAGCTTCGACCAGGTCACCAAGCTCTAAGCCACACGGCTCCACAGTCCACCGCCGCCCGACGGGCGCGCGGGAGAGCGCACATCATCCGATGGCGTTCGAACCCCAGAAGAAGGAAGAAACATGGCACCGAAGAAGAAGGTCACGGGTCTCATCAAGCTGCAGATCCAGGCCGGCGCCGCAAACCCTGCTCCCCCCATCGGCCCCGCCCTTGGTCAGCACGGCGTCAACATCATGGAGTTCTGCAAGGCGTACAACGCGGCCACCGAGTCGCAGCGCGGCAACGTCATCCCCGTCGAGATCACCGTCTACGAGGACCGTTCGTTCACCTTCATCCTGAAGACCCCGCCCGCAGCGGAGCTCATCAAGAAGGCCGCCGGCGTCGCCAAGGGCTCCGGTACCCCGCACACCGTCAAGGTCGCGAAGCTCACCAAGGAGCAGGTCCGTCAGATCGCCGAGCAGAAGGCTCCCGACCTGAACTCGAACGACATCGACGCAGCCGCGAAGATCATCGCCGGCACCGCCCGCTCCATGGGCATCACGGTCGAGGGCTAGTCCTTCCGACCCGCACGGGGTGAGCCTTCCAGGCCACACCCTCGCACCTTTCTTTTTCACTCGTGGCAGCGCCGGCCAGGCGCAGATGACCACATTTCTCATAGGAGAACACACATGGCACAGAAGTCGAAGGCCTACCGGGCCGCAGCCGAGAAGATCGAGGCTGACAAGTTCTACACCCCGAACGAGGCCGTCGCCCTCGCCAAGGAGACCGGTTCCGCCAAGTTCAACAGCACCGTCGAGGTCGCCCTCAAGCTCGGTGTCGACCCGCGCAAGGCGGACCAGATGGTCCGCGGCACGGTCATCCTCCCGCACGGCACGGGCAAGACCGCCCGCGTCATCGTCTTCGCGACGGGCCCGGCAGCAGAGGCCGCGATCGCGGCCGGTGCTGACGAGGTCGGCGGCGACGAGCTCATCGCGAAGGTCGCCGAGGGCTACACCTCGTTCGACTCCGCGGTCTCCACCCCGGAGCTCATGGGCAAGGTCGGTCGTCTCGGTAAGGTCCTCGGTCCCCGTGGCCTCATGCCGAACCCCAAGACCGGCACCGTGACGCCGGACGTGGCCAAGGCCGTGTCCGACATCAAGGGCGGCAAGATCGAGTTCCGCGTCGACAAGCACTCCAACGTGCACTTCGTCGTCGGCAAGGCCTCGTTCGACGCATCGCAGCTCGAGGAGAACATCAACACCGCGCTCGAGGAGATCCTCCGCCTCAAGCCGTCCTCCTCGAAGGGCCGTTACATCCAGAAGGGCGCCGTGTCGACCACGTTCGGCCCCGGCATCCCGCTGGACGTCAACTCCATCTAGTCTCACCAGTACGAAGGCCCGGTCGCGTCACGCGACCGGGCCTTCGTCGTTCTCCGGGGTGGCGTCGTACGATGCAGGGATGGTCTCCACCCGCACCGCCACGGCCGACGACGCCGCCACGCTCGCCACGCTCGCCGCAGCGACCTTCGCCCTCGCCTGCCCACCCGGCACCGCGCAGGAGCACATCGACGCGTTCATCGCCGAGCACTTCACCCTCGACCGGTTCACCGGCTACCTGACAGATCCCGGACGCGCGCTCCGGCTCCTCGTCGACGACGATGACCGCACGGCCATCGGCTACACGATGCTCGTCTTCGGTGATCCGATCGACCCCGACGTGCTCGCCGCAGTCACGCACCGCCCGACAGCGGAACTCAGCAAGCTGTACGTGCTCCCCGAGAGCCACGGTGCCGGCGGAGCGCGCACGCTCATGGAGGCGACCCTCGACGACGCCCGGTCCCGAGGCGTCACGTCGGTGTGGCTCGGGGTGAACCAGCAGAACGCCAGGGCGATCCGGTTCTACGGCAAGAGCGGGTTCGCGGTCGTGGGGACGAAGACGTTCCTCGTCGGACCCGAACGGCACGACGACTTCGTGATGGAGCAGGTCTTCGGGGACGCACTTCGACAGGCTCAGTGACCGGGGTGGGGCTCGGTGACCGGGGTGGGGCTCGGTGACCGGGGCGGGGCTCGGCGACCGGGGTGGGGCTCGGCGACCGGTCCACCGGTCCCTGAGCTTGTCGAAGGGCGGTCCGCCGGCCTTTGAGCCGGTCGACGGGCGGGATGGACTCAGCCGTCGGCGACCTTGAGGACGATCTTGCCGCGTGAGTGACCGCCCTCGAGGAGCACGTGGGCCTGCCGGACGGCGTCGAGGTCGAACACCTGGTCGACGAACACCCGGACGTCCCCGGACTCCAGCAGCCGACTGATGGTGTCGAGTGTGGCGCCGTCGGGGGCCACGGTGAACCGCGTCGCGCGGACGCCTGCGGCCCGGGCCTCCTCCTCGAGCGTCGGCCAGGAACCGGTCGGCGCGTTGATGATGAGCCCGCCAGGGCGGAGGACCCGCAGGGAACGCGACCCCGTGTCGTCCACGGTGTTGCCCACGAGGTCGATCACGACGTCGACCTGGTCGACGACGTCCTCGAACCGGTGCAACTCGTGGTCGACCGCCTGATGGGCGCCGAGTTCGCGCAGCCAACCGACGTTGCGACCGGAGCCGGTGGCGATCACCCGCGCGCCGAAGTAGGTGGCGAACTGCACGGCGAAGTGCCCGACACCGCCGCTCCCGGCGTGGATGAGGATGCGCTGTCCCTCGTGCGCCTTCGCGACGTCGACGACCATGCCCCACGCGGTCAGCGCGGCGAGAGGGACCCCGGCGGCCTCGACGTGTGACAGCGTCGTCGGCTTCCGCGTCAGGCTCAGGGAGGACACCGCGACGTACTCGGCGTAGCTGCCGCCCGTCCGCGGGAAGCTCGTCATGCCGTAGACCTCGTCACCGGGCAGGAGGCCGGCGGCAGCGAAGGGCGACTCGACGACGATGCCGCTGAAGTCGTACCCGAGGACGGCCGGCATCGCCGTGATGGCAGAGGAGACGCCCCGGCCCGCGCGGGTCTTGGCGTCGACCGGGTTCACGCCGGCCGCGACGACCTTCACGAGGAACTCCGCCATGACCGGACGCGGTGTCGGTACGGTCTCCATCCGGAGGACCTCAGGACTGCCGACGGCGTCGATCACCGCGGCTCGCATGGTCTCCGGTGCCGGCTTCACCGCGTCCGCGGTTGTCGCCAGAGACCAGGAGTGTCCGACTCCTTGACGCATCGAGTACTCCTTCGTCGTTCATCCCCCGAAAGCTCCACCCGGCGGAGGTCGGCTCGGCGACGAGTCTCGCTCCGGTGCGTGGTCCGGCTCTGTTCTCATCAAAGCCGTCGAATGAGTCGGCGCTGTTACGGGGGTGTCAATTGGCTGGAAACGATTCCCTCTCTTCGGGGGACACGGCGGCCCGGCTGTCGCCCGATCCTCGGACGCGTGCTTCCGATACAGTGGCGCAATGCGCGCACTGTTCGGAGTCATCAGGATCATCGCGGGTGGGGTGATCATCGCCGCCATCGTCGGCCAGTTCGTCTACACCCTGTCCTTCGGTGACGCGCCCGACGACTTCTTCGTCAACTTCTTCAGCTACTTCACGATCCTGTCGAACGCGCTGAGTGCGATCGTCCTGTTGGTCGGCGCCGGGTTCTGCTTCCGGCTGCGACGCGATCCGGCCTGGTACAACCTGGTCCTCGGCTGCGTCGTGACCTACATGGCGACCACCGGCGTCGTCTACAACCTGTTGCTGCGCGGCATCGCTCTCGACCAGGGGCACACCCTCGGCTGGTCGAACGAGGTGTTGCACCTCATCGCACCGATCTACCTGGTGCTCGTCTGGATCGTGACGCCCGGCAAGTCCCGCCTGGAATGGCGTCAGGTGTGGGCGATCATCGCGTTCCCCCTCGTCTGGACCGTCTACACGATGATCCGCGGATCGATCGTCGGCTGGTACCCGTACCCGTTCCTCAACCCGGCGCAGCCCGGCGGCTGGGGAGCCGTCGTCGTCTACATGATCGCCATCGCCGGGTTCATCGGCCTGATGGGCTGCGCCGTCATCGCGTTGAGCCGGACGAGGCTCATCCGCGGATGACGGGGGCCACCTCAGACCAGCGGGTCTCTCGCCCGTCGGCCGTCCGTCGGCGCCGATCCGTCGCCCTCGGGTTCGCGACCATCGGTGGCGTGCTCGTCGTGGTCGCCACGATCATGATCTGGGCCGCACGACTCAGCCTCGGCAAGAACAGCTACGTGAGCGGCCTCGGTGCCACCGGCGAGGTGACGGCGCCGGTCTTCAACGCGGCACTGCTCATGGTCGCGGTCGGTGGTCTCAGCATCGCTGTGGCGCTGCAGCGAGTCGTCCCGTCCCGCGAGCCCGGTCAGCGCCGCACGAGGGTTGGACTGCTGCTCATCCCCTGGCTGCTCGTGGGCCTGTCGAGCCTGTGCTTCCTCGTGGCGTCCCGGGTGACGTGCACCTACGAGTGCCCGATCCCGTCGAATCCGCTGTTCACGCTCCAGGACGCGGTGCACATCTCCTTCGCCGTGCTGGGCTTCGCCCTCGCCTGCCTGGCGATGATCGGGTCGGCCCTCGGATCCCGGCTGCGCGCCATCCGGCGGCTGTCCTGGTTCGCCGGGTCCGCCGTCGCGGTGGTCGCGGGGCTCGGTGGCCTGCTCTCGCTCGCCGAGATCGGGCAGCAGGTGGGCAGTTGGTTGGAGTTCGCGGCGATGACCATCGCCCTGTTCTGGCTCGTCGGGTACGGCCTGGCGGAGGTCCTCGCCGTCGGGAAGGCGGACGACGTCGGACGCCCTGGTTCCGCACTGGAGGACGCGCGTCAGGTCGACGCGGCGTCGAGCGCCCGGGGCTGAGTCATCGCGTCGACCGCCGGTGCGGACAGGGCGTCGCGCAGCACCATGATCGCCGCTCCCAACACCCCGGCCTCCTCGCCGGCCGTCGAGGTGACGATGCCGAGGTGCCCGGTGGCGAGCGGCATCGACCGGCGGTAGACCACCTCGCGGACACCGGTGAGGAGATGTTCACCCGCCCGGGTCATCGTCCCGCCGAGCACGATCACCGAGGGGTTCAGGAGGTTCACCACGACACTGAGCACCTCACCGATCTCCCGGCCGGCCTGCCGCGTGGTCTCGATGGCCATACGGTCGCCCGCGCGGATGAGTGCTGCGACGTCGCGACTGCTGACGGCGTCGATCCCGCGGGCGCGGAGCTCGGTCGCGATCGCCGGCCCGCTCGCGATGGCCTCGAGGTCGCGCTCGTCGTCCGCAGCGCGCGGGGAGTCTCGGCCGACGGGGACCTGGACGTGCCCGATGTCGCCGGCCGCACCGAGTGCCCCGCGCTGCAGCTCGCCACCCGCGATGATGCCGGCACCGATACCCGTGGACACCTTCACGTAGACGAGGTCGTCGGTGTCCGGCCAGGAGATCGCGTGTTCGCCGAGCGCGAGGACGTTGACGTCGTTGTCGACGAGGACCGGGACGTCGATGGTCCGGCGGATGTAGGCGGGGACGTCGAAACGGTCCCAGCCCGGCATGATCGGCGGGTTCGTCGGCCGGCCGGTGGAGTGCTCGACCGGCCCCGGGAGGCCGATCCCGATCCCGATGACCGGGGGAGCGAGCGGCTGGGGTGTGGCCCAGGTCTGCGGAGCGGCCAGCAGGGCCGACGCCGCTTCGACCACCCAGTCGAGGACGGGCTCGGGTCCTGCGGCGATCTGCAGCTCCGATCGGCTCGTCGCGAGGATCGCTCCGGCCAGGTCGGTGACGGCCACCGTCCCGTGCGTGGCCCCCAGGTCGACGGCGACGACGACGCGCGCGAGCGGGTTGAACGCGATCCGTGCGGGCGGGCGGCCACCCGAGGAGGCTGCCTCTCCAGCGGGACGGAGCAGGTCTGCGGCCACGAGGGCGTCGATCCGGAGGGAGACGGTGGAGCGGGCCAGGCCGGTGAGGGCGCACAACTCCGACTTCGTGCGTGCCTCACCGCCGCGGAAGAGTTGGAAGAGGTCGCCGGCGCCCGGTGCTCCGGGGGAGGGGCGTAGCGGCTCGGTCATGGCGACAGTCAACCACCTCGGCCGACTTCTGTCGACTTGCCGTCAGAAGTCGGCGCTCAGCAGGGGTTCCCGGAGCGGCCGAGCGACGGGCGCGGGCTCCGGAAGGGTCGGGCGCCGAGCGGCTGGATTGGTGCGGTGGTACAGCTCGTCGATGAGCGCGTTCGCGAGGCCGACCAGCTTCGCGATCTCGGCGTCGTCGCGCTCGACCCACCGACAGAGGGGTTCGTCGTCGATGGGGACGAAGTCCTTGTGCTCCTCCCAGACCACGAGCGTCCGCTCGGCGCCGATCACGTACTGCTGCCACCACACCTGGCGGAGGTAGTTGCGGGGGATCGAGCGCCAGGACTTCGTCGTGGTCTTGATCTCCGCGAGCACGACGGCCCCGCGCTCGGTCACGGCGATGCCGTCGGGGGTGGCGAGGTGGCGATGTTCGACCTCAGCCCGGAAGAGCGCCGACGAGGGGTTGATCCCGTGCGTCGCGGCGACCCACCGGGCGATCTCCGGCTCGCGGGCGCGACCGTGGTCGGTGAAGGCGTTGCCGGAGAAGCCCGTCCCGCCGAGCTTCGCGTCGGCCGCCCGCTGGATCGAGGCCGGGGTCGAGAGGGTGGCGACGTCGGTCGCGGTGATCCCGCGCGAACGAGCCCGCAACCACGAGATGCGGTCGCTGGAGTCAGCGACGATCCGGGAGAGCAGAGCTGAGTTCACCTCTCCATTGTCCCCCACGCTTCCGACTCCTGCGGTATTCGTCGCCGGGGGAGCGGTGACCGGTGGGAGACTTTTGTTTGACCACCGACAGAAGTGTGGTTAGCCTGGATCTCGCAGCAGCGGCTGCCTGACACCATCATCATTGAGGAGCATCGTGTCGACTTCCCAACTCTCTGTCCAGCTCTACTCGGTACGGGAGCCGCTCACCGCGGATCGTGCCGCAGCGCTGCAGCGCCTGACCGAGATCGGTTTCCGCCAGGCCGAGCCGTTCGGCTTCGGTCCCGGCGTCAGCCTGCAGGACATCCACGATGCCGGCCTCGCCACCCCGAGCGCGCACGGCAAGGTCATCGCCGACGACATCGACCTGTCGGCGGCCTTCGGCGCGGCGGCGGAGCAGGGCGTGCAGGTCCTCATCGACCCAGCCATCGCCGAAGAGCGCTTCGCCACCGCCGAGACGGTCGCGTCGATCGCCGACGAGCTGAACGCCGCGGCAGCGGTCGCCGCCGGTCACGGAGTCCAGGTGGGCTACCACAACCACTGGTGGGAGCTCGAGGGCGACGTCGCGGGCACCAGCCCGCTCGAGCACCTCGCCGCACTCACCGACCCGGCCGTCGTGTTCGAGGTCGACACCTACTGGGTCGAGGTCGGCGGACGCCGCGCGGTCGACGTCCTCGGTGCGATCGGCGATCGTGTGCGCTTCATCCACGTCAAGGACGGCGACGCCTCGCGCGACACGCTGAAGCAGCTGCCCGCGGGTGCCGGGGTCGTCCCGGTGCTCGACATCCTCGCCGCGGCACCGCAGGCCTTGCGCGTCGTCGAGTTCGACGCGTTCGACGGCGACATCTTCCAGGGGCTCGAGCAGAGCTTCACGTACCTCACCACGAACGGAGTCCAGGCATGAGCAACAGCACCGGAACGGTCGGTGTCGGCCTCATCGGCGCCGGCGTCATCAGCGACCAGTACCTCAGCAATATGGTCACCTTCCCCGACCTCGACGTCCGGTTCGTCGCGGACCTCGACCTCGAGCGGGCGAAGACGCAGGCCGAGAAGTACGGGGTGCCCGGCCACGGCTCGGTCGCCGAACTCCTGGCCGACCCCGAGATCGAGATCGTCGTCAACCTGACGATCCCGAAGGTCCACGTCGAGGTCGCCATGCAGATCCTCGACGCCGGTAAGCACGTGTGGAGCGAGAAGCCCTTCGCGCTCGACCGAGAGAGCGGGCAGGCCCTGCTGGCCGCCGCGAAGGAGAAGGGGCTCCGCGTCGCCACGGCTCCGGACACCTTCCTCGGCGCCGGTATCCAATCCGCCCGCCGACTCGTCGAGGCCGGAGGCATCGGCCAGCCCCTCACCGCGCTGACCCTCATGCAGAGCCCCGGCCCGGAGTCGTGGCACCCGAACCCCGACTTCCTGTTCCAGGACGGCGCCGGTCCGCTCTTCGACATCGGCCCGTACTACATCACGGCGCTCGTGCAGCTGTTCGGTCCGATCGCCCGCGTCACCGCGCTGGCTTCGCAGGCCTTCCCGCAGCGGACGATCGGATCCGGCCCGCGCGCCGGTCAGTCGTTCGAT
The DNA here is from genome assembly GCF_050587365.1 of Plantibacter auratus. Lineage (NCBI taxonomy): Bacteria > Bacillati > Actinomycetota > Actinomycetes > Micrococcales > Microbacteriaceae > Plantibacter > Plantibacter auratus. The sequence goes on along the minus strand of NZ_JBOBFV010000005.1, from coordinate 240,903 downwards.
GTGACGGTGCCGACGCACGTGAGCGCCCTCTTCGAGTTCGAGAGCGGCCAGCTCGCGCAGAGCGTCTTCAGCTTCGACTCCAAGCTCGGCCGCACGCAGTTCGAGGTCGCCGGCTCGACCGGCACGCTCGTCGTCCCCGACCCGAACACCTTCGAGGGCGACCTGCTCGTCTACGGCGGTGGCGAGGAGCCCGAGTCGATCCCGTCGACCGGTCCGACGCAGGGTCGCGGAACCGGGGTCGTCGAGCTCGCCCAGGCGATCCGCGCCGGTCGTCCCGAGCGCGCCTCCGGTGAGCTCGCCTACCACGTGCTCGACGTCATGGTCTCGACGGCCGAGTCGGGCCTGAGCCGTACCTCGGTGGACGTCGTCAGCACCGTGGAGCTCGCTCCCGCACTGCCGGAGTCGTGGACCCCGGCGGACGGCACCTTCGGAGCATGACCGTGGCCGGTCCCGGTATCGCGGTGGTGGGCGGTGGCTTCATGGCCACCGTCCACAGCCGGGCGGCCCGCGCTGCGGGTGCCCGGCTGGTCGGTGTCGTCGCCTCGACACCCGAACGCTCGCGGGAGGTCGCCGCGAGCCTCGGGTTCGAGCGTGGATACGGCTCGCTCGACGAGCTGCTGGCCGACCCCTCGGTCGACGTGGTACACGTCTGCACGCCGAACGCGCTCCACGCCGAGCAGGCACTCGCGGCCATCGCGGCGGGCAAGCACGTCGTTTGTGAGAAACCCCTCGCGACCGACGCCGCGACCGCCGAGCGTCTCGTCGCCGCCGCGGCCGAGGCCGGTGTCGTCGGCACGGTGCCGTTCGTGTACCGCTTCCACCCGCTCGTCCGGGAGGCCCGGGCGCGTGTCGCCGCCGGTGACCTCGGGACCCTGCTCACGATCAGCGGGTCCTACCTCCAGGACTGGTTGCTCGCGCAGGCCGACGACAACTGGCGGGTCGACTCGGCGGCCGGTGGCCGCTCGCGCGCCTTCGCCGACATCGGTTCGCACCTCGTCGACCTCCTCGAGTTCATCACCGGCGCGCGCATCACGGAGCTCAGTTCGACGGTCCGCACCTTCTTCGCCGAGCGCGCGAACACTCCGGAGGTCACGACCGAGGACGCGGCCGCGGTCGTGATCCGGCTCGAGGGCGGCGCCATCGGCACGCTGCTCGTCTCGCAGGTCGCGCCCGGTCGGAAGAACCGGCTGCACCTCGAGGTCGCCGGGACGGAGCTCAGCATCGGCTTCGATCAGGAAGCGCCGGAGACGCTCTGGCTCGGCCGTCGGTCGGGGACGCAGGTGCTGCCGCGCGACGCCGACCAGCTGCACCCGGACGCCGCACGCCTGTCCATCGTCCCCTCGGGGCACCCGATGGGCTACCAGGACGCCTTCAACGCGTTCGTGGCCGACAGCTACGCGGCGATGGCCGGGCAGTCGCCGGACGGCTTGCCCGTCTTCGCCGATGGCCTCCGCACCGCGCGCATCACCGAGGCCGTCCTCGACGCGGCCGAAACCGGCCGCTGGGAAGCGATCGCCACTTCCACCGACGACGAGCAGAGGATCACCGCATGACCGACACCACCGACAAGCAGTACGCCAGCCGCCTCCCGGTGACCCTGTTCACCGGACAGTGGGCGGATCTCCCCTTCGAAGAGGTCGCCCGCCTCGCCGCCTCCTGGGGCTACGACGGCCTCGAGATCGCGGCCTCGGGCGACCACCTCGACCTGAAGCGCGCGGATGAGGACGACGCCTACCTGCAGTCCCGCCTCGACATCCTCGACCGTCACGGCCTCGAGGTCTTCGCGATCTCGAACCACCTCACCGGCCAGGCCGTGTGCGACGACCCGATCGACTTCCGCCACCAGGCGATCGTGCGCGACTACACCTGGGGCGACGGCGAAGCGGAGGGGGTGCGCCAGCGGGCGGCCGAGGACATGAAGCGGTCCGCGCGGGTCGCGCGCAAGCTCGGCGTCGACACGGTCGTCGGCTTCACGGGGTCGAAGATCTGGCAGTACTCCGCGATGTTCCCGCCGGTGCCGGCCTCCGTCATCGACGCTGGCTACGAGGACTTCGCCACCCGCTGGAACCCGATCCTCGACGTCTTCGACGCCGAAGGTGTCCGCTTCGCCCACGAGGTGCACCCGTCCGAGATCGCCTACGACTACTGGACGAGTGTCCGGACCCTCGAGGCGATCGACCACCGCCCGGCGTTCGGTTTCAACTGGGACCCGTCGCACATGATGTGGCAGGGCGTCGACCCGGTGGGGTTCATCGTCGAGTTCGCGAACCGGATCTACCACGTCGACTGCAAGGACACCCGGATCCGGCCGGCCACCGGTCACGCCGGTATCGTGCGGCTCGCACCTGCCCTGGGGCGACCCGCGACGCGGTTGGGACTTCGTGTCGACCGGTCACGGCGACGTGCCGTGGGAGGACGCCTTCCGTGCCCTCTCGAGCATCGGCTACGCCGGGCCGATCTCGATCGAGTGGGAGGACGCCGGGATGGACCGCCTGCACGGAGCCGAGGAGGCCGTCGGATACATCCGGAACCTGCTCTGGAAGCTGCCCGAGCAGTCCTTCGACGCGGCGTTCAGCACCCAGTAGCCCCGGGCCCTGAACTGCTTCTCCGGTCCCTGAGCTGCTTCTCCGGTCCCTGAGCTGCCTCTTCGGTCCCTGAGCTTGTCGAAGGGCGGTCGCCGGTTACAGCGCCTTCGCCGCCGCCACAAGCACCTGGTTGAGCGTGGGCGCCCCGGTCGCGCGGAACACCTCGGTGCCGTCGTCGGCCGTGATGATGACCGTCGGGGTGGAGCGGATGCCGTCGGCCTCCGCCTCCGCCGAACGGAAGGCGACGTCGCGCTCCTCGACGACGGCACCGGCCACGAGCGCCGGGACCTCGGCCAGGACGGCGCGGGCCTGCATGCAGGGGGCGCAGAACGCGGAGGTGTACAGGGTGAGCTTCACGTCTCGTCCAACGCGAGCCGGCGGTCGACCATTCCGCTTCGGTCGCCCGATCCTGGGGGAGTTGTCAATCGTCCACGCGATCGCGGGTTGATGGACCAGGATGGGCGTCATGAGAATCGCAGTGACGGGAGGCTCGGGCAAGCTCGGGCGAACAGTGGTCGGCCATCTTCGGGAGCACGGTCACCTGGTGATCAACCTCGACCAGGCGGGAGAGCGCGGTGACGGTTTCGTCCGCATCGACCTGCGTGACGCTGGCCAGGTGTTCGACGCCCTCACCGGCGTCGACGAGCAGGCGCCGGACGGGTTCGACGCGGTCGTCCACCTGAGCGCCATCCCCGCGCCGGGGCTCTCGACGAACACGGCGACCTTCCAGAACAACATCCTCAGCACCTACAACGTGTTCAACGCCGCCATCAAGGCCGGCATCACGAACATCGTCACGGCGTCGAGCGAGACCGTCCTCGGGCTGCCGTTCGACACCCCGCCGCCCTACATCCCCGTCGACGAGGCCTACGCGGCGCGACCCGAGTCGACGTACTCGCTCTCGAAGCACCTCGAGGAGCAGCTGGCGATCGAACTCACGCGGTGGCACCCCGAGCTCAAGATCATCGCCCTCCGCTTCTCCAACGTGATGGACGAGGCCGACTACGCGGCGTTCCCGTCGTTCGACGCCGACGCCACCCTCCGCAAGTGGAACCTCTGGGGCTACATCGACGGCCGTGACGGCGCGCAGGCCGTGCGGCTCGCGCTCGAGCACCAGGCCACCGGGTTCGACCGGTTCATCATCGCAGCGGCCGACACGGTCATGTCGCGCGACAACGTCGAGCTCGTCGCGGAGGTCTTCCCGGACGTGCCCGTCACCGGCGACATCGCCGGCAACGGCACGCTGCTCTCGATCGACCACGCCCGCCAGGTCCTCGGGTACGACCCGAAGCACAGCTGGCGCTGACCCGTTCTCAGGAGTTCCTCGGCGCGTCGCTCGCTCGCGAGCCCGGCGCTCCGGAGGACTCCTGAGAAAGGGACTTCAGAGGGTGTCGTTGAGCTTCGCGAGGAGTTCCGCGAGCCGCCGCACCTCGGCCTTGTCCCAGGACGAGAGCTGCTGGTAGAGCATCGCCTGGTCGTTGGCCCGTGTCGACTCCATCCGGCGCTCGCCCTCGGCGGTCGCGACGACGAGGCTCGCACGGCCGTCCTCGGGGTCCGGCGTCCTCGTCACGAGGCCGAGCGTCTCCAGCTGGTGGATGAGGCGACTCACCGCGCTCTTGTCCGTCGCGAGCATCTCGGCCAGGGCACCGGCGCGGATCGCTCCGGAGCGCGAGACCATGCTGAGCAACTTGTAGCCGGCCGGCTGGAGTCCGGGGGAGATCCGCTCGGCCCGGTCGCGGATGCCGTTGCGGATGCGGTTGACGAGCAGCGCGAACTGCTCCTCCACGGCACCGATCGCGAGGTCGTGCGCGGTGCCGGCCGCTGCGTCGTCGGCAGCGGCCGGCCCGGCCTGGGCGTCGTGATCGATGGACATCGTTCGCATTGTACGGACTAGCGGCCGTGGCGGGGGCTGTGTGCCTCGGCTTCCGAGCCGCTGTCGGCGTCGGCGGTCTCATCCCGTCCTCGCTCGAGTCGGGTGTCCGCCTCGCCACCGATCATGGCCTCGGCCACGTCGAGCGCACCGGTCGCGAACGACTGGGTCGACGTGGACGCGGTGGCCGTCGTGACGGAACCGGTGGCCGCGCCGACGAGGGCCGGCTCTCCGGTGCCCTGCTCGGCCATGCGCTGCACGGCGTTCTTCGAACCGAGCTTCTTGTTCGGCAGGAAGATCACGGCGATGATCGTCAGGATCGCGAGTGGTGCGGCGACGAGGAAGATGTCGGCGACCGCGTCACCGTAGACGGATTCGATGATGGTCCGCACCGACTCGGGCAGCGTGCTCACCTTGGGGATCGTGCCGCTCGAGAGCGTCTCGGCGATCTTGGCGCCGGGAGCACCGAGGGCGACGATGGCCGCCTGCAGGTCGTCCTGTCGGTCGGAGAGCATGTCGGTGACCTTCGTCGCGAGCACGGAGCCCATGACCGAGACGCCGATCGTGCCGCCGAGGCTGCGGAAGAACGCGACACCCGCGCTCGCCGTCCCCAGCTGCTGCGGCAGGACGTCGTTCTGGACCACGAGCACGAGGTTCTGCATGACCATGCCGACACCGGCGCCGAGGACGAACATGTACACGGAGACGAGCAGGTAGTTCGAGTCGTAGTGGATCGTGCTCATGAGGAACAGGCCGACGGTGAGGAGGATCGAGCCGACGATGAGGTACGGCTTCCAGTGGCCGAAGCGGGAGATGAACTGCCCGACCACGATGGAGGCGATCAGGAGGCCGCCGATCATCGGGAGCGTCAGCAGGCCCGACTCCGTCGGTGTCGCCCCACGCGCCAGCTGCATGTACTGGCTGAGGAACACCGAGGTGCCGAACATCGCCACACCCACCGAGATGCTCGCGATGACCGCGAGGGTGAAGGTGCGGTTCTTGAACAGCGACATCGGGATGATCGGCTCGTCGACCTTGATCTCGACGATGACCGCCGCTGCGAGCAGGAGGACGGAGATGCCCACCATGACGAGCGTCGTGAAGCTCGCCCACTCGAACTGCGTCCCGGCCAGGGTGACCCAGATGAGCAGCAGCGAGACGCCGCCGGCGATGAGGGCGGCGCCGAGGTAGTCGATCTTGACCTTGCCCACGTTCCGCTTCGGGAGGTGGAGCGTGCGCTGCAGGAGGAAGATCGCGGCGATCGCGAAGGGGACGCCGACGAAGAAGTTCCAGCGCCAGCCGAGCGAGTCGGTGAGGAGGCCGCCGAAGAGCGGGCCGCCGACCGTGCCGACCGCCATGACCGCACCGAAGAGGCCCATGTACCGGCCACGCTCACGCGGGCTGATGATGTCGGCCATGATGATCTGGCTGAGCGCCGTGAGACCACCGGCGCCGAGGCCCTGCAGGACGCGGAAGCCGATGAGCGTGCCGGTGTCCTGCGAGAAGCCCGCGAGCGCCGAGCCGAGGACGAAGATCCCGAGCGCCAGCTGGATGAGCAGCTTGCGGTTGAAGAGGTCGGCGAACTTGCCCCAGATGGGCGTCGAGACGGTGGTGGCGAGCAACGTGGCCGTGACGACCCAGGTGAACGCCGTCTGGTCGCCGTTCAGGTCGGAGATGATCCGGGGGAGGGAGGTCGAGACGACGGTTCCGGCGAGGATCGACACGAACATGCCGAGGAGGAGGCCGGAGAGGGCCTCGAGCACCTGGCGATGCGTCATGCCGTTGTCCGCGCGAGCGGGCGTGGCTGGTGAAGAAGTGGTGTGTGACATGGGCTCCGCGATCGTGATGACGTCAGCTAGTTGATATGCGTCAACTATATGAGAAGTAGTTGATCAGTGTCAATCAACCACGACGACGGGGTATTCCCATGGCCCTTCGACAGGCTCAGGGACCGGGTGGGCGGCTCGGGGACCGGGGTGGGCGGCTCGGGGAGCGGGGCGGGCTGCTCAGGGACCGGGTGGGCGGCTCGGGGAGCGGGTCCGAGCCGCTCCCCGGGCCGGTCAGCGCCGAATCGTGACGTCCTTGAGCTTCCCGTTCGCGATGTGCAGACGACGCTCGGCGCGCTTGGCGACCGCGGTGTCGTGCGTCACCACGACGACCGTGAGCCCGCGGTCGCGCCACAGACCCTCGAGGAGGTCCATGATCTCGTCGCGGGTCTCCTCGTCGAGGTTGCCGGTCGGTTCGTCGGCGAGCAGCACCTCGGGCTCTTTGACGAGCGCACGGGCGATCGCGACCCGCTGCTGCTGCCCGCCGGACAACTCGGCGGGGAGGTGCGAACCCCGCTCGGAGAGTCCGACGGACGCGAGCGCCGCCCGAGCCCTGGTCTCGCGTTCGGCCCGAGGGGTCCCGATCGGGACCAGGGCCATCTCGACGTTCTCCTGTGCCGTCAGCGTCGGGATGAGGTTGAACCCCTGGAACACGAAGCCGATCTCCGTGGCGCGGATCCTGCCGAGCTTCGTCTCGCTGAGCGTCGAGAGGTCGTCGCCGGCGAGGGAGATGCTGCCGGCGGTCGGTCGGTCCAGCGCGCCGAGCATCTGGAGGAGCGTCGACTTGCCGCCGCCGGTCGGACCTTGGATGGCGACGAGCTGTCCGTCGGGGATGTCGAGGTCGACGCCGTCGAGCGCCGTGACCGAGCGCTTCGCCTGGCGGTACTGCTTGGTGAGGCCGGTGATCGTGTACATGGGGTCCTTCGTTCTGCTGGTCGGAGTGAGAAGTGGGACCGCCGGGTGGTCGCGGGGGAGACGACCACCCGGCGGCGTCTGGTGCGTCGCCTAGGCGACGGAGCGGAGCGCCTCGGCCGGACGCAGCCGTGAGGCGCGCCACCCGCCGATGGCACCCGCGAGCAGCCCGCCGATGACGGCGATCCCGACGGCGATGACGATGATCCACGCGGTCACGGGAGCCTGGAGGACGATGTCGGTGGTGGTCGCGGCCGCAGCGCCCGGGGCGCCGCCGAACCCACCGGCCGTTCCCGCCGGCACGCCCGCGGTGCCGCCGGGTCCGCCGAGTCCGCCACCGGCCGAGGTCGTCGCCGCCGCGCTGAGCGTCGGGGCGACGAGGTTCACGACGAGGATGCCGAGGAGGCCGACCGCGACACCGACGGCGCCGCCGACGAGTGACTGCACGACGGACTCACCCGCGACCTGGCCGACGATGCGCCGGTCACTCCAGCCGATCGCCTTGAGCGTGCCGAACTCGCGCGTGCGGCGCGTGACGCCGGAGATCGTGAACAGGATAGCGATGAGGAACGCGGCGGCGAGCACGATGAGCGACAGCCAGGTGCCGAGGTTGGACACGAGCGTCGACGCCGAGGCGAGCGAGCCGGACACGGTGGACGCGAGGTCCTCCTGGGTGCTCACGGTCGCGTCGGGCAGTGCCGTCTCGATGTCCGTCTGCACCTGCGTGATGTCGGTCGACGAGGCGGCCTGCACGTACACGTCGCTGACCTGGTCGTCGAGTCCGGCGAGCGTCTGCGCGACGTCGAGGGGGATGTAGACGTTCGAAGCGGTCGTGGCGTCGGCTCCGGAGGCGGTCACCGTGCCGACCACGCTGAACGTGGTGCCCGCGATGTCGATCGTGTCGCCGGTGGCGATCCCCGCCTCGGTCGCGTAGGAGGCGTCGAGGACGGCGACGTCCGTGCCCGTGTCGTCGACTGCGAGCGAGCGTCCGTCGCTGAGGGTGACGGCCGAGAGCGGACCGACGGCGTCGCCCGAGGGGTCGAGACCGAGGACCGTGAAGGAGTCGACGCCGAAGGAACTCCCGCCTGCGCCGTCAGGACCGCCCTGCGGCGGGGTCGCGCCGGTCGCGTCACCGCCGGGCACGCCTGCCGCCCCGTCGGATCCCTGCGCCTGCGAGAAGTCCGGCAGCTCGCCCGTGAAGGTCGTGTTCGTGAGCGACAGGGTGGCTGCGGCGGCCTCGACGTTGGCGACGTCGGTGATCGTGCCGAGCGCCGTCGCGTCGAAGGTCGACGTGCCGCGCGCCGCCTCCAACCGCGACTGGTTGACGGTCGTCGTGCCGTCGCTCGTCGACCCGTCGCCCGAGCCGAAGTCGAAGTTCTGGCCGGGGCCGCCGCCCTCCGTCGGCGCTTCGGCGGCTTGACTCACGGTGATGTCCGTTCCGACCCCGTAGACGGATTCCAGCACCGACGCCTGCGCCGTCTTCACACCGGCTGCGACCGAGTTGACGATGATCACGAGGGCGATGGCGAGCGCCATCCCGATGGCGATGATGATCGTCTGTTTCCGACGACCGACGAGTTCCCGCCGGAGATACGTTCCGAACATGTCTGTGTTTCCTTCTGCTCTGGTGCACGTTCCGGCGTCCCCGTTGCGCGACGCCGACGATCCGCACGTCGCGGATGACTTGGACCGGACGCTACGGAGGCCCGCTTGGCCTGCGCCTCGGCGACGCTATGAATCGGCCCAGGCCGCTGCGGGCGCTCCGCCGGCTCGGGGAGGGCACAGCATCCGTCTGGTCGGTTCATAGACAGCTCATAGGGCGGAGGCGAATACTGAACGCGTGAACATCCCGACCCAGGCGCCCGGTGCCGCGCGAAGCGCACTCAAACGGGCCGACGGCACCGCCGTCCGTGTGCTCGTCGTCGACGACGAGGCGACGCTCACGGACCTCCTGCAGATGGCCCTGCGCTACGAAGGCTGGGAGATCCGGACCGCCGCCGACGGCCGCGAGGCCCTCACGACCGCCCGCGACTTCCGCCCGGACGCCATCGTGCTCGACATCATGCTGCCCGACCTGGACGGCCTGCAGGTGCTGAACCGCCTGCGGACCTCGGGGAGCGACGTCCCCGTCCTGTTCCTCACCGCCAAGGACTCGCTCGACGACCGCATCGCGGGCCTCACCGCCGGCGGCGACGACTACGTGACCAAGCCCTTCAGCCTCGAGGAGGTCGTCGCCCGGCTGCGCGGGCTCATCCGCCGCTCGACCCTGCTGGCCGCCGACGAGTCCGGGCCGGACATCGTGGTCGGCGACCTCGTGCTCAACGAGGACAGCCACGAGGTGACGCGCGACGGCGAACCCATCGAACTCACCGCGACCGAGTTTGAGCTGCTGCGGTTCCTCATGCGGAACCCGCGCCGGGTGCTGAGCAAGGCCCAGATCCTCGACCGGGTGTGGAGCTACGACTTCGGTGGGCGTGCGAGCGTCGTCGAGATCTACATCTCCTACCTGCGGAAGAAGATCGACGCCGGTCGCGAGCCCATGATCCACACCGTGCGCGGCGCCGGCTACATGCTGAAGATCCCGACGGTCGGTTCGTGACCACGAGCGCCCCCGTCACCGACCCGACAGCGACGACCACCGGCTCCACCCACCCCAAGCGCGCACCGTGGACGCTTCGTCGACGCCTCATGGTCGTCGTCGTCGGGCTCCTCGCCCTCGGCAGCGCCGTCGTCGGAGTCGCGAGCGCGGTGGCGGTGAGCGGCCTCCTCACCGAGGGCGTCGACAACCAGCTCACGAAGGCCGCCGAGCGGATCGTCGACTACGGTCGCAACGGTCAACTCCCCACGCCGGAGTCCATCCCCGACGCCGCGATCCCGGACAGCTACGGCGGTGGCTCGGGCACGCGCGAGCCGCCCGCCTTCATCGGCGCTCCGGGCCTCGGCCCCGGCGCACTCGGGGCGATCGTCGTCGACGGCACCATCGTCAGCGCCGGATACCTCAACGCCGACGGCAGCACGGTCCCGTGCACCGAGAGTCAGGACGCCATGATCCTCACGGTGTCGGCCGGTGACCGACCGTCGACCATCAACCTCGGGGAGCACCTCGGCGACTACCGCGTCGTCGCCGTCACCGATGCGAGCGGCGCGACGAGGATCATCGGGCTGCCGCTCGCCGAGGTCGCGTCGACGGTCATGCAGCTCGTCACCCTCATCGCGATCATGAGCGTCGTGGTCCTGCTGCTCGCCGGACTGGCCGCGTTCGCGATCGTGCGGTACTCGCTCCGCCCGCTCGACCGGGTCGTCGCGACGGCCGCGGTCGTCGCCGAACTGCCCCTCGACCGCGGTGAGGTGGCGCTCGCCGTCCGGGTACCGGAGTCGGACACGGACCCGCGCACCGAGGTCGGACGCGTCGGATCGGCGATCAACCGCATGCTCGGGCACGTCTCGTCCGCGCTGAACGCCCGGCAGGCGAGCGAGAACAAGGTGCGCCGGTTCGTCTCGGACGCGAGCCACGAGCTCCGGACCCCGCTGGCGTCCATCGCCGGATACTCGGAACTCGCCGCCCGGAAGTCGGACGCGCTGCCGGAGGACGTCACCCACTCCCTCGGCCGGATCCGCTCCGAGGCCGGTCGCATGACCACGATCGTCGAGGACCTGCTGCTGCTGGCGCGGTTGGACGAGGGACGCGAACTCGCGAAGCGCCCCGTCGACCTCACCGAACTCGTCATCCACACCGTCGGCGACGCCCATGTCGCCGGGCCGGACCACGTGTTCGAACTGGACTTCCCCGAGGAGCCCGTCCTCGTCACGGGTGATGCGTCCCGACTGCAACAGGTGATCGTCAACCTACTCGCCAACGCGCGGACCCACACGCCCGCCGGGACGACCGTGCGGACGGGGCTGGCGGTCGAGAGCGGTCCTGCGGGCGAGATCGCCGTGCTGACCGTTTCGGACGACGGCCCCGGCATCGACCCCGCGCTGCAGCCCAACCTCTTCGAGCGCTTCGTCCGTGGCGACGACTCCCGCTCACGGGCCACCGGGAGCACCGGCCTCGGGCTCGCGATCGTGCACGCCGTCGTGGCCGCGCACCACGGCACGGTCAGGTGCGAGAGCACACCAGGACGGACGGTGTTCCGCGTCGAGCTGCCGGCCGTCGCCACCCCGGACGTCCTCGTCCCGACGGCGGAGTGATCCGTGAGGCCGGGTAGCGTGGTCCCCATGTGGGTCAAGGTGTGCGGTCTGTCCGAGGCGTCCGACGTCGCTGCGGCGGTGGACGCCGGAGTCGACGCGATCGGATTCGTCTTCGCGCCGGGGTCGCCCCGGACCATCGAGCCCGAACGCGTCGCCTCGCTGCTCGCCGACGTCCCCGAGTCGGTGCTGACGGTCGGCGTCTTCCGGCGCCAGTCGGTCGAGGAGGTCTCGCGGATCGCCGGTGCTGCCGGGGTGCAGGCCGTCCAGCTCCACGGTGACGAACCACCCGAGGCGTTCCAGGAGCTGCAGGCGATGGGATGGCGGACGCTCCGGGCGACCTCGGCGGTGCACTACGCCTCCGAGAACGCCGCCGAGCGCGCCGCCTACGCCGAGGAGCTGTTGCTCCTCGATGCACCTGACCCGGGAGCCGGGAAGACCTTCGACACGATCGCCCTGATGGCGAACCCACCCACCCGCACGTGGATCCTCGCCGGCGGTCTCACGCCGGAGAACGTCCAGGGCCTCGTCGCGGAACTCCGGCCCTGGGGGGTCGACGTGTCCAGCGGGGTCGAGTCCTCGCGCGGGGTGAAGTCGCCGGAGCTCATCCGTTCGTTCGTGCAGGCCGCCCGCACCGCCCGGGCCGTCTGAGCGTCTGCGGGACACCCGCTGGTCCGGGGTGCGACCCGCGCGCTACATTCGTCGGATGAGGCGGTCGGTCGACCGCGATGACGACAAGGAGCGCCACCACCGTGATCGACACCATCCTGCTCGCCGCTGACGACAACGGTCGTGCCGCCATCGAGTTCATGAACGCCCCCGCCAACGTCTTCGGCGGCATCATCGGCTACGCCCTGTTCGTCGCCTCCGTCTGGGGGATGTTCGAGAAGTCTGGCCGCTCCGGCTGGACCGCGATCATCCCGATCTACAACTGGTACGTCGTCGTGAAGCTCGCCGGCTTCACGGGTGCGGCGACCATCCTCTACTTCATCCCGCTCGTGAACATCGTGTTCGGGTGGATCGTCGGATGGCACATCGGCAAGCAGTTCGACAAGAGCACGGTGTTCCGGATCTTCGGACTCGTCCTGTTCCAGCTGATCGGGTTCTTCATCCTCAGCTACGGTGCGGACCGCTACCTGGGCAAGCAGGCCGACCGCGCCTAGCCGGCGGTCACCGGAGCCGGACACTCATCGCGACGGCCAGGCCCACGGCGGCGTCGACAGCAGGCCCTGATCCTCGACGGTCGTCTCGCCGAGTCGCTTCACCAGCTGGTGCTCATGCACCTCGCCGGCCCCGAGCATGGCCTCGATGAGTGGGCGGGCGTGGGAGACGACCACGAGCTGTGTGTCGGCGCTCGCCGCGGTGATGAGCCGAGCCAGCTGGGGGAGGAGGTCGCCGTGCAAACTCGTCTCGGGTTCGTTCAGCACCATGAGCTCGGGCGGGCGCGGAGTGAGGAGCGCCGCGACGAGCAGCAGGTAGCGGAGCGTGCCGTCGGACAGCTCGCCGGCCGAGAGTGGACGGAGCATCCCGGGCTGTTCGAGCTCCAGTCGGAACACCCCGTCGTCGGCGCGCACGCGCAGCACGCTGCCGGGGAACGCGTCGTCGACGGCGGCGTCGAGCCGGTCCCGGCCGCCGGACTCGATGATCGTCTGCACCGCGGCGGCGAGGTCCGCGCCGTCGTGCCCGAGGACCGGCGTCCTCGTCCCGACCTGCGGCGCACGCGCCGGGGCCTCGCGGTCGGTCCGGAACTGGTCGTAGAACCGCCAGCCGCGCACCTGGCCGCGCACGCGGAGGACCTCGGGCGTCGCGTCGGCGTCCGAGAACTCGGTGAGGATGCTCTCCGAGGTGCCGAGCGTTCGACCGATCGGACGCCACGACCCGTCGCGGACCCGGACCGCCGGACCGTGCCGGTCGACGAGCAGGCTGCTCGGTTTGGCCAGTGCGCCGGCGAAGATCTGCTCCCGCTTGATCTCGGGGTCGCGGCCGAACAGCGTCGTGGACGGCTGCGGGATCCCGAGGTCGACGAGATACCCCAGCGTGTCCGTCGCGAACCCGAGTCGCAGGCTGATCGGACCCGTGCGGCGCGTGCCCTGGACCGGGACGGAACCGTCGACCATGGCTCGACTCACGTGCTCGGGGCCGGCCCAGAGCGTCGAGGAGAGCCCGCCGTCGCGCGCGAGGGATCCGACGACATCGCCGTCGCCCGCACTCGCGAGGAGTCGGAGTGCCCGGTAGAGGTTGGACTTGCCGGTGCCGTTCGCGCCGGTCACGACGTCGAGGCCGTGCAGCGGCAGCACGGTGTCTCGGATGGAACGGTAGCCGGAGATGGCGAGCGTCTGGATCATGGCTCCATGGTGCCGGTCGCCTCGGACATCCGGACGGGCGGTCGTGAGCGCCCGGTGCACGCCTGTCGGAACGGGGCCGGGGGTGTGTTATGGTTGTCGAAACCAAAGACCGCCGGTCACTGTCGCGTGCAAACGAGACAGTCGAAGGTTCTCATGACGAGACGTCCAGCGCAGGTGTATGAAGATCTGATCGAGGCTCGCCTCTCCCCAGCTCCGTGCGCTTGCGCCGGAGCTTTTTTCATGCCCGAACCCTTCGCCGGCCCGGCGGTTGGTGTGTGCGGCCTCCGCTGCATGCATTCAAGATTCGAAAAGGAGTGGCCATGGCGAACAAGGAAGCCTCGGTTGCCGAACTCACGGAGAAGTTCCAGAGCTCGACTGCCGTTCTGCTGACCGAGTACCGCGGCCTCACTGTTGCTCAGCTCAAGAACCTGCGCAAGAGCATCAGTGCGGACGCAACCTACGCCGTGGTGAAGAACACGCTGACCAAGATCGCGGCGAACAACGCCGGCATCTCGTCGTTCGACGACGAGCTCGCCGGTCCGTCCGCGATCGCATTCGTGCACGGTGACCCGGTCACCGTCGCGAAGGCTCTTCGTGACTTCGCCAAGGCAAACCCTCTCCTCGTGGTCAAGGGCGGTTACTTCGACGGTAACCCGCTGACCGCTGAAGAAGTCGGCAAGCTCGCCGACCTCGAGTCCCGTGAAGTGCTGCTGGCAAAGCTTGCCGGCGCCGTCAAGGCCTCGCTGTTCGGAGCTGCCTACCTCTTCAACGCACCGCTCTCGAAGGCCGTTCGCACGGTCGAGGCGCTGCGCGAGAAGCAGGAGTCCGCGGCCGAGTAATTCGGTTCCGCGAACAATCAACCCCGTACCTGTCCGCCGCGTGATGCGGTTGCAGGGCATGAAACAAGGAGAACAATCATGGCAAAGCTGTCAAACGAAGAACTGATCAACGCGTTCAAGGAGCTCACGCTCATCGAGCTCAGCGAGTTCGTCAAGCTGTTCGAGGAGACCTTCGAGGTCACCGCTGCTGCTCCCGTCGCCGTCGCCGGCCCGGCTGCTGCTGGCGCTGCTGTTGAAGAGGTCGAAGAGAAGACCGACTTCGACGTCATCCTCGAGGCTGCTGGCGACAAGAAGATCCAGGTCATCAAGACGGTCCGCGAGCTCACCTCGCTCGGCCTCGGCGAGGCCAAGGCTCTCGTCGACGGCGCTCCGGCTGCCGTCCTCGAAGGCGCCAACAAGGAAGCCGCTGACAAGGCGAAGGAAGCCCTCGAGGCTGCCGGCGCCACCGTCACGCTCAAGTAGTCGGTCCCCTGCGGGGGACAACCACTGGGCTGGCGACCGACTCCGGTCGGTCGCCGCTGACGATCGCGGATCTTCTTGAGACGAGTGCTGCACGCACTCGGCAGAGACATCCGTGATCGGAGGGCATCGCCCCCGATTCGTTCGGGAGCGGTGCCCTCCGTCAGTTAACCGGAGGGCCTGCGATTCGTCGCGTCACTCCACACGGACGCGGATGCTCTGCACCCGTCGACGACGTTCGTCGACGGTTCACGCAGGTATCCGCGTCGTCGTCCCGCTCCGTGCGAGCGTGGGCCGTCGGTGCGGTGCCCGAATCGGGAGAACCCACCACCATGAACACCCACGCACGCTGGCGTGCAACCATCACCTGGATCCGAGCCCAGCTCGCATCCGCCTTCACCGAGTCGGAACGGGCGACCGACGCCCACCCGCCCGATCCGCGGGTCAGCCACTCCTTCACCACCTGGATGCGCTGACCGGTTCACACTTCAGGTCCGCCTGGGCGAGTCCCGCCCTGCGGGAGGCTCCCGGTGCCGACGCGCCGGGAGCCTCCTGAATGGTGATCACCGGACTGAGTGTGCGAATGCATAGCCTAGCTATGTATACTGGATGGATCATGACCGAGAACCGTACGCATTCACCCCTGCACACCATCCTCGGCGACCTCATCACGGCATCGCACCGGCTCACCCGCCTTGCCGCCCAGGCCACCGGATCCTCCGAATCGCCCGCCGTCTGGCGCACGCTCTCCGTGCTCACCACGGTCGGCCCCGTCCGGGTCGGCGAACTGGCCCGCCAGAGCCGGGTGTCCCAACCCACGATGACGAAGCTCGTGCAGAGCCTCGACGAGCGTGACTGGATCAAGCGGATCGCCGACGTCGACGACCACCGCGCGTGGCTCATCGCCATCGCCCCGAAGGGGGCGGCCGCCCTCCTCGCCTGGCGCGACGAGCTCACCGACGCCCTGGAGCCGGCCTTCACCGACCTCGAGGACGACGACCTAGCCGCGATCGCCAGGACCGTCGAGATCATCCAGGCCCGCGTGGCCGTCGAGGTCGCCTCGGAGCTGACGGCATGAGCGCCGACACCAGCGCACGCACGTCCTCCGTGCCCACGCCCACGGCGTCGAGCCACGGCCACGGCACCGGCCACAGCGCCGGTCTCGGTGGCATCCTGCACCAGCCGAAGGCCGTCTGGGCGGTCGCCTTCGCGAGTGTCATCGCCTTCATGGGCATCGGCCTCGTCGACCCGATCCTCCCCGCGATCGCCGAAGACCTCCAGGCGACGCCGACGCAGGCCGAGATGCTCTTCACGAGCTACCTGCTCGTCACCGGCGTGGCCATGCTCTTCACGAGCTGGCTGTCGAGCCGGATCGGTGCCAAGCGCACGCTCCTCATCGGACTCGCACTCGTCGTCCTGTTCGCGCTTCTCGCGGGCCTGTCCGATTCCGTCGGTGCCGTCATCGGATTCCGCGCCGGCTGGGGCCTCGGCAACGCGCTCTTCATCTCGACGGCACTCGCCACCATCGTCGGAGCCGCAGCGGGCGGTCGCGCCAACGCGATCATCCTGTACGAGGCCGCACTCGGGCTCGGCATCGCGATCGGCCCACTCCTCGGTGGTCTCCTCGGCGGCATCGGCTGGAAGTGGCCGTTCTTCGGCACCGCGACCCTCATGGCCGTCGGGTTCATCGCGATCGTGACCCTGCTGAAGACCGAGGGGCCGAAGCCCGCGCCGCTCAAGCTGTCCGCGCCGTTCAAGGCACTGGCCATCCCGTCGCTGGGCATCCTCGCGGCAGCCGCCCTGTTCTACAACATCGGCTTCTTCACCCTGCTCGCCTACTCGCCGTTCCCGCTCGGCCTCGATGCGATGGGTCTCGGGTTCACCTTCTTCGGGTGGGGTGTCGCGCTCGCGATCACGAGCGTGTTCGTCGCACCGCTGCTCACGGCTCGGATGCGTCGCACGTCCGTGATCAAGCTGGTCCTGCCGTTGCTGGCGCTGGACCTCGTCGCGGCCGGACTCCTCGTGCAGTCCACCACCGGCCTCATCGTCTGCATCGTCGTCGGCGGACTCCTGCTCGGCGTCATGAACACGGTGCTGACCGAGTCGGTCATGGAGGCGACGGACCTGCCGAGCAACGTCGCATCCTCGGCGTACTCGTCCGTACGGTTCCTCGGTGGGGCCATCGCGCCGCCGGCCGCCGCGGAGATCGCGAAGCTCCTCTCGCCTGCCGCACCGTACTACGTGGCCGCCGGCTCGCTCATCGTCGCGGTCCTCATCGTCGTCCTCGGACGCAAGCACCTCGCCCGCGTCGACGGTCCGGTGGAGAGCGAACTCGACGAGGCCATCGCGATCACCGCAGCCGACGCGAGCTGATCCGACCGGTCACCGCGCCCCACTGACGCGAGCGCTCCCCTCCGGGGGCCCGCGCTCACGTCAGTGGGGCGCGCTCGCGTCCGCGCACCGCGCTGGGGGCGCAGCCGGGTGTCTACTCGGCTGACTCGGGGCGCGTCGTGGTCTGTCGGATCACCAGACGGGTCGGCCAGCGCACCTCGGAGACGGTGCTGCCCGGCTCCCCGGAGTCCGGGGCCTGTGTGCGTTGCTCGTCCTCCAGGTCTTGGAGGAGGATCTCGACGGCATGCCGCCCCTGCGCGCGGGGCTCCTGCTCGAAGGTGGTGAGCGCGAACATCTCCGCGTAGGAGTGCCCGTCGATCCCGATGACCGACAGCTCCGCCGGAACGGTGATCCCGAGGCGTCGTGCGGCGATGATGATGCCGATCGCCACCTCGTCCGTCGAGGCGAACACCGCCGTCGGGCGGATCCTCGCGTCCCGCAGCAACTGCGCCGCGGCCTCGTACCCGCCCGGCAACGAGTGGACCGCGGGCAGGACGTGCACGGCCGAGGTGAGCCCTGCATCCTCCATCGCCGCGAGGTAGCCGGCCAGGCGCCTGCCGTGCACGGTGTCTGTCTGCAGTTCGGCGTCGTGACCGGTGATGTGGGCGATGCGCGTGTGCCCGAGCGTCATGAGGTGCTCCGTCGCCTCGCGGCCGAGCGCCTGGTCGTCGATGTTGATGGAGTGGGCCCCGCGGATGTTGCCGCCGATCGACACGAGTGGACGGGGGTTGGCGAGCAGGCGCGCGATCTCGTCCTGCGAGGCCTCGATCCCGATCGAGATCATGCCGTCGAAGCGCTTGTTCGTGAGGTACGAGTCGAAGATGCGGTCGCGTTCCGGGGAGTCGGGCGGCAGATGGTGGAGCGTCAGGTCGTAGCCCCGCGCACGGAGTGCCCCCTCGGCGCCCTCGAGGACCTCCCCGAAGTACCAGCGGTTGAGGAACGAGGTGAGGACGCCGATGGCCAACGTGCGTCCGGTGGACAGGCTCGCGGCGATGGGCGAGGCGACGTACCCGATCGTGG
The DNA here is from genome assembly GCF_050587365.1 of Plantibacter auratus. Taxonomy (NCBI): domain Bacteria; kingdom Bacillati; phylum Actinomycetota; class Actinomycetes; order Micrococcales; family Microbacteriaceae; genus Plantibacter; species Plantibacter auratus. The sequence continues at coordinate 222,468 of NZ_JBOBFV010000005.1, read as the reverse complement.
CCGCGGCCTGCACGACCCGTTCCCGGGTCTCGGCCGACACGTATCCACGCCCGGTGAGCGCTCGCGAGGCCGTCGCTTTCGAGACGCCGGCGAGGGCCGCGACATCGCTGATGGCACCACTCATGCCGACTCCCTCCGTTGGGTAGCACCACCATAGCGAATCTGGAACAGACCTGGAACTGCAGACTGGAACTGATCCATAACATCTGGAACACGAATGGACCGCCCGGCCGCACGATTTCGGTGGGAGCGCTCTCACTGTCTATTTCGTTATGTTCTCGTGCTTGCATCCTGTCGCCGGGTGAAGTACTTTGACGCATGGAAACGGTTCCGCATCCGGGCCGATTCCGCACCAGTGCATCATCGGAACGGCTCGACCCTGGAGACGTTCGAACCTGCAGCACTCAATGAGGAGGACACAGATGAGTTTCATTCGGACCCGCCGGACGGCCCTGCCGCTGGCCGTCCTGGCCGTCGCGGGCGTCGCGCTCACCGCTTGTTCAGGCGGATCGGGCAGCAGCGGCGGTGGCGACGACGACAAGACCGTCACCATCTACGGGACGATCGCCGACACCGAGGCGAAGCTGCTCGAGGAGAGCTGGGCCGACTTCGAGAAGGACAGCGGCATCACGATCAAGTACGAGTCCTCCAAGGAGTTCGAGTCGCAGATCGGTATCCGCGCCCAGGGCGGTAACCCGCCCGACCTCGCGATCTTCCCGCAGCCCGGCCTCCTGGCCGACCTCGCCAAGCGCGACTACCTGAAGCCCGCGCCCGACAGCGTCAAGGCGAACATCGAGAAGTACTGGTCGAAGGACTGGGCCGCCTACGGCACCGTCAACGACACCGTCTACGGCGCGCCGCTCATGGCGAGCGTCAAGGGCCTCGTCTGGTACCAGCCGGCCAAGTTCAAGGAATGGGGCGTCGAGGTCCCGAAGACCTGGGACGAGCTGCTCACGCTGACCAAGACGATCCAGGAGAAGACGGGTGCAGCTCCCTGGTGCGCCGGCTTCGGCTCCGGCGACGCCTCGGGCTGGCCCGGCACCGACTGGATCGAAGACCTCGTCCTGCGTCAGCAGGGCCCGGACGTCTACGACGACTGGGTGGCCAACAAGGTCAAGTTCACCGACCCGAAGATCAAGGAAGCGTTCGACTCGGTCGGCGAGATCCTCAAGAACCCGGAGTACGTGAACGCGAGCTTCGGCGACGTGTCGTCGATCAACTCGACCGAGTTCGGTGACGTCGCTCCGGCGCTCGCCTCCGGCGCCTGCGCACTGCACCACCAGGCATCGTTCTTCTCCGGCTTCCTCGAGGACGCCGGCGCGACCGTCGCACCCGACGGTGACGTGTGGGCCTTCGTGACCCCCGGCATCAAGGAGGGCGAGACCGCTGTCACCGGTGGTGGCGAGATCGTCGGCGCGTTCAGCGACGACGAGAGCACCGTCAAGGTCCAGGAGTACCTCTCGAGCCCTGAGTGGGCGAACAAGCGGGTCAAGCTCGGCGGCGTCATCTCGGCCAACAACGGCCTGGACCCGGCGAACGCCTCGACCCCGATCCTCAGCCAGGCGATCGAGATCCTGCAGGACGAGAAGACCACGTTCCGCTTCGACGCCTCCGACCTGATGCCCGGTGCCGTCGGCGCCGGAACCTTCTGGAAGGGCCTCGTGAACTGGATCAACGGCGACGAGACCGACCAGGTCCTCAAGGACATCGAAGCCGGCTGGCCCTCCAGCGAGTAATCGATATCCGGAACTGCTGCTCATGAGCGGAAGCGCCGGAGGGTGATCACCCTCCGGCGCTTCCGCCTCGGCAGTGGAACCCCCTAGGGTTCACTCAGGGTCCAACGCCGTACTCGAAAGGCCAGCTATGTCAGGTTTCCTCAACTGGTTGGGCGGACTCCCACCGCTCGCCCAGATCCCGATCGTCGTCATCGCCTTCGGCGCGGTGGTGGCCCTCCTCCTCTTCTTCGTGGACATCGCGCCACGCAAGGGCACCCTCTACACGGTCATCCGTCTGGCGTTCTGCGTCCTGGTGCCCGTCATCGTCGTCCTCTTCTTCGGCTCGTTCCTGTGGGCCGCGGCTGTCGCAGCCGTCCTGGGTGGCGTGCTCTTCCTCCTCGACTACCGGTCCAAGAAGGGCGTCGGGTACCTCGTCCAGCTCGTCGGCTTCCTCGCACCGGCCTTCCTGCTGCTGCTGATCGGCCTGATCCTGCCGTCGATCAACACGACGATCGCCGCGTTCATGTCGGCGTCCGGCAAGAACTTCGTCGGGCTGAACAACTTCATCTGGCTGTTCACGCAGCCGAGCGCGATCCGCACCGTGATCAACACGATCATCTGGGTGCTCCTCGTCCCGGCGCTGTCGACGGCCTTCGGCCTCGCCTATGCGGTGTTCATCGACAAGTCCCGCGGTGAGAAGTACTTCAAGATCCTCGTCTTCATGCCGATGGCGATCTCCTTCGTCGGCGCATCCATCATCTGGCGCTTCATCTACGCCTACCGTGAGGCCGGCGCGACCCAGATCGGTCTGCTCAACCAGATCGTCGTGTGGTTCGGCGGCACCCCGGTGCAGTGGTTGCAGAACGAGCCGTGGAACACGCTGTTCCTCATCGTCGTGCTCATCTGGGTGCAGACCGGGTTCGCGATGGTCGTCCTGTCCGCCGCGATCAAGGGTGTCCCCACCGAGCAGATCGAGGCCGCCGAGCTCGACGGCACGAACGGCTGGCAGCGCTTCACCAACGTCATCGTCCCTGGCATCCGCTCCTCGCTGGTCGTCGTCGTCACGACGATCTCCATCGCGTCGCTGAAGGTCTTCGACATCGTCCGCACCATGACCGCCGGCAACAACGGCACCTCGGTCATCGCGAACGAGATGTACACCCAGTTCAAGAACTTCGAGAACGGCCGGAGTGCGGCGTTCGCCGTGATCCTGTTCATCCTCGTGCTGCCGATCGTCATCTACAACGCACGGCAGATCAAGAAGCAGAGGGAGATCCGATGAGTGCTGTGCAGCCGATCGAACTACCGATCGACGAGTCCACCAAGGACCAGCTCGCGAAGGGTGAGCGCGGCATCGAGGCTGCGAGCCGACGGACGAAGAAGCGGCTCACGAGCCGTGGCGCGACCATCGCGGCCGTCGTCATCGCCGTGCTGTGGACGATCCCGACCTTCGGTCTCTTCGTCTCCTCGTTCCGGCCTGAGCAGCAGGTGAAGACCACCGGTTGGTGGACGATCTTCTCCGACTTCCAGGTCACCATCGACAACTACGTGCAGGTGCTGCAGGCCGGCAACTCGACGCTGAACCTCGCGGGCTCGTGGGTCAACTCGATCGCCATCGCGGTCCCGGCGACCCTGATCCCGCTGGTGGTGGCGAGCCTCGCGGCGTACGCGTTCGCGTGGATCGACTTCCGCGGCAAGAACTTCCTGTTCATCCTCGTGTTCGCGCTGCAGGTGGTGCCGATCCAGATGGCGCTCGTCCCGCTGCTGTCGACGTTCTCCCGTGGCCTGAACATCTTCGGTCTGCAGGTCGGCGAGGGACTGGACGCGAGCGGCACCTTCGCCCAGGTGTGGATCGCGCACACCATGTTCGCGCTGCCGCTGGCGATCTTCCTGCTGCACAACTTCGTCGCGGAGATCCCCGGTGAGGTCATCGAGGCGGCACGCGTCGACGGCGCGGGTCACGGTCAGATCTTCTTCCGGATCGTGCTGCCGCTGACGATGCCCGCCATCGCGTCGTTCGCGATCTTCCAGTTCCTGTGGGTGTGGAACGACCTCCTGGTCGCGCTCATCTTCGCGGACGGCGAGGTCGCACCGATCACGAAGCTGCTGGCGGAGATCACCGGTACGCGTGGCAACGAGTGGCACCTGCTCACGGCCGGCGCGTTCATTTCGATCCTCGTCCCGCTCGTCGTGTTCTTCGCGCTGCAGCGGTACTTCGTCCGCGGGCTCCTGGCCGGTTCGACGAAGGGCTGACCCGACGCCGCGGTTCGATCCTCCGATCGACAGCGTCGTCGGTGCGCGAACGCCTCGGGAGCTCACGCTCCCGGGGCGTCCGTGCGTCTGCCGGCCGTTCGTTCTCCTGGTCCCGATGGCCCTTTCTCAGGAGAGTTGCGGTGCGTCGTGTCGGCGTGCGCCCGGCGTGCCGGGGGAGTCCTGAGAAAGGGACGAAGGCGAATTCCGGCGGACGAATGACGGGGATGGTCCTTTCTCAGGAGAGTTGTGGTGCGTCGTGCCCGAGTACACCCGGCGTGCCGGGGGAGTCCTGAGAAAGGGACGGAGGCGAATTCCGGCGGACGAATGACGGGGATGGTCCTTTCTCAGGAGAGTTGTGGTGCGTCGTGCCCGAGTACACCCGGCGTGCCGGGGGAGTCCTGAGAAAGGGACGGAGTGCAGGCTGGCAGGTGCGAGGGTGATCGGATCCGCTCAGCGGGGCCTTGGGCGGCCCCGCGCGAGCGCTGCGCGGACCGCTCCGATGACCGCGTACCAGTCGTCCATCACCATGCGATACGTGAAGCGGAGAGAGCGATAGCCGAGGATCGCCAACTGGGCGTCGCGCCAGCGATCCTGTTCATGGGCGTCCGGGGTGTCGTGGAACGCACGTCCATCCCACTCCACCACCAACCAATCGTCGATCAGCTCGTCGACGCGTCCGACGCCCGGGATCTCGACCTGATGTCGACCGACGATCCCAGCGCGTTCGAGCCGGATGCGACCGATGCTCTCGAGGAAACTCTCGCATCCCGACTCCAGCCGAGGGAGTCTGCGCCTGCGTGCGTGCGGGAGCTCGTCCAGCCACGCGTGGAGCGCCCGCCCGCGGTGGGGTTCTCGGCGCAGGACGGAGTCCAAGATCGCGCCGGCGACGTCAGGGTGCTGGCAGGTGACGATCTGACGAACGGCCGACTCGCGGCTCACCACGAGGAGCGGCGCGATCGAATCGCCCCGAGGGACCACTGGTTGATCGTCGTCCCAGTGCAGGACCGCGTCGTCCCGGTCCTGCGCGGGCGGATGGCACCGGCGGTCGCCAGCATCGCGGAGGCGCCCCGCGTTCGACGGGACAGCGACGTGTATGCGCTGGTCTTCCGGTGTGGCCCAGCCGAACCAGGCGGCCGCCGAGATGCACGCGAGTCTCCCGCCGACCCGAACGGCTTGGACGATCTCCGGGGGCGCACCGGGGTCCGCGTACCAGCCTCGTTTCACCCTGATCAGCTCGGCCATCTCGACCGCGAGTCGGAGCGACCGTTTGGAATGACCGCGAGCCCGAAGCTGGTGCACCGTGGCGACACCGTACGCCGGGCGGAAGGCGTAGGTTCCTCCTGTCATCGGTCGATCGTCCACCCGGTGTCGCGGACCGCCGAGCCACGCTGCTGATTTGGGGATGATCCGCCCCGCAGTGGACCTGGGGAGCGGACTCGCGGCGGTGACCCTTTCTCAGGACAGTTGCGGCGGGTCGGAGGGCGGGCGAGGCGACGCGCCGGCGGACTCCTGAGAAAGGACACGGAGCGGGAAGCAGACGGGGACGGGGACAAGGGCGGGGAGGACGGTGGGCGGGGATAGGGTGGCGGGATGAGCATGCACGGCGGACGGGGCGGGCCACGCGGCGGTGCACCCGGGGGCGGCGGGCCTCGAGCGGGCAGCCGTGTCAGCGGTGGCGACATGGCGGCGCAGAAGGCGCTCAACGCCGAGGCACCGAGGATCCCGAACCTCGGCAAGCGCATCGTCGCACTGTTCGTGCCCTTCCGCGCGAAGATCATCCTCACGATGGTGCTCGTCGTCATCGGTGCCGCCCTCGCGGTGCTCCCTCCGCTGCTGGTCAAGCAGGCGTTCGACGTCGGCCTGTTCCCGACCGACGGTGGCCGCCCGAACCTCGTCGCCCTCGCGGAGATCGTCGGCGTGATGGTGGCGCTGTTCATCATCGCCGCCCTGCTCGGCGTCTGGCAGACCTACCTCACGGCGACCGTCGGCAACAGTGTCATGGGTGCCCTGCGCATCAAGCTGTTCTCGCAATTGCAGGCGATGGAACTGAGCTTCTTCACCCGCACGAAGACGGGCATCATCCAGTCGCGCCTCCAGAACGACGTCGGCGGCGTCGCGAACGTCCTCACCAACACCGTCTCGAGCGTGCTCGGCAACACCGTGACGGTCATCTCGGCGCTCGTCGCGATGCTCATCCTCAACTGGCAACTGACGATCGTCGCCCTCATCCTCATGCCGATCCTCGTGATCGCGCAGCGCCGCGTCGGTCAGGTCCGGGCACGGATCGCGACGAAGACGCAGGAGTCGCTGTCGGAGATGACCGCGATCACCCAGGAGGCCCTGAGCGTCTCCGGCGTGCTCCTCGCGAAGAGCTTCAACCGCCAGGACACCGAGGTCGAGCGCTACAGTGCCGAGAACCGCACCCAGATCCGCCTCCAGGTCAGCCAGGCGATGAGCGGCCAGTGGTTCTTCGCGATGGTGAACATCTTCCTGTCGTCCATCCCCGCGATCGTCTACCTGGTGGCCGGCTGGCTCATCACCGGTGGGGCGGTGGACGTCACCGCCGGCTCGATCGTGGCCTTCACCACCATCCAGGCCCGCCTGCTGTTCCCGCTCATGGGCGTCATGCGCGTCGCTCTCGACCTGCAGACCTCCGGCGCCCTCTTCGCGCGGATCTTCGAGTACCTCGACCTCAAGCCCGCGATCGCCGACCGCCCCGGCGCCGCACCGCTCCCGAGCGTCGCACCGCAGATCCGCTTCGACGACGTCACCTTCCGCTACGCCGACGCCCAGGACGACTCGACCCCCACGCTCGACGGCGTCTCCTTCACGATCGAACCCGGACAGTTCGCCGCGTTCGTCGGACCGTCGGGAGCAGGCAAGACGACCATCTCCTACCTCATCCCGCGCTTCCAGGAGGTCTCGGACGGACGGGTCATGGTGGCGGGCGCAGACGTCCGCGACGTCACGCAGGAGTCCTTGGTCTCCCGCATCGGCATCGTCAGTCAGGAGACCTACCTCTTCCACGCGACGATCGCCGAGAACCTCCGCTACGCGAAGCCCGACGCGACCCTCGAGGAGCTCGAGACCGCCTGCCGCGCGGCGAACATCCACGAGACGATCGCTCGCTTCGAGGACGGCTACGACACGCTCGTCGGGGAGCGCGGCTACCGCTTGTCCGGCGGCGAGAAGCAGCGCATCGCCATCGCGCGCGTGCTCTTGAAGGATCCGGAGGTGCTCATCCTCGACGAGGCGACGAGCGCCCTCGACACGATCTCCGAACGGGTCGTCCAGGTCGCCCTCGATGATGCGACCCGCGGACGCACCACGGTGTCGATCGCGCACCGCCTGTCGACCATCGTGCACGCCGACGTCATCTTCGTGCTCGATCGCGGGCGCATCGTGGAGCGCGGCACCCACCAGGAACTGCTCGCCGCCGGCGGCGTGTACGCGACCCTCTACGCCCAGCAGGCCGTCACCGTCTGAGCGGGACGTCGCGTCGCGTCAGGCACGTCGACGACGCGCTGACGTGAGTAGGCCTGGCGGCGCAGTCCGGCCGGCGAAGAATCGCGGCCCACCCATTGTGGGCGCGTGGCACGGGTGGCTAGAGTGAGCGCCATCGTGACCCCCGAAGGAGGGGGTGACCGTGCACCGCCGGATCGAGTAGGGGACTCGTCGATGACCGCAGCTGTGGACGCACCATCCGGACCCTCGCCAGACGGCGCCGCGCCGACGGGCCCGACAGACCCACCGATTCCACCGGCACCCTCCTCGGCCGCCAGGTCCCGAGGGCTCGGCCGCGGACGGTTCGGTCGCCCCGGCTTCAGCATCCAGTCGAAGCTGCTCGTCATGCTGCTGCTCGTCAGCGTAGGGGCGTCGATCGTCACCGGGATCGTCGGCTATCTGTCCGGCAGTGACTCGCTGCGCCAGGCGTCCTTCGAGCGGCTGACCGAGGTCCGGGAGTCCCGCGCCCGAGAGATCACGAACTACTACGACCAGACGCGCGACTCCCTCGTCGTCTACACCCGCGGCACCACGGTGGTCGACGCGATGAACGGCTTCCACGACGCCTTCCACGAGTTGGAGGAGCAGCCGGTGGACCCGGCGCGCGCGTCGACGGTGACGTCGTTCTACGAGGACACCTTCGCGCCGGAGCTCGCCGAACGCACCGGAGACGAGGCGGACCCGGCTGCGTTCATCCCGACGAACCCGGCCGAGACCTACCTGCAGTCGGTGTACACGCCGGGCGACCTCGACTACGACACCGCCATCACCGTCGACGACGCCGGCGACGGGAGCGCCTGGTCGTCCGTGCACGCGCAGTACCACGACTACTTCCGCGAGATCATCGACCGCTTCGGCTACGAGGACGCCCTGCTCATCGACGACGAGGGCGACGTCGTCTACAGCGCCTACAAGGGTCCGGACCTCGGCACGAACGTCCTCACCGGCCCCTACAAGGGCGGGGTGCTCGAGGACGGCTTCACCGCGGCGCTCCGGTCGAACGCGATCGACTACGTGGGCATCACCGACTTCGAGCGCTACCAGCCGTCGCTCAACGTCCCGACCCAGTGGATCTTCTCACCGGTCGGCGAGAACGGTCGGATCGACGGGGTGATGGCGCTGCAGGTCCCGATCGAGGCGATCAACGACATCATGACCGGCTCCGGCCAGTGGGAGCAGGACGGCCTGGGGGAGACCGGAGAGACGTACCTCGCCGGGCCCGATCAACTCATGCGCTCGACCTCCCGCCTGCTGATCGAGGATCCGAAGGCGTACGAGCGGGCCGCGGTCGCCGCCGGCACACCGCCGGAGACCGCCGCGCGTGCCGTTGCCGTCGCGGGGACGATCCAGATCCAACCGACCCGCACCGTCTCGGTCGAGCGTGCGCTCGCGGGCGAGACCGGCACCACCATCGGGCGCGGCTACCTCGGTGAGGAGAACCTCACGGCGTACACCCCGGTCGACATCGACGGGCTCCAGTGGGTGCTCGTCGCCCGGGTCGACGCCGCCGAGGCCTTCGCGCCGGTGACCGACTTCACCCGCAACCTCGTCATCTCGGTGCTCGCCATCGTGGTCGTGGTGTCGTTGCTCTCCCTGCTCCTGGCGCAGGTGTTCGCCCGGCCGGTGCGGGCACTCGTCGGCGCGGTGCGGCGGGTGGCCGGTGGCGACTACAGCGTCGAGGTGCCGAACACCCGACGCGACGAGTTCGGTGACCTGGGCACGGCCTTCAACGACATGAGCCGCAGCCTGAGACTCAAGCAGGAGCTCATCGAGGAGCAGCGAGCGGAGAACGAGAAGCTGCTGCTCACCCTCATGCCGGCGTCGGTCGCCAAGCGCTACAAGGACGGTGAGGAGACGATCTCCGAGGTCCACCAGGACGTGTCCGTCATCTTCGCCGACCTCGTGGGGTTCGACGACCTGACCCGCGGCCTCGATCCGGAGCGGGAGCTGTCGATGCTCAACGCGCTGGTCCGCAGCTTCGACGAGGCGGCCGAGCGGCTCGGGATCGAGCAGGTGCGGACGCTGCGGGAGGGGTATCTCGCGAGCTGCGGGCTGATCGTCCCACGTGTCGACAACGTGCGTCGGACCCTCGACTTCGCGCTCGAGATGCGCACGATCGTCGAACGCTTCAATGCGCAGCACCAGGCGAACCTCACCCTGCGGGTCGGCGTGGACGCGGGTGTCGTGACGAGCGGCCTCGTCGGCCGGACGAGCCTCGCCTACGACATGTGGGGTGACGCGGTCAGTCTCGCCAACCAGGTGCAGTCGGTCTCCGGGACGGCCGGCATCTTCGTCAGTCAGCGCGTCCGTGACCGCATGCAGGACACCGTCGCCTTCGAGGCCGCCGGCACCGTGGAGACGCGCGGCGGTCCGCAGGCCGTCTGGCAGGTCGTCTCGGGGCCGAAGTCATGACGCAGGTGTGGCAGGAGGCGTGGTTCCCCTGGGCCGTGGCGCTGGCCGTCGGCGTCCCCGTGCTGCTCATCGTCCTGACCGAGGTGCTCGGTGCGCTCAACCGGCGGAAGCACGCGGCGGCGAAACCGATCCGTCTGCTGCGCAACTACGTGGTGCCGGTCGGCGCGGTGTTCGCGCTCCTCGTGTTCGCCACGGCGCGGGCGGACGACAGCACCTGGGTGCGGATCGTCGGCACCCTTCTCGGGTTCCTCGTGATCCTCCTCATCCTCTCCGCGTTCAACGTCGCCCTGTTCGCGAACGCCGAGGAGGGCTCGTGGCGTGACCGGATCCCGTCGATCTTCGTCGACCTGGCGCGGCTGGCCCTCATCCTCATCAGCCTCGCGATCCTGTTCTCCTGGGTGTGGGACGCCGACATCGGCGGGCTGGTCACCGCGCTCGGCGTGACGTCGATCGTGATCGGCCTCGCCCTGCAGAACGCGGTCGGCGGGGTCATCTCGGGACTGCTCCTGCTGTTCGAGCAGCCGTTCCGGCTCGGCGACTGGCTCGACACCGGAAGCGTCCGCGGTCGCGTGGTCGAGGTGAACTGGCGTGCGGTCCACCTCGACACCGGCAACGGCATCCAGATCGTGCCGAACTCCTCGCTCGCGGGGGCGTCGTTCACGAACCTCAGCCAACCGGTCGGTGCGTACACCGCGAGCGTCGAGGTGACCTTCTCGACCGACGACCCGCCGGACGACGTGCTCCGGCTGCTCCGCGAGGTCGGATCGGGCCTGCCGATGCTCGAGCCGGGGGACGTGGTGTCCGCGTCCTACCTCGGTGCCGCGCGGTTCTCCGTCACCCTGCCCGTGTCCGGGCCCTCCACCGCCGACGCCGCGGTCGCCCTGTTCCGCGCCTGGCTCTGGTACGCCTCGCGGCGCCGCGGTCTCGCGCTCGACGGCGACGGCTCCGACCCGATCGCGACGCCGGAGCGCTTGCGGAGTGCCATCGCCGAATTGGCGCCGACCCTCCACGCGCGGGAGGAGGACTACGACGAGCTCGCCCGGACGTGCACACTCGAGCGGTACGGGCCGGGGGAGACCATCCAGCAGGCGGGCACGATCCCCGGCGCGATGCGGTTCCTCGTCGAGGGTGGCGTCCATCTCGCCGTGCCGACGGCGGACGGGCTCATCACCTTCCAACGGCTCGGCGTCGGCGACTTCATCGGCCAGACGGCGCTGACGAGGGAGGTCGCCATGGCCGCCGCGATCGCCGACGGCACGACCCTGGTCCTGCGGATGCCGCTGTCCACTATCGACCAGCTCGTGCGGAGCAAACCCCGCCTGGCCCAGGAGATCGGCGCCTCCATCGACAACAAGCATCGCCAGGCGCAGGCGGCGCTCGCCGAGGCGGGGATCGTCCGCGGTACGATCGGCCGGTAGCCAGCAGCCGTCCCCAGCCGAACGAGGAACCGATGCCGAACCCCGATGGACCGTCCGGGTCGCGGTCGTCTCCCGCCGGCGAGTCCGTGACGGAACGGATCCGCACGGCGATCTACGACGGGACACTCGCCTCGGGCGAGCTGCTCATCGAGGAGGAACTCCGAGAATGGCTCGACGCTCCGAGCGAGGCGATCGACGCGGCACTCCGGGAACTCGAACGCGTCGGACTGGTCGAGACGGCACCGCAGCGGCACACCCGGGTCGCGCAGCCACGCGCCGAGGACCGGACAGCCGTGCTGCAGACCCTCGGTGCGCTCGTCAGCGGCGTCGTCCGGGTCACCGTCCCGACCTTGACCGCGGGGCAGCGGGCTGAGCTCCTCGCTTTCGTCGAGCACACGATGACCACGGTGACGGCGGAGGACGCGGATGCGCACGGACGCTGCGTCTGGGGGCTCGTGGACCGGTTCCTGAAGCACTGCGAGAACCCGGTCCTCGTCTCCGCGACGAAGGACGTGATCGGCGCCCTGATCTACCGTGTCTCGGCCACGCGCTCCGCGGCGACGGTGGACTGGTCGGATCTGCGCGTCGGGTACCCGCACCTCCGATCCGCCCTCGCCGCCGGTGACGCCGTCGGGGCGGAACTCGCGATCGAGCACATCTTCCGGCTCCAGGTCCCGCTCCACGACCTGGAGGTGCACTGACGGACGGCGACATGCGGACCGTGGGCTGTCGCCGGTGGGACGCCTGGCAATAGTCTGCTGGTGACGCGGTGGCCGCCAGCCGACCGCGTCCACGTCGTCACCACGAGCGAGAAGAGTCCAGATGTCCTCTCCGGAAGTCCCACCCTCGGTCGAACCGACGACCGCGTCGCAGCTGCTCGCCGAGGTCGCGGGTACCTTCCTGCTGGTCTTCGGTCTCGTCGGGACGGCGACCTTCTCCGCGTTCTTCGGCGAGGAGACCTCCAACCCCCTCGGCGTCGGTTTCCTCGGGGTGGCGATCGCCCTCGGCCTCTCGGTGACCATCGCCGCCTACGCGTTCGGCCCTATCTCCGGCGGGCACTTCAACCCGGCGGTGACGCTCGGGCTGGCCGCCGCCGGTCGGTTCCCCTGGCGTGCGACGTGGACGTTCATCCTCGCGCAGCTCGTCGGAGCGTTCCTCGGTGCGCTCGCGGTGTTCGGCCTCGCGGCCGGCGGCCCGGCAGGATTCCTCGACAAGGCCGTCGCGGGCGGCTTCGTCTCGAACGGGTTCGGCGAGCTCTCGCCCGGCGGATTCGGACTCGTCTCGGCGATCGTGATCGAGGTCGTCATCACCGCACTCTTCCTCTACGTCATCCTCGGCGTCACGCACACGCGGGCCGCCGCGGGCTTCGCGCCGATCGCCATCGGCGGCACGCTCACGCTGTTCCTGTTGATCGCGATCCCGATCGACAACGGTTCGATCAACCCGGCGCGCTCCATCGCGACCGCCATCTTCGGCGGGGCCGACTGGCTCGCGCAGGTCTGGGTGTTCATCGTGTTCCCGATCATCGGCGCGCTGATCGCCGGATTCAGCTACCGGATCCTGTTCGAGGGGACCCGCCCGGCGGGGTCCCGACCGGTCGCGAACCGCAGCTGAGTCGTCCGAGCGTCGCCCGCGCCCCGTCCGCCCTGGTGGACGGGGTGCGTCGTTTCGGGCCGGCACCCCGCGAACGCGGGCAACCCGCATTGGGGGACGCGCTTTCCACGGGCACCGAGCATGCTTGAGGTTCGAGCGCCGGAACCTTGGAGGGGCGATGACGATGACCGAACGCGACGCCCCCACGACCGCGTGGGTGGGTCCGCTGCAGGACGGCGGCAGCATGCCCGATGCGCCGCTCCCACCGGACGTCGCCTGGGAGCTCCTCCGGGAGGCGCTCGTCGAGGACTTCATCGACGACCTCCCCCGTCCGGTCCGGACGGCGGAACTCGCCGCGAGGCTCCATGTGAGCCGAGCGTCCCTCATGACCAACATCCGTCGTGGCAATGTCGTCGCGAACCGGCGCGCCGGCCGCTGGGAGATCGACACCGTCGCGAGCCGCACCTATCTGCGGTCGGCCATCCTCAGCCTGGGTGAACGTCGTCGTGCGCTGAGCGGTGTCGATGAAGACCGCTCCGCGACCGTGCAACTGACGCTCAGCGGACGCGCATCAGAAGTCCTCTCGGACCTCATGCAGGACACGCACCTGTCCGCTCCCGAACTGGTGGCCATCGCGCTCGACCGGTTCCGGAGCAACCCCGTCGACGCCGGCGTCGACGGGCACTGATCGACCCGGAATGACGATCGAGCGCTGACCGGCGCAGACACGAACGGCCGGGCGCCCATCGGGACCCGGCCGTCTCGCGTTTCGAGCCGGGGGACTACTCGTTGCCGACGGCCTTGTCCGCCGCGTCGCGGGCGCCGTCGATCTGCTCGTCGAACTTGCCGCCGGTGACCTTCTTGGCCGCGTCGGCCACGCTGCCGAGGAGCTTGTCGCTGATGTCCTCGGCCTGTTCGCTCTTCAGCGCGTCCTTGACCTTGTTGTCCTTCAGGAATTCCTGAGCCTTCTTGGTGATGTCGTCGAGTGCCATTCGTCGCTCCTGTTCATCGGGCCCGTTCGGGCGTCGGGATCATTCTTCGCCGTCGGCCGGGGTTCTGGCTAGCCCCTTGTCGGAGCCCGCGCGTCGCCCGGGCGGTCGACGGGAGGGTTCAGCCTGCGAGGTCGACCGGCCCGCCCCGGTCGTCGAGCATGCGGGTCATGAGCTCGATCTCCGCCTGCTGGCTCGCGATGACCGCGCGCGTGAAGGCCAGCGCGGTCGCGTTCGTGGTCCGCGGCTGTAGCGCCTCGGCCATCTCGACCGCGCCCTGGTGGTGGGCGATCATCAGCGTGAGGAAGACCCGCTCGGCCTGGAGACCGGACGCCGCCGTCAGCTGGTCGATCTGGGCGGGGGTGGCGAGGCCCGGCATCGGGTCGCCCGGGGTGTGGGTGGACCCCGGCGTCGCCGTGTCGCCGCCGTGCGCATGGCCGCTCGCACCCGTGAGCGTGGGGAGCGTCATCCACGTCATGTCCGGCTGCCGTGAACCCTGCGGCAGGTTCCACTGGACGAGCCAGTCGTACAGCTGGCCCGACTGCTGCGCCTGGGTGGTCGCGATGTCGTATGCGAGGGTGCGAACGTCGACCGCGTCCGTCCGGTCGCGGATGATCATGGCGAGCTCCACGCCCTGGTTGTGGTGCACCTGCATGTCGCGCGAGAAGCCCGCCTCGGCGCTCGTCGTGGTGGGTGTCGGGTCGGCGAGCGTGCTGAGTCGACCGACCGAGAAGCCGATCGCCGCGGCGACCATGATCGCGATGACGGCCATCGCGGCGATGACGATGCGCGTCCGGCTGGAGCCGTCGGGGGAGCCTTGCGCCTCCCAGGCGGCGAGTTCCTCGTCGGTCACGCCGCCGTCGGCCGGTTCACCGGTCGCCGGTGCGTCGGGTGTGCTCGCCGGGGTCAACGGATCAGACCTTGCCGGGACCGTCGATCGCGCCGGTGCAGGCCGCGCCGGGTTCCGGGACGTTGTTGCTCTTCCAGAACTCCTCGAAGAAGTCGGCGATGCGCGCGTCACTCGCGTTGTTGACCTGCAGCTGGGAATTCCAGCCGCTCAGCACGATCGGCGAGGGGAGGTCGGACTTCGGCGACAGGACGACGTACGTGGTGGGGAGCAGCTCCTTGAGCTTCGTGAGCTCCGCGTCGCTGAGCGACGGGTCGTAGGTGACCCAGATCGCGCCGTGCTCGAGGGAGTGGACCGCGTTCTCGTTGGTCTGCTCCTCGGTGTAGATGCCGCAGTTCAGCCAGTACTGGTTGTGCGGGCCACCGGCCGGCGGGTTCTGCGGGTAGTCGACCGTGCCCTCGACGTGCTCCGAGGTGTTCTGGAACAGCTCCACGCCCGCGATGTCCTGGCCGGTGCCGGTGCCACCGCCGGGGTAGCTGGCGTTCTTCGGCAGGGTGAGGACGACGCTCGTGATGAGGACCGCGATGACGGCCACACCGCCCACGACACCGGCCCAGATGCCGATGCGGCGGTTGCGGTTCTTCCGCTTCTGCGCCTGCTTGAACGCCGCGACCTTGGCCTGACGCTGGGCTTCGCGCTCCTGCTTCACGCTCTGCTGCTTGACGGCGGGCGGGACGGGGGTGTTCTTGGGGCGATCTGCTGCAGGGGTCACGGAGGCCTCTCGAAAAGTTGTATGCGTAACTATCGAACCAGATGTGCTTCCGGGGGCCGTTCCGGCGCCTGACGATGCGCAGTCGATTCTCAGGCTCATCCAAGCAGACAGCCGGTGAATCCAAGAGTTAGCCTCGTCTAACAAATGTAGCTCGGTCTTGCTAACATGGCCGACGTGACCAGTGACCTCGCCGCTCCGACGACCCGCGCGCCCCGCGGACCACGACTCCTGTTCCTCCTCGGGCCCGCCTTCGTGGCGGCGATCGCCTACGTCGATCCCGGGAACGTCGCGGCGAACCTCACGGCGGGAGCCCAGTACGGCTACCTGCTCGTCTGGGTGCTCGTCGCCGCGAACGCGATGGCCGTGCTCGTCCAGTACCTCTCCGCCAAGCTCGGCCTCGTCACCGGGCAGAGCCTGCCCGAGCTGCTCGGCTCGCGACTGCGCACCGGGCCGCGTCGGCTCTACTGGGTGCAGGCGGAGCTCGTCGCCGCCGCGACCGACCTCGCCGAAGTGATCGGCGGCGCCGTGGCGCTGTACCTGCTGTTCGGGATCCCGCTCGTGCTCGGCGGCGTCATCGTCGGGGTCTTCTCGATCGTGCTCCTCGCCGTGCAGAACTGGTACGGCCAGCGGCATTTCGAGTTCGCGATCCTGACGCTCCTCGCCGTCATCGCCGTCGGCTTCCTCGCCGGTCTGTTCGTCAGTCCCGTCGACTGGGGCGCCGCGGCCGGTGGGCTGGTGCCGCGGTTCGAGGGCACGGCGACGGTCCTGCTCGCCGCGAGCATGCTCGGTGCGACGGTCATGCCGCACGCGATCTACCTCCACTCCTCCCTGAGTCGGGACCGGCACGGCGCCCAGACGAGCGACGGTGCCATCCGTCGGCTCATCGTGGCGACCCGCTGGGACGTCGCGGCGGCACTCGTCCTCGCCGGAGCGGTGAACATCGCGATGCTGCTGCTCGCGGCCGCGTCGCTCGGCGGCGTCGAGGGGACTGACTCGATCGAGGGCGCGCACGCGGCGATCACCGCTGCGCTCGGGCCGGTCATCGGCGTGATCTTCGCCATCGGCCTGCTGGCCTCGGGGCTCGCCTCGACCTCGGTGGGCGCCTACGCGGGAGCGGCGATCATGGGCGGGCTCCTCAAGGTGCGCATCCCGTTGCTCGCCCGACGCGTGATCACCCTGATCCCGGCGCTCGTCATCCTGGCTGCGGGCATCGACCCGACCACCGCGCTCGTGCTCAGCCAGGTGTTCCTCAGCCTCGGCATCCCCTTCGCGCTCATCCCGCTCGTGCGCTACACGGGCGACCGGCGGATCATGGGTGTCCACGTCGACCGGCTCGCCACCCGCGTGTTCGCCTGGATCGTGGTCGCGCTCATCGTCACGCTGAACGTCGCGCTCATCGTGCTGACGTTCTTCGGGTGATCAGCCCGGCGGTTCGCTCGCCGGAACATCGGCGAACGGAGATGCCGGCGATCAGGCGACGACCGTCACCCAGACGGCGTCGGCGGCGAGGCGACCGAGCGTGAGGCGGGTGCCGGTGGCGGTGAGCCGGAGTTCCAGTTCGCCCGCGAACGCCCGGTGGTCGTCCACGCTGAGTTCGGTGTCGAGGACGATGCCGAGGGTGCTCAGATGGCGGAGGGTCTCCGGGTCGGCGTCCGAGATGCGGCACACCGTCAGTGGGCTGTCCGAGGGAGCCTCGTTCAACCGGACCGCGTCCGGGCGGTGCGGCGTGCCGTCGGCAGAGGGGATCGGGTCGCCGTGCGGATCGCGGATCGGGTGGCCGAGCGCGGCGTCGATGCGCTCGATCATCGTGTCGCTCGCCGCGTGCTCGAGGATCTCCGCCTCGTCGTGGACCTCGTCCCAGCCGTAGCCGAGCATCTCGACGAGGAAGGTCTCGATGAGCCGGTGCCGCCGCACCATCGCGACCGCGTGCGCCTGCCCGGCGGGGGTGAGCTCGATGCTGCCGTAGGGCTCGTGCACGACGAGTCCCTGGGCGGCGAGTCGCTTCACGGCGTCGGAGGCGGTCGCGGGACGGACGCCCATGCGATCCGCGAGCAGTTTGACGGTGGCCGACTCGTCGGCCCACTCTGAAGTCGTCCAGATCGTCTTGAGGTAGTCCTGGGAGACGGCGGAGAGGCCGGAGACGGTCATGCCTCCAGTCTAGGGAGCGCGGTGCGCGTCCATCATGCGGCCGCCGGCAGGCCACCGCGCGTTCACGCCCGCCTGGCAGAATGGGCACCGGCACCCCCGAACAGGGCACCCGACTGCTACGGTCGAGTCCTCGCACCCGCGAACACCGATCCATCCGACGAGAAGGGCCACGTGATGTCCCAGGCGCTGCGCACCTCGACCGCACGGCTCGGATCCGGCGCGCGCGCCACACTCGAACTCGTTGCAGCGGCCATGGCGGGCGAAGGCCACCTGGACGCGCCCGGGGCGGACGGGACACCCCGTCGTCGCCCGGTCGAGCTCGCGTTGCGCCGGCTCCCGGCGCTCGTCGCGGTGCTGCTGCTCGCCGCGGTCGTGCTCACGGTCATCGGTGTCCTCATGGTGCTGACCCTCGCGGTCCGGCTGGTGTCCTCGGCTGTCTCGGCACTCGGTCCGCGGCAGCGACTCGTCGCGATCCACTGACGTCGGATCGGCCCCGTCATCCGGCTGCGCTCCCTGCACTCGCCGGGTAGGGTGGTCAGCATGCGTCCCCGCCTGTCGTGTTCCTGCTGTCCCCGCTGAACCGTCCCTGCCCGGGATGCCGCCTCAGCCGCCCCAGCCATCCGGTGACGCACGCGAGAGTCGTGCGGTGACGCACCACAGGAACAGATTGCAGACATGAACTACGCAGACTCCGTCCTCGATCTCATCGGGAACACGCCCCTCGTCAAGCTCAACCGGGTCACCGAGGGCATCGCGGCCACCGTGCTCGTCAAGGTCGAGTACCTCAACCCGGGCGGCTCCTCGAAGGACCGCATCGCGACGCGCATCATCGACGCCGCCGAGGCGTCGGGCGACCTCAAGCCGGGCGGCACGATCGTCGAGCCCACCTCCGGCAACACCGGCGTCGGCCTCGCCCTCGTCGCCCAGCAGCGCGGGTACCGCTGCGTGTTCGTCCTGCCCGACAAGGTCGGCGAGGACAAGCGGAACGTGCTCACCGCCTACGGTGCGGAGATCGTCGTCACGCCCACCTCTGTCGCTCCCGACAGCCCCGACTCGTACTACAGCGTGTCCGACCGCCTCACCGCCGAGATCCCGGGCGCGTTCAAGCCCAACCAGTACGCGAACCCGAACGGGCCGCGCAGCCACTACGAGTCGACCGGTCCCGAGATCTGGCGCGACACCGAGGGCGAGATCACCCACTTCGTCGCGGGCGTCGGCACCGGAGGCACCATCTCCGGGACGGGCAAGTACCTCAAGGAGGTCTCCGAGGGCGGCGTGCGCATCATCGGCGCAGACCCGGAGGGCTCGGTCTACTCGGGCGGCACCGGTCGCCCGTACCTCGTCGAGGGTGTCGGCGAGGACTTCTGGCCGACCGCATACGACCCCTCCATCCCCGACGAGATCATCGCCGTCACCGACGCCGAGTCGTTCGCGATGACGCGTCGCCTCGCCCGTGAGGAGGGACTGCTCGTGGGCGGCTCCAGCGGCATGGCGGTCCAGGCCGCTCTCGTCGCGGCGCGCGACCTCCCGGCGTCGGCCGTGGTCGTCGTCCTCCTGCCCGACGGCGGGCGCGGCTACCTCGGCAAGATCTTCAACGACTCCTGGCTGCAGTCCTACGGCTTCAGCGAGGTCGCCGACGACCGCACGGTGGGCGACATCCTCCGTGGCAAGGGCTCGGAGATGCCGGACCTCGTGCACGTGCACCCGAGCGACACCGTCCGCGACGTCGTCGACATCATGACCGAGTACGGCGTCTCGCAGCTCCCGGTGCTGAGCGCCGAGCCGCCCGTGGTGATGGGCGAGGTCGTCGGTGCGATCGACGAGGCCAGCCTCATGGACGCCGTCTTCAGCGGCGCGGCCAAGATGAACGACGCCGCGAGCGCGTTCGTCGGCGACCCGCTGCCGCTCATCGGTCTCGGTGAGTCCATCCCGGCGGCGCGCGCGGCGCTCGGGTCCGCCCCGGCGTTCCTCGTCACCGACGGCGGCAAGCCGATCGGCGTCATCACGCGGCACGACCTCCTCACCTACCTGGCGGGTTGAGCGTGGGCGGCATGCAGGTCGTGTGGGCGGAGTCCGGGCGATGTCCCGACCACGCCCGACCCCGGTGACCGGGCCAGTCCGACCGGTCGCCCACTCCGACACCTCCCTGAATTCTGAACCGAAAGAGTCACCCATGAGCAAGCACGACCACGGCTTCGCCACCCGCAGCATCCACGCCGGACAGGAGTTCGACCCCACCACCGGGGCGATCATCCCGCCGATCTACCAGACCTCGACCTTCGTCCAGGACGGCGTCGGCGGGCTCCGCGGCGGCTACGAGTACAGCCGCTCCGCCAACCCGACCCGCACGGCGCTCGAGACGCAGCTCGCCGCCCTCGAGGGTGCGAAGCACGGCTTCTCCTTCGCCTCCGGCCTCGCCGCCGAGGACGCGCTCATCCGCACGGCGCTCCGCCCCGGCGACCACATCGTCATCGGCAACGACGTCTACGGTGGCACCTACCGGCTGATCAACCGGGTGCACGGCGCCTGGGGCATCGAGCACACGGTCGTGGACCTCGGCGACCTCGCGGCCGTCGAAGCGGCGATCATCCCGGGCCGCACGAAGCTGCTGTGGGTCGAGACGCCGAGCAACCCGCTCATGAAGATCAGCGACATCGCGGCACTCGCGGCCCTCGCGCACCGCCACGAGGTGCTCTCCGTCGTGGACAACACCTTCGCCTCGCCGGCGCTGCAGCAGCCGCTCTCGCTCGGGGCCGACATCGTCGTGCACTCGACGACCAAGTACCTCGGCGGTCACTCCGACGTCCTCGGTGGCGCCGTCATCATGAACGACGACGAGCTCGCCGAGCAGCTCGGCTTCGTGCAGTTCGCCGCCGGCGCGGTCTCGGCCCCGCTCGACGCGTGGCTCACGACCCGCGGCATCAAGACCCTCGCGGTGCGCATGCGCCAGCACAGCGCGAACGCGCAGGCGATCGCGGAGTTCCTCGACGGCCACGCCGCCGTCGAGCGCGTCTACTACCCGGGCCTCGAGAGCCACCCCGGTCACGAGCTCGCCGCCCGCCAGATGTCCGGGTTCGGCGGCATGCTGTCGCTCGCGCTCGTCGGTGGCCCGGCTGCAGCCACGCGCCTCGTCGAGAAGACGAAACTCTTCGCGCTCGCCGAGTCGCTCGGCGGCGTCGAGTCGCTCATCGGCCTGCCGGCGCAGATGACGCACGCCTCGGTGAAGGGCACGGAGCTGGCGGTCCCCGAGAACGTCGTCCGGCTGTCGGTCGGCATCGAGGACGTCGCCGACCTCATCGCCGACCTCGACCGCGCGCTCGCGAAGGTCCTGAAGGCGAGCGCCAAGCACTAGCGGGCGGTCCCGGCTCGTTCACAATTTAGGAAGGCTGCGGCGCGTCCTGCGCCGAACCCGTCGATCGACGACGGCGCGCCGGGCACGTCCTGAATGGTGAACGGGCAGGGGTTCGTCAGCGCTTGACCTCAAGTCACGTTGAGGTTCTAGGCTCGGATCGTGACCACAGCGACGACCCCCGAGCCCGTGACCGGAGCCGACCCGACGCCCCGCGACCGTGGAATCTTCAGCCGCCGGTTCGTCCTCGTCACCATCGGTGCGTGCGCGCTCGTGTTCCTCGGCGCCTTCGAGTCCCTCGCCGTCACGACGATCATGCCGCTCGTGACCGGGGAACTCGGCGGCGAGCAGCTCTACGCGCTCGCTTTCGCCGGCCCGCTCGCGGTCAGTGTCATCGGCATGGTCGCGGCGGGCTCGGTCGCCGACCGCATCGGTCCGGTCCAGCCGCTGCTCGCGTCAGTCGTCCTGTTCCTCATCGGTCTCCTCCTGGCCGGAACCGCGACCACCATGTGGGCCGTCGTCGCCGGACGCCTCGTCCAGAGCCTCGGTTCGGGAGCGATGACCGTCGCCCTGTACGTCCTCGTCGCCCGCATCTACCCACCGGCCCTGCACCCGCGGATCTTCGCCGGGTTCGCGGCCGCCTGGGTCGTCCCCTCCCTGATCGGGCCGTTCCTCGCCGGGGTGGTCGCCGAGCGGTTCAGCTGGCACTGGGTCTTCCTCGGGGTCGTCGGCCTCGTGGTCGTCGCGACGCTCCTCCTCCTGCCGGCCCTCCGGATGCTGCGCGCCTCCGCAACCGAACGCGCGGAGCGGCAGGCCGCCGAGGAGGAGTCAGCGAAGGAGAGCGGCGAGGTGGCCACCGTCGCGCGCACGGGCGCGGAGCTGCGTCGACTCGGGTGGGCGGTGCTCGTCGCGGCGGCGGTCCTCGCGGTCAACCTCTCGACGGAGTTCTCGGGATGGACCGCCTGGGCGCTCCCGGTCGTCGGTGCCGTGGTCGCGATCCTCGCCCTCCGCCCCCTGATTCCGCTCGGCACGCTCACCGCACGCCGCGGGCTCCCGACGGTCATCCTGGTGCGCGGACTGACCTCCGCCGCGTTCTTCGGCGCCGAGGTGTACGTGCCGTACCTGCTGACCCGCGAGCACGGGCTCACGCCGGCGCTCGCCGGACTCGCGCTCACCGGTGGGGCGATCGCGTGGTCGCTGTCGTCCTGGTTGCAGGGGCGCCTCGGGGACCGGCTGTCGAATGCGAACGCCGTGCAGATCGGGTCGTCACTCGTCACGGTCGCCGTCGCGATCGCCCTGTCCGCCGCCCTCGTCGGCCTGCCGCCGGTGGTGCCGATCGTCGCCTGGGTGGTGAGCGGCGGCGGCATGGGCCTCATGTTCCCGCGCCTCAGCGTCATGACGCTCGCCTACTCCGACGAGCGCTCCCAGGGGTTCAACAGCGCGGCGATGTCGATCGGCGACGCGATCGGCGGTGCTCTCGCCCTCGCGGCGACCGGGCTGGCGTTCACGGCACTCGACGGCTCCCGTGTGTTCGCCGGGCTGGGCTGGATCGCTCCCGGCGGGGTCGCGTTCGCCGGATGCTTCGCGATCGCCCTGGTCGCCGGTGTCGTGGCGGTCGTCGTCGCGCGTCGGGTGAGCCGACCAGCGGAGCCAGGCGCGACCGGGTGAGCCGAGACGCCGTCGCCTGGGTAGTGCTGCGGTGCGTGGGGGGTAGCGTCGCCCACGCATCGCTGCAGTGTCCAGGCGGCGTCGGCTCCGTCACACCGTGCGCACCCGGGTCGGGCCCTCATCGCTCGATCCGGCGCAGCAGCCACGCGCGGAACCGACCTCACTCAGGCGCCCGCGTGCACGAGGGGTGCCGAAGCCGCGTACCCTTGATGCGTACGTCTCGGCTCGTCCCCCCAGTGACCCGCTCCTCGTGTCTCGGAGCCGGACTGCAGAAGGACTCTCTTGAGCGACGAATGCAAACACGGTTTCGACAACGGACTCTGCGCGACCTGCTTCCCGCCGCCGCCCCGCGAGGTGCCGGTCGCTGAACCACCCGCTCCCAAGGTCCGTCGGTCGACGGTCGCTCCCTCGCTCCGCGAGCCGGCCCCGACCCGCGTGCGGACCGCGGCCACCACGAAGACGGTGACGAAGGCGGCGGCCGCCCTGCCCGTCGTGCGCGTCGGCGAGCAGCGGCTGTACCACGTCACCCACATCCGCAACCTCGAGCGCATCCTCGAGACCGGCAGCATCCTGCCGGTGGCGTCACCGGCGCTCCCCGACGGGCCGGTCGTCGACATCGCCGCCGCGAGCCACCGCGAAGCGCGTCGCACGATGGTCCTCGCCGGCACCGACGACCTCACGCCGGCCGACTTCGTCCCGTTCTTCCTGACCCCGGACGCCGACCTCTGGGCGGGCATCCGCGCGGGTGAGCACGACGTCCGTCTGTCCGCCGAGGCGTTCGCGTCGTCGGTCAACGACTACGTCGTGCTCGTCACCACGATCGACGGCGCAGCCGTGCACCCGGGCGAGTTCGACGCCGACACCGGCCGGCCCTCCCGCGCGCGGGTCGTGGTCGCCGACGGTGACGCCTCCCACGTGCTCACGAGCATCGGCGCGAACGCGATGACCGCCGACCGCATGGTGCAGCGCTTCGCGACCGACGAGGACCCCGCGGCCCTCCGACGCGCCGAGGTGCTCGTCGCCGACGCCGTGCCGTTCGACCGCGTCACCGTGATCGGTGTCGCGACGGTCAATGTCCGCGAGCACGTCAAGCGACTCGTCGCCGGCGCCGGCCACCGCACCAAGGTCGCCGCCTACACGCCGTGGTTCCAGGAGCACGTCGCCGAGTAGCAGCTGTCTCGCGTTCACAACTCCTGCTGGACGGCACCGGAACCCGGCTGCCGGCACCGTGTCAGGCCGCCTTGCCGCCCTCAGCAGGAGTTGTGCGCGGGAACGAGTGCGCACCTCGGCTGTGTGGAGGTGAACGCGTCCCCGTCCGAGGACACCAGGCTCAGGGCGTGCTGCTGTCCGCAACTCCTGCTGCATGGCCCCAGGACCACCGCGTCGGACGCTGCACGCCCCGATCGGGGCGAGCAGCAGGAGTTGTGCACGGGTGAACGACCCGGGGGAGGGGACGGACTGGCGGGTCAGGCGCGCGCGGGCGTGCTCTCGCGGAGGAGGACGGTCGCGCCGACGGGCTCCGTCGTCGTGGTGTCCGTCGCCGGGTCAAGCGCCAGCCGCACGGCGTGCTCACCGACCGCCTCGAGCGGCACGGCGACCGTGGTGAGCGCCGGGGTGACGTCGCGGGAGGTCGCGATGTCGTCGTAGCCGGCGACCGCGAGGTCCTCGGGAAGGCGGAGTCCGGCCGCGCGGAACGCCGACATCGCCCCGATCGCCATCACGTCGTTGACGGCGAAGACCAGGTCGACGTCGTCGAGTCCCAGCTGCAGGAGCTCGGCGGCGCCCTGGCGCCCGCCGTCGCGGGTGAACTCGGCCCGGACGATCCGCGATGGATGGATCGCGATGCCGTGCTCGGCCAAACCCTCCGCGAACCCGCTCACGCGCTCGCGGGAGGTGAGCAGGCGGTCGTCGCCGGCGATGACGGCGAACCGTCGGTACCCGGCACCGACGAGTTCCCGGGCCAGCTCGCGGGCACCGGTCGCGTTGCCGAGCTGCACCGTGGCGAACGGGAGCGTCCGCTGCGAGACGAGGACGACGCGTCCGCCCGTCGACTCGTAGGCCGCGAGCTCATCCGACAGCCGGTGCTCCGACGCGACCCCGTCCCAGCGACTGCCCGTCAGGATGATGGCGCGTGGCCGCTGCCCGCGGAGCACCCGCACGAGTTCGAGTTCGCGCTCGTGGTCGCGGTGCGTGACGGCCATGGTCGTGGCGATGCGCTGCTCGTCGGCCGCGCGGATGGCCCCGGCCGCGATGGACGAGAAGTACGGGTCGGCGATGTCGCTCACGAGCAGCGAGATCGTCGACGACAGGCCCTTCGCGACCGCCTGGGCCGACAGGTTCGGCGTGTAGTTCAGGCGGAGCGCGGCGTCGAGGACCCGCCGACGGAACGTCTCGTTGACCGTCCGGGTGCTCCCGTTGAGCGCGCGCGACGCGGTGGCGAGGGAGACCCCCGCTTCGCGGGCGACGTCGTGCAGCGTCGGTGGGACCGGCGTCGCCCGGTGCTCGTCGACCGACATGGCGCTCCTTCGTACTGGCGGCTGCTGAGACACACTCTGCCACAGGGCGGCCGCGGCGATCAGGGGTGGTGGATCGCGTCGTCGTCGTGGTCGAGGTGCGGGACGACCGTCGCCCGGAACGCGTCGACGGTGCGATCGACCACCTGCTGGAACGGGCTGTCCCAGATGTCCTGGTTGAAGAGCTCGACCTCGATGTCGCCCGTGTACCCCGCCGCCTCGACGGCACGGGTGAGCGAGCCGAAGTCGACGACGCCGTCACCCGGATAGTGCCGGGAGAGGAGGACGTCCGCGGCGAGCGGCGTCGCCCAGTCGCACGCCTGGTAGCTGGAGATCCGACCGGTCGCGCCCGCGCGGGCGATCTGCTCGAGCACCTGCGGGTCCCACCAGATGTGGAAGGTGTCGACGACCACTCCGACGGCCTCCGGAGCGAACTGCTCGGCGATGTCGAGGGCCTGACCGAGCGTCGAGACGACCGCGCGGTCCGAGGCGTACATCGGATGCAACGGCTCGATGGCGAGCTGCACGCCGGACTCGAGCGCGTGGTCGGTGAGTTCACCGATCGCGTCTCGGACGAGTTCGCGGGCGCCGATGAGATCACGGGATCCGGCCGGGAGGCCGCCGACCACGAGGACGAGGGCCGGGGCGCCCAGGGCGGCGGCCTCGTCGATCGCGGTCCGGTTGTCGTCGATCGACGTCCGGCGAGTCGGCCCCTCGGGCATGGTGAAGAAACCACCACGGCAGAGGCTCGAGACACGCAGGCCGCTGTCCGTGAGGAGGCTCGCCGAGGCTGCGACGCCGTACTCCTGAACCGGCTCGCGCCAGGCGCCGAAGCTCGTGACACCGGCCGCGGTGACGGCTGTGACCGCCTCCGGGAGGGTGGCGTACTTGATCGTGGCCTGGTTGACCGAGAGTCGCGGGTGCGGGATGGTGCGCCCCTCGACAGGCTCGGGGACCGGGGTTCGGGTGGTGGTGCTCATCGGGCTCCTCCCGCAGTGGTCAGCGTGCCGACGACACCGGCCGTGCGCAGCAGGCCCGTCCAGCGTTCGGCGGCGAGCTCCGGGTGCTCGAGTGCGCCGGCCGCGTCGGCGAGGCGCACGATCTCCGACAGGTGCGGCAGGCTCCGGGCAGCGTGCAAGCCGCCGACCATCGAGAACGCCGGCTGGTGGTCGTTCAACCAGCTGAGGAAGGCGATGCCCGTCTTGTAGTAGTAGGTCGGCGCGGCGAAGATCTGCCGCGACAGGGCCTCGGTCGGTCGGAGGATCCGCTCGTAGGCGGCCGGGTCGCCGGCGTCGAGCGCCTGGATCGCGGCGGACGCGGCCGGAGCGATCGCGGTGAACGCACCGAGCAGGGCGTCGGAGTGTCCGACCGTGTCTCCGGCGATGAGGTCGACGTAGTTGAAGTCGTCCCCGGTGAACATCGTCGTGCCGGCCGGGAGGCGACGTCGGACGGCGATCTCCGCGTCGGCGTCGAGGAGGCTCATCTTGACCCCGGCGACGTGGTCGACGTGGTCGGTCATGATGCGCAGCAGGGTATCCGAGGCCTCGGCGACGTCGCTGGAGCCGAAGTAGCCCTCCAGGCTCGGGTCGAACGCCGTGCCGAGCCAGTGCAGGACCACGGGCGACTGCGCGGCCGACAGGACCCGGTCGTAGACGCGACGGTAGTCGTCGGCGGACTGCGCGGCCCTCGCCAGGTGTCGGCTGGCCATGAGCACGGTCCCGGCGCCCGCGTCCTCGGCGAACGCGAGTTGTTCGAGGTAGGCGTCGGCGACCGCGTCGAGCGAGACGGTCTCGTCGGCGAGGTGGTCGGTGTTGACGCCGACGACGAGCGCGCCGCCGACGGAGGCGGCCTCGGCGGCGCTCCGGGTGATCAGCTCGCGCGTGGCGGCGGTGTCGAGCCCCATGTTCCGCTGGGCGGTGTCCATCGCGTCCGCGACGCCGAGGCCGTACGACCACACGTGGTGGCGGTAGGCGAGCGTCGCGTCCCAGTCGAGCTCGGCGGGCGCGCCCGGCACGTTGTCGCCCCAGGCCGTCGGGACGACGTGCGCCGCGGCGTAGGCGCTGCGGCTCGTCAGGGGAGTGGTCGGGCGCTCGGCCACGACGGGCTCGCGGAGCTCCTGCGCGGTGACCGTGCCGTCGGTCGAGAGCAGCGGGACGGACGTCATCGTGCGACCGAGGCCTCGAGCGACGCCAGCTCCTCGTCCGCGCCGGCGGTGTCGCCCGCGCTTCCGAGCGTCACCTCGGGCAGGTCGAGGCGGCGACCGGTGCGCGAGCTCTCGAGGCCGAGCTCCGCGAGCAGGACGCCGCGCGCGCCGGCGAGCAGGTCGTACTCGTAGGGGCCGTCCTCGACGACGTGGAGGAGGAACTCCTCCCACTGCGTCTTGAACCCGTTCTCGAACACGTCGTTCGTCGGCACGTCCTGCCAGTCGCCCGCGTAGTCGTGGTCGTCGGCGAGGTCGGGGTTCCACACCGGCTTCGGGGTGACGTTCCGCGGCTGCACCTTGCAGCCGAAGAGGCCGGCGACGGCGGAGCCATGCGTGCCGTCGACCTGGAACTGCACGAGCTCGTCGCGGTCGACGCGCACCGTCCAGCTGGAGTTGAGCTGGGCGATGACGCCGCCCTCGAGCTCGAAGACCCCGTAGGCGGCGTCGTCGGCGGTGGCCGCGTAGGCCTCGCCCCGTTCGTCGAAGCGCTCGGGGATGTGCGTCGTCGCCTTCGCGTACACCGACTCGACCCGACCGAAGAGGTTCTCGAGCACGTAGCTCCAGTGCGGGAACATGTCGACGACGATGCCGCCGCCGTCCTCGGCCCGGTAGTTCCAGCTCGGGCGCTGCGCCGGCTGCCAGTCGCCCTCGAACACCCAGTAGCCGAACTCGCCACGGACGGAGAGGATCCGACCGAAGAAGCCCGAGTCGATCAGGCGCTTGAGCTTGCGCAGCCCCGGCAGGTAGAGCTTGTCGTGCACGACGCCGTTCTTCACGCCCGCCTCGGCGGCGAAGCGTGCGAGTTCCAGCGCCTCCTCGAAGGTCTCCGCCGTCGGCTTCTCGGTGTAGATGGTCTTGCCGGCCGCGATCGCCTTGCGCAGCGCGGTGGCGCGGGCCTTCGTGACGAGGAAGTCGGCGTAGATGTCCCAGCGGGGGTCGGCGAGGACCGCGTCGAGGTCGGTCGAGGTGTGCTCGATGCCATGACGCGTGGCGAGCTCGTCGAGGGTCGCCTGGTTGCGGCCGACGAGGATCAACTCGATCTGGCGTCGGGTGCCGTCGGACAGTTGCACACCGCCCTGCTCCTGGATGGCCAGCAGCGAGCGCACGAGGTGCTGCCGGTAGCCCATGCGCCCGGTGGCGCCGTTGACGATGATCCCGATGGTCTGCTCTGACACGGTGGCTCTTCCTCTGGTTCGTGTTCCGGTCCCGGCGGCCGCGGGCCATCCGGAAAGCGTTTACCGGGTCACTGTAGAACGGCGCGCGCGGTCAAGGCAAGCGTTCGAACCGATTCGGTCGCAGGTGATCACAGATCGGACACGGATGCGGATTGAATCGTTGCATCGTCCGACGGGGCCGTGATAGAACTTGATGCAGCTCAGCCGGGAAACGCTTTCCGGGAAGTCATCAACGACGATCGACAAGGAGGTCCGACGTGGTCCGTGCAACTCCAGGAGCGCCCAGGACGACACTCGCGAGGGGTGTTCGGTGAGCGCGCTCGGCGAGCTCCGCAAGCTCAGCGCCGGCAAGCGCCCGCAGACGGCGGCCGAGAAGGCCTTCATCAAGAAGGACAACCGCCGCGACAACAAGGCCGCCTACCTGTTCCTCCTCCCGTGGCTCATCGGACTCGCCGTCATCACCGTCGGTCCGATGGTCGCCTCGCTCGCGCTGTCCTTCACGAAGTACAACCTGCTGCAGGCGCCGAAGTTCATCGGCCTCGACAACTTCATCCGCATGATGGGCGATGAGCGGCTCCACAACTCGCTCGGTGTCACATTCGTGTACGTCTTCGTGTCGGTGCCGCTCCAGCTCGCCGCGGCACTGGCCCTGGCCGCCCTGCTCGACCGCGGTCTCCGCGGCCTCGCGATCTACCGGTCCGTGTACTACCTGCCGTCGCTCCTCGGCTCCTCCGTCGCCATCGCGGTGCTGTGGAAGCAGGTGTTCGGCGGCGAAGGCCTCGTGAACCAGTTCATCGCGATCTTCGGGATCGAGGGACGCAGCTGGATCGCCGACCCGTCGACCGCCCTCTCCACGCTCATCACGCTCAACGTGTGGACCTTCGGTGCACCGATGGTGATCTTCCTCGCCGGTCTCCGCCAGATCCCCGTCATGTACCACGAGGCGGCGCAGATGGACGGCGCGACGAAGTGGCAGCGCTTCACCAAGATCACCCTGCCGCTGCTCACCCCGATCATCTTCTTCAACCTCGTGCTGCAGATCATCCACGCGTTCCAGGCCTTCACGCAGGCCTTCATCGTGTCGGGCGGAACGGGCGGCCCGGCCGACTCGACGCTGTTCTACACGCTGTACCTCTACAACCGCGGCTTCTCGAACTTCGACATGGGCTACGCCTCGGCCATGGCCTGGTTCCTGCTCCTCATCATCGGAGTCTTCACCGCGATCAACTTCTGGGCCTCGAAATACTGGGTGAACTACGATGACTGACACGCTGACCACACGGTCCATCACGACGGACAGCAAGAACCGCAGTCGCGAGGCCAAGGAGGCCGAACGCCAGTACCGCCGGGCTCGTGGGTGGTCGCCCTGGAAGTCGGTCCTGAAGCACATCGGCCTGATCCTCGTCGGCTTCATCATGCTCTACCCGGTGATCTGGCTCGTCGTCTCCTCGCTCCGCCCGACGGAGGAGATCTTCCGGAACCCCGGCATCGTCCTCGACAGCTTCGAGGTGAGCAACTACAGCGAGGGCTGGAACACCCTCTCCGAGCCGTTCCACGTGTTCCTGCTGAACTCCGTGCTCATCGTCCTCGGCTGCATCGTCGGCAACCTCGTGTCCTGCTCGATGGCCGCTTACGCCTTCGCCCGACTGAAGTTCAGCGGCAAGCGCTGGTGGTTCGCGGCGATGCTCATGACGCTCATGCTGCCGATCCACGTCATCATCGTGCCGCAGTACATCATGTTCTCCCAGCTCGGCTTCGTGAACACGTACCTGCCGCTGATCCTGCCGAAGATCCTCGCGACCGACGCGTTCTTCGTCTTCCTCATGGTGCAGTTCATCCGCGGCATCCCGAAGGAACTCGACGAGGCGGCACGCATCGACGGTTGCGGTCACGCCCGCATCTTCGGAGTCATCATCCTGCCGCTCATGGTGCCGGCGCTCGCGACGACCGCCATCTTCACCTTCATCTGGACCTGGAACGACTTCTTCAGCCAGCTCCTCTACCTGACGAAACCGGAGATGTACACGGTGCCGCTCGCCCTCCGGGCGTTCATGGACGCGCAATCCTCCACCTCGTGGGGGCCGATGTTCGCGATGAGTGTCGTCTCGCTCCTGCCGATCTTCCTCGTCTTCCTGTTCGGTCAGCGGTTCCTGTTGAAGGGCATCGCGACGACCGGCGGCAAGTGAGGCCCGACCCACCGACCAGCACCACCGAAGCACCCGCACCAGACCACCAGCACCAGACCCAGCACCACCGGATCCAGCAGCTCCGGATCCGGATCGATCGATTCGAAAGGGAACAGCATGAGCATCAGCAAGCACGGCAGAGCCGCCGGCTTCATCGCGACGGGAGCCGTCGCGGCCCTCCTCCTCGCCGGCTGCAGCGCCGGGGGCGACGCCGCCACCGAACTGTCCGACGAGCCCGTCACCCTCCGCTTCACCTGGTGGGGCAACGACGCCCGTACGGCGGCCACCCAGGAGGTCATCGCGGCCTTCGAGAAGGAGTATCCGAACATCACCATCGAGCCGCAGTTCACGGACTGGGCCGGCTACTGGGACAAGCTCGCCACCGAGACGGCGGCGAACGACACCCCCGACATCATCCAGATGGACGAGAAGTACATCGCCACCTACGGCGACCGGGGCGCGCTCCTCGACCTGAACACGGTCACCGACCAGCTCGACCTCGGCGACTTCCCCAAGGAGACGCTGACGTCCGGCACGGTCAACGACTCGCTCTACGGCGTCCCCTCGGGCATCACGAGCTACTCCTTCGTCGTGAACCCCGACCTCCTCGCCTCAGCCGGCATCGAGATGCCCGACGACGAGACCTGGACGTGGGACGACTTCACCGAGCTGAGCGAGCAGGTCTCGGCAGCCGGTGGCGGATCGATCTACGGCTTCCAGCCCTTCGGCTTCGAGGACGGCGGCCTGAACAACTGGGCCCGTCAGCACGGCGACGAGCTGTACAACGACAAGGGCGAGGTGTCCATCAAGCCGGAGACCCTGTCCTCCTGGTGGACCTACCTCCTCGACCTCGTGAACGCGGGAGCGACGCCGTCGCCCTCCGCGATCATCGAGAAGCAGGCCGGTGGGCTCGCCGAGTCCTTCACCGCGACCAACTCGGCCGCGTTCGCCCCCTGGTGGAACAGCCAGCTGACGGCCCTGACCGAGGCGAGCGGGTCGCCGCTCGAGCTCCTGCGGGTGCCGACGGTGGACGGCGGCGCCGATGGTTCCGCCTACTACAAGCCGTCGATGTACTGGTCGGCGTCCGCCCGGACCGAGCACCCCGCCGAGGCGGCGCTGTTCATCGACTTCCTCGCCAACAGCGAGACCGCGGCCGACTCGCTCCTCACCGAGCGCGGCGTCCCGGCCAACACGAAGATCCGCGAATACATCACGCCGAAGCTGGCCGAGACCGACCAGGCGGTCGTCGAGTTCCTCGACGGGCTCGCCGACGACATCGGTGAGCCGCCGACCGTCACGCCTGCCGGTGGCAGCGCGATCGAGGCGCTCGTCAAGCAGTACACCGAGCAGGTCCTCTTCGGGAAGAACACGCCCGACCAGGCCGCCGAGGGGTTCATCAAGGACCTCAAGGCCGCCGTCGCAGCCGGCTGATCCGGCCACAGCCCTTCGACAGGCTCAGGGAACCGCTTCGGTCCCTGAGCCTGTCGATCGGCAGCTCCACCACCGCTTCATCCGAGGGGATCCCGTGACCACCGACCACCGCCCCCGTCCGACCGGTCTCGCGCTGACGCACGAGGTCGGTTCGGCCATCACCGTGCACCTCGACGGGATCGACATCCTGCGGTACACCTACCGTCCGGACACGGTCCAGCGCGAGTCGCCGAAGCCGTATCTCCACCCGGTGCGGACCGCCGGCGGAGCACTCGTCACCCTGGCCAGACCGCACGACCACGTCTGGCACACCGGGATCGCCTGGGCCCTCCCGCACGTCGGCGACGACAACTTCTGGGGCGGCCCGACCTTCACCGGGACCGCCTACGAACAACTCGCGAACAACGGTCGCTCCGAGCACGTCGCGGTCACGGACGCCCGTGCCGACCCGGGCGAGGTGCGGTTCGCGCACACGCTCAGGTGGATCACGGAGGACGGTCGGCACCTCGTCGACGAGGAGCGCGCGCTCACCGTGCGACCGGCCGCCGGCGACTGGACGCTGACCTTCGAGACCCGGATGCGCAACGTCTCCGGCCGGGACCTGTCGATCGGATCGCCCACGACGAAGGGGCGGGAGAACGCCGGCTACGGAGGGCTCTTCTGGCGCGGCCCGCGATCCTTCACCGGCGGCACCCTGCACACCCCCGACGGGAGCGGCGGTGAGGAGCTCCGCGGCACCCGCCACGCGTGGATGGGGTTCACCGGCCTCCACGACGGAACGGCCGCGGCGTCGAGCATCGTCATCGTCGACGACGAGCGGAACCCCGCGCACCCACCGCAGTGGTTCGCGCGCACCGAGGAGTTCGCCGGCCTCTGTCCGGCCCCGTTCTTCAGCGAGGAACTGTCCTTCGGAGCCGACGAGACCCTCGCGTTCCGCTACGCCGTCGTCATAGCCGACGGTGCAGCCGGTGACGGCCGGGCCGCGGCGCTCGCCGCATCAGGTCGAGACGCGCTCGAACGGTCGCATTCGGGCCGCGATCACCACGACAGCGCGCCGACCACAGCGCCCGCCGCACCGACCCGGAAGGACCCACACGCATGACCACGACCCGCGAACGCTACGCCCTCATCGGCACCGGACACCGCTCGCAGATGTACCTCGACGCCATCGTCGGCCCGCACGCCGACGTCGCCGAGCTCGTCGCCTGGAGCGACAGCAACCCCGGCCGGCTCGACCACTACGAGGCGGTCCTCGCCGAGCAGGGTGTCGCGCTGCCGGCTCGATACGGCCCGGACGACGTCGAGCGGCTCATCGCCGAGCAACGCGTCGACCGGGTGATCGTGACGACCCCCGACTTCACGCACGCCGAGATCGTCTCACGCGCGCTCCTCGCCGGTGCCGACGTCGTCGTCGAGAAGCCGCTCACCATCGACCGTGAGGGCGTCGAGCGCATTGCAGCGGCCGTCGCCGAGAGCGGCCGGAACGTCGTGACGACCTTCAACTACCGCTACAGCCCGCGGAACTCGGAGCTGCGCCGCATCGTGCAGGACGGTGGGATCGGACGGGTGACGAGCGTGCACTTCGAGTGGGTGCTCGACACCGTGCACGGCGCCGACTACTTCCGTCGCTGGCACCGCGAGAAGGAGCACTCCGGCGGGCTCCTCATCCACAAGGCGTCGCATCACTTCGACCTCGTCAACTGGTGGATCGGGGCTCGGCCGGCCTCCGTCTACGCCACCGGAGGACTCCGCTTCTACGGTGACGCCAACGCGGCCGAGCGCGGGCTCGCGGGGCGTCCCGGGCGTGGATCGGTGCCGGACGACGCCGAGGCGGCGGCTCGCGGGCGCTCGAACGACCCGTTCGCCCTCGACCTCCGTGACGACCCGCGGCTCGAGTCGCTCTACCTGCGGGCCGAGCAGCACGACGGGTACCTACGCGACCGCGACGTCTTCTCGCCCGGGATCGACATCGAGGACAACCTGTCCGTCCTCGTCGAGTACGACGGTGGCGCCTCGCTCAGCTACTCCCTGAACGCCCACGCGCCGTGGGAGGGGTATCGCGTCGCCATCAACGGGACGGAGGGCAGGGTCGAGCTCGAGGTCGTGGAGCGCGCCGCCGTGCTCGTGGGGGCCGACGGGCGCGTCGTCCTCGACCCGAGCCTGAGCGGCGACGGCGAGACCGCGGACGGCGCTGCGTCCGTCGCGCCGGTGCGCTCGCGCGGGGAACGCCTCGTGCTACAACGCCACTGGGAGGAGGCCCGCGAGATCGAGATCCCCGAGGGCGTCGGCGGACACGGCGGCGGCGACGCGTTCCTGCTGCGGCACCTGTTCGACCGCGTCACCGAGGACGAACTGGGACGGCCTGCCGGCTACGACGACGGCGTCCGGGCGATCTCGGTCGGCATCGCGGGGAACGAGTCGCTGCTGACCGGGCGTCCGGTCGCGACGATCGCGCCGTGAGCAGCGGTCCGGAGGCCGGCACCGGCGCTGACTCGGACGTCGGGTCGACCCCGGCCGCTGAGCCGGTGACCGAGCCCGCCCAGATCACCGAGTCCGTCCCGGCCGGTGAGACTGTTCCGGTCGCTGAGCCCGTCCCGGTCGCCGAGCCTGTTCCGGTCACCGAGCCTGTCGAGGTGCGGTCCCGGACAGGGTCAGTTCCGGCCCTCGATGCTGCCTTGCGGGACGGTCCCGTACCGGTCGGCGTCCCGGTCGCTAGCCACGTCCCGGTCGTGGACCATGTCCCGGTCACCGAGCCCGTCGGGGTGCGGTCCCGACCGGTCACACCTTCACCTGCGCGCGACCCCGATCTGCGGGCGCTCGCCGCCCGGTTCCGCGAGTCGATCCGGGGCGTCAGTACCGCAGACCGGTCGCTCGGCGCCATGCGCACGCGCCTCGCCGAGGTCCTCGGTGTCCTCCCGCGACCGGCGCAGACCGAGCCGCCCGAGGAGCTCGGCAGCTGGACCCGCGACGGCGTCGACGGGGTCGAACTCCGCTGGTCGACCGGGTTCGGCGCGTCGACGTCGGCGTGGCTCCTACGGCCGGCCGGCGAGACGGGCGTGCTCCCGGGTGCGGTGGCGCTGCACGACCACGGTGGGTTCACACGCGTCGGGCGGGAGAAACTCGCTGACGGACCCGATGGTGTCCCTGCCACCTCGGCCGTCACGCGCGAGGAGTTGCAGGCGTTCCGCGACCGCTACTACGGAGGCCGCGCCGTCGCGTCCGACCTCGCGCGCGACGGGTTCACCGTGCTCGTCCACGATGCGTTCGGGTGGGGATCCCGGCGGATCCCGGACGAGGCCGTCGCCGAACGTTTCCATCGGACCGTCGACCTGCAGCTCGCCGGCCGTCGGGCTGAGTCGATCCGACGCGGGATGGAGGTCGCGGCGGTGTCGCTCGGGCAGCGGTCCGAGCTCCTCGCGGCGGCCAACGAGCCGCAGCTCGCGAAGGAACTGGGCGTCCTGGGCACCTCGCTCGCTGGTCTCGTCCTCCGCGACGACCTCATCGCGCTCGACCAGCTGGTGGCCGCGCCCGGGGTCCGTTCCGGAGCCGTCGCGTGCTTCGGTCTCTCCGGTGGTGGTGCCCGGGCCGTTCTGCTCGCAGCCATGGACGACCGGATCCGCGCTGCCGGCGTGGTCGCGATGATGTCGACGTTCGAAGGTGTGCTCGACGGGCACGCCGATCAGCACTCTTGGTCGTTCCTCTCACCGGGGCTGTCGCGGGTCGGTGACTGGCCGGAGCTCGCATCCCTGCGCCCCCGCTTGCCGCTCCTCGTCCAGTACGCCGAGCACGACGAGCTCTTCGAACCGGCCGGCATGCGTGATGCGCACACGATCCTCACGGAGCGGTACCGGTCCGGTGGCGAGCGCTCGGCCTACACGGGCACGTTCCACGACGAACCGCACAGTTGGTCGGCACCGATGCAGGCCGAGCTGCGTGCCTGGCTCGCCGCCGCCCTCGCCTGACTCGCCCTGGTCCCGTCCCCAACTCAGGAGATGTCCGGTGTGTCGGGGCTGGGCTGGGGCGGCATGCCGGGGAAGTCCTGAGTTGGGGACTGTGGTCACGGTGTTCGCAATTCAGGACGGTTGTGGCGTGTCAGGCCCGGGGCGGGTGCTGTGGCGCACGGCGCGCCGGGTGCGTCCTGAGTTGTGAACGTAGGCGGTGGAGTGTCCCCAATTCAGGAGACATCCGGTGTGTCGATGCTGGGCTGGCGCGGCACGCCGGGGGAGTCCTGAGTTGGGGACGGTGGTCGCGGTGTTCGCAATTCAGGATTGTTGCGGCGTGTTGGGGTGTGGGACGGGGCTGGGTGGGTGGCGCGCCGGGTGCGTCCTGAGTTGTGAACGTGGGCGGTGGAGTGTCCCCAATTCAGGAGATGTCCGGTGTGTCGGGGCTGGGTTGCGGCGGCGCGCCGGGGGAGTCCTGAGTTGGGGACGGACAGGGCGGAGGTCAGGCGCGGGCTGCGGCGGGGAGTTCGAGGACGCCGTCGACGCGGCGGGGGAGACGGAGTGGGTTCGCCTCGTGCAGGGCCTCGGGGAGCACACGCTCGGGTGCGTCCTGGTAGACGATCGGACGTTGGAAGCGGCGCACCGCCGACGCGCCCACCGAGGTGTGGAGCGAGGTCGTCGCCGGCCACGGTCCGCCGTGGTGCTGCGCCCAGCCCACCGCGACACCCGTCGGCCAGCCACCGAAGAGCACCCGGCCGGCGATCGGCTCGAGCCGTGAGACGAGACCAGTGATGTCCTCACCGGGCGCCGCGTGCACGGTCGCCGTGAGCGCGCCACCGACCTCGGCCAGGACCGCGTGCAGCTCGGCATCGTCGGCGACCTCGATGACGAGCGTCGCCGGCCCGAAGATCTCCTCGAGCAGGACTTCTGGCGCGTCGAGCACCGTCGCGGCGGTGGTCGCGAGGACGGTCGGAACGCCGGAATCCGCAGCCGCCGTCTCGCCGCCGAGGAGCGTCCGCACCCCGGGATGGCCGGCGGCGCGAGCGGTGCCCGCGGCATACGCCTCGGCGATGCCCGGCGTGAGCATGCGCCCGGCGACGGTGTCCGCCGCGGCCTGCGCGACGAGCTCGGCGAACCCGCTGCCGCTCGGTACGAGGACGAGGCCGGGGTTCGTGCAGAACTGCCCCACGCCGAGGGTGAACGACGCCGCCAGCCCACGCGCGAGTTCCGCCGCCGCCTCGCCCTGCAGCGCGGCCGCGGTGATGACGACCGGGTTCGTGCTGCCGAGCTCGCCGTAGAAGGGGATCGGGGCCGGCCGCCGCGACGCCAGATCGAACAGTGCGCGCCCGCCGGCGAGTGAGCCGGTGAACCCGACCGCGGTGATCGCCGGGTGCTGCACGAGGGCGGTGCCCTGCTCGCGACCCTCGACGAGCGCGAACGTGCCGTCCGGGGCGCCGGCCGAGCGCAACGCCTCGACCACGATCGCCGCGGTCAGCCGGGAGAGTCGCGGGTGGGCGGAGTGCGCTTTGACGATGACCGGACATCCGGCCGCCAGCGCCGACGCCGTGTCGCCGCCGGCGACCGAGAACGCGAACGGGAAGTTCGACGCGCTGAAGACCGCCACCGGTCCCGTCGGCCGGAGCATCCGTCGCAGCTCCGGCTTGGGCGGGGTGGCGGAGGCGTCAGCGTGGTCGATGACGACCTCGAGGAAGGCCCCGTCGCGGAGGACGGCTGCGAACAGTCGCAGCTGGCCCGTCGTCCGCGCGACCTCGCCAGTGAGGCGCGTGGTTCCGAGGTGGGACTCCTCGTCGGCGAGTGCGACGAGCTCGTCGACCCGGGCGTCGAGGGCGTCGGCGACGGCCTCGAGCCAGGCGGCCCGGGTCGAGGGCACCGTGGATGCGAGCTCGGAGGAGGCCGCGGCTGCTGCCGCGCCGACGTCGTCGACGGTCGGAACGGCGGCACGTCCCGCGCCGGACGCGGCGTCGCCAGCGTGACCTGCGGGCGTGACGGTGCCGCCGCCGGGCCCCACGCTGCTGCTGCTGCTGCTGCTGCTGCTGCTTCCGTTGCCGTTGCCGTTGCCGCGGCCGTCGGTACCGTTGTCGTTGCCGTCGTTGCCGTCGTTGCCGTCGTTGCCGTCGGTGTCGTCGATACGGCCGCCGACGCCGTTCGGGTCGTCGGTGCGCGCCCTGGCGGGGGTGGTGTGGTCGATCGTGCCGGTGCTGTGGTCGGTGTCGTGCATGGTGATGGCTCCTCGAGGATGCGGATGCGACAGGTGATGATTTGGGCGTCTGGTCGGCCGGCGGGCCGGGCGGCGGACGGGGTCAGTGCGCGACGGCAGTGGTCTCCGCGGCCCGGTCGCGGATGACGAAGCCGAGGCCGGATCGCTGCTCGACCTGCACCCGGCCCTCGGCGATGGTGACCGGCCCGGGCGGGTCGATGGCGCCGATCGCGACGAAGCCCGCGTCCTCGACGTCCTCGACCTCGGTGCGCTGCGGGAGGGCGAGGGCGAGCTGTCCGGAGAGGTCGGGGAGCAGGTGCGGCGCGAGCGTCAGCCCGGCGTCGTCGACGAGCGCGGCGATCGCGAGGAAGGGGGTGATGCCACCGACGCGGACCACGTTCGGTTGCAGGACGCCGGCGACGCCACGGTCGACGAGGTCGCGGAACCGGTGGATCGTGTGCACGTTCTCGCCCAGAGCGATCGGGATGTCGGTCGCCTGACGCAGCCGTTCGTACCCCGCGGTGTCGTCCGAGCGCAGCGGCTCCTCGATCCAGGCCGGGGCGACGACACCGAGCCGTTCCAGGGAGGAGACCGCTTGGTCGACGTCCCAGCGCTGGTTCGCGTCGATCATGAGCCGGCGGTCCGGTCCGAGCAGTTCGCGCACCATCGTCACGCGGTCGACGTCCTCGGCGAGGTCGGGCTTGCCGACCTTGATCTTGACGGCGTCGTAGCCCGCCGCGATCCACCGCTCGACCTGCGCGGCGAGCGAGGCGGCGTCGAGGTGGAGGTTCACCCCGCTGCCGTACGCTCGGACCGTGTCGCGTCGACGGCCGAGGAGGTCGGCGAGCCCGAGACCGGCCCGTCGTCCACGGAGGTCCCAGAGTGCGGTGTCGAGCCCGGCGAGCGCGATCGTCGTGATCCCGCCGCCACCGGCCTCGTGCAGATGCGCCCACAACCGGGGCCACAGCGCTTCGGGGTCGGTCGTCGATCCGACGGCGGCGGCGGAGATGTCGTCGTCGAGCAACGCCCGGACGGCCGTGGCTCCGATGGTCGGCGTCCACGTGAAGCCCGACCCGGTCGCCCCCTCGTCGTCGACGACGTCCACGCGGATGAGATGCAGCCACGGGGCTTCGGGCACCCACGGGCGCGGCATGGCGAACCGGCCGAGCGAGGTGGTGATGGAGGCGATCCCGGGCATCGTCAGCGCCTTGCGGCCAGCGTCGCGTGCTCGGCGACGAGGTCGGCGCCGGTCGCGAGGAGTGCCTCCAGGCGGTCGGTCTGCTCGGGCGTCGGGTCGACGAAGGGCGACCGCACGGAACCGACTGGCAGACCGCCGAGCCGCACCCCGGCCTTGATGAGCGACACGGCGAAGCCGGGGGTCTCGTCGCGGAGGGCCACCAGGGGACGGTAGAACTCGCGCAGCAGGCGTTCGCGGAGCGGTTCGTCGTGCTCGGTGTACGCGCGGTAGAACAACGTCGCGAGCTCCGGCAGCATGGCGAAGACGGCCGAGGAGTAGAGCGGGATGCCGATGCCGCGATAGGCGGCCTGCGTGAGCTCGGCGGTGAGGAGGCCGTTGAAGAAGGCGAAGTCATCGCGTCCCTCCTCGTGCACCGCCAGCACGATGTCCTGGGCGGCCGCGACGTCGCCGACGCCGTCCTTGAAACCGACGACCTGCGGGTTGCGGGCGAGGTGGCGCATCGTCGCCGTCGTGTACCGGGCGTTGTTCCGGTGGTAGACGACCGCCGGGAGGCTCGTCGCCGAGAGGACGTCCTCGACGTACGCCTCCAGACCGGCCGCCGGCCCGGAGACGAGGTACGGCGGCATGAGCAGGATCGCGTCGGCTCCCGCCTCTTCGGCGGCCACCGCGAGTTCCTTGGCGGTCGCCACGCCTCCTCCGGCGCCACCGATGACCGGGACGGCGCCGTCGACGACCTCGACGGTCCGTCGGACGACGCGGGCGGCCTCCGACGGCGACATCGCGTGCAGCTCGCCGGTGCCGCAGGCGGGGAACACCCCACCGGGCCGGTGTTCGAGTCGCGACTCGAGGTGGGTGCCGAGGAGCCCAAGGTCGACCTCGCCCGCGGCGTCGAACGGGGTGATCGGGAAGTACAGGACGCCGTCGAAGGCGAGCGGTGCTGGCATGGTGGAGGTCCTCGTCATCGTGGGGCTGGGGCTGGAACAGGAGTGGTGGCCGGCTGGCCGGTGTCGGCGGCGAGCAGATCGGTGAGCCGGGCAGCCTCGGCGGGGCTGAGTGCGGATCGCCAGTCGTGCTCCGGGCGCCACCCGAGGTGGGCGGTGGCCTTCGCGCTGCTGAAGGCGGCGGCTCGGTCGACGAGTCCGTCGGCGAATCCGGCGGTGCTCGGGACCTGCGCGGGCAGCAGGGTGGACAGGGGTGCGAGGGCCAGGGCGTCGTCGGCGCCGACGAAGTACACCTCACCGGAGTGTCGGGCTTCGGCACGATCGATCCAGGCGGCGACGAACCGGCCGGCGTCACGCGCGTCCACGTAGTTGTAGAGGGAGACGGCCGCGAGTGCGGGATCGGCGAGCCGGTCGACGATGGTGTGCCCCTGCTGCGTCGGTGCCCCCTCCCACTCCTCCGGGGAGACGACGAAGCACGGCCGGAACGCACCGGTGACGACGGCGTCGCCGTGGGCTCGGGCGAGCATCGCGACCGTCGACTCGATCGCGACCTTCGACAGTGCGTAGGCGTTCCACGGGGCGACCCGGTGCTCCTCGGTGATGGGGAGCGCCTCGGGCGTCCACCCGTGCGGGGCGCCGTAGCCGATGACGGTCGGGCTGCTCGCGGCCAGCAGCCTGGTCGCCCCGGCGGCGATCCCGGCGGTGAGGGCGGTGAAGGCGAGCGTCTGGTTGGTCGCCAGGATGACGTGCTCCGGCGCGCTGAACGGCACGGCGATCGCCGCCAGGTGCACCACGGCTTCGGGCCGCAGGGTGGCGAAGAGCTCGTGGGTCGCATCGTGGTCGAGGAGGTCTGCGGTCCGGCCCTCGACACCGGGGAGTCCGGGGTCGGCCCGATCGACGGAGACGACCTCGTGGCCTGCTTGGGCGAGGGCGCTCGCGACGCTCCGCCCGAGTCGTCCTGCACCGCCGGTGACGATGATGCGCATCGGTGTCCTCTCTGACCACGTCCGGGTCGACCGGGTCGACCACGCAAACCGGGAAACCGGTTTCTTGGAGCGAGCCTATAGGATGATTGAGAACGGCACCACCCGTGACGAGTTGAACGAGGACGTATGAGCAACCGGTTCCCCAGTGCTGGCCCGACGCCGACGATCTCGGACGTCGCCGTGGAGGCGGGCGTCTCGAAGGCCACCGTGTCGCGGGTGCTCAATGGGAAGGCGACCGTCGACGCGGCGATCGCCGACCGCGTCCTCGCCGCGGTGGACGCCCTCGGCTACCGCCCGAGCATGCTGGCCCGAGGCCTGTCGCTCGGCCGCACGAACACCGTCGGGGTCGTCGTGCCCGACCTCGAGAACCCGATGTTCCAGGAGATCCTGCGTGGGGTCACCCGGGCCGCGGCGGCCGACGGCTACCGCGTCCTCGTGACCGACACCGAGGAGGACCCGACCGACGAGGCGGCGGCGGCCCGCGAAGCCCGTCGTCGCTGCGACGCGATCGTCCTCTGCTCACCCCGTCTGGCCGAGCCGGAGCTTCGAGCGCTGCTCGCCGAACTCCACCCGGTCGTGCTCGTCAACCGCGAGCTCGCCCACTCGCCCGTGCCGTCGGTGTCCATCGACTACGCCAGCGGCATGGAGCAGGTGCTCGCCGAGCTGCACGCTCTCGGGCACCGGCGCATCCTGTACCTCGCGGGTCCCACCGCGAGTCAGGGCGATCGCCTCCGACGGGTCGGCATCGCCCGCGCGTGCTCGGACCACGACGACCTCTCCGTCGACATCGTGACGGCCGGATCAGCGCTGGTGGACGGCGCGACGGTCGTCGACACGGTGGTGCAGCACGACGCGACCGCCGTGGTCGCCTTCAACGACCTCGTCGCCCTCGGGCTCGTCTCGGCGCTCCGCGGTGCCGGTGTGTCCGTCCCCTCGGCGCTCAGTGTGGTCGGCTTCGACGACATCCCGTTCGCGGCGTTCGCGGTGCCGGCGCTCAGCACGGTGTCCGTCCCGCGACGCGAGCTCGGCGCCGAGGCGTGGACCAGACTGCGCGACACGATCGGCGGTGCGGAGGGTGGACACCCGCTCGTCTTCCGGCCCCGGTTCGTCGCCCGGGAGAGCGCCGCCGCCCGCCCGGCCGCGAGTCCGCCCGTCTGGCGTGGAACCGACCACCCCATTTCACCGGAGCCGACCGCCCGGCTCGGCGACCGCGAGGTCCTCGTCCTCCACGACGGCAGCGGCCTCGAACCGACAGACGCCCCGCGACCGTTCGCACACCCCGTCACGTCGCTCGGCGGGACCGTCGTCACGGAATCCGCTCCCGAGGACCACCCCCACCATGTCGGACTCTCGATGGCCGTCGCCGACGTCGACGGCGTCTCCTACTGGGGCGGTCGCACCTACGTCGCCGGGCAGGGGTCGACGATGCTCGACAACCACGGTGTCCAGCGCGTCACCGAGACCGAGGTGGACGCCGGTGTGCTGCGTCAGTGGCTCGACTGGATCGGACGCGACGGGACGACGCAGCTGAGGGAGTCGCGCCGCACGGTCGTCGAGGAGTTCGCCGTGCCTGGCGTCGGGAGCGGGAGGTCGGCGCTCCGCGTCGCCGTCTCCAGTGTCTTCCGGACGACGGGATCGACGGTGACGATCGGATCGCCGGCCACCAACGGCCGCGAAGGTGCCGGGTACGGCGGATGGTTCTGGCGGTTGCCCGCGGACGCCCACCGGTCCGTCCTCAGCGCTGACGGACCGGGGGAGTCGACCGCGCACGGCTCGCGTGCGGTCTGGGTCGCCTTCGTCCTCGACGCCGACGGGAGCGCTGACACACAGACTGGCGACACCACCGGGCCCGCCCCGACGCCGCCTCGACGCCCCACCACGGTCCTGTTCCGACAGCCCGCAGCGAACGCCTTCCCCTGGTTCGTCCGCGCGGCCGAGTACCCGGGTATCGGGGTCTCGCTCGCCGCGACCAGCCGCACCACCATCACCGCCGACACCCCGCTCGTCACCGGTCTGGAGGCGGTCGTCGTCGACGGCGCTCTGGACGCGCAGCAGGCGGACGCCATCCACCGCGCGCTCCTCACCGCCGAGGAACGCAGCACCGAACCGCGCAGTACTGAACCGCGCAGCACAGGGAGTGACGCATGACCAGCACCGACCACGCCACCGCCACCACCGCCCCGACCGTCGTGGTCGTCGGGATCCACGGCCATGGCGCCAGTCACGTGGCGGCAGCCAGGGCGCTCGCGGCGACCGGCGCGATCCGCCTCGTCGGCCTCGTCGACCGGACCTTCACCGAGGAGGACCGCGCAGCCGGGGATGCACCGCTCCGCGACTCGCTGGAGGAGTGCTTCGCCGACGGCCGGGTGGACGTGGTCATCCTCTCGACCCCGATCCACACGCACCTGGACCTCGCCGTCGCCGCGCTCGAGCACGGCGCCGACGTCCTGCTCGAGAAGCCCCCGGTGACCTCGAACGACGAACTCGATCGGCTGCAGGCCACCGCCGCCCGGACCGGCGGGCTCGTGCAGGTCGGGTTCCAGAGCCTCGGATCGCACGCGATCGGCGAGATCGCGGACGTCGTCGCCGGCGGGGAGATCGGGGCCGTGACAGCACTCGAGGCGAGAGGCACCTGGGTCCGCACCGTCGGCTACTGGACGCGTGCCGCGTGGTCTGGCAGGCGCACGCTCGACGGCACACCCGTCGTGGACGGCGTCGTCACCAACCCCTTCGCGCACGCGGTCCAGACCATGCTCCGACTCGGCGGCACGACCGACCGCGCAGCGATCGCCACCATCGACCTCGACCAGTACCGGGCGAACGACATCGAGGCCGACGACACCTCCGTCGTCCGCATCACCCCACAGCGCGGCCCGATCATGACCGCGGCGCTCACCCTGTGCGCAGCGGAGACGACCGACCCGGTGGTCACCGTCCACGGGGAGCTCGGCTCGATCCGGTTCCACTACACACGCGACGAGGTCGAGCTGGTCGTCGACGGCGTCACCCTGCGACGCTGGACGACGGGCCGGACCGACCTGCTCCCCGACCTCCTCCGCGCGCGCGAGGCGGTCCGGGCTGGTGAGGATGCCGCACTCGTCAGCTCCCTGGCCGACGC
Source organism: Plantibacter auratus (assembly GCF_050587365.1). Taxonomy (NCBI): domain Bacteria; kingdom Bacillati; phylum Actinomycetota; class Actinomycetes; order Micrococcales; family Microbacteriaceae; genus Plantibacter; species Plantibacter auratus. The sequence continues at coordinate 177,890 of NZ_JBOBFV010000005.1, read as the reverse complement.
GTCCGCCTTCACCGCCGTCCTCGACGCGGTCCGGTCGGCCCCAGCGCCGCACCGCATCCCCGCTGATCTCGTCGAGTGGAACGGGACGGGCGACGAGCGCCGCCCGGTCATCCCGAGGATCGAGGAGCTCGTCGCGGAAGCGGCCGCCACCGGCAGCACCTTCGCCGAGCTCGGGACCGATTGGGCCCGGCGATGAACCACGAGCGGCCCGGGCCGGACGAGGACGACCGCCGTCGCAAGCACGCCCGACTCGTGTCGCTCCTGGAGGCCCGCGGAGCAGGCACGATCGTACTGCGGTCCGCCGCAGCGGTCAGCTGGTACCTCGACGGCTCGCGCGTCCACGTGAGCCTCGCGGCCGACCCGATCGTCGCGGTCGTGGTCTCGCCGGGCGACGCATGGCTCGTCGCGACCTCCAACGAGATGGAGCGGCTGCAGGCCGAGGAGCTGCCCGACATCCGGGTTCGGACGGTGCCGTGGCACACGCCGATCGACGCGGTGCTGCCGAGTGGGGACGGGGTGCTGCAGGAGGCGGACGTCGCCGCCGAGCTGCGCGCCGCACGTGCGTCGCTCCTCCCGGCCGAACTCGCGCGCTTCCGTTCGCTCGGGCGGGAGACGACGTCGGCGCTCGAGACGCTCGTCGACGAGCTCGACCCCGCCCGGACGGAACGCGCGGTCGCTGCGGACCTCGCCGGGCGCCTCGTCGCAGCCGGTATCGACCCGCTCGTCCTCCTCGTCGCCGGGGAGGGCAGACTCGCCCACCGGCACCCGCTGCCGACCGAGGGGCGACTCGGTTCCCGGGCGATGCTCGTCGCCTGCGGCCGCCGCGACGGGCTCATCGTGAACCTCACGCGGTGGTTCGACGAGGGCGGCACCCCGGCGGAGCCGTTCGCCACGGACATGCAGCGCATCCGCGCCGTCGAACGCGCCTATCTCGACGCCACCGTGCCAGGTGCTTCGCTCGCCGACATCCTCCGCACGGGGAGTGCGGCGTACGCCGAGCAGGGCTTCGACGCCGACGAGTGGACGAGGCACCATCAGGGCGGTGCGGCCGGCTACGCGGGACGCGATCCGCGCGCCACGCCTGAGGCGACCGACGTCGTCCAGCTCTGGCAAGCCTTCGCCTGGAACCCGACCGCCCCCGGCGTGAAGGTCGAGGACACCGTCGTGGTCACGCCGGGCGGTGTCGAGGTGCTGACGACGAGCACGGCCTCGACCCACCCGACCCCGTCCACCGTGGGAGGCTGAAGACATGACCCGGCACATCGTGATCGCACCGGACTCGTTCAAGGGCACGGCGACCGCCGCGGAGGTCGCCGAGGCGATCGCCGACGGGTGGCGGACCATTCGGCCCGACGATCTCCTGCACTCGCTCCCCATGGCCGACGGCGGCGAGGGCACGCTCGACGCCTTCGCGGCCGCCGTGCCCGGGGCGCGTCGGCACCCGATCACAGTCACCGGCCCGGTCGGCGACCCGGTGGACGCCGAGTGGCTCGAGCTGCCCGACGGTTCGGCGGTCGTGGAGCTCGCCCAGACGAGCGGGCTGACCCTGCTCGACCCCCTGCAGCCGTTCGCGGCGCACACCGTCGGCTTCGGTGAGGCCATCGCGGCCGCCCTGGACCACGGTGCGCGACGCCTCCTGCTCGCGATCGGTGGAAGCTCCAGCACGGACGGTGGAGCCGGGCTGCTCACCGCGCTCGGAGCGCGGCTGGTGGACGCCGACGGTGGACCGGTGGCGCCCGGCAACGCCGGACTCGCGACGCTCCGCGACATCGACACCGCCGGACTCCGCGCGCTGCCGCCGGACGGCGCGGTCATCCTCAGCGACGTGACCAACCCGCTGCTCGGCGACCGCGGTGCCGCTGCGGTCTTCGGCCCGCAGAAGGGCGCGACCACCGCCGACGTCGCGGTCCTCGACACCAACCTGGCCCGGTTCGTGAGCCGCGCTGCGGAGGTTTTCGGGACGGACCGTGCGGAACGCGCCGCGGCCGAACCCGGTGCCGGTGCCGCGGGCGGTGCGGGCTACGGCCTCCTGCTGTGGGGCGCCACCGCCACTTCGGGCGCGCGCGGTGTCGGCGAGGCGATCGCCCTCCCGGAAGCGGCCGCGACGGCGTCGATCGTGATCACGGGCGAGGGCCGCTTCGACGACCAGACGGCCGACGGCAAGGTCGCCTCCTGGGTCGCCGGGCTCGCGGCGGACCGGACCATGCTCGTCGCCGGGGCGATCCAGGCGCCCACCGAGGGGATCTTCCTCGCGGCGGCATCGCTCACGGCGCTGGCCGGCGGTGTCGAGGCGGCGATGGCCGAACCGCTCGTCCACCTGCGTGCGGCAGGGGCGGCACTGGCCACCCGGTACCGCCCCTGATCAGGTCACGTCGACGCGCCGGCGGTCATGCCGTGACGTCGATGAGGACCTTCCCGACCGTGTCGTCCTCGACGGCGGCGTGGGCCGCAGCCGTCTCAGCGAGCGGGAACACCGTCAGCGCCAGACCGTGGTCTTCGCCGACGGCGAGCGCGCCGTCCTCGATCGCGGTGGTGATGTCCTCAGCGGCGGCGTGGAGCGCGGCGTCGCCGACCGTGTAGAGCAGCATGAACTGGAGCCGCGTGTTGAGCCCCATGTGCGGACGGATGTCGAGCGTGACCTGGTCACCGCCGTTGTTGGCGTAGCTGACGACCGTGCCGCGCGGGGCGAGGACCGCCTGGTCGAGGGGGAGGTTCTGCGCGATCGCGACCTCCACGACGAGGTCGACGCCGTCGGGTGCCACCTCGCGGATCGCCGCGGCGGCGTCGCCCTCGCGGTAGTTCACGACGTGGTGTGCTCCCGCGGCAGTCGCGAGGCGGGCCTTCTCGTCGCTGCTGATGGTGGTGATGACCGTCGCGCCGGCCCAGCGGGCGAGCTGGATCGCGGCGTTGCCGACGGCGCCGGCACCACCCTGGACGAGGACCGTCCGGCCGTCGAGGGCACCGGGGGAGAGCCGGGCCGGGCCGTCCTGCGCGACGGTGAGGGCGCGGTGCGCGGTCATCGCGGGGACACCGAGGCTGGCACCGAGTTCGAACGACGCGGCGTCGGGCAGGGGGACCACACGGGAGACGGGCTGCACCGTGAACTCCTGGGCCGTGCCCAGCGGGCTCTCGTGCGCCGCGAGGTACACCCAGACGCGGTCGCCGACGGCGAAGGTGGTTGTGGACACCGCGTCGCCGGCGGCCGGGCCGACCGCGTCGATCACGCCGGCGCCGTCGAGGTTCGGGACGACCTCGGGGAAGGGCATGCCACCCGAGGGGCCGCCGCCGCGCCTGGTCTTCCAGTCGGTCGGGTTGACGCCGGAGAACGCGAGCTTGATGCGGACCTCGCCGGGGCCGGGCTCGGGGAGCTCGCGCTCGACGAGGTGGAGGACGGACGGGTCACCGTTGGTGGAGTAGACGATCGATCGCATACCGGGGCCAACGTCTCCGCCGCGCGGAAGATTCCGCGGTGGCACTTCGACAGGCTCAGTGACCGGGAGGGGTTCGCTCAGTGACCGGGGGAGGATTACTCGGTGACCGGGGGAGGGGATACCCGTTCCCTGAGCTTGTCGAAGGGCCCCCGGGGTGACGTTGCGTCTCGGGAGGCTTCTGCGTGTGGCACTTCGACAGGCTCAGTGACCGGGAGAGGTTCGGCTCAGTGACCGGGGGATGTTCGCTCAGTGACCGGGTGGTGCTCGGTGACCGGGGAGGGGATACCCGTTCCCTGAGCTTGTCGAAGGGCCCCCGGGGTGACGTTGCGTCTCGGGAGGCTCCGGTGTGTGGCACTTCGACAGGCTCAGTGACCGGCGACCGGTGCCGCCTCAGGCTCGGGCGGCGTACTGCTCCCGCGCGATCCCGGACGCGTCCGCAGCGAGAGCGTCCGCATGGTCGGTGCCGTCGCCGGCCCCCACCGCAGCCCACGCCGGGCGAGTGCCGCTGAGCGCCCAGGCCGCCTGGACGGCTGCGCCGTCCGCCACATACTCCCCGGGTGCCGGCACGACGACCGGCACGCCGAAGACCTCGCGAGCGATCGCCTGCACCGCCGGGTTCTGCGCCGCACCACCGATGAGGAGCACGCGCTCCGCCGTGACGCCCTGCGCGAGCACCGCGTCGAGGCCGTCGGCGAGTCCGCAGAGCAGCCCCTCGATCGCCGCTCGGGCGAGGCCCTCGCGCGTCGTCGACTCCAGGGTCATGCCGAAGAGGGTCGCCGTCGCGTCCGGCCGATTCGGGGTGCGCTCGCCCTCGAAGTACGGCTGGAGCACGAGTCCACGTGCCCCGGCCGGGGCCTCGAGCGCGAGTCGACCGAGTTCCGTGTGGTCGACGCCCAGCAGCGCGGCCACCGCGTCGAGGATCCGGGCGGCGTTGAGTGTCGCGATGAGCGGCAGGAACGCGCCGTCGGCCGAGGCGAACCCGGCGACGGTGCCCGAGCTGTCGCGGACCACGGCCGGCGTCACGGCGAACACCGTCCCGCTCGTGCCGATCGACACGACGACGTCACCGGCCGTCGCGCCGAGCCCGAGGGCGGCTCCCGCGTTGTCGCCGGCGCCCGCCCCGATGACGGTGTCCGGCCCGATGAGGCCGCCGTCGACACCGGTCCCTGTGGACTCCTCCGGCGCGAGCACGCGCGGCAGGATCGCATCGTGGCCGAGCGCTGCGACGAGCAGCTCGCGGTCGTACTCGCCGTCGGTGGGGGACCAGTACCCGGTGCCGGAGGCGTCGGAGCGGTCGGTCGTCAGCTCGGCGAGGTCCGCGCCGAGCGGGCTCTCGTCGGCCGGACCGAAGCCGCGCAGACGCCACGTCAGCCAGTCGTGGGGGAGTGCGACGGCGGCGACCTCGGCGGCGTTCCCGGGTTCGGCGTCGCGCAGCCAGCGCAGCTTCGTGATCGTGAAGGAGGCGACGGGGACGCACCCGGTCCGCTGGGCGAGTTCCGCAGCGCCGAACTCCGTGATGAGGTCAGACGCGGCCTGCGCGCTCCGGGTGTCGTTCCAGAGGAGTGCCGGACGGATGACGCGTCCGTCGACGTCGAGCGCGACCATGCCGTGCTGCTGGGCCGCGACCGACACCGCGGCGACATCGGCCAACCCGCCGGCGGCGGCGGCCGCCTCCTGCAGCGCCTGCCACCACGCGGCCGGGTCGACCTCGGTGCCGGCCGGGTGCGCCGCGCGTCCTTCGCGGACGAGCGCTCCGGTCTCGGCGTCGCGGATGACGACCTTGCAGCTCTGGGTGGACGAATCGATGCCGGCGACGAGCGTCATCGCTCTCCCTGTTCTCGGTGGTTGGGCGGTCGGGTGACCGCCGGGTCTGCTGTGGGGTGGAACGCGGAACGGCGTTCTGCCCCCGATCCTCTCGGATCAGGAGACGGAACGCCAGGTTCGCGGGTGTCGGTTAGCGCGCACCCATGAGGTGGTCGACCGCCAGCTGCTGCAGGCGGACGAACCCGAAGCCCTTGCCGCCGAAGTAGGCGTCGGCGTCGAAGTCCTCGTACGACGAGCGGTCGGCGAGCAACTGCTCGACGGTCTCGCCGGGGTTGAGCGTCGGCTCGCGCAGCTCGGGCACGCGGGCGGCGGCCAGCGCCTCCTGCACCTCGGGGTCGGCGCGGAACGCCTCGGCGCGCTCCTTGAGCAGCAGGTACATGCGCATGTTGGCGGCTGCGGAGTCCCACACGCCCGTGATGTCCTCGGTGCGGCTCGGCTTGTAGTCGAAGTGACGCGGGCCGTCGTACGCGGGGCCGCCGTTCACGCCACCGTGCTCGAGGAGGTCGACGAGCGAGAACGCGTTCTGCAGGTCGCCGTGACCGAAGACGAGGTCCTGGTCGTACTTGATGCCCCGCTGGCCGTTGAGGTCGATGTGGTAGAGCTTGCCCTGGTAGAGCGCCTGGGCGATGCCGGCGGTGAAGTTGAGGCCCGCCATCTGCTCGTGGCCGACCTCGGGGTTGATGCCGACGAGCTCCGGGCGCTCGAGGGTCTCGATGAACGCCATCGCGTGGCCGAGCGTCGGGAGCAGGATGTCGCCGCGAGGCTCGTTGGGCTTCGGCTCGATCGCGAAGCGGATGTCGTAGCCCTTGTCGGTCACGTAGTCGCCGAGGAAGTTGACCGCCTCGCGGTAGCGCTCGAGCGCCGCCTGCACGTCCTTCGCGGAGTCGTACTCGGCGCCCTCGCGGCCGCCCCACATGACGAAGGTCTTGGCGCCGAGCTCGGCGGCGAGGTCGAGGTTGCGGAGCACCTTGCGGAGGGCGAAGCGGCGGACGGCGCGGTCGTTCGAGGTGAAGCCGCCGTCCTTGAAGACGGGCGCGCTGAACAGGTTGGTGGTCACCATCGGCACGATGACGCCGGTGTCGGCGAGCGCCTGCTTGAGACGGTCGATCTGCTTCTGGCGTTCGGCGTCGGTCGAACCGAAGGCGAACAGGTCGTCGTCGTGGAAGGTGAGGCCGTAGGCGCCGAGGTCGTTCAGGCGGGTGACGGCCTCGACCACGTCGAGGTCGGGGCGGGTGGGGCCACCGAACGGGTCGGTCCCGTTGTAGCCGATCGTCCAGAGGCCGAAGGAGAACCGATCGGCTTTGGTGGGGGTGAGGCTCATGCGTGCAGTCCTTCAACGTCGTTGGTGAGCGGATGATTTGTTGTTAACCACAACTTATAGTCGAGACTAGCAGATCGTCGGCCGCGCGTCACCGGTCGAGTGTCGCGAAATATTTCGTTAGCATGGGCAGAACTTCTCGCTGCAGAGACGGCCGTCCGGCCCGACGGAGCGGGATCGGAGGACTCGGATGAGCGACGACCCCGCGGCGCAGACCGCTGGACCCGGTGCCGGTGGCGGGCGCGCGACCCTGTCGCGCATCGCCAGGGAGGCCTCCGTGTCGGTGTCGACCGCCTCGAAGGTGCTCAACGGGCGACCGGGGGTGTCGCCGGACACCCGGGAGATCGTCGAGCGACTCCTGGACCGCCACGGCTACAGTCGCCGCGGTGCCGAGCTCGCGCAAGGTTCGCTCATCGAGCTCGTCTTCGAGTACATCGACAGCTCCTGGTCGCTCGAGATCATCCGCGGTGTCGAGAAGGTCGCGCGTCAGCACGGCATGAGCGTCACCCTCACCGAGACGGGCGCCCGGCGTTCGACCGGCGAGGGTTGGGTCGAGAGCATCATCTCGCGGAAGCCGGTCGGGGTCATCCTCGTGTTCTCGGACATCGACCCGGCGTACCGGCGCCAGCTCCACACGCGCAACATCCCGGTCGTCGTGGTCGACCCGGCGGGGGACCCTGGCCCGGAGGTCGCCGCCATCGGCTCCACGAACTGGTCCGGCGGGATGGCCGCGACGCGCCACCTCATCGAGCTCGGACACCGCAGGATCGGGCTGATCTCGGGTCCGCAGGACCTCATGTGTTCGCGGGCGCGGGTCTCGGGCTACCGGTCCGCGCTCGAGGAGGCCGGGATCCCGCTCGACGAGACCATCCTGCGGCGCGGTGAGTTCATCCCGGAGGCCGGACGCGTCCTGGCGCTCGAACTGCTGCAGCTCGAGGACCGACCGACTGCGATCTTCGCCGGCAACGACATGCAGGCGTTCGGCGTCTACGAGGCGGCGCGCTCGCTCGGGATCTCGATCCCGGAGCAGCTGTCGGTCGTCGGGTACGACGACGTCCCGCCGGCCAAGTGGGTCGGTCCGGCCCTCACGACCATCCGGCAGCCGCTCATCGAGATGGCCGAGGAGGCGACCCGCCTGGTGCTGAAGCTCCGGTCCGAGACGGTCGACAACATCCGCCTCGACCTCGCCACCTCCCTCGTCGTCCGGGGTTCGACCGCAGCCCCGCCCACCCCGTAGCCCGCGAACTGTCACTCGCCGCTAGTCCCGGCGAGCGGGACTGTGTCGGAGTGACAGTTCGCGGGCAGGGGTGGGGTGGGTAGGTGCGGGCGGGCGCGAAAAGTTTCCAATGCGGGAGAGGGAAGTTGCGGGGAGACAGGCGGCGGGGCTAGCTTCAGGGCACCGCAGCGAAGCGATCCGGAACCCCGGGGCCGCAGCTGCGCGAGCAGCTCGGGAGCGTTGCACATGGCGGGAAGCGGACGGCCGGAACTCCGGGTCGCGATGATCGGATACGGCTTCATGGGAGCCGCACATTCGCAGGCCTGGCGCACCGCACCGCGCTTCTTCGACCTCGACGCGGAACCGGTCATGGCGACGATCGTCGGCCGCAACGCCGAGGCACTCGAGGCGGCCCGCGTGAAGTTCGGCTGGGAGTCGGCCTCGACGGACTGGCGGAGCGTCATCGCCGACCCGTCCATCGACATCGTCGACGTCTGCACGCCCGGCTCCTCGCACGTCGAGATCGCGATCGCCGCCCTCGAAGCCGGCAAGCACGTCCTCTGCGAGAAGCCGCTCGCCAACAGCGTCGAGGAGGCGGAGCTGATGGTCGCCGCAGCCGAGGCGGCGAGGGCCCGCGGCGTCCGCTCCATGGTCGGCTTCAGCTACCGTCGCGTGCCCGCCATCGGCTACGCCCGCCAGCTCATCTCAGAGGGAGCGCTCGGGGACGTCCGCCAGATCCGCGCGCTCTACCTCCAGGACTGGCTGAGCGACGCCGAGGGTCCGATGACCTGGCGCCTCGACAAGGACCAGGCCGGTTCCGGCTCGCTCGGCGACATCGGCGCGCACGCCATCGACCTCGTGCAGCACCTGACCGGCGCCCGACTCGACACCGTCAGCGGGACGCTCGCGACCTTCGTCACCGAGCGACCGCTCCTCGGCGAGACCGTCGGCCTGAGCGGGACCGCCTCGGACGAACGCGGCGCGGTCACCGTCGACGACGCCGCCTGGTTCACCGCGAAGCTCACGGGCGGACTCGCGGACGGCGCCATCGGTGCCTTCGAAGCCACCCGCTACGCGACCGGCCGGAAGAACGCGCTCCGCATCGAGCTGAGCGGCTCCCGCGGAGCCATCGCCTTCGACCTCGAGCGGATGAACGAGCTCGAGGTGTACGACGCCACCGCTCCCGCCGGCAAGCAGGGCTTCACGCGCATCGTCGTCACCGAGCCGGAGCACCCGTACATGGCCGCCTGGTGGCCGACCGGCCACGGCATCGGCTACGAGCACCCGTTCTCGCACCAGGTGCGGGACCTCGTCCAGGCCATCATCGGCGGCACCGATCCCGAACCGTCCTTCGCCGAAGGCCTGCAGGTCCAGCGGGTCCTGCGCGCCGTCGAGTCGAGCGCCGCGAACGGCAGCGCCTGGACACCCACCGACTGACCCGACCCCATCGCACCATCAGCAGCAGCACCCACCAAGGAGAGAACGCAATGACGCTTCGTACTTCATCCCGCCGTCGGACCCGACTGGCCGCAGTCGCCCTCGGCGTCTCGGCCCTCATGCTCGGCGCGACCGCCTGCTCCAGCGGCGGTGGCGCCCCGAGTGGCAGCGCCACCCTCTGGGGCCTCACCGGCACCGACGAGGACACTGTCCTCGGCCCGTCGCTCAAGGAGTGGAACGGCGCCAACCCCGACGGCCAGGTCGCAGCGACCTACTTCCAGAACGACGCTTACAAGACCAAGATCCGCACGGCCGTCGGCGCGGGCAGCGCCCCGACCATCATCTACAGCTGGGCGGGCGGCACCCTGAACTCCTACGTGGACGCCGGCAAGGTCGCCGACATCACCTCGGAGACCGCGGACGCCAAGGGCAAGTTCCTCGAGTCCGTCTGGAACCAGGGCGTCATCGACGACAAGGTCTACGCGGTGCCGATGAACGCCACCACGCCGATCATGTTCTATTACAACAAGGACGTCCTGAAGGCCGCCGGCGTCGAGGTCCCGACGAACTTCGATGAGATCATCGACGCCATCCCCAAGCTCAAGGCCGCAGGCGTGGCCCCGTTCTCGCTCGCCGGTGCGTCCAAGTGGCCGTCGCTCATGTGGGAGGAGTACCTCGTCGACCGCGTCGCCGGCCCCGAGGCCTTCAACAAGATCATGGCCGGTGAAGCCGACGCGTGGAGCGACCCCGGCATCATCGAGGCGAACGAGAAGATCCAGGAGCTCGTGAAGGCCGGCGCGTTCGTCGACGGCTACGCCTCGGTCACCGCCGACAGCAACGCCGACGTCGCCCTGCTCTACACGGGCAAGGCCGCGATGATGCTCCAGGGCGCCTGGGTCATGACGACCTTCAAGCAGCAGGCGGCCGAGTTCGCCGAGAAGGGGCTCGGCTACACGACCTTCCCCGCCGTCACCGGTGGCAAGGGCGACCCGTCGAACATCGTCGGCAACCCGTCCGGGTACTTCTCCATCTCCGCCTCGGCGACGAAGGAGCAGCAGGCCAGCGCGCTGAAGTACCTCACCGAGGGCGTCTTCGACAAGGGCTACATCGACCGCATGGTCGAGGCCGGTCAGGTGCCGCCGATCACGGGTATCGACGACCAGATCGCGGACGCCGGCGGCGACTTCGGCACGACCGTCTATGACCTCACGAAGAACGCCAAGAACTTCCAGATGTCGTGGGACCAGGCGCTCCCGCCCGCACAGGCGACCGCGTTGCTGACGAACCTCGACCAGCTGTTCAACCTGCAGATCACCCCGCAGGAGTTCTCCGACAACATGAACAAGACGATCGGACAGTGATCTCCCGATGACCGTCACCCGTCCATTGAACGGGGCCCGAGGGGCCGGTGCGGCAGCGATGCGCCGCCGCACCGGCCCCAGCGGCTGGATGGTCGCGCCGGCGCTGGGCTTCTTCCTCGTCTTCGCGATCATCCCGCTCATCGTCGCCCTGTACCTGAGCTTCACCCGCTGGGACGCGATCACCGACCCCGCGTGGGTCGGCCTCGACAACTGGGCATCCGTCCTCGTCGACCCGGTCGCGATCGACGCCCTCGTCCTGACCCTCAAGGTCATCGTGATCTCCTGGATCGTCCAGACCCCGATCAGCCTGCTGCTCGGGACCTGGACCGCCGGCAAGCAGCGCAACCGGGCCGTCCTCGGCGCGATCTTCTTCCTGCCGCTCCTGCTGTCGTCTGCGGCGACGGCCATCGCGTTCAAGGCGATCCTCGACCCGAACTTCGGCCTGTCGGCGTCACTCGGCATCCCGTTCCTCAAGCAGGACTGGCTCGGCAACCAGCAGCTCGTGCTCTTCGTCGTGATCTTCATCATCGCGTGGCAGTTCGTGCCCTTCCACACGCTCCTGTTCCAAGGCGGCGTGCGGCAGATCCCGGCGTCACTCTACGAGGCGGCCGAGATCGACGGGGCCGGGACGGTCAAGCAGTTCTTCCACATCACGCTCCCGCAGCTGCGGTACACGCTCGTGACGTCGTCCACGCTCATGATCATCGGTTCGCTCACCTACTTCGACGTGATCTTCGTGCTCACCGGCGGCGTTCCGAGCGCCGGTACCCGCATCCTCCCGATCCTCATGTACGTGACGGGCTTCTCCGCGAGTCAGTTCGGGCAGGCGAGCGTCATGGCGATCATCCTGGCCGTCATCGGTCTCGCCATCGCCCTGCTGCTCACCAAGCTGAGCGGCTTCGCCAAGATGGACAGTCAGCAGGAGGGCCTCTGATGTCAGCGACGAACCCACTCACGAAGCCCGGCGCGCTCCCGACGGGCAGCCTCGACACGGTCAGCGTCTCGACCGCCGGGTCCAAGCGAGGACGCCCCGGCGAGCACGAGACGCGAGGCAAGCGCCCCCGCGGTGCCCGCCGCAAACCGAACATCCTCGGCGGGATCGGCGCCTGGATCTGGCTGCTCATCATCGTGCTGCCGATCTACTACATCGTCATCACGAGCGTGCGCCCGCAGGCCGGGTTCTTCTCGAGCAACCAGCTCATCCCGCCCACCGACCCGACCCTCGACGGCTACGCCCTCGTGCTGCAGAGCGACTTCTTCCTCTACCTCGGCAACAGCGTCATCATCACCGTCGCGAGCGTCGCCGTCACCGTGTTCGTCTGCCTCATGGCGTCGTACGCGATCGTGCGCACCAACTCCCGGTTCACGCGGGGAGCGTTCTCGTTCTTCCTGCTCGGCCTCGCGATCCCGCTGCAGGCGACGATCATCCCGCTGTTCTACATGCTCAGCAAGGCGGGGCTCTACGACACCCTCCTGGCGCTGATCCTGCCGTCGATCGGCTTCGCGGTGCCCGTCACCGTGCTCATCCTGTCGAACTTCATCCGCGACATCCCCAAGGAGCTGTTCGAGTCGATGACCGTGGACGGGGCGTCGAGCTGGCGGACCCTCGTCTCGCTCGTCCTCCCGCTCGCCCGGCCGGCGATCGTCACCGTCGCGCTCTACAACGCGCTCAACGTGTGGAACGGCTTCCTGTTCCCACTCGTGCTCACGCAGTCGCCGAGCAACCGGGTGCTGCCGTTGTCGCTGTGGACGTTCCAAGGGTCGTTCAGCGTGAACGTACCGGCCGTGCTCGCCGCCGTGGTGCTGTCGACCCTGCCGATCTTCATCCTGTACCTGTTCGGCCGACGCCAGCTGATCAGCGGCATGACCGCCGGCTTCAGCAAGTAGTGCCGGTCGCGAGCCGACCGGACACCCGACCATCCCCTGAGAGGAACACATGACTGACAAGCAGGCGCTCGTGGTGCGAGGCGGCTGGGACGGGCACATGCCCGTCGAGACGACCGCGGCCTTCATCCCCTTCCTGGAGGCGAACGGGTTCACCGTCCGCGTCGAGGACGGGACCACCGTCTACACGGACACCGACTACCTCGACACGGTCGACCTCATCGTTCAGATCAACACGATGAACACCATCGAGCCGGAGGAGTTCGCCGGCCTGCAACGCGCCGTCCTGAACGGGACGGGCATGGCCGGTTGGCACGGCGGGATCGCGGACTCCTACCGCAACAACGCCGACTACCTCCACATGATCGGCGGCCAGTTCGCGCACCACGCCGGCAAGGACCCGGCCGAGCGGACGGGGGAGCAGTCCGACAACTACATCCCCTACACCGTCCACATCACCGAGTACGGCCGGACGCACCCCATCACGGAGGGGATCGAGGACTTCGACCTCGTCACCGAGCAGTACTGGGTGCTGAGCGACGAGTACAACGACGTCCTCGCGACGACGACGCAGGAGGTGCGGCCGTGGGACGCGTGGAACCGTCCCGTCACGGCGCCCGCCATCTGGACGCGGCAGTGGGGGAAAGGCAGGATCTTCGTGTCCGCTCCCGGCCACCGCATCGAGATCGTCGAAGACCCGAACGTCCGCACCATCATCGAAAGGGGCCTGCTGTGGGCAGCACGCTGAACGGGATCGTCGAGGACCGGTGCCAGAACGCCGGCCGCGCCATGATCGAAAGGGGCCTGCTGTGGGCAGCACGCTGAACGGGATCGTCGAGGACCGGTGCCGAAACGCCGGCCGCGCCATGATCGAAAGGGGCCTGCTGTGGGCAGCACGCTGAACGGGGCATCGGAGACCACCGGAGGGTCCGTCCTCCGGGTCGGCGTCATCGGCGTCGGCAACATCTCGAAGCAGTACTTCGCCGAGTTCCCGAAGCTGCCGAACCTCGAGCTCGTCGTCGTCGCGGACCTCGACCTCGCCCGCGCCGCTGAGGTCGCCGCCGAACAGGGCGTGCGGTCGTCGAGCGTCGACGAGCTGCTCGCCGACCCCGAGGTCGACGTCGTCCTGAACCTGACCATCCCGGCCGCGCACGCCGAGGTCGCGCTCCGAGCCCTCGAGGCCGGCAAGCACGTCTACGGGGAGAAGCCGCTCGCACTGTCGACCGCCGAGGCGCGACCGGTGCTCGAGCTCGCCGCGGCGAAGGGCCTCCGCGTCGGCAGCGCGCCGGACACCGTCCTCGGGTCGGGCGTCCAGACGGCGCTCGCCGTGCTCGACAGCGGCGCCATCGGTCGGCCGATCGCCGCGGCGGTCGCCTGGAGCGCCCCCGGCCATGAGCTGTGGCACCCGGCCCCCGCGTTCTACTACCAGCCGGGTGGCGGGCCGCTCCTCGACATGGGGCCGTACTACCTGACGAGCCTCGTGTCGTTCTTCGGTCCCGTCGTGCGGGTGTCGGGGGCGGTCGCGCGGTCGGATCGCGAGCGGTCGGTCGCGACCGGAGCGCTGGCCGGGACGCCGATCCCGGTGCACGAGGAGGTCGACACGCACGTCACCGCGATCCTCGAGCACGCGAACGGGGTGGTCTCGACCGTGACGGTCTCGTTCGAGGTGTGGGCGAGCCGCGTGCCGCTCTTCGAGGTCTACGGGACGGGCGGGACGGTCGCCGTGCCCGACCCGAACCGGTTCTCGGACCCGGTGGAGATCGCGACGGCCGACGACCGCACCTGGCGTGCCGTCCCCGACAGCGCCGGCTTCGTCGACGCCGGCCGCGGCGTGGGCCTGTCCGACCTGGCCGAGGCGATCGAGCAGGACCGACCGCATCGGGCCTCGGGCGACCTCGCGTTCCACGTGTTGGAGATCATGGAGGCGATCATCGTCGCCGGTCGTGAGCACCGCGTCGTGGAACTGACCAGTACCGTCCCCCGCCCTGCACCGGTGCTGCAGCCCGCGACCGTCGCCTGAGTTCCTCCCCTGCCCGCGAACTGTCACTCGGCGCTGGTCCGGGCGGCTGGAAGTGTGCCGAAGTGACAGTTCGCGGGCAGGGGTGGGACCGGTCGGTGTGCGAGGATGGGCTGATCCGAGCACACATTTGGGGGAATGATGTCGTTCACACGAGCACACCGACGTCCGGTCGTCACCGTCCTGGCGATCGCCGCAGCACTGGCGTTGGCCGGATGCTCGGGCGGCGCTGGGGCATCGACCCCCGCACCGACCGAGACCGCGACCACGACGGCCACGCCGACACCGTCGCCGACGCCGACACCCACCGGTCCCGACCTCGCCGATCCCGCGTCCTGGATCGTGTCGTTCACCGGGGTCGGCCCCATCGAGGTCGGCGCGCCGATCGAGGGCACGGCGTCGTTCATGACCGCCTTCACCGTCGCGACGCAGGAGCCGTGCCCCTGGGTGACCGCCTACGCCGCCGACGGGCTGCCCTCCGTCTGGCTCCCCGATCCGCAGAGCACCGGCGTCGTCAACCAGATCGTCCTGCAGGCGTGGGGCGGGCCGGCGTCTGCGGCGGTCGCCGCTTCGCCGATGACCGCTGAGGGCGTCGGCGTCGGATCCACCCTCGAGGAACTCCGGGCCGCCTACCCGGCGCTCACCGAGCAGCAGGGCAAGTACGCCATCTTCTACGCCGTCACCGACGACGCCGGACACTGGATCAACTTCTCCGTGACCGACGACCTCGTCGACGGCATCGTCGTCCGCGACGAAGCGAAGATCGACAGCGAATACTGCGGCTGATCCGCCTCAGCGGGCGACCGGGACGACCCGGACGTCCCTGAGCGCGCCGTCTTCCACCCGAGCGGTCATCATCGTGCACTCCGGTTGACGACGGCGGTCCGTCGGCGACCCGGGGTTGAGCAGACGCAGACCGGCGGGGGAGACCGAGTCCCACGGGATGTGGCTGTGCCCGAAGACCAGGACGTCGGTGTCGGGGAAGGCCTCGTCGGCCCGTCGCTCGCGACCGGTCGCCGCCCCGGTCTCGTGGACGACGGCGAACCGCAGCCCGTCGAGCTCGAAGCGCGCGACCTCGGGAAGACGCGCGCGGAGGTCGGGGCCGTCGTTGTTGCCGAAGACGCCGACGAGGCGGGCGGCGCGGGCTTCGAGGGCGTCGAGGGTCGCCTCGTCGACCCAGTCACCCGCGTGGACGACCACGTCCGCTGCGTCGACGGCGGCCCAGACCGCGTCCGGCAGGACCTTCGCCCGCTTCGGCAGGTGGGTGTCGGCGAGGAGGAGCAGCGAGGTCGGCATGTTCCCACGGAAGCGGATCGCGCCGACGCCGTCAACCGGGTGGTGCTCCCGCGCCCGTCGACCCGCTCGGGGACCGGCGCTTGTCGAGCGGCGCCTTTCGACAGGCTCAGGGACCGGACCGGACTCAGGGACAGGACCAGGGACAGGACCAGGCTCGGGGACAGGACCAGGCTCGGGGACCGGGCCGCGGACCGCCGTTCACGGACACCCACGCAGAGTGGGCGACTAGGGTGATCCCATGCCCGCAACCGACCTTCGTTTCTCCGGGAGGATCGCCGGCTACGGCACCACGGGCGGCGTCCGCATCGTCCTCGGGCTCTGGTCCACCTCGCCGTTCGGCTCCTTCGCCGACGCGATGATCGAGGACTCCCGCGGCAAACGCCTGCTGCTCGCGCCGACGCAGGAGATCGCCGACTTCATCTCCTCCACGTACACCTTCGACGACGTCGAGATCGGCACCGTCGGCTGGACGCGCCTGCCGACGGGGCTCCGCTTCGTGGGCGGTCCGCTCGACACGACCCTCCGCATCGGTGGGAGTTCGCCGCTCGGTCGTGCGCTCCGGGTCGTCCCCAAACCCGTGGCCGTGAACCCCGTCTGGCTGCAGACCATCGACCCCCTCGCCCGCGTGCTCCAACCCGGCGCCCGGACGGCGGGCTCCGCCGGCAACGGTCGACGCGAGTACTACGGCGTGACCGGCGCTCGCCGCATCACCGCCGCCACCGCGAGCTGGTCCGGTGCGGACCTCGGCACCCTCGCCAGACTCGACCCGCCCGTGCGCTTCGGCTTCGGCTCCGCGCCGGCCGACCCGCACCTCGTCGACATCGTCACCACGGTCCGCCAGCCGGCGTGAGCGGCTCCGGGGTCGCGCGGCTCACCCGCTAGCCGGTGCCGGCGTCGTGGCAGGAGGAGATCCGCTCGGTGGCAGGACGTTCCTCAGCCGGACGTCCTGCTGCCGAGCGGATCTCCTGCTGCCGTGCCGCTGGGTGTTCAGGCTCGGCGGACCATCCAGACGTCGACCTCGTCCTCGCGTTCGAGCGTGAAGCCGTGGCGCTCGTAGAGGCGACGGGCCGGGCTGCCCTGCAGGACGTTGAGACGGAACGGGCGCGGGTCGCCGTCGTCGGCCAGGAGCCGCGCGAGCACCGCGGTGCCGAGGCCCGCGCCCTGGCGTTCGGGTGCGAGGTAGAAGTGCTCGAGCCACCGCTCGTCGGGTTCCGGACGGAGGGCGACCAGCCCGGCCGTGATGCCGTCGACCTCGATCACCGAGGTGTGTTCCGGTCGATATCCGTCGAGGAAGCGACGGCGGACGCGGGTCTCGTCGTAGCGACCGAGGCGCTCGAGGTCGGGCCGCATGACGACGGCGCGCAGCTCGGCCATCCAGGTCGAGTCGTCGATGGTGGCGGGGCGGAGTGTCCAGGCGGCGGGCATCCGTCCAGTCAACCATCCGCGGCTGGCGGCGGGTGAACCGGCGCATGCCCGGATAGGGAACACTGGAGGGATCGAGCAGAGGGTGTGCGTGTGAGCGAGTCGACAGCGGTCGGGGCGGGTCCGGCGGGCGGATCCGGCATGGGGAGCGGACTCGACTCGGTGCGCCGTCGCAACCTCGGGCGGATCGTCGAGCTCGTGCACCAGGGCGGGGTGCAGTCGCGGTCGGCGCTCACGAGGACGACCGGCCTCAACCGGTCCACGGTCGCCGCGCTCGTCACGGAACTCGCCTCGATCGGCATCGTCACGGAGTCGGTCCCGGTCGGCGGGCAGGGTGTCGGTCGGCCGTCGCCACTCGTCTCGGCCGGCCCGCGAGCCGTCGCCTTCGCGGCGAACCCGGAACTCGACGCGATCACGGTGGCGGCCGTGCGACTCGGCGGCGAGGTCCTCGAGCGCGTGCGTCGCGAGGTCGACACGACACCGACGGCGGCCGAGGCCACGGCGATCATCGCGGAGCTGGTCGCGGAACTCGCCGCCCGCCTGCCCGACGAGGCGCGCGGTGGCGGCGGGATCGGGCTCGCGATCCCCGGTCTCGTCCGGGACGCCGACGGCGTCGTCCGGCTCGCGCCGCACCTCGGGTGGGTCGACGAGCCCTTGGTCGAACGGCTGCGTGCCGCGACCGGTCGAGCGGTGTTCGCGGCCAACGACGCGAGTCTCGGCGCTCGGGCGGAGCGGACCTTCGGGGCGGGCCGCGGCATCGACGACCTCGTCTACCTGAACGGTGGCGCGAGCGGTATCGGTGGTGGCATCATCGCCGGTGGCCGACCCGTCGGTGGCGCGCGCGGGTACGCGGGGGAGTTCGGTCACACCTCGGCGACGGCCGCCGGCAACGCACTCGAAGACGCCGTCCGGCGCAGTGAGCTGCTCCATGTCGCCGGCCTCGCCGCCGGGGACGACGCGGTCCTCGAAGCGGCGCTCGCCGAGGGCATCGCGGCCGATCCGGCTGGGGCGATGCGGGAGGAGGTCGTCCGGCAGGCCAGGACGCTCGGACGGGCGCTCGCCGGGACGGTGAACATCCTCGATCCCGAACTCGTCGTCCTCGGTGGGCATCTCGGGATCGTGCTCGAACTGGCGTCGGAGGAGTTGCACGACGCGGTCCGTGAGCGGGCGCTCGTCCCGCCGTTCGAGGACGTCGCGATCGTGCGTGCGGCACTCGGCCAGGACCTCCTGCTCATCGGTGCCGCGGAACTCGCCTTCGATCGACTCATCGCGGACCCCGCCGCCTGGTGATCGTCGCCCTGGGTGCTGCTGTCGGCCTGGTCGTCAGCGCACCGCGCTGGCGTGAGACGTGGTCACCCGGCGTCGGCGCGGTGCGCTGACGCGAGATCACCGGAACAGGCGTGGGCGCGGGGCGTGGACTCGAGCGCGGGTCTCCGGAGGGTAGCGCTCACGCGTGTGACCCGCGCTCACGTCAGCGCACCGCGCTGGCGCCACCACCGGACCACGACCACGAGGGGTCAGAAGGCCGGGCGACCCGTCGACTTCCGCACGATCAGCTCCGGCTCGATCGTTCCGCGGTACCCGACGGCGTCGACCTCGAGGTTGCCGAGCAATCGCGCGACACAACGACGCCCCAGCTCGTCGAAGTCCTGCCGCACCGTCGTGAGCGGCGGCCAGAAGTGCGGTGCCTCCGGGATGTCGTCGAACCCCACGATCGACACGTCCCGGGGCACGTCGTACCCCTCGTCGCGGATCGCGTGGATGAGGCCGAGCGCCATCTGGTCGTTCGACGAGAAGATCGCCGTGAAGTCGCGCACCCGCATGAGTTCGATCCCGGCGCGATACCCGAAGTCGGCGGTCCAGTCACCGAGGATCGGCGCGGTCGTCGGCACGTCCTGCGCGCTCATCTCGGCGAGGAACCCGTGCATGCGCGCCTCCGCCTCGATCCAGTCCTGCGGGCCGGCGAGGTGGTAGATGTTCCGATGCCCGAGCTCGATGAGGTGCCGCGTCGCCAATCGTCCACCGGCGACCTGGTCGACGCCGATCGAGTGGTCGTCGAGGTCGCCGCCGGACTGCACCGCGATGAACGGCACCCGCACCTGCAGCTCCTCGATCGCCCGGAACACCCGGACCTGCGGCGCGATGACCACGATGCCGTCGACCGACTGCGCGAGCAGATGCTCGACGGCCGCGACGATCGACGCGTCGGAGACGTCGGGCAGGTTCGCCGTGCTGACGAGGTATCCGGCGTCCTTGCTCGCGTTCTCGATCGCCTGGATCATGCTCGCCGGACCGTACTGCGACCGCTGGCTCGCGAGCACGCCGATGGTCCGCGACCGACTCGTCACGAGCGCCCTGGCCGCGCGGTTCGGACGGTAGTTGACCTCGTCCATGACGGCGAGGACCCGGTCGCGGGTGGAGTCGCGGATGCTCGGGTGGTTGTTGAGCACTCGTGAGACCGTCTGGTGGGAGACCCCGGCCAGGCGCGCGACATCACGGATATTGGGGGCTCGCCCCCGTTCGGCGTCGTCGCTCACGGATTCCTCGGACCTCGATGTGCACGGTCACATTTCGTGCTGCACCCATTATGCACACGCCTCAGGCCCCCGACGGATCGGGTCCCCCAGGGTGCGTGGAGCCACGGAGGGGTCCGCGACGGTACCGTTGGGGGATGGATACCGAAAGCGTCGCCCGCGTCATCGAAGCCACCGACTTCTCGGGCGTCGTGCTCGTCAAGCGCGGTGACGAGACGCTCTTCGAGGCTGCCCGTGGCCTCGCCTCCCGGGAGCGCGACGAGCCCATCACGCTCGACACCCGCTTCGACACGGCGTCCATCACGAAGCTCTTCACCGCCGCCGCCGTGCTCCAGCAGGTCGACGCCGGACACATCGACCTCGACGAGTCGATCCACGAGTACGTCGACCTCGACGGCACCACCATCCGCCGCGACGTCCAGCTGCTCCACCTCCTCACCCACACCTCCGGCATCGCCGACGACGCCGACGAGACCGCCGGCGAGAGCTACGACGACCTCTGGGCCGAGCGCCCGGCCTCGTCGATCCGCGAGACCGCCGACCTCCTGCCGCTCTTCGCCGACAAGGAGCCGCTCGCGGCCCCTGGCGAGGAGGCGAACTACGTCAACGCGGGCTACGTGCTGCTCGGGCTCGCGCTCGAGGGCGTGACGGGGTTGCCCTACCGCCAGCTCATCGAGCAGCAGGTGTTCGCGCTGCTCGGCATGGACCACTCGGGCTTCGTCGACCGCCGGACGGGCGAGCCCGGCCTGGCCGAGGGCGGCGACGTCGACGACGACGGCGTCTGGCACTCGAACACCGACGCCTTCCCGCCGCTCGGCGGCCCGGACGCCGGTGCACAGTCCACCGCGGCCGACCTCATCACCTTCCTGCGCGCCGCCCGCGACGCGAAGATCCTCACCGCCGAGCTGACCGAGGAGTTCACCTCTCCGCAGATCGAGGTCGACGAGGAGATCTCCTACGGCTTCGGCTTCGAGTTCGACGTCGACGAGGACGGCCAGGTGCGATCGATGTACCTCGACGGTGTCAACCCCGGCGCGAGCGGCATCGTGCGCACCTACTTCGGCCCGACGGCCGCCGACGCCATCGACGTCGTCGTGCTGTCGAACTCCGAGGACGGCGCGTGGGACGTCATCCGCGCGATCGACGCCGAACTCTAGGCTCCTACTGGGATCGCCGGGGCACATCCCCTGGTTCCGGCCACGCCGATCGGGGCGTACCCGCGCCCCCGGCACGTGCCCGCACGGGCTCACTGAGAGCGCGACCATGCCCCGACAGTCGCCGGTTATGAAAATGAGACCCATCCCGACTTGACATCAGGTGGAGGTCTGGGGCTATCGTGTGACACACAATGTGAACGGTCACATTCGGAGTGACGAGGAAGTCGACGTGGGAACGAAGCGCAATGGAGCGAGCAGGTCGGCGATGAGCCGCCTCCCGATCCACGGCACCGATCGATCCGACCACAGCTCCCTCTCGGCCCGGCTCTCCGCCGGCCACCTCTCCCTGCACCCTCGCCGACACCACGACGAGGCGTCCGCACCCGCACCCGCGAACGCCACGTAGCCGACGAGCGGCCTCGATGAGCTGGACACATCGAAGCCGACAGACCTGCGCATGACAATGACGTCCAAGCAACTCCCTAGGGAAGGAACCACACAGTGAAGAAGAGAATGCTCCTCGCCACGCTGGCCGCAGGCACGATGGTCGTGTCGCTCGCCGGCTGCTCCGGCGGCGCAAGCGGCGGATCGGGCGGCGGCGAAGGCGACGGCAAGCTCGTCGGCGTCGCGATGCCCACCAAGAGCTCCGAGCGCTGGATCCAGGACGGCAACGCCGTCAAGGAGCAGCTGGAGAAGGAGGGCTTCAAGGTCGACCTGCAGTACGCCGAGGACGACATCCCCACCCAGGTCTCGCAGATCGAGAACATGATCACCAAGGGCGCCTCCGTCCTGATCATCGCCTCGATCGACGGCACCACGCTCACGAGCGTGCTCCAGGAGGCCAAGGACGGCGACATCCCCGTCATCGCCTACGACCGCCTGATCCGCGATAGCGAGAACGTCGACTACTACGCGTCGTTCGACAACTACAAGGTCGGCGTGCAGCAGGCCAACTCGGTCCTCAACGGCCTCGGCCTCGTCGACCTCGAGGGCAAGCCCACCGAGGGCGCACCCGCCGGTCCGTTCAACATCGAGATGTTCGCCGGCTCGCCCGACGACAACAACGCCACGTTCTTCTGGGACGGCGCTCAGGACACCCTGAAGCCGTTCATCGACGCGGGCACCCTCAAGGTCGCCAGCGGCCAGACCTCCTTCGAGCAGGCTGCAACGCTCCGTTGGGACGGTGAGACCGCGCAGAAGCGTATGGAGAACATCCTCACGTCGACCTACTCCGACGGCAGCAAGGTCAACGCGGTCCTGTCGCCCTACGACGGCATCTCGCGAGGCATCATCTCGGCGCTGACCGACGCCGGCTACTCGGTGGGCGACGGCTGGCCCGTCATCTCCGGCCAGGACGCCGAGCTCGACTCGGTCAAGGCCATCGAGTCCGGCGAGCAGTACGCGACCATCTTCAAGGACACCCGCCAGCTGGCGAGCGAAGCCGTCAAGATGGCCGTCGCCGTGCTGAACGGTGAGAAGCCCGAGGTCAACAACACCGAGGACTACGACAACGGCAAGAAGGTCGTCCCGTCCTTCCTCCTCGAGTCGCAGATCGTCGTCAAGGACAACATCCAGGAGGTCCTCGTGGACTCCGGTTACTGGACCGAAGACGAGATCAAGGGCTAGTCAGTCCTGCAACACCCCTTTCGACAGGCTCAGGGAACGGAATCACTTCCGATCCCTGAGCCTGTCGGAGGGCCCGGTTCAACGACGATCACCTGTAAGGAGACACGGTGTCAGGCGAGACCACGAGCATCCTCGAGATGCGCAACATCATCAAGACCTTCCCCGGCGTCAAGGCCCTCTCGAACGTCACGCTCGATGTGCAGCGCGGTACCGTGCACGCCATCTGCGGTGAGAACGGCGCCGGCAAGTCGACGCTCATGAAGGTGTTGTCCGGCGTCTACCCGTTCGGCACCTACGAGGGCGACATCGTCTTCGAGGGCGAGACGATGGAGTTCAAGGACATCCGCGACTCGGAGTCCAAGGGCATCGTCATCATCCACCAGGAGCTGGCCCTCAGCCCCTACCTCTCCATCGCGGAGAACATCTTCCTCAACAACGAGCTGAAGGGGCCGCTCGGCCTCATCGACTGGAACCGCACCAACCAGGAGGCGGCAGCACTGCTCGCCCGGGTCGGCCTGCGGGAGAACCCGACGACCAAGATCCTCGAGATCGGCGTCGGCAAGCAGCAGCTCGTCGAGATCGCGAAGGCCCTCTCGAAGCGCGTGAAGCTCCTCATCCTCGACGAGCCGACCGCCGCACTGAACGACGAGGACTCCGACCACCTGCTCGACCTGATCCTGCACCTCAAGGAGCAGGGCATCACGTCGATCATCATCAGCCACAAGCTCAACGAGATCAAGAAGGTCGCCGACACCGTCACCGTCATCCGCGACGGCAAGACCATCGAGACGATCGTGAAGAACGACGTCACCGAAGAGCGCATCATCAAGGACATGGTCGGCCGCGACCTCGAGCACCGCTACCCGGACCACACGCCGAACATCGGCGAGGAGATCCTGCGCGTCGAGGACTGGACCGCCCACCACCCGCAGGACCCGACCCGCGTGATGGTGGACGCCGTCAACCTCAACGTCCGCGCCGGTGAGATCGTCGGCATCGCCGGCCTCATGGGCGCCGGGCGAACCGAGTTCGCGATGAGCCTGTTCGGTCAGTCGTACGGCAGCCGCATCAGCGGCAAGGTCTTCAAGAACGGCACCGAGATCCGCACCCGCACGGTGTCGGAGGCGATCGACAACGGCCTCGCGTACGCCACCGAGGACCGCAAGTACTACGGCCTCAACCTCATCGAGGACATCAAGCGGAACATCTCGATGGCCTCGCTGAAGAAGCTCGAACGCGGCGGACTCGTCAACGACAACGAGGAGTACAAGGTCGCCGAGGAGTACCGGAAGAGCATGAACATCAAGGCTCCGAACGTGCTCGCGAAGACCGGGAAGCTCTCGGGCGGTAACCAGCAGAAGGTCGTCCTGTCGAAGTGGATCTACTCCGACCCCGACGTCCTCATCCTCGATGAGCCCACCCGCGGCATCGACGTCGGTGCGAAGTACGAGATCTACACGATCATCAACCGCCTCGCCGCCGAGGGGAAGGGCGTCATCGTCATCTCCTCCGAGCTCCCCGAGCTCATCGGCATCTGCGACCGCATCTACGC
This sequence comes from Plantibacter auratus, assembly GCF_050587365.1. NCBI lineage: Bacteria > Bacillati > Actinomycetota > Actinomycetes > Micrococcales > Microbacteriaceae > Plantibacter > Plantibacter auratus. Next base: position 153,815 of record NZ_JBOBFV010000005.1, on the reverse strand, counting down.
CCTCAGCGAGGGCCGCATCACCGGCGAACTGCCGATCGAGGAAGCGAACCCCGAAGCGCTCCTCAAACTCATGACCATGGAGAAGCCCCGCTGACGCGGGCGCGGACGGATCGAAGGAGAACCGCAATGTCCGATCTGGACACCAAACCCACCGTCCCGGCAGGCGACGGCACCGCCGCCGGCGGCCTCGTGAACCCGGCCACCAACCGCTTCACGAGCTGGCTGACCCACATCCTCAGCGACCTCGGCAAGAACGGCATCTTCATCGCCCTCCTGCTCGTCGTCGTGTTCTTCGCCGTCATCACCGACGGCATCCTGCTGCGGCCGCAGAACATCTCCAACCTGATCGTGCAGAACGGGTACATCCTCGTCCTCGCGATCGGCATGGTGATGGTCATCATCGCCGGCCACATCGACCTGTCGGTCGGTTCCGTCGCGGCCTTCGTCGGTGCGGTGTCCGGTGTGTTCGCCGTGCAGATGCAGATGCCGTGGTGGATCGCGATCATCCTGTCGCTCGCCATCGGCGCGCTCGTCGGTGTCTGGCAGGGCTTCTGGATCGCCTACGTCGGGATCCCGGCGTTCATCGTGACGCTGGCCGGCATGCTCATCTTCCGCGGCCTCGCGCTCGTGGTGCTCGGCAACGCCAACATCGGTTCCTTCCCAGCGGAGTACCGCGCGCTCGGCAACGGCTTCCTGAACGACGTGTTCGGTGACTTCCCGATCGACCCGCTGACGCTCGGTATCGGCGTCATCGCCGTCGTCGGCCTCGTCGTGCAGCAGGTCCGCACGCGCCTCGGCCGTCAGAAGTACGGCCAGGACACCGAGCCGTTCCCGTGGTTCGTCGCCAAGCTCGTGCTCATCATCGCGGGCATCGGCTTCTTCGTGTACGCCCTCGCCGCGTACAAGGGCATCCCGGTCACGCTCATCGTGCTGGCCGTCCTCGTGCTCGTCTACGGCATCGTCATGAACCGCTCGGTCTTCGGCCGCCACATCTACGCGATCGGTGGCAACCGTCACGCCGCGGAGCTGTCCGGCATCAAGACCCGCAAGGTCGACTTCTTCCTGTTCGTCAACATGGGCTTCCTCGCGGCGCTCGCCGGCCTCATCTTCACGGCCCGCCTGAACCTCGCCGGTCCGAAGGCCGGTGACGGCTTCGAACTCGAGGCGATCTCCGCGGCCTTCATCGGTGGAGCCGCGGTGCAGGGTGGCGTCGGTACCATCGGCGGCGCGATCATCGGTGGTCTCATCATCGGTGTGCTGAACAACGGTATGTCGATCATCGGCCTCGGCATCGAGTGGCAGCAGGCCGTCAAGGGCCTCGTGCTGCTGCTGGCCGTCGCGTTCGACGTCTACAACAAGCGCCGCAGCGGCGGACGCTGATCCCGAGGTCCGCGACCGCGGAACCCGGATCGATCCGACGCATGGACATCCACCACGGAGGCGAGAGCACCGGCGACCTGGCCGGTGCCCTCGCCTCCGTGCGTTGTGGCGATGCGACCGCTGAGCGCGACTCCTCGTCGGTCCCGCCGGCGGCGCTCGCGATCCTGCGGGACGGCTGGCCGCTGCTCGAGGTGCCCTTCGGTACGGTGCACGCCGTGCTCGGACCGGTGCCGGTCCTCCGGCACCTGATCGCGCGGTTGTCCGGGACGTCTACCGGACCGCGCGGCGCGGCCAGGGTGTCCGGTTCCGAGACGGTGCTCGTCGACGGCAGGCCGGCGCGGTTGTCGTCCCGTGCCGCGTCGAGTGCCTCCGGGGTGGCCGTCGTGACGGCCGGGCAGGCCATCAGCTGGTCGCAGACCATCGGTGAGAACGTGCTGCTCGGGTCCGAGCGTGGGGTGGGACTGCGGGAGGCGGTCATGCGGCTCCTCCGAGGGCCGCTCGCCGACCGGACGTCCTTGAGGCAGAGCGATGCCGAGCGGATCCACCGCGCCCTGGGCGTCGTCGGGCTCGACCGGTCACCCACGGACTCCGCCGGTGCCCTGTCGGTCGTGGAGCGTCGGCTCGTGGAGCTCGCCAGGGCGGTCGCCGCGGAGGCGTCGCTCATCGTGATCGACGACAGTGGCCCCGCACTCCGAGCGGACGAGGTCGAGCGTTGGCAGCAGGCGATGGTCGAGGTGGCCCGAGCTCCTCGAACCGCCGACCCCGCACCCGGTGTCCTGCTCGCGACCGGGGCCGTGACCGGGCTGGCGAGCGTCGCATCGGCCGCGACCGTGATCGCCGTCAGTGGTGACCCGTCGCCCCCGATCCGGCTGTCGGCCGTGAACGGTGAACGCGAGGTGCTCGCGGCGTTGGCCGCCGGGGTGGGCGGCATCGACGCGTTCCGTCCGGTTGCCGGCGGATCATCGACGTCGGACGGTGCCTCGGTGATCGCATCGTCGGTGACGGCTGCGGGCCTCACCGTCGAACACTGGACCGCGAGCCACCCGGCGGACCCTGAGCGGATCGTCGTCGACGACCTGTCCTTCGCCTGCGCGCCGGGGGAGGTGCTCGGGCTGTTCGGTCCGCCCGACTCCGGTGCGGGGGAGGTGCTGTTGAGCGTCTTCGGCCGGTCGTACGGCGCACGGACCCGTGGTTCGGTGGCGCTCGACGGTGCGGCGGTCGACGTCTCGACGACGGAGCTGGCGCGCGCCGCGGGGGTCCTCTACACGACGGAGCACCCGATCCGCTTCGACCTCTCCTTCCTCGGCGGGGTACCGTCGAGCGTCTCCCCGGACGCCCTCACGAGGATGGTCCGGCTCGGTGTGGCCGACCCGCGGCGCGACTACCGGGCGACCACCGTGCCGAGCGGCCTGGTCGCCGCGCTCCCCGGCGTGCACCGCGGGCCGGACGCCGACCAGTTCACCGAGTCGCTCCGGATCATCGCGGACACGCGGGCGCGCGCCGTGCTGCTCGCCGAACCGTTCGGTCGGGCGGGCGCCCCCGGCTCCGAGGACGGACGTCGGCGGGCTGAGCGGTACGCCCTGATCCGATCGCTCGCGGCGTCCGGCCGGGCGGTCGTCGTCTCGAGCGAGGACCCTGCGGCGCTCGCGGCCGTCTGCGACCGGGTCGTCGCCGTCCGCGCGGGCCGGATCGTGGGGGCCGTGGGCGCTGCTGAGGCGCCGGATCCCGAGCCGCTCGACACCCGCGCCGTCATCGAGGCGATGGGCGGTCTCGCATGAGTCGAAATCGCATCGCCCTGTCCATGGCCACGGCAATATACAACGTTGTACACTGGAGCGCGGCCCAGCCCTGATCCACCGGCCGAGCATCCGCCCCCACCCGCTTGCACCACAGCATCGCGAATCAACCGAGCACCAGATCGACGAAGGAGTCCCACCGGTGAACACCGAGCAGAACCCGGCCGCCAGCGCCCCCGAGCAGGCGACAGCCACGCACGCAGAGACCTACACGATCGGTGTCGACTTCGGCACGCTGTCCGGCCGAGCCGTCGTCGTGCGTGTGTCCGACGGTGCCGAACTCGGGTCGGCGGTGCTCGACTACCCGCACGCCGTCATGGACCGTGAGCTCGCCTCGACCGGCGCCGCGCTGCCGCCCGACTGGGCGCTGCAGGTGCCGGCCGACTACGTCGCCGTCATGCAATCCGCTGTGCCGCGCGCCGTCGAGTCCGCCGGGATCGACCCCGCCGCCGTCATCGGCATCGGCACCGACTTCACCGCCTGCACCATGGTCCCCGTCATCGCCGACGGGACGCCGCTCAACGAGCTGCCCGAGTACGCCGACCGCCCGCACGCCTACGTGAAGCTGTGGAAGCACCACTCCGCGCAGCCGCAGGCGGACCGCATCAACGAGCTCGCCGCCGAGCGGGGCGAGTCCTGGCTGCCGCGGTACGGCGGCCTCATCTCGAGCGAGTGGGAGTTCGCCAAGGGACTCCAGCTCCTCGAGGAGGACCCCGAACTCTACGAGCGCATGGACCACTGGGTCGAGGCGGCCGACTGGATCATCTGGCAGCTCACCGGCACCTACGTGCGGAACGCCTGCACCGCCGGCTACAAGGGCATCTACCAGGACGGTGCCTACCCGAGCCACGAGTTCCTCGCGGCTCTCAACCCCGCGTTCGAGCGGTTCGCCGACGACAAGGTCGCCCACGAGATCGGTGAACTGGGCGCCGCCGCCGGCACCCTGTCGGCCGAAGCCGCTGCGTGGACCGGTCTTCGCGAGGGCATCGCGGTCGCGGTCGGGAACGTCGACGCGCACGTCGCAGCACCCGCGGCGCAGGCCGTCTCGCCCGGCCAGATGGTCGCGATCATGGGCACCTCCACCTGCCACGTCATGAACGGCGACGTCCTCCGCGAGGTCCCGGGCATGTGCGGTGTCGTCGACGGCGGCATCATCGCCGGCCTCTACGGCTACGAGGCCGGGCAGTCGGGCGTCGGCGACATCTTCGCCTGGTACGTCGCGAACCAGGTCCCCGCCCGGTACACCGAGGAGGCTGCGGCGCGTGGTGTCAGCATCCACGAGCACCTCACCTCGCTCATCCAGGACCAGCCCGTCGGCGCGCACGGGCTCGTCGCCCTCGACTGGCACTCGGGCAACCGCTCGGTCCTCGTCGACCACGAGCTCTCCGGCACCGTCCTCGGCCTGACGCTCACGACCCGCACCGAGGAGGTCTACCGCGCATTGTTCGAGGCGACCGCGTTCGGCACCAGGAAGATCGTCGAGACGTTCAACGCCTCGGGCGTCCCCGTCACCGAGTTCATCGTCGCCGGCGGTCTGCAGCGGAACCCCTTCCTCATGCAGACGTACTCCGACATCCTCCGCCTGCCGATCTCCATCACGGCGAGCGACCAGGGGCCCGCGCTCGGCTCGGCCATCCACGCCGCCGTCGCCGCCGGGGCCTACCCGGACGTCCCGGCCGCCAGCGCCGCGATGGGCAAGGTGAACCGCGCCGTCTACACGCCGAACGAGGCCGCGGCCGACGCGTACGACCTGCTCTACGCGGAGTACGCGACGCTCCACGACTACTTCGGTCGTGGCGCCAACGACGTCATGAAGCGCCTGAAGCGCATCCGCCGAGCCGCCCTCGGTGGCGGCGTCGACAGCCTGCCGACCGACACCGAGACCACCGCCCTCGAAGGAGCAACCGCGTGAACACCTACTCGCCCGAGATCGAGGTCGCGATCGCGCGCGTCCGGTCCGACGTCGCCAAGCTGCACGGGGAGCTCGTCCGGTACGGGCTCGTCATCTGGACCGGCGGCAACGTCTCCGGGCGCGTGCCGGGAGCCGAGCTCTTCGTCATCAAGCCCTCCGGCGTCGACTACGACGACCTCGCGCCCGAGAACATGATCCTCTGCGACCTCGACGGCAAGGTCATACCGGGCACACCCGGTGCTGAGCGGTCGCCGTCGAGCGACACCGCGGCACACGCATACGTCTACCGGCATATGCCCGAGGTCGGCGGCGTCGTGCACACCCACTCCACCTACGCGGTGGCCTGGGCGGCACGCGCCGAGCCCATCCCGTGCGTCATCACGGCGATGGCCGACGAGTTCGGCGGGGAGGTCCCGATCGGTCCGTTCTCGATCATCGGCGACGACTCGATCGGACGCGGCATCGTCGAGACGCTCACCGGTCACCGGTCGCGCGCGGTGCTCATGCAGAACCACGGTCCGTTCACGATCGGGAAGGACGCCCGCGACGCCGTGAAGGCCGCGGTGATGGTCGAGGACGTCGCCCGCACCGTGCACATCTCGCGTCAGCTCGGCGAGCCGAAGCCCATGCCGACCGAGGCGATCGACGCCCTCTTCGACCGCTACCAGAACGTCTACGGCCAGGCGCCGCAGGGCGCGCTCTAACCCGACTGACCTCCGGTCCCTGACACCCTCCCGGTCCCTGAGCTTGTCGAAGGGCCACCCCACCACGGTCCCGCCCTTCGACAGGCTCAGGGACCGAAACGACCTCAAGAAAGAACCCACCCATGCCGAAGCCCACCACCACGCTCGACCACTACACCGTCTGGTTCCTCACCGGCAGCCAGAACCTCTACGGCGAGGAGACCCTCCGTCAGGTCGCCGAGCAGTCCCAGGCCATCGCCGCCGAGCTCGGCGCCGCCGCCGACGTCCCCGTGCGGATCGAGTGGAAGCCCGTCCTCAAGGACTCCGAGTCGATCCGTCGCGCGATGCTCGACGCGAACGCCGACGACAGCGTCATCGGTCTCGTCACCTGGATGCACACCTTCAGCCCGGCCAAGATGTGGATCGCCGGGCTTGACGCGCTGCAGAAGCCGCTGCTCCACCTCCACACGCAGGCGAACGTCGAGCTGCCGTGGTCGGAGATCGACTTCGACTTCATGAACCTCAACCAGGCCGCGCACGGCGACCGCGAGTTCGGGTACATCCAGACGCGTCTGGGCGTCGCCCGCAAGACGGTCGTCGGCCACGTCTCCGACCCGCGCGTTCAGCGTGAGGTCGGCACCTGGCAGCGCGCCGCTGCGGGTTGGGCGGCCACGCACGAGCTCAAGCTCGCGCGCTTCGGCGACAACATGCGCTACGTCGCCGTCACCGAGGGCGACAAGACCGAGGCCGAGCTGCGCTTCGGAGTGCAGGTCAACACGTGGAGCGTCAACGAGCTGGCCGAGGCCGTGCACGCGTCGACGGACGCCGACGTCGACGCGCTCGTCGCCGAGTACGAGGAGCTGTACGACGTCGTCCCCGAGCTGCGCAAGGGTGGCGAGCGGCACGAGTCGCTCCGCTACGGTGCCGCGATCGAACTGGGCCTGCGCTCCTTCCTCGAGGCCGGCGACTTCGCCGCGTTCACGACGAGCTTCGAAGACCTCGGTGAGCTGCGTCAGCTGCCGGGCCTCGCCGTCCAGCGCCTCATGGCCGACGGCTACGGCTTCGGTGCGGAGGGCGACTGGAAGACCGCCGTCCTCGTGCGCGCCGCGTCCGTCATGGGTGCCGGCCTCCCCGGTGGCGCGTCGCTCATGGAGGACTACACGTACCACATGGAGCCCGGCAACGAGCTCATCCTCGGGGCGCACATGCTCGAGGTCAGCCCGACGCTCTCTTCGGCTCGTGCCACCCTCGAGGTGCACCCGCTCGGCATCGGCGGCAAGGAGGACCCGGTGCGCCTGGTCTTCACGGCCGACTCCGGCCCCGCCGTGGTCGTCGCGATGAGTGACATGCGCGACCGTTTCCGGCTGACGGCGAACGTCGTCGAGGTCGTCCAGCCCATCGAGGCCCTGCCGAAGCTGCCCGTCGGGCGCGCCGTGTGGAAGCCGGCTCCGGACTTCGCGACGTCTGCCGCCGCTTGGCTGACCGCCGGTGCCGCGCACCACACCGTCATGTCGACCGCGGTCGGGGTCGAGGTCTTCGCCGACTTCGCGGAGATCGCCAAGACCGAGCTCCTCGTGATCGACGAGTCGACCACCACGCGCGACTTCCAGCGTGAGGTCCGCTGGAACAACGCGTACTACCGCCTCGCCCAGGGGTTCTAGCCCCGGGACGATCCGACCGAGACGGCCTCCCGCCCACCGGCGGGAGGCCGTCTCGCGTCGTGGTGTCGTCGATCGTGCGGTGCGACGACGGCGCTTGCTAGCCTGGGGCGACGCGCCGGGGGTGGCGCGCTGAGCGACGCGGGTCGACCGATGACGGATGTGTTCACGCAGACGGAGCAGCAGGAGCCGGGCGATGAGGGGACGGCCGAGCCGACGAGGCTCGGATGGAAGCTCGCGATCGGTGGGACCGTCCTCGTCGCCGGTGTCGGAGCGGTCCTCGTGATCGTCGCAGCGACCGGCGGGTTCACCGCCGCCGACCCAGCAGCCGCCGAGCGGGCGATGGAACGGTGCATCGAGGAGCAGTCGAGCCGCATCGTCGACGCCGGCGACCGCACCCCGGCCGAGGCCGCCGCCGAGGGATGTGCGCTCGATGCCGAGTCGGACACCTTCCTCGACGAGTACGGCGACTGACCCGGATCGGGTCGGGAGCGTTCGAGCGCGCTACCGGAGCCCGATGATCGTGCCGACGACGAACAGCCCGAGCGCGCTCCACATGAGGATGTCGTCGACGCTCATCCGGACGCTGAGGCGCCGACCACGGGTGCTGACGCGGCCGGCCGCCGCGGTCGAGGCCGACTCGTCCGTCTTGGCGCTTCGCCGGTCACCTCGGGTCTCCCGCCACCGTGCCCAGCGTTCGACGCGGTCGTCCACGGCGTCGACAGCGGCGGCGATGTCCTGCCAATCGTCGACCTTCGTCGTGACGAGATCGTCGCTGGTCACGAGCAGGAGCCAGTCGTCGACGATCTCCACGTCGAAGCCGCGCACGTGGTCGAGCAGTCGCGCCATCACGTCGGGCGTGAACAGATAGAGGGCATCGGCCTCGTAGCCGACCGGGCAGTACAGCTGGAAGTGGCGGTCGAACCCGCCCTCGAGGCTGAGCCGCTGCGCATCGGCCGGGGCGCCGGCGCCAGTCATCCCTCGGCGGCGGCCGTCCTGGGCGCGGAGCAGGATGTGGGGGAGGGCGACGGGCATCCGGAGTGCGCAGTAGCCACCGAAGGGGGCCGCGAGGTTCTTGCGGTTGCCGATGACCTCGTAGTCGGCGATCTCGATGCCGCGCGGCTCCCGGCTCCGGAGGACTCGGTGGAGGTTCACCGACCCGCGGCTCCGCCAGGGCATGTCGCGCTGGAGGGCGATGGGACCGACGCGGTAGTTGAACCCGTTGGCCTCGGCGAAGCTGGCGAGGCGGAGGTGTGTGCGCCGCAGGGTCCTACGCGACCAGACCCGGATCGTCATGCGGACGAGGATCACGGCGAGGAGGATCATGACCACCACGAGCGTGCCCATGCCGAAGGCGATCCCTCCCGCGTTCCTGCCGCCTTGAGCGTAGGCGAGCAGGCCGACCAGGCCGAAGAAGAAGATGCCGAACAGTCCGCCGATCGCGCCGAGGGTGGTGGTGAGCCGTCGGACTCGCCCGATGCGATCGCGGGCGCCGGGGTCCTCCCTGACGAAGGCTCGCCACTGCTCGTGAACCTCGTGACGGGGAAGCGGCCGGGTGAGCGCACTCGTGTCGAGTGGTTCGGGAAGCGCCTGCACGCCCTCCAGCCTAGTTCCGCGTCGAGGCACGGCCCGCTCAGTCGGGGGCCTCCGTCGGGGCCTCGTAGCCGACCGGCAGCTCGGGGACGGTGCTCGAGCCAGTGCGGAACGCGGTGACCGCGAGGAGCGCCGGCACCGGTGCTTCCGCGGGGCGAACCGCGTCGTCGGTGACGTCGGGGACGAGCGCGATCGTCAGCCGGTCGGTCGTGACCGGTTCGAACACGTGCACCCTCGAGACGCCGACGGAACCGGCTTCGACGAGCGTGCGGCCGTCCGGTGTCCGGACCTCGTGGCGGTCGATGAGCTGTCCGGCGGTGAGGTCCTCGTGCAGCCGGAGATGATCGAAGGTGACCGGCTCCGCGAACGTGACGGTGGCCGTCGACCCGTCGGTGGTCAGCGTTCCCGGGATCGGCTGTGCGAAGCGTCGGTCGCGCTCCGCGGCCCAGGCGGTCACGCGTTCCACATCGGCGTGGGGGAGGAGCCCACGGGTGTCGGGTGGGAGGTTGAGGAGCAGGTTCGCGCCGAGTCCGACGGACCGGTAGAAGATCGCGAGCAGATGCTCTACCGACTTCGGCTCGTCGTCCGGGTGCCAGAACCAGCCGCGTCGGATCGAGACGTCGCACTCGGGCGGCAGGTAGAGGGCCTCCTCGAACCGGCTGGTGATGACGGTGTAGTTGCTGAAGTCGGTGTGGTCGACGACATACCGGACCGGGTCTTCGGCGAGACCGTTCTCGTTACCCACCCAGCGGATCGTCGGGGCGCCCATGTTGAACACCATGGCCTGCGGCTGAAGCCGTTCGATGATCGCGGAGATGCCGGGCCAGTCGTAGGTGTACCCCTCGGACCCGGCGCCGTCGAACCACAGCTCGACGAGCTCGCCGTAGTTCGTGCACAGTTCGGTGAGCTGCCGGGCGTACACCTCGGCGTAGCGCGCCTCGTCGGCGTACTCGGGGGCGTGGCGATCCCAGGGCGAGAGGTACAGCCCCAGTCCGAGGCCCGCCTCGCGACAGGCTGCAGCGAGCTCGGCCACGACGTCACCGTGGCCGTCCTGCCACGGTGAGGATGCGACGCTGTAGTCGGTCGTCGAGGTCGGCCAGAGACAGAACCCGTCGTGATGCTTCGCGGTGAGGATGACGTATCCGGCACCGATCGATGCCGCCACGCGCACCCACTGCCGCACATCGAGGTCGCTCGGATCGAAGCTCGAGGCGGGCAGGGTGCCGTCGCTCCATTCCTTGCCGGCGAAGGTGTTGACCCCGAAGTGGAAGAACACGCCGAAGCCGTCCTGTTGCCAACGCAACTGGCCCTCGGTCGGGACGGGACGATGCTCGTGGTGGTGCGGCTGTCGACTCACTTGACTCCTCCTGCTGCGACGCCTCGGTGGAACCATCGTTGCAGCACGATGAACACCACGAGGACGGGGACGACGGCGATGATGGATCCGGCCATCACGACCCTGGGGTCGAACCCGAACGACGACGCCGAAAGTCGTGCGAGTCCGAGCGAGACGGTGAACGACGACTCGCTCCGCAGAACGAGGAGCGGCCAGAGGAAGTCGTCCCACGCGGTGATGAACGAGTTGACGACGACGACCAGCATCGCGCCGATGGACGACGGCAGGAACAGGGCGGTGAACCGCTGCCACTCCGAGGCTCCGTCGAGGAACGCGGCGTCTTCGATCTCGTCGGGCACCGCCGTGAATGAGGCCCGCACGATGAGGACGTTCATCGCGGAGACCGCACCGGGGAGCCACGCGCCGACGAGGGTGTCGAGCAGACCGAGCTCCTGGGTCATGAGGAAGAGCGACACCATGATCGACTCGAACGGCACGACCATCGACACGATCAGCACGGTGAAGGTGACCCGCCGCCCGCGCCAGCCGCGTCGGGAGAGCATGTACCCGGCTGCGGTCGGCAGCACCACCTGGGAGGCGATGGTGAGCGCGCAGACGATCGCGCTGTTCGTCAGGTAGGCGTCCATCGGGATCTGCCGGAAGATCGTGACGTAGGCGTCGAACGTCGGCAGCTGTGGGAACAGGGTGGCGTCGCGCCCGAAGAGTGCTTCGCCGGAGCCCTTGAGCGACGACAGGAACTGCCACAGCAGCGGGCCGACGGAGATGACGAGGACGAGGAGCAGGAGCGCGTACCGCACCGGTGTCGTCCTCGACCAGCGCCGACGCCGACGCCGCAGGAGCGGTCGTGCGGGCGACTGCTCGATGCGCGCGCTCATGCGTCCCGCTCCCCGCCGAAGCGCTGCGCCAGCACGGCGAACACCGCGGTGAGGGCGAAGAGTGCCACGCTCGCGGCCGCACCGTAGCCCGCGTTCCCGGTGATCGGGTCGAGCGCTGCGTCGCGGATGAAGAAGGGGAGTGTCCGTGCCTCGCCTCCCGGACCACCGGTGGCGCCGCCGAGCAGGTAGACCTCGCTGAACACGCGGAGCGACCCGATGCCGGCGAGGAGCCCGACGAGGAGCATCGTGAGGCGGGTGCCCGGCACCGTGATGGTGAGGAACCGTCGCGTCGGGCCGGCGCCGTCGAGCTCGGCCGCCTCGTACAACTCGCGAGGGATGTTCGAGAGCGCCGCCAGGTAGAAGATCAGGTACCACCCGAGCCCACGCCACACCGTGAGGGCGATGGCGCTGAGCAGGATGAGCGACCCCTCGGAGAGGAACGGCACCGCCTGCTGGATGAGACCGACCCGCTGGAGCACCGTGTTGACGGGCCCTTGTTCACCGAGGAGGTTCTGCCAGACCAGCCCGACCGCGACCACGGACGCCACGATCGGAGCCGCGTAGGCGGAGCGGAAGAACCCCATCCCGGGGAGTCGGGTGTGGACGAGCTGCGCGAGCAGCAACGGGAGGACGACCAGCAGGGGGACGGCGATGATCGCGTACAGCACGCTGTTGCCGGTCGCGGACCAGAACGCGGGGTCCTGCAGGATCGAGCGGTAGTTGTCGAGGCCGACGAACGCTCCACCCATGCCGAGCGGGGAGGTGTCGGTGAACGACAGCGCGATGGTCCCGATGAAGGGCCCGACGCTCCAGATCGTGATCATGAGCAGCGCGGGTGCGCACCACAGCAGCGGCACCCAGGGCGGTCGATAACGCGCCGCGCCGTTCAGGTGGATCGCGGTCGTCATCGAGCATCGGCTCCGATGACCCGGTTGGCCGCGTCCTGGGCGGCCTGGAGTGCCTCACGCGGCGCCTTCTTCCCGGTGAGCGCCAGCTGGAGCTCGGCGTTGACCGCGTTCGCGACCGCGTCGCTCCACTGCACGATGGTGACGATCTCCGCTTCGTCGGCGAGGTCGACGGCGAGACGGTTCGCCTCGTCGATGGGTGCGGTACCGGTGATGTCCGTGAGCTTCGGGATGCCGAGCGACTCGGTGGTGCTCGGGAAGTTCTGGATGCGTGGGTCGCTGATGAAGCGGTTCTGCTGCTCGGCGGCGAGGAGGAATCGCGCGAAGGCGATGGCGGTGGCCGGGTTGGTGCTCGTGCTCGGGACACCGATGGTCTGCACCTCGGCGATCGCGGTGCCGCGGCGGTCGAGGAGGGAAGAGACGCCCACGTGCTCGTACACGCCCGGGTTGCCCTCCTGCACGTACCGGAGCGACGAGGCGTTCGGTGAGCCCCAGACGGTCGCGCCCTGGGTGAACAGGGCGGTGGGCTCGTCGTCGGACGCGATCGAGTCCTTCGGGATGCCGCCGGCCAGCGCGAGTCGCGTCATGCGCTCGGTCCACTCCTGCACGGCCGGATCGTCGGCGAAGACGAACGCCGAACCGTCGTCGGCGATGACCTCGGCCTCCTGCAGCTGCCACTCGAGCGGGAGTCGCAGACCGAGACTCGCGGAGAAGGCACTGAACTCGCCGTTCGACCGTTCGGCGACCTGATCGGCCGAGTCGAAGAGTTCCTCGAAGGTGGTCGGCGGCTGCTCCGGGTCGAGTCCGGCGCGCTGCATGAGCTCGGTGTTGTACGTCTGGAGGCCGATGAGGCCCCAGTACCAGGGGAGCACGTAGTGGTGGTCGTCGCCGGGGAGGACCAGGCTGTCCCACAGGCTCGGGATGAAGTCGTCGCCGATGCCCGGTGACGCGGCGTCGATGTCGGCGAGGAAGCCCTGTTCGCGGAGCCCGCCGGCGGTGGCGAGCGGCATGTTCACGACGTCTGCCAGCGAGCACGCCTGCGCGTCCGCGACGAGCCGGGTGGCGAAGCTGCCGTCGCCAGGGTCGTCCTCCCAGGTGACGGTCGTGCCGGGGTAGGCGGCCTCGAAGTCCTCGATGAGTTCGGTGAAGTACTCGGAGAACGAGGCCTTCAGTGCGGTGGTCTGGAAGGTGATCTCGCCGGACGGCGTCGCGTCGACCGGCGTGCCAGCGGCGAACTCGTCTGCGATCGCGCAGCGACCGACACGCTCGCCCCCGGCGTCGCTCGTGCACGCGGAGAGCACGGCCAGCGTGGCGGCTGCAGCGGCGATCGACAGGGTTCGTTGGTGCTTCATGGGGGCTCTCCTCGTCCGCGGACGGGTTCGTCAACCGTCCTTGCATATCGAGGATAAGCATGAGGTATGTGATATGCAAGCCCTGTGTACAAAAGCCTCATGAGGGCTGCTTGTGGAGTGCACTCAGCCGTCCAGTCGACGGAACCCCATGGTCATGGCCGGATATCGGTGGCCCATGGCCGGGAATCCCTCGGCAGGGTTCGCAGCACCCGTCAGAATGAGGGCATGACCGAACAACGCGCCGTCCTCGATGCCACCGTCAGCTTCCTGAACGGCGGCGGTCTCGCCGTCGAGGACTTCCGTCTCGACCTGCCGCCCGCCATCGCGCAGGCGAAGGGGAAGGCGCAGCAGCAGGAGGTCGGTCGGCTGCTCGTCACGCACCTCGGTCTCGCGATGGTCGGCGAGATCCGCATCACCAAGCTCGAGATCGTGCGCGAGCAGCACAAGGGCTCCCGCGGGATCCTGGCGGCGGCAGCGGCAGCCGGACTCGAGATCCCGGACGCCGCAGCGCATGCGGACACCGTGCGCCCCCGTCCGGAGGGCGCGCTCGTCGAACTCAGCCACCCGATCCGTGCCGGCCTCCGCACCTACCCGGGGTTGCCGGAACCCGTGATCCGTCCGTTCCTCACCCGTGAGGACTCTCGCCCGAAGTACGCCGAGGGCACCGAGTTCGCGATGGACATCATCGAGATGGTCGGCAACACCGGCACCTACCTCGACAGCCCGTACCACCGCTACGCCGGCGGCGGCGACCTCGCGAGCCTGACACTCGAGCAGCTCGTCGACCTCCCGGCCGAGGTGTTCCACCTCCAGGACTCCACCGAACGCGGCATCGGCGCGAACGTCTTCCTCGAGCGCGAGCTGCGCGGGACCGCCGTCCTCCTGCACACCGGTTGGGACCGCCACTTCGCGACCGAGGCCTACACGAAGGACGCTCCCTACCTCGCCGAGGACGGGGTGCGGTACCTCGTCGAGCAGGGCGTGGTGCTGGTCGGCATCGACTCCATCAACATCGACGACACCGAGCCGGGATCCGGTGGCGCGCGTCCGGCCCACTCGCTGCTCCTCGAAGCCGGGATCCAGGTGGTCGAGCACCTCACCGGCCTCGAGCAGCTCCCCGCGAGCGGCGCCGTCTTCACCGCGACGCCGCCGCTCGTCGAGGACTTCGCGACCTTCCCCGTCCGCGCCTTCGCGCGACTGCCCTAGGCGCGGTCGGAAGACCGTCCTCGCGGTGCCGTCGGCGCGCTGAGGACGGTCCCGATCACTCCTCGATCTCGGCCCGCAGCAGTGCCGCATCGGTGTGCTGCTCCAAGCGCTCGTGCGCGTCCGCGAGTTCGGCCGTGACCGTCGTCCAGTCGGGCGAGCCGGCAGGCAGGCGTCCGCGAGCCGAACGGAACAGGTCGACAGCACCGGCGTGGTCGTCGACGGCGACCCGCGACCTCGCCGCGAACACCTCGGCCACCGCCGCGCCGTTCTCGTCGCCGGCGGCCACGAACCCCGCGGCGGCGAGCCGAGCCGTCGCCGTCGCGTCGTCGGCGCGTCCGAGCGCACCGAGCGAGCGGGCCTCCGAATCGGTGATGTCGGCCACGAGCCACGCGGCCTCGTGCGCCGAGGCGATGTCACGAGCCTCCGAGTAGAGCGGCAGCCCGGTGTCGTCGCCGAAGGCCGCCCGTGCGCTCGCCGCACGCTGGAGTGCCTGGACGAGGAGCTGCGGGTCGCCCAGCCGGCGAGCGGCGGCGAGGGCCTGGTCGATGACCTCGATCGCGTCGTCGTCCTCGAACTGGACGAGGAGCGTGCTCAACCCGAAGCCGGTGCGGATGACCACCTGGTCGTTCCCGACGGACGCGGCGTCGTCGATCGCTGCGCGCCACACGCCGTACGCCATGCCGTGTTCGCCGATCATGCGCGCGGCCTCGCCCATGTTGGCGAGCAGGTCCGCGAGCTCACCCGGCGCGGCGTGCTCGCGCTTCGCCTGGTAGACCTCGTCGTAGTGCTCGAGCGCCGTGGCGGCATCGCCCGCGAACTGGAGGTACCGCGCGAGTTGGAGGGTGAGCGAGTCGAGGTCGTCGTACTCCGCCCGCTTCGCGTGGGTGATCGCCAGCTGCATGCGGGCCGCGGCCTCGCGGTCACGGTCGGCGTCGCTCAGGAGGGCCGCCGAGAGGGAGCACGCCTGGATGATGCCGAGCCGGTTGCCGAGGAGTGTCTGGAGGGCGACGAGTTCGTCGGCGAGCGCGACCCCTTCGGCGAAGGCCCCGGCCCCGCCGAGCATCCGGGTGCGGAGCGTCAGCGCGGGGAGGCGGACCGACGCCCGCTGCCCGGGCTCGAGGAGTGGGTCGAGAAGCTCTGCCGCCTCCTCGATCCGGCCGGTCACGGCGAAGAGGTGCGCGTGCAGGAGACGGGCCGGCGGGCCTGCCTCGCCCGGGTCGTCGACCGCGGCGGCGAGCACGGCCTCACCGGCGAGCCGGTCGGCGATCCCCATGAACCGTTCCGCGGACTCCTGCTCGGTCTGCGCTCCCGCCAGCTCGAACGCATGGCGTGCGGTGACGACGAGCGTGTGGATGAGCCGGTCCGCGTCGACGGGGACGAGACGGGCGTCGTCGAGCTCGGCGAGCAGGAGGGTGAGCCGGTCCTCGGTCGCCGTGCCGAGGAGGGCCACACCGAAGCGGGCCTCGACGTCGGCGACCGCGATGCGTCCTGCCGCACGGAGCGCGGTGTCGCGGTCGGCCCAGGCCCCGCTCGCGCGGTCGTCGTCACCCTCGATGACCGCTGCCTGCGCGATCGCGCCGAGGAGCCCGGCGCGGAGGTTCTCGTCGGGATCCGCGTCGTCCGCGAGGAGCGCGAGGCCCTGCTCGGCGGCGACGATCGCACCGCGTGGGTCGGCGCTCTGCAGGAGCGCGGAGGTCCGTTCGCGCCACTCGGCGGCCGTGGTCGCCGGTTCCGGCTCGGCGACCGGGGCTGCGAACCCCTCGACCGACAGCGGGAGGTCCCAGTGTTCCGTCGCGAGTGCCCGCGCGGCCTCGAGCCGCTCGGTGCGGAAGCCGTTGCCGTTGCGTTCGTCGAAGGCACGGGTCAGGTGCTCGGCTGCTGCCCAGGCGCGCGCCGCGACCGCGCTGACGGTCCAGTCGGCGGCGTCGGTCGACTCGGAGCCGAGGTACCGGGCAAGGTCCGGGGCGTCGGCACCGCGGACGGGCAGATCACCGTGACCGGCTCGGGCGACGGCATCCAGCAGGACGCCGACCGCGATGAGCCCGTCGGCGTGCCCGGACAGGTTGATGGGGTCGTTGACGAGGGCCGGCAGGTGGCGTTCGAGCATCGCCAGGCCGCGCGCCTCGTTGCCCGTGACGGCGCAGAACACGAGGTGGTCGGCGATGATGCCGAACCCGTCGGCGTTGGAACGGGCGACCCGGTAGCTGCGCTGGTGCGCCGCCTTGGCATCGTCGAATCGGCCGGCGCGGAGGTAGGGGAGGAGCGCCTGTGCCTCGCTCGTCTCCGGCTCCTCGCCACAGCTCATGCGGTTCTCGAACATCTCGTCGTAGATCCGGATCGCGTCGTCGTCGTGCCCGCGGAGCTGGTGGAACCAGGCGTCCTCATTGCGCACGCACGCTTCGCAGTGGCTGTAGCGGTCGTCCTCGATGGTCGAGCGGCGTTCCAGGAACGCGGCGGCCTCGTCGAGGCGACCGGTCACCGTCGCGATGTGGAACTGCGACTGCACCACGCCGCTCATCGTGGCGCCCGCTGCCGCGTACCTCGCCCGCATGTCCTCGTGCATCGCCTCGATCTGCGCGAGCGAGAACGTCGGGTTCGTCGACAGCCGGCCGGCCATCCACTTGTACTGGAACAGCAGGTCGCAGCCGTCGACCGTGATCGGGAAGCGCTCCGGGTCCGCGTCGTGCTTGCCGACGCACCAGCCGAAGGAGCTGAACATGGCGTCGGTGTCGCCCGTCATGTGTGCCGACTGGGTCAACCGCATGCGGGTCGCGTACGCGGCCTCCTCGTCGCCGGCGGCCTCAGCTCGCCGGAGTGCCTCGTCGAGCAGGGCGCGCTCGGCGGGACCACACGGCAGGGTGTCGGCCTCCTCGAGGAGGTCCTGGACGCTCGCGTCGGGGTCGATGTCGTTCACAGGGGTGTCGGTGGTGTCGGTCATCGGAGTTCCTTGTCGTCGAGACCGACACTGAGGCCGATCAGGTCGGTCATGGCTGCGTCGAGCATGCGGCGGTCGCGTGCTTCGAGGGGGCGGTGCCCGGCGAGGAGCGCCTGGACGTAGAGCAGTTGGATGCTGCGCTCGAACACGAGGTCGTCGTCGAGGGTCGCCAAGCGGCGGACGAGCGCCGCGTTCCAGTTGAGGCAGAGCCGGGCTGCAGTGTCGGCCTCAGTGCCTCCCGGGCCGGCGTCGGCGAGGAAGGAGTCGACGGCCCCGACGACCTGCGACCAGATACCCGGCGCGACCGAGGCGGCCCGGTGCCGCTCGAGCCGTCGGAGTACGGACGGGTCGGCGACGTACAGCGCGGCGAGATCGTCCGGCCGGTACCGGCGCACCGAGACCCGGCATTCGACTTCGGCGAGCACGCGGCTGGCGCGGTCCTCGAGTGCCGTCGTCGCGGCGAGGTCGTCCAGGTGCGGCGGCTCGAGGTTGTCGAGCTCGTCGGCGACCGTCACCCGTTCGACCCGCACGCCGTCGATCAGGTGGGGCAGCCGCTCCAGGATCTCCTGGTCGTACACGTACCCGCCGTTGACGATCGGTGAGGCCGGATCGACGACCGCGGCGATCTGACGGAACTCGTCGCGGGATGCCGTGTACCGGATGACACCGGTCTGCGACAGATGTTCGTCGATGGTCATCGTGCCGGCGGAGGTCTCGATCGGGAGCCACCGGACGACGGCGCTCGCGAGGTCGTCGTCGTGAGCGGCGATCGCCTTGATGCCGAGCTGGTGGACGCCGATGAACTCCTGGAGTCGGTGCGGCCGCTGGCGGGCGAGGTCGAGGATCCACCGTCGCAGGGTTGCTCCGATGGCCTCGCGGGTGAACTCCAACGCGTCGTCCTGCACGAGCTGCTCGCGCGACGCCGTCGGGCGGAGCCCCGTCGTGTCGACGATGCAGCGGACGAAGAACGCCCACTCGGGCAGCAGGTCGTCGATCTGTTCGCTCAGCAGCATGCCGCCGAGGTAGACCCGACTCGCCTGCCGGGCGCCCGGCGGAGGCGGTGAGGGGAGGACGAAGGCGGTGCCCCGGGTGCCGGTGCCGGGCACCACGATCTCGACGGCGTCGAAGGGGCGCGTCCCGAGGAGGTCCTCCCCGAACGCCAGGAGCGCCTCGCGAGTGGTCGCCTCAGCCGTCCGGAACACCGGGTCGACGTTGATGCGCACGGGGTGGTCGGGTGCGGAGGGGTCGACCACCCCGACGTCGAGGTCGAGGAACCGTCCGAAGGTGGTGGCGAGGCCGAGCACCGTGCCGTGCCCGAGCAGACTGCCGTCGTGCAGTGGACCGTCGATGCGTGGGTCGAGTACGACCTCCGAGCCGATCGGCATGGCGGTGGTCGTGGCGTCGTCGAGTTCGCGGATCGTGAAGGTGCCGTCGGCGTCGCCGATCCACTCGATGGCCGGACCGCCACGAGCCGAACGGCTGCGGACGGTGATGGTGTCGGCCACCATGAAGCAGCTCAGCAGACCGATGCCGAACCGGCCGAGGTAGTCGCCGCGCTGGAGTTCGTCGAGGTCGCCGCGCTTGGAGCTGCGGCCGACCGTCGCCAGCAGCTCGGCGGCCTCGTCGCGGGTGAGCCCGACACCGTCGTCGCGGAATCGGAACGGCGTACCCGCCTCCGAGCCGGACGGCGGCACGTGCGGGGTGATGAGGAGTCTGCCGGGAGGCGCCGTCGGGTCGTCTGCGCGACGGGCTGCGACGGCGTCGCGTCCGTTCTGCAGGAGCTCGCGGAGGTAGACGCGCGGTCCCGAGTAGATGTGGCGGCTGAGCAGGTCGACGACTCCGCGGAGATCGACCTGGAACGGCAGCGGGGCTCGGGAGTGGTCTGGCATGGCTCTCTTCCGTCGGCGGCTACGGGGCCTGCATCGGGGGTACATGCAGGGTGGATCGGGCTCCAGGCAGACGGACCGCGACCGGTTCGTCTGCAGCCGGATCAGCCTAGCGAACGTCGTGAAACGGATGCTGGGCGGTCGCCTGGGGGTCGTCGAGGCGACCCTGCTCCCCAGGGCCTGTGGAGCGAGGTCGACGCCGATCGGTCGTCGGGGGGTGTCGCGAAAACGCGTCCCCGGCTGCTAGCCTTGACGGCGCTTCTCGAATCGATTCGACATCGGTTCGAACCACCCCTCCCACCCCGCACCTCGCTAGGAATCCGTTCACCAGTGCACACCGCAGGAATCACCGTCGTCCACCCAGGGGACTCGCTCTCGGGCAGGCAGCGCCTCGTCTACATCCTCGTGCTCGGCGCGCTCACCGCGCTCGGGCCGTTCACCATCGACCTTTACCTGCCGGCGTTCCCGATCCTCGAACAGGACCTCGACGTCCCGGTCAGCCTCATCCAGCTCACCCTCACCGGGACCACGATCGGCTTCGCGGTGGGTCAGCTCTTCATGGGGCCCTGGAGCGACAAGGTCGGCAGGCGTCTCCCGCTCATCCTCGCGACGAGCATCCACATCCTGGCCTCGGTCGGCGCCGCGTTCGCGCCCGACATCGGGTGGCTCATGGTGTTCCGCGTGCTGCAGGGTGCCGGTGCGGCGGCCGGTGGTGTCGTCGCGATGGCGATGGTCCGCGACCTCTTCGGCGGGAAGCCGCTCGTGCGGATGCTGTCGCGACTCGCGCTCGTGAACGGGCTCGCGCCGATCGCCGCCCCCGTCATCGGGTCGCAGCTCCTCCTCGTCCTCGACTGGCGCGGACTCTTCGTGTTCCTCGCCGCCTACGGGCTGTTCGTCGTCATCGCGGTGTCGCTCTGGATCGTCGAGACCCTACCGCCGGCGCGGCGTCGCGACGCCGGGCACAGTACCGTCCGCGACCGCTACCGCTCGGTGTTCAGCGACCGCGTGTTCGTCGGTGTCGCCCTCATCGGTGGCATGAGCTTCTCGGGCCTGTTCGCCTACCTCTCGAGCTCGTCGTTCCTCTTCCAGGAGGTCTACGACTTCGACGCGCAGGAGTACGGTCTCCTGTTCGCGGTGAACTCGCTCGGCATCGTCGCCGGGGTGCAGATCTCGTCGCGCCTCATGCGCTGGTACGGGCCGCAGTGGATCCTCGCGTGCACGACCATCGTGCAGCTCATCTCCGCAGTGACGATCGTCGCGCTGACGATGGCCGACGTCGGGCTGTTCGGTGTGCTGGTGCCGCTGTTCTTCTTCATCCTGTCGTGTGGCTTCGGCTTCCCGGCGGTGCAGGTGCTCGCCCTCGCGAACCACGGGCACGAGGCCGGGACTGCGGCGTCGCTCCTCGGGGCGCTCAACTTCGGGCTTGCGGGACTCATCTCGCCCATCGTCGGTGTGCTCGGGATCGGTACCGCGATCCCCATGGGTGCCGTGATGGCCGCGACCTCGGTCGTGTCGGTGTGTGCGCTCTGGTTCATCGTGCAACCGAAGAAGGTCCCGGCCCTCGCCGGCTGACCTGGTGGGTTGCGCCAGCGCGGTGCGCTGACGTGAGCGCGGGCCTGTGGCGTGAGCGCGGGTCTCCGGAGCGGCGCGCTCACGGCTGCGACCCGCGGTCGCGCCAGTTCGGGCTCGCTCACGTGGCCGCACCGCGCTGACGCCGGTTCCGGGCGGTTCGGGCCGGCGCACCGCGCTGACGCCGGCATCGGGGCCGGATCGGTCGGGCGGGTCCCGGTCAGACTGAGGGGTCCACGCCGTCGACGTACGTCCACGCGCCGGTGTCTTTCGAGAACCGACTCCGTTCGTGCTGGCTCCCCGCGGAGCCCCGCACGCCGGGAACCTTGTGGTGCGCGACGAACTCGACCATCCCCTCGGTGTCGAGCAGCCCACCTCGGGACGTCGCGACGATGTCGAGCCGGTACCAGCGGAGCGAGTCGTCCAACTCGAGCGATGCCGGCTTGGTCGACGGATGCCACGTGCGCAACAGGTACTCCGGGTCGCCGACCGCGAAGGCCGAGAACCGTGACCGCATGAGCGCCTCCGCGGTCGCCGCCGACGACTCGCCTCGGTGCAGGCGGCCGCAGCAAGCGCCGTACGTCTCACCGGACAGGCAGGGGCACCGTGCGTCGTCGGCGAGGGCAGCGGTTCGGGCGTCGGTCGTCACTGCTCCAGTATCGCCCGCCAGGCTCGCGGGTCGTGCTCGCCGGACGTCGGTTGTCACTGCCCATCGGCACGCGTCCGGTGGCGCATCGGCGCGGCGATCAGCACGACATCCTCTCGGCGCAAGCCCGCGCGTGAGACATGCCCGACACGGCATGATGGGACGATGACGGCACCCGACGACCACGACGATCCCGCAGCTGCACCGGCTCCCGAGGTGCACGAGGCGGTCTCGCCCGCGCTCGACGAGTCGGGTTCGCTCGCGATGGATCCGGACCCGGCGTCGATCCGGCCCGATCCGAAGCTCGCCGCGAAGGTCTCCCGGCGGTGGCCGTTGATCAGCGGCGCGATCGCCGTGGTCCTCGTCCTCCTGCTCGGCGTACTGCTCTTCCAGCGCGGTCCGAACGCCCCGTTCGGGTTCGACGAGGAGTGGATGCAGGAGGTCCTTGAGGAGCGTTCGCCGTGGCTCGTCCAGGCTGCGCTCGTCATGAACTGGCTCGGCGGCGGGGTCGTCGCGATCTTCGTCGTGCCGCTGCTCGGGATCGCCGTCCTGCTGCTGTTGCGCCGTCCATGGGCCGCCCTGTACTTCGCACTCGTCTCGGCCCTGAGTGCCGGAGCGGTGCAGATCATCAAGAACATCGTCGGTCGGTCACGGCCCGAGGACATCCTCGTCCACGCGGACTTCGGTTCCTTCCCCTCGGGGCACAGTGCGAACGCGGCGACCATCGCCGTCGCGTTCGGGATCATCTTCCCGCGGGTCTGGGTGTGGCTGATCGGTGTCGCCTACACGCTGCTGATGATGCTGTCGCGGACCTATCTCGGTGCCCACTGGGTGAGCGACACGATCGGTGGGCTGCTGCTCGGTGCCGGTGTCGCGCTCATCATCGCGGTGCCGTTGCTGCACCGGATGTCGACCGAACCGAAGAAACGGGTCCCGCTCACCGACGGCTGATCGAGTGGACGTCCGTCGCTCGTCGCTTGACGTCTACCGCCCGTCGTTCGCGTGCTGTCGTGACGCCAGCGCGGTGCGCTGACCCCAGACCGCTCGGATCGGCGTGAGCGCGGGTCCACCGCCTGGGCGCGCCCCTCCGGAGGCCCGCGCTCACGCCACAGACCCGCGCTCGCGTCAGCGCACCGCGCTGGCGGCCACGACACCCCGTGCCGGCGGAGCGGTAGTCTGCTGACAGCCGGGAGCCGGCCGGGGGAGGAGACGCGTGTCGATCACGATGCACGACGTCGCCGCACGCGCGGGCGTCTCGATCAAGACCGTCTCGAACGTCGTCAACGACTACCCGCACGTGAGCGACGCGACCCGCTCCAAGGTCGAGCGCGCGATCGCCGAGCTCGGCTACCGCCCCAACCTCTCGGCCCGGAGCCTCCGCTCCGGCCGGTCCGGCGTGATCAGCCTCATCATCCCCGACCTCCGCAACGCCTACTTCGCGGAGCTCGCGGACGCGGTCATGCGTCAGGCTCGTGCGCGCGGGCTCTCGGTGCTCATCGAGCAGGTGGCCGGCGGTCGCGACGTCGAGCTCGAGATCCTTCGCGGGCCGCGCATGCAGCTCGTCGACGGCATCCTCTACAGTCCGCTCAGCCTCGACCGCGACGACAGTGCGCTACTTCCGGACGGGCCCATGGTGATCCTCGGTGAGCAATTGTTCGACGGCGACCGCGACCACGTGACGATGGCCAACGTCGACGGCGCCCGCGCGGCGACCGAACACCTGCTCGCGCAGGGCAGACGCCGCATCGTCGCACTCGGCACCGACCCGCACGACACCCTCGGGCCGGCCGCCCTCCGTCTCCAGGGGTATCGCGAGGCGCTCGAAGCCGCGGGCATCCCGGCCGATCCCGCCTACGTCAGCACCGTCGTCAGCTGGCACCGTAGCGACGGGGCGAACGCGATGCGCGAGGTCATCGCCGCGGGCCTGCCGTTCGACGGCGTCGTCGCCTTCAACGATGCGATGGCCCTCGGTGCCATGCGCGTCCTCCAGGACGCCGGGCTCCGCATCCCCGACGACGTCGCGATCATCGGCTTCGACGACCTGGACGAGACGCGCTACGCCCTCCCGACCCTGTCCACGGTCGACATCGGCCGGGAGGAGATCGCGGAGCGCGCCGTCGAGCTCCTGATCGAGCGGATCGCCGCACCCGGGCAGCCGGAGGCACCGCGCGCGATCGTCAGTGGCTTCCGCGTCGTCCCGAGGGAGTCCACCGGCTCCGTGATCGCCCACACGCCCGGATCCAGGGCCGCTCCTTCAACGTTGTAGAGTGCGTACAGGGCGGCCGGGCATGCCGCCGCCGAGGAGGATCATGGCGACCACCCTGCACGACGTCGCGAAGCTCGCCGGGGTGTCCGCCAAGACCGTCTCGAACGTCGTCAACGACTACCCGCACATCAAGCAGGCGACCAAGGAGCGGGTGCTCGCGGCGATCGCCGAGCTCGGCTACCGCCCGAACCTCTCCGCGCGTGGGCTCCGCTCCGGCCGGTCCGGCGTCATCAGCCTGATCATCCCCGACCTCCGGAACTCCTACTTCGCCGAGCTCGCCGACGCCGTCATGCACGCCGCGGCGCAGCGTGGTCTGTACGTGCTCATCGAGCAGACCGGTGGCGACCGCGAGCGCGAGGCGGCGCTCGTCCGTGGTCCGCGGACGCAGCTCGTCGACGGCATCCTGTACTCCGCGCTCGAGCTGGGGGAGGAGGACGTCGACATCCTCGCCGAGGTGCGCACACCGATGGTCCTCCTCGGCGAACGGATCTTCAACGCTCCGAACGACCACGTCACGATGCAGAACACCGAGGGTGTCCGGGCGGCGACGGAGCACCTGATCGCTTCGGGGCGCCGACGGATCGTGGCGTTCGGGGCACACCCGGGGGAGGAGATCGGTTCGGCCGGGCTGCGCCTCGTCGGCTACCGTGAAGCGCTCGACGCCGCGGGGCTGCCGTACGACGCGTCCCTCGTGCGGGAGGTCGAGATCTGGCATCGCCTGGACGGCGCGGTCGCGATGCGCGCGATGCTCGACGAGGGAGTGCGGTTCGACGGCATCGTCGCCTTCAACGACGCCCTCGCCCTCGGCGCGATGCGCGTGCTGAGTGAGCGTGGCATCCGCATGCCGGAGCAGGTGGCGATCATCGGCTTCGACGACATCGACGAGGGACGCTACTCCCTGCCGTCGCTGTCGACGATCGCGCCGGGGCGCGACCAGATCGCCGAGACGGCCGTGGATCTGCTGCTGGAGCGCATCGAGCGGCGCGACGAGTCCTTCCCGCCGCGCCTCGTGCTCGCTGACTTCGAGCTCGTCCAGCGGGAGTCCACCGCGCTCCCAGCCGTCTGATCCACCACTTCGATTCGTCCTTGACATCGCTGGAACCACCCGGCATCATGCTTTTACAACGTTTACCTTCAACGTTGTAAAACCCGGCACGATGACAATGAAGTTCCATCTCCGAGAGGACAGCACCCACATGAAGTCACGAGTTCTCGCAGCAGTCGGCACGGTCGCCGTTGCAGCGATGGCCCTCACCGGATGCTCCACCGGTGGCGCAAGCGGAGGCGGCGAAGCCTCCTGCACCAACACCATCACCAAGAAGGACGTGCCGCAGGTCACCGTCTGGGCTTGGTTCCCCGCCTTCGAGCAGGTCGTCGACCTCTTCAACGAGACGCACGACGACGTCCAGGTCTGCTGGACAAACGCCGGCCAGGGAAACGACGAGTACACGAAGTTCTCCACCGCCATCGAGGCGAAGTCCGGCGCACCCGACGTCATCATGCTCGAGTCCGAGGTCATCTCCAGCTTCACGATCCGCAAGGCGCTCGTCGACATCGGCGAGCTGGGCGCGAACGAGGTCAAGGACAAGTACACCGAGGGCGCGTGGAACGACGTCACGAGCGGTGATTCGGTGTACGCGATCCCGGTCGACAGCGGCCCGATGGGTATGCTCTACCGCCAGGACCTCTTCGACAAGGCCGGCATCGCCGTCCCGACCACCTGGGACGAGTTCGCCGCCGCCGCGAAGCAGCTGAAGGACGCCGGCACGGGTGTCCTCGCCAACTTCCCGACGAACGGCCGGGCCTTCAACCAGGCGTTGTTCGCGCAGGCCGGCTCCAAGCCGTTCGAGTACGACAAGACGAAGCCCACCGAGGTGTCGATCGACGTGAACGACGACGCGTCCAAGCGGGTCCTCAACTACTGGGACGGCCTCGTGAAGGAGGGACTCGTCACCACCGACGACGCCTTCACCGCCGACTACAACACGAGCCTCGTCGACGGCACCTACGCCGTCTACCTCGCGGCCGCGTGGGGCCCGGGCTACCTGCAGGGCCTCTCCGACGCCGACGACACCGCCGTGTGGCGCGCCGCCCCGCTCCCGCAGTGGGACGCGGCGAACCCCGTCCAGGTGAACTGGGGCGGTTCCACCTTCGCCGTGACCGAGCAGGCGAAGGACAAGAAACTCGCCGCCGAGGTCGCGAAGGACATCTTCGGCACCGACGAGGCGTGGAAGATCGGCATCGAGCAGGGTGCGCTGTTCCCGACGTACAAGCCGATCCTGGAGTCCGACTACTTCACGAACCTCGAGTACCCGTTCTTCGGTGGTCAGCAGATCAACAAGGACGTCTTCCTCGCCGCGGCGGCCGGCTACAGCGGCTTCACGTTCAGTCCGTTCCAGAACTACGCGTTCGACCAGTTGACCGAGCAGCAGTACGCGATGGTCCAGGGGGAGAAGACCGCCGACGAGGCGCTCGACGACCTCCAGGCGAGCCTCGAGACGTACGCCACCGAGCAGGGCTTCACCTCGAAGTAGCCCGCCGGGGCGGCCGCGACGCCGCCCCGCACGTCCTCCGTCACCGGGGCGGCGCAGTCGCCGCCCCGGTGGTCCCCACGACTCGAAAGCAGCATCATGGCACTCACCACCGGATCGGCCTCCACCGCCGCGTCGGCCGCCAGGATCGTCCGTCCGCGACGAGGCGGCATCGGCGCGATCGACCGGCGACGGCAACGCTGGGGCTGGCTCTTCGTCGCCCCCTTCGCCGTGGTCTTCGCGGCCTTCCTCATCTTCCCGCTCTGCTACGCGTTCTGGATGAGCCTCCAGACCTCCACCCTCGCGACCGGTACCGAGTTCACGGGCCTCGCGAACTACGCGAAGGCCTTCACCGACCCGATCTTCCTCAGCGGGCTCGCGCGGGTGGCGATGTTCGCGCTCGTCATGATCCCCGCACAGATGCTCGTCGCGCTCGTCGCAGCCCTCGTGCTCGACAACCTGGCGACCGTCCTGTCGAAGTTCTCGCGGCTCATGATCTTCGTCCCGTACGCCATCCCCGTGGTCATCGGCGCGCTCATGTGGGGCTTCCTCTACAGCCCCCGCTTCGGTCCGGCGACCGACGTCTTCGCGCTCTTCGGGGCCACGGCGCCGTCCTTCCTCGACCAGAGCAGCATCTTCGGCAGCCTCGTCAACATCGTGACCTGGCAGTGGTCGGGCTACTACATGATCATCATCTATGCGGCGCTCCGCGGCATCGACCCGTCCATCTACGAAGCCGCCCGCATCGACGGCGCGAACGCGTTCCAGACCGCGCTGCGCATCAAGGTGCCGATGATCTCCTCGTCGATGGTCATGGTGCTCATCTTCGCCATGATCGGCACGCTGCAGTTCTTCACCGAACCGCAGGTGCTGCGCGGGGTCGCCCAAGGTGCCATTCCCATCTCGTACACACCGAACATGTACGCGTACTCCCTCGCCTTCTCGTACAGCCAGTTCAACTACGCCTCCGCGATCTCCTTCGCGCTCGGGATCATCGTGTTCATCGGCTCGTACGTCTTCCTCTTCCTCACGCGCAAGCAGAGCGGACTCAAATGATGAGCGCCACCACCGCCATCCCGGCCGTCAACCCGAAGGCCGGACGACGACGTCAGGGTCCCGAGGCCCGTACCGGTGGCCGACGCGTCGGCTCGCACCTCTTCCTCCTCGCCCTCGTCATCTACTTCATCCTCCCGCTGTGGTGGTTGATCGTCGCAGCCACGAAGGACACCTCCGGGCTCTTCACCGGCTCCGGCGGGCCGCTCTGGTTCGACGGTGAGTTCAACTTCTTCGACAACGTCGCCGAGCTCTCCACCCACCAGGGCGGCATCTACTGGCGCTGGCTCGGGAACTCCTTCCTGTACGCGTTCTCGGGCGGGATCGGTGCCACGGTCCTCGCGGTGCTCGCCGGATACGGCTTCGCCAAGTACCGGTTCCGTGGTCGCTCCCTGTTCTTCAACCTGCTGCTCGGTGCGGTCATGGTCCCGCTCACGGCCCTGGTCATCCCGACCTTCGTCCTGCTCAGCCAGGTCGGGCTCGTCAACACGATCTGGGCCGTGATCCTCCCGTCGCTGCTCAGCCCGTTCGGCGTCTACCTCATGCGCATCTACACCCAGGACGCCATCCCGGACGAGATCCTCGACGCCGCGCGGGTCGACGGCGCAGGGGAGCTGCGGACGTTCTTCCAGGTCGCGCTCCCGCTGCTGCGACCGGCGATCGTCACGGTGCTGCTGCTCTCGATCGTCGGCACGTGGAACAACTTCTTCCTGCCGCTGGCGGTGCTCAGCGACCCGAACCTGCTTCCCGTGACGGTCGGACTGAACAACTGGACGGCGCTGTCGAACGCGGGCGCCGGCGGCGAGCAGGTGTGGAACCTCATCGTCACCGGGGCGTTCATCTCGATCGTGCCGCTCATCATCGCCTTCCTCTCCCTGCAGCGGTACTGGCAGGGCGGGCTCTCCCTCGGCAGCGTGAAGTGAGCCGCTCCACAGACGCGCCGCCGCGGCGTCGCCCCGACCGGGCACTCCACGACATCATCGACACCACGACCGCCCACGCAACGCACGAACGACCAGCACTGCACGCCACGGCCGACTCCGGCCCGAACGAAGGACACCTCCCGTCATGACCACCGCACGCATCGCCATCGACCCGAACGTCACGGTCGCCCCCGTCAACCGCCGGATCTTCGGCTCGTTCGTGGAGCACCTGGGCCGCTGCGTCTACGACGGCATCTACGAGCCCGGCCACCCCACCGCCGACGCCGACGGCTTCCGCGGCGATGTGGTGGACCTCGTCACGGAGCTCGGTACGAGCACCATCCGCTACCCCGGCGGCAACTTCGTCTCCGGCTACCGCTGGGAGGACGGCGTCGGGCCGCGCGAGAACCGCCCCGTGCGCCGCGACCTGGCCTGGCACTCGCTCGAGACCAACCAGGTCGGCGTCGACGAGTTCGCCAAGTGGTGCAAGCTCACCGGCAGCGAGATGATGATGGCCGTCAACCTCGGCACGCGCGGGGTGCTCGAAGCGCTCGACCTCCTCGAGTACACGAACCACCCGAGCGGCACCGCGCTGTCCGACCAGCGGATCGCGAACGGCGCACCAGAGCCCTACGGCATCAGCATGTGGTGTCTCGGCAACGAGATGGACGGGCCGTGGCAGGTCGGCGCGATGTCGGCCGACGACTACGGCAAGCTGGCCGCCCGCACTGCGTCGGCGATGAAGATGGTCGACCCGAAGCTCGAACTCGTCGTCTGCGGATCGTCGAGTTCCTCGATGCCGACCTTCGGCGACTGGGAGCGCACCGTCCTCGAGCACAGCTTCGACTCGGTGGACTACATCTCCTGCCACGCGTACTACCAGGAGCGCGATGGCGACCTCGGGTCGTTCCTCGCCTCGTCGCTCAACATGGAGTACTTCATCCGCACGGTCGTCGCGGCCGCCGACCACGTGCAGCACAAGCGTCACTCCGACAAGCAGATCCAGCTCTCGTTCGACGAGTGGAACGTCTGGTACCTCGACGAGTGGAACGCGATCGAGGGCACGATCGAGGAGTGGGCCTACGCGCCCCGCCTCATCGAGGACGTCTACTCGGTCGCCGACGCGGTCGTGTTCGGCAACCTGCTGATGACGCTCCTCAAGCACAGCGACCGCGTCGGTTCCGCGAGCCTCGCGCAGCTCGTGAACGTCATCGCCCCGATCATGACCGAGCCGGGTGGCGGAGCCTGGCGGCAGACGACGTTCTTCCCGTTCTCGGTCACCAGCCGGCTCGCGTCGGGTGTCGTGCTCGCTCCGCGCATCGAGGTCGGCAGCTACTCCACGAAGGTCCACGGCGACGCACCGCTCGTCGACTCGGTCGCGACGTACGACGCCGAGGCCGGGACCGCGGCCGTGTTCCTCGTGAACCGCCACCAGGACGAGGCGATCACGGTGACCGTCGACGTCTCGGCACTCGGCGTCGGTTCGATCGTCGAGGCGAACGGCATCCACGACGAGGACGTCTACGCGAAGAACACGATCGACGACCGCGAGCGCGTCGGTCTCGTCGCGAACGAGAGCGCGTCGCTCGCCGACGGCACCCTCACGATCACGCTCCCGCCCGTGTCGTGGACGGCGGTCGCACTCGGCGCCTGAGTCGGGAAGCGGGAAGCGGGAAGCGGGCTGCGGGCTGCGGGAAGCGGACTGCGAGCCAGGGGTCTCGACGTTCGCAACTCAGGACGATCGCGGCGGGTCTGCCTCGCTCGCGACGATCGCGGGACGGCGCGCCGGACCCGTCCTGAGTGATGCACGTATCGGCGTCGGCGGCGGGTGGAGGAATCCCACCCACCGCCGACGTCGCGCGGCCCTACAATCGGCACATGACGGCACGGGGCTCCTACGCGAAAGGTGTTGCGCGTCGGGAGGAGATCCTGCGCGTCGCGCTCGCGGTGTTCGCGCGCGAGGGGTATCGCGGCACGTCGCTCCGTGAGGTCGCGCGTGAGGTCGGCGTCAGCCTGCCGGGGCTCATGCACTACTTCGAATCCAAGGAGCACCTGTTCGCGGCGATCCTGCGGGAGCGCGACGCCGTCGACTACGAGGAGTTCGCCGCGGCCGGCTCCCAGGACGCGATCGAGGGTCTGGTCGCCGTCATGCGGCACAACAGCGATGTCCCGGGCCTCGTCGAGTTGTACCTGACGATGGCGGCCGCCGCCGGAGATGCGGAACACCCGGTGCGCGGGTTCTTCGTCGATCACGTCACAGCGGTGCGCCGGAGCATCGCCGACGTCGTCCGGGATCGCCAGGCTTCCGGGCGGGTCACCGCGGGCATCGATCCCGAGCACGTGGCGCGCGTCATGGTCGCCCTCGCCGACGGGCTGCAAGTGCAGTGGACGCTCGATCCCTCCGTCGACATGGCCGGTGACCTCGAGCGCGCCTGGGCCCTCCTCGTCGGTGACGCCGGCGCGGTGCGCTGACCCGAGCGCGGGTCTGTGGGGCCCGGCGCGGTGCGGTGACGCGAGCGCTGGGGAATCGGCGTGGGTGCGCCCCGGCCGCGTGGGCGCGCCCCTCCGGAGACCCGCGCTCACGCGGCTGGGCCGCGCTCGCGTCAGCGCACCGCGCTGGCAGCAGCCCACACCGACAGGTTTCGTGAAAACCTTTTGACCACTCGGGTTTCGCGCCTATACTCAAAGCCGTGCAGTGATCGGTTTCCCGGTCCTGCCAGGACAGCACCACCCGCGGGCCAGAGCCGGTCCGCAGCTCAGCGTTGAGAGGAACTCGGATGTCCAACCCACCCCGCCGCCCAAAACCCACCGGTCAGCGTGCCTCGAGCGGCCCATACGTCAGCCTCGTCACCGGCCCGTCGGGACCGACGGAACGAGCATCGAAGCGTGTCGTCACCACCATGGCGCTCGCCCAGTTCGGTCTGTTCGTGGCCCTGCTCGCCCCGGTCACCGTGAGCCTGGCCCTCAAGACGCAGCAGCTCGTCGCCGGTGACCAGGCGGCGGTCGTCAACGGCAACGTCCTCTCCATCGCCGCCCTGTTCGCCCTCGTCGCGAACCCGGTGATCGGCCGCCTGTCCGACATCACGCTTTCTCGCTTCGGCCGCCGCCGCCCGTGGATGTTCCTCGGCGCCATCGGCTTCGTCGCCTCGCTCACCATCGTCGCCCTCGCTCCGAACGTCCCGGTCCTCATCGCCGGCTGGTGCCTCGCACAACTCACCGGCAACGCCATCCTCGGCCCGCTGCTCGCGACGATCGCCGACCAGGTCCCGCCGGAACAGCGCGGGAGCGTCTCCGCGAACGTCGGCGTGATGCAGAACGTCGGCATCCTCGCTGCGGCCTTCGTGGCCAGCTGGTTCGTCACCGACATGCTGCTCCTCTTCGTCGCTCCGGCCGTCTTCGCACTCATCACCGTGTGGCTGTACTGCTTCGTCCTGCCCGACCGCGCGATCACCACCCGTCCGGACGTCGGCGGATGGAAGGGTCTGCTCTTCACCTTCTGGGTGAACCCGCTCAAGCACCCGGACTTCGGTTGGGTCTGGCTCTCACGGTTCCTGCTGACGCTCGCCTCGTTCCTCTTCGTCGCGTTCCGCCTGTTCTTCCTGCAGGAGGAGGTCGGGCTCTCGCAGCAGGGCGCCGTCGACACCCTGACCATGGGTGTGCTGATCTACACGATCGCGCTCGTCATCACCGCGAAGCTCGGCGGTTGGCTGTCGGACCGGATGCTCAACCGCAAGGTGTTCGTCATCGGGTCGACGGCGGTGTTCGCGGTCGGACTCATCCTGCTCGCCCACACCACGACGGTGCCCATGTTCTACGTCGTCGAGGCGATCATGGGGGCGGCGTACGGCGTGTACGTCGCGGTGGACACCGCCCTCGTCGTGGACGTCCTGCCGAACCCGGACGACGCGGCGAAGGACCTCGGTGTCCTCAACATCGCGAACGCCCTGCCGCAGTCGCTCGCCGGCGCGGTGGGCGCGTTCCTCCTCGGACTCGGCGCGGTCGGCAACAACTACACGGCCCTGTTCTGGGGCGCCGGGGTGATCGCCGTGCTCGGCGCGCTGACGATCCTGCCGGTCCGACACCGCATGACCCGGAACGCCGACGGGACGATCACCGGATCGATCGCGACCCGTGGGTGATCCCGGTCGCGCCTCTCGCACCCCGATCACCAGCTCCACTCCATCACCCAGCGACGCCAAGGACGGCGTCAGAACGGACGGCAACACCATGACCGCACCAGCGCTCTCCGTGCAGCTCTACAGCATCAAGGAGCACCTCGACCAGGGCCTCGACGACGCCCTCGCCCGGCTCGCCGGCATGGGCCTGCGCGAGGTCGAAGCCTTCGACTTCGTCTCCCGCGCGCCCGAGCTCCGCGAGGCCTTCGACCGCCACGGTCTCGCCGCCCGCACCGGCCACGCGACCCTCCTCTCCGACGAGATCCGCTTCGGCGACCAGGTCATGCCGGTCGCCCCACAGGAGGAGGTGTTCGCGGCAGCGAAGGCCCTCGGCCTCGAGATCGTCATCGACGCGTTCGTGAGCCCCGACCGCTGGCTCGACGAAGCCGCCGTCGCCGACACGGCCGCCCGCCTCAACGCCGCAGCGGAGCGCGCCGCCGACCACGGTCTCCGCGTCGGCTACCACAACCACTCCCAGGAGTTCGTCGCATCGTTCGGCGGACGCAGCGCGTTCGAGGTCTTCGTCGACCAGCTGCGTGACGACGTCGCGCTCGAGGTCGACCTGTTCTGGGCGGCGACCGCCGGTCAGGACGTGCCCGCGCTGCTCGGCCGCCTCGGCGACCGCGTCCAGGCGCTCCACGTCAAGGACGGCCTGCTGCCCGCCGACCCGTTCGCACCGGGCGCCGCCCCCTTCGTGCCGACGAGTCTCGACCAGCGACCGTTCGGGCAGGGCGAGGTCCCGCTGCGTGAGTCCCTCGCCGCAGCGCCCTCGGCGCGGTTCGCGATCATCGAGTTCGACCACTACGGCGCCGGCGACATCTTCGACGGCATCCAGGCGAGCGTCGACGCGCTCGTCGCCGAACAGCTCGTCTCGACCGAAGCGGTGGTCCGCTGATGCCCGCGGCAGCGCAGGGCACGACAGCACGCGCACCGCAGGGCAGCGGCCCGGTCGGCGTCGGGTTCATCGGCACCGGCATGATCAGCGACACCTACCTCGAGCACCTCACCGCGTTCCCCGACGTCCACGTCGTGATCCTCGGCGACCTCGACGTCGACCGCGCGAAGGCCCAGGCCGAGAAGTGGGGCGTCGGCGAGTGGGGGACCGCCGACGACGTCCTCGCGCACCCGGACGTCGAGCTCGTCGTGAACCTCACGATCCCCGCCGTCCACGCGCAGGTCGCGTCGCAGGTGCTCGCCGCCGGGAAGCACGTGTGGACGGAGAAGCCGATCAGCGTCGACCGTGCGAGCGGGCTCGCGCTCCTCGAGCAGGCCGACGCCGCAGGACTCCTCGTCGGCATCGCGCCGGACACCGTGCTCGGCCCGGGCGTCCAGTCCGCGCGTCGCGCCATCGCCCGCGGAGACATCGGTCAGCCGCTCACCGCCCAGACCGTCATGCAGTACGCCGGCCCGGACATCTTCCACCCGAACCCGGAGTTCCTGTTCGCGAAGGGCGGCGGGCCGCTGTTCGACATGGGGCCGTACTACCTGACGACGCTCGTGCAGGTGTTCGGTTCGGTCGCCTCGGTGTCGGCAGCCGGCTCCCGTGGGCGTGCGACGCGGACGATCCAGCAGGGCGACCGCGTCGGCACCGAGTTCGCCGTCGAGGTGCCGACGCACGTCAGCGCCATCGCCCGCTTCGTGGACGGCGGCGTGAGCCAGAGCGTCTTCAGCTTCGAGTCGCCGCTCGCGAAGATGGGCGTCGTCGAGATCACCGGCACCGAGGGGACGCTCGTGATCCCCGACCCGAACATGTTCACGGGCGAGGTGCGGATCACCCGCGCCGCTCCCATCGAGCGGATGCAGCAGGACCCGGAGTGGGAGGTCGTGCCGACCGAGGGCGTCCTCGCCGGCCGCGGGACCGGGGTCCTCGACCTCGCCCGGGCGATCCGTTCCGGCGGCACGCCGCTCGCCTCGGGCGCCCTCGGCTACCACGTGCTCGACACGCTCGTCTCGATCGACGAGTCCGTGGTGTCCGGCCAGACCGTCGACGTGGCGAGCCGGGTCGCGTCGGTGCCGCTCGTCGCGGAGGACTGGGACCCGTTCGCCGCGACGCTCTGAGCGTTGTGAGCCGAGCGGGGCACCGCCGAACAGAACCGAGCAGCATCGGAGCAGGCTGAGCAAGCCCCCGGTGGTGTCCGTCGCCCCACGTACGCTGAGGCGATGGACACCACCGGCCGGAGCGCCGCCGAGCACCCCGATGAAGCGGCCCCTCGCCGGCGATGGATCCTCACCGGCCAGCTCGGCCCGGCGTTCGACGACGGCGGACCGATCCTGCTCATCGAATCGAAGTCCACCTTCACGAAGCGACCGATGCACCGGGCGAAGGCACACCTCTTCCTCTCGGCCATCCGACATCGAGCGGCGGAACTCGGCGACCGGGCGGAGTTCCACCAGGTCGACCGCTACGAGGAGGTCGTCGAGGTCGGCGCCGACCTGGAGGTGATCGACCCACCCTCGTGGACGGCTCGGCGCTTCGTCCGCGAGCGTGGCCTCCGGGTGCTCCCGAGCCGCGGCTTCGTGACGTCGGAACCGGACTTCGCAGCCTGGGCGTCGACGCGGGACGGCAAGCGGCTCCTCCTGGAGGACTTCTACCGGACGGTGCGGGAGCGGACCGGGATCCTCATGCGCGGCGACCAGCCGGAGGGTGGCCGCTGGAACTACGACCACGACAACCGGAACCCGCCGCCGAAGGGTGCCGCCCGGCTCGGTCTGCCCGAACCGCTCTGGCCCGAGGAGGACGACATCGACGCGGAGGTCCGGGAGGACCTCGACCGGTGGCAGCGCGACGGACTGGTCCAGCTGGTCGGTGATGACGGGCCCCGACGCTTCGCGGCCACGGCGGCCGAGGCGGAGGCGACGCTCGCGGACTTCATCGAGACGAGGCTCGGCGACTTCGGCCCGTTCGAGGACGCCATGCTCGGCGGCGACTGGACGATGGCGCACTCCCTGCTGAGCGCGCCGCTCAACCTCGGCCTGCTCGACCCGCGCGACGCCGTCGAGACCGTGGTCGCCGAGTACCACGCCGGTCGCGCACCGCTGTCGAGTGTCGAGGGCTTCACCCGCCAGATCATCGGCTGGCGCGACTACGTCTGGCATCTCTACTGGCACCTCGGCGAGCCGTACCGGACGAGTCACAACGCCCTCGGAGCACACGAGCCGCTCCCGCGCCAGTTCCGCGAACTCGACGCCACCGCCATCCAGTCGAACTGTCTCCGCGAGACGATCGACGGGATGCGTCGCCACGGTTGGGCGCATCACATCCAGCGGCTCATGGTGCTCGGCAACTGGGCCCTGCAGCACGGGTACGACCCGGTCGCACTCAACGACTGGTTCATCGACATGTTCGTCGACGGCACCCCCTGGGTGATGCCCGCGAACGTCATCGGCATGTCGCAGCACGCGGACGGCGGCATCGTCGCGACGAAGCCCTACGCCTCGGGCGGTGCGTACATCGACAAGATGTCCGACTACTGCGGTGGGTGCGTCTTCAATCCCAAGGTGCGGCTGGGCGAGGACACCTGCCCCTTCACCGCCGGGTACTGGGCCTTCCTCGACCGCGTGGAACCGCGCATCCGGCACAACACCCGTATGGCGCAACCGCTGGCCGGGATGCGCCGACTGTCCGACCTGCGCGCCGTCGTCGACCAGGAGCACACCCGCGAACAGTGGTGATCGGAGCAGTCGTCCAGCCCTCGCGCGACCCCTCGACCGGTGGGGAACGCGTCGCTAGGCTCGGCACATGACGCCCAGTGATGCAGCATCCGACCCGCAGATCGCCGCACTCCAGTCTGCCGCCGCCCAAGCCCAGGCCGAGCTCGAAGCCGCCCAGGCGCAGGCGGCACTCGCCGCAGCCAAAGTGAAGGCGGCCGAGGCGGCAGCGGCGCTCGCCGGGGCCGGGATCACGGCGTCGGGCGGGGCCACCGGAGCAGCGTCACCGGTCGAGCCGGTGGACCCCGGTTCCGCGAGTGATGCGCCGGCCGCCGAGGCCCCAGCAGACGTCCCAACCGACGACGCAGTCGGTGCCGACACCAGCACCGCCGGCACTGGCACTGCCGACACCAGCAGCTCCGAGGAGCTCAGCGCCGACACCATCGGTCCGGGCCCGCTCGGCCTCGACGACGTGCTGAAGATCCGCGACGGCTACCTCGTGCACGGCCCGGCGCTCGAGATGGGCGCCCTGGTCAACGGGGAACCGCTGCCGGGGGTGCAGGTCCGCATCCCGCTCAGTGTCATGAACCGGCACGGACTCGTCGCCGGCGCCACCGGAACCGGGAAGACCCGCACGCTCCAGGGCCTCGTCGAGCAGCTCTCGGCCGCCGGCGTCCCCGTGTTCGCCGCGGACATCAAGGGTGACCTCTCGGGCATCGCGACCCCGGGGGAGTCGAACGAGAAGCTCCTCGACCGCACCCGCGGCATCGGCCAGGACTGGACGCCGGCCGCCACCCCGACGGAGTACTTCGCGCTCGGTGGCGTCGGCAAGGGCGTCCCGATCCGAGCCACCATCGCCGCCTTCGGCCCGTTGCTGCTGAGCAAGGTCCTCGGCCTCAACGCCACGCAGGAGTCCAGCCTCGGTCTCGTCTTCCACTACGCCGACAAGGCGGGCCTGCCGCTCCTCGACCTGAGCGACCTGCGCGCGGTCCTCACCTACCTCGCAAGCGACGACGGCAAGGGTGAGCTGCAGGAGCTCGGCGGGCTGTCGGGCGCCACCGTCGGGGTGATCCTGCGGGAGCTCATCACCTTCGCCGACCAGGGCGCCGACGTCTTCTTCGGCGAACCCGAGATCGACACCGCCGACTTCATCCGCCTCGACCCGAGCGGCAAGGGCATCGTCAGTCTGCTCGAGGTGCCGGGCGTCCAGAACCAGCCGGCCCTCTACTCGACGTTCCTCATGTGGTTGCTCGCCGACCTCTTCAACACCCTCCCCGAGGTGGGCGACCCCGAGAAGCCGAAGCTCGTGTTCTTCTTCGACGAGGCGCACCTGCTGTTCCGCGACGCGTCGAAGGACTTCCTCGCGCAGATCACGCAGACGGTCCGGCTCATCCGGTCGAAGGGTGTCGGCATCTTCTTCGTCACGCAGACGCCGAAGGACGTCCCGGGCGAGGTGCTCGCGCAGCTCGGTTCGCGCGTCCAGCACGCCCTCCGCGCCTTCACCCCGGACGACGCGAAGGCGCTCAAAGCGACGGTGTCGACCTACCCGACCTCCGGCTACGAGCTCGGCGAGGTCCTCACCTCCCTCGGCACCGGTGAAGCGGTCGTCACCGTGATGAACGAGAAAGGGGCGCCGTCGCCGGTCGCGTGGACGAGACTGCGGGCGCCGCAGGGACTCATGTCGCCCAGTGCCGACACCGCGATCGACGCGGCGATCGCGGCGTCACCGTTGCTCGCGCGGTACGGAACGCCCGTCGACCGTGAGTCGGCGAGGGAGATCCTGACGGCGAAGCTCGAGGAGGCCAACCAGGCCGCGCTCGCCGCCGAGGCCGAACTCGAGCGGCAGCGCATCGCGGCGGAACTCGCGAAGCAGCAGGCCGCCGCCGACAAGGCCCAGGCCGCAGCACAGAAGCAGGCCGACGCCGAGTACGAACGGTTGCTCCGGAAGACCGCCGGCACGACCCGCCGAACGTCGACGAGGTCGTCGTCGACGTCCTCGAAGAGTCCGCTCGAGGAGATCCTCGGGTCGAAGGCGACACGGTCGATCCTCACCGGCGTCGTCGAGGGCATCTTCGGGACGCGTCGCCGCCGCTGAGCTGCCGCTCCGGTCTTCGTGCGGTTTCCCCCGTTCCCCTGAGCGGTTCCCCGGTCCCTGAGTGGTCTCCCGGTCCCTGAGCGGTCTCCCGGTCCCTGAGCGGTCTCCCGGTCCCTTGAGCGGTTCCCGGTCCCTTGAGCGGTTTCCCGGTCCCTGAGCTTGTCGAAGGGCGCGAACCTACCGGAGGCCGTCCTCGGCGAGGCGACCGAGCTCGACGGTGGCCCGGGCGTCTTCGAGCAGCCCGTCCTGCAGCGACCACACGGCGGACAGCGCGGAGCGCGCGATCACCCACTCGAGGAGCGCGGTTCGCGACAGGCCGAGCGATCGACTCACCAGCCCCACCCGCTCGGCGAACAGCTGCGGGTTCCGCGCCGTCGCGGGATCGGGGTTGCTGAACAGCGCTGTGGCGTCGAAGGCGCGGTGGCCGACGATGCCCTTGGGATCGATCGCCCGCCAGTCGCCGGGTGCGAACTCCAGCACGTTCAGGTGGTGGAGGTCGCCGTGCAGCACGACGACGTCGGCGGGCGTCGTGGTGTCGAGCAGCCGACCGGCGAGCTCCCGCCCACGCTCGAGGAACGCGGCGCTCGCCGGATCGCCGAGGAGGGTGCCGACGACGGATGCGTCGTCGGCGAGCAGCTCGCGGAACCACCGGCGGAGCGTGGGGAGTTCGGCGATGACATCACCGGCATCGGTCGGCGCCGGGGTGGGGAACGCCGCGTGCAGGGTGTCGAGCACGGAGCACAGGATCGCGACGGCTCCGAGGTCGCCACCTGCGCGGGTCAGTGAGGCGAGATCACGGCCGCTCGTCGCGCGTTCCAGGACGATCGCGTGGTCATCGCCCGCGAACACCGCTGCACATCCGGCGCCGTCCCACGCCGCGAGCAGCTGACCGCCGAGTGCTTCTTCCTCGACGAGCGGAACCTTGAGTATCGCCGGTCGTCCGTGGTGCGTCACGGGGAGCAGCCGGCTCGACGGCGTCACGATGAGCTCGCCGTCGGGCACGAGCCGCCACTGCTCGACGGCCGCGTCGATGCCTCCTGGTCGCCATGTCACGGGACTTAGCCTAGGCAACCCGGTCGGACGAGTGCCTCGGTCGCGCCTCGGCCGGACCCGTGATCGCGCCTCGCGTCTCGATCGCCGCCTCGGTCGGTCCCTGGGTCGCCCCTCAGCCGGACCCATGGCCGCGCCTCGGTCCTTCGGTCGCCCTTCGGTCGGTCCCTGAGCTTGTCGAAGGGCACACGGGCGAACACTGCCCTTCGACAGGCTCAGGGACCGGGGAGGGGTGCGGCTCCGGGACCGGAGGCGGGGTCGCCCTTCGACAGGCTCAGGGACCGGGAGGGTGGGGCTCAGGGGCCGGGAGAGTGGGGGTCAGGGGCCGGGAGGGGCGGGCTCAGAGACCGGGGAGGATGGGGGCCCAGGGACCGGGGAACGCCGGTTAGGCTGGCGCGGTGACCGAGATCCGCGCGTACCGACCGTCCGACCGCGCCGCCGTGGCGGCGATCTGCACCCGGACGGGCGACTCGGGCGCGGACGCGACCGGGCAGTTCAGCACGGACGACCTCCTGCCCGACATCTACGCGTTGCCCTACGTCGAGCACGAGCCCGAGTTGGCGCTGCTCGTCGACGCCGGTGCGGGCCCGATCGGGTACATCCTGGGCACGGCGGACACGACCGCCTTCGACCGCTGGTTCGTCGAGCGCTGGTGGCCGACCGTCGAGGGGAAGTACGCGGCGGCCGCGGCCTCTGGTGCCGCGTCGGAGGGCGAACGCGGCATCGTCCGATCCGCTACCGTTCGCGGCGGGCTGTCCCTTGAACTCCTCGCGCAGTACCCGGCGCATCTGCACATCGACCTGCTGCCGGAGACGCAGGGGATGGGTGTCGGCAGACGGCTCATCGACGCGTTCTGCGAGCTCCTCGCGGAGCGCGGCGTCCCGGGCGTGCACCTCGGCGTCGGCGTCGCGAACACCGGGGCGCAGCAGTTCTACCAGCGGACGGGCTTCACCCGGGTGGACGGCGACCCCGGGGCCCACTGGTACGCGAAGGCGCTCTGACCCGAGAGGCATCCGTCCCGAGTCGGATCCCGTGCGGTGCGACGTCACCATCGCGCTCCATCGCGGTGGCCGGGGCGGGCCGACTCAGCGAGAACAGTTCGGCTAGAGCAGCTCGGCGCGTGCCCAGCGCAGCCGCTCGAGCGGGGTGAGCAGGTCGGGGTGGTCTTCGCGGAGGTCGTCGAGCGAGACCGGCTGGCGAGGTCGCTCCACCGGGCCGTCGTACGCCGCGACGACGGCCGCGATGCTGTCCGTGCTCCACCGGTTGCTGCGCATGCGGAGGAGTGGGCGGTTCTCGGCGTCGCAGACGAAGAACTGCGAGCTCGCATGCAGACCTCGACCCCGGAACTCGAAGAGCAGACTGCGGCCGATCGCCTCCCGTGGAACGAACCGCTGCCGCCCGACGATGGGCTGCTCGACGAACCCGTCATGCCGCACGACGATGCGTTGGCGACGGGAGAGGACGGCGACGCCGAGCAGCACGACCATGCCGATGATGCCGAGCGTGATGACCCACGTGCGCTCGATGCTCTGGGTCGGGCCGACGAGCCAGAGTGAGACGCCCCACACGGGGAGGACGACGATTGCGGCGCTCAGAACGGCGCTCCAGAGCACGCGCGGATGCGGTCTGACCGTCACCGATTCATCACCCCGTCGCACCACGCACTCACCCCCGCAGATCATCGTGGCCTGCTTTCAGTGGGTGGACAATCCGCCATCTGGGGGACAAGTAGGACGAATACCCCACTCTGCGAGCCGGTCAGACCGGTTGCGCCGGTACGCTTGACTTCTCGGTCCTGCGATGTGCAATATATTGCATGCCCGCTCCCGCTCAAGCCAACCCGCAGCGCCGAGCGCTCCTCCGCGACGACGTCTATCAGTCGCTCCGCAACGCGATCGTCGACGGGACGTTCACCCCGGGCGAGAAACTCGTCGACACCGAACTCGAACGCTGGCTCGGCGTGAGCCGCACGCCCATCCGTGAGGCCGTCCTGCGCCTCGCCCGAAGTGGGCTCGTCATTGCGAAACCCGGACGGTCGACCGTCGTCGCCCCGCTCGACAGCCGGGCGACGTTGCAGGCACAGGCGGTCGCCGCCGCCATGCACGAACTCGCCGTCCGTGAGGCGGTACCGCATCTGAGTGCGGCCGACCTCGATCGCATGCGCGCGGCGAACCGTGACTTCGCAGCCGCGCTCCAACGTGACGACGCCGACGCCGCGCTCGCAGCGGACGACGCCTTCCATGCCGTGGCCGTCGACGTCGCCGGGAACCCGTTCATCCGTGATGCGCTCGAGGCGGTCACGCCGTTGCTGCGCCGGATCGAACGGTTGCGGTTCTCCTCGGTCGCCGCGCGCGGGTCGATCGCGCAGCACGACGCCGTCATCGAGCGCTGTGCGGAGGGGGACGTCGACGCGGCGGCCGCGCTCGTCCGAGGCAACTGGACGACCCTCGCCGACCTCGTCCTCGCCCACCTCGACGAGGACTGAGCAGCGCCCACCACCCGACCCGTTCCCCGACATCCCGCCGCACCACCGAGACCCAGGAGCCACCACATGTCCCTCAGCGACTTCTCCCGCTACCCGCTCACCTTCGGACCGAGTCCCGTCCACGAACTCAACCGCCTCACCGCCCACCTCGGTGGCGCGACGATCTGGGCCAAGCGTGAGGACGTCAACAGCGGTCTCGCCTATGGCGGCAACAAGACCCGCAAGCTGGAGTACCTCATCCCCGACGCGATCGCGCAGGGTGCCGACACGCTCGTGTCGATCGGCGGCTACCAGTCCAACCACACGCGTCAGGTCGCGGCGGTCGCGGCGAAGCTCGGGATGCAGGCCGTCCTCGTGCAGGAGAACTGGGTGGACTGGCCCGACTCCGTGAACGACCGGGTCGGCAACATCATGCTGTCGCGGATCATGGGGGCCGAGGTCCGTCTCGATCCAGCGGGCTTCGGCATCGGCTTCAAGTCGAGCTGGGAACGTGCCCTCGACGACGTGCGCGAACGCGGCGGCACCCCGTACGCGATCCCGGCCGGGGCGTCGGACCACCGGCTCGGTGGTCTCGGCTTC
Organism: Plantibacter auratus; assembly: GCF_050587365.1. NCBI lineage: Bacteria > Bacillati > Actinomycetota > Actinomycetes > Micrococcales > Microbacteriaceae > Plantibacter > Plantibacter auratus. Next base: position 111,257 of record NZ_JBOBFV010000005.1, on the reverse strand, counting down.
GCGAACTGGGCCGCCGAGGTCGAGCAGCAGGAGCGTGAACTCGGCGTGTTCTTCGACACGATCGTCGTCTGCAGTGTCACCGGGTCAACGCACGCCGGCATGATCGCCGGGTTCGCCGGGCAGGACCGACCACGCCGGGTGATCGGCATCGACGCGTCGGCGAAGATCCAGGAGACCCGCGACCAGGTCGCGCGCATCGCCCGCAACACGGCGGAGCTCATCGGCCTCGAACGCGAGCTTCGCGACGACGAGATCACGGTGTTGGAGGGGTGGGCCGGCGACCTCTACGGGATCCCGGTCGAGTCGACGATGGAGGCGATCCGCCTGACCGGTCGGCTCGAGGGCGTCATCATCGACCCGGTCTACGAGGGGAAGTCGATGGCGGGACTCATCGACCTCGTGACGAGCGGTGACATCCCGGCGTCCAGCAACGTCCTCTACGCGCACCTCGGTGGGCAGCCGGCGATCAACGCCTACAGCGCCCTCTTCCGCGACTGAGCCGTTACCCGGTGTCCCGCCCGAGCGGGGTGCCGGCGCGGTGCGCTGAGCTGAGGTGTCGGAAACCGGCGCCAGCGCGGTGCGCTGACGCGAACCCGAGGGAACCGGTGTGAGCGCGGGTCAGTCGACCGAGCGCGCCCCTCCGGAGACCCGCGCCCACGTCGCTGACCCGCGCTCGCGCCAGCGCACCGCGCTGACCCACTACCAGGGTCGATGGTCGTGGTCCAGGGGCGGGCGGTCGCGAGCTGCGGTGCGAGACTTGGACCTCCACGACGCGAGGAGGTCGCATGCGCGCACCGATGGAACCCCGACACCAGACGCGGATCGCATGATCCGTCTGCAGTCCACCGCCTGGCCCACCAGCGGCACCTCCCTCGACCTCGGCGCCCTGCACGACGCGGCGTCAGGTGCGTTGGCGAGCATCGAGTCGCGTCTGGCGTTCACCTCCACAGCCGTGCGACTCGTCGGTCCGCTCGAGCAGCACACCGCCGGGCGGGTCTTCGCGGGACTCGGCGCGATCGCCGCGGTCGACGTCACACTCGCACGGGTCGTCGAACCGCACCTCGACGCACTCGCCATCCTGCATCAGGCCGACCTCGAACCGCCGGCCGTCTCCACCTGGGGGGTCTTCGCGGCCGAGGCGCCCGGGCTGCGTCTCGACGCGACCCTGGTCGACGACGCCTGGCAGCTGACCGGTACCAAGCCGTGGTGCTCCCTCGCCTCCCATCTGAGCGACGCGCTCGTCACCGCCCATACCGCGCCGGGGGAGCGGCGGCTGTTCGCCGTCGCACTCACCGATCCCGGGGTCACGACCGACGACAGCGCGTGGCTCGCCCGCGGACTGCCGCTCGTCCCGAGTGGCCCGGTCGGCTTCGACGGGGTCCCTGCTTCACCGGTCGGCGACGACGGGTGGTATCTGCGACGCCCCGGATTCTCCTGGGGCGGGATCGGCGTCGCCGCCTGCTGGTGGGGCGGCGCGGTCACGCTCGTCGACCGCTTGCTCGCCGCGGCACGCACCAGACCCGATGCCGACCTGTTCCTCCGCACGCTCGGAGCCGCGGCCATCGACCTCTCGATCGCCGAGCAGGCGATCGCCGACGCGGCCCAGGCCATCGAGCACGGTCACGCCGACGACACGGCCGGCCCGCGCCTCGCCCAGCGTGTGCGGTCGACGGTCCGCGGTCGGGTCGACGCCATCCGTGCCGGGGTGCTCGGAGCACTCGGCCCCGGCCCGCTCACCTCCGAGCCCGCCTACCTCGCGCGGATGTCCGACCTCGAGCTCTACGTCCAGCAGGACCACGGCGACCGCGACCTCGCACGCTACGGCCGCATGCTGGTGGAGGCCGACTGATGCCCGCCTTCGACCACCGCGACCCCGGCACGTCGGCAGCCGCCTGGGCGACCCGCTTGCACGAGCTCGACCTGCCTGTCTGGGACAGCTGGCGCCACGCCACCGGCGTCGTCGTCCTGTCGCCGCACCCCGACGACGAGTCACTCGGAGCCGGCGGGCTGATCGCGGCCGCCGCAGCCGCCGGGATCCCGGTCGAGGTCCTCCTCGTGACCCTCGGCGAGGGATCGCACCCCGACTCACCGACCACCACGCCCGAGGAACTCGCCCCGCGCCGGGAGGCCGAGTTCATCGATGCCGTCGGTCGTCTCCACCCGACGGTCCGGTACGAGGTCCTGCACATCCCGGACGGCGGCCTCGACGCCGAACGCGCGGGCATCGCGGGGCGACTGCGTGCAGCCGTCGCCACCGCCGGATCGCGACCGCTCATCGTCGCCCCCTGGCGCGGCGACGGGCACCGCGACCACCGGATCGCGGGCGAACTCGCCACGGCCCTCGCGACCGAGCTCGACCTCGCGCTCGTGGAGTTCCCGATCTGGCTCTGGCACTGGGCCGACACCGACGACGCGACCCTGCCGTGGGCCGAGGCGCGGATCGTCCCGCTCGACGCGGCGGCGCACGGGGCGAAGATCGCCGCGATGGACGCCTACCCCTCGCAGACGGAGCCCCTCTCGGACGCACCGGGCGACGAGGCGATCGTCGACCACCACCACCTGCAGCACTACGCGCGGCGGTTCGAGGTGCTGTTCCCGAACGGGCGTGCGCTGGACCTCGCGGCGGGATCCGACACGGATGCAGGTGCGGCGGCGGACACCGACGCCGACCCCGCCGGCACCGATGCCGTGACGGCTGCGACGGCCGATGCGACCTCGCGCTCGAAGGAGTCGTTCGAGGACCACTACCGCGATCACCCCGACGGCTGGGACTTCGGATCCTGGTACGAGGAGCGCAAACGTCGGGTCCTCCTCGCCGCCCTGCCGCGCCAACGCTACGGCTCGGTGCTCGAACTCGGCTGCGCGACGGGCGTGCTCACGGAGCGGCTCGCGGACCGCAGCGACGACGTGCTCGGTGTCGACATCGCCGAAGCACCCCTCGAGATCGCCCGTCGACGGGTGCCCGCCGCCCGGTTCGAACGCGGCACGCTCCCCGACGACTGGCCGAGTGGTGCCTTCGACCTCGTGGTGATGTCGGAGGTCGGCTACTACCTGTCGGCGACCGACCTCGACCGGGTGATCGACCGCCTCCTCGGCTCGCTCACGCCCGGCGGGAGCATCGTCGCATGTCACTGGCGGCACCCGGACGACCACGCCACGACCTCGGCCGAGTTCGTCCATCGCCGGTTGCTCGAACGCTGGCCCGGCCGTCGGTCGATCCAGCACGTCGAGGACGACTTCCTGCTCGACGTCTTCGTGCCTGCCGATGAGGCGAGCATCGCCGCGGTGGACGGTCTGACGGGCTGATGCTGCGACGGATCGATGCCGTCGTGCCCGCGCACGACGAGGAGGAGCTGATCGGGGCATGCCTCGACGCGCTACTCGTCGCGCGTGCCGCCGTGCTGCGTCGTCGTCCCGAGCTGCAGGTGGGGATCGTCGTGGTGCTCGACGACTGTCGCGATGACACGGCGCGGATCGTCCGTGAGCGGTTGGCGGGATTCGATCCTGGCGAGATGGTCACCGTCGTCATCGACGAGCGCAGTGTCGGCGCTGGCCGGCGGGCGGGTGTCGCGGCCACTGTGGGATCAGGTGCTGCGGGATCAGGCGCTGCCGACGTCTCAGAACGGTGGATCGCAAACACCGACGCCGACTCGCGCGTTCCGGAGGACTGGTTCTCCGTCCACGCCGATGCCTTCGACGACGGTGTCGACGTCCTCCTCGGGACCGTCCGTCCCGACTTCACGGACTTCTCCGAGGACGACGTGGAGCGGTGGTCGCTGACCCACCCGCCCGGACATCTGCCGGGCAACGTGCATGGGGCCAATCTGGGTGTCCGGGCCGATCGGCTCGACGAACTCGGCGGCTTCCGTGAGCTGCCCGAGCACGAGGACGTCGAGCTCGTCGAGCGCGCCCGGGCGGCGGGTCTCCGGGTCGTGCCGACGCTGGATGCGCCCGTCGAGACCTCGGGTCGGCGACGTGGCCGGACCCCGGGTGGCTACGCCGCGTTCCTCGCCGAGACCTACCCGCGATCCTGACGGTCCAGCGCGTCTGAACCCCCGGCCTGTGTCGACGGGTCGAGTGCATCCGTCTGTGGATCGACGATGACCTCGGCGACCTCGCCGAGGTCGAGCACCGGGTACCGGGAGACGGCACCGACCTTCTCCTCGCTCGCCAGGACGAAGACGTCGGTGCTGCGCTCGGCGAGGGCGCGCTTCGTCGCGGCGTCGTCGAGGTCGCCGGTGGTGAGGCCGTGCTCGGGATGGAAACCCGTGACGCCGAGGAAGCAGGCGTCGGCGCTCAGGTGACGGATGGCTTCTGCAGCGAGGGCGCCGCCCGCGACCATCGAGTGACGTCCGAGTTCGCCGCCGATCATGATGACGCGTGCCGGCGAGTGCTCCGCCACGGCGAGGGCGACCGCCGGGCTCGGGGTGATGACGGTGAGGGACGGGTCGTCCGGGAGGAGTCGCGCGAGCGCGAGCGCGGTGGTGCCGGCGTCGATGATGATGGTGCTGCCCGGTCGGATCCGCTCGGCGGCGATGCGGGCGACGCGCTCCTTGCTCGCCGTTCCGAGGGACAGTCGATCCCGGAACGGGCGGTCGGCCGCTGGGACCGGGAGCGCGCCGCCGTAGACGCGGACGCAGAGGCCGGCTTCGGCCAGCTCGCGGAGGTCTCGGCGGATCGAGTCTTCCGAGAGCCCGAGCGCAGCGGCGGCGTCCTTCGCGACGATCCGGCCGTCGCGGTCGAGGAGGTCGAGCAGGTGTGATCGTCGTTGTGCGCTCAACATACGTGCTCCTTCATGGTGTTGCACGATCGTGCACGGTTAACGCTACAGTGCTGGACATGACAACGCCACTCCTCATCCTCATCGCCGGCCCCTACCGTTCCGGGACCGGTGGTGATCCCAACGCCATCGCCCGCAACCTGGAACGACTCGAAGCCGCTGCGGCGCCCATCTACGCGCTCGGTCACGTCCCGATGATCGGGGAGTGGGTCGCGCTGCCGATCCTGCGTGGGATCGACACCGCGTCGGGCGACGGCGACGTCATGTACGAGACGGCGAGGCGGTTGCTCCAGCACTGCGACGCCGTGCTCCGGTTGCCGGGGGAGTCGTCCGGTGCCGACGCCGATGTCGCCATCGCCCGTGAGCGCGGGATCCCCGTGTACACCGACCTGTCGGAGATCCCGGCGCTCGAGGGCTGAGGTCGCTTGCCCGCGGCGTCCCGGCGCTCCGGCTAGGCTGGCGCGCGTGCTCGACGACCTCCGGATCCGCCGCTACTGCGACACCGATGCGCGGGTGACCAGGTCGATCTTCGAGCGCGCGGTGCGGGTGACCGCTGCCGCCGACTACACGGCCGAGCAGCTCGCGGCCTGGGTGCCGGAGGACCGGGCAGACACCGTGCTGGACGACTGGGCCGCCCGACGTGCCGCGGTCACGACGTGGGTGGCCGAGCTCGACGACTCGGTGGTCGGATTCACCGACCTGGACGTCAAGATCGGCTACCTCGACATGCTGTTCGTCGATCCGGACGCGGGACGACGCGGCGTCGGGTCCGCGCTCATCCGTCACGTGCTCGACGAAGCCCGAGCGGTGGGGCTCCGGGAGGTGACCGTGCAGGCGAGTCGGACGGCGCAGCCGGTGTTCGCGCGCCACGGCTTCGTCGTGGTCCGCGAGCAGCGGGTCGAGCGTCGCGGGGTGCTCATCGAGAACGCGGTGATGCGGGTGCTCCTGGACGCCTCAGCCGGGTGATGCTCCCGGGACGGCCCGCGCTCCCGGCGGGGTCTCGCCAGCGCGGTGCGCCGACGTGAGATCGCTGCAATCGGCGTGAGCGCGGGGCATAGACGTGGGCGCGGCCCTCCGGAGACCCGCGCCCGCGCGTGTGACCCGCGCTCACGTCAGCGCACCGCGCTGGCAGCCCGTCAGACGTCGGCGAGTTGTGCGTCGGCTCGCTCCGGGGAACCGGCTGCGAGGCCACGGTCGATGGCACGTCGCGAGCCGAGCCAGAGCAGGACACCGACCAGGAAGACGATGACCTCCGTCACGGTGAGCGACCAGACGATGCCACCGAGTCCGAACCACAGGTTGCCGAGGAGGACGATCGGGACGAACAGCACGCCCTGGGTGACGGCCATGACCGCCGCGGGGAGCGCTCGCCCGGTCGCTTGGAAGAGCGAGGTGATGAGTCCGGTGAACCCGTTGGCGATCATCGCGGTGAGCTGGGCGACGAGGATCGTGACGCCGAGACCGAGGACGGAGGGGTCGGCGATGAACGCGGAGACGATCGGCTCACGCAGGACGAAGACGACGCCGGCGAAGAGGATCGAGATCCCACCGACCGCGAGTGCCGAGGCGCGGAGAGCCGACCGGAGGCGTGCGCCGTCGCCCTTGCCGAACGCATAGGCGAGCAGCGGGAGCACGCCGAAGGTGACGCCCATGACCAGGAACTCGGGCACCTGGGCTATCCGGACCGCGACGCCCATGGCCGCGAGTGGGGCGTCTCCGTAGGCCGCGGCCAGCGTGTTCAACACGAGCGCTGTGACGATGAGGAACCCCGACTGCAGGAGGGTGCTGACGCCGACGCCGAGGACCGGCTTGAGGATGGTCGGCGACAGCGTGAACCAGCGCGGTGCCAGGCTGACGTGCTCGCTGTTGCGCTGCAACCACGCCACGAAGTAGACGAGGACACCGAGGTTCGCCAGACCCATCGCGAGCGCTGCACCGGCGACGCCCCAGTCGAACCCGAGGATGAAGACGAGATCGAGGACGAGGTTCGCCACGGCCGACGCGATGAGGGCGATCATCACCTGACGGGCGGCACCCTCGGCCCGCACGAGCTGTTCCAGACAGAACGCGGTCGCCATGACGGGGACGAACGCGAGCATGACACCGATGAACGCCGAGGTCGCCGGGGCGGTGACCGCGTCCGCCCCGAGCAGTGACACGAGTGGGCCGAGGAACACGAGGCCGATCCCGCCCAGGACGGCGCCCGTCAGGAACGCGCCCCAGACGGAGAAGGAAGCGGCCCGTTTGATGTCCCCGGCCTGTGCCGGGTCGTGTTCGGAGGCGCCCAGGAGTCTGGAGATGAGCGCGCCGCCGCCGACGCCGAACAGGTCGCCGATGGCCATGATCAGTCCGAGGATCGGGGCTCCGAGCGTGATCGCGGCGAGCAGGGTGGTGTCGTGCAGCGAGCCGACGACGCCCGCGTTGATGAGGTTGTAGACGGCGCTGACGACCAGCGCCGCTGCCATCGGGACGCACAGATGGATGAGTGCCCGGATGATCGGGGCGGTCGAGAGGTACCAGCGGTTGCTGCCGACCGTGTCGGCTGCGGTCGAGGGTGTGGTGTCGGTCGACGGAGCGGTGGCCGTCGATGGTGCGGTGCCACTCGGGATGGGTGTTCCGGTTGCGGGATCGGTGTGGTCTTCGGGGTGCATGGTTGGCTCCGTTTCGGGCAGGTTCAGGGCGCGACGATGAGCGCCGGCGCGGCGAAGGTTCGGTGATTGGGGTGGTCGTGCGGCGCGGGCTGAGCGGACGGGCTCAGCGGGCGTTCGGGCGCGACGGACAGCGCCGTCCTGGCGTTCGCGGTCGCGATCGTGTTCGGCGGTCGGTGAGTGACGCGGCGAGTGGTCTCGTCGCGTGGTCAGGGTGCTCGGGTTCCCCGAGCGGTGATCAGCGGGTCGGCTGCGGCAGGTGCGCCGTGAGCTTCGTGAGCAGAGCGTGCAGGGTGTCGCGTTCGCTCTGGTCCAGCGGAGTGAGGATGATGTCGTCGGCTTCGGCCATCGCGGTCTCGAACCCGGCGATGAGGTCGGTGCCGAGCGGGGTGGCGTAGACGCGCTTGGTGCGTGCGTTTCCGTCTTCCGTGCGGCGTTCGACGAGGTCTCGGCGTTCGAGTCCCTGCAGGAGGCTCGAGACGCTGGCGGCGCTCGTCCGGCTCACCTCGGCGATGTCGCGTTGGCTCGATCCTGGATGCCGGACGAGGTGGCCGAGGACGAAGGCCTGTTCGTGGCTGAGCTCGCGGGCTCGGATCCAGTCCTCGCCGGCTTTGCGCTGTGCCCACCCGATCCAGCGGACCAGTTCGAGTGTGCTGCTGAGGGTGGGTGTCTCGTCGTCCATGATTAGAACGCTAACGCTTCGATTTATAACTGTCAACCATCGAATAATCGACTCGCTCAGCGCGGTGCGCTGACGTGAGATGTGCGGACTCGGTGCCAGCGCGGTGCGCTGGCGCGAAACCGACGAGTTCGGTGTGGGCGCGGGTCGTAGCCTTGAGCGCGCCCCTCCGGAGACCCGCGCTCACGCGTGTGACCCGCGCTCACGCCAGCGCACCGCGCTGGCAACCTGAGGACACGTCGCCGGTGTACTCCGGAAACGCAGAACGCCCCGCGCGAGGCGGGGCGTTCGTGGCGGAGAATGGGGGATTCGAACCCCCGAGGGCGTTAACCCAACACGCTTTCCAAGCGTGCGCCATAGGCCACTAGGCGAATTCTCCATGGCTGTTTGTGAAAAACGGCCAGATAGCAGCATACCTGGTTCACGGACCGCCGCGCGCCACCCGGCCCCGCCGCCGCGCTCCGACCCTGGCCGAGCACGAACGCCCACGGTCGGGGACACCGGCACGGAGCGCCACTCGCGTCAGCTCGCAGCAGGCGGCCGCCAGTCCACCCGTTGATCACGCCGCAGCACGAGCGACCGCGGGAGGACGGCCGCGAGGACGCGTTCGAGCGGCTGACTCGCCGACCGCAGGGCCGCCTTCGCCTCAGCCAACGCCGCGTCGACCGAACCGGCGCTCGCCGCACCACCAGCGCTCGGCGCATAGCTCTCCCGCTCGACCGCCGCCACGAGTCGGTCGACGGCCGGCGACTCGATCCGGAACTGCCCGCGCAGCCGCGATGCGAACCCGCGTGGTGACTCCGCCGACGTCACGGGGAAGCCGAGGTCGCGGGCGGTGTCGAGGAACTCCGCCCAGGCCCAGCCTGCCGAGGTCCCCTCGGCGAGGGCACGCCGACGCCCGGCCGCACGCCGGAGTCCCCGGGCGATCGACGGGGTGGCGAGCAGCACCAGCGCGCCGAGCAGGATCGCGAGCGGGACGAGAGCAGCGGTGAAGGCCCCGCCGGACCGGGTCGAGGTCGGTCCGCCGAGCGCGTCCGCGGTGGGCGTGGGCGTCGACGCCGCGGTCGGAGCCGGACGGCTGTCGGGGCTCACCGATCCGCTGCCGGGCGTCGCCGTGCTCGCGTCGCTGAACTGCGTCACGACTCCACGGCTGGCCGTCGGCTCGAACGGCACCCAGCCCACACCCTCGAAGTACAGCTCCGGCCAGGCGTGCAACTGGTCCGAGGTGACGATGTAGGTGTCGCGGTTCGCCGGGGTGTTGTCGATCGTCGTGCCCGGCAAGTACCCGATGGCGATGCGCGCGGGGATGCCGAGGACGCGCGACATCACGGCCATCGCGGACGAGAAGTGGATGCAGTAGCCGGCCTTGCGCTCCAGGAACGTCGCGATGACCTCGGCTCCGCTGCCGTCGAAGCCCTCCTCGACCGGCGCCGACTCCGAGTACTCGAAGGTGCTGCGGAAGTAGCGCTGCAGGGCGATCGCGCGGTCGTAGTCGGTGGAGGCGGTCGCCGTGACGTCGGCGGCCGTGTCACGGATGATCTGCGGCAGGTCGTCAGGCAGCTCGAGATAGGGGGCGGCTGACGCCGGGTCGGCGACCGGCGGGACGTCGCGCATCTGCTGCGCGGTCGGCAGGATCGCGGTGCTCGTCGCCGTGTACGTCTGCCCGCGGGTGGATCCACGCTCCGCCATCGCCGTCAGCCCGGCGGCCTCGAACCGCCAGTCACCGCGGAGCCCGTCGACCTTCTGTGTCGGATACGGCAGCGGCAGCCACGGGCTCGACAGCGAGTCCACCGTGACCGTCGTCTCGAAGGTCTCCACCGGGATCGCCTCGCTGAGCCCGGCCGGCGCGGGGAAGGCGTCGAGCGTGTTGCCGTCGTTGTAGCCCGAATTGTCCGGCCCCCAGACCGTACCCGTGAAGTCGCTGAGGTCGGTGACCTTGAGGTAGGGGGCGTCGTCGGCGGTGGTCGTGTACTCGAGGGCGGTCGTGTTCGCGGGACGCCGCAGACTCTGGCCGAGCGAGATGAGCGGATTGATGCCGTTCACGAACGGACCGCTCCCACGGGCGCCCGCGGTCACATCCCGGACGGCGAGGTCGGGGAGCACGGCCGGTGTGAGGAGGGCGACGACCACGGCCACGGCACTGACCAGGACGGCCGGGCCGAGGCCTCCGAAGCGACCGGCACCGGTCATCGCCGACGGGCCGGCGCCGCGTCCATCGCCGGCGGCCCGGGCCGAGGCGAGCGCTCGCAGCAGCTCCCGGCGCCGGACGTCCTCGCGGAGCAGCCAGAGGAAGGAGAGGGCGACGAACGCGAACACCCACGGATCAAGGGGGAACGACACGGCGACCGTCGGTCCGGCGTACACGGCGAAGACCAGGACGGCCGCGAGCACCGGCGCGTGCCGGCCGAGCACGAGCCACGCGACCGCCAGCGCGACGAGGCCGCCGCCGGCGGCCATGACGAAGACCACGCCAGCGTCGGTGTCGAGCGGGGCCGAGCCGTCGTGGAAGGTCTGGAACCCGGCGTCACGCAACCGTTCGAAGGCGCCAAGCGTCGTCGGGGTCGGGACGATGCCGATGATCGCCGTCTCACTGGCGAAGAACAGCGTGATCGTCAGCAGCCACGCGGCGCCGGCGCCGAGCCACACGAACACCGCCGGCAGTCTCGTGCGCCGGAGGAGGATCGCCGTGGCGAGGACGATCGCGATGACGAGGTTCGTGACGAACCACCAGCCGAGCGCGTCGAGCACCCGCCCGAATCCGAGGCCACCCGTCGCGAGGAGGAGGAAGGCGGCGAGGCCCAGACGCAGGTCGCCGACGTTCGCGGTGTCGCGTGGGTCGTCCCGGCGCCCGCCGGCGCTTCCCGACCACGACCCGCCGCTGGTTCCGCCACGGGACGGGCGTCGGGGGTTCGACGAGCCGGCACCAGGACGGACGTCCGAGGGCACCCCTCCGCGAGACGGCACACGGCCACGGGCGGCGGCCGCCGCGCGGCGTTCCTCAGCGACGGACATTCGCACCTCCGGCACCCCGGCGGCCGCCCTGGCCGCCCCGACCACCACGGCCGGCCGACTGCGGAGCCAGCGTGGTGGTCGCCGGACCGCTCGTGCCGGACCACAGCGCCTGGAACGATGCGCCGCGCTCGCCGACGTGGCAGCGCCAGCCGGCCGACTCCAGGAGCTCGATGGACCGACGCCGGGCGCCGGCCGGGAGGAGTGCGACGGGGAGCGGCGAGAGGTGCGCGACGGCGGTCAGCTCGCCGAGGTCGCCCTCCTCCACATCGCCGAGGATCGCGATGACCGGTTGCGACCGGCGCGCGGCGATGACGGGTGAGAGGTCGAGGAACCGATCGGGCCGGACCGACGGACGCAGGAGGGCCAGGTCGAGCAGGGCGGCGTCCAGGTCGTCCTCCTCGAGATGCTGCCCTGCGCGGGCGAGCGCGTCGCCCATGTCGCCGACGGGGCTGGACCGCAGGCCACCGGTCGCGGATCTCGCACTGATCTCCCGGGAGAGCTCCTCGGTTCCGGCACCGACCAGGTTGACGCGGTAGTCGGCGTCGGCGAGGTGGGCGGTGATCGAGGCCGCCAGCGACACGGCCTGCTCGAACGCCGGCAGGTACGACGGATCGTCGTCGGGCCAGGCCCAGTGGGCTGCGGCGGTGTCGAGGAGGACGGTCGCCTCGGGGTCGTTGCGCTGCTCCTCCTGCCGCACCATCAGTTCACCGTGGTGCGCGCTCGCCCGCCAGTGCAGTCGGCGGATCGCGTCCCCCGGCAGGTAGGGACGGGCGATGATGTCGTCCTCGCCGGCGCCGACATGCAGCGACGACGGGCGCGTGGAACCGTCGCGGCTGGCCGTGAGTGCGGGGATCTCCGGCAGGACCACGACCTCCGGCAGGACGACGACCGCATGCGTCCCGCCCACGTCGCGACGACGGACGACGAGTCCGAACGGGTCGCTCACGGTCAGCCCGAGCGGGCCGAGGTCGTGTTCTCCTCGACGCAGCGCCGTCACGGTGTACTCGGCCGTCCGACGGCGCGATCCGATGCCCGCGACGCCGGTACTCGGCAGGGTCCCCTCGGCGCTGCCGGCGAGCCCGGCCGGCACGCGGTCCTTCCACTCCGTGTGGACGTGGGGGAGCGCGCTCGTCTCGGCGATCGTGACCTCGACGGAGATCCGGCCGCCGACCGCGACGAGGTCGGGTCGGGTGGTGCGATCGACCCGGAGCGACGGTCGCTCGAGGTAGACCGCGCCGAAGCTGGCGGCGACGAGCGCGACGAGCAGGCCGGCCGCTGCGAGCAACTCCGGCGAGCCGATCCCGCGCGCGAAGATGAGGCACACGCCGGCCGCGATGAGCACGCCGACCGCGCGTCTCGTCAACGGCACGCGGCGCTTCATGGGCTCAGGACCTCCAGTGCCGGATCACGGCGATCCGGCGGTCGCGGTGCGGGGCCATCGGATCAGGACCTCAGCTCGGTGCGACCGGAGTGCGGCACGGGTGTCCGCTCCAGCAGCTCGACGAGCACCTCGGAGACCGCCTGGACGCCTGAGCGGTCGTGGGCGCTCACCGCGCGGCGGGTGGGGATGAGCCGGTGGGCGAGGACCGGTGCGAGCAGCTGGTCGATGTCGTCGGGTAAGACGAACTCGCGGCCGTCGAGCGCGGCGAGCACCTTGGCCGCGCGGACGAGTTGCAGGGTGGCGCGCGGGCTCGCGCCGAGCCGGAGTTCGGGGTGCACGCGGGTCGCCTGCACGAGCGAGACGCAGTACTGCTCGACGATCGGTGACACGAAGACACCGCGGGCCCAGGCGATGAGGCGCTCGACGTCGCCGCGTGAGGCGACCGGGCCGATGGTGTCGAGCGGGTTGACCGTGTCGCGCTGGCGGAGCATCGCGAGCTCGGCTGACGCGTCGGGGTATCCCATCGAGATACGCGCCATGAAGCGGTCGCGCTGGGCTTCCGGCAGGGCGTAGGTGCCCTCCATCTCGAGCGGGTTCTGCGTGGCGACGACCGTGAACGGCGACGGGAGGGCGTGCGTCTCGCCGTCGACCGTGACCTGACGCTCCTCCATCGATTCGAGCAGCGCCGACTGGGTCTTCGGCGAGGAGCGGTTGATCTCGTCGGCGATGACGATGTTCGCGAACACCGCTCCGGGCTTGAACTCGAACTCGCGGTCGACCTGGTTGAAGATCGAGACGCCGGTGACGTCCGACGGGAGCAGATCGGGCGTGAACTGGATGCGGCGGACGGTACTGCCGACGGAAGCGGCGAGGGCCTTCGCGAGGACCGTCTTGCCGACGCCGGGGACGTCCTCGATGAGCAGGTGACCCTCGGCGAGCATCACGATGAGGGCCATCCGGGCAGCGAACGGCTTGCCGTCGAGGACGCGCTCGACGTTGTCGAGGATGCGCTCGGCCAGTACCTGGAACTCCTCGGCGTTCAGCGCGGGCTTCAGCTCGGCGACGGTGTCCCGTGGGGCGCGGCTGGTGTTGCTCTGCTCGGTCATGGTCGGCTCCTGCGGTCGTGGTCGAGCATGCGCCTGAACAGCAGCGCGACGATGGTGGCGAGGCCGATCGTGATGAGGGTCGGGGCGAGCGCTCCGAGGAACTGCATCCAGAGGTAGTTGTCGGTCGGGCCGCTGTCGCCGACGAACCCGCGGTAGAGCAGGGTGAACGACTGCCACAGCCCCACACCGCCGCCGAGCGTGAGGACGACACCGACGATCCAGAGGACCCGTTCCCAGACCACGGCGCGGACGCGGTGGGCGTCGGCGGCGTCGAGGTACTCGTCGTACCGCTCCTGGTCGAACTCGGTCCGCTGCGCGTCGGGACCTGCCGCGCCAGGCTGATCGGCGACCGCCGCGGTGTCGCCGGTCCGGGCTTCGAACGGGTGGATGCGGCGATCGGTCTGTGAGGGCATGCCTCGGGACGGCTGGGCGCGCGGGCCGTCGTCGAACCGGTCGTCGGTCGGCGGGCGGACGGGGCGACCGTCGGTGGGCGGCTGGATGAGCTGCGGGGCGATCTCCTCGAGCGAGGCGAGGTGGCTGCGGCGGCCGGTGTCGGAGGCGTTCGGGCGCGTGCGCTCGTCGGTGTGTCCGCGCTGGAACGCGGGGTCGTAGCGTTGGTCCATCATCGGCCTCCGTCGCGCTGCGTACATCGTCCGGGCCGGAACCCGTTGCCCGATCCTAGGACTGATAACGAACAGGTAACACCCCTGGACGTGTCGCCCACAGGAACTCCATATGTGCGCCAGGTTGCGCGCACACGATGCCGGTGCGGGTCAGAGAACTCTTCGGAGCCGTCGTGGGCATCGGTTGTGTGGACCCGAGCACTGAGCACGTACCCGCTCGGTGAGACGACTTCCGGTCCCTGAACCCTCTCCGGTCCCTGAAACCCATTCCGGTCCCTGAGCTTGTCGAAGGGCGGTGTCCCGTGTGCACTTCGACAGGCTCAGTGACCGGTGTTCGTTGCCCGTCCCTGTTCCGGTCCTTGAAGCCCTCCACGGTCCTTGAAGCCCTCCACGGTCCCTGAAAACTCATTCCGGTCCCTGAGCTTGTCGAAGGGCGGTGTCCCGTGTGCACTTCGACAGGCTCAGTGACCGGTGTTCGTTGCCCGTCCCCGCTCAGGGAACGGACTGACTTACAGCGCCGCGAGCGCCTCGCGGATCGGGGTCTCGCCGCCGATGACCTCGAACTGGGTGCGGGACGCCGCGCCCGACTCGATGAGCGCGAACAGCACGGCGGCGACGTCGGCGCGCGGGATCGAGCCGCGGTCGGTGGTCGTCGCGGCGGTGATCGTGCCGGTCGGGGCGTCGTCCGTCAGGCCGCCCGGACGGACGATCGTCCAGTCGAGGTCGCGCCCGCGGAGGTCGGCGTCGGCTTCGGACTTCGCCCGCAGGTAGACCTGGAACACGTCGTCCGACTCCGGGTCGAAGTCGTCGGTGCTCATCGCCGACACCATGAGGTAGCGGGGGACCTTGGCGAGCTCGGCCGCCTCGGCGAGGAGGATGGCGCCGTCGCGGTCGAGGGTGAGCTTGCGGTCGGCGCCGCTGTTCGGGCCGGCTCCCGCCGCGAACACGACGACGTCGGCTCCGGCGAGTTCGTCGGCCAGTTCGGCTGCCGAGGAGTGCTCGAGGTCGAGGACGATGGCTCGGGAACCGATGCCCTGGAGTTCTCCGACCTGTTCGGGGTTGCGGATGATGCCGGCGGGGGAGTGTCCTGCTTCGGCGAGCAGTCGCTGCAGGTGCAGGGCGATCTGTCCGTGTCCTCCGGCGATGACGACGTCGGTCATGTGAGTCCTCTCGTTCGATGCGGTCCCGATCGGTGCGCCCGCCCGTTCGTGGGGGCGGCGGTCGACCGGTGGTCTGGGTCCAGTGGTCCCAGATCCGCCAGTCAACGCCTCAACCGGGGCGTACGCAACCCGGTCGCGGCTCGGGTACACTAGGTGACGGCTCCCCGCGTGGCGCCATCCAGGCCAACTCCCCCAGGGCGGAAACGCAGCAAGGGTAACCGGGCTCTGGCGGGTGCGCGGGGAGTCTTTTTCGTGCCCGCATTGCCTGCGGTGCCGTCTCCGGCCCGGCACGATCAGGCCGCCCGCGCCGCAGCAGGACGTCCGCCCCACAGCAGGACATCCGGCGCCGCTTCCTCCTGCTCTCGCGCCGATCTCCTGCGCTCGCGTCCGTCCGCCAGAGCACCACGACATTGTGCGCTTACCCAGCCCCCGCCGAGCCCGCCCCCGTAGGCTGGAAACCGTGGCGCGAAGCATTTACATCATCTCTGCCGAAGGACACTCCGGGAAGTCGACGGTGGCCCTCGGGGTCCTCGACACCCTGAGCCATCAGATCGAGCGGATCGGGGTGTTCCGCCCCATCGCACGGTCAACGACGAAACCCGACTACGTGCTCCAGCTGCTGCTCGAGCACGACGGCGTCGACCTCGCCTACGAGGACTGCATCGGCGTCAGCTACGACGACGTGCACACCGATCCCGAGGCGGCGCTCTCGCGCATCGTCCAGCGGTACAAGCACATCGAGGCGCAGTGCGACGCGGTCGTGATCCTCGGCTCCGACTACACCGACGTCGGCAGCCCGACGGAGCTCGGCTACAACGCGCGGATCGCCACCAACCTCGGTGCTCCGGTCCTCCTCGTGCTCGGCGGCCGGGCCGGTCAGGGTGCGGGGGAGCAGCTCGGCCAGTCCGTCGCCCGCACGCCCGACGACATGCGCAACATCGCCGAACTCGCCCTGGGCGAGCTCGCAGACGCCCACGCCCAGCTGCTCGCGGTCGTCGCGAACCGCGCCGATCCCGACAAGCTCCTCGAGATCACCGCAGCGATCAGCGACGCCATCCACCCGAACGGTTCCGCGAACGGTTCCGTCGTCGCCCCGGCCGGCCACGCCGCCGGCGCCGCGATGGTCCCCGTCTGGGCCATCCCTGAAGACACCTTCCTCATCGCCCCGACCATGGACAGCATCCTCGAGGCCGTCGACGGCACCCTCGTGAAGGGCAGCGAGGAGCTGCTCACCCGCGAGGCGCTCGGCGTCGTCGTGGCGGGCATGTCCATGGTGAACGTGCTCCCGCGCATCACCGAGGGATCCGTCATCGTGATCCCGGCAGACCGCACCGAAGTGCTGCTCGCCGCGCTGATGGCCAACGCTTCCGGCACGTTCCCGTCCATCGCGGGCATCGTGCTCAACGGTGGGTTCCCGCTGCCCGAGGTCGTGGAGGAGCTCATCTCCGGTCTCGGCGAGATCCCGCCGATCGTCAGCACCGACCTCGGCACCTACGACACCGCGGTCCGCGTCATGAACACCCGTGGCCGTCTCGCCGCCGACTCGCAGCGCAAGTACGACACCGCTCTCGCGCTGTTCGAGCAGAACGTCGACGCACCGCTCCTGCTCGAGCTGCTCAACGTGGCGCGCGCCGACGTCGTGACGCCCCTCATGTTCGAGTACGGCCTGCTGGAGCGCGCGCGGTCGAACCGCAAACACATCGTGCTGCCGGAGGGCGACGACGACCGCATCCTCCGCGCGGCCGGCACCCTGCTCGCCCGTGAGGTCGCCGACCTCACCATCCTCGGTGAGGAGATCGAGGTGCGCTCGCGGGCCATCGAGCTCGGCATCGACCTCAGCAAGGCGACCATCGTCAGCCCCTTCGACGCGGTGCTGCGCCTCAAGTTCGCCGAGGAGTACGCCAGGTTGCGGGCCCACAAGGGCGTCACGATCGACATGGCGAGCGACGCCGTCACCGACGTCTCCTACTTCGGCACGATGATGGTGCACCTCGGGCTCGCCGACGGCATGGTCTCGGGCGCCGCCCACACGACGGCGCACACCATCCGGCCGTCGTTCGAGATCATCAAGACGAAGCCCGGTGTCTCCGTGGTGTCGAGCGTGTTCCTCATGGCGCTCGCCGACCGCGTGCTCGTCTACGGCGACTGCGCGGTGAACCCCGACCCGACCGACGCCCAGCTCGCCGACATCGCGATCTCCTCGGCCGAGACGGCGGAGCAGTTCGGGATCGAGCAGCGCATCGCGATGCTGTCGTACTCCACCGGTGACTCCGGTGCCGGTGCCGACGTCGAGAAGGTCCGCTCAGCGACCCGGCAGGTGCGTGAGCGTCGGCCCGACCTCCTCGTCGAGGGGCCGATCCAGTACGACGCCGCCGCCGATGCCGCGGTGGCCGCGACGAAGATGCCCGACTCGCAGGTCGCCGGCCGCGCGACCGTGTTCATCTTCCCCGACCTCAACACCGGCAATAACACGTACAAGGCGGTGCAGCGTTCCGCGGGTGCCGTCGCGATCGGTCCGGTGCTGCAGGGGCTCAACAAGCCGATCAACGACCTGTCGCGCGGCGCGCTCGTGCAGGACATCGTCAACACCGTCGCGATCACCGCCATCCAGGCGCAGGAACAGGAATAGGTCCAGACACACATGCCCACCGTCCTCGTGGTGAACTCCGGTTCCTCGTCGTTCAAGTACCAGCTCATCGATGTCGAGACGGAGCGGACGCTCGCCAGCGGGCTCGTCGAACGCATCGGCGACGCGACGGGTGCCGCCGAGCACCGGTCCTACCTCCCGGACGCCGCGGGTGCGACGACGCCGCCCATCGAGGAGCGCTGGGTCATCGAGCGTGAGATCCCCGACCACACGGCGGGGTTCCGGGTCATGCTCGATGCGTTCGCCGAGCACGGGCCGTCACTCGACGAGCACGCGCCGATCGCGGTCGGCCACCGGGTGGTGCACGGTGGGAAGCGCTTCTTCGAGCCGACCGTGGTGACGGACCTCGTGAAGATCAACATCGAGGACATCTCCGAGCTGGCGCCGCTGCACAACCCGGCGAATCTGCAGGGCATCAACGCGGCGCAGGTCGCGTTCCCCGACGTCCCGCACGTGGCGGTGTTCGACACCGCGTTCCACCAGACCATCCCGGCCGCGGCGTACACGTATGCAATCGATGCGGAGCTCGCCGCGAAGCATCGCGTCCGTCGGTACGGCTTCCACGGCACCTCGCACAAGTTCGTGTCGGAGGCTGCGGCGGCGTTCCTCGACCGTCCGCTCGGTGAGCTGAAGCAGATCGTCTTCCACCTCGGCAACGGTGCGTCGGCGTGCGCGATCGACGGCGGCCGATCGGTCGACACCTCGATGGGCATGACGCCCCTCGAAGGACTCGTCATGGGGACGCGCTCCGGCGACCTCGACCCCGCGGTGCTGTTCCACCTGCATCGCAAGGCGGGGCTCGGGTTCGACGAGCTCGACACGTTGCTCAACCGCCGCAGTGGTCTGCTGGGGCTGTCGGGTACCGGAGACATGCGCGACGTCACCGAGTCCGCGTCGAAAGGCGACGAAGCGGCGCAGCTCGCACTCGACGTGACCGTCCACCGCCTGCGGCACTACCTCGGGGCGTACCTCGCGGTCCTCGGTGGTCTCGACGTGGTCGTGTTCACGGCGGGCGTCGGCGAGAACGCGCCGCTGATCCGTGCCGGTGCGGTGCAGGGCCTCGAAGGGCTCGGCATCATCCTTGACGAGGACCGCAACGCTGAGCGGTCGCGTGGCATCAGGGTGATCTCGACGGACGACTCCCCGGTGACCGTTCTCGTCGTCCCCACGAACGAGGAACTCGAGATCGCCCGCCAGACGGTCGCCGCCCTGGCGTAGCTGCGAGTCGCCGACCCTTCCGGTCCCTGAGCACCTCTTCCGGTCTCTGAGCACCTCTGCCGGTCCCTGAGCTAGTCGAAGGGTCCACGGGCGATCTGTTCGATCGGCGGATTTCGCGCGCGCACTTCGACAGGCTCAGTGACCGAAGTCGTCCTCAAGTACCTCTGCCGATCCCTGAGCACCCCTTCCGGTCCCTGAGCTTGTCGAAGGGCCCACGGGCGACCCTCGCTCCGATGTCCCCTGTGCGGAGGACAAAAGAATCAGTGGTTCCCCCTATTAACTTTCCCTGAGAATCCGCTTAGTCTCAGAAAACCAACAGGTACGTCGCGCCTGTCGGACCCCTAGACGAAAGTACTCACCTCAGTGAATTTGAAGACGTCACGCCGCACTGCGGCTCTCGCCACCGGCCTCGCAGTTGTCGCCGGATCCACCCTCCTCATCGCCGGACCCGCGTCCGCAGCTGAGATCCAGGTCACCGCAGATCAGATCGCTCCGAACGAGGCGAACTACGCCGGCTGGCACGAGGGTGTCGCCACGCCTGGTGCCCCGGCCGTCCTGAGCGACGCCGGTCTCACCATGACCGGTGACTCGCAGATCATCTACGGCTTCAACAACGACGGCGGTGTCCCGGTCGCTGCTGGCGGCTTCCTCGACGCAGCGGCGAGCATCAGCTACGCGTCTGTCGAAGACGACCTGTACTTCCAGATCCCCGTTTTCGCCGACGGCACTTCCGACACCTTCACAACGCTGCGTCCTGTGGCGCCGGGCGTCGACAACCTCGGTGGCGACTGGGTCGTCAGCCGGAACGTTCCGGGTCTGGCGACCGACGCGACCTACACGCCTGCAGAGCTCAGCGAAGCGCTCGGCGACTTCAACCTGCTCGCGTTCGGTGTCTTCGCCAACGCCGGCACGGTCGACACGCTGCAGTCGGTGACCTTCGGTGCGGACACGTACAACTTCGCCGCTCCGGTCGTCGCTCCGGTCTTCAACCCGGCGGTCTCCGTCGACCCCGACACGATCTACTTCTCCGACGTCCGCCCCGGCGGCGCCGGCTTCAGCGTGACCGTCACGGGCTTCACCCCGGGCGACACCCTGTCGTTCGCCGTGACCGACCCGAACGGTGAGATCTTCGGCTCCGCCGACGGCGCCAACACGGTCATCGCTGACGAGACCGGTGGCTTCGCAGCTTCGGGCCTCACCCTGCAGGGCGAGGGTATCCAGGTCGGCACCTACACGTTCACCGTGACCGACACCGCTGGCAACGCCCGCGCTGACTCCATCGCCGTCATCGCCGACCCGGTCGCCGCTGGCGCCCCGGCCGTCCCGACGCTGGCTGACACCGGCTCGGACTCGGGTGTCCTCGTCGGTGGCGCTGCCGCGCTGCTGCTGCTCGGTGCTGCCGGCATGCTGTTCGCCGCTGCTCGCCGCAAGGGCGCGCAGGTCACGGCCTAGTCTCACCCTTCGAAGCCCCGTCCCCGACTCCGGTCGAGGGCGGGGCTTCGTGCTGCCGTCGGGGTGCTGACACGTCGACAGGCTCAGTGACCGATAGCCCCGTTCCCTGAGACCGATAGCCGCCGTTCCCTGAGCTTGTCGAAGGGCAAGGTTTCTCGTGTGCATTTCGACAGGCTCAATGACCGGCTCTCCGTTCCGGAGCACTTCCCCTCGGTCCCCTGAGTGCTTCCCCCGGTCCCTGAGTGCTTCCCCCGGTCCCTGAGCGCTCCCTCGGTCCCTGAGCGTGTCGAAGGGTCGTCCGTGGTGCATTTCGACAGGCTCAATGACCGGGTCTCCGGCCCCTGAGCCTGTCGAACCCGGTTCGAGCCCCGCGGGGGAGGAAGGCGGAGTGGCAGCCCCATTGCTGCACTCCGCCCGGTCGCATGTGCCGGGACTGCTTGGCCCAGGCCATGCGCGCCGGCCATTTGCGCGTTCGGGTAACGAAAATGACCGGAACCCATACTTCGGAGCACTCCGCAGACCGGTTTGGGTCGGAATCGACGCCCGGGCCCGTACCCGGGAGTGCGATGGCGTCGTCAGGCGGCGCGCAACCTCGGCTTGCCGCCGCGGCGTGGAATGCGATGCGGATCGATATGCGCGGGCGGGATGAACCAGGGCACGTGGTCGCGCACGATGACCTCCCATCCGTCGTTGTGGATGCGATGGTGATGGAAGCTGCAGAGCAGGATGCCGTTGGACAGGTCGGTCGGTCCGCCTCGTGACCACCAGACGAGGTGATGGGCCTCGGTATACGACGGTGGATGGGTACAGCCGGTCCAGGCGCAGCCGCCATCACGCTCGGCGAGGGCCATCTTCTGCCCCTTGGTGAACAATCGTGTGCCAACTCCGAGGTCGAGCACCTGGGACGGCCCGCCGAGCACCATGGGGATGATCCGGCCATCGGCCGCCATGCACCGTGCGGTGCCGGCGGAGATCGGTTCGGAGACGCCGTCGATGTAGGCCTTGCCGTCGGACCACTGGCCGTCATCGGCCAGATCGGGTTCGTCCATGCGGATGATGAGGGAGACGGGCGCGAGTTCCATGACCGCTGACTCGCAACCTGCGGCGTGACGGAAGACCCCGACGAGGGCTTCCACCCGGCGTTCGTCCATCGTGCGGGTGTCTGGCATCTCTGCGGCCGGAACGTAGGCGTCGTCGAGGGGATCCGCGGAGGGCAGCTCACTGCTGGTCACTGCCGCCGCGGCCGCTTCATCGGAGGGATCGACGAACCGGACCTGCCGCAGCTGCTTGCCGACGACGGCGTCCATCGTCGCGCGGACCCATCCCGCCGCCTCGGGTGCGAGGAAGGCGCGGAGCTCGGTCATGCCGTCGGGGAGTTCGCGGAGGGTGCAGCGCTGCTGCTTCCGGAGCGCGATCTCCCGTGGCACAGGGCCGTCTTGGTCGAGGCTGGTGCGGACGAGCTTGGCGAGGCTGCTGACCTCGGCGAGCGGCGCACCGTCGCAGTGCTCGATGCCGGCGCTGACGGCACGGTGGATGCGTTCGTCGTCGACACCGGAGCCCACCAACCGCAGCTCGCGCAGCAGGATGCCCGCGCCCTCGACGCTGAGTGCGGACCGGACGAAGCCGGATGGGGTGGTCGCTTCGTCGTGGTCGACCGTGCACGTCGGGTTGTCGCCCTCGGACAGCGGCACGCAGGGGGCGTCAGTGGCGAGCCGGGGTTCGATGGCGGCGGCGATCTCGGGGCGGTCGCACTCGATGACGTCACCGGTGAGGGCGCGCTTGGGGGTGATCGCCTGGGCGACCGAGGTGATCGTGGCGGCGCGTCCGCGAGCGATGCGCCACCGCTCCGAGAGCATGACGGCCGGCGTCGCATACCCGTGGCTGCGGGCCAACGGGTCGTGGCCGACGATGCCGCCTCGGGAACGCTCCGACACCGAGCCCATGATGCGCGCGGCCAGGACCTCGACCACGTGCTGCACGGCACCCAGCTGGTCGAGGACGCGGACCACGCCCGCGTCGTTCATGCCGGCGAGCTGCTCGATGGCGTCGTCGCCTGGCCGGATCGGGTCGAGCGCGCCCGACCACGTGCGGAGGAGCTCGGACACCGTCTCGCTCAGCGTGCCCAAGGGGTCGGTGGAGACCGGACCGAGGGGAACGCGTGGGCTGCTGGACATGGGACCATCCAAACATGAGCCACTGACATTCGAACCCGGACCGATTCTCCCGCTGATCTGGGATATTTAGCCAACATCTGTTGCGCGCGAGTGCCTCTCCAGGCCTGCGAGCGGTGAGCGACTTCTCGCGTGGCCCGCGTACACTCGCCACATGCGCCCCCTCTCCGTCCGCGAGCGCGACCTCCTGGTCGCCATGGTCGCCCGTGGTACGGAGGACGGTGTTGATCGGGTGATCGCCGCCTCCGATCGGGAACGGTGGGCGGGACAACTCGCAGACATCTCGGTCCACGGGACGTGCGGTTGCGGCACCTGTCCCTCGATCGACCTTGTCCCTGAGAGCGACGACCGGCCCTCCACGGCGCGACAGATCGTCCTCGAAGCGAGTACCTCGACCGCGAGCCTGCTCCTCTATATCGAGGGTGACCGTCCGACGTACCTGGAACTCGCCCCGTGGGGCGATGAGCCGATCACCGAGTTCCCGCTGATGGCAGACGTCGAGTTCTGAGGTCGCACCTCGACGGGGGTCGCCGCCCTTCGACAAGCTCAGGGACCGGGAAAGGTACTGAAAGACCGGGTGGTGTGCGCAGGAATCGGGAGGGGTGCCTCAGGGACCGGGAAAGGTGCTCAGAGACCGAGTGGGGTGCTCGGGGACCGGGAAGGGTGCGCCGGGACTGGGTGGGTGCGCAGGGATCGGGAGGGGTGCTCGGGGCCGGGAGCGGTGCTCAGGTATCGGGAGGGTGCTCGGGGACCGGGGAGGTCGGGGCCGGGAGCGGTGCGGAGAGGACCGGAGCGTTCGCATCCGTCTCGATCCGGTTCGGTCCCTGAGCTTGTCGAAGGGCACCACCGCCCGCTCAGTCCCGCGTGCCGAACAGGCCTTCACCGTGCTTCGTCAGCACCTCGTAGGCGTCGGCGTAGTTGTCCGGTAGCGGGGCGCCCGGTTCGTACTTCGCGAGGAGGATCCCGATGAGTCCGAGGGCCGGCGGCGTGAGCGGTCGCTTGCGGTCCTTGTCCTTGTCGGCGCGGGCGTTCGCCTCGGGGTTCGGCGGCACGTAGGCGGGCGTCACCGTCGGCCACAGCACCGGTTGCCTCGGTGAGGTGAGGTTCACGGCGTTGAAGATGCTCGTGGCGGTGCGGTCGCGTTCGGTCAGCGGGTCGAGTCCATGAAGCTCGGCGAGGGTCTTCATGAGTGAGCCGTGATGCATCTCCTCGTTGATGACGCTGCCAGCCTTCGTGTACGCGGAGATGACGATCGTCGGCACCCGCAGGCCGAGGCGGTCGAAGGTGAAGCCCATCTCGCCCGCCTCCGGCTCGCCCGACGGCGGGGTCGCCTCAGGTGGTGCGACGTGGTCGTAGATGCCGCCGTGTTCGTCGAAGGTGACGAGCATGACCGTGTTCATCGCGTTCGAGCCGGTGGTCGACGCCCCGTGCTTGATCGACGTGTAGACCTCGCCGAGGAGTTGCTCGCCGGCGCGCATGTCGGAGTAGGCGGAGTCGAGCTCCGGGTCGACGTCGTCCCGGCTCGGGTTGTCGGGACGGACGACCGGCGGGTGCATGTCGTTGTGGTCGAACACCATGCGTGGTTCGACGAAGGCGTAGTCGGGCAGGTCACCGTTCGCCGCGTCCTCGTGGAACTGCTCCATGCTGCGGAAGTTGCTCTTCCAGAATCGCTCGATCGACGGTGCGCTCAGGAGACCGGTGAGGGACACGACCTGCTGGGCGTCGTAGTAGACGCGCCAGGTCTTGCCGGCCTCCTCGAGCCGGTTGAACACGGTGGGGACGGCCGGTGCGCTCAGCCACTTGCCGATCCCGTCGCCCTCGATGTTGGTGACGTAGCCGTGGGAGGTGCTCGCGTGGAAGAAGGAGCGGTTGCAGAAGGTCTGGGAGGGGACCGCCGCGTACCAGTGGTCGTAGACGCCGAAGTTCTTGGCGAGCGTGGACAGCACCGGCAGCATCTCGGGGGAGAAGCCTCCCATCACGGTGGAGTACTCCTCGGGCGTCGGCTTGCGTCCGCGGGCGAGCGTCGAGTTGACGATGTAGTCCTTGACGAAGCCGTCGTTCTTGGGCGAGGAGGTGTCGGCCGGGAGGTTCCACGGTGGCTGCAGCGGATTGCGGAGGTCGCCGTTGCTCTCGGGGTCGATGGTGCCGAAGAGCTGCGTGTTGACGTGTGGGTAGAACTCGCCGGGGTCCGGGTCGGGTTGCGCCATGATCTGGTCGGTGGGGCCCGTGTAGACGTGGGCGGGGACGGGTTCGCCGGACTCGCCGGGGTTGCTGTAGTCGCCCTGGGCGAGGCCGTCGAAGGTCTGGCCGGCCGGTTCACCACCCGCTGGGTAGAGCCACCCGAGCATGTGGTCGAAGGAGCGGTTCTCGAACATCACGACGACGACGTGGTCGAAGCCCGGTTCGCTGCGCTTGGGGAGCGGCGTGAAGCCGTAGTCCTCCTGCGGGTTGGCTGCGGTGGCGGCTGCGATCCCGCCGGCGACCGCTCCGCCCGCTGCCAGCCCGGCGACGCCGAAGCCTGCCGCGCGGAAGAAGTCTCGGCGGGAGGCCGGGCGTTTGGTGCGGGCCTCGGGCTGGGACTCCTGGCCGGGATCCGGACGCGGTTCCTCGTCGTGTGCCACTCGAGCCTCCCCCTGATCGGCGGCGACGCCTGGTCGGGGGTCGCCGCTGTGCTGCCTAGCGTAGACGCGCGACGGATGTCGTGCTGTGGGCGAGTGGGGGATTGCTCCCGCCTCGCCGTGCTGCGCTGGGCGAGCTGCACCGGTGTGCGGGACCCCCGTAAACGACGAAGCCAGCGGGCTGCTCCGAGTGGAGCGAGCCCGCCGGCAGCGGTCGTGATGGTGACTAGGCGCGCGGTGCGGGGGTGTTCGCTGCGGCGCGAGCCGTGCGGACCGAGCGCGTGCGGACGAGCATCAGCAGGATGCCGGCAGCGGCGAGCAGGCCTGCAGCACCGATGAGGGACGGCGACTCGACGCCCGTCTTCGCCAGGGTGGCGGGGGAGTTCGTCGGTCCGGTGGCGTTTCCGTTGTCGATGACGACGGGGGCGGCGGCTACCGTGAACTCGACCGGGTCGGAGATCGGCGAGACGGGAACGAGGCGCTCAGCGGTCGAGTCGATGAGCACGGCGAATGCGACGTAGTCGCCGGCGCCGAGGCTGAGCATGATGTTCCAGTTTCCCGAGTTGTCGACGCGCACCGCGGAGAGCGGGTAGACGGGCTCGGCTGCAGCTGCGGAGACGTCCCCCGCGCGTGCTCCGGCGGCGGCCGCCGACAACAGGAGGTCGGTCTGGGAGGAACGCGCGGTCGGGTTCTCGACCAGTTCGCGCGGAACGGCGACCATGTACACATCGGTCCCGCGAGTCGCGGTGCCGGTGAAGTACACGAATCCAGGGGTCACCGTCTGACCCTGCGTGGGGCTGGTGAAGACCGGTGCGTCGTAGAACACCGGCTCAGACGTCGGCAGGGTGATGACGCGGGTGATGGCGCCGAGGTACTTGTCGCCGAGCGTCTCGTACACCGCGAAGGAACGCTCGCCGGAGAAGCTGGCGAAGGACAGCTCGGCGCTCCACACGCCGTTGACGACGGTGACGCTGTTCTCGCCGTTGACCGGGCGGCCGAGCGAGTCGTTGACGGTGACGATGGCACCGTCAGTGCCCGTACCGGTGAAGGTGATGTCGGCGGTGGTGAACACGTCACCGTTGTTCGGGGAGGTGATCGTGAAGGTCGGCGCGGGTACCGTGATGGTGCGCTCGATGGTGTTCACGACTGCGTTGTTGACCGACTCTTCGATCGTGAGCGTCTGCACGCCGTCGTACGTGGCGAAGGAGAGGTCCGTCGTCCACGTGCCGTCGAAGGCGGTCACGTCGCTCTGCCCGGGGACACGCTCGCCGCTTGCGTCCCGGATGGTGATGACGGCCCCGACCGTGCTGGTGCCAGAGAACGTGATGTAGCTGTCGGTGAAGATCTGGCCGTTCGTCGGAGCGGCGACGTCGAAGGAGTCGACCGGCGCTGCGGGTGCTTCCGGGAGGTTGAAGTTCACCGGGACGGCGGCTTCGGAACCGTCTTCGACGGTGACGAAGATGGACTGCGCGACGGTGTCGTTGTCGTCGTAGGGCGTGAGCGTGATGTCGAAGGTGCCCTGTGCGGCCTCGGCTTCGGCGGTGACGGCACCGCGGCCGAGCTCTTCCGTCTGTGCTGCGTTGAGCACGACGACCGTGGCGTCTGCCGGTGCGAGACCGGTGACCTCGACGGTGCGCGAGGCGACGGTCGAGCCATCAGCAGGCGCGGTGACGGTCAGCAGGCTCGCGGCGTTCGCGGCCGGAGCGGTGAGCACCGACCCGCCGACGACGAGCGCAAGCAGGGCGGGCGTGGCGAGCAGCGCGCGCCAACGAGAGCGGATCATGTGGTTCCCCCAGAAGAAATTCGCAACGACCGGACTCGGTCGGCTCCTCAACTTAGCATTCAGGTGATTCCCAAACAGGCATGCAGGGGTGGGGCTAGGGAGGTTTGTCCTAGGCCTGGTGTGGCCCTCGTGTACATGTGGGCGGGGACGGCTTCGCCCGACTCGCCGGGGTTGCTGTAGTCGCCCTGGGCGAGGCCGTCGAAGGTCTGGCCGGCCGGTTCGCTCCCGGCGGGGTAGAGCCAGCCGAGCATATGGTCGAACGAGCGGTTCTCGAACACCACGACGACGACGTGGTCGAAGCCCGATTCGCTGCGCTTGGGGGCGGCGTGAAGCCGCAGTCCTCCTGCGGGTTGGCTGCGGTGGCGACTGCTATCCCGCCGGCGACGGCACCCCCGGCAGCGAGACCGGCGACGCCGAAGCCTGCGGGGCGGAAGAAGTCGCGCCGCGAGGTGGGGCGTTTGGGGTGGGAGTCGGGTCGGCTGGTGACGCGTGGTCGTGGATCGGGTCCGTGTTGTGGACCTCGTCTCGTGTCATCCCTTCCTCCCCTTCCCCGCGGAGCCACGTTCTCGGCGACGCATCTGTGGTCTAGACGCATGCGTCTGTGATCTTCGCCGATGCGATGGCGAGAAGCCCTCGTTCCGATATCACAATTGAGGTACAGCGAAATAGCAGCACGAGAGAAATGCTCGGCGAGATCCAAAAACTACCCACAAACCGGAGGATCTGCCACTACTAGTGCACACCGCGACACACTCCTCACCGCAGCGGAGATCGCAATGTTCGCTTCTTTGTCAGCTTCCGTCCGATCTCTATACTCGGCAGCTCAACCCAACGATGCATCGACCACGCAACGAGAACAGACGCAACTCCAGCTGTCAACACGTACACCGCCGGTCCCAGGTCCATGTATTTGTTGAATGTATGTGTGATCGTGATGTGGAAGAGGTAAAGAGCGTAACTCACTCCCCCGAGCCAGACGAGCGAACGAGGCAGCGTCCGTGCTCTCGCGACGTAGAAGATCAGGAATACCGCGACGCCGATCAGGAAGGACGCCGAGTAGGTAAGAGGCGGCCACTCGCCGTCGGAACCGCGAAGGAAGGCGCCAGCCGGTCCGATAATCGCTCCAGCTAGTGCGAGCCACCGCCAGACGGTTGATCCTTCGCTGTCGCGGAGGTGAAGGGCGTGGCCAAGGGCGGCACAGAACATGAGCAGAGGCAGGGTAACCGGCAGGTCTATTTGTAGTACAGCCGCTCCTACGCAGAGTGCAAGGTAAAGCGCGAGCCATACCCATCCTGCGTGAACCGCAAGGTTTAGGCGCCCGATTCGCTTTGCGAATGACGACTGGGCATAGAAAAGCAACTCGATCGACAACGTCCACGCGGGAGGAAGTAT
Source organism: Plantibacter auratus (assembly GCF_050587365.1). NCBI lineage: Bacteria > Bacillati > Actinomycetota > Actinomycetes > Micrococcales > Microbacteriaceae > Plantibacter > Plantibacter auratus. The sequence continues at coordinate 82,587 of NZ_JBOBFV010000005.1, read as the reverse complement.
GCTCACTAGCCCAATGAGCCCGTTCAGCATCAGAAGGTTCAGCCCCCATACCCACCAAGGTGCAGGAGCGATGCTGTCTTGGGCGAAGAGCGCGTAGACGCCGAACGCAACCCAGTAGACGGGGAAAAGGCGGAAAAAGCGCCTAATCCAGAACGTGCGCTGGGTCTGTCCGGCCAGGCTGAGAGGGATCACATACCCGCTCACGATGAAGAACGTGACGACGCCAACGCGACCTGGGTCGAACACAGTGTGTGAGAACCCCCGGTACTCGGGAGCTACGTTTACAAGTAAATGATGGATGACGACGAGGGAGGCCGCGATTCCGCGTGCCACCTCAAGGAAGAGGATCCGCCGACCGTTTACTGTTGCCCCCGCAGACCCTGCCATGCACCCATGCTAGCGGGCGGCTGTCTCGCGCGGCCGGCGCCTGGGGCCGCCGGAGGACGTCGAACGAGCAGATTGAACCCACGGGGTTCTCGGCCAGCCCGCAGCCTCTGAGAAAACTTGCTTCGAAGCTGACAAACGTTATCTGTGAGGGACAGCGTCCGCGCAGCTGTCATTGGTCCAGGCCTGGCTAGGTCTGCCTGAGAAACCACTCAGCGGACCAGGTAACTCACTCTTACTACGCGGTCCTGTTACCCTCAGAAAATGGGTGTCCGTCAGGATCTGAACAGTGCACTGGCCGGATGGGTCAGAAATCGCCTCGCCGCAAGCGCGCTGGGTGTTCGCCCACTCCGGCGATGGATGTTGAATCAGGTGGGGTTAAAGATCGGCAAGAACTCTCTCATCGGTGCCATGAACTACTTCGGGGGGACGGATATCGTCATCGGCGATCGCTGCTGGACGAATCGTGGTGTGTACTTCGACAACTCTGGACCGATCCGAATCGGGGACGATGTGTTGATCGGCCCGGAGGTTATGTTCGTGACGAGTGCTCACGCGATTGGATCAGCGGGCAGACGCGGTGGCACGCCAACTCAAGCCTCGATTTCTGTCGATTCTGGTGCCTGGCTGGGGGCCCGAGCAACCATCCTGCCGGGTGCTCGCATCGGGCGCGGTGCCGTGATCGCTGCTGGTGCTGTAGTGACCGGGCTGTGCGAGGGTGATGCCGTCTACGGAGGGGTGCCGGCTCGACTCCTCTACCGCCTCGCTCCCGACGGATCCCGGGCGGACCGAGAGGACCTCATCACAGACGGCGACAAGAGTGGAATCACTCTGACCTGAGCGCCTGGAGCCATGACAATCGCGCGCTTTCAGCCCTATCGTTGGCTGTCCACATATTCGTCGATGTCGGCCCGGAGACAGCTCGAAGCGCGGCGATCGCCAGCGCCTTGTAATCGGCAGGCTCCACGAGAGCCTGGGGCCTCAGATGCTCCGAGAGGGCTCCGCCGCGGAATGCTACGACGCGCGTGCCGGCAGTCAGCGCAAGATTGACGGTCCCGCTCTCGGTTACGCCCTCGTATGGGGCGACCAGTACATCGGCCCAGGCTAGGGCCTCGGCGAGCTCTGGATCGGCTATCCACTCGCTTCGGGAGCGATTGTCGATGGTCAGATGCTTCGGTCGAAATGTTAGGTCGATGTGAGGTCGCGTTAGCATTCTGAGCTCCAGAGCGCTTCCGACCGTGTCGAGCTCGGAGAGCAGTGCTTCCAAGTCTCGGAACTTGTCGGGCTCGTACCGCCCGAAAATGAGCAGACGGCCACGAGAACCATCGACGGTGGTGCCGTCGGTGGACTCTGGCATGTTCGCGGATACCCATTGTAGGTATGGCGGATGCTGCACCACCTCCGATGTGAGCCCGGTCAACTGGTGCAGATGCTCACCGAGGGTGGCTGAATGCACCAGTCGATTTGCTCTCTGAAGGTAATAACGTTCTACTATTCGCCTCCAGCCGCGTGGCCAACGATCTGAAGTTGGATTATGTACGACCGCATGAAGACGCCTTCTGGGCCCGCCGGCCAGCGCTGCAAGAACGATCTTCTGATACGGACGAGCCCAGACGACAATTACTGGGTTGCTGGGATCGGAACGGACTGCTACTTCGACGAGCGAGCGGATCTCGTGCACGAAATCTCGCAGCTTCGGCACGCTAAATCGGGGTCGCAGGCTGAGCCGCGCGTCAATGTCGCTCAGATCGGAGGGACCGCAAAACACCATCTCCACGCTGCCCTCCATCTTCAGCAGGTGAGCAAGTTCCCGCCCGTAGGGGTTAGAAGCATCGCTGTCGAAAATGGTCGCGCGCCGCGAAGTTCGAGCGCGGGCCGCGCGCCGCCGCCTCATGATGCGGCCTTCGAGGCCTGCAGGAGGAAAGAAGAGACCTCCGAGTACCAGCGGCCTCGTCGCTCCTCGATCTCGGATACTCCGCGCACACATTCTTCAGAGAACACGTCCGTCTCCAAGCCCATGATGTCCGTCAAACCCTTGGCCGCGGAATCCAAGTCGGCCGGTGCGAACGTTCGAATACCGGTTGCCGTCGGCGAAAGGTAGCTCATCAGCCCAACACGCGAGGCGAGCACGTATGCACCTCGGCTCATAGCTTCCTGAGCAGACAAGCAGGCGGCCTCGCCGTAAACGGATGGCACCACGAAGATGTCTCCCGGCTTGATCCAATCCGGACCGCGCCTACCCTGAACGAGCCACGGGGCCAGCTGGGAACGTAGGGCCAGCTCATAGCGTTTGTTCGACTCGAGGCTGGTTCCGAGAGCAACCTCGCAGGACAGACCTAGTTCTTCGGCGAAACGGAACAGCGGAGGGAGGAGGTGCATCCCCTTCGACGGATCGGGTCGAGCGTACGAGATCAACCGACGACGCTGAACCTGAGCTTTGTCAACCTTGCTGACCGCGTGGAAAGTCGATAACCAGCTTGGAATGAAGGCATCGGGGCGAATCGCCGCAAGCCCAGGTTCCACGACTATGGCGTGACTGAAACGTGCGACCACTCGTCTGATCGCAAATGTGTGAGCCGGTGACTTCGGGTAGTTGTGCAATATCGCGACGGTGGTCGTCGCGACTCGACGCCTCAGCGTTCCGCCCATAGCATAAGTTTGCGGGTGGCTACGATTTGCATTGGAGACGAGAACCACGTGCTCGCCCGCGTATCGAGACCGGAGTGTTTGCACGAGGTCCGCAATTTCCACTTCTTCTACGCCGGAAGGCACACGCAACTTGGCTCGACCTAGGGAAGGCATCGCGAGCACCACGGCCTCATCCGAACGGACGAGTTCCTCCAAGAGGTTCTCCAGAACCACTTGTCCACCGCCACGTTCCACATAGGGATCAATAAGTGCGATGACCATTTGACAAGTCCTTCATCTCTTGCTCTGCACGACGATGCGTGAGGATAAACCGGACGGCTCTCCGAACATTTGCGAGGCTGTACCGGAGCCGTAGGCGGAACATCCGCGGCGTTGGCCTGCCGACGACGGCGTCGTGGTTCACCCTGCTCACGTACCAGTACTTCCAGGGAAGTAACACGGGATGGGAATACAAAACAACGGTGGCATCCGTATTTCGAAGTTTACCCGTTGCCGAAAGGCGACGGAGCAGATCAAGATCTTGTGCGCGCACAAACGACGGATCGTACAAACCGACTCTTTGCGCCGCCGACCTGCGAAGCATGCTCCCCGTGTGGCAAACCGCCATTTCACCAGAGTCGAATCGTTGCGCGATCTCCGAGGGATCGAGAGGGTATTCGGTGTGTCTCCATGCCCCCCACTTCGGATCAAGGGCGATGCACTGCCCAGACACGGCCACCAACGACGAATCTTCATCCAGCATCTTTCGAAGTGGGCCGAGGCGTCCGGCGAGGGGATAGTCGTCTGCATCCTGAATGGCGAGGTAGTCGGACTGAGAATGAGAGATAGCCAAATTCCTTGATGCTGCACGTCCAAGACACTGCCCGTTGTTGAAGACGCGCAGGCGCCCGTCGCTGATAGAAGCGAGAATGGTGGGTGTGGCATCATTGGATGCATCGTCTACGACAATGAGTTCATCTGAATCAGCTAACAGCTCTAGCGTCTGACGAACGCTTCGCTCTATCGATGACTCTTCATTCCGTGCTGCCATTATGACGGACACTGTATGCACTATTGACTCTTTCGAGAGGGGAATAGGCGAGCTACCGCCCAGAAGGCGAGTAGGTAGACAGGCCAGAATCTAGTGTCGCTGACCGGTGAGAATAATAGGTCCCACAGGATGCGTAGCGCACCAAAACTAGCCAAGACGGCGAGGGGGTACGGGTTTCGTGCCAAGCCGGCCAGCATCCAGATGGCAAGAGTGGCGAGGGCAATCGAGAATATTGCGCCAGCCAGCCCCATATGGAACCATGCGTCCACGGCCACGGAGTGGAACTCGGCCCGAGAAATCACATTAACGGTTACGTATTGTGAGAAAGGGTCTCTATCGACGCCAGAGAACGACGACCGAATGACGGCCGCTTCGCGGCTTGATACCCCGGACGAATCCGGGACGCGCAAAGGATTCTCAGCTATCAGGGACAGATTGCCTGCGGACTCGGGTCGAGCGTCCCGGAGGAGGCTAATCGGACCGGAGGACATCTGCTGCGTGGTGGTGATTTGAATGCCGGCTCCCAGTGCACCCGAGATAGCGAGCTGTAGCGCTGCGATGAGGATTGCGCATCCAGCAAGTGCACCGACAACGAACCTACGGGACCGTGAGCCACGTAGGGTGCTCACAACGCCGACGGCCGCGCTAAGCATCACCATCACGATGACGTTCCGGGTGTCGAACGCAGCGGACACGGCAACGATCGCAACCACTCCGAGAAGAAAGGTCACACGACGCTTGCCATCGATGTAGGTGAGCACACCTGCCACTACCCAAACTGCAATTGCGTACTTCCAGACATTACCGAGGCCGCCACGACTAACGAGGTCGAAGACCGCTGGAACGGGGAGGCACAGGAGAAGTGTGGTTCTAGCTCCCAGTTGCTCCGCACACCAGGCGAGTATTGCGAGACTGAGCCACAGTGAGATAGGCAAGGTAGCCGTATCAAAGACACCGGGTGGGTTCAGAGGCAAGGATCCAGACAAGCTTCGCTGAATCGAAGGAACGAACAGACACATTGCGGAGATCCAGAACCCTGCCGATAGTAGGAGGCTCCTACGGACGGTGCGGTAGATCACTGGAGCAAGAGCGGCACAAAGCAGAGCACTTGCGCTGAGCTGTCCTCCGCCCGGAATCGGCAGCAGAGCTATGACGGCAGCGATTATCGCGATGAAGCGAACGAGCCCATCGCTATGAAGAGAAGTAGCGAGCGATACCCTCGACGCCCCGTCTCTATTGGGTAGGTTAGGCACGGCCACGCTTCACCATCACAACTCCCGGAATCAACTGGCAGAAAAGTACTGCGACGCCGGTGGCGAGAACCGGGCCGCCGATACCGACGAAGGGGATAAGTGCGATGCTGAGTCCAATCTTCGCAAGCGCCATCACTGATACGAGAAAAGCCTGAAGGCGGGGGCCGTTCCCATGCATCATATACATACCCAGAGGGAACTGTGCTGCCTGGATGATGAACCCGATTGAGAACTGCATGAGGAGGGGAGTTTCAAGTGTTATGTCGCCCCCGCTGATGATTTCGGCGAGAAGAGGTGAACAAGTTACGAGCAAGCCGCAGATCACAAAGGCGGACGCTGCAAAGTACAACATCATACGCCACGGGCGGACATAATCATTATTATGGCGCAGCTTAGCGAAGTGGGGCCAAAGGGCCATGCCTGCAGTGGACACCAGCGATAGCGCCGGAGTGAAGAGCTGTGCCGCCAGCGAATACGTGGCGACGTCGGTCAGGGTTCCATGCCAGCCAATTAGAATTCGGTCCGATGAGAGCGCCAAAGGGCTGGCGGCAAGGACTATCAACATCGGCCAGGCATCGGCGAAATGTCTACCTCGGTAGGAGGTTTCGAAAGGCGTATGGACGATCTCTCGAGCACTGACGTGAACGGACCGCAAGGCTGCGAAAGATCCTACCGTGCACATCGCAACGAGCGCTGCCGCCGGCACCACGGCTACCCATGCCGGTAGGCCCGATACGAGCAGAATCAGCACAGCGCACAGCGCGAAGAGGGGCTGTACGACTTGGAGTATGGTCCAGAGAGCATTCTTGCCCGCACCTATCAGAATCTTGACAAGGGCTGACATGGGTTGGTTTATTGCGACCAGCAGGAGCGAAGCGGCGAAGAATGGGAGCGGCACATCTAGAATGCTCACGTCGCTCCCCATTGATGCCACAAATACACCAACTGCTAACAGTGCAGCTATTGCACCGATTGAGCTGACCACCACAAGCGCACGCCTCAAGTTCTGCACGTACTGCGTTCGACTCGAAGGATCTCGGTCGCGAGTGGCTAAGAACCTGGTCGTCCAATTGGTTATAGCGCCGCCGTATCCTAGATCTAAGAACGCCGCGAAGGGTAAAAGGCTCGCGACTAACGTGTATGCTGCGTAGTCGCGAATATCACCGCGTTGAATGAGAATACTAGCAGTGGCGAGCCCCAGTCCGATCGTGAGCGGATAGGTAATCAGTCTCGCACCAACGGCTCCGTAGATGAGTCGTCGTGAGGATGAGGATGTCATCTAGGCCGCGCCAGGGTTGAGCGTATGCGGATGGCGCAATACATCGCGAATCCGATTGCTGCCACAAGTCCTCCAGAGACAGGGCCGGTGTAGCGTCGGTGTAGCGCCGCTCTAGCGCGGAAAGACTCGCGAAGGGCCGCAGCGGACTTACCACGGTAACCTTGGCTCCCTTCATGGATGAACGAGATGCGCGCGTCGGTCCGAAGTTCTGCGAATGGCTGGGAGCGGAAACAGAGATCCGCCTCTTCTCCATACAAGAAGAAGGTTTCATCGAAGCCTGAGACGCTCTGGAAGGTATCCCGTGAGATGGAAAGGACAGCTCCTCTTAGGTAGTAGAGTGGTGGATTTCGCAGGCTCTGCACAGCGGGCTTTCCAAAGATGTCGCTGATTTCCTGGCGCAGAGTACGCATGTACAGAGATTGCGAGTAGGTTTGTGGTGAGCCGTCCGGGTTGATCAGTGAGGGAGCCCAAATGACTCGTGCTTCTAGTGTTTCGATTTCGCTGAGCGTGTCGTCAAGCTTGTCTATGGACATCTCGATGTCGGGATTCACTAGGAGCATACGGTCGTACGCGCGGTTCTCGACGGCATGATTGATAGCCGTACCAAACCCGACATTTCCGGACGTCGATGAGATATATTCGACAAGTTCGCTTTTCGACCGCAGGTCATGCGAGGCGTTGTCCCAGATGAGGCAGTGGACATCGTGCCTATTTTTTATTTCACGCATGAAGGTCGCGTAGCGATCACAGAGCTCTTCAGTGCCTGCTTGACTGTCAAAGGAGACCAGAACTATCAGAACGCGTGATCGCGCTTGCTCAAGCACGGGCGATGACCTTTTCGAGAATCTCGTTCAGCTCGGAGGAGTGGCGCCGAGCATTGAATCGATCTTGGACGTCTTGAAAGCTAGCAAGGTCGTCCGCACGTGATTCAATCATGTTGACGATCGTCTCCGCAGAAGTGTCAGGTAGCCAGTGACCGATTCCCTCTCGCTCTACATCGATGGGGCTCCAACTGTTCGCGGACATGAGGACTGGAACCCGAAGCGCGATTGCGTCGCACAACTCAGTCAGGCCAGACAGCATCTGATGATCTTCCAGTGGAATGACAACTTTTCGGGCGCGAGCCATCGATACTATCGTCTCATCATAGGCGGGACGTCTCTCAGTCTCCCGCCAGCTTCCGTTCGCGTACGTGCGTACGCTCTGTCCATCTTGAATGATTCCCGCCCACTGAGATTCCGTTGCCGCTTCGCGCAGGCCATCATAAGACCGATTCGTCTTTCCGGCGGCGAAGAAGTCAAGGTCTCTATAATCAACAGATGTGGCATAGGGAGGCCATTCAAGATCTGGACCCCAATGAATCATGGAGACTGATTCTGCTGCAAAGCCGTCACGGACCACCTGTTCGCGCAGCTGTTGGCTGAATACCATTATGTGCTCAGCTGAGCGCAGCCAGCGTTTCGCCCACGATGAGATGGGCCAGCTGTGGACTAGCACAATGTAAGGCGCGCTTATGAGCCTTGCAGACTTCATCATGCCTATTAGAGTGCCGGTCTTCGGGTTGGCCGCGTACACAACAGCGTGTCTGTTTTTTCCGGAGATGGCCCAAATGCTCTGCAGAGGATCGCCCACGGCTCGCTCCACGGCGCGGGTCAGTCGTGACAACCACGTGTGCTTTTCGGCAATGTAATTGAGCGACAGGCTAGTCGTCGCGACATTCCACTTTGGATGGAGGTAGTGTGTTCCCCACAGGTGTTGTGCGGGATAAGTGCCTTCTTCAACAAGGCGCTGCGCCTCCGCCATTCTGTAGCTGTTTATCAAGACGACTCTAGGCACGGGCATCCTCTACGTTAAGTCGAACAGCGGGCCGCGCAACCCCTGCTCTTAGTGGGCCTCCAGCGTTGGCTCGGCAAGTCCTTCGTGCGAGCGGAGCGGCGCCGACGGCGCGGGCCAGCCGCTCAGAGGCCCGGCGCGGTGTCGCATTGGTCTCGTTGCGGCCGGTCTTGGTCAAGCCGCTTCTGGTCTCAGCGACGATCACGAGAAGTTCCGGTGGGTTCGTTGGAGTTGGCGGGTTGCCCGATCCAGTTCATGAGTCTTGTGGCAAATGCGGCGGATCCGAACAGAGCGTTGACGCGCTCCTGAGCCGGAGCCATGTCGACGAGCAGGGCACGCTCGACCGCCTCGCGAAGCGTCGCGTCATCGAGCGCATCGACGACGACACCGCCGTCGATGGCGAGCACGCTCTCGGACGCGCCACCTTCGGAGAGCACGAGCGCGGGCGTGCCGAGAGCCATCGCCTCGACGGGCATGATGCCGAAGTCCTCCACCGCTGCGAACACCAGGAGCGATGCTGTCTGGTACAGCGCGAAGAGCAACTCGTCGCTCGGCCTCGTCATGATGATGACCGGCACCGTCGCGGCATCCGCGAGCGCCTGCAGTTCGGCGTGCTGCGGCCCCGCGCCCGCGAGCACGACCGGCAAGCCGGCGAGTTCGCCGGCGCGGATGGCGACGTCGAGTCGCTTGTAGTCGACGAAGCGGGAGGCACCGAGGATGTACTCGGACGGCAGCGTCGAGAACAGGTAGGCGTCCTCAGCGCTGAGTCGGTCCGCCCAGGACGGCACGCTCTGGAGGTACTCGACGCGGACCGGCGGATGGATGACCTCGGCCTCGACGCCCCACGAACGCTCCATCCGCTGACGGATGTAGTCGCTGTTGGCGGCGAACGTCGCGCCGTCCTGCGCGCGCTTGCGGTCAACGCGACGGAGGGCGGGGGCGAGTGCGCGGGCAGCGAGGTTCCCGCCACGGACGTCCAGCTCGGGGGCCCAGAGGTATCGGGCAGGCGTGTGGACGTAGACGAACCGCTGCGGGCCGTCGGCTGGCTGTCGTCCGCCGGCGTGATGCGCGAACGCGTGCGAGCTGATGAGGACGAAGTCGGCGGCGGAGACGTCGGTCCTGGCCCAGGTGGCCGGCATGAACGGCAGCGCGGCCGCTTTGCTCTTCCGCAGGGGTGTGCGGGCGATCCAGGATTCACTCACGGTGTGGCCGGCGAAGCGGTCGGGAGCGTTGCTCCACAGGCAGTGGATGTCGGCGTCGGGATAGGCGGCGGCCATCGCATCGACGACGTTTTCCGAGCCGCCGTGCCGCTCGATCCACTCGTGGATGATGAGCCCAGCCATCAGTGGGCTTCCTTGCCCGGAGCCACGACGGCCCGGATCGTCCGCCAGAGGATGACGACGTCGCCCATGAGTGACCAGTTCTCGACGTAGTACAAGTCCAGTCGGATCGCGTCCTCCCAGCTGAGGGCCGAGCGGCCGCTGACCTGCCAGAGGCCCGTCATGCCGGGCTGCACGATGAGGCGGCGCTTGGCAGCGGAGTCATAGAGCGCGACCTCGCCCTCGCGCTGCGGGCGCGGGCCGACCAGGCTCATGTCGCCGCGGAAGACGTTGATGAGCTGGGGGAACTCGTCGAGGGAGAACTTCCGCAGGGTCGCGCCGACGCGGGTGAGTCGCGGGTCGTTCTGCACCTTGAACAGTGGACGATCGCTCGTACCCTGCTGGGCGAGCAGCGCGGCGAGTTCTGCGTCGGCGTTCAACCGCATCGAGCGGAACTTGAGCATGTTGAACGGCTCGCCGTTGAGCCCGACCCGCTCCTGGCGGTACAGCACCGGTCCGGGGCTGGTGAACTTCACGAGGAGAGCGACGACAAGGAGGATCGGCGATGCGACGAGCAGGATCGCACCGGAACCGAGGATGTCGAAGAACCGCTTCGAGAACCGCTTCCGTCCCTCATAACGCGGTGTCTCCACGTGGATGAGCGGCAGACCGGCGACGGGACGCGTGTGGATGCGCGGTCCACCGATGTCGGTGAGGCTCGGCGCCACGATGAGGTGCTGGCGGCCGGGCTCGAGGCTCCAGCTGAGCTGCCTGACACGTACCGGCGTGAGCTCGTCGGAACTCGTGATGATGACCGTGTCCGCACCCGTCGCCTCGAGTGCCTGCAGCACGGTGTCGACGGTGCCGGAGACCGGGATCGTCGTCGACCCGAGCGTGCCGCCGACCTTGCCCGTCGGAACGCAGGCACCGACGACGCGGTAGCCCGAGTCCGTCGAACGGCCCAACTCCCCGGCGATGTGCTCCGCGGAGTCGGCTGACCCGACGAGGAGGACGCGCGAGGAGTAGTTACCCCGCGCGCGCTGCACTGACAGCCACTGGCGCCACATCCAGCGCGACAGGAGGAGCACGAGAATACCGAGGGGGAACGCGAGGAGGAAGTAACCGCGGGCGAGATCAAGCTTGAAGAGAAATGCGACGATGGCGACGAGGCCGAAGAGGCGGATGCTCGCGTCGGCGATGAGCTTGTACTCGGTATTGCCGCTCCCGACGATGCGCGCCTCACGGGTGCCGAACACCCGGAGAACGATCATCCAAGCGCCGATCAGGACGAGCGAGATGACCGTGTAGTTGACGATGACGCGGGCTACATCGAAGTCGACGGAGGTGGTCTCCTGGTCGAAGTCGAACCACACCAGCTGCGTGCCGAAGACGACCCAGATGAGCACCAGGGCATCCGTCAAGGCGAGGCGGTTCGCGTACACCCGACGCCAATCGCGCGCGACGACAGCGGTGGGGGCGGGGGGAGTGCTCGCGGGCGTCGTTGGCAGCGGCACGGAAGGCTGCGACAACATGCGGTCTCCGTGGTGGAACACGTAGTTACTACTGATGACGAGGAGTAAAGGAGGCGTTTCGATACGGGACTGTATCGGTCTTGTTGACACTAGCGGTGGAGATGGCCGACATCTGTCCCCTTTTTGGTGGTTGCACCCCATTTGGGCCGCAATCGCGACAACTGTAGGGAAAACCCTAGTGCGCCATAACCGCCGGTCCGGGCGCTCAGGATGCGACGGCTCCCCATGAGACGCCGCCGTCGGGTGAGGTCAAGAGCGTGTCGCCCACCCAGAGCCAACTGGCACCCTCGGCCGAGGTGAGCGCGGCCGGCGCGGTGAGATCCGCTTCCGCGACACACCCGACATTCTCCGGCGCGGACGTAGAGGTCAAGGTCGTACCGGGCACGCGGACGACTCCGAGGCCCGCGCAACCGGTGACTCCACGAGCGGCGAACAGGATCTGTTCCGGCTGCAGCTCAACGGCATGGATGCCGGCGAACGGAATAGCCGTCCATGAGCCGTTCGACGCATCCCACTCGGCGAGGACCGCAGAGCAGGCCGTCACCGTGCGGGTTTCGTCCGCCGCGAGCACCTCTACGGCCGGGCACGGTGCCGCGACCGGCTGACCCCCCATGACGACGGCGGTGGAGCCATCCGGCGCCACCGGTGTCTGGTACGCGACGGTCGAAAGCAGCTCGGGCGAGGAGTCCCAGGTGTCGCCGGCGTCGGTAGACGAGAATCCGCCCACCGCGCATTCCGCCCCGGCTGATCCGACGAGCTGTACCTCGTCCTCGCTCGTCGCCGTGAGGCCGTAGACAACGCGGAGGTCGAATGCCTGGGCGGTCGGGTTCACCGCCCAGGTGACCCCCGCGTCCTCGCTGCGCTCGACGACGGCGGGAACTTCGCAGGTCCCTTGCGTCGCGCGCCAAAGGACCGTGGCGCTCCCTGCAGCGATGAAACGCTTGGTCGGCTCGGCGGCAGCGGGCTCCTCAGTTGCCTCTGGTGAGGCGGGGGTTGACGATGTACCACCGAACGTCGGAATCGGCCGTTGTGTCCCGGGGTCGGAGCTTCCACCGTTGGCGGTGAGCGCGAGCCCTACGAGGACGACATCGGCGACGAGGAAGAGCGCCAACCCGATGATCGCGAAGGTCCGGCGCTTGGAACCGAGTCGATCCCGGAACGTCTCCCTGCGATCGCCCGCGCGATACGTCGACCTGCTCTGCTTCGGTGTCACGCTCGTTCGACCGCCTGGGCCAGTCGATCCGCGATGACGGACACGTGATCATGGATCTGGTCGCCGACTCGCGCGTATACGACCGCGCTGCGACGGTACGGGTCTTCGATGTCGTCGTCCTCCGGGTCCTCCGGTGGTGGAATGGAGCCACGCTGCGCGGCGACCTCGTCCACGAGCGTCCAAGGATTTGAGACGGCGGGGGTCTCCGCGACGAGCCTCGCGAACTGCGGCACCGTGAAGGTGACGCGCGAGGCGCGGGGGAGGAACCTGGCCACGATGCTGCGGTGCTCGCGCGTCGCCGTCAGAATGAGATCGGCATCGGCCACGAGATCGCGATCGAGGGCCGTGGGGACGTGACCCTCCGGAGATCCGCCGAAACGACGCGACTGCTCGACGACCTCCTGAGGCATCTCGAGTCCTTGTCCGACACCCGTGCCCGCGCTCGAGACAGCGATCGGTCGGCCACCAGCGGTCACCCCGGCTGCGGCGAGCCTCGCCGTGAGGATCTGCGCGCCGAGCGCCGAGCGGCAGATGTTCCCCGTGCAGACGAAGAGGACCGAGAACGGCCGGTGGTGGGTTCCAGAGGAACCGGTCACTTTTTCACGTCCTCGGCGTAGCCATACCCGGCTCCGTAGCCGTAGCGCGCGTACCCGTAGGCGTCGGGCCCCTTCGTCGGCACCATCGTCATGACGAGCCCCGCGATGGAGGCGTTCACATGAGCGAGGGATTCGATGGCGCCCTTGAGCTGGTTCTTGTGCGTGCGACCCGCTGCCACGACGACCAACGCGCCGCCGGTGTGACGGGCGAGGAGCGCACCGTCGGTGACTGGCAGGAGCGGCGGTGCGTCGATGAGGACGTAGTCGAACTGCTGCTCGAGGCCGCGGATCAGCTTCTGCATCGTCACGGAGCCGAGGAGCTCGCTGGGGTTCGGTGGGACGGCGCCGGCAGGCAGGATCTGCAAGAGCCCGCGCCCCCAGGGCTGGATCGTGTCATCGAGGGAAGCGCGCCGGATCAAGACATCGCTGAGCCCGACCGCGCCCTCGATGTCGAAGTAATTCGCAAGCTTGGGGCGCCGCAGGTCCGCGTCGATGAGCACAACCCTGTGGCCGGCGTCGGCGAGGGCGATTGCTAGATTCGCCGCCGTCGTGCTCTTCCCCTCGCTCTGGATCGACGAGGTGATGACGTAGCTGCGTGGCTGATCGGTGACGTCGAGGAATTGCAGGTTCGTCCGCAGGCTGCGGAACGACTCGGCGCGGGGGCTCTTGGGATCGGCCTGCACGATGAGCGGACGCTGCCTCGCCTTCGGATCGAAGGCGATGCCGCCCATGAGCGGGATGTCGGTGACACCTTCGACGTCGCGCTCGTTGCGGATGCGGGTGTCGAGCGTCTCCTTCAACACGGCGAAACCGACCCCGAGAGCGAGACCGACGAGGAGGCCGAGGGCGATGTTGAGCGGGACGTTTGGGCTCACCGGAGCATTCGGCACGTCGGCCTGCTGCACCAGGGTGAGCTTGACCGGACTGGAAGCGCCGTCCTCCGGCGTTTCGATCTTGGACACCGCATTCGTGAGACTTTCGGCGGTGGTGTTCGCGATCTCGGCGGCAAGGACCGGATCAGGGCTCATCGCGGTGATCTCGATGAGGGTGGTGTCAAGCGGCGCTGACGCCGTCACCTGCTCGGCGAGCTGTCCGGCCGTGATGTTGAGCTGTAGTGTGCCGATGACCGGGAGCAACACGATCGGAGTGCTGACGAGGTCTGCGTAGGTCTTCACCCGCTGCTGAGTAAATGTGTTGCCTTGGGCGAGCTCCTGCACGTTGTCGCTGGACTGTGTCGAGACGAACACCTTGGCCGACGAGCTGTATTCCGGCGTCTTGACGATCGAATAGGTCGCAGCCACACCGATCCCGACGAGCGCGAGCGCGACGATCAGCACCCAGTACTTGCGAAGGACACGGAGATAGTCACGAAGCTCCACGCGGTGGCATCCGATCAGTCAGAGGGGAGAGCATGGCACCTCGGTTGGAGGCGGCCCCGAAGAGGGGGTTGTGAGCCATGGTGCCACAAACCGTCAACTGTTCCCGAGCGTCGTGATCGAGCGAGTCGACGCGTGGCGTAGCTTTGCGACCGTGACGGACGACCTGGGAACCCCTTCGAGCACGGACGCGCGACGCTCCAGAATGCGGCTGACCATCGCGCTTATCGGGCTCGCGGCCGCGGCGCTCCTGGCCGCGACCATGCGAGCTGGCGTGCAGCTCCCGCAGCCGTTCGACGCGCTCGGCGGCTACCTGCTCGTATGGGTCCCGCTTGTCGGTGCGGTGCTGCTCGCCCGGTTCGCCGTCTCGGCTCCTCGTGGAAGTGCGCCCGTGCTCGGCCTCACCTTTCGACCGATCGACCTCCTCTGGGGACTGGCCGCGGGGCTGCTCCTCCGCATCCTCGTGAGTGTCCTCGAGGTGGTCGTCTACGGCTCACTGCCGGCGACGGCTGGCGGCGAAGCGCCGACCGGGAGTGCGCTCATCGTGGCCTCGTTCATCGTCGCGGTGCTCGCGGCGACGGTGATCGCGCCCGTCGTCGAGGAGCTGTTCTTCCGAGGGCTGCTGTTGCGATCGGTGCGCGGGGGTCTGCCCGGCCGGGCGGCTTGGATCGCGGTGGTGATCTCGGCAGCACTGTTCGCGTCGCTTCACCTCGTGGTCGCCAGCGGGCCGTCGGAAGCACTCGTCACCGGTATCGGGACGTTCCTTGTGGGTCTCGGAACCGGAACCGCCGCAGTGCTCACCGGGCGCATCGGTCCGGCCATCGTGACGCACATCGTCTTCAACGCCTCGCTTCTCGTCCTCGGTGTGACCGCCGTGACCGGTGGAACAGGCGTCGTGATTGAATAGCGCCCATGCCGTCCCCATCCGACGACCGTCGTTCATCTTCCGGCGGTCGCCCCGCCGCCCGACGGTCCGAGGGCTCGAGCCGCACTGACCGTGCCCGCCGGAGATCGAGCGCCAGTTCGCGGGCCCGCCGTCGGGAGGGTGCGCGTGACGAACGCCTGAAGGTGCGCCGTCGCAGGACGCTGCTCATCGTCGGTGCTCTCGTCCTCGTCATCGTCGGCGCCGTGGCTTGGATCGGCGTGCGCGCCTTCCTCGCCAAGGGCGAGCTCGAGGCGGCGGTCCCGTTGGCGCAGACGGTTCGCGAGCAGGTCGTCGCCGACGATCCCGGTTCGGCCGGCAAGACCGCACGCGAGCTGGCTGCGCATGCTCGATCGGCCGCCGGCCTCACGAGTGATCCGATCTGGCGAGCCGCCGAGATCGTCCCGTGGGTCGGACCGAACCTCACCGCCGTCCGCGAGCTGGCCGGCGCGACCGAGGACGTCGCGGTCGGCGCCATCACGCCGCTCGTGAACCTCGCAGGGTCGTTGCGCCCGGAACTGTTCAAGCCCGTCGACGGCGCGGTGCCGCTGCAGCCGATCGTCGACGCACAGGAGGACGTGCGCAAGGCTGATGACGCTCTGGAAGGTGCCGCCAAGCGGGTGCGGACGATCGACGAAGGCCCGCTCATCAGCCAGGTCCGCGGCGCGGTCGACCAGTTGCGGCCCGTCCTCACCGAGACCGCCGACACGGTGGACGCGGCGAGACGCGCGATCGACCTGATGCCGGCCATGCTCGGTGCCGACGGACCGCGCACCTACCTCGTGATGTTCCAGAACCCCGCCGAGCCGCGGGCGAGCGGCGGCAACCCGGGAGCGCTCGCGCTCATCGGCACCGACGGCGGCCGGATCTCGTTGCTCCGGCAGGCGTCCACTGCCGACTTCCCGCGGTTCCCGGAGCCGGTGTTGCCGCTCGCGAGCGACACCGCCGGCATCTACGGGAACATCACCGGTCGTTGGCTGCAAAACGTCACGCTGACGCCCCGGTTCCAGGAATCGGCCCAGCTGGCCTCCGAGATGTGGCTCGAACGGTTCGGAACCCGGGTCGACGGTGTGCTCAGCATCGATCCGGTCGCCCTCGGCTACCTGCTCGACGCGACCGGCCCGATCCCGCTCGCGACCGGCGACGAGCTGACCTCGGCGAACGCAGCCGCCCTATTGCTCAACGAGGTGTACATCCGGTACCCGGCCGGTCCCGATCAGGACGCGTTCTTCGCTGCGGCGTCGGGTGCGGTCTTCAACCGGATCGCCTCCGGGAACTTCGACCCGACCGCCTTCATCGGTGCGCTCGCGAAAGCCGGTTCGGAACGACGGGTGTTGATCTGGAATGCGGCCGAGACGGAACAGGCCCTGCTGGACGGGACGACGCTGACAGACCTGCTACCGACCGCGGCCCAGGCGCCCAACGCGTTCGGCGTGTACATCAACGACGCCACCGGCAGCAAGATGGGCTACTACCTCGACGTGCAGACGGCTGTCGGGACGGCGCAGTGCGGCACCGACGGGAGACTCGTCGGCCTGCGCTTGACCCTGACGAACACCGCACCTGCTGACGCGGCGACGACGCTCAACGACTACATCACCGGCCAGGGCCAGTACGGCGTACCCAAGGGCAGCTTCCGGTTCCGGGTGATCGTCTATGCGCCCCCCGGGTCCATGCCGGGCGGCGTCGAGCGCGATGGATCAGTGCTCCCATCACAGCCCGCGACCGACGGTGAGTTCCCGATCACGCAGTTCGCGATCGAACTCGCGCCTGGCGAGAGCACGACCGTCGACCTCGGTGTGACGGCGTATGACGCGTCAGGAGCCCCGGAAGTCGTGGCTACGCCGAAAGTTCATCTCTCTGAAACACAACAAGCGTCCATTAACTGTGAATTTGCTCTACAGTAAGGACTGTTGTCGCTCTTGACCCGTTTTCGGGGGGTGTCGGGGAGGCACGCTCTACTTCCGCCGCACGACGACATCGTCAAGGCGGTCGGCTACAGCACTGTCATTGCACCAGCACACCTGCAGAGCCTTCAAGGGGACACTCATGATCAAGAAAATCACCGCGATCTTCGCGCTGGTCCTCGCGGGCCTGTTCATCGCGCCTGTCGCAGCCAACGCCTTCTACGCTCCCGACGGATCCGTCACGGTCAGTGGAACGGTCACGCCGGGCGGCACCAGCACGGTCGCCTTCACCGGTGGCTCCTTCCAGCCCGGCGAGACGGTCTCGTTCACACTGACCGGTGAGAACGCCTCCGGCGCCACCCTCGCCGCGGTCGAGACGAAGTCCCTCGAGAAGACGGCATCGGGCACCGGTGCAGTCAACCTCAACGTGACGCTTCCGAGCAACGCCAGCGGCACCTACACCGTTGCGGCAGTCGGCCTCACCTCGGGCACGCCCGGCAGCGCCACCCTCACGGTGACGGCAGCTGGCGCGGGCGGCTCGGGCGACAACGACAACGACCTCGCTGACACCGGCTTCGGCGCTCCGGCGTTCGTCGTCTGGGGTGCAGCCGGCGCAGTCGCCCTCGGCGCAGCGCTCATCGCGGTCCTCGTGATGGTTCGTCGCCAGCGCGCTTCGCTCGCGGCCTAGCCACACCGCGGCTCACGCCGCACACGAAACGGCGGCCGGTGCTTCTGCACCGGCCGCCGTTTCGTCGTTCCCGGACCCTACGCGTCGTCGCTCGGGTGGTCGGGGTCTTCCTCCTGGTTGAAGTTCGAGGCGTCGGGGTCGTGACCGACCGCGAGGCCGTCCTCGCTGTTGGGGATGGTCTGGTTCTCGCCCAGGCCGCCCGGCTTCGGCGTTCCCTCGCTGCTGTTCTGGTCGGTGTCGTTCGTGTCGTTCGTCATGGGGACAGGTTAAGAGGTACGCGAGCGCGCGTGAGCAGGCTTGACAGGGTGCGCGGGCGGCGGTTCTTGGCCCTTCGACAGGCTCAGGGACCAAGGGGACCGGGCCCTTCGAGAGGCTCAGGGACCAAGGGGACCGACTATCTTGCGGAAAACGGATAGGCCGGGACATACCTCCCTTCCGGGGGACAGGGGTGCGGCAATACCCTTCGAGCAGCCTGGGTCCGGTCGTCGGATCCTCCACGACCGAAACGAGCATCATGGCCACGACCGCTGGTACCAAGACCGCCCCCACGCCGATCATCATCTCCTTCTGGCTGTGGGTCGTCTCCGCCGTCCTCTCCGTCATCTCCGGCGTCACCGCCGCGATGTCGGCCGGAACCGTCGCCGAGGCCGCAGCCGAACAGTCGGCCTCGGGAGGCGTGCTCTCCTCGAGCGTGCTCCTGATCTCGACCGCCGTCGGCGCGTTCATCGTCGGTGCACTCCACGTGCTGTTCGCCTTCTTCATGCTCCGGGGTCGCAACTGGGCTCGGATCGTCCTCACCGTGGTCGGCATCCTCTCCGTCCTCGGCTCGATCACCGGGCTGATCGCCCTCAACCCGCTCTCCTTCATCTTCGTCATCGTGACCGTCGTCGCGATCGTCCAGATGTACGTGCCGGCAGCACGCGAGTACTTCGCCGCGAACAAGCGATGAGCGACCACTCCGCTGCACCGGCGGAGACCGCCCCGCGCCCGGGCTCGCGCCAGGAACGGGCCGAAGCCCGCCGCGCCGAGGCGCGCCGGCCCTACACCCCCTGGCCTGACACCCGGTGGGGTACCCCGACCGCGCTGGTGACCTTCGTCGCGATCATCGCGCTCCTCGTCGTCGTCGAACTCGCGCGGACCTTCGGCGTCCTGTCCGGCGAGGTCGGCACGATGACCATGTGGATCATCTTCGACGGCGGCATCCTCGTCGCCCTCGCGATCGTCTGCCGCACCTGGGGAAGCGGGTCCTGGGCGAAGGACTTCGGACTCCGCTTCCGCTGGTTCGACGTGTTCATCGGGCTCGGTTCCGCCGTCGGCATCCAGCTGATCGGCGGCATGATCGGCCAGTTCGTCATCGCCCTCACCGGCGAGACGCCCAAGTCGAACATCGCCCCGCCGTCGCCAGAGCTCGTCTGGGTGCTGGTGAACACCGTGTTCGTCACCGCGATCGTCGCGCCGTTCTGCGAGGAAGCGCTCTTCCGCGGGCTCCTGCTCCGCGGATTCCGGAACACGATCCTCCGCGGACGGACGACGAACGGCGTGCGCCGAGGTGCGGCGACGCCCTCGACCGCCCGACGTCGCACAGCGGCCATCGTCTCGGTGGGAGCGAGCGCACTGATCTTCGCCATCGTCCACCTCTATGAGGGCTGGGGTAGCCCGGTCACCATGGTGACGCTCGGACTCACCATCCTCGTGCTCGGCACGGTGAACGGTGTCTACGCCGCGACGACTCGACGCCTCGGACCGGGCATCTGGACGCACGTGTGGTTCAACACCTTCACGGTGCTGCTGACGCTGGCACGCAGCGGCAGCTGAACCCGGGCGCCGGTCCCTGGGCGAAGCTGGGAGCCCGTGGGCCCTTCGACAGGCTCAGGGAGCCGCGGAGGCTCAGGGACCGGCGGAGGCTCAGGGAGCCGCGGAGGCTCAGGGACCGGCGGGGGCTCAGGGACCGGCGGAGGCTCAGGGACCGGCGGGGACCGAGGGGTCAGGAGGCGGCGGGGCGGATGCGGCGCTCGTAGGCGGCGTCGGCCGCGAGGACCGCACGCACCCGGGCGAGGTCGAACTTCGGCTGACGATCGAAGTCGTAGATGCCGTTCTGCTCCTGGAACGTGTCGGTGAGCTGCGTGTAGCAGTAGCCGAACATGTTCTCGTCGTCGGTCAGCACCCGGACGAGCCCCGCGAAGCGCTCGTGGAACTCCTCGACCGACGCCACCCGCGCCCCATAGCCCCAGGAGTCGCCACCGGTGTCCGCCGCCGCGAGCTCCGCGTTCCACCAGATGCCGCCGAACTCCGACACGAAGAACGGCTGCCCCTCGTATGGCAAGGAGATGGTGCGTCCGTCCTCGAGGTTCGTGAACGGCTCACCGTCCGCGATCCCGGCCTGCTCGACGGCGAACGCCGCCGGGTCCTGCTCGTAGGAGTGCGCATCCCACACGTCCGTCTCCCGCACCCGGTGCGCGTAGCCCGAGGCGTCGATCACCGGGCGACTCGGGTCGATGAGCTTCGTCGCGAGGAACATGCCGCGCGTGACATCGTCGAGGACGGTCACGCGGTCGTGCAGGGTCTGGTGCGTCTCGTTCAACGGGCACCAGCCGATGATCGACGGATGGTTGACGTCGCGCTCCAACGCTTCGACCCACTGCGTGATGAACGACGCCGTCGGGCCCTGGTTGTGACCGACCGTGCCCGCGCCGGACACCCCCCAGTCGCCGAACTCGCCCCACACCAGATACCCGAGCCGGTCCGCGTGATAGAGGTACCGCTCCTCGAACACCTTCTGGTGGAGCCGCGCACCGTTGAACCCGGCGTCCAGCCCGAGCGCGATGTCGGCCACGAGCGCGTCATCGTCCGGCGCGGTCATGAGTGAGGACGGCCAGTACCCCTGGTCGAGCACGAGCCGCTGGAAGACGTGCTCGCCGTTGATCAGCACCGCGGTGCCGTCGATCGCGACACTCCGCAGCCCCGCGTAGCTCGCGACGCGGTCGGTGGTCTCGCCCGCACCATCGCGGATCTCGATGTCGAGGGTATAGAGGAACGGGTCGGCGGGACTCCACAGACGCTGCTGGTCCGCCGGGACCTCGAGCCGCACCGACGGTGCCATCGTCGACCCGAGCTGCGCGGTCTCGCTGGCGACGACCACGCCGTCTGCGGACAGGGTCACCGTCGCGGTCGCCCCCGCGGCGTTCCGACTGGGGACGAGCGTGCAGTCGAAGCGCCGGGCGTCCGCATCGGGGACCACGGTGAACCGGCGCAGGTGCAGCTCGTCAACGGCCTCCACCCAGACCGTCTGCCAGATCCCCGTCGTGCGGGTGTAGTAACAGTCGGTGTTGCCGTACCAGGTCGCCTGCTTCCCACCGGCCTTCGGCTCGTGGCGGGTGTCGCGGGCGCGCACCACGATCTCGAGTTCCTGGCCCGGTTGGACCGCGCCGAGGGGCACCCGGATCGGCGTGAAGCCGCCGCGATGCCGCATCGCCTCGACCCCGTCCACCCACACGGTCGTGTCGTGGTCCACAGCGCCGAAGTGCAACACACCGTGCTTCCCCTGCCAGCCGGCCGGCACCGTGAACCGCGTGCGGTACCAGACGGCCTCCATGAAGTCGGTGTGCTCCACGCCTGACGCGGCCGACTCCGGCGCGAACGGAACGAGGATCCGGTCGGTCAGTTCGCGGCCGAGGAGCCCGCGCTCGAGCCCGCTGTCGCCGGCGTCGATCTCGAACTCCCACAGGCCGTTGAGGTTGACCCAGCCGTCACGGACGAGCTGCGGCCGGGGATACTCCGGGCGCGGCTGCGGCGTGGAGTCGGCGCGGCCGCTCGGCAGCGGGGCGGGGAAGAGGAGAGGGTGCGTCATGGGTGTCGTTCCGATGCGTCGTGATGGGTGGAGGTGTCGTCGGGGCCCTTCGACAGGCTCAGGGACCGGGTTTGGGCTCGGGGATTGAGGGGGCGGAGCCTGTCGAAGGGCGAGGGAGTTGCTAGCGGGCGTCGTCGACGGCCTTCGTCAGCTCGGCGACGAAGGCTTCAGCGGCCTCCTTAGGGGTGGTTTTGCCGAACTGGACGTCCTGGTTGTAGCGGCCGAGGATCTTCTCGCTGTCGCCGCCACCGACGGGCGTGATCGCCGGCGGGGTGCCGGACTCCTCGCGCGCGGCGTCGACCACGCCGGCCACGATGCGGTCCGTCGGCGTCAGGTCGGGGTCGATCGCCTCCTGGAAGTCCGGGTTCGCGGGCATGCCGCGCTCGGTGCCGAACAGCTTCGCAACCTCGGTGTCCGTCGTGAGGAAGTCCACCAGCAACGCCGCCTCAGCGGGGTGCTCGGACTTCGACGAGACCGACCAGTACATCGACGGCTTCAGGTACTGGAACCCTGCAGACGAATCCTCGCTCGCCGGGAACGGCAGCAGGTCGAGCTGGTGGTCGGGCGCAGCGGCCTGGAAGGCGGTGAGCACCGACGACGGCTGGAAGGTCATCGCGACCTTGCCCGTACTCATGTCCATGAGGTCGATCGCCACACCGTTGCCCTCGGCCAGCTGCGAGGCGCTCGGGGCCGCGCCGCTCTCGATCTGGTCGAGCGCGTACTGCCAGTAGCTCTCCACGACCTCGGGCTTCAGGATGACCTTGCCGTCCTTGTCATAGATGTCGTTGCCGTGCTGCCGGGCCCACAGGGTGAGGGTCGGCATGTCGCCGCCGAAGGGGGACATCCCGTGGACGGCCCCGCCCGAGGCCTCGGTCACCTGCAGGGCGACCTCGTTGAGCTCGTCCCAGGTCCAGGTCGTCGCGTCGGGCAGCTGGATCCCGTACTGCTCGAAGATGGACCGGTTGACCATGAGGCCGACGGTGCCGACACCGATCGGCACGCCGTACAGCTCGTCCTTCACCTTGCCCTGGTCGAGCACCTCGGCGCTGAGGTCGGAAGTGTCGAGGAACTCGTCGAGTGCACCGAGATCGGCGAGGGCACCGCGCTGGGCGTACGAGGCGAGGTAGAGCTGGTCGAACTGCATGACGTCGGGGGCATCTCCGCCGGCGACTGTGGTGGCGAGCTTGTCCCAGTAGCCGCCCCACTCGGTGGACTGACCCTTCACGGTGATGTTCGGGTACTTCTCCTGGAAGAGGTCGATGGCTGCGCGGGTGCGCTCGTCGCGGGCCGTGGCACCCCACCAGTTGAAGGTGATGGTGACGTCCTCGTCGCTGAGCGCGGCGTCGCCGTTCCCACCGCCGACGGCGCAGCCGCTGAGGGCGAGCGCCGAGATGGCGGTTGCGGCTGCGAAGCCGAGGAGGCGGGACCGGGATCGTGGTTGGCGTTGCATGATGCTCCTTTGCATGGGGTGGATCGGTTGGCCCTTCGACAGGCTCAGGGACCGTGTTATGGCTCAGGGACCGGGTTGTGGGTCAGGGACCAGCGCTACTTGCCTCCGGTGGTCGCGATGCCTCGGAGGAGGAACCGCTGACCGAACAGGAAGGCGAGGAACACCGGCAGCAGGGTGACGACGCTCATCGCGAAGAGGGCACCGTAGTCCGATTGCGACTGCGTGTCGACGAACGAGCGGAGGGCGACCGACGACGTGTACTTGTCGGGGTCGGTCACGAAGATCAGCTGGCCGAAGAAGTCGTTCCACGTCCAGATGAAGGTGAAGATCGCCGTCGTCGCGAGGGCCGGGGTCATGAGCGGGAGCATGATCTGCACGAAGATCCGCAGGTGGCCGGCTCCGTCGATGCGCGCCGCTTCGTCGAGCTCCCGGGGGATGCCGCGGATGAACTGCACCATGAGGAAGATGAAGAACGCGTCCGTCGCGAGGAACTTCGGCACGATGAGCGGCAGGTAGGTGTTGATCCAGTCGAGCTGGGCGAAGATGACGTACTGCGGGATGATCAGCACGTGGATCGGCAGCATCATCGTGAGCAGCATCGCCGCGAAGGCGAAGCGCTTGAACCGGAACCGCAGCCGGGCGAAGCCGTACGCGGCGAGTGAGCAGGTGAGCAGGTTGCCGATGATCGAGCCGACGACGACGATCGCCGAGTTCGCCAGGTAGCTGCCGAACGGCTGCGCCAGAGCGTTCCAGCCGTTCGTGTAGTTCGACGCCTCGAAGGTGTCGAGCACGAGGCCCGGGTTGTCGAAGATGTACCCGTTCGGGCGGAGCGACGACACCACCATCCACAGCACGGGGTACAGCATCAGCAGCCCGAGCAGGATCAGCAGCGCGTGCTTGCCGATGCTCGAGATCCGCTGACGGCGCAGGAGCTTGGCGCGTTGTGCCTCGCCCCGCTCGCGACGGGCTGCCGCATCGGGTGAGAGGCCGTCCTCGGACGAGGGGCGGGTCTTGAGGTCAGTCATCGTAGAACACCCAATACTTCGAGGCCCAGAAGTTGATGGCCGTGGCGGCGGCGATGATGATGAGCAGGAGCCACGCGATCGCCGACGCGTACCCCATCTGGAAGCTGCCGAAGCCCTTCTGGTACAGGTACAGCGTGATGAACAGCGTCGAGTCGGACGGCCCGCCCGATCCGTTCGACACCACGTAGGCCTGCGTGAACGACTGGAACGCGCCGATGATGCCGAGCACGAGGTTGAAGAAGATGATCGGGCTGAGCAGCGGCAGGGTGATCGACCGGAACTGCGTCCACCGGCCGGCACCGTCCGTCGACGCCGCCTCGTAGTACTGCCGCGGGATCTGGCGGAGCCCGGCGAGGAAGATCACCATCGGAGCACCGAACGTCCACACGTGCAGGATGATCAGCGTCGACAGCGCGGTGTCGGGTTCCGAGATCCAACCGGGGCCCTGGATACCGAAGACGGCGAGCAGGGCGTTGACGAGGCCGCTCGAACCGAAGACGAGGCGCCACAGGACGGCGATCGCGACGCTGCCGCCGAGCAGTGACGGCAGGTACAGCACCGACCGGTAGAACGAGAGTCCGCGCAGGCCGCGATCCAGGAGGACCGCGATCGCCAGGGCGACCATGAGCTGCAACGGCACCGAGACCAGGACGTAGGTGATCGTCACTCCGAGGGACTGGTGCAGGCGGGGGTCCTCGACCATCCGCTGCGCATTCTCCAGCCCGGTGAAGTTCGGGTTCTGGAGGAGGTTGTAGTCGGTGAACGACAGGTACAGCGAGACGAGGACCGGCCCGAGCGTGATGACGAGGAAGCCGATGATCCAGGGGCCGAGGAAGAGGAGCGCCGCGCGGTTGTCGCGGAACTCGGAGGCGTCGCGATGCTTGATCGCCCCCTTCGGCGTCCGCAGCGCGCGCAGCTCGTTGAGCGCGCTCATGTGGCGGCTCGGGTGATGGGTGGTGGGTTCTCGAACATGCTGCGCATCTCCTTCGACTCGCTGCGACCGTGCTGACAGGGAGACACGCTAACCGCTTGTGCTACGTAGCACAAGGCGGATTTGGAAATCGGTTTCCGTTGGTATCCGACGGTCGAGGAGTCGGTACGCTTGCGTCAGTACCGACGCACGGTGGAGCGCGCGCGACCGACGGGGAGGCACGGATGGCAGTGACCGCACGGGATGTCGCGCAGGCGGCCGGCGTCTCCCAGCGCACGGTGTCGGACGTCGTGAACCTGCCGGGACGGGTCGGTGCCGAGACCCGCAAGCGCGTGCAGGCGGTCATCGACGAGCTCGGCTATCGGCCCAATCCGCACGCGAGAGGACTCCGGAACAACCGCAGCGGACTCATCGCCCTCGTCGTCCCCGAGCTCGACGTTCCGTACTTCTCCGACCTGGCCCGCTGCCTCATCCCCGAACTCACGAAGCGCTCGCTCACCCTCGTCGTCGACCAGACGAACGGCGACCCGGAACGCGAGCGCGCCGTGCTCACCGGGGGAGCGGTGTCCTCGACGTTCGACGGCGTGCTGCTCAACGCGCTCAACCTCACGGCCGCCGACGTCGAAGCAGCCGCCGCGACCCAGCCGATCGTCCTGCTCGGCGAGCGCGACTACGGCGCGAGCGCGGACCACGTCGCCATCGACGGTACCGAGGCGGCTTACGTGGCGACCCGGCACCTGATCGAACGGGGATGCACCCGCATCGGCGCCATCGGACGGCAGGCCCACTCCACGGGCACCGCGAAGCAGCGCGTGGACGGGTTCACCCGCGCGATGCAGGAGGCAGGACTCGACCCGAACCGGTATATGGCCGAAGGGGAATACGATCGCGCGAGTGGTGCAGCGGTCATGGGTGGAATGCTCGACGCCGGCGATCCTCCTGACGGGGTGTTCTGCTTCAACGACCTCATGGCGCTGGGCGCGATGCGTGCCGCGTGGGATCGCGGTGTCGACATCCCGCGCGACCTGGCGGTGGTCGGCTTCGACGACATCGAGGACGGCCGGTACGCGATGCGGTCACTGACGACGGTCGCGCCCGACAAGGAGGCCATCGCCCGCGAGGCGGTCGCGATGCTGGTCGAACGCGTGGCCGGGCACGTCGGGCCGGGGCGGCGGGTGCGCGCCGGGTTCGAGCTGATCGTCAGAGAGTCGTCCGGTCCGGCGCGACTCACCCGATGACGGCGCACGTCGGGTTCGTCCCGAGGAGGCCCGTCCCCACCTGCACGATGGCCCACGGCGACGTCCAGATCGTGTCTCGGGCGAGCGGCGGAACGATCAGGCTCGATGGAGCTACGCGGACGCCGAGATAGCCGGTTCCGCCGAGTAGCCCGGTGAGCAGTCCGTCGAGGAGACCGCGGTTGAACGTGACGGAGTACTGCCTCGTCGGGTTCGGGGTCGGCGAGGTCGCGGCCGGTGTGACCGCCGCGGAAGCGAGCGCGATCGTGGCCGACGTGTTCCCGCCGCCGACCTGGATGTCCGCCGCGCCGTACCCCTCCGGCATGGTGAACGTCAGGGTGTAGGAGTTGATGACCAGACCGACGCCGAGCACCGACGTCGTCGAGATGGAGCATCCGCTTGCTCCGGCGAGGTAGACGGGCTTGGGGATGCTCAGTGCGGCGAACGTCGCGGCACCCGACTCGGCGTCCTGCCATGCGGCCTCCACCGGTTGCGGAGCAGGAGCCGCGACGAGCGCGACAGCGGTCGCGAGGACGACCGCCGCGACGTGTCTCGACCGACCTGGTTTCATCAAGCGCCCCTCGCCGAACGCGAGTGCTGACGCAGCGCGCCGAACCACGCGCCGACGAGACCGATCAGGATCGCGCCCGCAGCCGCCCACACGGCGAATTCGATGCTCGCGCCGGTGCGGGGGAGGGTGGTGATCGGGCCGGGCGAGACCGAGACGTCGTCGCCGATGCCCTCGGCGGTGACCGTGAGGGCGACCGAGGCGTTCGCCGCCGCTGTACCGGACGGCATCCGGACGTCGAACCTCAGCCACCACGCCTCCGAGCTGCGCATCGAGAGCACTGCGCGCTCGACGCCGTCGACGGGCACCGCCATCTCGTCGAACAGGTGGGTGACGGTGCCGACGCAGCCGGCCGCGGTCCAGCGGACGGAGCAGGCGTCGACCACCATGACGAGCCCGAGCTCCGACGAGCCGGAGCCGACCATGGACACGTCGATGGACCCCGGTGTGGCTTCGGGCTTGGTGCTGACACCCACCTCCCAGGGCGTCGACCGACCCGGAGTGAGGGATCGCATGGCCGACGGGTCGCCGATCGAGGTGAGGACGACCGCCTCACCGGCGATGACGTCAACCATCGGTTCGGCGTGCGCGGGAGCTGCGCCGCCGATCGCGAGACCGGCTCCGAGGAGCAGGGCGACCGGTGAGCAGCGGAGCGCGGCGTGGCGGGCCGGTCGCGGTCCGGTTCCGTCGGCGCCCGCCGTCGAGGAGCGGCGTCGGGAAGCCGCGCGACCGCCGCCACCCGTTCCTCCCGGGCCACGCGGTGGGCGCTTACGGTCGGAGCGCGGCCAGAACGCCCACATGACGAGGGCCGAACAGCTGAGCGTCAATCCGGCCAGGACCCACGGGTTGGACAGCCACACGACGAGGTACGCGAGCCCGGGCACCGAGGCGAGCACGATGCGGACCGTCGAGACGGTGTATGGCTCGGGGTCCTCCGACAGGTTCGCGTCGCCCTGCATGGTGATCGTCCGCTGTGGTCCTGCGGAGTCGACACCGGCGATCACCGAGGTGACGCGGTGGGTGACCGGCAGCTGACCAGCGCGATCCACCGTCACCACATCGCCGACCGCGATGTCGGACGCGGGGATCTCGCGGACGAGCGCGAGTGAGCCGGTGGGGATCGTCGGGCTCATGGAACCGGTCTTGAACATGATGAGGGTGATGTTGAAGCAGGTCGCGAGGATGACGAGCACGATGCAGACCACCCCGCCGACGGCGGCGAGGTTCAGCAGGGTGCTGCCGACGATCGACGCCACCGAGCGGCGGGGGTGCTGCCGCTCGGTGGCGTCGATCGCTTCCGTGGAGGGTCGGGTCACGGTGCTCCGATCAGGAACTGGAGGTGCTGGTGAACACCCAGGTCGCCGACGCCGTGCCGCCCTGGAAGCTGGAGGCGGTGCCGGCCTTCACCCGCACGTCGAAGCAGAAGCGCACGGTGGAATTGCCCGCCGCGGTGAGCGCGCCGGTCGCGGTCGGCGGAGCCGTGCCCGTCGAGAGCGACGCGGTGTACGCGGGGACGGTCGCCGAGGTGAACGCGGCGGCGTTGCACGCCGTGCCCGCCGCCGTCGTGACGACACGGTACTCGAGCTGCGGCAGGAGGGTGCCCGTCGCCGCTGAGACTGCCGACAGCGCCGCCGTCCCGCCGATGTTCGTCGCAGCGGTCGTGCGGATGTCGATGTAGGCGAACTGGGAGAGCCCTGGCGACATGGCGGTGGCGTTGAACACCAGCGTGGCCGGGTTCGCCGCCTCGTGCGCCGCCCAGGTCGACGACGAGGTCTGCGACTCCACGGCGAAGGTGCTCGCCGCGAAGGTCGCCGTCCCGAATTCGTCGTCGCTCCAGGCCGCGAGGGTGAGCGAGGTCCCGACGCCCAGCACGAGCGCTGCCGCGAGGGCCGCCCTGGCCTTCGTGTAACGCGATGTGCTCCGTCGTTCGTCGGTGCGGTGGTGTCTGCCTACCGCCGGGGTGTGCCGTCCCATGATCGCCGTCCCGCCGCGGGTTACGGCAGCGGGGTGGTGGACTCGGCCGCGAACTCCCAGACGACGGTGCCGCTCGGCGACGACTGCGGGAGGCTCGCCGCCGGGGTGACCTCGAAGCAGAGGAACACCGGCGTGGTGACGGCACCGAGCGTGAAGATGTCCGCGGCCGTGCTCGACGTCGTGGCGGCGTCGGTCACGAGCGGGTCGCCGGCGGCGAAGCTCGCGGCGTCGCAGCCGAAGGTGGTGGTCTCCACGACGGAGTAGCTGAGCGAGGAGGCGATGGCGGCTCCGCTCGTGGCGGTGATGTCGACCGTGCCGGCATACGTCGACGCGGCGGTCAGCTGGATGGCGAAGCCGGCGTAGACAGGCTCCTCGGGTGCCAGGTTGTCGGCTTCGACCGCGAAGGTGAGCGGGGCGGCCGCAGCCTCGGTCGGGTGCTCGGTGAACGCGGTGCCGTCCGTGCTGCCCTCGATGCCGAAACCACCACCGGCGAAGATCCCGGTCGCGAACTCGGAGTCGTTCCAGGCCGCGAGCGTGATGGCCGCACCGACGCCGAGCACCAGGCCGCCGGCGAGGATCGCCTTCGCCCGCTTGCTGCGCTGGCCGCGGACGGGCGCGTCGGTGCCGGTGGCCGCTGAGGCCTCGGTGCTGGTGTCGATGGTCATGGAAGCCCCCTGGAGTCCGCCGGTGACGGCTCGCGTCACCACAGGTGTCGGGCGTGCGGAGACGGCCTCCGCGCGTCTCACGACACCCTCAGGACGATAGGCAGCAGGCTGACGGTTGTAACCAGTAGTGGGGTACTGGGATCGCCGGACGCTACCGAGAAAACTGCTGAACCGCGCTGCGTCGCCCGCTCAGGGGGGTCAGGCCTGACGCTGCGAGGACTGCGCGACGAGGCGGCCGAGGTCGCGCCGTCTCCCCGCGCCCAGCTTCGTCCGCGCTTGGAGCACGTGCGACTCGACGGTGCGGACACTGAGGAAGAGCCGCGTCGCGATCTCCTGGTTGCTCAGTCCTTGCGCGATGAGCAGGGCGACCTCCAGCTCCCGCCGGGTGAGCGCGCTCAAGTCGGCCCCGGCGGTCTCCTGGTCGGTGTCCGTCTGCCCGCGGGAGAGGTAGGCCAGCGGAGCGTGTGTCGAGGGCGGCTCCACGGGGACGGTGCGCTCGACCGGCACCGTCTCATCGGTCGTCTCCGCCCGGTAGGTGGCGAACACGGGCGACGGAGACACGACCGAGGTCCGTCGGGCCTCCGCATCCGCAGCGGCGCCTGGCGTGGGACCCACGAGTTCGGCGGCCCGCTCCGCGCAACGGCGGGCGTGCTGCAGTCGCCCCTGGGCCTCGTGGAGCCGTTCTGCGAGCAGATGGGCCCCGATCGCCCGGTGCCGCGCTCCGACCTCCTCGAGCGAACAGGCGGCCTCCTCGGCGCGGCTCGCGTCGCCGGCGGCGCCGGCCTCGAGGAGCAGCATGAGCGACGCCTGCAGGGGCGTGAGCTCCTGCGATCGAGCGTCCACGACCCAGGACAGGGTCTCGGACAGGTCGGCGCCGGCCGCGGCGGCCAGGCTCGCGGAGTAGATCCGCTGGGTCAGCGGCTTCCGGATGTCCTGCGCGAGCCGACGCAGGTGATCCCGGGCGTCCATGACGCGACCGCCTGCCATCAGCAGACCGAAGTCGGCGATGTCGGCCAGATAGGAGAGGACCGTGGAGGCGGCGATGAGGCGTTCGTCCTCGGCAGCTCGCCGTTCCGTCGCCTCCTCGAGCTCGCCGGTCTGAGCGAGAGCACCGACGAGGAGGAGCGCGGTCTGCGTGTGCACCTCGGGCGGAACGGTCGAGTCGAGGAGCCGTTCGACGACCCGGAGGTCGGCCACGGTTCGGTCCGGGCGGCCATCGAAGAACGCCAACTGGGCTCCGAGGATCCCGACGATGCACTGGTCCGTCGTCGCCAGGCGCCCGGTCCCGCGCTCGGCACGAGCGACGAACTCGTCGATGTAGCGCGCGAAGCCGGCCCAGGAGAGTCCGGTGAGCAGGCGGATGGTGCCGGCCGACAGGACGTACATGGCGCTCGCGTCGCGCAGGGCGTGCGACAACGGCCGCGCTGCGCTGTAGGGCACCGACCGATAGACGGCGTCACCCAGCTGGAGCAGCTCCCGCAGCTCGGACGGTGGCAGCCTGAGGCCGAGCCTGGTCACGAGCGCAGCGGCGGCATAGAGTCGCGAGGACTGCGCGGCGTCGACGTCGCGCAGGACCTTCCAGAAGACGGCATCGCCTTCGGTCGGCTCCTGCCGATCCTGGTCGCGCCAGGTCTCGACCATCAGGATGCGCTGGGACAGCAGGCGGCTGTGCTCCTCCTGCTCCGTCAGCTCCTGCGCGCAGGTGCGTTCGGACCAGCGATCGAGGGTCGCCCGCCAACTCACGACCTCCGCCTGCATGTCCTCGTCGGAATCGGCCGCGGGATCGACCTCGAGGACCCGCTGAGCCCCGTCACCGTCGCCCAGCATGGCGAGCGACCGTGACCACTGGAGCGCCGCTGCCACGGACGGGCGCCAGGTGTACGCGCGTTCGGCGAGCAGACGACCGTCCTCGGCGAGGCCGGAGACGTTCGCGACGTGCGCCGCCTCGAGGAAGGTGCGGGCCATCGTGAGGGACTCGAACCCCTCGTCCAGCTCGGTGTGCGGAGCCGTCAGCCAGTACCGGCCGAGGATGAAGGACTCGTTCGGCGTGAGACGGGCACCGCCACGCAGGTCCGAGATGAGCGTCCGCTGGACGCGGTCGTGGCGGTGCAGTCGTCCGCTGTGGCGCCACTCTGCGAGTGCCGACCACGCGTGCAGTTCGTCGGCGACGATGCGGTCCTGGCCTGAGCCGTCGTGCCGCGCGAGTCCGAGCCGGAGGAGCGCGTGCAACTGGTGCTCGCCGAGCAGGCGGATCGCGCGCGAGTAGGGGACCGGGCCGAGCTTCGCCAGCATGACCAGCGCGTAGCGACCCTCGTCCTCGAGCCGGGAGAGCTGGGGTTCCGTGAGGTCGTGCACTCGCGGTGAGACGCCCGCGACCCCGAGCGAGAGGATGCTGCGCGGCAGGTAGAACTCCCCGCCCGTCTCGAGGGCGTCCTTCGTGAGCTCGTGCACGAGTCGCGGCGAGCCGTTGCTCAGCCGCACGATGACGGCTTTGGCCATGTCGTCGAGGACCGCGTCGTCGGCGGCCTCGTCCACCATCGCCGAGGCTTCGAACCCGTCGAGCGCCGGGAGGTCGATCCGTGTGAGCGATCCGCTCCGCCAGACGGCGAGGAGCCGATCGGCGGACTCGTCGCCGCGCCCCTGCAGTCCGGCGAGCTCCTGCTCCAGCGTCACCAGGGCGACCTGCTCACGCGACCGCGAGAGTTCGATGATGTCGGCGAGGCTCGCCGGGTGGAGGTTTGCCCCGTCGTCGACGATGAAGACGGCACCGCTCGGTACCGTGCGCCAGTCGCTCAGCGTGTGCGAGGCGTCCCGTGACGCACCCGACACGTGGATGACCGGGCGTCCTTCCTCGTGCATCCGACGTCCGATCGCGTCCGCGGTGAAGGTCTTGCCGTAGCCGTGTGGTCCGACGAGGAGCGTGCTGGTCCGGTTCGCGATGAGCGCCGTCATCCGGGCGATCGCGGCCGCTCGACCGCTCGGTTGGGCGGGAGCGCGGGTGGCGGATTGGCGGAACTCGCCGGAGCGACGGGTGGGCGATGCGGCGGACCGCGCGCCGCCACTGAACCGATGCGCACCCGGGTTCATGGGATGACCTGCTCGGCCAACCTCGGGCGTGGCTTTCGCTCCACTACCGTCGCAACCGGTTCTTCCATATCGCAGCCCCCTCAAGCTCCGTCAGGACGACGGGATCCGCATCACTAGGGACGCTGCGAATACTCCGTCGGATGCCCCATTATCCGTAATCCCTGAGTGCTCCCGCAGCCCTAAGAGAGCGTTCTCAGTAGAAACTACGCACCCCAGTCGGGGGTAGACCCCCGGCCAGTGCGGGTTATCTCTCAACCGTCATCGATGACATGACACAGATGGAACCGACTGCACCGGAGCCCCGCCACTGATGACGCGTCGGAGGCCCCCCGGGACCGATCGAAACCCGGCGTCCCGCGGCGCCGCCTCGCACTGCGGAGGCCAGTACCGGTTTTCCATCCGGCACTACGGAGGTTGGGGTCCCTCCTCTGGGGGACAGGGAAGCCCGCCCATAGATTGGCCGGGATCGACGCCAGTCGCGGGTTCGCCCGTGCACCGAAGAAAGGGTTCCACCGTGGGGGAACAGCAGCGAAGCATCCTCGGCCGAGGCCGTGCGTGGAAGGTCGCGGCCATGGCCGTGGTCGGCACGGTCATCGCCATGGGATCGACGACGGCGGCCACAGCGGCCCCGACCGATGTCTCCGACGGCTTCGGCCGCTTCCTCGGTGGACAGGCGGCCGGGATCAACCTCGACGCTCTCGCCGCAGTCGGCGGCGCCCGTGCCGAGAACCCGAGCGGGGTGCACCCGGTCGCCGCGAACCCGCTGTCGGCCGAGGTGCTCAACACCCTCGGCGTCGACCTCGGCAGCTCGCTCCAACTGTTCGGTGCCAATGGCGTCATCGAGCTCGGTGCCGTCGCTCAGTACGGGTCCGCCGCCGACAACGGCGACGCGATCGCCGGCTCAGGCGCGGTCACCGACCAGGGTGGCGTCTCGATCGGTGGACCCGATGCTCCGCCGGCGGACGCCGAACTCGACCTGACCGGTCTGCTCGGCCGGGTCGGGACGCCCACCGGCGGGATTCTCAGCGACCTCTCGCTCAGCCTCGGCGCCCTCGCCTCCACGATCTCGCAGACGGGCGGCACCACGGCCGTTCCCGACTACCAGATCGCCGGTGCGACGCTCAACTTCCAGAGCCCCCTCGTGCAGAACGTCGGCACGCAGGTGACCGGCCTCCTCCCGCCGCTACAGACCACGCTCAACGGGCTCACCTCGGCGCTCAACACCGCGCTGAACGCGAACCTCATCGGCGTCCTCCGCGTGAGCGCGACGGGGACGGTCACCCCGCCGAACCTGTCGACCGTGGTCAACACGATCCTCACCACCCAGGCGTCGCAGTCGGCGGCGACCGGCGTCTCCGTCAACCTGCTCACCGGTGCGGTGACCGTCGACCTCGCGACCCTGCTCGCGAACGACCCGACGCTGCCCGACCTCAACGACCTGCCGCCGAACACCTCGCTGCTGTCCGGCCCGATCGGTGCCGCCATCGCGGCCGCGATCACGTCTGCCGTCACCGCGCAGGTCACGGCCGTGTCCGCCGGCCTGCAGACGGCCGTGGACAACACACGTATCCAGGTCACCGGCAACGTCACGACGAACGTCGTGGTCACCCAGGTGCCGGTCATCTCCCTGTCGCTCGACTCGACCCTCGGGGCGGTCCAAAACGGTACCGCCGCCTTCACCTCGGCGGGGCTCCTCCCGAACGTGCTGAACCCGATCCTCGCGACCCTCGGTCTGACGCTGGACGGCGTGGTCAACCTCGTCCTCAACCTCGTCAAGGGCGTCGTCGGAACCGCGTTCACCGGTCTGAACACGCTCAACACCGGTCTCAACGGGATCACCGGCGGCCTGGCGGCGAACGTCGTCGGCCCCATCCTGAACATCGTGCGGCTCGTCGCCGACGTCACCGCCAACGTGCAGCCGGCGACCGGCGACCTCGGTGACGGATCGGCGACCGTCCGGGCCGTGCAGATCTCCCTCGTCCCGGCGATCTCGCTTGCGACGGTCAACCTCGCGTCGTCCTCCGTGCGCGGCACGCTCGTCGTGTACGACACGGCCATCACCGCCACGCCCGCGACGGTCAACCCCGGCCAGGCCACCGTGATCGACGGCACCGGCTTCGCGGCGAACGAGCAGGTCACCATCACCGCGCCCGGACTCGACCCGGTCACCACGACGTCGGATGCCGCCGGTGTGATCAGCCAGAGCGTCGCGATCCCCGCCGGCTTCACCCCGGCGACGCTGACGTTCACCGCCACCGGTGCGACCTCCGCCACCCCGGCCACCACCGACCTCGTCGTCGCACCCTTCGTGACCGCCATCATCGCCGACCCGGCGACGATCGCTCCGGGCGGCAGCACCACGATCACCGGCACCGGGTTCCTGCCCGGCGAGTCGGTGTCGATCACCGTCCCCGGCCTCACCGACCCGATCGTCACCACCGCGACGGGTACCGGCACGATCTCCACGAGCCTCACGCTCCCGGCGGACTTCCCGCTCGGCCCCGTGACGGTCACGGCGACCGGTGCCTCATCGGCCAGCCCCGCGACCACGACGGTCACCGTCGAGGCGACGCAGTACGTCACCGCCATCACCGCCGACCCGGCCAGTGTCGTCGCCGGTGGGACCACGACGATCACCGGCACCGGCTTCGCCTCGGGCGAGACCGTCGCCGTCTCGATCCCCGGCGTCGACCCGGTCACCACGACGGCCACCGGAACCGGCACGATCTCGGTCGAGCTCGACGTCCCGGCGGACTACGCCGCAGGCCCGGTCGTCGTGACCGCGCTCGGCGAGACGTCCGACACCCCGGCCACGACCAACCTCACCGTGGTCTACGAGACGTCGATCGTCGCCGTCCCGGCCACGGTCGCGGGTGGCACGACCACGATCATCAACGGCGCCGGCTTCGCACCCGGCGAGGATGTCGTCGTGACGTTCCCCGGCCTCGAGCCGATCACCGTCACCGCCACGGCACTCGGCGCGATCGGCACCCCCATCGCCGTCCCGCAGAACTTCGCGGTCGGCGACGTCACGGTCACCGCCCTCGGCGCCGTGTCCGCGACCGAAGCGACTACGGTCGTCACCGTCACCGCGACGGTCTACGACACCGCCATCACGCTGGACCCGACGTCCCTCATCCCTGGGAACACCACGACTGTCACCGGCACCGGCTTCCTGCCCGGTGAGACGGTCACCGTCGGCTACCCGGGCGGCACCCCGGTGACCGTCGAGGCGGACGGCGACGGCGGCTTCACCGTCGACCTGCCCGTCCCTGCCGCCACACCGGCCGGCACGCTCGTCGTCACTGCGACCGGCGAGACGTCGGCCACCCCGGCGACCGCCGACCTCGAGGTGTTGCCGTACGACACGGCCATCACCGCCGACCCGGCCTCGCTCCTCCCCGGCAACTCGACCACGATCACCGGCACCGGCTTCGCCGCGAACGAGTCGGTCTCCGTCTCCTACCCGGACGGCACGCCCGTCGTCGTGACGGCTGACGGCGATGGCGGCTTCACGGCGGTCCTGCCGATCCCCTCCGGCACGCCCGCCGGCCAGCTCACGGTCACCGCCACCGGCGCGGTCTCCGCCACGCCGGCCGAGACGGTCATCACCGTCGAGGCGTACGACACCGCGATCGCGCTCGACCCACAGACCGTCGCCCCTGGCGGCAGCACGGTCGTCACCGGCTCGGGCTTCGTCCCTCAGGAGACCGTCACGATCACCATCCCCGGCCTCGCCACGCCCGTGACGACCACGGCGAACGGCGACGGTGAGATCACGGTCAGTGTCACGCTCCCCGCGGACTTCCCGCTCGGCGACGTCACCGTCACCGCCACCGGCGCCGTCTCGGCCACCCCTGCCACGGCGACGCTCACCGTCGAGGCGACCACCTACGTCACGGCCATCACCGTCGACCCGACGACCGTCGTCGCGGGGGAGAGCACGCTCGTCACCGGTACCGGCTTCGAGCCCGACGAGACCGTCACGGTCTCCATCCCCGGTGCGCCCGCGGTCACCACGCAGGCGTCGGCGACCGGAACCATCTCCGTGTCGCTCCCGGTTCCGGCGGACTACGCGGAGGGCGCGGTCGTCGTGACCGCGCTCGGTGAGGTCTCCGAGACCCCGGCCACCACGAACCTCACGGTCGACGTCGTCTACACCCCGACGATCACCGCCGACCCGGCCACGGTCCCTGGCGGCACCAGCACCGAGATCTCAGGCTCCGGCTTCGCGCCGAGCGAGAGCGTCACAGTCACCTTCCCGGGCCTCGACCCGATCACCGTCACGTCGAACGCAGCGGGCGAGATCACGACCACCATCGACGTCCCGCAGGACTTCGCGGTCGGTCCGGTCACGGTCACGGCCCTCGGCGTCGTCTCCGCGACCGAGGCGACGACCACGGTCACGGTCGAGGCGACGGTCTACGACACGGCGATCACCGCGGACCCCGACACGCTCCTCCCCGGCGGCAGCACCACCGTCACCGGAACGGGCTTCCTGCCCGGCGAGTCCGTCTCCGTCTCCATCCCCGGCGGCACGCCCGTCGTGGTGGAGGCCGGCCCGGACGGCGACATCACCGCCATCCTGCCGATCCTGCCCGGCACCCCCGCCGGCCCCGTCG
Organism: Plantibacter auratus; assembly: GCF_050587365.1. Classification (NCBI taxonomy): domain Bacteria; kingdom Bacillati; phylum Actinomycetota; class Actinomycetes; order Micrococcales; family Microbacteriaceae; genus Plantibacter; species Plantibacter auratus. Next base: position 45,202 of record NZ_JBOBFV010000005.1, on the reverse strand, counting down.
TCGTGACGGCCGTCGGAGCGGTGTCGGCCACGCCTGCCACCGCGACGATCACCGTCGAGGCGTTCGAGACGACGCTCACGGCCACGCCGTCGACGCTGAACCCCGGTGACTCGACGATCCTGTCCGGCACCGGCTACGTCGCGAACGAGTCGGTGACCATCTCGGCTCCCGGCTTCGACGACGTCGTCACCACCGCGAACGGGCTCGGCGAGATCAGCCAGGTGGTCGCCTTCCCGGCGGACTTCGTCCCCGCGACCGTGACGTTCACGGCCATGGGCGCCCTGTCGCTCACGCCGGCGCAGACCTCGGTCCTCGTCGAAGCGGTCGTGTACGACACGGCGATCACGGTGGACCCGACGACGGCCAACCCGGGTGGAACCACCACCGTCACGGGCACCGGCTTCGCGCCGAACGAGACCGTCACCATCACCATCCCGGGCGGCGACCCCGTCACGGTGACGACGAACGGCGACGGCGACTTCACGCAGCCCATCACGATCCCCGCCGGAACCCCGGCCGGACCGATCACGATCACGGCGACCGGTGACACGTCGAACACGCCCGCCGACGCCGACGTGACCGTGGTGCCCTACGAGACCGCGATCACCGCCGACCCCGACACGCTGCTCCCCGGCACCTCGACGACGATCACCGGTACCGGGTTCGCACCGAACGAGTCCGTCTCGGTCTCCATCCCCGGTGGCACACCGGTCGTCGTGACGGCGAACGGCGACGGCGGCTTCACCGCCGCCCTGCAGATCCCGTCGGGCACCACCGAAGGGGAGCTCGTCGTCACGGCGACCGGTGCCCTCTCGGCGACCGACGCGACGACCACCGTCACGGTGCTCGCCTACGAGACGGCGATCGCCCTCGATCCCGCGACCATCGCGCCGGGTGGCAGCACGACCGTCACCGGTGCGGGCTTCGCCCCGAACGAGAGCGTGAGTGTCACGGTCCCGGGCATCGTCGACCCGTTCCCGACCACGGCGAACGCCGACGGCGAGATCTCCGTGAGCGTCTCGCTCCCCGCGGACTTCCCGATCGGTGACGTCACGGTCACCGCCACCGGTACCGTCTCGGCGACCCCCGCCACGGCGACGCTCACCGTCGAGGCCACGACCTACGTCACAGCCATCACCGCCGACCCGACCACCGTCGTCGCGGGTGCCAGCACCCTCGTCACCGGCACCGGTTTCGCGCCGACCGAGAGCGTCACGGTCTCGATCCCCGGCGCCGACCCGGTGACCACCACGGCGACGGCGACCGGCACCATCTCCGTGTCGCTGCCCGTGCCGGCCGACTACGCCGAGGGCACGGTCGTCGTGACCGCGCTCGGTGCGACGTCCGACACCCCTGCGACGACGAACCTCACGGTCGACGTGGTCTACACGCCGACGATCACTGCCGACCCGGCGACAGTCCCCGGCGGCACCTCGACGGAGATCACGGGCACCGGTTTCGCGCCGACCGAGAGCGTCACGGTCACCTTCCCCGGCCTCGCGCCGGTGACGGTCACCTCGAACGCCGACGGTGAGATCACCACGACGTTCGCCGTCCCGCAGGGCTTCGCGACCGGTCCGGTCACGGTCACCGCACTCGGCGTCGTCTCGGCGACCGAGGCGACCACCACCGTCACGGTCGAGGCCACGGTCTACGACACGGCGATCACCCTCACACCGGACACGGTGAACCCGGGCCAGACCACCACGGTCACCGGTACCGGCTTCCAGCCGAACGAGTCGGTCAGCGTCTCGATCCCCGGCGGCGACCCCGTCGTGGTGACGGCCGACGGCGACGGCGGCTTCACCGCGACCCTGCCGGTGCCGCCCGGAACGCCCGCCGGGCCCGTCACGGTGACCGCGGTCGGTGAGACCTCGGCGACGCCCGCCGAGGCGGAGCTCACGGTCGAGGCCTACGAGACGGCGATCACCGCCGACCCGAGCACGGTCGCGGCCGGCGGAGCGACGCTCGTCACGGGCACCGGTTTCGCGCCGAACGAGTCCGTCACGGTCACGGTCCCGGGTGGCACGGCCGTCCCTGCGACCACGAACGGTGCCGGCGAGTTCTCGGTCGGGATCACGGTCCCGGCGAACGCGCCCGTCGGCCCGCTGGTCGTCACGGCGGAGGGAGCGGTGTCGCAGACGCCGGCCACCGCGACCGTCACGGTCACCGCCATCGTGTTCTCGCCCGTCATCACCGCCTCCCCGGACGCGCTGATCGCCGGCAACACGACGGTCATCACCGGATCGGGCTTCGCAGCCAACGAGACGGTCACGGTGTCGATCCCCGGCGCCCCGGTCGTCACGCAGGTGACGAACGCCGGCGGCGGCTTCACGGTGACCCTGCCGGTCCCCGACGGCTACGCGCTCGGCGACGTCACGGTGACGGCACTCGGTGCAGCATCGGACGAGCCGGCGACGACGATCATCGAGATCCTCGCGTACGACACGGCCATCACGGTCGACCCGTCCTCGGTGCTGCCGGGTGAGACGGTCACGGTCGACGGGACGGGCTTCGCCGGTGGCGAGACGGTCACGGTGTCCATCCCGGGCGCACCGTCCGTCACCGTGGTGACGAACCCTGACGGTTCCTTCACCGTGGACCTGCCGATCCCGGACGACTACACGCCCGGACCGGTCACGGTGACCGCCGAAGGCGATGTCTCCGAGACGCCGGCCGAGGCTGACGTCACGATCGAGGACGGAGCGGTCGACGTCGACACCGACGCAGCTGCGGTCGATGTGGACGCTGCTGCTGACGTGGACGCCGACGTGGATGCCGCCGCTGATGTGGACGTGGACGTCGATGCCGCCGCTGATGTGGATGCTGCTGCAGACGTGGACGCTGCGGCTGACGTCGACGCTGCGGCTGACGTGGACGCTGCTGCCGATGTGGACGCTGCGGCTGACACGGACGCTGCGACTGATGTGGATGCTGCGGCTGACGTCGACGCTGCCGCCGACACCGACGCTGCTGCCGATGTGGATGCTGCCGCTGACGTGGACGCTGCTGCCGATGTGGACGCTGCGGCTGACACGGACGCTGCGACTGATGTGGATGCTGCGGCTGACGTGGACGCTGCCGCCGACACCGACGCTGCTGCCGATGTGGATGCTGCCGCAGACGTGGACGCTGCTGCCGATGTGGACGCTGCGGCTGACACGGACGCTGCCGCAGACGTGGACGCTGCCGCAGACGTGGACGCTGCCGCCGACACGGATGCTGCTGCTGACACGGATGCTGCTGCTGACACGGATGCTGCTGCTGACACGGACGCTGCTGCCGACACCGATGCTGCGGCCGACGCGGATGCGGCGGCTGATGTGGATGCTGCTGCTGACACGGACGCTGCGGCCGATGTGGATGCTGCTGCTGACACGGATGCTGCTGCTGACACGGATGCTGCTGCTGACGTCGATGCTGCGGCTGATGTCGACACGGATGCTGCGGCTGACGTGGACGCCGCTGCCGACACCGATGCTGCTGCCGACGTCGATGCTGCGGCTGATGTGGATGCTGCGGCTGACACGGACGCTGCTGCCGACACGGATGCTGCTGCTGACGTCGATGCTGCTGCTGACACTGACGCTGCTGCCGACGTCGATGCTGCTGCTGACGTCGATGCTGCTGCCGACACGGATGCTGCTGCCGACACGGATGCCGCCGCTGACACTGACGCTGCGGCCGATGTGGATGCTGCGGCTGACGTCGATGCTGCTGCCGACACCGACGCCGCTGCCGACACCGATGTTGCAGCTGACGCGGACGCTGCCGCCGACACCGCCGCTGACGCCGATGGCGACACCGACGCCGGCGACGAGCGTCAGGCGACGGTCAAGTACTCGACGATCGTCCGCGACACGGGTGTGATCCAGGAGGTCTACGCCACCGGCTTCGAGCCCGGCGAGACCATCTCGGCCACGGTCTTCTCGACCCCGTTCGCACTGACGCCCGTCATCGCTGACGCCTCCGGTAACGCCACGTTCACCTTCCCGATCGACTCGTCGCTCGAGCTGGGTGCGCATCGGGTGGAACTCTCCGGATCCGTGACCGGCGACCTGCCGCTCGATCGTGAGGCCACCGCCTTCACGGTCACCGCGGTGGCCGCCACCGCACCGGGGTCACGCCCCGGTCTGCCGAGCACCGGCTTCGACGGCCTGTGGCTCGGGGGGCTCGGCGCCATGATGCTCCTCCTCGGAGGCACCTTCGTGGCCACGCGACGGGCGCGTATGGAGTGACCTCGCCGAGCAGGCCGTGCCGCATTCGGGTCGGCACGGCCTGCTCCTTCTCCCGCGGAGACACCGCCGAACCGGTGCCCCGCGGTTTCATCACCACCCAGCACCAAGGAGGAACCGTGACTCCGATCACACGCACACCCGTCGGGGGTCGTTCTGACACCCTTCGACAAGCTCAGGGACCGGAAGGGGCTCAGGGACCGGAAGGGGCTCAGGGACCGGACGGCGCCGAGGAACCGGCCGGCGCCGAGGAACCGGAGGACGATCAAGCACCGGCGTCCGCTCGACAGGACCGGAGGGCGGGATCGTCTCGGGACGAAGCCGCCCCGCCGAAGCGGGCCGCGCGCATCGCCGCCGCGGTCTCGATCGCCCTCGTCGGCGTCTACGTCGCGGGCACCCTCGTCATCGTCTCACCGACCACACCAGTCCGTGGTGCCGTCGTCGCCGCAGCCGGCCCGTACTTCACGCAGAAGTGGAACGTCTTCGCGCCGAGCATCATGAAGACGAACATCACCTTCTCCGTCCAGGCCCAGTGGCGCGACGCCGACGGGACACTCGTGAAGTCCGACTGGGTCAACGTGACGAAGCTCGAGCAGCAGGCCGTCCCCGGCCACGCCGAGCCGTCGCGCATCCAGAAGTCCTCGTGGAACGCGATGCTCGCCTACAACGCCCGCTACCTCGCCCTCGACGCCCAGCAGCGCGAGCTCGTCCGCGACACTTTCATCCAGCGAGCCGACGGTGGCGGGTATCGCGCCCAGTCGGCCGAGTCGCTCATCGCCGACCTCGACGCCGTCAGCACGACGCCGGGCTCGGGGCAGGGCGACGTCGTCCGGTTCCTCCGCTACGACTACATGCTCAAGGAGTACGCGACCGCGTTCTCCACGGCGTACTTCGACCAGGACGTCGAGCGCGTCCGGTGGCGGATCGACCGCACCCGCCCGAACGACTTCGAGAACCGCTTCTCCGAGGAGCAGCAGTTCGACGACACCGCCGTCACCTTCGGCTGGCGGCACGTCGACGACGTCATCGACCCGGAGACCCTCGCCGTCTACCGCGACGTCGTCACCCGCTACGGAGGTGCGCGATGAACGCCGTCCGCGCATCGTTCGACCGGTTCGCCGGCTGGGTCACGGGTGCCAAGCACGCCGGCTACAGCCTCTCCGCCCTGCGGATCCTCTACGGTGTCGCGATCGTCAGCTTCCTGTTCACGAGCCTCGCCGACCGCCACTACCTGTGGGGCGTCGCGTCGAAGTGGGTCGACCCGGAGGCGAACCGTCGCGCGTGGTTCCCGCTGTTCGAGCTCGTCTTCACGAAGGACAGCGCCTTCGTCTTCGACCTCGCCTACGGCGTGCTCATCGTGCTCGGGCTGCTGTTCCTCGTCGGCTGGCAGACCCGGTTCGTCACGCCCGTCCTGCTCGTGTTCTGGGTGGGGCTCGCGACCAACAGCACGGTGCTGACCAACGGCGGCGACACGATCATCCGCATCACGCTGCTGTTCCTGGTGTTCGCGGACCTGTCGCGTCACTGGTCGGTCGACGCCTGGCTCACCAAGCGGCGGGGTCGAGCGCTGCGGCCGATCCTGCGCGGTCGGTTCGCGATCCCGGCCTGGCTCGCGAACGCCGCCAACAACACCGCGGTCCTCCTCTGCGCGTACCAGATCATGCTCGTCTACGTGAACTCCGGCATCTACAAGCTCATGGGTCCCGAGTGGCGCGAGGGCACGGCGTTCTACTACTCGCTCGTCCTCGACGTGTTCCGGCCGTTCCCCGTGCTGAGTGACCTCGCCTGGCAGGTCGGTCCGTTCGTCTGGGTCGCCACGTTCCTGTCGGTCTGGGTGCAGCTGCTGTTCCCGGTGCTGATCCTGTGGCGGCCGACGCGGATCCTCGCGCTCGGCTTCACGATCCTGATGCACCTCGGCATCGGCCTCTTCCTCGGACTGTGGCCGTTCTCGCTCGCGATGATCGCGCTCGACCTGCTGTTCGTCCGCGACCGCAGCTGGGTCGCCGTCGGTCGGTGGGCGTCGCACGCCGGGGGAGTGCTCCGCCAGCTGCTGCCGGAGCGCCAGAGGACCGAAAGACCCGTCACGACGTCGGCCGGTTCGCCGTCGTGACCACAGCCGTCTCGCGCGTTCGGGTGCGAGACGAACCGGCGGTCGGCGCCACGGTTGCGCCGACCGCCACCCCTTTGCCGGTCCCTTCCCTCGCGCCCTGAGTCGCTGCCGACCGTCCTACTCGATCGGTCACTGAGCTTGTCGAACTGCGCCCTTCGACAGGCTCAGGGACCGGGGATGGTTGCTGCCCTTCGACAGGCTCAGGGTCCGGGGATGGTTGCTGCCCTTCGACAAGCTCAGGGTCCGGCGTAGAAGTGGATCTGTGTTTCTCTGTGTTTGTGTGATACTTTCTTCGCACTGCAAGCCTGCAACACCGGAAACGAAGGTCAAGGACGACGCATGTACGCGACGGAGCGGCACGAGCACATCACCAGCCGGGTGAAGACGAGCGGACGGGTCTCCGTCGCCGACGTCTCCCGTGAGCTGGGCGTCACCGCCGAGACGATCCGCCGCGACCTCGACCAGCTCGAAACCTCTGGCGTCCTGCGCCGCGTCCACGGCGGCGCCGTCTCCGCAGCGCGTGCCTCCGTCGCCGAGGCCAGCCTCGCCGATCGCCAGGGCCAGCGGAGCGACGCGAAGGCCACGATCGCCCGTGCGGCCCTCCGGCTCATCCCGGCCACGTTCAGTGGCTCGATCGTCATCGACGCCGGCACGACCACAGCCCACCTCGCCGACCTCCTCGTCACCTGGCGCCCGGCCACCGCCGGCCAGACGCTCACGGTCATCACCAACTCCGTGCCGATCGCCGCGACGCTCCACCACTGCGACCACGTCGAACTGCACCTCCTCGGTGGCCGCGTCCGTGGCATCACGAGCGCGGCGGTCGGCAGCACGACCGTCGACGAGCTCGGCCGGTTCCGCCCCGACATCGCCTTCGTCGGCGCCAACGGGGTCAGCGCCGACTTCGGCCTCAGCACGCCCGACGAACTCGAGGGCGCCGTGAAGTCGGCGATCGTCCGTGGTTCGCGACGGGCCGTCGTCCTCGCCGACGCCGCCAAGCTCGGCGAGGAAGCGCTCATCCGCTTCGCCGCCCTCGACGAGATCGACACCGTCATCACCGACGAGGTCGTTCCGACGACGCTCGGGGACGCCCTCGAGGCTGCGGGTGTCGAGGTGGTCGTCGCATGATCATCACCCTGACCGCCAACCCCTCGCTCGACCACACGGTGGAGCTCCCCGGCATCGTCGAGCGCGGCGAGGTCCTCCGCGCACTCGCCAGCCGGGAGCAGCCGGGCGGCAAGGGCGTCAACGTCTCGCGGGCGATCGCCGCCGCCGAATTGGCGACCATCGCCGTCCTCCCCGGCGAATCGACCGACCCGATGATCGAGTCGCTCCGCGCGCAGGGCATCGACGTCCTCGCCGTCCCGACCGGGCAGCCCGTGCGCCGCAACATCACGCTGACCGAGCCAGACGGCACCACCACCAAGATCAACGAGCCGGGTCCGCTCCTCACCGAGGACGACGCTGCACGCCTCGTCGACGCGACCGCCCGTGCCGCCGCGAGTGCCGAATGGCTCGTCATCGCCGGTTCGCTGCCACCCGGGCTGCCGGCCGACTTCTACGCACGGATCGTCCGGGCCGCTCGCGCCCTCACCGACGGCACTCGCCCGCTCGTCGCCGTCGACAGCTCGGGGGAGCCGCTCGCCGCCCTCCTCGCCGCCTTCGCCGTCACCGGGGAACGCGTCGACCTCATCAAGCCGAACGGTGCCGAACTCGCCGAGCTCACCGGCACCGCGTCCGGCGAGGAGATCGAGGCGGACCCGGCGCTCGCCGCGTCCGTCGCCGCCAGGCTCATCGGCACCACGGACCGACCCGGCCCGGTCGCCGCCGTCCTCGTCACGCTCGGCTCCCGAGGAGCCGTCCTCGTGGAGGGTGACACCGCCTGGTCGGCCCGGGCCCCGAAGATCGTCGCGCGCAGCACCGTCGGTGCGGGGGACTCCTCCCTCGCCGGCTACCTGATCGCCCGAACCGCAGGTCTCGCACCTGCAGCACGCCTCGCGCAGGCCGTCGCCCACGGAGCCGCAGCCGCGGCACTCCCCGGCAGCGACGTACCGGCGCTCAGCGGGACGGACGCCGCCGCCATCGACGTCGTCCAGCTCCCGCAGCGGATCCCCTCCGCCCCCTGACCACCCCGGTCCCTGAGCTTGTCGAAGGGCCGCCCCGACCACCCGAAGCACCAGCATCCGTTTCGAAGGAGAACCCAGATGTCCACCCCACTCATCACCCCAGGGCTCGTCGCCCTCGACGCCGACCTCGGCACCGATCGCGCGGGTGTCATCCGCGCGCTCGCCGAGCTCGTCGTCCGCGCCGGCCGTGCCACCGACACCGAGGCCCTCTTCGCCGACGCCTGGGCGCGGGAGAGCAAGACCGACACCGGCATCCCCGGCGGCATCGCGATCCCGCACTGCCGTTCAGCCGCCGTCACCGAGCCGACGCTCGCGATGGCCCGTGTCTCGCCGCTCGTCGACTTCGGTTCCGACGACGGCCCGGCCGACCTCCTCTTCTTCATCGCGGCCCCGGACGGCGCCGACCAGGCGCACCTCGCCCTCCTGTCGAAGCTCGCCCGCTCGCTCATCAAGCCCGAGTTCGTGACCTCACTGCGTGAGGCGCCCGACGCCGCCGCGGTGGTCGCCCTCGTCGATGGTGCACTCAGCGACGCGCCCAAGCCGGCGTCGGCTCCTGCAGCCGAGCGCGCCGCGACGGCTCCCGTCGAGGCCGGCGACCAGGCCGCACGGCCCGTGCTCATCGCGGTCACCTCATGCGCGACGGGCATCGCCCACACCTACATGGCAGCCGACTCGCTCTCCGCCACCGCCAAGCGCCTCGGTGTCGAGCTGCACGTCGAGACGCAGGGCGCCTCCGGTGCGACCCCGCTGCCCGCCGACGTCGTCGCGAAGGCGCAGGCGGTCATCTTCGCCGTCGACGTGGACGTCCGCGACGTCACCCGCTTCGCCGGCAAGCCCGTCATCAAGGCTCCCGTGAAGCGCGGCATCGACGCCCCGGAACAGCTCATCAATGACGCGGTCGCCGCGATCTCGAACCCGAACGCCCCGCGGGTCGCCGCAGCGGCCGGCGACGCCTCCGCGTCGACGTCGGACAAGAAGGACGCCAACGTCGGTCAGTCGATCAAGCGCTGGCTGCTCACCGGCGTCAGCTACATGATCCCGTTCGTCGCGGGTGGCGGTCTGCTCATCGCCCTCGGCTTCCTCCTCGGCGGATACAACATCACGGAGAACGCCGGCAAGATCATCGTCGAGAACAGCCTCGCGGACCTCCCGGCTGGCGGCCTCGGCACCTACCTGGGTGCGGTCGCGTTCTCGATCGGTGCCGCGTCGATGGGCTTCCTCGTCCCGGCCCTCGCGGGCTTCATCGCCTTCGCGATCGCCGACCGACCGGGCATCGCGCCCGGGTTCGTCGCCGGCGCCGTCGCCCTCCTCATGAGCGCCGGCTTCCTCGGCGGACTCGTCGGTGGTCTGCTCGCCGGTGGTGTCGCCTACGGCCTCGGCCGACTCAACGTGCCCCGCTGGTTGCGCGGCCTGATGCCCGTCGTGATCATCCCGCTCCTCGGATCGATCGTCGCCTCCGGCCTGATGATCCTCGTCCTCGGCGGCCCGATCGCCGCGCTCATGAACGGCCTCAACTCCTGGCTCTCCGGCCTCACCGGTGTCTCCGCGATCCTGCTCGGCGTGATCCTCGGCACGATGATGGCATTCGACCTCGGTGGCCCCGTCAACAAGGTCGCGTACTCGTTCGCCGTCGCCGGTCTCGGTGCGGGAACGCTCGCCAACCAGGCACCGTGGCAGATCATGGCCGCCGTGATGGCCGCCGGTATGGTTCCGCCGCTCGCGATGGCGCTCGCCTCGACCGTCCTCAGCCGTCGTTCGTTCACCGCGGTCGAGCGGGAGAACGGCAAGGCCGCCTGGCTGCTCGGTGCCGCGTTCATCAGCGAGGGTGCGATCCCGTTCGCCGCGGCCGACCTGTTCCGCGTCATCCCGGCGTCGATCCTCGGTGGTGCCGCCACCGGTGCGCTCATCATGGCGACCGGCGTCACCTCGCAGGCACCGCACGGTGGCATCTTCGTGTTCTTCGCCATCGGCAACATCGGGATGTTCATTCTGTCGGTCGCGGTCGGCACGGTCATCACCGCCGTCGCGGTCATCCTGCTCAAGCGGTTCGCCCGTCGTCGTCCGGTGGAGGGTGCCGACTCGGCAGCCCCCGCGGTCGCCACCGAGCCCGCGACCGTCTGATCCGTACCCGTCCGATCCACAGCCTGACCTGATCCACTGGTCCGGCCGGCACCAACCGAACCGCAGAAGGAGCATCATCATGGCCGAACGCCAAGCCACCATCGCCAGCCGCGTCGGGCTGCACGCCCGCCCCGCCAAGCTCTTCATCGAGACGGTCAAGCGCCAGCCGGTGCCCGTCACGATCGAGCTGGGCGACTCGGGCCCGCTCGACGCCTCGAGCATCCTCACGATCATGAGCCTCGGCGCCACCAACGGCGACGTCGTCACCCTCCGCGCTGAGGGCGAGGGTGCCGACGAGGCGCTCGCCGAGCTCGCCGGTCTCCTCGAGACGGACCTCGACGCCGAGTAGTCACCCTGCACCACGAAGCCCCGCCGCCCGAGTCATCTCGGACGGCGGGGTTTCCTCGTGGGCCCTTCGACAGGCTCAGGGAGCGGGTCTCTCCGCGGGAAGGGCTCCGGTCACTGAGCTTGTCGAAGTGTCTTCGGGGAACCGTTTCGTGTCGTGCGTGGTTGCTCGTGGGCCCTTCGACAGGCTCAGGGAGCGTGGAACCGTTCCGGTCACTGAGCTTGTCGAAGTGTCCTCGGGGAACCGTTTCGTGTCGTGCGTGGAACCGTCCGGTCGCTGAGCTTGTCGAAGTGCCCCCGGGGAACCGCGCGTCTGCCGACACGCGACGAACCCCGCCACCCGCGACGACGGGTGACGGGGTTCATCAGCAGTGACCTACTCTGCGGTGCGACGGCGACGCGCGAGCAGCACCGACGTGAAGCCGACGAGGCCGAGGAGCAGCGCGACGAGCCCGATGCTCGACACATCCACACCCGTGCGCGACAGCGAGTCGGCGCCGGCGGCCGAACCACCCGAGGGGGAGCTCGTGCCGTCACCACCGCCGACCGCGCCACCGCCGGCGCCCGTGCCAGGACCGGTCCCGGGGTTCGTCCCCGGGTCGGTGCCGGGATCGGTCCCCGGGTCCACCGCGGCAGCGAGCACCGTCACCGGTGTGGACGTCGTCTCGACCGGCGCGAAGCCATCGGCGGAGACCGTGACCCGCACCGCGAGCGCCGCACCAGCGCTGCCGGTGGGCGGCGTGAACGTCGCCGTGTCGGCACCGTCCACGACCTCGTCGTCGAGCAGCCACGCGTAGACCACTGCCGCGTCCTCCGGGTCCACGACGACCGCCGCGGTCGTCGGCACGCCCTCGCGGGCCACGCTCGACAGCGTCGCGGTCGCGACCGCCGTCCGGGCGAAGGTGATGGTCGTCGACTGTGTGGTCACGCCGTCAGCCGCCGTCACCGTGATGACGACACCGTCGGTCGCGTCAGCCGCAGCACGGGCCGCAGCCGCCGGTGCCGCTTCGAGCGGCTCGATCGTCACCGTCGCGTCGCGGTCGGCCGGGATGGCGTCGACCACCGGATCGGCGGACCCGGCGAGCGGCACCTCGTACTCGAGGACGCCTGCGTCGAAGCCCTCGACCGGCGTGCCGTTCACCCGCAGCGCGGCGAGGCTCGCCTCGGTCGCGACCGACGGTGCGAGCGCGTAGATCTCGACCTCCGAGACGACCAGGTGGGTGTTCGCGTACGCCGTCATCACGACGCGCACCGCACTCGTCGTGACACCACCGAGGTCGACGTCGACGACCGGAGCCGTCCCATCGGTCGGTACCGGCACAGCGACCGCCCCACCCGGAGCGTCGATCCACGCGCCGTCGGCGTCGCGGACCTGCACGGTCAGTGCACTCGGCCAGCTGTTGGTGCTCCCGTCCTTGTAGGCGTAGAAGGTGACGTGCTCGATCGTGTGCTCACCGCCGAGCTCGTAGCTCAGCGTGTCGCTCGCCGGCTTGTTCGACGAGCGCCAGTTCGACCAACCCTTGTCGTTCCGAACACCGTTCTTCGTGTTGCTCGCCGGGTAGCCCGACTCGGTGGACGTCGCACCCGCGACGGTCGTGGCGTCCGGTGCGATGTTCCGCTCGCCGGGCGCCGTGACGATGATCGACAGGAGTGCGTCGATCGGTGCCGCGGCCGGGTCGTTCGACGCAGCCGCGCCGCGCACCTGCACCACACCGGTGTCGGCGAGGTCGGCGTCGTCGAGGGTGCTGAAGTCCCACGTGACGGGCGTGTCGAAGCGGTTGACGCTCGCCCCGATCTGCGCCGGTACCGTCGTCGGTGCCGCAGCGATGACGGCGCTCGCCGGGGACCCTGCGGCGACCGTCAGGGAGACCGGTTCGGTGGTCGTGAAGCCGCCGATGTCGACGGTGGCCTGTGCGGTGAACGCCGCACCCCACCCGTCGGTGCCGGAACCGTTCACGACGATCGTGCCCGGCGTGTTCCAGTCCACGGCCGAGGTGTCCCAGGTGACCGGCACCGGCGCGCCCTGGACCGCGCCGTACAGCGGCACCACGGTCGCAGGCAGCGCCGCCGGAACGCCGGCGACGGTCTGCACCGTGACCGGCTGCACCCCCGTGAGGGCGGTGTCGACGAAGTTCCAGGTCTGGTTCGCGCCGTTGTTCGACTGGTAGACGCCGACGGCGGCGCCCGTCGTGGTGGACTGCCCGCCGACCTCGAGGGCCTGGCTGGTGCCGACGTTCACGAGGCTCCATTCGGAGCCGTTGGTCGTCGTCGTGATCCACTGCAGCGATGGGTCGGCCGCAGCCTGTTCCCGCGTCGCAGCGACGAGCGAGGTGCCGGCGGAGTTCGCGGAGAGGAGTGCCCCGGACGAGCTGCGGACGGCGTAGCGGTCGGTGTTCGTGCCGCCGCCCGAGAGTCGCTCGGCGGTCCACACCTGTGCGGCACCGGTCGTGGCGTCGGAGGCACGCGGAGTGATCGTGCCGGCCGGGACGGTCCCGGTCGTGGCTGCGGCGGTGAACGCCTTCGCGCTCTGCTTGCCGACGAGCTGGTAGGCGTGTCCGTCCTGGAACGGCGCCGCGTCGGCTGCGACACCGGTCGCACCGTCGACGAGGAAGGTGGTGACCGACTTCGCCGGGACCGTGAGCGTCGCCTGCTTGGTCACCGGGTCGATCGACACGGCGTCGCCCTGCACGAGTGCGTTGGCGGTGACGTCGTCCGCGGGGGACTCCGTCGTCACGATCGGCGTGACCGTCGCGCCGGGAGCGATGTCCGCGAACTTCGACAGGTCGATGGTGATCGTCCGAGCCGAGGTCGACGGGTTGGCGTGCACGAGGGTCGCACCGGTGCCGTCGGCACGGAGCGCCGTGGTGGTCTGCGCGTCGGAGGACGGGATGAGGTGGTCACCGGGCTGCACGTAGTGGGTGAAGTTGCGGAGCGTGTTGTACTTCGCATTCGTCTTCACGGAGCAGCTCGGATCGGCGTCACCGTCGGCGATGCGTCGCTCGGAGTCGCCCTCGGCGTTGCAGTCGAAGTCGATGAGGACACTGCCCCAGTTGAGCTTCTCGACCTTCTCCATGTTGTAGAGGTCCTCGACGGGCTGCCAGAGCACCCATGCGGTCGGCTCCAGGTTGCGGAGGTCGTCGATGAGGTGCGTCGCCATACCGATGCCGTTGTCGATGTTCGTGAGGTTGTGCTTGCCGCTGGAGTCCCAGTTGCCCTCGACCTCGCTCATCCACAGCGGCTTCCCGGCGGTCTTCGCGATGTCGCGCGCGACGACGCTGCCGCCCTGGCCGTAGCTGTGGACGTTGAGCTGCGTGACGAGGTCCTTGGCGGTCTGCGACCAGCCGTTCCAGTTCGTCGCGAAGATGCCCGGGTTGGTCTCGTCCATGGCCGCGATGACGGCCTCGGTCGAGGTGCCCTCGGCGGCGAGGCGCTCGGCGAGGGCCTTGATGACGGTGTCCTGCATGGCCGGGCCGATGTGCGCACCCTCCTGGCGTCCGCCCTTCGGCCAACCGGTGGCCTCGTCGATCTGGGTGCCCCAGTAGTTCGTGTTCGGCTCGTTGAAGGGGTCGATGGTGTCGAAGTCGATGCCCGTGTCGGCCTCGAGGTGGTCGACGACGGTGGTGAGGTACGCGACGAAGTCGTCGACGCTCTCCGGCTTCAGCTGTTCGTCGGCGGCGTTGAAGTTGCCTGACGCGTAACCGCTCTCGGTCATGAAGTAGGGCGGGGAGTTGCTGAACGCCTCCCACTTGGTGATCTTGTCCTTGAGCGCCGTGAGCCACCAGCGCTGGGTCTCATCGGCGTCGAAGTCGTAGGAGGCCGGGTCGTCGGCGTCCCAGGCGGCGGCGTAGCGGTCGCGGTCGGCGTAGTCCGAGGTGATGGGGCCGTCGGCGTCGCTCGCGGCGAGGTCCGGGTTCCACCAGCCGTCGACTGCGCCGCCAGCCCGCAGGTAGGGCGGGACGTCGCTCGCGTTGCCGCCACCGATGTTGTAGCGGGCGATGTTGAGGTTGAGACCGTCCTCACCGAACACCTTGTCGAAGAGGTCCTGGCGGACGTCCGCGGGGTAGTCGCCGGTCGCGTTGGCGAACCAGACGAGACTTGTGCCCCAGCCTTCGAACGCCTCGTTCTGGTAGGCCGGGTTGGGGGTGATGGTGAGGGGAGTGCTCTCCGCGGCGGCCGCAGGTGCGGCCTCCACGGTGGCGAGTGCTGGTGCGATCGCGGCGATGCCGAGGGCGACGGCGACGGTCGCTCCGATCGTTCGTCGGCGGACTGGTGACGGCAGTGTCATCGGTGGTTCCTTCGTTGGAGGCCGTGGTGCAGGGGATGTTCACGTGAACATTCAGCGGCGTCGAACCACCGTGTTCACGTCAACATTTCCGACGAGTATGGGCGACCCCTCGCTCGGGTGTCAAGGCGAGCCCGGTCATTGCGGCCCCATTCCGGTCCGTTCCGGCTGAGGCCCCTGCGCAGGTCACTGGGACCCCTACGCCGGTCACTGGGGCCCCTACGCCGGTCACTGGGGCCCCTACGCCGGTCACTGAGCCTGTCGAAGTGCGGAGGTGGGCATTTCGACAGGCTCAATGACCGGGGATTCGTTCGCCGAGCTGGTCGAGGTGTCGCCGTGGGCATTTCGACAGGCTCAATGACCGCGTGGAGTGTCTCGCTCGCCTCAGCGCGCGGGCGGGGGAGCGGTGCTCGCGCGCACCACGAGGCGCGTCGGCGTGAGGGGTTCCGAGGATGCCGACGGGCCTTCCTCGATCTCGCGGAGGAGCGTGGTGATCGCCCGGCGTCCGATCTCGTCGAAGTCCTGGTGCACCGTCGTGAGTGGCGGCCAGAACGAGTCCGATTCCGGGGTGTCGTCGAAGCCGACGACGCTGATCGACTCCGGCACGGCGCGCCCGCGCTCGTGCAGGGCGCGGAGGAGGCCGAGCGCCATCTGATCGTTCGAGGCGAACACGGCCGTGATCTCCGGGCGCTCGGCGATCTCGAGGCCGATCTCGTACCCCGAGGTCGTCGACCAGTCGCCTCGGAACGCGGGCGGCGGCGTGATGCCGGCCTCGCGCAGCGTGTCGGCCCAGCTCTGCTCGCGACGAGCCGCCGAGTACGAGGTGCGGGGGCCGGCGATGTGCCAGACGCCCTGGTGCCCGAGGTCGAGGAGGTGCTGAGTGGCGAGCGCCGCGCCCTGCGCCTGGTCGTTGTCGACGACCGGGTAGTCGGTGCGTGCCGCGGAGTCGATGACGACGACCGGGAGACCTGCGGGCAGTTCGACGTCGGCGCCGTCGACGATGTGCGACTCGATGACGATGATGAGGCCGTCGACGTCCTGCTCGCGGAGGCTGTCGAGGGCGACCGCGACATCGCGTTGCGTCGGGTACTCGACGGGGACGACCGTGACCGAGTAGCCGGCCCGTGCGGCCTGCACCGTGATCGCGTCGAGCGTCCGCATGTTGCCGTAGGAGGAGAGCGTGAACATCGTGATCCCGATGCTGCGGGTGCGCCCCGATCGCAGCGCCCGAGCGGCCTTGTTCGGGCGGTAGCCGAGCTCGGTCATGGCCTCCAGCACGCGGTCGCGGGTGCCGTCGTCGACGTTGGTCAGCCCGTTCGCGACGCGGGAGACGGTCTGGGAGGAGACGCCGGCGTGCGCCGCGACGTCCGCCATCGACGGTGCTCGCCTGGCGCGGCCAGGCGCTCTCCGGGTGGTGTCCGTCATGGTCTCCCTATCGTCGCATCCATCCTTGCATGTTGACGTGAACATGCTATGGTACCGATCAGATGTTGACGTAAACATCCACCGCGATCCCTCCCCCGCACGGCTCCACCGCACGACGGTTCCGCCCGAATCCCAGCAAGGAAGCTGCCCATGACCACTACGACCGCTCGCACCGGCCGGCCACCAGCGGTCCGTGTCCACCGACGCGACCGCCGGGATTGGAAGGGCTGGGCGTTCATCGCCCCCTTCATGATCGTCTTCGCGCTGATGATCATCGCGCCGCTCGTCTATGCGCTCTACCTCAGCTTCTTCCAGGAGAAGCTCATCGGCGGCAACGCCTTCGTCGGTTTCGAGAACTACGCCCAGGTGCTCCAGGACCCCAAGTTCTGGGAGCCGTTCGGTCGCGTCGCACTGTTCTTCGTCGTGCAGGTGCCGATCATGCTCGCCCTGTCGCTCACCGCCGCGCTCGCGCTCGACAGCGCGAGGCTCCACGGCGCCGCCTTCTTCCGCATCGCGCTCTTCCTGCCCTACGCCGTCCCGGGCGTCGTCGCGGCGCTCATCTGGGGCTTCATCTACGGCGACCAGTTCGGTCTCGCCGGCAGCTTCAACGACCTCGTCGGTGCCCAGATCCTCGAGCCGTTCAGCTCGCAGGCCGTCCTCGCGTCCATCGGCAACATCGTGACGTGGGAGTTCATGGGCTACAACATGCTCATCTTCTACGCCGCCCTCCGCGTCGTGCCCGGCGAGATCTACGAGGCTGCCGAGATCGACGGGGCCGGACAGTTCCGCACCGTCTTCAGCATCAAGATCCCCGCCCTCCGCGGAGCGCTCGTCATCGCGACGATCTTCTCCGTCATCGGCTCCTTCCAGCTCTTCAACGAGCCGAACCTGCTGAAGAACCTCGCGCCCAACGTGATCACGAGCAACTTCACCCCGAACATGTACGCCTACAACCTGTCCTTCGCCGGTCAGCAGTTCAACCTCGCGGCGACGGTCGCGATCATCATGGGCGTCATCACCGCCGTCATCGCCTACGTCGTGCAGGTGCGCGGCTCCCGACAGGAGAACAGCTGATGGCCACCGTCTCGAACCCGACCGTCCGCCCGCAGACCGTGTCGACCCGGACCGCCCGCAACCCGCGCGCCTTCGACCGGCCCACCCGGAAGCGCCACGACCCGCGCCGCAAGCGCTCGATCGTCCTCACGATCGTCATGGCCGTCTTCCTCATCTACTCGGTCGTCCCGATCCTGTGGCTCGTCATCAACGCGACGAAGTCCCAGCCCGACCTCTTCACCTCCTTCGGCCTCTGGTTCGGGGACGGCGGGTTCAACCTCTGGCAGAACATCGTCGACACGCTCACCTACCGCGACGGGCAGTTCGTCGGCTGGTTCGGCAACACGCTCCTCTACGTGGTGGTCGGTGCCGGTGGGGCGACGCTCCTCGCGACGATCGGCGGCTACGGCCTCGCCAAGTTCCGGTTCCCCGGCAAGCGCGCCGTGTTCGCGATCATCCTCGGCTCCATCGCGGTGCCCGGTACCGCACTCGCCGTCCCGACCTTCCTGATGTTCAGCCAACTCGGCCTCACGAACACGCCGTGGGCGGTCATCCTGCCCTCGCTCGTCAGCCCGTTCGGTCTGTACCTCATCTGGACGTACGCGGTGGACGCGGTCCCGACCGAGCTGCTCGAGGCAGCCCGCATGGACGGCGCGGGGGAGTTCCGCACCTTCTTCACGATCTCACTGCGACTCCTCGGCCCCGGCATCGTCACGGTGCTCCTCTTCGCGATCGTCGCGACCTGGAACAACTACTTCCTGCCGCTCATCATGCTGTCGGAGCCGACCTGGTATCCGCTCACCGTCGGCCTCAGTCAGTGGAGCGCCCAGGCCACCGGTGTCGCCGCGCAGCCGATCTTCAACCTCGTGATCACCGGATCGCTCCTGACCATCGTCCCGATCGTCATCGCGTTCCTCTTCCTGCAGCGCTTCTGGCAGTCCGGTCTGAGCGCCGGCAGCGTCAAGGGCTGATCCTTCCTGCGGTCTCGGTTCCTGAGCTTGTCGAAGGGCCACCCGCACCAACATCCGTTCCCAACCCGCACCACCCGCATCACCTCCTCCTCCCAACGCAGTGAAAGGAAACACCCATGAAGCGCATCTCACCGTCTCGCACGGTTCTGCGCCGCGCGGCCACGGCGGCCGTCGCGTCCGCGATGATCGGAGCCTCGCTCGTCGCCTGCTCGTCCGGCGGCGGCAGCACCGCCTCGGGCGACGCCAAGGACATCGAGTCCGCCCTCGAAGCCGGTGGCGAGATCACCTACTGGTCCTGGACGCCCTCCGCCGAGGCGCAGGTCGCCGCGTTCGAGAAGGCCTACCCCAAGGTCAAGGTCAACCTCGTCAACGCCGGCACCAACACCACCGAGTACACGAAGCTGCAGAACGCGATCAAGGCCGGTAAGGGTGCCCCCGACGTCGCGCAGGTCGAGTACTACGCCATCCCGCAGTTCGCGCTCAGCGACTCCCTCGTCGACCTCAACGCCTACGGCTTCGGCGACCTGAAGGACGACTACAGCCCCGGCCCGTGGAGCTCCGTCAACATCGGCGACGGCCTCTACGCCCTCCCGCAGGACTCCGGCCCCATGGCCATGTTCTACAACAAGACGGTGTTCGACCAGTACGGCATCGCCGTGCCGACAACCTGGGACGAGTACATCGCGGCAGCCGCACAGCTGCACACGGCCGACCCGTCGAAGTACATCACCAACGACTCCGGTGACTCCGGCTTCGCGACCAGCATGATCTGGCAGGCCGGTGGACGTCCGTTCACCGCCGACGGCACCAAGGTGAGCGTCAACCTCGCCGACGAGGGCTCCAAGAAGTGGGCCGACACCTGGAACCAGCTCGTCGAGGGCGACCTCCTCTCCGAGGTCCCGGGATGGAGTGACGACTGGTACAAGTCGCTCGGCAACGGCAGCATCGCGACGCTCATCACGGGCGCCTGGATGCCCGGTGTGCTCGAGTCGTCCGTCGCCGAGGCCTCCGGTCAGTGGCGCGTCGCACCGATCCCGACCTACGACGGCAAGCCCGCCAACGCCGAGAACGGTGGCGGTGGCCAGGTCGTGCTGAAGCAGAGCAAGAACCCGGCGCTCGCCGCGGGCTTCCTCAAGTGGCTGAACAACGACGAGGACAGCGTCAAGGTCTTCCTCGACAACGGCGGCTTCCCGGCGACGACCGCCGACCTCAACTCCGACGAGTTCCTCTCCGCAGCTCCCGAGTACTTCGGTGGCCAGAAGATCAACGAGGTCCTCGTGCAGGGCGCGAAGGACGTGTCGACCGGTTGGCAGTACCTGCCGTACCAGGTCTACGCGAACAGCATCTTCGCCGACACCGTCGGACAGTCCTACGCGAACAAGGCCGACCTGAACGACGGTCTCGCCGACTGGCAGAAGCAGCTCGTCGAGTACGGCAACACGCAGGGCTTCACGGTCACCGAGAAGTAGCCGAACGGCACCTGTAGCACCAGCACCATCGACCGCGGCCGGTCGGAGGGTCCTCCGGGATCCGCTCCGGCCGGCCGTGGTCGCTCCATCCGCACCCCTTCATCACGGAGCCCCAGCATGCCCACCTTCTCCATCGGCGACGACGACTTCCTGCTCGACGGTCAGCCGTTCCGGATCATCTCCGGAGCCCTCCACTACTTCCGGGTGCACCCGGAGCAGTGGGCGGACCGCATCGCGAAGGCGAAGCTCATGGGCCTCAACACCATCGAGACCTACGTCGCGTGGAACCAGCACAGCCCCGAGCGCGGCGTGTTCGACACCACGGGCGTGAACGACCTCGAACGCTTCCTCGGCCTCGTCGACGACGCCGGCATGTACGCGATCGTGCGTCCCGGCCCCTACATCTGCGCCGAGTGGGACAACGGCGGCCTCCCCGGCTGGCTGCTGCACGACCCCGAACTCGGCCTCCGTCGCAGCGAGCCTCGCTACCTGGCCGCCGTCCGCGAGTACTTCGAGGCGCTGCTGCCGATCGTCGCCCCGCTGCAGATCGACCGCGGCGGTCCCGTCATCCTCGTGCAGGTCGAGAACGAGTACGGCGCCTACGGCGACGACCACGACTACCTCCGCACGCTGACCGACTGGACCCGCGAGCTCGGCATCACCGTGCCGCTGACGACCGTCGACCAGCCCACGGCCCAGATGCTCGAGGACGGCAGCATCCCCGAACTCCACAAGACCGGCTCGTTCGGCAGCCGCTCGCTCGAACGCCTCGCGACCCTGCGGGAACACCAGCCGACCGGGCCGCTCATGTGCTCCGAGTTCTGGGACGGCTGGTTCGACCACTGGGGCGAGCACCACCACACGACGCCCATCGCCGAGACGGCGGCGGACCTCGACGCCCTCCTCGCTGCCGGCGCGTCCGTGAACATCTACATGTTCCACGGCGGCACGAACTTCGGGTTCACCGGTGGCGCGAACGACAAGGGCCAGTACCGCTCGCACGTCACCTCCTACGACTACGACGCGCCCCTCGACGAGGCGGGCCACCCGACGGAGAAGTTCTTCGCCTTCCGCGACGTGATCGCCAAGTACGCCGAGGTGCCGACGGAAATCCCTCCGGCGGCGACGGACGCCCCGGCGTTCACCGCGTCGTTCGAGCAGGAGGTCCCGTTCGCGGACGTGGCCGACGAGATCGCGCCGCTCCAGGCGTTCGACCGGATCCCGACGATGGACGAACTCGGAGCGTTCAGCGGTCTGGCGCGCTACCGGGCGTCGCTCGGTGGACGCGGCGGGGTGCTCCGGTTCGCCGAGGTGCGCGACCGCGTGGTCGTCTCCGTCGACGGCGTGCCGGTCGGTGCACTCACCCGCGAGTTCAAGGAGCGGTCCATCGTGATCCCGGCGGGTGAGACGCTCGAACTCCTCCTCGAGAACCAGGGCCGCGTCAACTACGGCAAGCGCCTGGGAGAGCCGAAGGGGATCATCGGGCCCGTGTCGCTCGACGGCGTGGAACTCACGTCGTGGGGCATCGCCCCCGTGGCCCTCGACCGCCTCGACGCCGTCGTCGACGCCGCAGCCACGCGGACGTCTGGCGCCACGATCAGCGGTGCCGGGCCGGTCCTCCTCACCGCCACCGTCACGCTCGACGCGCCCACCGACCTGTTCCTCGACACCGCAGCCTGGGGCAAAGGGCTCGTCTGGGTGAACGGCTTCCTGCTCGGTCGCTACTGGTCGCGGGGGCCGCAGCACACGCTGTACGTCCCCGGCGGCCAGCTCCGTGCCGGGGAGAACCGCTTCACGGTGTTCGAGTTCCACGCGCTCACGACCCCTGCCCTGTCCTTCCTCGACCGCCCCTCGCTCGGCCCGACCGAGTTCTAACCGCCCACGATCCGGTCGGCGTCGCCCGCACAGACGCGGCGCCGACCGCACCACCCGGTCCCTGACCTTGTCGAAGGGTCACAGGTCCGCTCCCCGCCCTTCGACAGGCTCAGGGACCGATCCAAACGCCAGCACCTCCACCCCGGTCCCCGACTTCAACCCCGGTCCCTGAGCTTGTCGAAGGGCTGCAGCACCTGAGCACCACCTCCGCAGCACCCCACGATGACGTGAAAGGACGCCGCAGCATGCGACGAGCGACGAGACGAACCGACCGATCGACACCGGATGGAGGTGCCGCCGTCCTGCGGCGGGGTGGTCTCGCCGCAGGCCTCCTGACGGTCGCCATCGTCGGCACCACCGCTCTGACGGCGGGGAGCGCGGCCGCTGCCGAGGCGCCCGCGGCGACCCTGCTCAGCTGGGGCGACCCCGCGGCTCCCGCGGAGCTCGTCGGCACCCCGGTGACCGGCGTAGCCGCCGGTCTCGGCCACGCCGTCGTGCTCGGTGCGGACGGCACCGTGCTCGCGTGGGGCGCCGACGGCTTCGATCAGGCGACCGTCCCGAGCCTCACGGGGACGATCACCCAGGTCGCGGCCGGCACGAAGCACTCGCTCGCGCTCGCCGCCGACGGCACCGTCACCGCCTGGGGCCGCGATGCCGACGGCCAGGCCACGGTCCCGGCAGGCCTCGACCGGGTCCTGCGCATCGCCGCCGGCGGACCGAACTCGGCCGCCGTCCGCGCTGACGGCACGCTCGCGCTCTGGGGTGACGACGCGTTCGGACAGAACGACCTCCCGACCGCGCTCGACGGTGCACGCGTGACCGACGTCGCGATCGGATCCGGCTTCACCGTCGCCCTCACCGACGACGGTGACGTCGTCCCCTGGGGGCGGAGCGACGCCGGGCAGCTCGAGCTCCCGACGGCGCTCGCCGACGAGGACGTCGTGCAGCTCGCCGCCGGCACCGACCACACACTCGCCCTCGCCGCCGACGGCACCGTCCTCGCCTGGGGCGCGGACGGCTCCGGCCAGACCGAGGTGCCGGCGTCCCTCGACGGGGTCGACGTCGTCCGTGTCTTCGCGGGTCCGTACCTGTCCGGGGCGATCGCCGCCGACGGATCGGTCACCGTCTGGGGCGCTGCCGACGCCCGCGCGGCACTGCCCGACGGTCTCCTGGCCGCCGGCGTCGCGCTCGGCGAGACGGGTGCCGTCGCCGCGGCCGGTGCGGTCCCCGTCGCCGGTGGCACGAACGGCGGCCCGGGCAACACCGTCGACTCCCTGCCCGGCGGCACCGATCCCGGAACCGGGCCGGGCGGCGAGCCCGGGGCGGACCCGGGGGTCGGTCAGCCGGGCTCGGGCACGAGTGCGGGCGGTGCCGGTGGGCTCGCCGTGTCGGGTGTCTCGATCGCCGCCGCGGTGATCGTGGCTGCGGTGCTCCTGCTCGCGGGTGCCCTGCTCATCCTCCGCCGTCGTCGGGTCGTGGCCTCGAGCGCCGCCGAAGGCGCCTCCTCCAGCGGCGGTGTCGGACGCAGTGGCGTCGCGGGCGCGGTCGTCCTCGCCCTCGGGCTCTCCGGTGCCCTCGTCACGGCGGACGCACCACGTGCCGAGGCCGCACCGAGCTACCCCAGCCCGACGGTCGACGAACTCGTCGCGAACGACTTCGTCCTCTACTTCGCGAACGCCGGCAGCACGGTGACCGACGCGGTCTCCGCCGGCGACCACATCGGGCTGTACCAGTCACGCACCGACCAGTCCTACGGGGTCGACGCCGCAACCGGCGCGTCCTGGGGATTTGTCGCCGACGCGAACAGCAACCCGACGGCCAACAGCTCCTCCGGGACCGAGAAGACCGCCTCCCTCCGGTACGACGCACCGCCCGCGGGCAGCTCACTCCCGACGCGGTCGGTCGACTACGCCTTCGACCTCCCGGCCGGCGAGTACGAGGTCACCCTCGGGTTCAACCTGCCGAGCGGCTGGGCGGCACGACCGCTCGACCTCCGGGCCGAGGGCGAGACGCTCGCCCAGGTGACCGCGCCGGCCGGCGCGCTCCTCGAGCAGCAGCTCACGGTGAGCGTCGACGACGGCACCCTCGACCTCGAGGTCCACAGCCCGGCGGGTCGGACCAACACCTACACGGACCCCGCGGTGAACTCCATCGTCATCCGAGCGCCGCACACGGCGTCCACCGAGGTGCTCGCGGCGAAGATCCGAGCCGTCACGCTCGACGAGGGGCAGCGCGCCGGCTACGTCGCCGACTCGCTCGCCGTCCTCGACGCAGCGATCGCCGACGCCCAGGCGCTCGTGGACGCCGGGTCGACCGACACCGCGGCACTCACCGCCGCCTACGACGCGCTCGGTGCCGCACGCACCGCACTCCGGCCGATCGTCACCTACGACTCGTTCCGCCCGGGCCAGGCCTGGGTCGACGACCAGGGCAACCCGATCCAGGCGCACGGCGGGCAGGTCGTTCCGTCGACGGACGCCGACGGCCAGCCGATCTACTACTGGTACGGCGAAGACCGGTGGAACGGCTACGCGAGCAGCCGCGGGGTGCACGTGTACTCCTCGCGCGACCTCTACAACTGGACCGACGAAGGCCTCGCGCTGCAGGCCCTGTCGACCGCCGACCAGCTCACGACCGATCCGGCCGCAGCCGAGCTGTACGCCGACTACACGGCCCGGCAACGGGCGGCGGTCGTCCGCGACCTCCTGACGGTCCCGAGCGATCCGGCCGTCCCCGCAGCGATCCTCGAGCGGCCGAAGGTCATGTACAACGCCGCAACCGAACAGTGGGTCATGTGGATCCACACCGACGGCCCGAGCGCGACGTCCGACGCGCAGTACGCGAAGGCGACCGCCGGCGTCGCGGTCTCCGACTCACCGACCGGCCCGTTCCGCTACGTGGACAGCTACCGCCTGAACGTCGCGCCCGAGGGCGAGCCCAACTACCAGCCCGACAGCCCCGGCATGGCCCGCGACATGAACCTCTTCACCGACGTCGACGGCACCGGCTACATCATCTACGCGAGCGAGGAGAACCTGACCCTCTTCATCTCCAAGCTGTCGTCGAACTTCATGTTCCTGTCGGCACCCGTCGACCGCGCCGTGAAGGGCGAGGACTTCACCCGCACCTACATCGGTGGGCAGCGCGAGGCACCGGCGGTGTTCGTCTACGACGGCACGTACTACCTCATCACCTCGGGCGCGACCGGCTGGAACCCCAACCCGGCCAAGTACGCCACCGCCGACTCGATGCTGGGGGAGTGGACCGACCACGGCAACCCGGTGAGCGGCTCCGGTGCGTCGACGACCCACGGCAGCCAGAGCACGTCCGTGATCCCCATCGACGCGGCCGCCGGCAAGTTCATCTACATGGGTGACCGCTGGACGCCGTCCGACCTGCGCAACGCGCCGGCCGTCTGGCTCCCGCTCGAGTTCGGCGACGACGGATCCCTGTCCCTGAAGTGGTACGACGAGTGGACGCTCGCGGACCTCGCGGGGAAGGGCAAGGTCGCGGTCGACGTCGAGGTGCCTGCGACCGTCCGGCTCGGCGACGCGAGCACCCTGCCGAGCGAGGCGCAGGTCACGGAGGGTGGCACGACGACCACCCGGACGATCACGTGGGACACCGCTGCGCTCGCCGTCCCCGGTCCGGTCTCGCTCACCGGCACGGTCGAGGGCGTGTCCCGTCCGGTGACCCGGCAGGTGACGGTCGTCCCGAAGGACCTCGTCTACCTCGTCGACGCCGGGGGATCGGCGTCGCGCGAGTACGACGCGATCCGCTCGGTGGCGGACGCCGACGGCACCCTGCTCAACTCGACGTCCGACCGGACGCTCGGGGCCGACGCGGCCACCGGCGCGAACTGGGGCGTCGTCGGCGCGGAGACGGGCACGACCGACGGGCCGTTCTCGGAGTCGCTCCGCTACGTCGCGAGTTCCGCGACCGACCGCACCCTGGAGTACGCGTTCGACTCCCTCGACGCGGGGAGCTACGACGTGTACGTCGGGCTGTACGACCCGTGGTCGCAGTGGGCGGACAACCGGCGCGCGGACATCGGGGCGAACGGTGCGACGCTGCTCAGCGCGCAACCGATCACCGGCACTCCGACGGTGGCGACGCTGTCGTCCGTGCAGCCGGACGCGGACGGCCGCCTGTCGATCACCCTCGATCCGGTCGGTTCGGGCGGCGGCACCGACGTGCAGCTCTCCTGGATCATGATCGTCCGACGCTGACTCCACGTCCCCTCGCCCGTGCCCGGGCGAGGGGACGAACGTCCGCCATCCGGCCACGGGGCGGTTCAGCGGGGCGGTTCCTCCCACTGGAAGGTGTGGATGATCGCGTCGACGAGCGTCACGAGCACCTCGACCGTCGACGGCGGGAGGCGTTCGTCGCCGACCCGGCCGAGCACCGTCGCGCTGACGATGAGCGCGAGCTCGCGTTCGCGTTCCGGCGAGACCGGGATGAAGTAGTCGACTCGGATGAGGTCGGCGGTCGTGCCGGCTTCGTCGGTCTGTTCCCGGCGCACCCGGAGGTGGCGGGTCACGGGCAGCTCGCCGATGAGGTCGGCGCGGCGTTCGGAGCGATCAGCGCCTCCCTCCGCCGACGCCCATCCGGTGGGGAGCCCGCCGGATGCGTACTCCGACCGTTCCTCGGCACCGGGCCGTGCGATCACGATGTTCGCCGGGATGATGGCGCCGGCACGAGGGGCGACCGGCAGCAGGATGTCGACGCCGCCGCTCGCGACGGTTCGACCGCGGAGCGAACGCAACTGTTGGCGGAGGACGGGGCGGAGCTTGGCGAGGGCGGCCCGTCCGGCGGTGGGTCCGTCGTCCGGAACCAGTCTGGTGACGGCGGCCTCCACGCTCTCCGAAGCAGCCAGATACCCCCAACCGGCCGGGAGGACGAACCGGTAGCGACGAGCAACGCTCACGAGACCACCCCGCGGTGACGAGCGGCCGAGCGCTCGGCGAGGTACGCGAACCCCTGGCCGACGATCATGCACCCGATGCCGATCCAGACCGCCGTTCCGAGGTCGTGCGGCCACGCGAACTGTGTCCGCCGCGGAACCGATCGGACGCCCGCGCCGCTCGGATGGGAGGGTCGCGTCGAACTCACGAGTCGACGACCTGCTCGTCGACCTGCAAGGCCCGTGCCAACGCATCGAACTCGGGTCGCAGTCGCTCCATCAGCCCGAGGTCGAAGTCGGCGTAGTACATCGACACCCAGCAGGTGGGGAGGGTCCAGCCGTACGAGCGCACTGCGGACAGCGTCCGGTCGGCGTTCCGCTGGTGCATGATCGCCGTGATGCCCTCGCCGAGGTGGGGCGACACGAACGGTTCGACGACCGGTGGGCCCTCGAGACCCGGGGTGTCGAGCTGCATGAACTGCTCGAGACTCCGGTACGTCCCCACGCGGCTGTCGTGCACCTCGATGCGGGCGATGCGCGCCGGGCGGCTGAGGTCCGGGGCGTAGGCGACCGTCCAATGAGCGCCGACGCTGTCCCGGCTCCTCGACATCTCGATGAGGTCGTCGCGGAGCGCGGCTCGTTTCACGAAGGCGAACCCTGACCGGCGTGCGACACCCTTCGCCGCGGCGTCCGCCCAGCCCCGCGGGTCGGCGAACCCCTCGTAGGGCCAGGCGTGCGGAACCCAGATCCAGCGGTCGAGGTCGACGCCGTCGAGGCGGACGGTGATCACGGACGGGGTCGGCGCGGTCATCCCTGACCGTCCGTGCCCGTGCCGGTGCCGGTGTCCGGCACGGTCGGGTTCGCCGGGCCGTAGGTCTGACCGCCGGGGACGACCGGCGAGGAGCCCGGCAGGGTGAGCGGGTATGGGCTGACCGTCGGCGGTGGCTGTACACCGGTCCCGTTGCCGCCACCACCGAACACGGTCGACGGCGTGCCGAAGTCGGGCACCAACGGGTCGAGGCGGTACTCGTCCGGCGGCACGTACTGCGAGTCGCCGGGGTGCCATCCCTCCTGGTGCGCGTTCGGCGCCTGGTCGTTCGGCGTGAGGTCGGGCAGCAGGGACGGCGTCCCCGCGGTGATGTTCTTGCCTGCCTCCAGCCCGATGGAGGCGAAGATGTCGACCTGATTGTCGAGGTAGAACTCGACGGCGGCCTTCTGCGTCTCTCCACCGCGCCCTGCGGCATCGACGAAGCGGTTGGTGGTCGGCGTCGTGCCGGAGACACGGGGCACTCCGGCGAGGGAACCGGGCCCGGTCGTCGGCACGTCCATGTTGCGGAGGGCCTTCGCGATCGGGCCCTTGAGGAACTTCGAGAAGGGGAGGAGTCCGATCGCGTCCCACATCAACTGGTTCTCGAGGCCCTTCTCGCCCGACAGCATGGCGCCGCCGGTCATCAGGCCCATGAGTCCGGCGATGCCGACACCCGCTGCACCGATCACGGCGACTCCCGCGACGACGAAGGCGGGGAGCCCGATACCCGCGGTCCCGATCGTCGCGAGGACGAGGCCGACGATCGCGACGACGGCGACGATCCCGACGATCCACTTGCCCACCTCCGAGAGGACGTCGTAGAGGCCCTTCCCCCAGTCGTCCCACCAGGTGTCGTTCATGCCGTCGCCGTCGACGGCCGTGGTGATCATCGAGGCGGCGGTGCGTCCGGCGTTCTCGGCGCGGATCTGCGCGTTCTCGAGGTCCACCTGGGCCTGCCCCTGCGCGATGCGGGCCTCTTCCAATCGGTACCACGCGGCGTCGGAGGCGGTCCTCGTCTCCGCGGCGTCGGTGGCAGCCGGATCGTGGGCCGCCGTGTCCGCGGCCTCCCACTTCGTCAGGTAGTCGCTGTTCGCGCTCGCGTGCTCGGTCTCCGCAGCCTCCGCTGCGGCGATCGCGTCGCGCTCGGTCTGCTGGGCTGCCTCGAGCTCGTCGGCGTAGAACGTGAGCGCCTCGTGGACCGCGCGGTACCGGGGCTCGGTGAGCGCGATGTTCTCCCCGAGGTACTGCGCGTTGTCGTGGTATTCGATGACCGCGATGCTCGTCTGCTCGCCCAGTTCCAGCGACTGCAGCTGCGAGGAGGCCTCGACGATGGTGTCGGCGATGCCGCCGTAGGTGGTCGCCCAGGTGCGGATGGAACCGGGGTCGCCGGCTATCGGGCTCATCCTTCGTCTCCGTCTCCGCCGGCTGCCGCGGCCTGGTCGGATTCCCAGCCTTCGAAGTGGTCGGCGATCGCCGTGCCCATCCCGTTCAAGGTGGTGATGGCCTCCGAGAACTCCGAGCGCCTGGTGTCCCAGCCGCTCGAGAACTCCTGGAGGGTCCGGGCGAGGAGCTCGTGGGGGATCACGTCGGCGGCCGACGCGGTGTGCTTCTCCGCGGCGTCGAACTCGCTCTGGATGACGGTGAGGTTGGCTGTCGTGTCCCTGATGAGGGCCGTGTCGACCGTGAACTGTTCCATCTGGTCCTCTCTGGTGGCGCTGACCATTCTAGGAAGCGACGGGGACGGCCTCGATGGGGAGAACTCCCCACCGTGCGGGCCGACCGGTGCTGCCGGGAAGCCGGCTCCGATGTCGGGGGCGACGGCTACCATTGGTGGGTGGTCACAGCTCTGTATCGCCGGTATCGGCCCGAGACGTTCGCCGACTTGATCGGTCAGGCGCAGGTGACCGATCCCCTCATGACGGCCCTCCGCACCAACCGCGTCAACCACGCGTACCTGTTCAGTGGTCCGCGTGGTTGCGGCAAGACGACGTCCGCCCGCATCCTCGCGCGCTGCCTCAACTGCGCCGAGGGCCCGACCGACACCCCGTGCGGTGTCTGCGCGAGCTGCGTCGACCTCTCCCGCGACGGCTCCGGCTCGCTCGACGTCGTCGAGATCGACGCGGCCAGCCACAACGGTGTCGACGACGCCCGCGACCTCCGCGAGCGCGCGATCTTCGCGCCCGCGCGCGACCGCTACAAGATCTTCATCCTCGACGAGGCGCACATGGTCACCCCGCAGGGGTTCAACGCCCTGCTGAAGATCGTCGAGGAGCCGCCGGAGCACGTGAAGTTCATCTTCGCGACGACCGAGCCCGACAAGGTGATCGGCACGATCCGCTCCCGCACCCACCACTACCCCTTCCGGCTCATCCCGCCGGCGCAGATGCTCGACTACGTCCAGCAGCTGTGCGAGAGCGAGCACGTGGGTGTCGAGGCCGGCGTGCTGCCGCTCGTCGTCCGGGCCGGAGGCGGCTCCGCCCGCGACACGCTGTCCCTGCTCGACCAGCTGATGGCCGGCTCCGAGGGCGACTCCGTCGACTACGAGCGCGCGGTCGCCCTGCTCGGCTACACCCACACGGCCCTGCTCGACGAAGTCGTCGACGCCCTGGCCGCCCGCGACTCGGGTGCAGCCTTCAGCACCGTCGACCGCGTCATCCAGACCGGCCAAGACCCACGCCGCTTCGTCGACGACCTGCTCGAGCGACTCCGCGACCTCATCGTCGTGGCCGCCACGGGCGAGAACGCGGCGGCGGTCCTCCGCGGGCTCCCGCAGGACGAACTCGACAAGATGCTCGCCCAGGCGCGGGCGTTCGGCATCGCCGAGCTGTCGCGCACGGCCGACGTCGTGAACGAGGCGCTCACCCAGATGACGGGCGCGACGTCGCCCCGGCTCCACCTCGAGCTCATGATGGCGCGCATCCTCGTGCCCGCAGCCGACGACTCCGCTCGTGGTGCATTGGCCCGGGTGGAGCGGCTCGAGCGTCGCATCGGCGTCGAGGGTGCTGCCGTCGAGAGCGGCCAGGCCGCGGTCTCGGCGCAGCCCGCGGTCTCGACGCAGCCCGTGGTCGCCGACCGCGCTCCGGCCCCTGCCGGCGCGGTCCCCGCGAGCACGGCGGCGAGCTCCACCCCGGCTCCCGCCCCGGCCGCTGCCTCGACAGCATCCGCGGCCCCCGACCGTCGACCGGCGCAGGAACCTGACCACGCGCAGACCGCGGCACCGACCCCCGCCGCCCCGCGGGTCGGCCCGGTCACCCTGCAGCACATCCGCGACGCCTGGCCCGAGATCGTGGCGCGGGTCGAGAAGGCCGATCGCAAGGCCTGGATGATCGTCGTCAACACCCAGGTCGGCGGGTACTCGGACGACGACGTCCTCACGCTCGTCTTCGCGAACAACAGCGACCTCAACGACTTCAAGGCACGTCACGCCCCCGGCACCGGTGTCGCTGAGGTCCTGCGCACGGCGGTCCTCGACGTCCTCGGCGTGCGGGTGAAGTACCTCGCCAAGGTTGCCGGTGCCGACGAGCCGCCGGCACCGCGGGCAACTGCGCCCGCCACCCGCGCTCCGTCGTCGGACTCGTCCGCCTGGTCGACCCCGAGCCTGCCGCAGACCGTCCCCGCCCCTGCAGCCCCGTCGTCGTCAGACAGCAGTGGCGGGTCGGCATCCCGATCCTCGTGGCCCACCGTCGCTCCCGCCGGCGGCGAGCCCGCCTCCGCTGCGCCGGCCGACGCCGAGTCGTCGCCCGCTGCGTCCTCGCCCGCTGCCCCGGCGGCTCCTGCGCCCGCGGCCCCCGAGCCCGTCGAGGAGCAGACCTCCGTCTCCGCCTCCTCGTGGGCGACGGTCGCGCCGCCGGCCGACGAGCCCGAGCCGACCCCGGCCCCTGAGCCTGTCGAAGGGCCCACGTCGTCACCTGGTGCCGCCTCGGCGACGCCACCATCCTCGGTCCCTGAGCCTGTCGAAGGGCCCACGTCGTCGCCCGCGCCTGCCTCGTCCACGCCACCATCCTCGGTCCCTGAGCCGGTCGAAGGGCCCACCTCGTCGCCCGCGCCTGCCTCGTCCACGCAGCCGTCTCCGGTCCCTGAGTCTGTCGAAGGGCCCACCTCGTCGCCCGCGCCTGCCTCGTCCACGCAGCCGTCTTCGGTCCCTGAGCCTGTCGAAGGGCAGCCCGCGCGACCCGCCGGATCCGGAGCACCTGAGACGCCGGCCAGCTCACCCGCGCAGCGGCGGCCGTCCACCCCGCCGCGCCAGCAGGCACCCGCCCGAGGCCCGTCCAACGGCGACGCGCTCGGCTCGCGCACCGTCACGTGGGACGTCGTCTCGATCCCGTCCGACGACGACGCACCGCCGCCGGACGACGAGCCGCCCTACCCCGACCCGTTCGAGTCGTCGGCACCTACTCCATCCCCAGCGGCCGTCGCGCCATCCGCAGCTCCTGCAGGCTCCCAGCAGGCCGCACCGCCTGCGGCCCCGGTCGCCGAGCAGCGCCCGCAGCCCCCGGTCCGGATGCGCCAGGCGCCCCCGGTGCCGACGTCCCACCCCGCGGGCGACAACCGGTACGGCGAGAGCGTCGTCCGCGAGCTTCTCGGCGCCACATTCATCGAGGAGCAGCCGCACGAGCCGCGCTCCGGAGGGCGGTAGGCCATGTACGAGGGAATCGTCCAAGATCTGATCGACGAGTTCGGGCGGCTGCCCGGTATCGGTCCGAAGTCGGCGCAGCGCATCGCGTTCCACATCCTCCAGACGGAGTCGTTCGACGTGTCGAAGCTCGCCGAGCTGCTCACCGTCGTCCGCGAGAAGGTCAAGTTCTGTGAGATCTGCGGCAACATCTCCGAGCAGAACCTCTGCAGCGTGTGCCGCGACCCGCGTCGCAACGCGGCCCTGATCTGCGTCGTCGAAGAACCGAAGGACGTCGTCGCCATCGAGCGCACGCGTGAGTTCCGCGGCTTCTACCACGTGCTCGGTGGCGCCATCAGCCCGATCGACGGTGTCGGTCCCGACGACCTGAACATCCGTCGTCTCATGCAGCGCCTCGCCGACGGCACCGTCACCGAGGTCATCATCGCGACCGACCCGAACCTCGAGGGGGAGGCGACCGCCACCTACCTCAGTCGGCTGCTCCTCCCGATGGGGATCCGCATCACGCGCCTCGCCTCCGGCCTCCCCGTCGGCGGCGACCTCGAGTACGCCGACGAGGTCACCCTCGGTCGTGCCTTCGAGGGTCGCACCGTCGTCAGCGGCTGACACCCCGCCCCGTCGTCCGCCCCTCCGCCCCCTTGTTGCCATCGGTCCTTTCTCAGGAGTCGGCCGGTGTGTCGGGGCTGGTGGGTTGCGCCGTGCCGAGGGACTCCTGAGTGAGGGCAGCCGGGCGCGCCTCAGGCGTCGGCGGAGGGCGCCGGCCACTCGGCGACCACCGGTCGAGCCGACAGCTGTCGGCCGATCGCGGAGAAGCCGAGCTTGCGGGCGACGGCGCGTGAGCCGGGGTTCGTGTCGGCGGCCCGCCACTGGGGGAGGAGTCCGGCCGCGAGGGCGTGCTCGACCGCGGTCGAGGCCAGACGGGTCGCGAGACCGGTCCCGCGAGCCTCCGGGGCGGTCAACGCGGTCACATGCGCGACGCCCAACGGCCACGACCGGTAGCCGGCGACGGCGAGGACCCGTCCGTGCTCGCGCACCGAGAACAGCGGCGAGGTGATGCCGAAGATCCCGCTCTCCGAGGCTTCGTCGTCGCCCACCTTCGACAGCAGCGACTCGATGGCGGGGTCACTCGCCTTGCTCGCCACGACGTCGATCTCCTCGGCCGGTCGGAACCGCCCGGGCAGCAGGTAGTCGAGGGTCGCCGGCCCGAGCACCTCGGCGACCTGCACCCGCGAGCGGAGGAACTCGACCGTTCCGACGCTCCTCGGTGACTCGTCCTCGATGGCGAGCCGCCTGGCGGTGTCCTCGTCGGGCACGATCGCCAGGGCGCTGCCGTCGATCTCGACGACGCCGATCCATCCGGGCGGGCACGCCATCGAGCCGGCGTTCACGACGACGGCGACCCGGCCGGCGGAGAACCGCGCGGTCGGCGATGCGAGCCCCTGCCAGAGGCGTCGCACCGTCGCGAGCACCCGCGCGTCTTCCTGCTGCATAGGCCAACCCTACCGAGGCCCACCCGTCTCCCCGCCGCAGGAGATCGGCCCGACAGCAGGACCGGACGGGCCGATGCGTCCTGCTGCGGGGCGGATCTCCTGCCCCGGAGCGGGTGAGGGTGCCCTTCGTCACATGAACGGCGCGGAATGCCCGGATGGGTAGGATGATCGCTGGGCCGCTCGTGCCCGCACCGACTTCCCCAGGAGATCCGATGGCATTGATCGTGCAGAAGTTCGGCGGGTCCTCCGTCGCGGACGCCGAGAGCATCAAGCGCGTGGCGAAGCGCATCGTGGAGACCCGCAAGGCGGGCAACGAGGTCGTCGTTGCCGTCTCGGCGATGGGCGACACGACCGACGAACTGCTCGACCTCGCCCACGAGGTGACGCCCATCCCGGCGCCCCGCGAACTCGACATGCTGCTGTCCAGCGGAGAGCGCATCTCGATGGCGCTCCTCGCGATGGCGATCAGCAGCATGGGTTACGTCGCACGCTCCTTCACCGGCAGCCAGGCCGGCATGATCACCGACGCCCAGCACGGCGCCGCGCGCATCGTCGACGTCACCCCCGTGCGTCTGCGCGAGGCCCTCGACGACGGCGCCATCGTCATCGTCGCCGGCTTCCAGGGTTTCA
This sequence comes from Plantibacter auratus, assembly GCF_050587365.1. Classification (NCBI taxonomy): domain Bacteria; kingdom Bacillati; phylum Actinomycetota; class Actinomycetes; order Micrococcales; family Microbacteriaceae; genus Plantibacter; species Plantibacter auratus. The sequence continues at coordinate 10,726 of NZ_JBOBFV010000005.1, read as the reverse complement.
ACCGCGACACCCGCGACATCACCACGCTCGGTCGCGGCGGCTCCGACACCACGGCCGTCGCGCTCGCCGCAGCCCTCGACGCCGACGTCTGCGAGATCTACACCGACGTCGACGGCATCTTCACCTCCGACCCCCGCGTCGTCCCGAAAGCCCGGAAGATCGACCGCATCTCCAGCGAGGAGATGCTGGAGCTCGCGGCCTCGGGCGCCAAGGTCCTCTACATCCGCGCCGTCGAGTACGCACGCCGCCACGGCGTGACGCTCCACGTCCGGTCGTCCTTCAACAACAACGAAGGCACGCTCGTCCTCAACGACGCGAGCCGCAACAACCCAGGAGCAGGTGAGGCACCCATGGAGCAGCCCATCGTCGCCGGAGTCGCGACCGACCTCAGCGAAGCCAAGATCACCGTCGTCGGTGTCCCCGACCTGCCGGGTAAGGCGGCGGAGATCTTCACGATCGTCGCGAAGTCTGGCGGCAACGTCGACATGATCGTCCAGAACGTGTCGACCGCCGTCTCCGGCGTCACCGACATCTCGTTCACCCTGCCGAAGCCCGAGGCGCAGCAGGTCCTCCGCGCGCTCGCGGCCGAGCAGGAGCGGGTGGGCTTCTCGGCCATCCAGCACGACGACCAGATCGGCAAGCTCGCCCTCGTCGGGGCCGGCATGCGCACGAACACCGGCGTCTCGGCGAAACTCTTCGAGGCGCTGAGCGCAGCGGGCATCAACATCGAGATGATCTCCACCAGCGAGATCCGCATCTCGGTCGTGACGCGTGCCGACACCCTCAACAAGGCCGCCAACGTGGTCCACTCCGCGTTCGGTCTCGACGGCGAGGACGAAGCCGTCGTCCACGGCGGCACCGGCCGCTGAGCAGGCTCGTCCACAGGCTCCGGAACCAAGCCGACCACGGACCGACGGGCGGGATCCCGCCGATCCTGATGCAAGATGGTTCACAACAACCCCCTGAAACCAGAGGAATCCCCATGAGCAACGGTGTACGTGTCGGTGTCGTCGGAGCGACCGGTCAGGTCGGCAAGGTCATGCGCCGCCTGCTGGAGGAACGCGAGTTCCCGATCAGCGAGATCCGCTTCTTCGCGACGGCTCGTTCGGCGGGCACGACGCTCCCGTTCCGTGGCCAGGACATCGTGGTCGAGGACGTCGAGACGGCCGACCCGAGCGGCATCGACATCGCCCTGTTCTCGGCCGGTGCCACCGGCTCCCGTACGCAGGCTCCGCGGTTCGCGGCTGCCGGTGCGCTCGTCATCGACAACTCGAGCGCGTGGCGGATGGACCCCGAGGTCCCGCTCGTCGTCAGCGAGGTGAACCCGCACGCCATCAAGGACGCGGTCAAGGGCATCGTCGCGAACCCCAACTGCACGACCATGGCGGCCATGCCGGTCCTCAAGGTCCTCGACGCCGAGGCCGGGCTCACCCGCCTCATCGTCAACACCTACCAGGCCGTCTCCGGTTCCGGGCTCGCCGGTGCGGCTGAACTCGCCGGCCAGATCGAGGCCGCGGTCGCCCAGGGCGACCTCACCCGACTCGTCCACGACGGTTCGGCGATCGACTTCCCGGCCCCCGAGAAGTACGTCGCCCCGATCGCCTTCGACGTCATCCCGCTCGCCGGTTCGATCGTCGACGACGGACTGGGCGAGACCGACGAGGAGAAGAAGCTCCGCAACGAGAGCCGGAAGATCCTCGAGCTCCCCGAGCTGCTCGTGTCGGGCACCTGCGTGCGCGTGCCCGTGTTCACGGGCCACTCGCTGTCGATCAACGCCGAGTTCTCGCGCGACCTGTCGCCGGAACGTGCGATCGAGCTGCTCAGCGACGCCCCGGGTGTCCAGCTGTCGGACGTGCCGACGCCGCTCGAGGCCGCCGGTGCAGACCCGTCGTTCGTGGGGCGCATCCGTCCGGATCAGAGCGCGCCGGCCGGCAAGGGCCTCGCCCTGTTCATCTCGAACGACAACCTCCGCAAGGGTGCCGCCCTCAACGCGGTGCAGATCGCCGAGATCGTCGCCGCCGAGCTGCTCGCACAGCCCGCGACGGTCTGACCGGCCCTCCCTCCACCCGATCGGGGACGACGACATGGCCCGCCAGCGACCACGCCTGCGCCGACGCTGGTTGGCCGCGTTCATCGCGGCGGCCATCGCCGTCACCGCGGTGATCACCGTGAGCGGTCTGCGTGCCGACGTCCAGCAGACGACGGTCGCCCGCGCCGACACCTCCGGCTCCGAGGTCGCCGTCGGACCGCTCGTCGCGTTCTACGGCGACTCGTACACGAAGGGCTCGGCAGCGTCGTCGCCCGCCGCGCGCTGGTCTTCGCTCGTCGCGAAGGCTGAAGGCTGGACGGAGTACAACGCCGGCTACCCGGGTCTCGGCTTCGTCCGCAAGCGCGACAAGGTCGGTGATGTCACGGCCGACGTCATCGCCCAGCACCCCGAGGTCCTCATCGTCGCGCTCGGCATCAACGACAACTTCGAGTGGACCGGCAACGAGCAGGCGATCCAGGAGGCGATCCTGCCGGAGTTCCAGCGGCTGCGCGACGGGCTGCCCGGCACCCGCATCATCGTGGTGGAGCCCTGGTGGTACACCGCTGAGCGACCGGCGTCCGTCGAACAGATCATCGGATGGGTGCATGACGCCGCCGACACCATCGGGGCCGACTACATCTCCGGGGCGTCGCACTGGCTGGACGACGACCCGGCGACGTGGATCTCCGCCGACGGCCTCCACCCGAGCGACGCCGGGTATGCGCACCTCGCCCAGCGCATGCTCGAGGAGCTCGACGCCCTCACCCCTGCGCTCCCCGGACGCTGACCCCGCGTCACCGCAGGCGACCCGAAGTGTCTCGACATCGAGCGATCTCACTGCAGTCGATCAGCGACAGCACGCGGGTGGGGAGCTCGGGCCTCGCCGCGACTAGACTGCTCTGGTGACCGAAACCATCGACGTAGCCCTCATTGGTGGTGGCATCATGAGCGCCACGCTCGCCGCCCTCATCCACCAGGTGCAGCCTGATTGGAAGGTCGAGGTGTACGAGCGCCTGAGCGACGTCGCACTCGAGAGTTCCAACCCGTGGAACAACGCCGGGACGGGCCATGCCGCGCTGTGCGAGCTCAACTACATGCCGCAGGACGCCCACGGCCAGGTCGACCCGGCGAAGGCCATCGGCATCAACGAGCAGTTCCAGCTCAGCCGCCAGTTCTGGTCGCACCTCGTCGAGGAGGGCCTGCTCGGCGCACCCGACACCTTCATCAACCCGACCCCGCACATGACCTTCGTGCGCGGCGAGAAGGACGTCGAATACCTGCGGAAGCGCTACGAGGCGCTGAAGGATCAGCCGCTCTTCGCCGGCATCGAGTTCTCGGAGGACCCGGCCGTCATCGCCGAGTGGGCTCCACTCCTCATCAACCGTCGTGCCGTCGGCGAACGCATCGCGGCCACCCGGATCACCGCGGGCACCGACGTCGACTTCGGTTCGCTCACGCACAAGCTCTTCGGTGCAGCACCGAACACGCACGTCCGTACCAACCACGAGGTCCGGTCGCTCAAGCGGTTGAAGGACGGCACGTGGCGCATCCGTGGCCGCCAGACTCTCGGTCGTTCACCGATGGAGATCAACGCCCGCTTCGTCTTCGTCGGTGCCGGCGGATGGGCGCTCAAGCTGTTGCAGAAGTCCGGCATCCCCGAGATCAAGGGCTACGGCGTCTTCCCCATCGGCGGGCAGTTCCTCCGCACCGACAACCCCGCGGTGGTCTCGAAGCACCAGGCCAAGGTCTACAGCCAGGCCTCGGTCGGTGCCCCGCCGATGTCGGTCCCGCACCTCGACACCCGCGTCGTCGACGGTCAGGCGAGTCTCCTCTTCGGCCCGTACGCGACGTTCAGCCCGAAGTTCCTCAAGCGCGGATCGATGCTCGACCTCGTCACCCAGGTGCGCCCGCACAACCTCCTCCCGATGCTGGCGGTCGCGAAAGACAACCCGAGTCTCATCACGTACCTCGTCGGGCAGCTCCTGCAGTCCCGCAAGCAGAAGATGGACAGCCTCCGCGAGTTCCTGCCGACGGCGAAGGACGAGGACTGGTACCTCATCGAGGCCGGGCAGCGCGCCCAGGTGATGAAGAAGGACAAGGCCAAGGGCGGCGTCCTGCAGTTCGGCACCGAGGTCATCACGGGTGCCGACGGCACGATCGCGGGACTGCTCGGCGCTTCTCCCGGCGCGTCGACGGCCGTACCGATCATGCTCGACGTCCTGCGCAAGTGCTTCCCCGACCGGATGACCGCGTGGGAGCCGAGGCTCCGCGAGATGATCCCGACCTACGGTTCGACGCTGAACGACGTCCCCGCGACGGCCGCGAAGGTCCTCGAGAGCACCGCCGAGGCCCTCGACATCTCGCTGTAGCCGCCCCAGGGCGCTCGCCCGGTCCGTCGTCGGATGCGACAGGTGAAGCTTGGGACCCTAAGCTTGCCTGGTGGCGAAACTGTACTTCCGATACGGGGCGATGAACTCCGGCAAGAGCACCGCCTTGCTCCAGGCGGCGTTCAACTACGAGGAGCGCGGCCACCGCGTCCTCCTCGCCAAGCCGTCCCTCGACACGAAGGGCGACGCCGCCATCGTCAGTCGCCTCGGTGTGACCCGCGACGCCGACTTCCTGCTCGGTCCTGACGACGACGCCGTCCGGGTGTTCGCGGAGCACCGTCGCCGCGTCGTGCAGGAGACCGGAGAGGACGTCAGCTGTCTGCTCGTCGACGAGGCCCAGTTCCTCCACGGGGAGCAGGTCGACGACCTCCTGCGCATCGCCTTGCTCGAGGGCATCCCGGTGCTCGCCTACGGCATCCGGACCGACTTCCAGACCGTCGCGTTCCCCGGGAGCCGGCGTCTCCTCGAAGTCGCCCACAGCCTCGAAGAACTCAAGACGATCTGCCGGTGCGGTCGGAAGGCGATCTTCAACGGCCGCCGGTTCGGCGACACCTTCGTGTTCGACGGCGACCAGGTCGCCATCGACGGCACCACCGTCACCTACGAATCGCTCTGCGGCGTCTGCTACCTGCAGGAGTCCGGCGGTCGACTGTCCAGCACACCCACCGTTCGTCCCATCAGCGAAGGATCACACGCATGAAGCTCTCCGTCATCGGCTGCGGCTACCTCGGGGCCGTGCACGCGGCCGCCATGGCGTCGATCGGGCACGAGGTCGTCGGTATCGACGTCGACCCGGCCAAGATCGAGGCGCTCGCCGCCGGACGCTCGCCGATCTTCGAGCCCGGTCTGCCGGAGCTGCTGCTGGCCGGCGTCGAGTCGGGCCGCCTGCGCTTCAGCACGGACATGGCCGACGCGGCCGGGGCGACCATGCACTTCGTCGCAGTCGGTACGCCGCAGAAGGCCGGCTCCAACGCGGCCGACCTGCGCTACGTGGACGCTGCGGTGACGGCCCTCCTGCCGTACCTGTCGGCTGGTGACGTCGTCGTCGGGAAGTCGACCGTCCCCGTCGGCACCGCTGCGCGCCTTGCGGAACTCGTCGCCCCCACCGGCGCCGTGCTCGCCTGGAACCCGGAGTTCCTGCGGGAAGGCTTCGCCGTGCAGGACACCATCGCGCCCGACCGACTCGTGTACGGGCTGCCGCCGGCTCCCGAGGACGCCGCCGTCGCGCGAGCCGCCTTCGACGAGGTCTACGCCCAGGCGCTCTCGACCGGCACGCCGCTCGTCGCCACCGGCTACTCGACCGCGGAGCTCGTGAAGGTCGCGGCGAACGCGTTCCTCGCCACGAAGATCTCCTTCATCAACGCGATGGCGGAGATCGCCGAGGTCACGGACGCCGACGTCACGGAGCTCGCCGACGCGATCGGCTACGACGCCCGGATCGGCCGCCGCTTCCTCAACGCCGGTGTCGGGTTCGGCGGCGGATGCCTGCCGAAGGACATCCGGGCCTTCACCGCTCGTGCCGAGGAGCTCGGTCGTGGCGAGTCGGTGGCGTTCCTCAAGGAGGTCGACGCGATCAACCTGCGTCGCCGTCAGCGCGTCATCGACCTCGTCGTCGAGGAGCTCGGCGGGAGCGCCTACCGGAAGCGGGTCGCGGTGCTCGGGCTCGCCTTCAAGCCCGACAGCGACGACGTCCGCGACTCGCCGGCCCTCGACGTCGCCGTCGGACTCAACGGCCTGGGTGCGGAGGTGCTCGCCTTCGATCCGGAAGCGGTCCCCAACGCGCGTCGACTCCACCCGCAGCTGACGTTCGCAGACTCGGCCGAGCAGGCCGTGACGGACGCGGACATCGTCGTCGTCGTGACCGAGTGGAAGGCGTTCCGTACCCTGGACCCCTCTGCCGTCGCCGAGTTGACCGCGGGCAAGACGATCGTGGACGGACGCAACTGCCTCGACGTGGACGCCTGGCGGGGCGCCGGGTGGCGTTACGTCGGTCTCGGTCGCCCGTGACCGGCGACGAGTAGCCGGACGACGAGTACGATCGTCGCGCCGAGCAGCCCTCCGGCCGCATTGGCGTAGACGTCGGCGATCGTCGCGACGCGCTCGGGGAGCAGGGTCTGTCCGAGTTCGATCACGACCGAGAACAGGGTCGTCGTCAGCGGTGCGATCCACCAGAGCCGCAGCGGCAGCTCCAGGGCGAGCAGGGCGCCGAGTGGGATGAACAGCACGACGTTCGCGGCCGATTCGACGAAGCGGTAGTCGAACCAGTCCGGCGCGCCCGCGGCCTGTAATCGGTCGAGGATCGCGAGCAGTGTCGTGCGGCCGTCGGCGTCGACGGGCGTGGGCCAGAACGCGATGCCGAGCATGACGCACAGGCAGAGCAGCAGCAGGATCCCGATCACGATGCGCGGCGTGCGGGTCATCTGCGGTGCGGCTCCAGATCGGTCGACGAGCGTGCTGACGGCATCCCGCAATCGTAGGCCATGAGTGGCCGGGAGCCCGGTCGCCGCATGCGCCGTCCACCCCTGAAAGGGGGCGTGCACCGACCCTCGGAGGCCGTCATCCGGCGGTTAGGCTGTGCCTACCCGAACAAGGAGCACTCTTGGCTGACCCACGCCCGGCGACGGCCGGCATTCGCCTGCCCGGCCATCGGCGTTCGCGTCTGTGGTGGATCGCACTCGCCGTCCTCCTCGTCGTCCTCGCGCTCGGAGCCTGGCTCGGCGTCCGGGCGTCCCTGGCGAAGAACGCGCTCGAAGCCGCCCAGTCGGAGGCGAAGTCGCTCCAATCGGCCGTACTCAAGGGTGACGCGAGCGGCACCGAGGCAACGCAGCGTGCCCTCACGAAGCACACCGGCGAGGCGGTGTCGCTGACGAGTGATCCCGTCTGGCGGGCGGCCGAGGCGGTCCCGTTCCTCGGCGTGAACTTCTCTGCGGTGCGACAGGCTGCCGCTGCGACCGACGACGTCGCGGTCGACGTCGTGCCGAAGGTCGTCGAGATCGCCGATCAGGTCAACCTGTCGTCCCTGCTCCCCGGGGACGGCTCGATCGCGACAGAGCCGCTCCGCGCCGTCGCGCCGACCGTGGCCGAGGCGGCTGTAGCGGCTGACGCCATCGCCGGGCGTGTGGAGACGATCGGCACGGACGGTGCGCTGCCGGTGGTCGCCGACGCCGTCGAGAAGCTCACCCGGACGATCACCGGTGCGTCCACGATGCTCGACACCGCCGCGCGGGCCACGGCGCTCCTGCCGGACATGGCGGGCGGGGCCGGGCCTCGGAACATCATGGTGATGATCCAGAACAACGCGGAGTTGCGCTCGAGTGGCGGCATCGCCGGGGCGGTGGCCCTCATCCACGCGGAGAACGGCGTCATCTCCTTCGTCGGTACCCGGGGGAGCGACGACTTCTCCGGCTTCCCGGCCCCCGTGCTGCCGCTCACCCCGTTCGAGCAGAACGTCTACACCGACAACCTCGGCCGGTACATCCAGGACACCAACCTCACGGTCGACTTCAGTCGCACCGGGGAGCTCGCCGCAGCCATGGGGACCCAGGTGTTCGGCGTGCCCATCGACACCGTGGTCGCCGTCGATCCCTACGTCCTCGCGCACCTGCTGGAGGCGACCGGGCCTGTGGCCCTCCCGGACGGCACCGAGCTCACCGCCGACAACGCGGCGAAGACGCTGTTGAGCGACGTCTACGCCCGGTTCCCGGACCGGCTCGTGCAGGACGCGTTCTTCGCCGCGGTCTCGGGTGCGGTGTTCGAGGGGATGATCTCCCGCTCGCCCGACCCCGCCGCGCTCGTCCAGGCCCTGTCCGAGTCCGGCGCGGAGAACCGTCTTCACGTCTGGAGTGCGGTCCCCGCCGAACAGGCGTTGATCGCCCAGACGAGCCTCGCCGGGATCCCGCCGACGACCGACGACGCGGCGGTCTACACCGGGGTCTACCTCGAGGACCTGACCCGCGCGAAGATGGACTACTACCTGGAGACGAACGTCGACATCCGCGACGCCCGGTGCACGAAGCACGGCGCCGAATACGTCGTCGCCGTCACCCTGACGTCCACTGCGCCGGCGGATGCCGCGACCTCCCTGCCGGACTACGTGACCGCGGGCGGGCGTTTCGGCACCCCCGCGGGAGACATCGCGACGCGCGTCGTGATCCACGGTCCGCTGGGCGCAACCCTGCTCGGTGCGAGCGACGGCGAGGACCTGCCGGTCAAGGCCGTGACCGACCCGAACGGTCGTCTCTACGCCCAGACCGACGTGACCCTCACTCCGGGGGCGACAACGGAACTCGTCTTCACGGTGCTCGCTCCGAAGGCCTCCGACGTACCCCCAAACCTGGTCACAACCCCCGGAATCACGGGCAAAACGACCATTTCAGCCTTCCCTCGGTGCGCCTCCTGACATAGCATGACAACACCGCAGGAAGCCACGCACCCGAATTCGTGACCCTGGGGAACCTCGCGCGGACGCCCACCCGAAATCGGCGGACGCAGGGGGTATTCGACGTTCCTTGGGGATATCAACATGAAGCGCACCCTTGCCCTAGCATCGCTCTGCCTCCTGGCAGTCTTCGCGGCCCCGACCGCCGCGAGTGCAGCGACCGACTCGTCCACCTACGGCCCTGCCGGTTGTGCGACCCTCACACCGGTGTCGGTGACCCAGGGGGAGTCGACCGTCTTCCGCTGCGACGGCACCTTCGATCCCGGCACTCCGGTGACGGTCACCGTCGCCGGGCCCGGCTGCAGCATTCCCGCTGCGAAGCCCAACACCGCCGGCGCGACCGAGCAGGCCGCCGAGCAGAGCGCCGTGCCGACGTCCGGCACGTTCAACACCGACGCCGCCCGTGCATTCGCGGTGACGATCGAGACCAGCAAGACCGCCTCCGGCACCTGCATGGTCACGGCGACCCAGGGCGCGACCACCGAGAGCGCCTCGTTCCAGGTCTCGGAGCGCGAGTTCGCCTCGACCGGCTTCGACGGTGGAGCCCTGCCGTGGATCGGCGGAGGCCTCCTCGTCGTGGGTGCCGGCGTCATCGGTGCGATGGCGATCCGTCGCCGCAAGACGGCCTGATCCGTCAGCCGGGATACGTGGTCCGAGCGGTCGTCCGCTCGGACCACGGCCTGACCGGAGGGCATCTCACCCTCCTGGGCTTCGGCGTGGCACGGTCCTCGCCCGGCTTGGCGTCAGGCGGACAGGTCGTACCCCCAAAGGTGGTCACATCCGCGGAATTCCGCGGTTTTCCAGCCCTGGCGAGATGGCGGCTGCCCTAGCATGATGACGGCCATGGAGGCCACGAGTGATCAGCGCTCGGCTCCAGGCCCTGTCCGCATGTCGCATCACGCAGCGCATGCGCCATCCGCACACCAAGGGGCCCGCACATGAAACGAACTCTCTCCGCCGCCGCACTCGTCCTCCTCGCCGTCGTCGCGCTGCCCACCGCAGCCAACGCGCTCGAGGGCGACAGCTACGGTCCTGGCAGCTGCAACTCGATCACGCCGGCGAGCGTCGCGCGCGGCGCGGCGGTCTCGTACTCGTGCTCGGACTTCTGGGCGGCGAACCAGACGGTCTCGATCACCATCGAGTCCTCCGCAGCCGGTGTCTCCGCTCGCACGCTGTCGACCGTCGCGGGCGAGACCGGCGACATCCAGGTCTCCATCGACACGGCTGCTGACCCCGCGGGCACCTACACGCTGACCGCGACCCAGGGTGCCGTGACCGACTCGTCCGACTTCACCGTCCTGGACCCCGCGGATGCCGCGGCGGCCGGCGCATCGGCCTCCGACCCGTCTGCCGGGGGCAACGCCCTCGCCGACACCGGGTTCGCCGGAACCGCCCTCCCGTGGGTGGCCGGAGGGCTCCTCGCCTTCGGTGCTGCCGCGCTCGGTACCGTGGTCGTGCGTCGCCGCCAGCAGGCGTGAGATCACGGATCGGCCGGGCGGCGATGGCGGCGCCCGGCTGATCCGGTCCGGGATCAACCGATTCCAGGAAGTGGCGAACAGCCGCTGAAAAATCGGCTATCCTAGACAAGGCCTTCGGGCCATCGGGGTGTGGCGCAGTTTGGTAGCGCGCTTCGTTCGGGACGAAGAGGTCGTGGGTTCAAATCCCGCTACCCCGACAGTACGAGCCCGGTCAGATGAGAAATCGTCTGACCGGGCTTCTCTGTTTCCCGGGTTGGCGGTCCGCTGGGCTGGCGGGTTGCACATCCCGCTACCCCGACAGTACGAGCCCGGTCAGATGAGAAATCGTCTGACCGGGCTTCTCTGTTTCCCGGGTTGGCGGTCCGCTGGGCTGGCGGGTTGCACATCCCGCTAC
>NZ_JBOBFV010000004.1:0-396839 GCF_050587365.1 Plantibacter auratus | reverse complement strand
TTGCGCCGATGGTACTGCAGGGGGGACCCTGTGGGAGAGTAGGACACCGCCGGACTTCTTCGTTGAAATGGCCACCCAAGGTTCTTGGGTGGCCATTTTGCGTTAACACGCAGTGCGTGAACGCGCAGCGCGTTCAGTGGTAGAAACACGAATTTGCAAAACGCCTGGTCACAGCGTACGCTTGACCCTTGGTGTGGACGCTCCATGTCCACATCGTGTCCACGATCCCTCACCGCTCACGCCGACGGGGATCGCGCACGCCGACAAGAGATCTTGGGCAGGGCAGTCGCCCTGCGGTAATGAAGGAGAAACTACTATGGCAGCAGTGTGCCAGGTGACAGGAGCCGTTCCCGGCTTCGGTCACAACATCTCGCACTCGCACCGTCGCACGAAGCGCCGCTTCGACCCGAACGTGCAGAAGAAGACCTACTACGTGCCCTCGCTGCGTCGTAACGTCACCCTGAAGGTGTCCGCCAAGGGCATCAAGGTGATCGACGCCCGTGGCATCGAATCCGTCGTCAAGGACATTCTCGCTCGTGGGGTGAAGATCTAATGGCTAAGCAGCAGGACGTCCGTCCAATCATCAAGCTCCGTTCGACGGCTGGTACCGGTTACACGTACGTGACCAAGAAGAACCGTCGCAACAACCCAGACCGTCTCGTGCTCAAGAAGTACGACCCCGTAGTGCGCAAGCACGTTGAATTCCGAGAGGAGCGCTAAACATGGCTAAGAAGAGCAAGATCGCCCGTAACGAGCAGCGCAAGGTTATCGTCGACCGCTACGCCACGAAGCGCGCCGAGCTGAAGAAGGCCCTCGTCGACCCCGCCGGGACCGACGAGTCGCGTGAAGCAGCTCGCCTCGGCCTCCAGAAGCTTCCTCGCAACGCTTCGCCGGTTCGCCTCCGCAACCGCGACGCGATCGACGGTCGCCCGCGAGGCAACCTCTCGAAGTTCGGCATCAGCCGCGTTCGCTTCCGCGACATGGCGCACAAGGGCGAACTGCCCGGCGTCCGCAAGTCGAGCTGGTAACACCCGCTCAGTCGGAGCTCACATTCCGCTGACACAGCATCGCAACACCGAAAGGGCCGTCCGCATCGCGGGCGGCCCTTTCGCGTTGTCGGCGACAACTGCAAGGATCGAACGATTCCCACACCCACCGAGGAGGCGCTGCTGGACGTCCGCACGCAACGAGCCATCGCCCTCCTGGTCGCCGGCTGCTTCTTCATGGAGAACCTCGACGGGACCATCCTCACCACAGCCGCACCGAGTATCGCCCGGGACCTCGGTACCTCGTCGACCGCCGTCGGGCTCGCCGTCACCGCATTCCTGCTCACGGTGGCCGTCCTCATCCCCGTCAGCGGTTGGCTGACGGACCGGTTCGGTGCCAAGCGCATCTTCGCACTGGCGATCGCGGTGTTCACGATCGCCTCCGTGCTGTGTGCGTTGAGCTCGAGCCTGCCGATGCTCGTCGGCTTCCGGGTGCTCCAGGGTGTCGGCGGGGCGTTGATGGTGCCGGTCGGCCGCCTGGCCGTGCTCCGGGTGACGCCCAAGGAGCGGTTGATCCAGGCCATCGCCCTCCTGACGTGGCCGGCCCTCGCCGCCCCGATCATCGCGCCGTTCCTCGGTGGGGTGATCACCCAGTACGCCTCCTGGCACTGGATCTTCCTCATCAACGTGCCGATTGGTGTCGTCGCGTTCATCGTGGCGCTCCGCATCGTCCCCGACTTCGCCGCCGACGAGGTGCCTCCGCTCGACTGGCTCGGCCTGTCGCTCGCCTGCGTCGGGCTCGCGTCGCTCCTCGTGGCGGCGTCCCTGGTGTCCGGCGCCGGGTTCGATGCACGGTGGTTCGCCGGGTCGCTCGTAGCAGGTGTCGTCCTGCTCGCTTTCGCGATCCGGCACCTCTTCCGTGTCCCGCACCCGTTCGTCGACCTCCGCTCGCTGCGGATCGAGACCTTCCGGCTGGCCAACGCCGGCGGCAGCGTTTACCGGCTCACGATCAGTGCCGTCCCCTTCCTCCTGCCGCTGCTGTTCCAGGACGCCTTCGGCTGGACGCCCGTGCAGACCGGTTCGATGGTGCTCTTCCTCTTCGCCGGAAACCTCGCGATCAAACCGGCGACGACCTGGATGCTGCGGCGGTTCGGATTCCGTCTGGTGCTCGTGTCGTCGAACCTGATCGGGGTCCTGTGCATGGCCGGGATGGCGTTCCTCACCGCTGACACGTCGATCGTGCTGACGGCGATGCTGCTCTTCGTCAGCGGGGTCGCCCGGTCGATCGGCTTCACGGCTTACAACACCATCACGTTCGCCGACGTCGAATCCGCTGCGATGTCTCGGGCGAACACGCTCAACTCGACCCTGCAACAGGTCGCGAGCGGCTTCGGTGTCGCCGTCGGGGCGATCCTGCTGACGACCGGATTCTCCCTCGAGGACGGGGTCGGTGGCGGCCAGCTGCTGCCGTATCAGTTCGCGTTCCTCGCGATCGCCGTCCTGACCCTCTTCCCGACGATCGAGGCGTGGTTGCTGTCGCGAGCTGCCGGGCACAGCGTCATCGGGGTCCGCTGAGCGCTCGCACCGACGGCTCCCAGCTGGGAAACGACCGACACGCAGGCCCGATTGTCCGCGTAGAGCGCAGAAATCCGCGAAATCTCGCGGATTGCTGCTACATTCGAGGCGGTCACACCGACCAGTTGGTGCCGTATCAGCGACACCTTCGCTACCAACACATCAGCTGTACGTTGCAGCAACGTCCGAGGAGGACCCTCACAATGGCAAATTTGAACAAGACCGAACTCGTCGCCGCCATCGCCGCATCGACCGGCCAGAGCCAGGCGACCGTCGGCAGCGTTGTCGACGCGCTGTTCACCACCGTCGCTGAGACCGTCGCCACGGGCGGCAAGGTCTCGATCCCGGGTTGGATCGCCTTCGAGCAGACCGACACCGCCGCTCGCACGGGCCGCAACCCGCAGACCGGCGCCGAGATCCAGATCCCGGCCGGCAAGCGCGTCAAGGTGACCGCCGGCTCGAAGCTCAAGGCTTCCGTCAAGTAGGTCGTCGCGGGCGTCAGCCCGCACGGACTCGGACCACGGAGACACTCCGTCGGTCCAGACCACACAGCAGGGCGTCGCGCGAGCGGCGCCCTGCTGTCGTTCGTCCGGGTGCCGTCCGGGGTGCGGCGAGGTGTCGGCGGCTCGGCCTAGCATTGCTGTCATGCGGATCCTCCACACCTCGGACTGGCACCTCGGCCGTTCGCTGCACGGGGTCGACCTGCTCCCCTTCCAACGCGACTTCCTGGCGCACCTCGAGCAGACGGTCGTGGACCACCAGGTCGACGTCCTCCTCGTCGCCGGAGACATCTACGACCGCGCCATCCCGCCGGTCGAGGCGGTGACGCTCCTGTCGGAGTCGCTCGGGCGGCTTGCTGGCCGCACCCGGGTCATCCTCGCCCCGGGCAACCATGATTCGGCCATCCGGCTCGGTTTCGGCGCCGCCATGCTGCGCGACGGGATCGACATCAGAGCCGACCTCGCGCGGGTCGGCGAACCGGTCCTGGTGGACGACGAACACGGGCCCGTCGCCTTCTACCCGCTGCCCTACCTCGACCCCGACACCGCACGAGGGGTGCTGGCCCCGGACGACCAGCCGCTCGCGCGGTCGCACGCCGCCGTCATGGGTGCAGCCCTCGAACGCGTCCGAACCGATCTCGCGGAGCGTCGCGAGCACGGAACGGTCCGATCGGTCGTGGCCGCGCACGCCTTCGTCATCGGTGGTCTCGCGAGCGACAGCGAACGCGACATCCGGATCGGCGGGGTCGATGCGGTGCCCGCCAAACTGTTCGACGACTTCGACTACGTCGCGCTCGGCCACCTCCACGGTGCGCAGCGCGTCGGGGCCGCGACGGGCGTCGAACGCATGCGGTACTCCGGCTCGCCGCTCGCCTACTCCTTCTCCGAACGCAACCAGGTGAAGTCGAGCGTGCTGGTCGACCTCGCCGCCGACGGTTCCGTGCACCTGGAGCTGCTGCCGGCGCCGGTGCCCCGTCGGCTCGTCGACGTCACCGGAACCCTCGCAGAGCTGCAGGGCCCCACGGGAGACGACGCCGTCGACGCCTGGGTGCGGGCCACGGTCACCGACGACGTCCGGCCACCGGAGCTGTACGCGACGCTGACCCGGCGCTTCCCGCACCTGCTCGTCTGGTCGCACGCGCCGGCGAACCGCTCCGAGGAGGCTCGCGCCGCAGCCGTCACGGCGGTCTCCGACCCGGTCGAGGTCACCGCCGAGTTCATCGAGTACGCGACGGGTGCACCGGCGACCACTCGCGAGCGGGAGCTCATCGCGGCGGCGAACGAGGCAGCACTCGCCGCGGAGGTGAGTGCCTGATGCGCCTGCACCGACTCACGCTGCAGGCCATCGGGCCGTACGCCGGTGAGCACACCATCGACTTCGTCGAACTCGGGCGGGCTGGTCTGTTCCTCCTGGAGGGACCGACCGGCGCCGGCAAGTCCACGATCATCGACGCCATCGTGTTCGGGCTGTACGGCGAACTGGCCGGTACCGGGGCCAGCAAGGACCGCCTCCACTCGCACCACGCGCAGCCCGGGACGGAACCGTTCGTGGAACTCGTCTTCGAGACCGGATCCGGCGTGTACCGGGTGCGGCGGACGCCGGCCTACCAGCGGCCGAAGCAGCGCGGTGCCGGCTTCACCCCGCAGCAGGCGAGCGCCACCCTCGTCCGCCTGACCGATCCCGACGCACTGGCCGGAGAGACCCTGTCGACCCGCGCGCAGGAGATCGGTCCTGAGATCAGCCGGATCGTCGGTCTCACCCGGGAACAGTTCGTCCAGACCATCGTCCTCCCGCAGGGCGAGTTCGCGAGGTTCCTCGCCGCCGGCGGTGAGGAGCGCAGCGAACTGCTCCGGTCCCTGTTCGGGACGGAGCACTACGAGCGGGTCGCCAAGCACCTCGTCGAGCAACGTCGGCAGGCCCAACGCGACATCGAAGGCGCACGAGAGGCGCTGGGCCGCGCGATCGCCCGGTTCGCGGGAGCGGCCGAACTCGACGACGCACGGGAACTCGTCGCGGGCAAGGGAGCGGACACCCCGGCCGGGATGGACGTCCCAGCGGCGGTCGATGCCGAGTCAGGTGCTCCCGCGACTGCCGGAGATCCGTCGGCTGCGGAGCCCGACCCAGACCCCGACGTCGCGACTCTCGCGGTCCCGCTCGAACCCGATTCCGAAGACCTCGTCGGTGACGCCACGCGCATCGTCGCCGTCCTCGAGCGCCACGCCGCAGCCGACGCCTCGACCGCTTCGGAGGCGCGGGTCGCCCTGGAGGGCGCTCGCACCGAACACGCTGCGGCCCAGACGCTGCTCGCGTCCATCGAACGTCGCGCGGAGCTGCTGACCGAGCGCGAGCTGCTCTCGGTGGACGACGAACCGGTCGCGCGGCTCTCCGAACGGATCGCGGCAGCGGCTCGGGCGGACACCGTCGCGTCCGCGCTCGCCGGAGCGGCCACGGCATCGGCGGCGCTCCAGGATGCCATCGCGTCGCTCGCCGCGATGGAGGAGCAGGCCGACGAGGCGATCGTCGCTCTCGACGATGCGTCCGTCACCGCGCGCCGCGAATCCCTCACCGTCGAGCGAGCGTCGATGGCGGCCGTGCTCGTCCTCGAAGCCGCCGACGCCGACCGGGAACTCGCGCTCGCAGCACTCGCCGAGGAGCTCGCGACCGTCGACGAACGGCTCGCCGAGCTCGCAGCGGAACAGACGCGACGGGACGCCCGCCGGGCAGCGCTCAGCTCGGCACCGGAGCGCGCCTCGCGTGCGGCCACCGAGTCGGCCAGGGCCGCCCGGTCCGTCGAGCGCGCGGCTGAACGCCGTGCGGTGCTGGATCGGGTGGACGCGGCCGACGAACGCCTCGCGGGGCTCGCCGACGAGGTCACCGAGGCCGCCACGGCTGCGAAGGCGGCGATCGACGTCGAGACGTCGCTGCGCCTCCGGAGGATCGAGGGCATGGCGGGTGAACTCGCCACCGGCTTGCGGGACGGCGAGCCGTGCAGCGTCTGCGGCTCGCTCAGCCATCCGGCGCCCGCGGTGCTCGACGGAGACCACCCCGACGCGGACGCGGTCGAAGCGGCATCCGTCGCGCGGGCCGACGCCGAGGCGAGGATGCAGTCGGCGCAGAGCGCCCGGGACATCGCCCGGGCGGAGCGCCGTCGCCTCGTCGAGCAGTTCCTCGCGCTGGCCGACGACCCGGGCGACGTTGCCGCGGCCGGCTCCACCGACGCTTCGACGACGGCGACAGCCGGGTTCGACCCGGTCGCTGCGCGGGCGGCCGTCGATGCGGCCGCTGCGGAGGCCGAGCGGCAGCACGCGGAGGCCGTGGTCATCGCCGAGGAGGCGGACGCCGAGGTCGCGGAGGCCGGACGCCTCGCGGAGGAGCACCTGGCCGGCGTGGTCGCGGTGTCGGAACGCACCGCCACCCGGGCGACACTGACCGAGCGGCTCGCCGCCGCGCAGCGCGTCCACGAGCAGGCCCGCGCCGAGGTGGCCGGCGTCCTCGCCGGTCGAGCGGCTTCACTTGCCGAGCTCGACGCGATGCTCGAGGCCGAGCTCTCCTCGCTGTCGCTGCTCGCGGCGGCACGAGCGACCGTCGCTGACCGGCGCCTGCGCGACGCCGAGCGCGCGGTCGAGCTGGAGGCGGCACTCGAGCGGGCCGGGTTCGCCGACCGCGCGGCCGCGGAAGCCGCAGCCATGAACGGGGTCGAACGGGCGAGCGCCGAGGCGCGGGTGGCCGACCACCTGCGTCACACGACCGCGAACGCCGAAGCACTCGCGAGCCCGGCCATCGCGGGAGTCGCCGGTACCGCCGCACCCGACGTCGAAGCGACGGCCCGACGACTGGCCGACGCCGAAGCGGCGGCAGGCATCGCGACCGCGGCGGCCGCCGTCTCCGCACGACGAGCGACCAACGCGGCGGCGGCCTGCACGGCGCTCGCCGAGGCGGCCGACGAGAACGCCGACGCGGTCCGCGAGGCCGCGGCCGTCGTCCGCCTCGCCGACGTGGTGTCTGCCACGGGCAGCGAGAACAGCACGAAGGTCACCCTCGGCACCTACGTGCTGCTGCGCCGCTTCGAGGATGTCGTGGCGGCGGCGAACGCGCGCCTGGAGTCGATGTCAGGCGGGCGCTACGAGCTCGTCCGCAGCGATGTCAAGGAAGGACCCTCCCGCAGCCAGCGCGTCGGGTTGTCGCTCACGGTCCACGATCACCGGACCGACCGGCGTCGCGATCCGAAGTCGCTGTCCGGTGGCGAGACGTTCTACGCCTCGCTCTGCCTCGCACTCGGGCTGGCGGACGTCGTGACGGGCGAGGCCGGCGGTGTCGAGCTCGGCACGCTCTTCGTCGACGAAGGGTTCGGCAGCCTCGACCCCGAGACGCTCGACACCGTGATGGCCGAACTCGGTCGGCTCTCGGCTGGCGGCCGCGTCGTCGGCGTCGTCAGCCACGTCGAGGAGATGAAGCAGCGCATCGGCGAACGCATCGAGGTGCGGCGGCTGGAAGACGGCTCCTCGACCCTGCTCGTCCGGGCGTGAGCGGCGCCCTTCGACAGGCTCAGGGACCGGTGGTTCGGCTGAGGGACCGGTGTTTCGGCTGAGCCCGCTGCGGTCGGGGTTCCCAGCAGCGCCGCGTAGGCTTGCAGCGTGAATCGTGTCGTCCGCCTCGCGGGTCCTGCCCTCCTGCTCCTCGTGGCTGTGGCGACCCTCCTCGCGGGTCTGGCCTTCGGCGGTGGAGCGGATGCGCAACTCCTGGGCGATCCCGGCGCCGTGGTGCGGTGGGGGCTCCCGATCGCACAACTGCTCGTCAACCTGAGCGCCGCCGTCACCATCGGTGCGTTGCTCATGGCCTGCTGGGCGCTCAGCCCGGACCGGCGCGAGTACGGGGCGGCGCTCGACGTCGCCGCAGCCGGCGCCGCGGTCTTCACCGTCGCGTCAGGCGTGACGGGCTTCTTCACCTTCCTGAACGTCACGCAGGTGCCGCTCACCTTCGACGACGCGTTCGGCGCGAAGCTCAGCCTCTTCTTCACCGGGATCGAGTCGGGTCAGGCCTGGCTGCAGACGACCCTCATCGCCGCGGCCGTCACGGTGCTCTGCTTCGCCGTCCGCAACCACACGGTGCTCGTGTTCGTCTTCGGGCTGTCCCTCGTGTCGCTGCTGCCGATGGCCCAGCAGGGCCACTCCGCCGAGGCGAGCGGGCACAACGCCGCCGTCACCGCGCTCGGCCTGCACCTCGTGTTCGCCGCCATCTGGCTCGGCGGTCTGCTCACGCTCGTCTTCATCCGCAAGACCCTCGAAGACGGCCGGCTCGCCCCCGTGCTCATGCGGTACTCGACCGTGGCACTCGTGTCCTTCGTCGTCGTGGCGGTCTCCGGATACGTGAGCGCCGAGCTGCGCATCGGCTCGCTCGACCGCCTGGGCACCCCGTACGGCATCCTCGTCCTCGTCAAGGTCTTCGCGCTGCTGGCGCTCGGCCTGTTCGGCGCGCTGCAGCGTCGGGTGCTCATCGGCCGCATCGAGCGCTCCGCCGCTGCGCGAGCTGACACCCCGGCGGGCCGCACCGGCACCTTCTGGTGGCTGGTCGCCCTCGAGCTCGGGTTCATGGGCATCGCCTCCGGTGCCGCCGCGGCCCTGGCGAAGACCGCCCCGCCGGTCGACCAGACCGTGCCGACCGCGCCGACACCCGCGGTGCTGCTCACCGGGGAGGAATTGCCGCCGGAACTGACCTTCGCGCGGTACTTCACCGAGTGGAACATCGACCTGCTGTGGTTGCTCGCCTGTGCCTTCGGCATCTTCTTCTACATCGCGGGTGTCGTCCGCCTCCACCGCCGCGGCGACTCCTGGCCGATCCTCCGCACCGTCAGCTGGGTGCTCGGCCTGCTCGTGCTCTTCTACCTCACCTGCGGCGGCATCAACGTCTACCAGCCGTACCTCTTCAGCGTGCACATGCTCGGACACATGGGCCTCACCATGCTCGTCCCCGTGCTCCTCGTCCCCGGAGCGCCTGTCACACTGCTCGCGCGGGCGGTGCGGAAGCGCTCGGACGACTCCCGAGGGGGTCGGGAGTGGGTGCTCCTGGCCGTGCACTCGAAGTTCGCGGGGATCGTCTCGAACCCGATCGTCACCGCGGTGCTCTTCGCCGGATCACTCTGGGTGTTCTACTACACGCCGCTGTTCCGCTGGTCGATGGAGGACCACATCGGCCACGAGTGGATGGTCGTGCACTTCCTCATCACCGGCTACCTCTTCGTGCAGTCGCTCATCGGCATCGACCCGGTCCCGTATCGCCTGCCGTACCCGATGCGGCTCCTGCTGCTCTTCGCGACGATGGCGTTCCACGCGTTCTTCGGGCTGGCGATCATCTCCTCGACCGGGCTGTTCCTCGCCGACTGGTTCGGGGCGATGGGACGCACGTGGGGGCAGGCACCGCTCCTCGACCAGCAGACGGGCGGCGGGATCGCCTGGAGCGTCGGCGAGATCCCGACCCTGGCGCTCGCCGTCGCGGTCGCGATCTCGTGGAGCAAGAGCGACGCGAAGGACCAGAAGCGACTCGATCGCAACGCGGACCGCACGAACGACGCGGAGCTCAACGAGTACAACGAGCGTCTCGCGCGCATGGCGGCCAACGACACCCGCTCCTAGCCCGCGAACTGTCACTCCGGAACAGTGTGAGGGGTGTCGGACTGTGTCGGAGTGACAGTTCGCGGGCTTCAGCGGAGGTCGATGTAGAGGGAGCCGTCGTCGCGGATCGTCACGAACGCCGACAGCGTGAACGGGACGTCCTCGTCGAGGGTCGAGACCGTGCCGTCGAACAACGACTTCACGTCGACGACGAGGTGCGCGGCTCCGGCCGTCGCAGGCATCTGCCAACCGCTGTCGCCCGGCTGGACCGCCACCACGGGGTAGGCCGCGATGGACCACACCGGTAGGTCGTCCACGCGATCGCGGATCACCATGCCGAACGGGCACCCAGTGGGCTGGAGGACCTGTTGCGTGGCGCAGTTGTCGAGGTAGCCGTCGATCTGCGTCTGGACCTCCCCGACGAAGTCCGAGGTGGCACTCGCGGTCACCTCGGCGTCGACGACGCTCGCGATCTCGGTCGTCGTCGCCGTCTCCACCGACGCCGCCAGGTAGGTGGTGTCGACGTCGAAGTCGACGCTGCCCGGCGTGAAGGTGAGGAGCGGGATGGTGGAGGTGAAGGCCCCCTCGGTCCCTTCCGCGACGCGGCGGGTGTCGAGCTCGAAGCCGTTCGCCCGGAACCCGGTCGTGTGCGCGACCGTCAGCTGGACGACGCTCAACGGGCTCGTCTCGAAGCGCCACGACGGGAACAGCCCGAAGGTGCGCTCGCCGCTCGTGATCGAGAACACCGTGCTGTGCGGCTGCCCAGCGAGTCGGTACGAGAAGGTGACCTCGTGGGCGCCCGAGCCCGTCGTGACGTCGGAGACGAGGCGCACGTCCTCGATCGTGCCGAGCGCCTCGCTCCGGAGCAGGGCGTCCGAGCTCTCGGCCGGCAGGCCCGCGTCGGCGAGTTCGGCGGAGCTCAGGGCGACTCCGGGCAACGCGAGCGCGGTCGCGGCGTCGTCGTCTGCGAGGGCGTCCAGGTAGCCGCGCGCGAAGGAACCGGCGCCGTAGACGTCGCGGGCGACGGCCGACCAGGCGGAGACGATGGCCGCGACGAGCAGCGCCGCGATGCAGAGCCACAGCACGACGGCGCGGACGAGCGCACCGCGCACCGTTCCCGGGCGTCGCAGCTCCCCACGTGTCGCGACATGGCTCATCCTGACATCCTAGGCGGGCACCTCGCGTAGGATTGGAGGGCGAAAACGGGAGGGAACCGAAGCATCATGAGCGTAGCCCTCTCCGCCGAGCAGCAAGCCGTCTTCGACCGCATCGAGAGCACCCGCGAGCACCTGTTCGTGACGGGTCGAGCGGGCACCGGGAAGTCGACGCTCCTCAACCACCTCGCCTGGAACACCTCGAAGCAGCTGGCCATCTGCGCCCCGACGGGTGTCGCCGCGCTGAACGTCGGCGGCCAGACGATCCACTCGTTGTTCCGCCTGCCGATCGGGCTCATCGCCGACCACACGATCGACCAGAACGATCAGACCCGCAAGCTGCTCAACTCCATCGACACCCTCGTCGTCGATGAGGTCTCCATGGTGAGCGCCGACCTCATGGACGCCATGGACCGGAGTCTCCGGCAGGCCCGGCAGCGGCCGCGCGAGCCGTTCGGTGGCGTGCAGATCGTGCTCTTCGGCGACCCGTACCAGCTCGCTCCGGTGCCCGGCAGCCTCGAGGAACGGGCGTACATCGCCGACACCTACCGCTCGTTCTGGTTCTTCGACGCCAAGGTGTGGTCCGAGACTCCGCTGCAGCTCGTCGAGCTCACGGAGATCCACCGCCAGCACGAGGCCGAGTTCAAGTACCTGCTCAACGGCGTCCGGCATGGCCAGGTCACCGCCGAGATGGCCGGCCGGCTGAACGGCATGGGCGCCAGGACTCCTCCCGAAGACGGCGTCATCACCCTCGCGAGCCGCAACGACACCGTCGACCGCATCAACAAGGCGGCGCTCGCCAAGCTCGACGGCAAGCCACTCACCGCCAACGCGGAGGTCTCGGGCGACTTCGGCGGCCGGGCGTTCCCCGCCGACGAGGCGCTCGACCTCAAGGTCGGTGCGCAGGTCATGTTCCTCCGCAACGACAGCGAGCGTCGCTGGGTGAACGGCACGCTCGGGACCGTGGTGAAGATCGACTCCACCGTCTGGGTCGAGGTCGACGGCGAGCAGTTCGAGGTCGAGCCGGCGACGTGGGAGAAGTACAAGTACTCCTACTCCTCGGTGACGAAGCAGCTGAAGCGCGACATCGTGGCCGAGTTCACGCAGTTCCCGCTGCGGCTCGCGTGGGCGGTCACCATCCACAAGTCGCAGGGCAAGACCTACGACCGCGCGATCGTCGACCTCGGCAGCCGCGCGTTCAGCCCGGGGCAGAGCTACGTGGCGCTCAGCCGCATCTCGACGCTCGACGGTCTCTACCTCTCCCGGCCGCTGCGCCCGAGCGACATCATCGTCGACACCGACGTGAAGCGGTTCATGTCGGGGCAGTAGCGTCTCCGGTCTCGGCCGAAGCAGTCCGGTCCCTGAGCCTGTCGAAGGGCGGCGTTGCAACGGTCGCACGTGCCCTTCGACAGGCTCAGGGACCGGGGTTGGGCTTAGGGATCGGCAGAGTTTGTGCGAGCGGGACTGCACCCGAAGAACTACGATTGTCGCTCATGACCTATGGACAAGCTCAGTGGCCGCAGCCCGGTCCGATCACCGCCTGGCGCACGCTCGAGCTGAACGCCAGCAAGCCGCCGTTCGCCGGATACTGGGGGTTCATCCCACTCGTCGTGCGCATCGACGGCTTCGAGCACCGACCGACCTGGGGACCGTCGCAGTTCACGGTTCCAGCCGACCGTCCCGTGCAGGTCTCGTGCTCGATGGCCTGGCTGTGGGAGTTCGGCCGTGCCGACTACCTGCTGCAGCCCGGCGAGGCGCCGACGCTCGACTACATCGCGCCGGCGCAGCAGTGGGTCTCAGGCTCGCTCGCACCGAGAGGTCAGGCGGTCATCAAGGGACGCGGCGTGCAGATCGCGATGTACGCCGTCCTCGCGCTGGTCTTCGTCGCCATGTTCGGCGTGCTGGCGCTCTCGCTCGCCATGTCCTGATCGGACCTCCGCCGCCCGCATTGCCCTGAGTCGTTCGCCGGGTCGTGTGACCTCAGGTGCGGTCGACGGCCCGGAGCAGGATCGCACCGAGCTCGGCCGGCTTCGTGAACTGCGGCCAGTGGCCCGTCGGCAGATCGACGAACTCGACGTCGCGCAGCCGTGCCAGTTCCGCGACGTACGGGTGGCCCTGTTCCATCAGGCCGCGCAGCATCTCCGAGGAGAACTCGCACGCGACCACGGTCGCCGGCACGGAAAGGCGGCGGTCGTCCTCGGAGAGCTGCTGTCGGTCGACGGCGACGCCCTTCGGTTGCGGGACGGCTCTGGCGCGGAACTGTTCACGGAGCTCGTCGTCCAGGTCGACGAGGTCCTCCGCGTCGAACACCGTCCAGTCGGGTAGCGGGATCTCGGAGCCCGACGAGGGGAGTTCCTCGTTGATGCACGTGCCGTCGGCGAGTGGGCCCGAGTCGACGTAGACGGCGCGGACGACGCGGTCGGGGCGGGCGTCGATCGCGGCGGAGATGATGGCGCCGCCGCCGGAATGCCCGACGAGCACGACTGGCTCGGTGCCGGAGTCGATCTCGGCGACTACGGCGTCGACGTGGTCGCGCAGGCCGATGCCGGCGCGGTCGGCACTGACGCTCTCGAGACCGGGGAGGGTGAGCGGTCGGACCCGGTGACCGGCTGCCTCGAGCGGGGGTGTGACCGCACTCCACGAGGATGCGTCGAGCCAGAAGCCGGGTACGAGGATGACGTCCATGCCCGAGATGCTACGCCGCGCGAGCGACACGCGGGAGGGGCGTTTCGCCGACCGCACGGCGCCCGGCCGAGGGCTGAGACGGACGGGTCAGGCGACGTCGGTCGCTGCGGCCTTCGCGGTCGCGAGGTCGCGGAAGAGGTCGGTGTTGAAGCGGTACGCCACCATGACCTCGTCGATCACGCGGGCCTGCTCCTCGTCGTCCCACGGGACGGCGTCGAGCTGCTCGCGGTAGGTGTCCTTGAACTCGCGCGGCTTCGCGATGTCGCCGAAGAGGTAGAAGCCGACGCCGTTGGTGTCGAAGCCGAACTGACGCTGCATGAGCGTGCGGATGATCTGCCCGCCCGAGAGGTCGCCGAGGTACCGGGTGTAGTGGTGCGCGACGAAGCCGCCGGGCCAGACGGCGCCGACCTCGTTGATCCGTGCCACGTACCGGGCAGTGGTGGGGAGTGGGGTGATCTGTTCGCGCCAGTCCGGACCGATGAGGAACTCGAGGTCCTGCACGATGGCGGGGAGCCGCGTCAGCTTGTCGCTGATGAACGGAGCGGCGACGGCATCGGCGCGCATGCGGTCGGCTGCGGCCTCGAGCGCTTCGTAGATGAAGAAGTGCTGCGCCACGAGGGCGATGTAGTCCTCCTTCGAACCCTTCCCGGTCATGAGGTCGCTCATGAAGTCCGCCCCCTCGCTGGAGGAGTGGCCGGAGGATGTGCGCTCGCGCAGGGCCTGGGAGAAGGGGATCACAGTGCTCATGTCGGACTCCGCGTCGGCTGGTTCGGTAAGGGTTGCCTAAGTGTAACGGGCCGGGCTGGTGAACGGGACGGTGGATCTGTCGCTGTGGAGGGAATCAGTGGCTGCTGTGCAGGGAACCGTGCGGGACCGCGAACGCACCGGCGTTGGTCTGGGCCAGTGCCGGTGTGGTGATCGCCGCCACGACCGCTGCCCCGGCGAGCAGGGTGAGCACGTACCGTCCGGTGCTCGGCTCGCGACGTGGCCGACGGCTCGCTCGCGTCACCAGGGCGTCGAGCTCGAGTTCGTCCGGCGCCGTCGACGCGAGAGTGACCCGCCGGAGTCGCCGTGCGAGCACCCCGGCGACGATGAGCAGCAGGACCGTGGACGAGAGGGTCGGCAGGAACGGCGGCACGGTCGTGACGCCGAGGGAGGCGAGTCCGTACAGCGCCACCCAGATGACGACCGTGCCCACCGTGCCGGCGAAGGACGCTCGGAGACCCGGCACCCGGTCGCGGACGAGGACCACGACGGACCACAGCAGTGCGGCGACGCCCAGGGTGACGAGCGGGATCGCGCCCACGGGGGAGGACCCGGCGCCGGTCGCGATCAGCACGAGACCGGCGCCGAGCGCGCACATCGCGAGCAGGCTGTTCGAGATCGACGTCGTACCGGTGCTGACCGCGGTGTCGCCTCCCGCTCGGACGTCCTGACGCTCGACGGAGACCGACATGTCAGGCCGTCGCCACCCGCTGCGTTCGCTTGTCCGCAGCCAGTCCGGCACCGAGCAGCACCACGGCGCTCGCGAGGTGGAGGAAGTGGTCGGCCGTGTTGAGCGCGAGGATGTTGAGCGCGGAGCCCACGATGAAGAACCCGACGACACCGAGCAGGAGGTAGAACCCGCCGACCACCGTGTTGACGGTCTTGGCCGCGACGACGTTCGAGAGCCCGGCGATGAGCAGTGCCGCGCCGATGAGGACGTGCGCGATGTTGTGCAGCGGGTTGACCTCGAAGATCCCGAGCAGGAGACCACCCTCGGTGGTGAGGAACGGCAGGCCGCCCGCGACGATCCCGCCGAGGAGTCCGACGACCACGTAGACCGCGCCGAAGACGGCGGCGAGGAGCCGGTTGGGTGAATGACGCATGGGAATGCCTCCTGATCCTTCGTGCCGCGAGTCGTCTCGGGGCGTTGAGGAGTTCGGAGGTGCGGGCGTCGACGGTTTGGTCACCTGAGATGGTCATCCGCGGTCGACGGCCGAGGGGCGGCCGTCGCTCAGTCGTGCGGGCGTGGCTCCACGCCCAGACGGGCGCACGCCGCGTCGTAGAGGGCGACGACCTCGCGTCGGATCTCGCCGCGCTCGGTGATGGTGCCGGCGAGCCAGGGCACCCGCCCACCCGCGGCGGTGCCGTCGACCGTCCAGGTCCACTGTCCACCCGTCCCGTCCAGCGCGATCATGGTGGCGGCTTCGGCTGCCGGTTCCAGGAAGGCGCGCACGATGAGCACGTTGTCGTCGGGGTGGTCGCCGTTCATGTGTGCCAGGACGGCGTCGACGGTGGTCTGGGGGAAGGCGTTCGAGGTCACCTCTCCAGGGAACACCATCGACGGGCCCCGCACCAGGTCCGCCGCCCGAGTGACCGGCACGCGGCGTGCGACCGCAGCTCTCAGCCGCGCCCGGTTACAATCGGGAACAGTCTGCAGCTCCGCAGGCCGCTCATCAGGGGGATGACTTGACTGCAACAGCTCCGAGGCGCCGGCGTCTCGCCGCACTCCTTACCGCGGCGACCCTCGCGACGGTGCTCGTCGGCTGCTCGGGCCCCTCGGTGTCCGACACCGACTTCCCCGACCAGGTCAGCGGCACGCTCGCGAGCGACACGACCGACGCCATCACGGCGGCGGTCGAGGCCGCTGTCGCCCAGTCCGGATCCTCCGGCGCCATCGTCGGCGTCTGGGCGCCGTGGGCCGGGAGCTTCACGGCCGGCGTCGGCACGACCGAGCCGGGTGGCAAGACCAAGATGGACCCGTCCATGGTCTACCGCATCGGCGACACCACGCGCCCGATGACCTGCACCGTGCTCCTCGAGCTCGTCGACGAGGGCAAGATCAAGCTCACCGACCAGGTCCACAAGACGCTCCCGCAGGTTCAGGGCATCGAGGGCATCACCTACCAGCAGCTGTGCCAGGGCACGTCGGGGCTCGGTACCTACACGCCCGCGCTCAACACCCAGTTCACCACCAACCCGACCCGCAACTGGTCGATGGCCGAGATCCTCGCGAACGGCCTCGCGAGCGGGACCCGGACGGCTCCGGGGGCACTCTTCGGTTCGAGCGACACCGGGTACATCCTGCTCGGCATGGCGCTCGAGGAGCTGACCGGTCAGTCCTGGCAGTCCCTGTACGACCACTACGTCTTCTCACCGCTCGGCATGTCGAAGTCCAGCTTCCCCGACGCCTCCACCGTCGCACTTCCGGGCGCGCACCCCAAGGGGTACCTGACGCCGCGCATCGCGGATGGCACCTACCAGTGCGACGCGCCGACCGACGAGACCGAGCTGTCGCCCTCGATGGTGTGGACCGCCGGTGGCGTCGTCTCCTCGGTCGACGATCTGCGGAAGTTCACCCAATCATTCGCGTCCGGCTCGCTGCTGAACGACAGCACCTTCAAGAAGCAGTGGAAGGACCCCGTCTCGCTGGGCGAGGCTGAGCCGACCTGGAAGAGCTTCGGTGTGGGCGGGTTGCAGGTCGGTCCCCTCCGGGGGCAGGCTGGCGCGATCCCCGGCTCGCTCTCGGCGGCCTTCTCCGACCCGACCTCCGGACTGACGGTCGTCGTCATGCTCAACAACTCGACGCTCGGTGCGGGCTTCGCGCAGACGCTCGCGATGCAGCTCGCCTCGATCGGTGCGAAGGCGGCACCGGCGAGCGGCCAGAAGGCCCCCGAAATCGCACTCCCGTGGTCCGGGCAGCAGATGGCGGAGCAGCTCGCCGCCTCGGCGATGGTCTGCGCCCCGCCGGTCGCCCCCGCCGGGTAGCGGAGGCATCGGCACGGTGCCGTCAGCGGGTGAGCGTGGCGGCGGATCGCGGCACGATGACACTTTCGCGAGGGTCGCTGGGCCGTGTCGCTTCCTAGAGTGAACCCATGACGACGAACACCCCCGAGGACGACACCATCGTCCCGGACACGAAGAACTGGACCTGGGTCCTCGAGCGCGCCTGTCCCGAGTGCGGGATGGACACGTCGCGGTTCGGGTTCCGGGACCTCCCCGGGTTGATCCTGGAGAACGCCGCCGCGTGGCCGACCGTGCTGGAGCGCGCCGACGTCCGGGAGCGGCCCGACCCGCAGACCTGGTCGCCGCTCGAGTACGCGGCCCACGTGCGGGACGTGTTCCGCATCTTCGACGTCCGGCTGCGGGTCGTCCTCGACGAAGACGATCCCGCGTTCGAGAACTGGGACCAGGACGCGACGGCTCTCGAGGAGCGCTACGGCGAGCAGGACCCGAACCGGGTGTCGGCGGAGCTGGTCGAGGCCGCGACGGTGCTTGCCGCAGCGTTCGAGCGGGTACCGGACGAGGCGCTCACGCGGACGGGTCGACGGAGCGACGGCGCGCGCTTCACGACCGAGACCCTCGGCCGCTACTTCATCCACGACCCGGTGCACCATCTCTGGGATGTGACGAGCGCGCGGTCGTGAGCGTCGTGTGTGCCTGCTGACGGCCGCTACTGCGCCCGTGCGCGGAACGCGATCGTGTTGACCCGGTTGCTGCAGCGGACGGAGCAATAGCGTTTCGAACCGTTGCGGGACAGATCGACGAGCAAGCCGTCGCAATCGTCGGCGCCGCAGAGCCGCAGGCGGTCCCAGGCGTCGGACCGGACGACGTCGACGAGTGCCATGGCGATCTCGGTCTGGACGCGGTCGACGAGCGGTGCGTCGAACTCGGTGGCGTGGAGGTGCCAGTCGAAGCCGTCGTGGCGGCGCAGCTGGGGGAGCGCGGCGGACTCCCGGAGCATCGCGTTGATCTCGGTGACGGAGCGGTCGCGGGTGTCCGGGGCGTCCGCGTCGGAGGCCCAGAGTGCGTGGATCCGTTCCCGGAGCCTGGCCACCGCGGCCCGCTCGGGCTCATCGCCGTCGACCCGACCCGAGTACCGACTGACCCGCAGGAGCTCGACGAGTTGTGGCGGTGTCGCGAGCTCGTCGAGTCCGCTCCGGGACGCCGATGCGCGGGTGTTCACGAGCAGCGCGGCGAAGAGCAGCGCATCCTCGGTGTCAGGGGCAAAATGCAAGTTGACTCCTTACTCTCTCCGAGGGTAGCTTCATCTCAGCCGGGCGTCCACCTCTTCTGCCGGCCCCACTCGCGGCAGCTGGAGACACCCATGAAGCACACGTCCTCGACCACGGTCGGTCTGCTCGTCGCGGTACTCGCCGCGGTCGCGTTCGGCACCTCCGGAGCGTTCATCAAACCGGTGCTCGCATCGGGGTGGAGCCCCGCTGCCGCGGTCACCGTCCGTGCCCTGATCGGCGGCCTGGTACTCGCCCCGTTCGCCCTCATCGCGCTCCGCGGTCGCTGGGACGCGGTCTGGCGTGGACGCTGGCGACTGCTCGGCATGGGCCTCATCGGGGTGGCGGCGACGCAGCTCGTCTACTTCGCGGCGCTGCAGACCATCGCCGTCGGGACCGCGATCCTCGTCGAGTACATGGCACCGCTGCTGCTCGTCGCCGTCGCATGGGTGCTGACCCGACGTCGTCCCGCGACGGTCGTGCTCGTCGGCTCCGTCGTGTCGCTCGTCGGGCTCGTGCTCGTCGTCGCTCCGAGCGGTGGCTCGACGCTCGACCCGGTCGGCCTGGTGTTCGCCATCCTCGCGATGGTGGGCTGCGCCGCGTACTACGTCATCTCGGCGCGGCCGGCGAAGGGGCTGCCCCCGGTGGCGTTCGCCGCCATCGGTCTGCTCATCGGGGCGCTCAGTCTGTGGCTCGCGGGGCTCGTCGGCGTGCCGTTCACGACCTCCGACGCCGACGTCACGGTGCTCGGCACCGACGTCGTGTGGTGGGTGCCGCTCCTGTTCGTCGGGGTGGTGTCGACGGCCGTCGCCTATGCGGCGAGCATCACCGCGAGTCAGATGCTCGGCTCCCGACTGGCCTCCTTCGCGGGCCTCCTCGAGGTGGTCGCGGCGACCGGGTTCGCCTGGATCCTCCTGGGGGAGCAGCTGTCGCTCGCGCAGCTCCTCGGCGGGGTGTGCATCCTGCTCGGGATCGGCTTCGTGCGCTCCGAGCGGGCTCCCGCCGTGCCGATCCCCGTCGCGGTGCAGTGACGGGGTCAGCGGTGTGGGACCGGGACGGCGGCGTCGAGGTCGGCGAGGATCGCCAGGACCGCCGCCCGCCCGGCCCGGTTCGCGCCGACCGTCGACGCTGAGGGGCCGTACCCGATGAGGTGCACCCGCGGCTCGTCGGCCGCCCTGGTGCCGTCGATCCGGATACCGCCCCCGGGCAGTCGGATGCCGAGCGGTGCGAGGTGGTCGAGCGCCGCTCGGAACCCGGTGGCCCAGAGGATGGCGTCGACCGGGAGGAACGAGCCGTCGGCGAGGACGACCCCGTGCTCCTCGATGCGGCGGAACATCGGCTGACGCACCAGGACGCCGCGCGCCTCGGCCGCTCGCGCCCACGGCGTCCAGTGCATCCCCGTCACGGAGATCACGCTGCCCGGTGGGAGGCCTTGGCGCACGCGTTCCTCGACACCCTTGATCGCCTCCACCCGGGCGGCGGTGTCGAAGTCGTCCTCCACCCACTCCGGTTCGCGTCGTGTCATCCACACCGTCTCCGCCACCCGCGAGATCTCCTCGAGCAGCTGGATGGCCGAGATGCCGGCACCGACGACGACGACGCGTTGGCCGCGGAACTCGTCAGCGGAGACGTAGTCGGCCACGTGCAGCTGGCGTCCGGCGAAGTGTTCCCGTCCCGGGTACGCGGGCCAGAACGGTTTCGTCCAGGTGCCCGTCGCGTTCACGACCGCCCGCGCCCGGAACACGGCGGCGGGGGAGTCGGTGCCAGAAGAGTCAGCGCCCGAGGAGTCGGCGCTCGCCGCGGTCTCGACGAGGAGTCGACCGTGCGGGTCGTCGCCCTCGCGGCGGACGGCGCGGACCTGCACCGGGCGGCGGACTGCGAGGGCGAAACGCTCTTCGAACGCCGCGAAGTACGGCGGAATGACGTCGACACTCGGCGAGGCGGGATCGAGCTCGGGCTTCGGCATGCCGGGCAGGTCGTAGATCCCGTTGACGGTCGACATGGTGAGCGAACGCCATCGGTGCTGCCAGGCGCCGCCCGGGGCGTCGTTCGCGTCGAGGACGACGAAGGTGCGTGCTGCGGTCGCGGCCTCGGTGGTGCCCAGCGGGACGAATCCGCGGCGATGCAGGTGGTACGCGGCCGACAGTCCGGCTTGACCCGCGCCGATCACGACGACGTCGACGGTCTCCGGAGTGCTCACGTGCTCTGCAACGTCGTCGACCGCTCCGGCATTTCCGACGGGGTCCGGGCTCGCGTCCGCGATTCAGCCGTGGGCCAGGACCTGCACGCCGATGACGAGGACACCCAGGAGCACGAGGGCCGCGAGCGCGATGAGCTGTTGCCAGACGGACAGCCGGGCGCGCCGGACGGCGACCCACCCGCTGAGCCCGAGAGTGACGAGGTAGACGATCGCGGACACGCGGAGGGAGGTCTCGAGTTCCATGACGTCGAACACGGCGAGCACGAGCAGGACGGTGGGGGTCGCGACGGTGAGGAGCGAGCCCCACGCGATCCGGAGCATGGAGTGCCACCCGCGCTCGTCGGGGAACGCACCGTGGGCGGCGAGGTGCGCGATCATCTCGGCGACCAGGCCGGCGAGGGTGATGCCGACCACGCCGATGACGAGCGAGAAGAGCGCATCCGGCGCGTCGTGGTGCTCCACGTTCGCCGCCAGCACGAGGACGATCGCGAGGCCGGTGAAGGTCGCGTAGACGCGCTCCTTGAGGTACTTCGCGACGGTCTCCACATCGCCCGGCGGGAGTCCCCGACTGGCTGGACCGTACTCATTCCCCCGTCGTCCATGTCGTCGATCCGCCCAGGTTCCGCCGTCCGTCATGGTCCAGAGCGTAGCCGCCGTCGCGGGATAGAGTGCCGGGTATGAGTGAAACGATCATCACCGTCGAGGGCCGCTTCGACTACCACCACCCGGCTGAGCGTGGGACCGTCCTCATCTCGGCGGGGTTCCAGGGGCCGGAACGTGAGCCCGTCGTCTCCCACACCACCGCGCTGCACCGTGCGCTCAGTCAGGCGGCGGAGCAGCTCCGCGCGCAGTCGGCCGTGACCTGGTGGTCGGCCGATCGCTTGCGGGTGTGGAGTGAGCGGCCGTGGAACAAGGACGGGAAGCAGTTGCCGCTCGTGCACCATGCGTCGGTCGCGCTCGAGGTGAAGT
This sequence comes from Plantibacter auratus, assembly GCF_050587365.1. Lineage (NCBI taxonomy): Bacteria > Bacillati > Actinomycetota > Actinomycetes > Micrococcales > Microbacteriaceae > Plantibacter > Plantibacter auratus. The sequence continues at coordinate 375,167 of NZ_JBOBFV010000004.1, read as the reverse complement.
TCGCCGACCTGCAGGCGCTGGCCCGCTGGGCCGAGGAGATCGCGACCCAGGACGGCGTCACGGTGACGGGTGTCACCTGGGCGCTCACCGAGGTGACGAAGCACCGCATCACGGCCGAGGCCCAGCACAACGCCGTCCGCGACGCCGTTGACCGCGCGACCGCCTACGCGCGGAGCCTCGGGCTGGGCACCGTGCGGCCTGTTGCGCTGGCCGATCCCGGCATGCTGGGTGACGAGACCCGCACCTCGGGGACCCAGACCACGGCGCCGATGATGCGCGGGGCCGCCGCACCCGCCGGCGACACCGGCCTCGACCTGAAGCCGGAGGACATCACCGTGTCCTCCCGGGTGCACGCCCGCTTCGCCGCGTCCTGACCTGACGATCAGCTCGGCGCAATGCTCGGCTGCACTTCGGGTGCGCGACCGCGCCGAGCTGAGAGCACGGCGCCGATTCCGGCACCGACCACGCAGGCGATGCCGAGCCACTGCGGTGTCGTGAGCTCCTGACCGAGCACGAGGAGCCCGGCGATCGCGGCGATGGCCGGCGCGGACGCGAGCAGGATCGAGAAGGTCGCGGCGCTGAGTCGGCGGAGGGCGACGAGCTCCAGCGCGTACGGCACGGCCGACGAGAGTGCGGCGACACCCAGCCCGAGCAGGAGGATGACGGGATCGAACAGCGCGGTGCCGGCGGTCGTCGCGGCGAGCGGGATGGTCACGAGGGCGCCGATGGCGGCGGCGATCGCCAGACCGTTCAGGCCGGGGAACTCCGTCCCCGTTCGCGCCGACAGCAGGATGTAACCGATCCAGAGGGCGCCGGCGGCGAGTGCGAGGACGACGCCGATCGGATCGAGTGCGGCCGTCGGTCCGCTGTGGAGGAGCACCCCGCCGAGGAGGAGGACGCCGACGAGGGCGACGCCCGCCCAGAGCGCGCTCGTCCATCGACGACCCGCGATGACGCTGAGCGCGAGCGGGCCGAGGATCTCGAGGGTCACCGCCGGGCCGAGCGGGATGCGGTCCAGTGCCAGGTAGAAGCAGACGTTCATCGCGGCGAGGACGAGCCCGAAGCCGACCGCCGATCCCCAGGCGCTGCTCGGGTGTCCGCCCAGGGCCGGGCGGGCGACGGCCAGCAGGATGAGCGCGGCGAACACGAGCCGCAGCGTCACCATGCCGATCGGACCGACCTGCGGGAACAGCGTGACCGCGATCGACGCGCCGAGCTCCTGGCAGACGAGTCCGGCCAGGACGAGGAGGGCGCCGGTCGCCGCCTGGCTCGGTCGCGGTCTGCGGATCACTGCACCACGCTAGCGCGCCCCGGTCACCGAGCTTGTCGAGGTGCCGCCCCAGCCGGGCTCGCCGGTGCGGCATCATGAGGGCATGAGGATCGACGAACTCGCGTACCTTCGGGCGCTCGCCGAAGACGGTCACGTCCCGTACGCCGCTGAGGCGCTCGGTATCTCCCAGTCGACGCTCACGCGGGCGATCGGTCGGCTCGAGGCGGACGCCGGGGTCGAGTTGTTCGATCGCCACCGCAGCCGGCTCGAACTCAACCGCTACGGCGAGATCCTCCTCGTGCACGCGCTCCGGGCGCAGACCGAGCTCGACAACGCGCAGTCGCGGATCGACGAGCTCCGCGACCCGTCGGCCGGACTCGTGTCCATCGCCTACGTCTCGTCCCTCGGTGGCTGGCTCATTCCGCGCATCGTGAGCGAGTACCGCCAGCTGCTGCCGGACATCAGGTTCGTCCTCGACGGCGGGAAGGCCGACAGCGTGCTGGACGCGCTCCGCTCCGGCTCGGCCGACGTCGCCTTCCTCAGCCCGGAACCGCGGGATCCGGACATCGAGTGGCGTCCGCTCACCTCCGAGCGGCTCGCGCTCGGCGTGCCGGTCGGGCATGCGCTCGCCGATCGGACGTCGTTGGCTGCGTCCGACCTCGAGCAGACGGAGTTCCTCGCGATGACGACGGACTCGGGGCTCCGGCAGATCGCGGACGCGTACTTCGCGAGGCACGGCGTCGTGCCTCGGGTGACGATGGAGGTGTCCGAGCTGTCGACGCTCCGTGGTCTCGTACGCGCCGGGGTCGGGATCGCGGTCCTCCCCGATTCCACGAGTATGGAGGGCGTCGTGCTCGTCCCGCTCGACGACGAGGCGGTCCGGGTGATCGGTGTCGCCACCAGCCGTGCCCGGGCGGTGTCGCCGGCCGTCGAGCAGTTCGTGCGGTTCGTCCGCGAGGAGTGGGTGAGCGCGCGGATCCACTGAGTCGCCCAAACCTGCACGAAGTCGACCGGGATCCGAGCCGTTTCAGGCGACTCAGTGCTCGCTTGCATCGTCGAAGGGGTAGTAGGCCGCCCAGGGTTCGACCTCAGTCGTGTCGGCCCACGCGAGTTTCAGGGGTTCGCCGAACGGGTACGCGAACTCGTCGCGGTCGAGCTCATCGCGGACTTCGGTCGTGTCCTCCCACCCGTCGTCGAAGCCGTGTTGCTGGAGTCCACCGAAGTCCACGATCACCATGAACTGCCACATGACGAATTCGTAGGGATCGACGTGGGCGACGCGGAAGTGTCGACGCGTCCGAGTCCATCGGACATCCACGGTCGTTGCCAGGTATCCGACGTGACGATCGCCGTCGAGAACGCGCGCGAGAGCGCGACGGTACCGGTCGAGGCGGGGGTCGGGCTCGGGCGGGGGCTCGGCATTCCTCAGAGGCACCAGGCCATCCTGCCCCACGGGCGGGTCCTCGGTACGAGCCGCCCTGGGGGCGGGCACCCCGGGCTCAGTGCTCGTGGGTGGTGCTCCATGGCGTGAAGGCGTCCGGGTAGTGCGCCCACGCCGCCGGCCCGGCGAGGAGTTCCTCATCCGTGAGGGTGCAGGCGTGCAGGGCGGCGGTGATGGCGATCTCGTCGAGGTCGATGCCGGTGACGACGAGCTCCTGGCCGAGCGGTGCGCCGGGGTCGTTCGTCTCGAACGAGGTGGGTTCAAGATCGATCATCGAGCCGATGTGCTGCAGGACGCCGACGCGGGAGGCGCGCGTCGCGAGGACGAGGAACCCCGCCGTACGGATGACCTGGCCGAACCGCCCCGCCTCGATCGGTCCGTCGAAGCACGCGAGGAGTCGTTCCGGGTGCATCGGTCGGGGGCTGTCGAACCGCAGGGTGGTCACGCGCTCGTGATCCACCCACGGCCGGTGCTCGCCGTTCAGCATCGCGATCCACCCGGGGGACGTGCTGAAGCGGTCCAGTTCGAACGGGGAGTCGCGGTAGCGCGCGAGCGGCTCACGGTTGCTCGCGGTCGCCGGAGTGCCGGGCGTGACGCGCGGTCGGGCTGCGACCGGTTCGACCATCCGCGTCAGCGCCGTCGGGTTCAGGTGGCTGAGGAGCGCGAGGAGCACCGCGAGCCGCTCGTGAGTGACGCCACGTCGGCCGGCGACGGCGATGGTGTCCGCGTACTCGAGCTGCTCGACGGTGATCATCGACCGCGCGGTGTACGCCGTATCGCCGCCCTCGTCGTGGGTGACGTACTCGTCGTCCTGGAGGTCGTGCAGGAGATGGGCTGCGTCGACGACGGTCACGACGGCGTCCAGGACGGCCGTGTCGCGGTGCCCGAGGACGGCGGAGACCGCGTCGACCGGGCGGACCGTGCTCCCGCAATCGAGGACGAGGTGCCGGGGAGCGAGCGGGTGTCGCGCGACGGCGTCGATCGCGTCGTCGATGTCAGGGTGGGCACTCTCGGCGTCGTCTTGCCGCTCGATCGTGACGAGCGCCGCGGACCGTCCGGCGATCTGTCGGGCGACGGTGCGACGCTCCGGCGGACAGGTGCCGAGGACGAGCGTCACGGTCAGCGGGATGCGAGGCGTGGTCACGGCGGGTTCTCCTGGTCGATGGGTGCTACAGTGCATTCTGTTGAGAATCGTTCTCAACAAGGTAGCACGCATCGTGATCACCAGGAGGTCGCCATGAAGGTCCGCGCATCACTCAAGTCGCTCAAGGACAAGCCGGGGTCGCAGATCGTCCGCCGCCGTGGCCGGGTGTTCGTCATCAACAAGCAGAACCCGCGGTGGAAGGGTCGCCAGGGCTGAGCGTCAGCCGCGCACCACGTTCACGACAATCGTGACGACACCCAGTGCGGCGATCACGTACGCCCAGAAGCGGACGGGGATGAAGAAGAGTGTGGAGCTCGGGCGACTGTAGAGCTGCTCGCCGGTCTGCGGGTGGCGCACGGGGACGGCCTCCTGCTTCACGGTGATGCCGTGCTCGTTGACGTACGGCTGCGCGAGCTGCTGCCACACGACGACCGGCCGCGGTGCATCAAGCTTCGCCAGCGCGAACTTCCCGAAGGCCCAGCACGCGACGGCGCCGAGCAGGAATCCGATGCCGACGAACACCCCGGACTGCGCCGATCCGCCGTCGGGCGAGACGATCGCCTTGATGAGGAAGCCGGCGCCGACGGAGAGCCCGAAGATCAGGAAGACGACGATGCCCCAACGGGTCCAGATGATCATGTGTGCTCCTCTTCGGGTGTCGGTCGCGACGCGCAGCTGATCACGCGGCACCCGCGCGACCGTCGGCTCGTCCATCACGGTACCGAGGTCGGCTGTCCACCCGCGATGGGGAGCGGTGCCCATGCGGCGGACCTGACGAACCGCTGGAGGTGCGACGGAGAGCGCGACCACGTCGTGAATCGACGGATACGCTGCTCTGAGCGAGACGTGCGGACGTCGCCAGGTGGGAGCCGGTGGGGCTGGTGGGTAACGACGACGAGAAGACACGGGTCGCGACGATCTTCGATGTGGCGCGTCTGGCCGGAGTCTCACACCAGACCGTCTCGCGGGTGCTCAATGATCTGCCGAACGTGCGCCCCGCGACGCGGCAACGGGTCGAGCAGGCGATCGCCCAACTGCGGTACACGCCCTCGCAGGCCGCACGGTCACTCGTCACCCGCCGTTCACGCACGATCGGCCTCATCACGACCGGCGGGCCGGACTACGGGCCGTCGAGCACGGCGCTCGGCTTCAACGAGGCTGCACGGGATGCCCGGTATGCCGTGAGCATGGCGAGCATGCTGGAGTCGGATCCGGCGTCGCTGCGGCAGGCCGTCGAGTTGCTGCTGCGGCAGAACGTCGAGGCGATCGTGCTCATCGCGGCGCATCGTGGGGCGCTCGACGCGGTGCGCGGGATCGAGCTCGGGGTGCCGCTCGTCGCGGTCGAGTCGAGTCGTCGGGACGGGTTCCACCGTGTCTCCATCGACCAGTACCAGGGGGCGCGGATCCTCGTCGACCACCTCGTCGGGTTGGGGCATCGCCGTATCGCGCATCTCGCGGGGCCGGCGGATTCGGTGGACGCGTTGGAGCGGGTGCGGGGGTGGCGTGACGCGCTGTCCGAGCACGGGCTCGTCGCCCGGGAGCCGTTGGTGGGCGACTGGACGCCGGCGAGCGGGTTCCGGCTCGGGCGGGAGCTCGTGGCGGGCCTCGGAGTCGGAGACGATGACGACGGGCGGGCCGGTGAACGGGTCGGTGGGCTGTTCACGGCCGTGTTCGCGGCGAACGACCAGATGGCGCTCGGGGTGATCCACGCGTTGTCGGAGCGGGGCCTGCGGGTGCCGGATGACGTGAGCGTCGTCGGGTTCGATGACATCCCGGAGGCTGAGCACTTCGCGCCGCCGCTGACGACGATGCGGCAGGACTTCCCGGCGCTCGGGCGGACGATCATGTCGACGCTGCTCGAGGTGCTGAGTGATGCGGACTCCGTCGGCGTGGTGCGTTCGGTGCCGCAGCTCGTCGTGCGGGAGTCGACGGCGGCTCCGAGCGCCTGAGCTGAGGTCTCCCCGTTCCTCGAGCTGACGCTCCCGGTCCCTGAGCTGACGCCCCGGTCCCTGAGCTTGTCGAAGGGCGGATGTTCGCTCGTGTGCCCTTCGACAGGCTCAGGGACCGGGGCGGCCGGGTTGTCGGATACAGCGTCGTTCCCGGAGCGCGTCGGTTCCCATCTCGGTCCCTGAGTCTGACGAGGGGTGGTTCCTGTCTCGGTCCCTGAGCTTGTCGAAGGGGGGGGTCCCGTGTCGGTCCCTGAGCTTGTTGAAGGGCAGGCGTGTGCGGAGGCGGACGGGTGCCAGGGTTTAGGCGGCGAGGTGGAGGCGTCCGCCTCGGATGGGGGTTTGGTGTCGGTCGATGTGGCTGGGTGGGATGAACCAGGGGATGCCGTTTTGGATGGTGATGGTCCAGTGGTCGTCATGGATGCGGTGGTGGTGGAAGGGGCAGAGGAGTATGCCGTTGTCGAGGTTGGTGGGTCCGCCTTGTGACCACCAGGTGATGTGGTGGGCTTCGGTGAAGGATGGTGGGTGGGTGCAGCCGGTCCAGGCGCAGCCGCCGTCGCGTTCGGCGAGGGCGAGTTTTTGTCCGCGGGTGAACAGGCGGGTGCTGGTGCCGAGGTCGAGGACTTGGGATGGTCCGTTGAGGATCATGGGGATGAGGTTGGCGTCGGCGGCGAGGCGGCGGAGGGCGCCAGCTCCGATGGGTTCGTCGATGCCGTCGATGGTGGCGGTGCCGAGTCCGGTTTCGAGGGTGTCGTGGTCGGTGCGGATGATGACGGTGACGGGGGTGAGTTCGGTGGCGGCGGCGTTGCAGCCGGCCAGGTGTCGGAAGGTCTCGGTGAGGGCGATGGCGCGTCGCCGGTCGATGGGGATGAGCGTGGGTCCGTCGGGCATGGGGTGACCTGACCCGTCGGGTTGGTCGGCGCGGTCGGCCGTGTCGGGGTGGATGAAGTGGGGTTTGCGGTGGGTGGCGCCGATGAGGGCGTCGAGGCCGGCGCGGATGAAGGCGGCGCTTTCGGGGGCGAGTTCGGCGCGGAGGAGGGTCATGCCGGTGGGGAGTTCGTGGATGGTGCAGCGTTCTGCTCGGCGGAGGAGTTCGTCGCGGGGTTCGCGGCCGTCTTGGTCGAGGCGGGTGCGGACGAGTTTCGCGATGCGGGTGACGTCCTGCAGGGGCGCGTGTCCGGCGTGCTCGACCGCGATGACCGATGCTGCGTCCAGTTCGACCCTGGTGCAGATGCGGCCGGCGTTGCGGAGCTCGCGGACGATGACCGCGGCACCATCCACGCTCAGGGGTGCTCTGGGTGTGCCGCCATCGCTTGACGGGTGGGTGTCATCCGGGACCGCGTCGGTGTTCGATGACTCGGGACTGGCGGCCGGTTCGAGGGCGGCGGTGATCGCTGGGAACGGACATTCCTCCAGCTCGCCGAGCAGCCCGCGAGGCTGTGTGATGGCAGCACCGACCTCGGCGATCGCTGCGCCTCGGGCGCGGGAGACCCGCCACCGCTCGGACACCATGACGCCCGGGTTCGCGTAACCAGCAGCGCGCACCAGGGTGCCGTCGCGGCCACTGGGCGACGGGCGCAGGGCGATCGCACCGACGACGCGGGCGGCGAGGACCTCGACCGCGTGCTGCACGGCACCGAGCTCGTCGAGGACCCGGAGGACCGCCTCGTCGTTCATGTTCTCGAGCTGCTCCGCGACACCGGAGCCCGGACGGATCGCGTCGAGCGCGCCCTGCCACACCGCATCGAACCCGGCCGCGGCGGCGGCGAGGGGGTTCGGTGCGGTGCTGGTCATGGGTCCATCCAAACACGGACCACTGACATTCGAACGCGCACCGAATCAGCGCCTGATCTGGGTATTTATCCGACAGTTGATGCTTTGCTCGGGGGCACTTCGACAAGCTCAGGGACCGGCCGTGACGCGGTCGCCGAGCCGGTCGAGGTGCGGAGGGGGAGGTTGTTCGTGGGCCCTTCGACAGGCTCAGGGAACGAGTCTCCGCAGTCGTCGAGGTGCGGTCCGGGAAGGGCCCCACGCGAACACCTTCCCCGACCGCAGCGCCAGGCCCGCGCGTAGGATCACCGCATGCGTTCATCGGCGATCGACACGGTTCTGGCGTTCATGCGTGCGTTCCGAGAACAGGATCGGGCTGCTGCCGAGGCGCTCATGCACGCGGACTTCGTCTTCACGAGCCCGCAGGACGATCACCTCGACCGCGCTGCCTGGCTCGAACGCTGCTTCCCGAGCGCCGACCATTTCGACACCCCCGGCGCGACGCTCCAGATCGTCGAGGCCGCCGGCATCGTCCTCCACCGCTACGAGTACGTCGTGCACGGGAAGACGTACCGCAATATGGAGGCGACTCGTGTCGTCGACGGCACCGTCCGAGAGGTCGAGGTCTACTTCGGTGGCGCCGTCTGAGGAGGCGGAGCGAACGTGCGCATCGCCGGTCCCGCGGTACCAAGACGCCGCATAGCCGCTCCGTGCGACCGCGTCACCCGCGACCGGCCATCCGGCGACGGATCTCACCAGAGCGCGTCTGACAGAATTGAGTCATGCGCATCAGTTCTCGTCGAACGACCCTGGCAGCGGCTCTCACGGTCGCTGCCATCGCCCTCACTGGTTGCTCCACCGGCTCCTCGTCGGACGCGGATCGATCCTCCGCCTCGCCGACGCCGTCGGTCTCCCAGCCGCCGAGCACCCCGGTGCAGGAGCAGACGCTCACGGATGACGTCGACGGTACGAAGGTGACCGCCCTCGCGATCGTCGACGACTTCCCCGCGCCTGCAGGCACCACCGATGGCCTGCGTCCGATGCTCGTCCAGGTCCGACTCGAAGCCGGCGACGAGTACGGCGGCAGCGTCTTCCCCTACCGGGTCTCCGTCACCACCCGCGCCGTCAACCTCGACTACGTGACGCTCGGCCTCGGAACGCCCGAAGAGCTGAAGGCGCCGATGGCTGCGGCCGGCTACTCGCTCCTCCAGGCGACACCGGCCGGTGAGACGGCGACCGGCTGGATCGGCGCGTGGGTGCGCACCGATGAGACCGAGTTCGACCTCGTCTACGACCGCCCCGAGGGCAAGGTCATCGGCGGCAGCAAGAGCGGCGAGGTCGTGCCGCCGAGCCGCGACATCGTCCCGCTGATCCCTCAGGACTAGCTGCCTGCGGGAGGGCGTCCCGGCGATGTCCGCGCGGAGACCCCGCCCGTCAGGTGTCGTCGAATCTCCCGTCAACCCCGGGTGGATCCGCTGATATTCGGTACGCTGATGGCATAGCATTCGCCGACGAAGGAGATCCCGCATGCCCGTGCCCTCAGCCAACCCGCCCGTCGAGCGTCGTTCACTCCGCGAGGTCGCCGTCGAGCGCATCCGCACGGCCATCTTCGACGGCACCCTCGAGCCCGGCGAGCACCTCAACGACGGCGAACTGCAGTCCTGGCTCGGGATCTCCCGCACGCCGATCCGCGAGGCCCTCAACGACCTCGCCCGCGTCGGCCTCATCGAGATGGCCGCACAGCGGTACACCCGCGTCGCCCTGCCCGACCCGGCGCAGCGCACCGAGGTCATGCAGACGCTGGGCGCGATGCTCGGCGGTGTCGTCCGCGTCACCGTCCCCGGCCTCGGCGCGACGCAGAAGAAGGCGCTCGTCCGCTCGATCAACCAGGTGATCGTGGTCGTCGAGCAGCGCGACATCGCCGAGCACGGGCGACTCAGCTGGGAGCTCTTCGACGCGTTCATCGCCGCCTGCCCGAACGCCACGCTCGTCGCGGCGACGAAGGACATCATCGACGGCCTCACCTACCGGTCCTCTGCGACGCGCACCGAGGAGAACACCGACTGGGCTGCCAAGGAGCAGGGCTACCCGGCGCTCCGCGAGGCTGTCGAGGCCGGCGACGCGATCGCCGCCGAACTGGCCGTTGAGAACATCTTCCGCCTCTCCGCGCAGCTGTAGCCGGTCGGCCCTTCGACACGCGGATCCCGAGCGTGTCGAAGGGCAGGGACCGATTTCGGTCACCGAGCCTGACCCCGGTCACCGAGCCTGTCGAGGTGCCAGCATCGCCCGCCCGGCGAACCCGAGGAGCACGACCACCGTGCCCACGATGACCGACGTCGGCGGCAGCGTGAACATGAGGACGACGCAACCGACGGCGCCGAACATACTGACCGCGCGCGGGTACCGTCGGTGCTCGCGCGTCTGGCGGAACGCCGCGACGTTGGCGACCACGTAGTAGAGCAGCACGCCGAACGAGGAGAACCCGATCGCGCTCCGGAGGTCGACAAGCAGGACGAGGACGATGACGACCGCCCCGACGAGCAGTTCCGCGCGGTAGGGGGTCGCGAACCGCGGGTGCACCGCGTCGAGCGCTTGTGGCAGGTCGCCGGTCCTCGCCATCGCGAAGGCGGTACGTCCGATGCCCGCGAACACGGCGAGCAGTGCTCCGAGACAAGCCGCCGCCGCACCGAGTCGCACCAGCGTCGCAGCCCACGGCCACCCGTTCGTCTCCACCACCGCGGCCAACGGTCGCGCACTGGACGCGAGGCCGTCCGCGCCGAGCGTGAGCAGCGACACGACCGCGACGGCCGCGTAGACGACCACGGCGACGGCAAAGGCGATCCCGATTGCGCGCGGGATCGTCTTGGCCGGATCGCGGACCTCCTCGCCGAGGGTCGCGATCCGCGCGTACCCGGCGAAGGCGAAGAACAGCAGCCCCGCCGACTGCAGCACGGCGAGCGGGCTGGCGTCGAACCCGAGCGACGCGACCCCCGTCGAACCGGCCTCCGGCCCGACGATGCCTGAACCGACGACCACGCCGAGCACCAGGAGGACGGCCACCACGATCACCCGGGTCGCGGTCGCGGTGCGGGTGACCCCGAGACAGTTGGTCACGACCACCGCGGCGACCGCGACCGCGGCGACCGGACGACTCCACTCGGCCGGTGCCGCATACGCTGCGAAGGCGACCGCCATGGCTGCCGCGCTCGCGGTCTTGCCCACCACGAAGCTCCATCCGGCGGCGAAGCCCCACCACGGCCCGATGAGTTCGCGGCCGTAGAGGTAGGTGCCGCCGGCCGAGGGGAGTTGTGCGGCGAGCTGCGCGGAGGACATCGCGTTGCAGCAGGCGACGACCGCGGCGATCACGAGCCCGATCAGGAGTCCCGCGCCGGCGACCTGCGCCGCCGGCTGGAACACCGCGAAGACGCCGGCGCCCATCATCGAGCCCAGGCCGATGAACACCGCGGCGCTCGTGCCCAGGCGTCGCTGCAGTCGGGGATCGCTCACCCGATCACGGTAGTGCCGTCAGGTGAACAGCGGGGTGCTCCGGTCACCGACCCCGACGAACGACGGTCTGTCGGAGGACACGCAGCAGCCCGAGGAAGCCGAGGAACCCGATGAACGCTGCGATCAGGTCGAACACCCGTAGGCCGCCGGGGAGGACCGGGCCGGCACCGGTGACGACGAGGACCACGGCGATCACCAGGGCGGCGATCGAGATCAGGGTTCCGACGATCTCAGCGGTCACGCCCTCCACGAGTCCCTTCGCCGGTTCGTCGGCGAAGCCCTTCAGCGTCACGCCGACGGTCCCGTCCTCGAGTCCGGACAGCAGGGAGTCGAGTCGGCGCGGGAGGTTGCGGGCCAAGGCGGCGGTGACGGCGGCCTGCGCCTGCAGGGTGACCGCCGTCTGCCGGATGGACTGCGAGCGGCGGAGGAGACGCGGGACCATCGGCAGGGCCTGTTCGAACATGTCGAACTCGGGGTCGAGCGCTTTGAGGCACCCTTCGAGGGTCGCGAAACTGCGGAACGCGGCGGCGAGGTCGCCGGGGAGCGCGATGTGGTGCTGCCGGATGACGTCGAGGAGTCGGCTGAAGATCGAGCCGTCGCCACCCGGGCGGTGGCGCTCGGTCGTGATGACGATGCCCACGTCGTGGCGGAGGGCGTCGAGGTCGGCGTCCTCAGGCAGGTCGACGATGAGCAGGAGGGCGTCGGTCGCCGCGATGTCGTCCTCGCTGACGGTCGCGAGCATGACCGCGGTGAGTCGCTGCCGCTGGCTGCGCTCGATGACGCCGACGGCCCCGAAGTCGATCAGCCCGAGCGATCCGTCCTCTCGCAGGATGACGTTGCCCGGGTGGAGGTCGGCGTGGAAGACCCCGTGCACGAGGATCTGTTCGAGCACGACCTCCATGAGGCCGGTCGCGAGGGTCTCGCGTTCCTCCTTCGGGATGGTCGCGATGCGGTCCCGTGCTCGACTGAGCGGCAACCCGTCGACGAGGTCCATGGTGAGCAGGCGGGCACCGGAGGCCGCCGGGTAGACGCGTGGCACTGTGATCCGGACGCCTTCGTCGCGCTCCTCGCGACGCTTCAAGGTGCTGCGGATCATCTCCACGTTGCGGGCTTCGATCCGGTAGTCGAGCTCTTCGAGCAGCGTCGAGGTGAAGGCCCGCGCGACGGAGGCGAGGCGGAGGTCCTGCCCGAACTTGGTGTGCGTCTCAGCGCGCTCGGCGAGGCGGACGACGATGTCGGCGTCGGCCTCGACCTGCACCCGGGCGGCCGGTCGCTGGACCTTCACGACCACGGGGGTGCCGTCGAGCAGCTCGGCGGTGTGCACCTGGGCGACGGACGCCGCGGCGAGCGGTTCGGAGTCGATCGACGCGAACACGGTGTCGATCGGCGCACCGAGTTCCGCCTCGATGACCAACTGGACTTCGTGCCAGGGCAGGGTGGTCGCTTCCGACTGCAGCGATGCCAGAGCGCTGAGGTACGGCTCGGGGACCAGGTCCCGTCTCGTCGAGAGCACCTGTCCGAGCTTCACGAAGGTGACGCCGGAGTCGTTGATCGTGGCGATGATCGCGTTGGCGCGCTGCTCACTCGTGGTGAGTTCGAGCTGGACGCGGGACCGGCCGTGCACGAGCCAGCCGGCACCGTGTCGTGATGCGATGGTGAGGATCTGCAGGTATCGCCTCGTCCGTCGTCGTCGTTTGATCGCGGAGCGGACGACGTCGATCGGGTTCATCAACGGCCGGGTCGGGATGATGACCTCGATGGCCACGAGGACACCGAGCCCGAGCGCGAAGATCCAACCGATCGCGAGGAGGGCGACGGCGACCGCTGCGAAGGCCGCCCGAGCATCTCCGGCCTCACCGGGCTGGACCAGGCCGGTCTGCTGCAGCAGCCAGTTCACGAATGGTGGGCCGGTGACGAACACGACGAGCCCGACGAGGATGCTGCGCGGCCATCCGACCGGGGCGTCGAGCACCCGCCGCGCGGCGAATCCGAGGAGCAGCGCCGACACGACCGCCAGCACGATGGTGAGTGCGTCAGTCAGCATCCGGCATCCCCTCGTGGGTCGAGCGGTCGTCTCGCCCCGCCCGCCAGCGTATCCGGCCCGGCTGAGCGAGCGCGAGCGCTGATGCGCTCACCGAGAGCGCACAAGACGCTCTCGAACGAGCCCACCGCGAGCATCTTCTGCGCTCTCGGCGGGCGGCCGAGGTCATCCCGCCTGGAATGCTCCCGACGCGGTGTAGGCGTCGAACAGGCGCAGGACCTCCACGGTCGGACCGTGCATCGGGGTGGGCGGGTCGTCGAGCGGAGCCCAGCAGAACTCGACGACCTCGTCCACCTCGGCGCGTAACGAACCAGCCCGCGTGCGTGCCACGAAGCACATCGCGAACGCATGGACCCGGTCGCCGTTCGGGTAGTCGAGGACGTGGTGCTCGGCGGCTGAGAGACAGGCGAACGGCTCGAGGTCGCGCTCGTCCACCGTCAGGCCGGTCTCTTCGGCGAGTTCCATGACTGCGGTCTCCGCGAAGCTGCTCCCGGGCTCGCAGCTACCGGCCGGGATCTCCCACAGGCCGGTGTCGACCCGCCGCTGGAAGAGTGCGTTGCCCTCGCCGTCCAGCACGAGCACCTGCGCACCCGGGAGCGCGAGGAGCCGATGCCCCACGAGCTGCCGCAGCTCCCAGAGATCGCTTCCGACATAGCCCATGCGCGGGAGTCTCGGTGGCTCAGGTCCTCGGGCAAAGCATCACCCGAGGGCGTCGCGTTGTCGGATGAGTTCCTGCAGTTGCTCGTCACGGCGGTCGGCGTCCGCCCTGACCATCGCGCGCAGTGGAGAGTTGTACACGGACGTCGCTTGCTCCGGCTCACAGTCCAGGACGGCTGCGATGCGCTCCAACGCCTCGTCGTCCGACACCGCGCTTCCGACCACCTTGGCGATCTCGGGCCAGGACCGGCGGGCGCCGACTCGCAGCTGCTCTGCTTCGATCTGTCGCTCGAAGGCTCGGCGCTCGCTCGCGGGGTCGGCCCGGTGGCGGTTCTGCTTGGCTACCTGACGCGCCACCAGGTCAGCGGTCAGCTCGACCCGGAGCGGCTCGGCGAGACGAAGCCCGAGTTCGACGACCACGACGTGGAGGTCATAGGGGCCGGGCTCCAGTGAGGTGGGGTCGGACTGCAGCTGGAGTTGCACCGGGACTCGGGCGTACTCCCCTGGGTCGAGCGGGACGGCACGATCCGCTGCGGAACTGACCCAGCCGAAGGAGAACTCGGTTCCGCCTGGCGCGGTGAGCGCACCGACGGCACGGAATCCCTCGTTCTCGGGCGTCCATCTCATGGTGCCTGCGTTGACGATGTCGATCACCAGCTCGCTCGGATCGTGCTGCTCCTCCACGAACGGCGGCCAGCGGAGCACCAAGCCCTGTCGCCGCTCGGCCCGGCTCGGGCGCACGACCAACGTGTCCGGGTGCACGCGCACCACCGGAGGCTGCTCTCCCGGATGCGCCTGTGCGACGCGCCAGGTCCGGTGGTCCGCGTCGACCGGCGAACCGAGATACACGGCACCGCTCTCCAACCGGCGGAGCACCCGCCAACCATCCGACGGGGCCTCAGCGGTGGTGGCGTCGTCGACGCCGCAAGCCAGTTCGTCCGCCAGCTCCGAGAGTGTCGTGCCGTCGCCGGTGAGTGCGTCGCCGTCGACCTCGAGGTCCCCGACCCGTGGTGCATCATCCATGGAAGCCATGCCCGATGGTCTCACGCGACCGCCGCCACCGGCTCGGCCTCCGCGTCACCCCGCGGCGAAGGCCGACCGGCGACCCACGATCGTGAGCAGCAGCGCAGCGAGTCCGAGGGCGATCATGACCACCGGGAGGATCAGCCCGTCGAAGGTGCCGAGGAGGAGAGCCCCGAGGACACCGCCAGCGAAGATCGCGAGGTTGAACGCGACGGGCAGGAAGGAGTTCGCGACGTCCGAGTGCTCGCGTCCCGATCGGGTGAGCGCTGACTGCAGCTGGGCGGAGGAGCCACCGAACGCCAGGCCCCATAGGACAGTCGCAATGAGGACGGCGACGATCGAGACGTGGCCGAGCAGGAGCAGCGCGCCCGCCGCGACGAACATCGCGACGCTCCCGTGGAGCAGCGCGCGCGGAGCCCGATCGATGAGCACCGCCGTGAGAGCGATGCCCGCGATGGACGCGACTCCGTAGACGAGCAGCACGAGATCGGCCCCGAGTCCCGTGCCCGAGGCCCGAAGGAACGGTGCGATGTAGGTGTAGACGGTGTTGTGAGCCAGCATCCAGACGACGATCACCGCCAGGACGATCGCGACACCGGGCAGGACGAGCACCCGCCGAAGCGGGAGCCGTGCCGAGCGAGGCTGCCCTGCCGCGTCGGGTACGAACACAGCGATGGACACGAGCACGACGAGCGCGAGCACCGTGAGTCCTCCGAACGCCCAGCGCCAGTCGAACGCGGTGCCCAGCCAGGCGCCGAGCGGTGTCCCGAGTGCCAGCCCGGCGGGCGCTCCGACGGACACGATCGACAGTGCGAGGCCTCCACGGTCGGGCGGGCTGATGCGACGCCCGTAGGCGGCGAGCATGCCCCAGATCACCCCGCAGAACGCACCGGCGACGAACCGCGACACCAGCGCGACGACGACGTCCCCCGCGACCGCGGTCACGGTGTTCGCGAGGATGAGCCCGACGATCGCGCCGAGGAGGAGCGGCTTGCGACGCATGCCACGGGTGAGGGCGAGCGCCGGGATCGTCACGATGACGGTCCCGAGCGCCCACACACTGATGAACTGACCGATCAGGCCCTCGCTCGTGTCGAGATCCCGGGCGATGACCGGCAGGAGCCCGGCCGGCATCGTCTCCGCGGCCACGAGGACGAACCCCATCGCGGCGAGGGCCGCCAGTGCGAACCAGGGCATCCGGGTGGGCGTCCCGGCGACGGGGAGGGTCGACGCCCCGACCGGCGCGTCGGGCGTCGAGGTGATCGGTGCGGCGCGGCTCACAGCGTCAGCAGCACCTTGATCGCACGGCGCTCGTCCATGGCCCGGTACCCCTCGGCGGCGTCCTCGAGTGGCAGCGTGAGGTCGAAGACCTTCCCCGGGTCGATCCTCCGCTCCCAGATCATCCGGATGAGCTCGGGGAGGAACCGTCGCACCGGCGCCGGCCCACCGTGGAGGTGCACCTCGGCGAAGAAGAGCTCGTCGAGCGGCAGCGAGACACCCTCGTGGGCGACGCCGACGAAGCCGACGTGGCCGCCACCGCGAGTGGAGCGGATCGCCTGCAGCATGGACTCCTCCGTGCCGACCGCCTCGATGACGCTGTGCGCGCCGAGACCGCCGGTCAGCTCCTTGATCCGTGCGACACCCGCCGCACCGCGCTCCTCGACGATGTCGGTCGCACCGAACTCACGGGCGAGCGCCTGCCGGTCGGCGTGACGTGACATCGCGATGATGCGTTCCGCCCCGAGCTCCCGGGCCGCGAGAACGCCCATGAGCCCGACGGCCCCGTCACCGACGACCACGACCGTCTTCCCCGGCCCCACCTCGGCGGCGACCGCGGCGAACCAGCCCGTCCCGAGCACGTCGGACGCGGCGAGCAGCGAGGGGATGAGCTCCGCGTCCGGCTGCCCGGGGGTCGCCACGAGTGTGCCGTCGGCGTGGGGGATGCGTGCGAGCTGAGCCTGCGTGCCCGCGGCGACCGACACGAACTCGGCGTGCACGCACTTCGACTGGTACCCCGCCTGACAGATCTCACAGGTGTTGTCGGAGGTCACGAAGGAGCCCACGACGAAGTCGCCGACGGCGACCGTCCGCACGTCCTCGCCGACCTGCTCGACGACACCGACGTACTCGTGCCCCATGTTCGTGTGGTCGACGGGCTCGACCCCGCGGTAGGGCCACAGGTCGGACCCGCAGATGCAGGTCGCTGTGAGCCGGATGACGGCGTCGGTCGGGTCGACGATGGTGGGGTCCGGTCGGTCCTCGACCCGGACGTCGCCGGGCGAGTGCATGACGACTGCGCGCATGTGTGCTCCTTCTGTCGGGTGGTGCAGGCGACCAGTCAACGCCCCGCCCGACCCGGGAGGGAGTCCCGCCTGAGAGGTGTACCGAGAGGGCACCTGTCGGCTCGCCTCGAGGACGTATCGTCGGAGGCATGGACGATCGAGCAGACGTACGCGAGTTCCTCATGACGCGTCGGGCACGGCTGACCCCGGAACTCGCCGGCTTGACCGCGGGCCCCAACCGACGGGTGGCCGGACTGCGGCGTTCCGAGGTGGCGGCGCTCGCCGGGGTCAGTGTCGAGTACTACGCGAAACTGGAGCGTGGGGCGATCGCCGGAGCGTCGTCGACCGTCCTCGACGCCATCGCCCGGGCGCTCCAGCTCGACGAGGCGGAACGCACCCACCTGTTCGACCTGGCCCGCGCGGCCGACGGTGTCCCGCTCTCCGGTCGGCCGCGTCGCCGGGCGGCCAAGAACCCCGCGACCCGGCCGAGCCTGCACTGGATGCTCGACGCGATCACCGACGGCATCGCCTTCGTCCGCAACACCCACCAGGACCTGCTCGCGACCAACGAGCTCGGGCGCGCGTTCTACTCGCCCGTCATCGGCGACGGCGGGCGCACCCCGAACCTCGCCCGGTTCCAGTTCCTCGACCCGGCCTCCCGGGACTTCTACCCCGACTGGGACGTCTTCGCCGAGATGTGTGTGTCGGTCATGCGTGCCGAGGCCGGCCGGGACCCGCACGACAAGGGACTGCACGACCTCGTCGGTGAGCTGTCGACCCGGAGCGATGCCTTCCGCACCCTCTGGGGAGCGCACAACGTGCGCACCCACGGCACGGGAACGAAGCGGTTCAACCACCCGATCGTCGGCGAGATGACCTTCGCCTACGAGGAGCTCGCGATCACGGCCGACCCAGGCCACGTCGTGCTCGTCTACACGGCGGAGCCCGGCTCACCGTCCGCCGAGCGTCTGCAGTTGCTCGCGAACTGGGCGGCGTCCCAGCGGGAGGCGGAGCAGCGTGACGCTGCGGCGGTCACGAACGAGCCCGACACCAGCGAGGCCGGACGGGCAGGGGGTCGCTGATGGCGCGCATCCTCGTGACCGGTGCCGCCGTCGGCCTGGGGCTCGGTGCGGCGACCGAGCTGGTCGAGCACGGGCACGAGGTGCTCTTCCACGCCCGGAGTTTCGCCCGAGCCGACGAGGTCCGGCTGCTCGACGAGCCCTCCGCGCACCTCGTCACCGGTGACCTCGCCACCCTCGACGGCGTCCAGGAGCTCGCGGAGCAGGTCGCAGCTGCCGGTCCCGTGGACGCGATCATCCACAACGCCGGCGTCCTCGACGGAGCGGCCGTCCTACCGGTCAACGTGGTCGCGCCCTACCTGCTGAGCGCGCTCATCCCCGCGCGACGACTCGTGTTCCTCAGCAGCAGCATGCACCGCGGCGGTACCGCGACGCTCGACGGTCTCGACTGGTCGGGTTCCACGAGGACGGCGAGCTACTCCGACAGCAAACTCCTCGTGACCGTCCTCGCGGCGGCCATCGCGCGGGTGCGTCCCGGGGTGTTCAGCAACGCGGTCGACCCGGGGTGGGTGCCGACACGCATGGGCGGACCGAACGCGCCCGACGACCTGGAACTCGGGCACCGGACCCAGGTGGCGCTCGCCGAAGGGCGTGGTGCCGACACCTCCGGCTACTGGCACCACCAGCGACGCGAGGAGCCGCACCGCGCGGTCCGCGACGAGGCGTTCCAAGATGGGCTGCTGCTCGCCCTCGCCGAGCACACGGGCGTCTCACTACTGCCCTGATCTCCGAACTCAGGTGTCGATGCGGTGGTCCTGGATCGACTCGTAGGTGACGCGGAGCGACTCCGCCGCGGCGTCGTAGCGACGCTGGGCGACGCGGATGAAGAGCAGGTCGACGAGCGCGAGCTGGGCGATGCGCGAGGACATCGCACCCGAGCGGTATCGGCTCTCCCTCGCCTGCGTCGCGAGGACGAGGTCGCACCGGCTGGCGATGGGGGAGTCGGGGAAGTTCGTGATGCACACGGTCGTCGCGCCGGCGGCCCGCGCGAGCTGCATCGCCTGCTCGGTCTCGACCGTGAGCCCGGAGTGCGAGATGCCGATGGCGACCCCACCGGGCCCGAGGAGGGCGGCCGAGGGCAGTGCGAGGTGGGCGTCGACGAAGGTGTTGGCCGGCATGCCGATCCGGTAGAGCTTCTGGTGGAGGTCCTGCGCCGTGAGGTTCGAGGACCCGAAGCCGATGATGTCGATCCGTGGGGCGACGAGGAGGGCGTCGACGACCGCGTCCAGGGCGTCGCGGTCGAGCGAGCGGGCGGTGAGCTCGATCGCCTGCACCTCCTGGTACGCGACCTTCGCGACGACCGTCTCCACCGAGTCGTCCGGGTCGATGTCGGCGTCGTCGACCTCGAACCGGTCACGCTCCGCCTGCTCGCGACTCGTGGAGGTCGCGACGGCCACCCGGAACTCCCGGTAGCCGGTGTATCCGATGGTCTGGCAGAACCGCGCGACGGTCGCCTGCGAGGTGCCGCACGCCTTCGCGAGTTCGGTGATGGTCAACTCGACGACGAGCGAGGGCGTACCGATGATGGTCTCGGCGACGCGCGTCTCGGCGGCGCTCAGACGAGGGATCGCCTGGCGGAGCACGAGCAGCGCGTCAGTGGACATCCGGTGCGGCCCCCGTCGGGTCTTCGACGGTGTGCGCTGCGATGGCCGCGCTGAGGGAGCCGTCGCCACCACGGAGGCGGGCGACTGCTTCATCTGCGGCGATGCCGGTCACGAGGACGAGGATAGCGGCCTTCACCCAGCCGTCCACGGATGCGAGCGTCTTCGCGGCCGTGGCGGCGTCGACGTCGGTCGCCAGCATGACCGTGCGTTCCGCCCGCGCTCGCAGCTTCTCGTTCGTCGTGAGGAGGTCGACCATGAGGTTCCGGTACGTCTTCCCGAGCCGCACCATCGTGATCGTCGACAGCATGTTGAGCACGAGCTTCTGCGCCGTCCCCGCCTTCAGCCGGGTCGATCCGGTGAGGAGCTCCGGACCGACGACCGCCTCGATGCCGATGTCCGCGTCCCGGGCGAGTGGGGAGCCGGCGTTGCACGACAGGCCGATGGTGATCGCACCGATCGAGCGCGCGTACTCGAGGGCGCCCAGGACGTAGGGCGTGCGACCGGATGCGGAGACACCCACGACGGCGTCGTCCGCGGTGATCGACAGCGACTCCAGATCCGCCCGACCGAGGTCGTCGCGGTCCTCGGCGTTCTCCACCGCTTGCTGGATGGCGCCCGGACCACCCGCGATGAGTCCGACGATGAGGCCCGGGTCGGTCCCGAACGTGGGTGGCGCCTCGCTCGCGTCGAGGATGCCCATCCGTCCGGCGGTCCCGGCGCCCAGGTAGACGAGTCGTCCGCCCCGGCGGAGGCGCTCGACGATCGCTTCGACGGCCTCGGCGATCTCGGGTTCGACGGCCGCGATGGCGTCGGGGACGGAACGGTTGTCCTCGTTCATCGCGGCGACGAGTTCCCGCGTGGAGAGGGCGTCGAGGTCGGGGTGTCGCTCGTTCACCTGCTCCGTCGAGAGGGTGGCGAGCTCCGCGCGGATGGTGTCGCGGTCGGAGGTCAGCCCTGCGGTGATCGGCCCAGGCCCGTCGACAGGCTCAGGGACCGGTGGTGAGGCGCTCTCAGGCTGCGTGGACATCGTCGCGCACGACCCTTCCGTCGTAGGAGATCGCGGTGTCGAGAGCGACGAGTCTGGCTCCGTCGAGCGCGTCACCGCGGGGTGCGACGAGGTCGACGCCGACCTCGTGCATGGCCGTCGCGAGATGTGCGGCGACGTAGGGGTGGGAGGCGATCCCGCCGACGACGCACACGGCGCCCGTGCCGGCGGCGGCGGCGCTCACGGCGAGGTGGGCGCAGGCGGTGTCGACGATGTCCGCGGCGACGGCGTCGCCCTCCTCGGCTCGGATGATGACCGTGGGCGCGAAGGTGCCGAGTTGGCGGGCAGGTGCTCCGGTGCTGGAGACCCAGCGGGGGAGCGCGGGGATCGACCCGATGAGCGCCTCGGCGTCGGCGAGCAACGTGGTCGCGGGGCCGCGCCCGTCGAAGGCACGCATGCACGCCTCGAGGCCCTGCTGCCCGATCCATCGACCGCTGCCCTCGTCTCCGAGCCAGGGACCCCACCCGTCGATCTGCTTCACGGAGCCGTCGGCGTCGACGTCGAACACGACGGATCCGGTGCCGGCGATGAGTACCGTGCCGGGACCACCGGCGAAGGCGCCGGCGTGGGCTGCCAGGGCGTCGTTCACGACGGCGATCGTCGCTCCGAGCGCCAGACGCAGTTCGGCGGTGAACGCGGCGACCTCGTGCGGTGCCGCCTCCACCCCGGCGGCGCCGATCCCGACGTGCTGCACCGCGGCGAGGAGGTCGGCCGGGAGGTGCGCGACCGTCTCGAGGACTGCGCGGGCCGACAGCTCCGCACCCTCGTGGTCGGCGAGCCCCGGTGCCCCGTGGCCGCGGGCCTCCGCGAAGACGGTCAGGTCGTCGTCGGATCCGCTCGTGATACGGGCGCGGCAGGAGGTCTTCCCGAGATCGATGGCGAGGACGGGTGCTGCGAGGTGGTTCATGATCCGTTCCGGTGGTGCTGGTCGTGCAGATGGTGCGTCGGCGCCGCGATGGAGGCCGCGGCGAGGAGTTCGGTGACCCGGTCGGCGGATGCCCGGGAGGCCGCGAGCGTGTCGATCACCGGCAGGGGGAGGACAGCGTCATCGGCGAGCGGCAGTCCGACGCTCACGACGACGGCGTCCGGGCGGACCAGCGCGACGCGGTCTACGGCGAGACGCTGCGGGGTGTCCTCGCCGAGGCGGTCCGCGAGGAGGACGATCCCGTCGTCGGCGGGGATCGTCGCGAGCAGGAGGGTCAGCTCATCGGAGGCGGGCGCCTCGGCCTGCGGATCCGGTGTCCGGAGGCTCGGGCCGGCAGCGAGCCGGGTGACGTCGAACCGTTCGGCGAGTGACTCGGCGAACGGATCGTGGGCCGAGGCGACGGCGAACGTCGGTCGGTCGCGGAGGTCGACGAGGGTGATCGACGAGGCTGCGGTGGCGATCTCGCCCCGGACGCGGACGATCCGGCGGATTGCGTCGGCGAAGCGCCCTTCGACAAGCTCAGGGACTGATTCCCCGGTCCCTGAGCCTGTCGAAGGGCTGACGGACCGCGCGAGCCACGCCACCCGGGCGGCCGCGCGCGCGACGATCGCTCGATCGAGCTCGCCGTCGGCGATGGCGGCGCAGACCGCCTCGAACACCTCGAGGTAGTCGTCCTCGTCGGTCGTCGCGCCCTGCTTCGGCCCGAGGTTGGACGGGTTGCCGATGCAGAGCAGGTCGACGCCGGCCTCGAGGGCGAGGACAGCGCCGCGTCCTGAGCCGGTGGTGGACCGGATGGCGGCCATGTCGAGCGCGTCGGAGATGATCACGCCGTCGAAGCCGCTTTCGCGCAGCCGACGGAGGGGGATCGGGTTGAGCGTCGCCGGGGCGTCACCGAACGCCGGGACGACGATGTGGGCGGTCATGACACTCGCGACGCCGGCGGCGATCGCCGCGTCGAACGGTGGCAGGTGCTCGGCTTCGAGCTTCGCCAGGTCCAGGTCGATGCGGGGCAGATCCAGGTGCGAGTCGCTCGCCGTGTCGCCGTGGCCGGGGTAGTGCTTGACACACGCGGCGACCCCGCCGGCCTGCAATCCGTCGACCATCGCGGACACGTGGCGGGAGACGAGCTCGGCGGTGGGGCCGAACGAGCGCACCCCGATGACCGGGTTCGCGGGGTTGGTGTTCACATCGGCGACGGGCGCGAGGGCGACGTTCGCCCCGGCGGCGTGGAGCCGCTCGGCGAGTGCCTGACCCACCGCGCGCGTCGTCTCGACGTCATCGAGTGCACCGAGCTGCGCATGCCCGGGCAGGGTGGAGCCCGTCTGCGCCTCGAGGCGGGAGACGTTGCCGCCCTCCTCGTCGACGCCGATGAGGATCTCGGGCCGGTGGTCGCGGAGTTCGGCCGACAGCGCCGCGACCTCCGCGGGGTCCGAGGAGAGGTTCTGCCCGAAGTACACGACGCCCGCGAGGCCGCCGTCCAGCTCGCGCAGCAGCCAGTCCGGGGCGGTCCGGCCGAGGAAGCCCGGCCAGAGGACGCCCCGGACGAGCCGCGCGACGTCGGGGTCGATCATCCCTTCACCGCTCCGGACACCAGTCCGCCCGAGAGGCGGCGCTGCACGAGGATGAAGAAGATCATGACCGGGATCGTGATGATGGTCGACGCCGCCATGACCGAACCCCAGTCGTTGGAGTTCAGGCCGAAGAACTGCTTGAGGCCGATGGCCACCGTGTAGTTCTCCGTCGAGCCGCCGAGCAGGGTCATCGCGAAGATGAACTCGTTCCAGGCCGTGATGAAGCTGAACACACTCGTCGCGACGAGGCCGGGGGCCACGAGCGGGAGCATGATCGAGCGGAACATGCGCCACCAGCTGGCGCCGTCGAGGAACGCCGCCTCTTCGAGCTCCACGGGCACCGCCGCGACGAAGCCGCGCAGCATCCAGATGCCGAACGGCAGTGCGAGCGCGACGTACACGATGATGAGCCCGAGCAGCGTGTTGAGCAGCTGCAGGTCGCGGATCTGCACGAACAGCGGGATCACGAGCGCCTCGAGCGGTACCATCTGCACGACGAGGATCATGAGCAGCACCGCGGTGCGGAACTTGAACCGGAAGCGGGCGACCGCGACCGACGCCAGGAGCGCGACGGCGGCGGAGATGAGCACCGTCGCACCGGCGACGATCGCGGAGTTGCGGAGGAAGACCGCGAACCCGCCGTCGGTCAGCACCGACTCGAAGTTCGTGAACGACAACTCCTTCGGGAAGAAGGACTGGCCGCCGCTCGACGCCTGCGCGTCGAAGGCGCTCGACAGCATCCAGTACGCCGGGAACAGCGTGAACACGAGCAGGAGGGTGACGAGGATCGCCTTGACGGTGTTCGAGCGGATCTTCCGACCGCTCGCCTTCCGGTGCATCGGGACCTGCGGCTTGGTGGACCGGTCGGTGCCCGGCCCTTGAGCCTGTCGACGGGCGGCGGTGGGGGCGGGAGCGTGGGTGGTCACAGTTCGTCCTCCTTCATGAGGGCGCGGATGTAGACGATCGTGATGCCGAGCAGGACGAGCGTCAACAGCACCGCGATCGCGGAGCCGAAGCCGTAGCGGTTCTGCCCGAAGGACTCCACGTACGACCACACGCCGAGGTTCAACACCTCGCGGTTCGAGCCGGAACCACCCGGCATGAGGTAGATCTGCGCGAACACCTTGAAGTCCCAGATGGTCGACAGGATGATCACGACCGAGAACACCTGGCGCAGCGACGGGAAGGTGATCTGGAAGAAGCGACGGAACGCGCCCGCCCCGTCCATCTCGGCGGCTTCCAGCATCTCCTTGGACACGCCGAGCAGGCCGGCGAGGACGGTGATGGCCACGAACGGGAAGCCGTGGTGGATCACGTTCAGCAGCGCGATGCCGTAGAACGTGAACTGGTTCGTGAACCAGTTGAAGGGCTCGTCCATGAGCCCGAGCCCCATGAGCGTCTGGTTGACGATGCCGCGGTCGGCGTCGAAGATCCAGACCCAGACGTAGGTGCCGGTGACGGCGGGCATCGCCCAGGCGACCATGATGGCGCTGCCGACGATGGTGCGCCAGAAGGAGCCGAGGTTCGCCATGAGCAGGGCGACGAGGGTGCCGAGGACGACCGTACCGATGACGGCGGCCGCGGCGAAGAAGACGGTGTTCGGGAGGACGACGGTCCAGAGGGTCGGGTCGGCGAAGACCTCGGCGTAGTTGGCGCCGCCGTTGAAGTTGGTGTCGCCGCTGACGATCTCGCGCAGGCCGTAGTCCTGCAGGGAGAACAGGACGACGCGGATGAGCGGCCAGAGGAGGAGCACGGCGAGGATGAGGAGTGCCGGCGCGAGCAGCAGCCAGGGGCGGGTGCGCATCAGGAGGCGCAGCCGCTTGGGGGAGGGGCCCCCGGCCACCCGCGAAGCGGGGGCTTCGCGGGTGACCGTGGGCGGGGTGAGGGTCGACACGATCGGCTACTTGCCGTTCATGATGTCGTCCATCTCCTTGGCGGCATCGGTCGTCGCCTGGTCGACCGACTTGCTTCCGGAGAGGATGGCCTGGATCATCGCGTTGGTGGTCTTCTTCGCCTGCACCGCACCGAACTTCGGGGTCACGGGGAGGGATGCGCCGCCGTCGACGAACTGCTCGGCGAAGGGCTTCACCAGCGGGTCGTCGCTCTCGGTCGAGTCACTGAGGAGCGAGGTCTGGCCGGGGAAGTAGCCGGTCTGCTCGGCCCACTCGGAGGCGAACTTGCCGGTGGTCATCATCTCGATGAACTGGAACGCGAGGTCCTTGTTCTTCGAGGTGTTGAACATGCTGAGGTGCGAACCGCCGAGCACGGAGGGCGACATGCCGCCGTCTTCACCCGGGATCGGGATGGCGGCGAACTTGCCCTCGAGCTCCGGGTTCTTCTGGACGATCGTCGCCGGGGTCCAGGAGCCCATGATCGCCATGGCGACCTTGTCCTGCACGAAGTTGTCGAGGACGTCCGTCTCCTTCCAGGTGGTGGCACCTGAGGAGGAGAGGTCGTACTTGGTGGCCAGGTCGGTCCAGAACTGGATGCCCTTGCGTGAGTCGTCGCTCGCGAGCCCCGACTTCCAGGTGTCGCCGTCGAGCTCGGAGACCTCGCCGCCGGCGCCCCAGACCCAGGGGTACGCCGTGAACTCGGCGTCACCGGGGACGGGGAACGGGATCATGTCGGGCTTGGCGGCCTTGATCGCGGTGCCGGCGTCGATGATCTCCTGCCAGGTGGTCGGCGCCTTGAGGCCGAGCTCCTCGAAGACGTCGGTGCGGTAGACGATCGAGCGGACGCCGGCGTACCACGGCATGCCGTAGAGCTCGCCGTCGTACGTACCGGAGTCGGCGAGGCCCTTGACGAGGTCGTCCTTCAGGCCGGCCTTGTCGACGTAGTCGCCGATGGGGGCGAGGGCGCCGGCATCGGCGAACTCGGCCGTCCAGGTGGTGCCCGTCTCGGCGACGTCGGGGGTGGTGTTCCCGGCGATCGACGTCACGAAGCGGTCGTGGGCGTCGGCCCACTGCACGTACTCGACCTTGAGGGTGGCGCCGGTCTCCTTCTTGAAGGCCGAGCCGACCTCCTTGAAGAAGGCCTCGGAGTCGGGGTTGGTGCCCTGCATGATCCAGACGGTGAGCGTCTGGCCGTCTGCCGAGACGTCGCCTGAGCCGGAACCGCCACCGGCACAGGCGGTGAGGCCGAGTGCCGCGGTGGCGAGGACGGCCAGCGGAAGGGTGCGCTTGCGCATGGTGCTGCTCCTCGATTCTGGGATCGGGAGTCCGGGCCGTCGTTGGCCCGGGATCCGGAGTGACCGGGAAACCGCGGTCGATCCCTGCTGTTTTCAGTGGGTGTGGAAACAGTATTCAATAAGTACAGGAAGCTTGCAAATATTTTCCAGCACTGCAACACGGTCGTTACCTGCGTGACGGACGTGTTTCACGAAGCTGCGAGAACCGTGTGTGAGGACGGTGGTCGGGCGCCGCCGTCGTCAGGCCGTGCGGAGGATGATCACGCGCATCGTCGCGGCGGCCCGCTCGCCGTCCTGCGCTTCGATCGCCGACGCGAGGTCCGTGTGCAGCGCCGCGTCGTGGTGGTCGATGCCGTCGCCGGGCAGCTGATCCACACGATCCCGGAGGGCCTCGTCGACGGCGTCGCCGACCCGGTCGAGGATCGGGTTCGCCGCCGCGCGCCGGATGAGGCGATGCAGCAGGAGGTCGGCCTCGAGGAACGCGATCGGATCCTGGCGAACCGCGGCCGCGCGGAGCGCCTCACTCGTCACGCGGAGCTCGCGGGCGTCGTCGTCGCTGCGTCGCTCGGCCGCGAGCCGTGCCGACTCCGGCTCGGTCGCGGTGCGGAGTTCGCGGATCGCGAGGAGGGTGGACTCCCGTCGTCCGCTCGCCAACGCCCAGCGGAGCACCCGAGGCTGCAACCAGTCCCAGCTCGACGACGGCTGCACGGTGTGGCCGACGTGCGCCTTGCTGGCGAGGAGTCCCATGCCGGAGAGCACGCGGGTCGCCTCCCGGACCACGGACCGCGAGTGCCCAGAGCGGTCGACCAGCTCGTCCACCGTGCACACCGTGCCGGCGGGCAGTCCGCCGTCGACGATGTCGGTACCGATCCGGTCGAGCGTCCGTTCGAAGGCCGACGTCCCCGGTGCGCGGCTCACGCCCGTGCTGACGGACGGGTGGGGGAGATCACGAGCTCATCGATCCGCACGTGTGGCGGGCCGTCGAGGATGAACCGCACGGCGCGGCCGATGTCCTCGGGTGTCAGCATCGTCTCGCGCGCCGCAGCGTCCGGCACCTGCGGCCGCATGGAGAGGAACGGGGTGTCGACGTCGCCCGGGCAGAGGTGGGTGGCGCCGACGCCGTGGGCCCCCTCCTCCTCGTTGAGGGTCGCGCAGAGCGAGGCGAGTGCGGTCTTGCTCGCGCTGTAGGCGACGCCACCCTTCGTCGAGAAGCGCCAACCGGCGAAGGAGGAGATGACGACGACCCGTCCCTGGGCGTCACGGATGGTGGGCAGTGCGAGATCGATCGTCCGGGCGACCGAGGTGAGGTTGGTGTCGACGATCGCAGCGAACTCCGTCATCGACTGGTCGTCCCACCGACGCCGTGGTGCGTTCAGCCCCGCCGCCGTGACGAGGTCGTCGACCGGGCCGAGTCCGGCGACGATGCGTTCGTGGGCTCGGGTGAGCGAAGCGGGGTCCGTCGCGTCGGCCTCCGCGGCGAGGGCCACACCACCGGCGGAGGTGACGGCTTCGACGGTCTCGAGGAGCGCCTCGCGGCGTCGACCCGTCACGGCGACGCGCCAGCCCGCCTCAGCGGCAGATACCGCCACGGCCTGCCCCATGCCGCTGCCGCCACCCGTCACCCAGAGCACTCGATCCGTCATGACGCCAGTGTATCGAGCTGATCGATCATAAGTATGTTTTACTCGCCTGGTGCGCACGCTGCCGTCGACATCGGGTCGACGCGTCGACGGACGCGCTCAAACGACGGGAGACACCGATGCTGCTGGACCTGACGGATCGACGGGTGATCGTGACCGGAGGTGCTCGCGGAATCGGGCTCGCCCTCGTGGAGTCCTTCCTCGCCGAGGGGTCCCGCGTCGCGGTGCTCGACCTCGACGTCTCCTCCCTGGACGCGCTCGTGGCGTCCCACCACGGCGACCTCGTCGCCATCGCATGCGACGTCCGTTCCGAGGAATCGGTGTCGAGCGCGGTCGCGGCGGCTGCCGCCGGGCTCGGAGGGATCGACGTCCTCGTGAACAACGCCGGGGTCAACGTGCAGTCGCTGCTCGAGGAGACGAGCGACGCCGCGTGGACGAGGTGCTTCGACGTCAACGTCGGCGGCGTCTTCCGGGTGTCGAAGGCGGTCATCCCGTATCTGAAGGAACAGCGCTCCGGCCGCATCATCAACGCCGCGAGCTTCGCCGCGGTCATCCCGAGCGTCGGCAGCGCGGCCTACGCGGCGTCGAAGTCCGCGGTGGTGCAGCTCACCAGGGTCCTCGCGAGCGAGCTGGGGCCGTGGGGCATCACGGTGAACGCCTACGCCCCCGGCATGGTGCCGACGGCGATGAACGGTTTCGCCGAGCTCCCGACGGCGCAGCAGGACGAACTCCTCGACACGCTCTCGGTGCGCCGATGGGAGGAACCGGAGGACGTCGCGAACGTCGTCCGGTTCCTCGCGAGCGACCAGGCGGGCTACGTCACCGGTGCGCTGATCGACGTCAGCGGCGGCAAGTTCGCGACCCAGTTCCCAGCCCGCGCTCGCCCCTGATCAGGCTCTGGGCCCGACGGGATCCGGGCGGTGGACCGACCGGATTCGCGGGCGATGGAAGCGACGGATGTCGGACCGACGCGCCCGGGAACGACCTTCCCAGGTCCAGATTCGCAGCCAGCGCGAAGGGCGCTTACGATACCGTGGACGGCACATCCGGAGGCCCGCTGCGCGGGTCGCCGGACGGCCGTCGAGTGGGCTGACCGGGGCAGGTCCACACCCGCAGGATCGTCGGGATCACCATCTGGAGCAGAGGAGTTCGGTCAGCCGTGGCTTCACGAGTGCACGAGTCGGAACGTCGCCGTTCGCGCGATGCGCGTCGAGGGCGCCACCGTGCCTCCGCCCAGATCGAACCCTTCACCCGCGGGTTCAGCGCCCTCGGTGAGCTGGCCGCGTCGGGTGCGCAGGTCAGCCTCCGGATCAACGACATCACCACCGGCGAGATGCTCATGTCGGCCGACGACCACGTCGTCGTGCCCACTGCCTCGATCGGCAAGGTCCTCCTCCTCATCGAGGTCGCGGCCCGCCTGGGCGACGCCGACTTCAGCGGGCTCACCATCCTCGACCGCGAGCCACTCGACGCCGTCGCCGACTCCGGGATCTGGCAGCACCTGCAGGCGCCGTCCCTCCCGGTCGCCGACCTCGCAGCCCTCGTCGGCGCGACGAGCGACAACCTCGCCACGAACGTCCTGCTCCGCCACATCGGTCTCGACGCCGTCCGCCACCGTGCCGAGGAGATCGGGCTGAAGCGCACGGCCCTCCTCGACATCGTCCGCGACCACCGCGGCCCCGACAACGCACCGCAGCTCTCCGTCGGTTCCGCCCGCGAACTCGCCTGGCTGTTCCAGGCACTCGCGACGGGCGAGATCGTCGACGCGACCACCAGCCGCCGAGTCCTGGCCTGGTTGTCGCTCAACACCGACCTCTCGCTCGTCGCCTCGGGCTTCGGGCTCGACCCGTTGGCCCACCGTGAGCCCGACCACGGCATCCAGCTCTTCAACAAGACCGGTTCCGGAGTCGGCGTGCGAGCCGAGGCGGGTATCCTCCGCGGCCCGAACGGTGCCGTGAGCTACGCCGTGTGCACGAGCTACGACGACACGGAGCTCGGCACGCGCCTCGGGGTGGTCGACGCCGTTCGGATCCTCGGCCAGGACCTCCTCGAGTACGTGCACTGAGCCGGTCTCACTCGTCCGGTCCCTGGTCCGCCGGTCCCTGAGCGTGTCGAAGGGTTCACCTCCGCCGGCCCTGAGCGTGTCGAAGGGTTCACTTCCGTCGGTCCCTGACCGTGTCGAAGGGTTCACTTCCGTCGGGCCCTGAGCTTGTCGAAGGGTTCACTTCCGCCGGTCCCTGAGCTTGTCGAAGGGCAGGATCCGCCTGTCGAAGGAACGCCGCTCAGTCGATGAGCCCCGCCGCCGCGAGGCGCTCGAGCACGTCGCGCCCCGCGGGTGGGCAGCGGTCGAGTGACTCCGTGCCCACCCAGTGGACCGCGCTCACCTCGGCGGAGGGCGTCGGTGTCTCGTCCGTCTCGGCCGCGAAGACGTGCATTCGCACGAGCCGGCCGTCGGGCTCGCCGTGCGCCTGCGTGACCACCGTGAACAACGGCGTCACCCGCGCCGGATCGATCTCGACCGCGACCTCCTCGCGTGCCTCCCGGATAGCGGCCTCGGCGGGCGTCTCACCCGCGTCGATCTTCCCGCCGGGCATGTAGAGGACGTCGCGGCCGCGAGCCGTCACCATGAGGACTCGCCGTCCGCGGACGGTCGCGACCGCGGACACGAGGATGTCGGGGAGCGGGCTGCTCGAGCCCTCTGGCGCACGGCTCACTGCTCGGCCGGGCGCTCGGTGTCGAGCGCGGGTCGCACCCGATCGGCGAACCCGTCGACGGCGAGTTCCACGGCGTCCTTGAGCTCGTCCGTGCTGAGGATCACGAAGTGACCCGGCACCGGGAGGAGCACGTTCGTCGCTCCTGGTAGCACGCTGCTGGACGGCACGTGCGGGTCGAAGGTGCTGTAGATCGAGACGATGTCGGCGTTGACGTCGTGCGGCGCCCCGAGCGCCACGATGGTCTCGTCCGTCGGGAGGAAGGCGCGGAGGCTCGGGTCGACGACGTACTTCGCGAGCACCGACCCGGAGAACGGCGAGCAGATCGCGACGACCCCGAGCAGGCCCAGCCGCTCGCGTTCGGTGAGGAGCAGCTCCTTTCCGACGAGCCCTCCCTTGCTGTGCGCGACGATGACGCACCCGGCGGCGGGCTTCGGCAACCGCCCGAGCGCGCGGGCGAAGCGGGCCGCCGTGTCGCGGATGGGTTTGCGGTTGTATCCGAGGCCGCGGGCGATGCGGATCCGGTAGCCGTCGGCGTTCAGGCGGTCTGCGACCGGCTTCAGGAACGCCCACGTCTCGTACACGCCGGGGATGAGGACGACGACCGGTCGGCTCGCGTCGCCACGGGCGTACTCCCTCGGGATTCGGCCGCTGAAGAAGGCCCGCATGTGCCAGACGACGGAGTGGACCCAGTCGACGGCGACGATCCCGGCGATGGTCAGCGCTCCCGGCCGTTCGGCGACCGGCGGGGCGTCGGCGAGCGTGACGTCCTCGGCTTCCGCCACCGACTCCTCGTCCATCCGCACCCCCTCGTCCATCTTGCCACCGCCTCCGGTGCCCGCCGCGCGAGCCCAGTGAACATCAGGGATCGCGGGTTACCCTGTGTTGACAAGGCGACGGCGCGCTGCAAGCATGAGTCCGTTCGTCGAACCCCTATGCGCGAGGTGCACCTTCATGACTGATCCGAACTCCGGCCAGCCGAACGACCCATACGGTCAGAGCCAGAACCCCCAGCAGCCGGCCTACGGCGAATCGCAGGTTCCGCCGGCTCCGCAGTACGGCGAACAGGCTCCGCAGTACGGCCAGCCCTCGCCCTACGGTGAGCAGTCGGGCCAGCAGGCTCCGCAGTACGGCGAGCAGCCGAAGTACGGTCAGCCGCAGGCGCCCTACGGCGAGCAGCAGAACCCCTACGGCCAGCCGCAGGCACCCTACGGGCAGCAGCAGAACCCCTACGGCCAGCCCGCCGCTCCGTACGGACAGCCCCAGGCGCCGTACGGCTACGCGCAGCCGACTGGCCCGAAGACGAACGTCATGGCGATCATCTCGCTCATCGCCCCGTTCGTCGGGTTCGGCGTCGTGGGCCTCGTGCTCGGTATCATCGCGCTCGGTCAGATCAAGCGGACCGGTGAGCAGGGCCGCGGCCTGGCCCTCGCCGGCACCATCGTGAGCGGCGTGTCGGTCCTCGCCGGCATCATCGTGATCATCTTCTACTTCCTGATCGTCGCCGGCGCGATCGCCGGCGCGAGCTCGTACGACTACAACTACGACTACTGATCCACGGCCTGCTCCGCAGGCGGATCACGACGGGCATCGGCATCGCGCCGGTGCCCGTTCGTCGTTCCAGCGCCCTTCGACAGGCTCAGGGACCAGATGGCTTCGGTCCCTGAGCGGTAACCCTCCTCCGGTCCCTGAGCGGTAACCTTCCTCCGGTCCCTGAGCTGCGCCGCACTGAGCCTGTCGAAGTGTCGAAGGGCACACGAGGAACGTCCATGGTCGGGTCGCGTGTTCGCGCACCTCGACAGGCTCGGTGACCGGGGTCGGCTCGGTGACCGGAATCGCCCGACGCGAGAGCCCCGGTGCCGTCGGAAGCCTAGGAGGCGGAGGCGGCCGAGTCGGTGTCGGCGACCGGCGCGACGACCGCCGGTGTCTGCGGGACGTCGATGCCGAAGAGCGTCTGCAGCGCCGTCGTGTACGCGGCCTGCTCGCCGTTGCGCGCGAGGTTCCGTGCGCGCACCGTCGGTTCGTGCAGCAGCACTCCGGCGAGGTGACGCAGTGCGCGGGCGGTCGAGCCGTCGTCGTCGCCACGAGCGGTCGCGCGGGCGACTTCGGCCTCGACGAGCGCGTGCACGTGACTGCGAAGGGCGACGACGGCGGGCTCGAGGCTGCGCTCCTCGCCGACCGCGGCGAACTTCTGCGCGGCGCGGCTGACGATGGAGCGCGCGACCTCGGTGGCCTGCAGCTCCTCGAGCGGCGCGTGGATGCGGATGGTCTCGAGGTCGAGCAGGACGACACCGGAGACGGTGGAGACGTCGGGGTCGACGTTGCGCGGCAGGCCGAGGTCGATGACGAGCTGTGCCGACGCGTGCGGCACCGGGCACTCGGCGGCGGCTTCGGTGATGACGTCGTGGGCGAGTGCGGAGACCCCGGTGGGTTCGGGTGCGGCCGGTGCGTCGGCCGCGGTGACCAGCGAGAGCGTCGGTGCGTCCGTGGCAGCCGCGGCTCGCGCACGGTGGTCGGCGGCGACGGCCGTGCGACCCGCGCGGAGCAGTTCGGCGTCGACCACGTGGCCCTCGGCGGTGGTGCAGGTCACGATGATGTCGACCTCGCCGGTGGTGCGGGCGAGGTCGTCGTGTCCGATCCAGCCGATCTCGTGCGAGCGCGCGAACTTCTCGGCGCGGCCGGAGGGCGAGTACACGAGGACGTCGGTGACGCCGCGGTCGCGGAGGGCGGCGAGGCTCGCGCCGGCGTACGCGCCGGTGCCGACGAGCAACACGCGTTGCGTGGCCCAGTCGTCGATACGGCTCTCCGCGAGGTCGAGGGCGAGACGCACGATGGAGCGACCGGCGCGCCCGAGCGGCGTGCGGTTCTTGATGCCGCGGGAGGTCTGGGACGCGCGCTGGAACAGGCGCTCGAGTTCGGAGCTGGTGGTGCCACCCGCGCGAGCTGCCTCGAGGGAGCGCCGCACCTGGCCGGCGATCTCGCCCTCGCCGACGACGACGGACTCGAGCCCGGCCGACACGGCGAAGAGGTGCTCCGCTGCTGCGGTGCCGACGCTGAGGTCGAACACCTCCCGCAGCTGCTCGGCGGGGATGCCGGTGGTCTCGCTGACGGCCTCCGCAGCGGCCTCGAAGGCGACGGATGCGGCGGCGGTGACGGGCTCGTCGAGGTCGATGTACGCCTCGAACCGGTTGCAGGTGGCCACGACGACGGCACCCGAGACGCACTCGTGATGCTCGACCAGGCGCGCGGCAACGCCCTCGGCACCGACTGAGAGTCGTTCGAGGAGGTCGAAGGTGGCGTTCTTATGGCTCGCCGTCACACACATGAGCACCCGATGAGTCTACCCGAGCGGCGCTGTCGGGCTCCCGGGATGTCGCCCAGGGCACCCTCACCACCAGTCGGGTACTGACATATGAAATGTCAGATGCAATACTACGAATCAAGCCGTTCGACCGAACGGAACACAACGATCGAAGGAGAACGTTATGCAGCACTTCAGGAGAGTCGTCACGCTCGCCGCCGCGGCAGCGATGGTCACGCCTGGGCTCATGGGTGCGGCCCCGGCCCCTGCCTCGTACCCACGGGGAGGAGATGTCGTGGTCACCTGCACATACACGGGTGGTCTGTTCCATGCGACCGGCGAGGTCCACCTGGTCTGGAACGGGAGCGACGCCTCGGGCAAGACGACCGTCTCGCTGGAGGAGTACCGGATCACCGCCGGCGGTGCGCCCTACGGCGACAAGGCGAACATCGACCTCGGCCTGTCGCAGAACGGCGGGGCGACGCGGTGGATCCACTCGCCCGACTCGATGAAGCAGGACGGCCAGTGGCACTCGCTCGGGATCTGGCAGGACCTCTCCGCGTCGCCGTCCATCGACGATCTGATGGCGACGGTGGAGTTCACCTTCGACGAGTCGGTCGGCTACGACCACTCGTGCAGCGTGTCGCACCGGCTCTGAACCACGGTCGGACCCCGGTGCGGGCCGTCGCCGGACGGTCCGCACCGGCCTGGCCTCGCATCGCAGGGCATCGCCCATGCCGCGCTCAGGGCGGGAATGGGAGGATGGAGGGGTGAGTCTCCCACCCGAACACCCCCTCGTCACCGGCGTGACCCAGTCGTCGCCGCTCATCACCGCGTACCGCGGCACCCGTCCCGAGCGGACGCCCGTCTGGTTCATGCGTCAGGCCGGCCGGTCGCTGCCCGAGTACCGCGAGTTGCGGATCGGGACGGCCATGCTCGACGCCTGCCTCGACCCGGCGATGGCGAGCGAGATCACCCTCCAGCCCATCCGACGGCACCGGACGGACGCGGCCATCTTCTTCAGCGACATCGTGGTGCCGCTGAAGCAGGCCGGGGTCGCCGTCGAGATCGTGCCGGGCCGTGGTCCCGTCATGGGTTCCGCGGTTCGGACGGCCGCCGAGGTCGACGCGCTCGTCGCGCTCGACCCGGCCGTCCTCGACGACACGCTGGCGCCCATCCGCGAGGGCGTCGCGCTCACCGTCGCCGGGCTTGCGGGGATCGGCGACGGCCGCACGCCGCTCATCGGCTTCGCGGGCGCGCCGTTCACGCTCGCCGCCTATCTCGTCGAGGGCGGACCGTCGAAAGACCACCTCGCGGCCCGCACCCTCATGCACGCCGACCCGGAGTCGTGGGCGAAGCTCATGGCCTGGTGCGCGGACGTCACCGGTCGCTTCCTCCGCGCCCAGGTGCTCGCCGGTGCGTCGGCCGCGCAGCTCTTCGACTCGTGGGCGGGGGCACTCTCCCTCGAGGACTACGAGCGTCACGTCGCCCCGGCCTCCCGGGCCGCGCTCGCGCACGTCGACGACCTCCCCGTCCCGAAGGTGCACTTCGGCGTCGGGACCGGTGAACTGCTCGGTGCGATGCACCGGGTCGGCGCCGACGTGGTCGGGATCGACTACCGGCTGGCACTCGACGAGGGCATCCGACGTCTCGGTGGCGGCGTCCCCGTGCAGGGCAACATCGACCCGGCACTGCTGGCCGCGCCATGGCCGGTCCTCGAGGCGCACGTCCTCGACATCCTCCAGCGGGGGACGGCGGCGCCGTCGCACGTCCTCAACCTGGGCCACGGGGTCCCGCCCGAGACCGACCCGGACGTCCTGACCCGTATCGTCGCCCTCGCCCACGATTGGCAGCCCGCATGAGTCTCGAGCCGAAGCGTCTCGTCGTCATCGGCGGTGGTGTGGCCGGACTCGTCGGTGCGGTCGACTGCGCCAAGGTCGGCATCTCGGTGACGGTCGTCGACGCGCAGGAGTCGTTCGGTGGCGCGCTCGCGGCCGCCGAGGTCGGGGGTCTCCGCGTCGACGTCGGTGCCGAGAGCTTCGCGACGCGCGGTGGTTCGGTCGCCGAGCTCATCGAGCAGCTGGGCCTGACCGACCGCGTCGTGCGTCCCAACCGGGCCGGGGCCTGGTTGCACGTCGCCAAGCCCGGACAGCCGCAGCGGAGTGTCCCGCTCCCCAAGGCGGGGCTGCTGGGCATCCCGACGAACCCCCTCGCCGACGACGTCCGTCGGGTCATCGGCTGGAAGGGTGCACTGCGCGCCTACCTCGACCGCATCCGCCCGCCGCTCACGATCGGCACCGAGCACAACCTCGGTGCGCTCGTCCGGAAGCGCATGGGCGCGGCCGTCCACGACCTCCTCGTCGCACCGGTCACCTCGGGCGTCTACTCGGCCGCTCCGGACGACCTCGACGTCGACCGCGCGGCTCCCGGGCTGAACGCCGCGCTGACCCGCACCGGGGCGCTGTCCCTCGCCGTCGCCGCCCTCCGGGAGAACGCGCCCGCCGGTGCCGCGGTCGGTGGCCTCGACGGTGGCATGACCGTCCTCGTCGACGGCTTGACCGCGGAGCTCGAGCGGTGGGGGTCGACGCTCATCACCGGCGTCGCCGTCACGGCGATCTCCCGGAACCCGTTCGACATCGACGTGGACGGACCGGGTGTCGGCCTCGGCGACGCAGGCCTTCCGCGGATGAGCGAGCGTCCCCCGGCTGCAGGCGGGTCGAAAGCCCCCTGGTACGTCGCCCTGACCGACGGCCGGGTGCTCGAGGCCGACCTCGTCCTCATCGCGACGCCCGAGCAGCCGGCCCGCAACCTGCTGGCCGACGTCGGGCCGGCGCTCCGCGACCTCCCCGCCGCCGGCGACGACGCGGGCGACCCGGTCCTGCCCGCGCCCATCGAGCTCGTGACGATCGTGCTCGACGAACCGGCCCTCGACGCCGCACCGCGTGGCTCCGGGCTGCTCGTCGCACCCGGCTCGACGCTCCACGCCAAGGCGCTCACCCACGCGACGGCGAAGTGGGCCTGGCTCGCCGACCGCGCGAAGGAGCATGGCGAGCACCGCCACGTCGTCCGCCTGTCCTTCGGCCGTCAGGGCGAGGCCGACGCGACGAGCGCGTTGACCGACGAGGAGCTGCTCTCGACGGCGTTGCACGATGCGTCGGCGATGCTCGGCGTCCAGCTCGACCCGGGCAGCGTCCGCGGCTTCCACCGCATCTCCTGGACGGGGACGCAGCCGACCGCCGCGCGCGGCCAGCGTGAACGCTCGACGGCCATCCGGGAAGCGGTGGCCGAGGTGCCCGACCTCGCGGTCACGGGTGCCTGGTTGTCGGGCACGGGGCTCGCCTCGGTGGTCCCCGACGCCCACGAGGCGGCGGCACGACTCCGCCATCAGGCGCTGCAGCGGTAGACGCGCCCATATGCCCGACCCGGCATCTTTTCCTGTCAACCCCCGACCGGATGGTGGCGTCGGAGTGACACCCGACTACGCTGGTCCCGTTGGATGCAGCATCACAGCACCACTCGAACAGACGGAGGCGCCATGAAGGGCAAGGTCATGTTCGTCGTCGGTGGGCTCACGGGCTACGTGCTCGGTACCCGCGCCGGACGCGAACGCTACGAGCAGATCAAGACGCAGTGGGTCAAGCTGTGGAACGCGAAGCCGGTGCGCGCGCAGCGCGGCAAGGTCGAGGACTTCGCCAAGGCACGCATCAGCGAGGTCCCCGCGGCTCTGTGGAGCGGCGTCAGCGCCGTCGCGAAGGTCGTCAGCCAGCAGGGTTCGACGCCCGGCCAGAAGCTCGACACTTCGACAGGCTCAGTGCACCGCAAGGCTGAGTCGAAGACCGAAGACACCGTCCAGGACGTGTCCGAGACGGTCAAGGACGCCCGCACGGCCTCCGGCACCTCGACGTCGTCGGCCTCGAAGCCCGCAGTGCGCAAGCCTGCCGCGCCCAAGACGACGGCACCGAAGCCCAAGAGCGGCGAGTAGCACCGACGATGCCGTTCATGAGTGACCGCAACCGCTCGGAGCCGCGCTACGACAAGCGCGACGAATCCCTCCTGACCCTCGTCGGCCAGCTGCCCGGGGTCGTCTCGAACCTGGTCAAGGCCGAGATCGCCAACCTCAAGACGCAGCTCGCCCACAAGGGCAAGTACGCGGGTATCGGCGCGGCCTTCGTCGCCGGTGCCGCGGTGTTCCTCTTCTTCGCGGTCGGCGTGCTCGTCGCCGTGCTGATCCTCGCGCTCGCGCTCGTCATGCCCTCGTGGCTGGCAGCGCTCTGCGTCTTCGTGCTCTTCGTCCTCGTCGCTGCGGTCCTCGTGCTGATCGCGCTGCGGTACTTCAAGAAGATCAACGAGGACCCGAGCCCGATGGACAACGTGAAGGAAGACATCAAGGCAGTGAAGGGACTCGGCGAGTATGACCGTTGACCAGTTCCCGGGGGCGACGCCCTCGCCCGAGCAGGCTCGTGCCGAGCTCGTCGCCACGCTGAACGCGATCGAGGACAAGCTCAACGTCCCGAAGCAGGTGCACCGCGCCAAGCGTCGTGCCATCGTGCAGATCGCGACCGTCAAGGTCGAACGCCCGGCGGTCTTCTACGCCGGCGTCGCGGGCCTCGCCGGTGCGGCCGGGCTGGCAGTGTGGGGCATCGTCCGCGCCATCGCGCGCTGACGCGTCCCGCCGCCGGTCAGCCGCTCGGCGTGGCGACGCGCGTCATCGGGACGTGCACGATGTCGTCCTCCACGTAGTCGGGGCCGCTGATCTCGAACCCGAACCGGCCGTACCAGTCGGCGAGGCGTTTCTGGGCGCCCATGCGGAGTTCCCGATGCCCGTGGTCGGCGACGGCGCGGCGGATCAGTTCCGCGGCGAGACCCCGCCCGCGGGCGATGAACGCGGTGGCCACCCGTCCGATCTCCGAGTGCTCGGCCTCGGTCAGGATCCGGATCGTCGCGAGTACCTCGTCGCCCTCCTGCGCCCAGGCGATGAGGGTTCCGTCCTCGATGTCGCGACCGTCGAGATCGGCGAAGAGCGCCGTCTGCTCGACGACGAAGACGTCGACGCGGATCTTCAGCACGCGGTAGAGCGTGACCGGATCCATCTCGGCCGCTCTGGCGACGTGGTACTCGACGGGAGGTTGCTCGCTGGTCATCACCCGACTGTATCGGCGGTGAGGCTGGGCTCGGTGTCAATCGTGACCTGCCCCTTTTGCCCAATCGACCGAACTGGGTGAGGATAGGACTATGACTCACCCGGCCTCTGCCGAGGCATCGCACCACCCGACCGACTCAGCCACCCCGACTGGCCCCTCAGGATTCACCCTCTGGGCTGTCCTGCGCCGCGAGCCGGCGAGTGCGCTGCCGCTCGGCGAAGAGCATGTCTCCGAACTCGAAGCATCCATCGCGCTCGTCGAAGCCCAGGGCGTGACCCTGCGCGGCATCTACGACGTCTCCGGCCTCCGCGCCGACGCCGACCTCATGCTGTGGCTCCACGGCGACACCGCCGAGGGCCTGCAGGCCGGCCTTCGCGAGCTGCGCCGCACCGCCATCCTCGGTTCGCTGGCGCCCACCTGGAACGCCATGGGCGTCCACCGCGACGCCGAGTTCAACCGGCAGCACGTCCCCGGGTTCCTCCGCGGCATCGAGCCGAAGGGCTGGCTCTGCCTGTACCCCTTCGTGCGCAGCTACGAGTGGTACCTCCTGCCGGAGGAGGAGCGTCGCAAGATGCTCGCCGAGCACGGCCGCCAGGGTGCGGCGTTCACGGGTGTGCTCGCCAACACCGTCGCCTCCTTCGCCCTCGGCGACTACGAGTGGCTCCTGCCGCTCGAGGCCGACGACGTCGTCGAACTCGTCGACCTCATGCGCGACCTGCGCAACACCGAAGCGCGCCGCCACGTGCGCGAAGAGGTGCCGTTCTTCACGGGCCGCCGTATCACGCCCGCCGAGGCATTGGAGGTGGTGCGCTGATGGCAGCCATGAACCTGGGGAGCACCGGAGCCGAGTCCCCCGAGCGCATCGTCCGCGGCGCGACCGACGCCGCAGCGGCCGGTCCTGAGCACGTCTCCGAGCCGACGGACTACGACGCCATCCTCCTCGCCGGTTTCGGCGGGCCTGAGGGCCAGGACGACGTGATCCCGTTCCTCCGCAACGTCACGCGCGGGCGCGGGATCCCCGAGGAGCGTCTCGAAGAGGTGGCGCACCACTACCGCCACTTCGGCGGCGTCAGCCCCATCAACGACCAGAACCGTGCGCTCAAGGCGGCCCTGGAGCTCGAACTCGCCTCCCGTGGCATCGACCTCCCGGTCCTCTGGGGCAACCGCAACTGGGACCCGTACCTGCGCGACGCGCTGACCGAGGCGCACGAGCGCGGCTTCACGAAGCTCATCGCGATCGCCACGAGCGCCTACTCCTCGTACTCGAGCTGTCGGCAGTACCGCGAGGACTTCGCGATCGCCGTCGACGAGACGAACCTCCAGGGCGAGATCCAGATCGACAAGGTGCGTCAGTTCTTCGACCACCCCGGCTTCGTGACCCCGTTCATCGACGGTGTCCGTGACGCGATCGCCGAGTACCTGCGCGAACAGCCCGAGCTCTCCGCCGAGACGGAGATCGAGGTGCTCTTCGCGACGCACTCGATCCCCACCGGTGACGCCGCGCGCTCCGGCCCCGACTTCCGCGGCTTCGGCGACCACGGCGCGTACGAGGCCCAGCACCTCGCGGTGGCCGAGGTCGTCATGGCGAACGCCATCGACCAGCTCCGTGAGGCCGGTGTCCTCGGTGGCGCGGTCGGCAGCGGCGTTTCGGTGCCGTGGCAGCTCGTCTACCAGTCGCGCTCCGGCCCGCCGAGCATGCCGTGGCTCGAGCCCGACATCAACGACGCGATCGCCGAGCTGCCCGCCGCCGGCCGCAAGGCGATCGTCATCGTGCCGCTCGGCTTCGTGAGCGACCACATGGAGGTCATGTGGGACCTCGACAACGAGGCCATCGAGACGGCCGGTGAGCACGGCCTGGCCGCCGTCCGCGTCCCGACGCCGGGCACCGCCGCCGCCTACGTCAAGGGACTCGTCGACCTCGTCCTCGAGCGCCGCGACGGCACGCCCGTCGAGGAACGACCGCACATGACCGACCTCGGCCCCTGGTACGACGTCTGCCGCCCCGGGTGCTGCGAGAACGCCCGGCTGGGCTTCAAACCGGCGTTCTCGGGGATCGCCCCATGACCCTTCGCATCGGAACCCGCGGCAGTGCCCTGGCGCTGGCGCAGACCGGTCATGTGGCCGACGCCCTCACAGCGGCCACCGGTGAGGACGTCGAGATCGTCACCGTCACGACGCAGGGCGACACGAGTCGCGAGTCGCTCTCCACCATCGGCGGGACGGGTGTGTTCGTCAACGCGCTCCGCGACGCCCTGCTCGACGGCGCGTGCGATCTCGTCGTGCACTCCTTGAAGGACCTGCCGACGGCTCCGGCCGAGGGCTTCACGATCGCCGCCATGCCCATGCGTGAGGATCCGCGCGACGCCCTGTGCGCCTCCGACGACCGCTCGCTCGACGACCTGCCGCAGGGTGCCAGGATCGGCACCGGCTCACCGCGTCGGATCGCGCAGCTGAAGCGTATCCGGCCCGACCTCGAGGTCGTCGACATCCGCGGCAACATCGACACCCGCCTGCGCCGCATCGACGACGACCTCGACGCCGTCGTCCTCGCGGCCGCCGGTCTCACCCGCCTCGGACGCCTCGACGCCGTCACCGGGCTCTTCGACCTCGACACCTGGCCGACCGCGCCGGGGCAGGGGGCGCTCGCGATCGAGTGCCTCGACGACGACGAATCGTCCATCGCCGGTTCCATCGCGTTGCTCGACCACGCGCCGAGCCGCTGGCAGGCGACGGCGGAGCGGGCCGTGCTCCGTCGACTCGAGGCCGGTTGCTCGGCCCCCGTCGGTGCCGCAGCCTGGCTCGACGACGAGGACCTCGTGCTGCAGGCCGCCGTCTACTCGCTCGACGGCACCGAGATGATCCACCGGGAGAGCCGCGCGGAGGGGTTCTCCGGCGACGGACACGGACGGGAGCTGCTGCAAGCGGCCGACGCGCTCGGTGTCTCGCTCGCGGACGAGCTCATCGAGGCCGGCGCAGCCGACCTCGCCCCGCTGGGAGGCGCTGCGTGAAGGACTGGACGAAGTCGAACACCGTTCCCACCGCCACCAAGCCGCTCGGCGGGTGGCGCGTCCTCGTGCCGCGCGGCGGTCCGTGGGGCGACTCGGTCGCCGGGACGGTCCGTGGCAAGGGCGGGTCGCCTGTCGTCGCCCCGATGATCAACTTCGCCAGCACCGACGACCCGGAGACCCTCGGGGCCGCGCTCGCGGCGCTCGAGGCTGGCGAGTTCGACTGGCTGACCGTGACGAGCGCGACCACGGTCGACGTGCTGTCCTCGCAGCGGATCCGGATCCCCGAGACGACGAGGGTCGCCGCCGTCGGCGAGACGACCGCTGCCGCGCTCACCGCCGTCGGCTACAGCGTCGACCTCGTGCCGGCGAAGGACAACTCCGCCAAGGGCATGGTGCAGGAGCTCACGGCGCTCGAACCGCACCCGAAGCGCATCCTCACGCTCCGCTCGGCCATCGCCAAGCCGCTCCTCACGGAGGGCCTGATCGCCGCCGGACACGACGTCCAGTCCGTCGTGGCCTACCGCACGGTCGGTGTCCCGGTGGCAGAGAAGATCGTCGCCGACGTCGCCAGCGGCCGGGTGCGTGCCATCCTCGTCACCTCGGGCAGCGTGGCGGAGCAGGTCCGTTCGCAGTTCCCCGAGATCCCCGAGAGCACCGTCATCGCCGCGATCGGACCCCGCACGGCTCGTGACGCCCGAGGCTACGGGCTCCGGGTCGACGTCGTGGCGGAGCAGCAGACGGTCGACTCGCTGATCGAGGCGATCGTGTCCGTGGCGCTCAGCCAGAACCGCGACGAGGACGCCGGCGACGGGATCCGCTGACCGGCTTCACGCCCTGCGCGAACCGGGAGGGCGCGTCGGCAGCGGCGCGTAGGCTGGACGGGTGAGCATTCCCGAGACCCGTCCCCGTCGTCTCCGGCAGCAGCCGGCCATCCGTCGCCTCGTCAGCGAGACGAGACTCGACCCGGCGGAGCTGGTGCTCCCCATGTTCGTGCGGGAGGGCGTCGCCGAGCCGGTCGAGATCTCCTCGATGCCGGGTGTCCGGCAGCACACCGTCGACAGCGCTAAGCGGGCCGCGGCTGAGGCGGCTGCGGCCGGCATCGGTGGGGTCATGCTCTTCGGCGTCCCGGCCGAGCGCGACGCCGTGGGTTCCGGCGCGACCGACCCCGACGGCATCCTCAACGTCGCGACCCGCGCGCTCGTCGCCGAGGTGGGCGATGCCCTGGTCGTGCAGACCGACCTCTGCCTCGACGAGTTCACCGATCACGGACACTGCGGTGTCCTCGACGACCGCGGGCGCGTCGACAACGACCGCACGCTCGACCGCTACCGCGACATGGCGCTGGCCCAGGCGGAGTCCGGCTCGGCCCTCCTCGGCCTCTCGGGCATGATGGACGGCCAGGTCGCCGCCGTGCGCGAGACGCTCGACGCCGCCGGGTTCGACGACACGATCATCCTCGCCTACTCGGCGAAGTTCGCGTCCGCGCTCTACGGCCCCTTCCGCGAGGCCGTCGACTCGCAGCTGCAGGGCGATCGCCGCACCTACCAACTCGACCCCGCCAACCGTCGTGAAGGCCTGCGCGAGGCGCTCATCGACGAGGCAGAGGGCGCCGACATCGTCATGGTGAAGCCCGCAGGGAGCTTCCTCGACGTCCTTGCCGACGTGGCCGACACGGTGTCGATCCCGGTCTGGGCGTACCAGGTGTCCGGCGAGTACGCGATGATCGAGGCCGCCGCCCGGCAGGGCTGGATCGACCGCCGACGCGCGATCGAGGAGTCGGTGCTGTCCATCAAGCGCGCCGGAGCCGAGGCCGTCCTGAGCTACTGGGCCGTCGAACTCGCCGGTTGGTTGGATGAGGCGCGCGGTCTGCGTGCAGGAGGAACCCGATGAACGACGCAGCATTCGCCAGAGCCCAGCGGTCGATCCCCGGTGGGGTGAACTCGCCCGTCCGTGCCTTCCGCTCCGTCGGCGGCACGCCGCGGTTCATGGTGTCCGCGACCGGCCCCTACATCACCGACTCCGAGGGCGTGCAGTACGTCGACCTCGTGAGCGCGTGGGGCCCCGCGCTCCTCGGACACGCGCACCCGCAGGTCGTCGAGGCCGTGCAGGCCGCTGCGGCCCGCGGCCTCTCCTTCGGCGCGTCCACCCCGGCCGAGACCGAGCTCGCGGAGCTCGTCAAGGAGCGCGTCCAGGCGTCCGGTGTCGCGCCGATCGAGAAGCTGCGCATGGTCTCCACCGGCACCGAGGCGACCATGACGGCCATC
Source organism: Plantibacter auratus (assembly GCF_050587365.1). Classification (NCBI taxonomy): domain Bacteria; kingdom Bacillati; phylum Actinomycetota; class Actinomycetes; order Micrococcales; family Microbacteriaceae; genus Plantibacter; species Plantibacter auratus. Next base: position 330,610 of record NZ_JBOBFV010000004.1, on the reverse strand, counting down.
CGCCTCGCGCGCGGTGCCACCGGTCGCAGTCTCATCGTGAAGTTCGCCGGGCACTACCACGGCCACTCCGACGGCCTGCTCGCCGAAGCGGGATCGGGCGTCGCGACCCTCGCCCTGCCTGGGTCCGCCGGGGTCACCGCCGAGACGGCCGCCCAGACGATCGTCGTCCCGTACAACGACCGGTCGGCACTCCGCGAGGTCTTCGCCGAGCGTGGCCAGGACATCGCCGCGATCATCATGGAGGCGGCCTCCGCCAACATGGGCGTCGTCCCGCCGGCTCCCGGGTTCAACGCGAGCGTCGTGAAGCTCGCGCACGAGTACGGCGCGCTGGTCATCATCGACGAGGTGCTCACCGGGTTCCGCGTCTCCTCCGCCGGTTGGTGGGGGCTCGACAACCGCGGACTCGCCGCCGTCGCGCCCGGCACGGAGCCCGTCCCGGGTGCCGAGGCCTGGGAGGCCGGCAACCACGCCGTCGCGAACTCGACCGGTGCCATCAGCATCCCCGTCGGCGTGTACCAGCCCGACCTCTTCACCTTCGGCAAGGTCATCGGCGGCGGCATGCCCCTCGCTGCGCTGGGTGGGCGCGCCGAGCTCATGGACCTGCTCGCACCGACCGGCCCGGTCTACCAGGCCGGGACGCTCTCGGGGAACCCGGTGGCCCTCGCCGCCGGCATCGAGACGCTGCGCCTCGCCGACCAGGACGTCTACCGTCGGGTCGACGCGGCGGCCGCGATCGTGTCCGAGGCGACCTCGAGCGCGCTCACGGAGGCCGGGGTCGCGCACACCGTGCAACGCGCAGGGAACCTGTTCTCCTTCGCCTTCAGCGAGGCGGCACCGACCGATTACGCCGCGGTCCTGCGGCAGGACGCCTTCCGCTACCCGGCGTTCTTCCACCGCATGCTCGATGCGGGGGTGTCGCTCCCACCGAGCGTGTACGAGGCCTGGTTCGTCTCCGCGGCGCACGACGACGAGGCGATCGGGCGCATCGTCGACGCCCTGCCCGCGGCGGCACGTGCGGCTGCGGCGGCCATCCGCTGAGTCGGACGGTCGCCCCGCCGCCGACGTCGGACGCTGCACAGGGCATGCGTTACCGCTTTGTGAACTTCCGGCAACGCGAACGTCGGTGGGGGTTGGCAGACTAGAGGCATGGCCTCCTTGCGTCTGCACCCCGACCGACTGGAGATCGAGCTGTCCGCGTACGACAAGGCGCTCTCGCTGCGTCGGAGCAACGTCGTCGTGCCACGGTCGAGCATCCGTTCCGCCACCATCACCGACGACCCGTGGATCTGGGTCCGGGGCATCCGTGCGCCGGGCACCGCGATCCCGTTGACGCTCGCCATCGGCCAGTGGAAGTTCCACGGTGGTATGGACTTCCTGGTGATCAAGGGCACCAAACCGTCGGTTGTCATCGATCTCGAAGACGCGGAGTACTCGCGGCTCATCATCACGACCCGTCGCAGCGCCGAGCTCATCGCCGCCCTCGACCTGCACTAGGACGAGCTGCCGGGCGCACGGCGGTCTCGGCCGGATCCGGATCGTGGGCGAGGGCGCGGTGTCCGCGCATCCTGGCGCTGATCAGGGCCGTACGCAATCATTTGCCTCGAACAGGGCACAAAACGACGTCTGACCGGTATTCTGGGCCCGCTCGAACCTCCGTAGATCCGCCTGTTCGAAAGGACCACAGCCATGTCGACTCCTCCTCCCGGTGAATACCCCGGCCAGCCGCCGCAGGCTCCCCAGGCGCCGCAGCCCCCGAAGGACCAGTACGGCGCGGCTCCCGCGTACTCCGGCGGCGCAGCTCCCTCCGGCGACGCGACCGCCGGCAAGACGCTCGGCATCGTCGGCCTGATCCTCGCGTTCCTCGCCCCGCCGATCGGCCTCATCCTCAGCATCGTCGCCCTGGTGCAGTCGAAGAACGCGGGTGTCAAGAACACGCTGGCGAAGGTCGGTCTCATCCTGTCGATCGTCTTCATCGTGCTGGCGATCATCGCGACCATCGCGGGTATCGCGATCGGTGCTGCGGCGTTCAACGAGGCGTGCGCCTCCCTCGGGAGCGGTGTCCACACCGACGGCACGACCACCATCACCTGCCCGTAAGGCCGTGACATCCGGTCGATTGGGGAGTTGTCCCCATCGCCTGTCGGGTACCTAACCCACTACTGTTGGCTCGCGCCCGTGGCGCATCTACCATCCTCGAGAGGAACCATCATGACCAACGCACCCCAGTACAACGCCCCGAAGCAGCCCGGCGCGGCCCTGCCCGCCGACTACCCGGGCAAGACGCTCGGCCTCGTCGGCCTCATCCTCGCCATCGTCGTGCCGCTCGTCGGCCTGATCATCAGCCTCGTCGCGCAGAAGCAGTCCAAGGACGCCGGCTACCCGAACCAGCTCGCCAAGATCGGTGTCATCATCGGCATCATCCTCGTCGTGCTCGGCATCATCGGCGGCATCTTCTACGCCGTCGCGCTCGGTTCGGTCATGTCGACCGCCGGCTACTGAGTCTCAGCAGTTCCGTCGGCAGCGGCCGGTCGCCTTCGGGCACCGGCCGCTGTCGCGTTCCTGGAGCGCTGGGCGGTGTCCCTGTCTCAGGGCTCGGCCGGTGTGTCGCCGGGGTGGGTGCGCGCCGCGCCGCAACTCTCCTGAGTTCGGTAGTGCCGGTTCGGTAGTGTCCCTGTCTCAGGAGTCGGCCGGTGTGTCGCGGGGGTGGGCGTGCGCCGCGCCGCAACTCTCCTGAGTTGGGGACGGCGGGTCGGGTGATGTCCCTGTCTCAGGGCTCGGCCGGTGTGTCGCGGGGGTGAGCGTGCGCCGCGCCGCAACTCTCCTGAGTTGGGGACGGCGGGTCGGGTGATGTCCCTGTCTCAGGGCTCGGCCGGTGGGTCGCCCGGGTGGGCGTGCGCCGCGCCGCAACTCTCCTGAGTTAGGGACGGCGGGGCCTGTTCCTTGGGCCCGATCAGGCGCGGACGTCGACGACGATCCGACCGTGGACCGAGCCTGCGAGGACCCGCTCCGCCGCATCCGTCGCCTCGGTGAGGGAGACCGTCTCGGTCAGGGTGTCGAGCACGTCGAGGTCGAGCGCGGTGGTCGCGCGCTCCCAGGCGGCCTGCCGCAGGGGGAGCGGTGCCTCGACGGAGTTCACGCCCGCGAGCGTGACCCCGCGCAGGATGAACGGCATGACCGACGTCGGGAGGTCGGACCCGCCGGCGAGCCCACAGGCGGCGACCGTCCCGCCGTACTCGACCTGCGACAGGACCGTCGCGAGCGTCTGACCGCCGACGGAGTCGACGGCTCCCGCCCAGCGCTGGCTGCCGAGTGGGCGGCCGGTCTCGGCGAACTCGGCACGGTCGACGATCGACGTCGCTCCGAGCCGCCGCAGGGCGTCACCCAGCTCGTCGACCCGCCCGGTCGAGGCGGCGACCTCGAAGCCGGCGGCGGCCAGCAGTGCGATCGCGATGCTTCCGACCCCTCCGCCGGCTCCCGTGACGACCACGGGGAGCCCGGCGACGCGCACGGCGCCGGAGGTCGCGCTGCCGTGCTCGAGCGCGAGCACAGCGAGGGCGGCGGTGTACCCGGCGGTGCCGATCGCGGCGGCCTGTGCGCTCGAGACGTGGTCGGGGACGCGGACGAGCGCGTCGGACCGCACCTTCGCACGCTCGGAGAGCCCGCCGTACCGGGTCTCACTCAGGCCGTCGCCGAACAGGGCCACGCGGTCGCCGGCGCTCCAAGCGGGATCACTCGACGCCGCGACGACGCCCACGAGGTCGATGCCCGCGACCATCGGGAACGACCGCACCACGCCCGGCTTCCCGGTGACGACGAGGGCGTCCTTGTAGTTGATGCTCGAGTACTCGACGTCGACGGTGACGGCGGCGTCGGGCAGCGAGGCGTCGGGGAGGTCGCGGAGGTCGACCGTCCGGGTGGGTTTGCCACCCTCGTGCTCGACCTGCTCGACGAGGTATGCGCGGCCCATGGTGCTCCTGTCTCCGGTGCGGTGACCGGTCGGTGGCTGTCCGTCGAGCCTACGCCTCGCCGGCGAGAGGCTGGCTGGCTTGAGCCATCGCGCCCGCCGTGCCTAGGTGACGTCGCGGCGCCAGGTCGTGGCGTAGCCGATGAGCGCGACGACGACCCCGATGCCGAGGAGGACGAGTCCGCCCTGCCACCAGGTCAGCGCGTCCTGCTGAGCGGACATCATCGAGTAGAAGCTCGGTCCGACGAGCGCGTCCGTCGCAGCACCCGGCAGGAACCGGCCGATGGACGCGGTGACCTCGGAGAATGAGGAGGCCAGGCGCAGCAGCGGCTCGACGAACTGCGTGAAGGCCAGCACGACGATGATCGCGCCCACCTGGCTCGGCAGCACCGCCCCGAGACCGACGCCGATCGCACCCCACAGGGCCATCGCGAGTACCGCACGGCCGATGAGCGCCCAGGTGTCGGGGTCGGTCAGCATCGGATCGATGCCGCTGATGGCCAGGGCGCCGCCGCCGAGACCGACGGACGCGACCAGCGCGATCACGCCGTACAGCGCGCCGACCCCGGTCAGTGCCAGGACCTTGCCGACGAGGACGTGGCCGCGGTTCGGGTTGGCGAGGAACGTCGGCGTCAGGCTCTGATGCCGGAACTCGCCGGTCGTGGCGAGCGCACCGAGCAGGACGGGGAAGACGTACCCGATGCTCGTCGCGAAGCCGTAGATGAGACCGGGTTGGGTGAGCATCTCGCTCGTCGCCTGCGCCCCGGCCCCGCTGGACTCGGCCGCGCCCGGGATGTTGGCGAAGAGGAGCGCCGCCCCGGCCGCGGCGAACCCGACGTACACGAACAGGATGAGCGCGAGGCCCCACCACACGCGGGTGGTGAACACCTTGAGGAACTCGGAGCGGATGGCTGCCAGTAGTGAGGTCATGCGTGGTCCTCCCCACCGCTGACGAGCGCGAGGAACGAATCCTCGAGCCCTGATCGATGCCGCGACAACGCACTGAGCGGAATGCCGGCGGCGAGCGCGACCCGGCCGATGTCGATCGCCTCCACATCGTGCACGACGAGCCCCGCGCGGGCCTGGTCGAAGGTGTACCCCGCGGCGGTCAGCGCCGTGGCGAGCCGCTCGTGCTCCGGGGAGTTCACGACGACGCGGAGGGTGTCGGCGGCGTCGAGGCTCGCGAGGGTGCCCACGTGCGCGAGCCGCCCCTTCGCGATGATCACGACCTCGTCGACGGACTGCTGCACCTCGCTGAGCAGGTGCGAGCTGATGAGGACGGTCCGACCCTCGGCCGCGAGTGCGGTGAGGAAGCCGCGGATCCACTTGATCCCCTCGGGGTCGAGCCCGTTGATCGGTTCGTCGAGGACGAGGACGCCGGGGTCGCCGAGGAGCGCGGTCGCGAGGCCGAGCCGTTGTCGCATGCCGAGTGAGTACCCTGCGACGCGTCGGTCGGCGACCTCGAGCAGCCCGACCTGCGCGAGCACGACGTCCACCCGGCTCGCGGGCAGACGCGCTGCCGAGGCGTGCACGCGCAGATGGTTGCGGGCGGTGCGGCCGGGGACGAAGCTCGCCGCCTCGAGAGCTGCTCCGACGGTCGCTGCTGGGACCGGCAGCTTGGCGTAGGGGACACCGCCGAAGGTCGCCCTCCCCGACGTCGGTTGCACGAGGCCGAGCAGCATGCGCAGGGTCGTCGTCTTCCCGGCGCCGTTCGGGCCGAGGAAGCCGGTGACCTTGCCCGGTTCCACGTGGAACGTCAAGTCGTCGACCGCCTGCACCGCCCCGAAGGATTTCGAGAGTCCATCGAACTCGATCGTCACGCCAGCGGTCATCCGGTGCCTCCCCAGGGGCGCGGCCGGATCCGCGCCTCGTCCTGCAACGCTATCGGGGCCGACACCGGTTGCGCATCGGCCGCTCGGGGGAGATCCCGGTGAAGGCGCCGGTGGCCCCGTCTCAGGAGATCCCCGGCGTGGCGTGGGCGCATCGGGGCGGCGCGCCGCACCTCTCCTGAGACAGGGACGGCGGAGCCGAGGAGGAGGTCGGCTGCTACAGCCCGAGCGAGTCGAGCGACGCGCGGACTGCAGCGGCCGAGTCGGCGAACTGCTGTTCCTCGCGGGGCGACATCGCGACCTCGACCACCGACCGCACGCCCGAGCGGTCGACGATGCTCGGCACCGACAGGGCGACCCCGCTGACGCCGTGGTACCCGTCGAGCACGGTGCTCACCGGCAGGATCGCGTGCTCGTCGCCGAGGATGGCCTCGACGATCCGTGCCCCGGAGAGCCCGATCGCGTAGTTCGTCGCGCCTTTGCCTTCGATGACGCGATAGGCGGCCGTCCGGACGTCGGTCGCGATCTCGTCGAGCTGCTGCTCCGTGAAGCGCGACCCGTCGGGCAACTCCCAGTCGAGGATCGGGACGGGGCCGATGGTCGCCTGCGACCACAGCGGCAGTTCGCTGTCGCCGTGCTCGCCGACGATGAGTGCGTGCACCGCCGAGGTCGCGACACCCGCGCGCTCGGCCAGCAACCAGCGCAGCCGGGAGGTGTCGAGGACGGTGCCGGAGGAGAAGACGCGTTCGCGCGGCAGCCCCGTGATCTGCTGGGCGGCGACGGTGAGGACGTCGCACGGGTTCGTGACGATCATGTAGACGGCGTCCGGTGCCTGCTCGACGAGTTTCGGGAGCAGCTGCTCGAGGATGCGGATGTTCGTGCCAGCGAGGTCGAGTCGGGTCTGGCCGGGTTCCTGCTTCGCGCCGGCCGTGATCACGACGACGTCCGCATCGGCGACGACCGAGATGTCGTCACCGCCCGTGATGCTGCTCGACCCGGTGAATTGCGTCCCATGGGCGAGGTCGAGGGCCTCGGCCGAGGCCCGCTTGCCGTCGATGTCGTATAGCGCCACCCGCCGGGCGCTGCCGCGGATGAGCGAGGCGTAGGCGAGGGATGAACCGACGCTCCCCGCCCCGATGATGGCCAGTTTCGACTTCGTGCGAGCACCCATGGCTCCATCTTGGCAGGGGCGGATGTGCGCGGTCAGGGCGCGGCACGACGGGTGTCGGGTTATCTCGATGTCGAGGTATCCGCCCTTCGACAGGCTCAGGGACCGAATCGCCGCCCTTCGACACTTCGACAGGCTCAGTGACCGGACCGCCGCACCCTCCGGTCACTGAGCCGCACCTATCGGTCACTGAGCTTGTCGAAGTGCCTCCGCCAACCACCGGTTCCGCGACTCGATGAGCCGTCGCAGGTGCCGGGTGAGCGCGACGTGTTCGGCCACCACCCCGAGCGGACCGAACGGCGCCGAGAACGTGACGTCGTCGAGCATGATGGTCCGCGCCGTCCGCATCGGGCGCTCGAGCGGTTCGAAGAGGTGGACGTGGCGGAGCGTCCGGAACGGACCGGACACCTGTTCATCGGTGAACCGGTGGGGTTCCTCGAACGCGGTGATCCGACTCGTCATCGTCCACGGCACGCCGAAGTGCCGCGCGCGCCAGGTGACCGACTCACCCGGCCCGATCAGGCCGGAGGTCACCCCGCCGACCGCCCGTTCGCCCGTGTCGGCCATCGAGCCGAGGTGGGCGTCGATCGACCGCGAGAGGTCGAAGGCCTGCTCCATCGTCCCGTCGAGTTCGGTGCGGAGGATGAAGTGGGCGGTCATGGCGTCGGCGGCTCAGGCGGACTGGCCGGTGCGAGTGGTGGGGGAGACGTCGGCCCCCGCGTGCACGGCGCATCGCGGGCCGCCGTCGGGTCCGTCCGCGTGCGCCTCGCACACGACCAACTGCGTCTTGCAGGAGGGGTCGGCGCAGTTCTGCAGGTGCTTCGTCGACGCGTCGCAGACGACGCAGTGACCGATGACGGCCGCATGATCGCTGAACTCGAGCGAGCCCCGTTTGTCGAACACGTACAGGGAGCCCTGCCAGAGGCCGTCGTCACCGAACTGCTCGCCGTACCGGACGATGCCGCCGTCGAGCTGGTACACCTCGCCGAACCCTCGCGATCGCATGAGTCCCGAGAGCACCTCGCAGCGGATGCCGCCCGTGCAGTAGGTGACGACCGGCTTGTCCTTGAGGTGGTCGTACTTCCCGCTGTCGAGTTCGGCGACGAAGTCCCGGGTGGTCGCGACGTCGGGCACGACCGCACCGGCGAACCGCCCGATCTCGGCCTCGAAGGCGTTCCGGCCGTCGAAGAACACGACGTCGTCGCCGCGCTCCGCGACGAGCTCGTGCAGTTCCGTCGGCTGCAGGTGCACCCCGCCGCCTGTGACGCCGTGCTCGTCCACCACGAGCTCACCGGGGGCGCCGAAGGACACGATCTCCTCGCGCACCTTCACGCTGAGCTTCGGGAAGTCGCTGCTCCGACGCCAGGGCGCGGGACGGTGCCTGGCCGTGCGCACGCGGTCGTCCTCGTCGAAGCCCGAGCCGTCGCTCCATTTCACGTCGAGGTCATGGAACGCGGGGTGCTCCTTCGTCTTCCGGACGTAGAGCTTGCAGGCGTCGAGCTCGCCGCCGACGGTGCCGTTGATGCCGTCCTTCGAGATGAGGATGCGACCACGGAGACCGAGTGACTCGCAGAGGTCGCGCTGCCACAGCCGGATCGCCTCCGGGTCCGCCAGGGGAGCGAACGAGTAGTACAGGAGGATCTTCGGGTCAGCCACCGCTCAATCGTACGTGGCGCCGACCGCGGATCGTCGGGCCGGTCCAGCGGACACGGACGTTCCGGCCCCTCGCTTGTCGAAGGGCCACAACCGCCGCCGTCGGCGCAGGCGCCAGGCCTAGGGTGGACGCAGACCTCGAAGGAGATGGCTATGCGCACTGCAGTGATCGTCGACGCGATCCGGACGCCGTCCGGCCGTGGCAAACCGGGCGGTGCGCTGAACGCCGTGCACCCGACGGACCTCCTCGCCGGCACGATCCGTGCGCTCGTGGAGCGGACCGGCATCGATCCCGCGGTCGTCGAGGACGTCTACGCCGGCTGCGTCACCCAGTCCGGCGAGCAGGGGCAGAACATCGCGCGGAACGCGGCGCTCGCCGCAGGCCTCCCGCAGGAGACGCCCGGCACCACCATCGACCGGCAGTGCGGCTCCAGCCAGCAGGCCACCACCTTCGCCGCGCAGAGCGTCATGTCGGCCGGCAACGACGTCGTCATCGCCTGCGGTGTCGAATCGATGAGTCGGGCGCCGATGGGCTCCAACGTGCAGGGGGCAGACCCCTTCGGCTCCGCCCTCCGAGCCCGCTTCCCCGAGGGCCTCGTCGGCCAGGGTGTCTCCGCCGAACTCATCGCCGCCCGCTGGAACCTCAGCCGCGAGGAGCTCGACGCCTTCGCCGCCCGCTCCCACGAGCGCGCCGCCGCGACCTGGGCGTCCGGCGGGTTCGACGGCGAGGTCGTCGCCGTCACCCTCCCCGACGGTTCCGTCGTCACGACCGACGAGACGGTCCGTGCCGGGACGACCCCCGAGGCGCTCGCCGGACTCCCCGCCGTCTTCCGCGACGAGCGGCTCGCGGCACGCTTCCCCGAGATCGCCTGGCGGATCACCCCGGGGAACGCCTCACCGCTCACCGACGGCGCCTCCGCCGCGCTCATCATGAGCGAGGTCCGGGCGCTCGAGCTGGGGCTGACGCCGCGTGCGCGCTTCGTCTCCTTCGCCGCGGTCGGGAGCGACCCGATCGAGATGCTCACCGGCATCCTCCCCGCCACCCGCCGCATCCTGGAGCGCAGCGGGCTCGACATCGACGACATCGACGCGTTCGAGGTCAACGAGGCGTTCGCGTCCGTCCCGCTCGCGTGGCAACGCGAGTTCGGGGTGGACGACGACCGGCTCAATCCGCGGGGTGGGGCGATCGCCCTCGGGCACCCGCTCGGCGCCTCCGGGACGAAGCTCCTCGCCACCCTCCTCGGCCAGCTCGAGGCGACCGGCGGCCGCTACGGGCTGCAGACGATGTGCGAGGGCGGCGGTATGGCCAACGCGACGATCATCGAGCGCCTCTGATGGGCGCGCCCACCACGTGAAGGGAACCAGCACATGGATGTGACCGGCAGTTCGGCGATCGTCACCGGCGGCGCCTCGGGACTCGGATTCGCGACCGCGACGCGGCTGGCCGGTGCCGGCGCGCGCGTCGTGCTCGTCGACCTCCCCGGTTCACCCGGGGCGGAGCGGGCCGAGGCGCTCGGCGGGTTCGCGACCTTCGTGCCCGCCGACGTCACCGACGGTGAGCAGGTGCAGGCGGCGGTCGAAGCGGCGGTGTCGCGTGGACCGCTGCGGGTCGTTGTGAACTGCGCCGGCATCGCACCACCGGCGAAGGTGCTCGGCCGCGACGGCCCGGCGGACCTCGGTGCCTTCGAACGCGTCCTGCGCGTCAACGTCCTCGGCACCTTCAACGTCATCCGGCTGACCGCCGACGCGATGCAGCACAACGATCCGGACGGTGATCCCGTCGACGGCGCAGGAGACCGCGGCGTCATCATCAACACCGCGTCCGTCGCCGCCTTCGACGGACAGATCGGCCAGCCCGCCTACGCCGCGTCCAAGGGCGCGGTGCACTCGATGACGCTGCCGATCGCCCGCGAGCTGGCGCGTTTCGGGATCCGGGTCGTGACGATCGCGCCCGGCATCATGGAGACACCCATGCTCGCCGGACTGCCCGAGGCGGCGCAGGAGTCGCTCGGGCACCAGGTGCCGTACCCGGCCCGCCTCGGCCGCCCCGACGAGTACGCCTCGCTCGCGCTGCACATCGTCGAGAACGGCTACCTCAACGGTGAGACGATCCGCCTCGACGGCGCGATCCGGATGGCGCCGAAATGACCGGCTCTCCGATGCCGACGAACCCATCCACCGACCAGGGAGCCACTCCGTGACCAGCGACGACACCATCCTCTTCGAGGTGAGCGACGGCCTCGCGCACCTCACGCTCAACCGGCCCGCGAGCCTCAACGCGATCGACGACCGTGCGGCCAGACGGTGGCGCGACCTCGCCCTCGAGATCGCGGAGCGCGACGACGTCCGGGCGGTCCTGTTCGACGCCAACGGTCCGGCGTTCTGCGCGGGTGGCGACGTCCTCGCGATGTCGCGGATGGGTGACGGCAGCGAGGGATCGACGGGCGCCTTCGTCACCGAGCTCGCCGACATCATCCACGAGGGCCACCGGACGCTGCAGTCGGTCGCGAAGCCGATCGTCGCCGCCGTCCAGGGGGCTGTCGCGGGCGGTGGGCTGGGGTTCATGTTCGTCGCCGACGTGATCATCGCGTCCGACCGGGCGAAGTTCGTCAGCAAGTACGCCGACATCGGCCTCACTCCGGACTGCGGCGTGAGCACCCTGCTGCCCGAGGCGGTCGGGATGCGTCGGGCGCTCGAGCTCACGCTCGGCCCGCGGATGCTGAGCGCCGAGGAGGCGCTCGACTGGGGGCTCGTGACCGAGGTGGTCCCCGCCGAGCAGCTCGACGCCCGCGCACGCGAGGTGGCCGCGTTCTGGTTGGCCGGAGCCACGGCCGCGTTCGGTCAGGCGCGGCGGCTGCTGCGCGAGAGCGTCGGCCGCGGCTACCAGGACGCCCTCGACGACGAAGCCCGCACGATCGGCGCGGCGATCGAGACGCCCGAGTCGGTCGCGCGCGTCGCGGCGTTCGCCGCCGCGTCGGCGAAGCGCGCCGCCACCACCACCCCGAAGGAGCCCACCGCATGACCACCCTCGCCGGCAAGACCATCCTCATGTCGGGCGGCAGCCGCGGCATCGGCCTCGCGATCGCCCTGCGTGCGGCCCGCGACGGCGCGAACGTCGCGATCCTCGCCAAGACCGACACCCCCGATCCCCGCCTCGAGGGGACGATCCACACCGCAGCGGACGCGATCCGCGAGGCCGGTGGGCAGGCGCTCCCGATCCTCGGCGACGTCCGCAACGACGACGACATCACGCGGGCCGTGTTCGAGACGGCCGGTGAGTTCGGCGGCATCGACATCGTCGTCAACAACGCGAGCGTCATCAGCCTCGCTCGGACCCTCGACCTCGACGCGAAGCGGTACGACCTCATGCAGGACGTGAACGTGCGTGGGACGTTCATGCTGTCGCGGGCGGCCATCCCGATGCTGAAGGACGCGGAGAACCCGCACATCCTGTCGCTGTCACCGCCGCTCAACCTCGACCCGAAGTGGCTCGGCGCGCACACCGGCTACACACTCGCGAAGTACGGCATGTCGATGGTGACGCTCGGTCTCGCTGCCGAGTTCGGACGCGACGGCATCGCCGCGAACACGCTCTGGCCGAAGACGACGATCAAGACGGCGGCGGTCGGCAACATCCTCGGCGGCGAGGCCCTCCTGGCGAAGAGTCGCACCCCGGAGATCTACGCCGACGCGGCCTACGAGGTCCTGACGGCGTCGGCGCGTGAGCTCACGGGTCGGTCGCTCATCGTGGAGGACGTCCTCGCGGAGGCCGGGGTCACCGACCTCGCGAAGTACTCACCGGGCGTCGACGAGTCTGAGCTCTACCCCGACATCTTCCTGTAGCGGACGGCTCGCCCTGTCCGCTGACGGCAGAACGCGGGCTCCCCGAGCCTGGCCGAGCCGCGCCTACAGTGAGAGCACGCGGTCACGGAGCCCGCGCCCGCAGCCGGAAGGAGTCGCCATGTTGTACCGCGAAGCCCTCGGCGCGGCCCTGCGCACGCGTCGGCTGGCACAGGGGCGCACCCTGCAGGACGTGGCGACCGCCGCAGCCGTGTCGACGCCCTACCTGTCGGAGATCGAGCGCGGACGCAAGGACGCCTCCTCCGAGGTGGTCGTGACCATCGCCGACGCGCTCCGCACCCGCCTCGACGCGCTCATGTTCGACATCGCGGACCGCTTCGAGACCGCGGCGGCTCCGGTCGTCGTCGAGCTGCCCCTCGCCGAGGACGCGCTCGCCGACGCGACGATCACCCCGCTGCGCCCTGCGGCCGACCCGCAGCTGCTCGCCGCCTGACCCCGACCGTCGGCGATCGTCCGGACACGCTGGTTCGTCCCGTTCGCTGACGGCCAGCCGTTCGCTCGGCCCGCCGCTCGCTCCGTCAGCCGCGGGCGAGTGCCTCGAAGGTCTCGTGAAGGAGCGGCTCGGCCGTCTCCCACGTCGTGTCCGCGTCCCAGGTACCGAGGTCGGTGACCTCGGTGTGGCGGCCGGCCTGGTGCTTCGGCTCGGGATCGCCCGGGAGCCGCAGTCGCTGGGTGAACCCTCCGGTCGTCCGGTCGAAGTCGAGCACGTGGAAGGCGACGTTCCGGTTCCAGTCCTCGGACGGCCACGAGATGAAGTTCACGCGCACCCGCTCCGCGGACAGCGGCCCTTCGGCGACGTAACTGCCGGGGTGGTCCTCGCCCGGCGACAGGATGCGGTACGCACCGTTCGAGCAGTAGAGCAGCAGGGCCGGCACGAACGGCTTCTCCGCGAACAGTTCGGTGTAGTGGAGCGCCTCGGCTCGGACCACGTCGCCGAACAGGTGCAAGGTCTGTGGTGCCCCAGGGGTGTGCATCGGCACGGTCGTCTCCTTCGGTTCGTCAGCGGTCGGTATGCGTGTCACTCTGGCCGCGGCCGCCGTATGCGCGGTGTGCGCGGGCTGGGTGGATGCGGAGAACGAGGCTGGTATTCCACGGTGCCAGGAGAACAGCGCGACAGCAGGACCATTCCACGTGAAATGTCCTGTTCCCGGGCGGTTCTCCTGCTGCGGCGCCACGGACCCGCGGGCGTAGGCTGGAGGACGCGACGCCCCGCAGCACACTCGGACGGGCCGCACCCGAAAGGAACACCCGTGATCCAGCACCACTTGCGCGTCCACCGCAGTGACGAGAACCTCGCCCGCGAAGGACAGCTCGCCTGGCAGCTCGCCCGCGTCGCGACCGATCCGGTGGAGGTGACGCCCGAGGTCGTCGACATGATCATCAACCGGGTGATCGACAACGCCGCCGTCGCAGCCGCCTCGCTCACGCGCCGGCCCGTCTCCTCGGCTCGCGCCCAGGCGCTCAGCCACCCCGTCAGCACCGGCGGCGACGGTGCCACGGTGTTCGGGCCCGACCTCGCCCGCCGCGTCTCCCCGGAATGGGCGGCCTGGGCCAACGGCGTCGCCGTGCGCGAGCTCGACTTCCACGACACCTTCCTCGCCGCCGAGTACTCGCACCCGGGCGACAACATCCCGCCCATCGTCGCGGTGGCGCAGCACGTCGGCTGCACGGGCGCCGACCTCGTCCGCGGGATCGCGACCGGCTACGAGATCCAGATCGACCTCGCGAAGGCGATCAGCCTGCACCGACACAAGATCGACCACGTCGCACACCTCGGCCCGAGCGCCGCGGCCGGCATCGGCACGATGCTCGGCCTCGATCAGGCCACCATCCACCAGGCGATCGGCCAGGCACTCCACACCACGACGGCCACCCGCCAGTCGCGCAAGGGCGAGATCTCCACCTGGAAGGCGCACGCTCCCGCGTTCGCCGGCAAGATGGCGGTCGAGGCCGTCGACCGGGCGATGCGCGGCGAGACCAGCCCGTCGCCGATCTACGAGGGCGAGGACGGCGTGGTCGCCTGGCTGCTCGACGGCCCCGACGCCTCGTACGACGTCCCGTTGCCCGGCGCCGGTGAGCCGAAGCTCGCAATCCTCGACTCCTTCACGAAGGAGCACTCGGCGGAGTACCAGGCGCAGGCGTGGATCGACCTCGCCCGCAAGCTGCACCACGAGCACCCGGAAGTCCTCGCCCCCGGAGCCGTGGACCGCATCGTCCTCCACACCTCGCACCACACGCACTACGTCATCGGCTCCGGCGCGAACGACCCGCAGAAGTACGACCCGACGGCGTCGCGCGAGACGCTCGACCACTCCATCCCCTACATCGTCGCGGTGGCGCTGCAGGACGGCGCGTGGCACCACGTCGACTCCTACCGTCCCGAGCGCGCCACCCGCGCCGACACCGTCGAGCTGTGGCACCGGATCTCGACGGCGGAGGACGCTGAGTGGACGCGCCGCTACCACTCGCTGGACCCGGCGGAACAGGCGTTCGGCGGGCGCATCGAGATCACGCTCACGGACGGGTCGACCATCGTCGACGAGATCGCCGTCGCCGACGCCCACCCGCTCGGCGCCCGGCCGTTCGCGCGCGCCGACTACGTGCACAAGTTCCGCACGCTCGCCGCCGACGTCCTCGACGCGGAGGAGATCGAGCGTTTCCTCGCGCTCGCCGAACGTCTCCCAGAGCTCGACGCCGACGAGGTCAAGCAGCTGAGCATCCAGGCCGCCTCCGGGGTCCTCGCCTCGGCACCCCACCCGACCGGCCTGTTCTGATGCCGGCCGACCTCCAGAAGGGACTGTGCTGATGCTGTACAGCGAGACCACGCCTGCAGAGAAGCGCCGGCTGTTCCGCGAGCGACTCGCCACCGGTGAGCTGCTGCGCTTCCCGGGCGCGTTCAACCCGCTCTCGGCGAGGCTCATCGAGCAGAAGGGCTTCGACGGCGTCTACATCTCCGGCGCGGTGCTCTCCGCCGACCTCGGGCTGCCCGACATCGGACTGACGACCCTCACCGAGGTCGCCGGTCGCGCCAAGCAGATCGCCCGGATGACCGAGCTGCCCGCGATCGTCGACGCCGACACCGGATTCGGGGAGCCGATGAACGTCGCGCGCACCGTCCAGGAGATCGAGGACGCCGGGCTCGCCGGGCTCCACATCGAGGACCAGGTCAACCCGAAGCGCTGCGGCCACCTCGACGGCAAGCAGGTCGTCGACACCTCCACCGCGCTCGGCCGGATCCGTGCCGCCGTCGACGCCCGGCGCGATGCGAACCTGCTCATCATGGCGCGCACCGACATCGCCGCCGTCGACGGGCTCGACGCCGCGATCGACCGGGCCAAGCAGCTCGTCGACGCCGGAGCCGACGCGATCTTCCCCGAGGCGATGCGGTCGCTCGAGGAGTTCGCCGCCGTCCGCGACGCGGTCGACGTGCCGATCCTCGCCAACATGACGGAGTTCGGCAAGAGCGAGCTGTTCACGAGTCAGCAGCTCGCCGATGTGGGCGTGAACCTCGTCATCTGGCCGGTGTCGCTCCTCCGCATCGCGATGGGCGCCGCGGGTCGTGCGCTCGACACGCTGAACGACGAGGGCTCGCTCACGAGCAAGCTCGGTGAGATGCAGCACCGTGCCGACCTCTACGAACTGATCGACTACGAGGGCTACAACCGCTTCGACACTTCGGTCTTCAACTTCACCATCGACCGGTAGGCGTCCCCTCACCGGTGAACACCACCTGGGTCTCCGCTCCCCGAGCTTGTCGAGGGGCGAGCCGGGTGCCAAGCTCGACCGACGCGCGTAGGACGCGCGCAGGCAGTACGCAAAGGAGCAACGCATGACCGAAGCGACCAGCGACATCAAGAAGGGTCTCGCCGGCGTCGTCGTCGACGTGACGAGCGTCTCGAAGGTGAACCCGGAGACGAACTCGCTGCTCTACCGCGGGTATCCGGTCCAGGAGCTCGCCGAGCACTGCAGCTTCGAGCAGGTCGCGTACCTGCTCTGGAACGGCGAACTGCCCAGGGACGCCGAACTCGCGGAGTTCACTGCGTTGGAGCGGGGCCAGCGCGCGCTCGACGACAACGTCAAGGCGGCCATCGACCTCCTCCCGACGACGAGCCACCCGATGGACGCCCTCCGCACGGCCGTCAGCGTGATCGGCGCGAACGACCCGGCCGCCGAGACCAACACCGCCGAGACCAACGCGGTGAAGGCCGCGAGCCTGTACGCGAAGCTGCCCGCGATCGTCGCCTACGACCAGCGCCGCCGCCGCGGCCTCGAGCTCGTCCCGCCGCGCGACGACCTCGGCTACAGCGCGAACTTCCTCTTCATGACCTTCGGCGAAGAGGCCGATCCGGTCGTCGTCGAGGCGTTCGACGTCTCGATGATCCTCTACGCGGAGCACTCCTTCAACGCGTCGACGTTCACCGCCCGGGTCATCACCTCGACCCTCAGCGACCTGTACTCGGCGGTCACCGGTGCGATCGGCGCGCTCAAGGGCGCCCTGCACGGTGGGGCGAACGAGGCCGTCATGCACGTCTTCGACGAGATCGGGACGGCTGACCAGGCCAGCGCCTGGCTCGACGCGGCGCTCGCCGAGAAGCGCAAGATCATGGGCTTCGGACACCGGGTCTACAAGAACGGCGACTCGCGCGTGCCGACGATGCTCAAGGCGCTCGAGCGGCTCGCGGAGCACTACGGCAAGCCCGAGATCCTCGAGCTGTACACGACGCTCGAAGCGGACATGGTCGCGCGGAAGAACATCAAGCCGAACCTCGACTACCCCTCGGGCCCGGCGTACAACCTGATCGGGTTCGACACGGCCACGTTCACGCCGCTGTTCGTCGCCGCTCGGATCGTCGGGTGGACGGCGCACATCGCCGAGCAGCTGGCGTCGAACGCGCTCATCCGTCCGCTGTCCGAGTACGTCGGGCCAGACGAGCGGCACGTGCCGACCGACTGAGGACGAGTTCTCCACAGATTCGGCGGCAGCCCCCACGGCGATATTCCAGATGAGTAGCCTCGGTCCTCGTGACTGCTCTGATTCGTGCTCCGCGCTCCCTGCTCCTGCGATCCACACTCTCGGCCGTGGTCGCTGCGACCATCCTGCTCACCGCGGTGGGACTCCCGGTCCCGGCGTCCGCCGCTCCGCCCGTCGGGTCCATCGCGGACCCACAGGAGCACGACGACGCACCCGGTGACGCGTTCGGCACCGGGGACGTCCCCGGTGCGTCGGGCGCCGTGGCCCCTTCGGCAGGCACGTCGAGGGTGATCGGCAAGCTCGTCCTGCAGAACCGTTCCACCGGATCCTCGGCGTACGTCGGGCTCTCCGCGCCGGAGTCGGGTCGGAACGTCCAGCGGCTGTACTCGTCCTCGGTGGGCGGAGCAGCGTCGCTCGCGGGGACGTATTCCCTCCCTGCCGTCGGTGCGGCCGGGCCGATCACCGGCACGGGAGCCTCTTCGGCGCTCTGCCTGACGCCCGCGGGCGACGGCTCCCGGGCGCTCGTCGCAGCCCGGACGTGCACCGGTTCCCCGTCGCAGGACTTCGAGTGGCGGTACGTCTCGAACAAGTGGGTCTCCGGCTACGCCCTGTACCCGGTGTCGAGTCCGTACTCCTTGGGCGGGACCGACACCGACACCTTCGTCGAGCTCACGATGGACGCGCTCACCGACGTCGTCGTGGAGTCGCAGCTGGCCCCGATCGAGCCGTTCGAACTGCGTAGCCCGTCGATCGGTGCCACGGTGGACACACCGAACCCCACGTTCAGCGGTATCGGGCAGCCCGGATCGTCCGTCTCGATCCGCACCGACGCCCAGGTCTTGCTCGCGAGCACGAGCGTCCCCCTGGACTCGACGTCCTGGTCGGTTCCGTCGATCCGGCTCGAGCCCGGCCGCTACACGGGAACCGCGAGCCAGAGCGGAACCGGGTCGGATGTCCAGGTGCGTTTCGACTTCACGGTCCCGGCGCCGCTCGCGCCCGGCGCCTCGATCCCCACGCCGACGCTCGCCCCCGGTCAGTCCGTGGAGGTGGAGGCGACGTTCAACGCCGATGCCGGTGGTCAGCGCATCGACGTCTACCACCCGGCGAACACGCGGATCACTGCGGTCGACCACCCGGCCTTCACACTCGACGCGTTGGGCATCGGGGGTGTCTTGCCGGTCGGCGCGACCACGCTGAGGTTCACGCTGCGGGCGAACGACGACGCTCCCGTCGGCGAGGCCACGGGCGGCAAGGTCACCTACGGTTCCTCCCGCATCACGATCGCCGACTTCACGGCGAACATCGTCCGGGCGCCGGACGAGCCGATCGCCCCCTTGGTGGTCGAGTCGCCGAGGCGCGGCGAGACGATCAGTGAGACGACCCCCGTGTTCAGTGGGACCGGCGAGCCGGGGTCGCGCATCGAGATCCGTGGCGCGTGGGGCGACGTCCTCGGCTCAGTGGAGCGGGTCGACGCGAGCGGTGCGTGGTCGATCACATGGAACAAGAGCCTTTTGCCGAGCCGGTATGCCGGAGGCACCGTGAAGCAGTTCGTGGACGGGGTACCGACGCACACCTTCGTCTACGACTTCACGATCGTCCAGCCCCGACTCGTCGTCACCTCGCCGAGAGTCGGCGACACCCTCACCGGCACCAGGCCGGTGTTCACCGGTACGGCGAACCCGGGGGCGCGGGTGCGGATCACGGGCGCGTGGGGCACCGACCTCGGCTCCGCGATCGCCGACCCACGGACCGGGGAGTGGACCATCACCTGGCCGCGTGACTATCTCCCGGCGCGGTACTTCGGCGGCACCGTGACCGAGACCGTCGGCGGCAAGGTCATCGCCTCGTCCGGGTACGACTTCACCCTCACCCAGTGAGCTGACCTTGGGGCCGCCGGCCCGGTGTCGCTGCACCGGGCCGGCGGCTCTTGCCTCCCCTACCGAGCCTCCGAAGGAGCACCCATGTCCAAGCAACCCACCCTCCTCGCCGCCGCGGGCCTCGCCGTCATCGCCCTCACCGGATGCACCGACGCGGGTGCGACGTCGACGACGAGCGCGTCACCGACGGTCGCCGCCGATTCCACCACCGGTTCCGAGTACACGATCCCCGACGTCACGGGTGAGTGCGTCGACGGCACGGCGACCATCGTCGACGACAGCTCGAACGTGACCATCGACGGCGACTGTGAGAACGTCGTCGTGGAGGCCTCCAACAGCATCGTGACCGTGACGGGAGCCGTCGTGAACCTCTCGTTCAACAGCTCCATCACGCTCGTGAACGTCTCGACCGTCGACAACGTCACGTTCGTCGAGGGAGCCAACGGCAACAAGGTCGCGACCTCGTCGGCCCCGGTGGTCACCGACAGCGGGGAGGGCAACACCGTCGGCGCTGACTGACCGTTCGCGATCCGGCCCAGGTGTGTCGGACGCCACACGTCACCAGGCGTCCCAGGACCCGGGTGTTGTCGAGTCGAGACAACCGTGGTGCACGACGCCGCCCCGGCGGGATACGGTCGCATCCGTGCACCTCATCTTCCGCACCATCGCCATGTTCCTGCAGTCCCGCCGTCGAGCCCGCCGCGGCGAGCGCCTCGACACCTGGGACGTCGGTCGGATCCGGCTGCGCGTGCTGCCGACCGATCTCGACGTCCTCGGCCACATGAACAACGGTGTGTACCTGTCGATCTTCGACCTCGGCCGGTTCGACCTCCTGATCCGGAACGGACTCTGGGATCGCTTCAAGCAGCTGGGCTGGTACCCGGTGGTGTCGAGTGAGAGCATCACGTTCCGGAAGTCGCTGCAGCCCTGGCAGCGCTTCACCGTCGAGACCCGGGTGACGGGCTATGACGACAAGGGCGTGTTCATCGAACACCGCGTCGTCGTCGGCGGCGAGATCTACACGCAGGCCCTCGTCCGAGGGCGCTTCCTGAAGCGGTCGGGCGGCGTGGTCCCGCTCGCGGAACTCCTCGAGCTCACCGGCCCGGCTCCAGCAGAGCTCCCCGCGTGGCAGGCGCAGTGGGCGAGGGATGTCGCCCTGCCGCCTACGAAGGCACCGGCACCGAGCGACTGGTGAACCGGAAGAGTCGGTCGACATACTGGATTAAGCAACTGGAATACTTGTAGGCTGACCGCGTTCGTTCGCGAACGCTCCGCCGGTGCGTCCGGACGGCCCTCCCTCGGGTCGTCTCGGGCGCACCCTTGCGAAAGGTCGCCCATCGCCCATGAAACTCCCCATCCCCATCGCCATCGTGAGTCTGCTCGGCATGACGGTGAGTCTGCTCACCGGTCCGGCCGCCCGAGCCGCCGGGCCGGCGCCTGACACGACCCCGGCGGTGTCCTCGGTCGAGGGCAGGTTCGTCGGCCAGGCGTTCCCCTCCGGCTCGGACGCCTTCTTCGCGGTCGGTGGCTCGACGGACGTCCTGAACCCGGCCAGAGTGACGCTGCACGCCACGCTCGACCAGGCGCTCGCCGCATCCGGCCGCTGGACGTTCCCGTCGGTGGATGCGTCCGGTCCGGTCACGACCACGGTCGGAGGCGTCACGAGGTGCCTCCAGCCTGATCCGTCGCAGGCCTACAAGTACGTGTACCCGGCGGTCTGCACCGGCTCGACCGCGCAGCAATGGGGCTGGGAGGAGTTCGCGAACGACCGTGTCAGCGGATACGGCCTCGTCTCGAACGGCGGAGCAGGTGGCTTCCTCCGTCAGTTCGACGGCAGGCTGGCCGTGGGCGGGTTCGGCTCGGTCGTGGATGCCGACCGGGTCACCCCGGAGGGACTCGATCCCGTCCCCGTCGCCACCCCGGTCACCCTCGAAGCGCCGACGCCCGGTTCCGTCGTCCGGGAGCCACGTCCCATGTTCAGCGGGCGAGGCACGCCCGATGCGGTCGTCGAGGTCCTCGACTCCTCCGGCGGACCAATCGCCGCGGCGACCGTCACCGCAGAGGGCACCTGGTCTGCCGTTCCGACCCGCGATCTCGCGCCCGGAGCGCAGTCCGGCACCGTTCGTCAACGCTCTGACGACTCGACCGCGAACTGGTCGCTGACCTACCTCGTCGTCACAGCGGTGACGGTCAGAACGCCCGCACTCGACGCCACGGTGGACGATCCGCGTCCGGTGTTCTCCGGTCTCGGAGAACCGGGCGCGCGGGTGACCGTCCTCGAGGACGCGACGGGTGTGACACTGGTCGATGTCGAGGTGGATGACACCGGCGCCTGGAGTCAGCAGTCACTCCGGACGCTCGAGCCGCGCGCGTACACCGCGACCGCGACGCAGGTCTTCGGGGAGCAGCGCACCACGGCACCGCTCCGGTTCACCTATCGGGAGCCCACGCCCGAGCCGGGCCCGGTCGAGGACGTCACCCTGCTCTCGCCCGCCATCGGGGAGACCGTCGAGACCGCAGACCCGGTGTTCAGCGGTCGTGGAGAGCCGGGCGCGACCATCCGGGTGATCGGTGCCTGGGGTACGGAGATCGCTGCAGCCGAGGTCGGAGACGACCATCGTTGGGCGGCACCGATCAACAAGAGCCTGACCCCGGGTCGGTACAGCGGTGGCTCCGTGCGCCAGGAGATCGACGGCGTCGAGCAGTCTCGCGCGCCGTACGACTTCACCGTGGCAGCCCGCGCCGTCGTCGCCCCGCTCGTCCTGGAATCGCCCGCGACCGGTGGCGTCATCGGTTCGTCCGTGCCCGAGTTCAGCGGCACGGCACAGCCTGGCGCGAGGCTCGAGATCTGGAGCGCCTGGGGCGATCTCGTCGGCACCATCGAGGCCGTGGCGGCGAGTGGGCGTTGGACGATCACCTGGAACAAGTCGCTGCTCCCCGCCCGGTACGCCGGTGGCACCGTCCGACAGATCGTCGGCGGTGTCGAGACGCACCGCAGCGCGTACGACTTCACGGTCGCAGCGCCGCTCAGGGTGACGTCGCCGAGGATCGGCGACACCCTCACCGGTACGCGGCCCGTGTTCACCGGCACGGCGACACCGCTGGCCGACATCGAGATCATCGGAGCCTGGGGCACCCGACTCGGGACGACGAAGGCCGATTCCTCGGGCTCGTGGACCGTCGAATGGAGTCGGGACTACCTCCCAGGCCGCTACCAGGGCGGACGCGTCGAGCAACGCGTGAACGGAACGTTCATCGATCAGGCCGGGTATGACTTCCGCCTGGTGCGATAGCGGATCGGCGGCGGTCGGGGCGTCTTCGCGATCCTCGGCCGTCGTCGGCGTCGCCGGATGTCGGTGGTCACCACGTAGGGTGACCACCATGTCCGCCTCCGCATCGTTCGCCGCTCCATCGCTGTCGTCCGTCGAGGCCGCGTTGCAGCCGACCGGACCGGTGCCGCGCGAGGCGGAGCCGATGCGGACGGTGTACCGCCCGAGCGGTCCACTCGACGTCCACAGCACCCTGCGCCTCATCGCCCGGGGCGGCGACGGCCCCTGCTACCGCCGCACGCCTGGCGGAATCTGGCTGACGGCACGCACCCCACAGGGCGGCGCGACCCTGTACGTCTCGACGGTCCGCGACGGCGAGGTCGAGGCGGCCGCCTGGGGTCCGGGAGCCGAGTGGATGATCGCCGGCGTGCCGGAGCTGCTCGGTCGGGACGATGACTGGTCGGAACTCGACGTAAGCCGGAGCCCGCTGCTCACCGAGGTGTCCCGGCGGAACCCGGGACTGCGGTTGAGCCGCAACCGGCTCGTGTTCGAGATGCTCGTGCCGTCGATCCTCGAGCAGAAGGTGACCGCCCTCGAAGCGTGGCGTGCGTGGCGGTTGCTCGTGCGTCGGCACGGTGATGCCGCCCCTGGTCCAGCCCCGGAGGGCATGGTCGTCGCGCCGTCTGCCGAGACCTGGCGGATGATCCCGAGCTGGGAGTGGCATACGGCGGGTGTCGGGCCGCAGCGGTCGGAGACGGTCGTGCGGTCGTCACGGCTCGCCTCCGCGATCGAGCGGACGATCGACGAGCACCCCGACGACGCGTCGCGGCGCCTCCAGAGCCTGCCGGGCATCGGCGTGTGGACGGCCGCCGAGGTGACGCTCCGAGCTCACGGCGATCCCGACGCCGTGAGTGTCGGCGACTACCACCTCGCGGCCTCGGTGGGTCAGGCGCTCACCGGCTCACCCGTGGACGACGACGGCATGCTCGAGCTGCTCGCTCCTTGGGCTGGTCACCGGCAGCGGGTGCTACGGCTCATCGGCCGGAGTGGCATCCACAAGCCACGTCGTGGCCCGAAGATCACCATCCAGGACCACCGCCACCACTGAGCGCGGCGACGCGTTCTGCGGCGTGCAGGTCAGGCGTCCAGGACGGCCATCGCGGCGTTGTGCCCGCCGAGTCCGCTGACCGCGCCACCGCGTCGGGCCCCGGCGCCGCAGAGCAGGACGCGCGAGTGCGCCGTCGCGACGCCCCACCGCTCGGCCGCTGTCGTCCGTGGGGCGTCGTCCTCCAGGAACGGCCACGACAGCGGGCCGTGGAAGATGTTCCCGCCCGGCATCGCCAGCGAGCGCTCGAGGTCGAGCGTCGTCCGCGTCTCGATGCAGGGCCGCCCCTCGGCGTCGAGCAGCAGCAGGTCCTCGATGGGTTCCGCGATCACCGAGTCCAACGATCGCAGTACCGCGGCCTGCAGCGCGTCACGGAAGGCGTCGTGGCCGCCGGGGATCGCGTCCGCAGCGACCGCGAGCCGATGCGGCACATGGAGCCCGAACACGGTGAGCGTCTGCGCCCCCGAGGCCTGCAGCTCCGGCGACAGGATGCTGGGGTCGCTCAGCGTGTGGCAGTAGATCTCGCAGGGTAGCGGGTCGGGGATCCGGCCGGCCTCCGCCTCGAGGTAGGCGTGCTCCAGCTGGGCCCAGCCCTCGTTGATGTGGAAGGTGCCGCCGAACGCCGCCGACGGATCGACGGCCGGGTCGAGGAGCTCGGGGAGCCTCCGCAGCAACAGGTTCACCTTCACCTGGGCGCCCTCGGGATGCGGGACACTGTCCTCCGGCGCTGGCGCCGTGCCGAGGATCGCGTCGGCATCACTCCACTGCACCGGTGTCCCCCGCGCTGCCGACCACGCGGCGTACGCGGCCGCGACCGCCCGTTGCTCCGCCGCCGGGTCGAGGAGGCGCTCCAGCACAGCCGGAGCCGCACCCGACAGGATCCACTCGCCGCGGACGACGACCCCGGGGCGAGGCCGGAACCGGTCCAGCGTCGACATCGGTTCGGTCGCCTCGAGCTCCGCCTCCGCGGCGAGGTCCACGTAGGCGACGAGTCCGTGCTCCGGTTGGATGGAGGTCACCTCGGCGAGCGTCCGGATCTCGGCACCGGCCTCCTCGGCCGCGCGGCGCAGCGCGTCCGTGACCGCGCCCATGCCGCCGACCGGGACATCCCAGTCGCCCGTCCCGCCGCCGATCAGGTGGTAGAGGAAGCAGATGTTCTGCTGCAAGGTCGGGTCGTCGGCGCGGGCGAAGGTGCCGATGAGCGCATCCGTGAAGACGACACCGCGGACGAGGTCGGAACGCGCGGCGTCCTCGATGGCGCGGCCGATCGGCTCATCGAACACCGCCGACCAGATCGACGCGACCTCCCCAGCCGGTACCCCGAGGTCCGCGGCGGCGGCGATCGCCGCGTCTCGCGCATCGGAACGGCTGCGGAGCGGCTCGAGCACCGTCGGCCAGAGCACCGAGGCCAGGTGACCGATCCGACGGTGCAGTTCGGCGACACCCGCGGCGTCCTCCGGATGCCCGATGGACGCGAACGACGCGACGGTGGCGTCGTCGTCACGGTTGTCGATCAGGAGACCCGTACCGGGGCTCGCGGGGTCGGGCGTGTACGAGGAGAAGCGGCGCCGGACGAGCTGGACGTCGAGCCCGAGCTCGTGGATGATCTGCTGGGGCAGCAGGCTGACGAGGTACGAGTACCGGGACAGGCGTGCGTCCACGCCGGGGAACGGACGTTCCGAGACGGCTGCTCCACCCGTATGGTCGAGGCGCTCGAGGAGGAGGACGCGCTTGCCCGCGCGTGCGAGGTAGGCGGCGGCGGTGAGGCCGTTGTGACCGCCGCCGACGATGACGGCGTCGTACTGCTCGACGGAGTGCATGACCACACCCTATTCGCAGGCGCACTTCGACAGGCTCAGTGACCGGGGAGGGGTCTCAGCGATGTGGCGCACCGGTCCCTGAGCTTGTCGAAGGGCGGCGGCCGGGGCGGGGTCTCCGCGACATGGCCCTCCGGTCCCTGAGCTTGTCGAAGGGCGGTGACCGACCGGGGTGCTCAGCCGCCAGGCGTGTACTCGCGAGCCTCAGCTGGGATCACCGGATCGGAGCATAGGCTGAGCAGCATGGCGAACGTTGCGAACGAGGGTCCCACCGAACCGGTCGGACTCGCGGATCGTGCGATCGCCCTCGCGTCGAAATGGGTCGACGAAGGGGCGGAAGCTCCGACCGATCCCGCCGCCGAGCGGCTCGCCGGCGTGCTGCGCGATCCCAACGGTCTCGAATTCACCGTCGGGTTCGTCGACGGCGTCATGCGCCCGGAGGACCCGCTCGTCGCCGGGAACGCCCTCGCCGCCCTCGCCGGTCGGACGCCGCGGTTCCTGCCCTGGTACGAGCAGGCCGCCGTCCGCACGGGCGGTCTGGTCGGCCCGGTCCTGCCCTGGGTCGTCGTCCCCGCCGCACGCCGCGTCCTCCGGGGCATGGTCGGGCACCTCATCGTCGACAGCCGTCCTCGTGAGCTCGGCAATGCGATCGCGAAGCTGCGCGCCGACGGTTCCCGACTCAACCTGAACCTCCTCGGGGAGGCCGTCCTCGGCGAGGGTGAGGCGGCCAAACGGCTCGCCGGCACCCGTGAGCTCCTGCAGCGCCCCGACGTCGACTACGTGTCCATCAAGGTCTCGTCGATCGCCAGCCAGCTCTCCATGTGGTCGTTCGAGCAGGTCATCGACCGCATCGTCCGTCGCCTCGTGCCGCTCTACGAGGAGGGGCTCGCGACCGGCACCTTCATCAACCTCGACATGGAGGAGTACCGCGACCTCGACCTCACCATCGCGGTCTTCACCCGACTCCTCGACCAGCCGCAGCTGCTGCAGTACCAGGCCGGCATCGTCATCCAGGCCTACCTGCCCGACGCCCTCGAGGCGATGATGCAGCTCACCGCCTGGTCGAAGCAGCGCGTGGCCGCCGGTGGCGCGCCCATCAAGGTGCGGCTGGTGAAGGGCGCGAACCTCGCGATGGAGCGGGTCGACGCGGCGATCCACGGTTGGCCGCTCGCGACGACCGGATCGAAGCGGGAGACCGACACCAACTACAAGCGGGTGCTCGACTGGGCGCTCACGCCGGCGCACACGGACGTCGTGCGGGTCGGGGTCGCCGGGCACAACCTCTTCGACATCGCCTACGCGTGGCTCCTCGCGGGCGACCGCGGTGTTCGCGAGCGTGTGGACTTCGAGATGCTGCTGGGGATGGCGACCGGTCAGGTCGAGGCCATCAAGCGGGACGTCGGGACGGTGCTGCTGTACACGCCCGTCGTGAACCCGAAGGAGTTCGACGTCGCGATCTCCTACCTCGTCCGCCGTCTGGAGGAGAACGCCAGCGAGGAGAACTTCATGTCGGCGGTGTTCGAGCTCGCCGAGAAGCCGACCCTGTTCGCACGCGAGCGACGTCGGTTCCTCGCGTCGGTCGACGCCCTCGGAGAGACCGCCGGGCAGGTGCCGACCCCCAACCGGACGCAGGACCGCGCCGCGGAGGCCCCGGAGGCACCGCTGCCCGACAACGACGGGGACGACCGCTTCCGCGATCCCGCACAGGCACCGGACGCCGGACTCACGCAGCAGGTCCTCGGGCTGGAACGCGGATCGAGCGGCGGTGAGGACCGCTTCCACGCCGATCCGTCCTCGGCGTACGTCGAGACGGCGGTCTTCTCCCGTTCGGAGCGCGGTGGTGTCGTCGACGGCGCCCCGGGCTTCGAGAACGCCGCCGACACCGACCCCTCGCTCGCGGCGAACCGGGCGTGGGGAGCGTCGATCCTGGCGCGCGTCCCGCAGTCGACCCTCGGTGGCGCAGCGGTCGCGGCCGCGGCCATCGACGACCCACGCGTCCTCGAACGCACGATCACGATGGTCCACGCCGCCGGTGAGCGATGGGGAGCCCGCCCTGCCGCCGAACGGGCCGCCGTCCTGCACGCTGCAGCTCGGGTCCTCGCCTCCCGTCGGGCGGACCTCATCGAGGTCATGGCGAGCGAGACCGGCAAGACGATCGCCGAGGCCGATCCCGAGGTGAGCGAGGCCGTCGACTTCGCGCACTACTACGCGGCCAACGCGCCTCTGCTCGAGAGTGTGCACGGCGCGAGCTTCGTCCCCTCCGCGCTCACGGTCGTGACGCCGCCCTGGAACTTCCCCGTCGCCATCCCGGCCGGAGGCGTCCTCGCGGCGCTCGCCGCCGGCAGCGGCGTGATCATCAAGCCCGCTCCACAGGCGAAGCGGTGCGCAGCCGTGATCGTCGAGGCACTGTGGGACGCCGGGGTGCCGCGCGACCTCCTCGTGCTCGCCGATGTGGCGGAGGGCGACCTCGGACGTCGGCTCGTGTCCCACCCGGCCGTCGACCGGGTGATCCTGACCGGCTCCTTCGAAACGGCGCAGTTGTTCCGTGGGTGGCGTGCCGACCTGCCGCTGCTGGCGGAGACGAGCGGGAAGAACGCGATCATCGTCACGCCCAGTGCCGACCTCGACCTCGCCGTCGCCGACATCGTGAAGAGCGCCTTCGGGCACGCCGGGCAGAAGTGCTCGGCCGCGTCGCTCGTGATCCTCGTCGGTTCGGTGGCACGATCGGACCGCTTCCTGCGACAGCTCGAGGACGCCGTCCGCTCGCTCCGGGTCGGCTGGCCGTCCGATGCGCGGACGCAGATGGGGCCGATCGTCGAGCCTGCGGGGGAGAAGCTCCTCGCCGGGTTGACCGAGCTGCGCCTCGGCGAGAAGTGGCTCGTCGAGCCGAAACTGCTCGACGACTCCTCGGTCAACTTCGGCCAGCCGAGCGAGCGCCTCTGGTCGCCGGGGGTGCGCACCGGTGTCCAGCCGGGCTCGCCCTTCCACGTGACCGAGTACTTCGGACCGGTCCTCGGCATTATGCAGGCCGCGAACCTCACCGAGGCGATCGCCCTGCAGAACGCGACCCCCTACGGGCTGACCGCGGGCCTGCACACCCTCGACCCGGTCGATCTCGGGGAGTGGCTCGACACCGTCGAGGCGGGCAACCTGTACGTCAACCGGGGCATCACCGGTGCGATCGTGCAGCGCCAGCCCTTCGGCGGGTGGAAGCGTTCGTCGGTCGGGACCGGCACGAAGGCCGGCGGCCCCAACTACCTGTTCGGGCTCGGCGAGTGGCGACCGGATCCGGGATCGGCGAGCCGCAGCCTGCACCTCCGCGGGCTCGACACCCGCATCGTGAAGCTCATCGAGGCGGCCCAGCCGTCGCTCACCTACGAAGCCTTCGACGTGCTGCGACGGTCGGCGCTCAGTGACGCGATCGCGTGGGGGAACGAGTTCGGCGAGGTGAAAGACGTCTCGCAGCTCGGCGTGGAACGGAACCTCCTGCGCTACCGGCCGGTTCCGGTCGCGGTACGCGTCGCGTCGGGGGCCGACCTGGGCGATGCGCTGCGGGTCCTCATCGCCGCGGTGCGGTCGCGGTCGCGGTTCACCGTCAGCCTCGGCGGGCGGCTGCCGCGCGAGGTGCGCGACTGGTTGTCCGAGCTGAGCATCCCCGTCTCGCTGGAGACCGACGAGCAGTGGCTGACCCGGATGGCGGCCCGCGGGTCGATCGACACGGGCGAGCTGGGCCAGGAGCCGCCGGTCGCGACCCGGGTGCGGATCGTCGGTCCGCGTCCCGAGACGGTCGCGGAAGCGGAACCCGGAACGGAGGCCTCCGAGCCTGAGCCGCTCGCGAAGCGACTCGCAGAGGCGCTCGGCGGCGACCCCGAGATCGCGATCTGGGCGGGACCGGTCACGCAGGCCGGACGGGTGGAGCTGCTGCCCTTCCTCCGCGAACAGGCGATCTCGATCACGGCGCACCGGTTCGGCAACCCCGACCCCTGGTCCCAGAGCGTCATCTGAGCCCGGCGGCTCAGGCGCGGAGCGCGGCCTCCACGAGCGCCACGGCGTCCTCCGGCGAGACACCGAGGTCTCGGATGCGGTCCGCGTAGGCCGCCGCTGCCAGCTGCGCCTGCCGGTCGATCGCGTCGCCGTGCGCTGACACGAACGTCCCCGCGCGCCCCCGGGTCTCGATGACCCCATCGGTCTCGAGCAGCCGGTACGCCTTGGCGACGGTGTTCGGTGCGATCCCCAGCTCGTCGGCCAGCCCGCGCACCGTCGGGAGCTTCGCCCCGGTCGCCAGTCGTCCGTCGCGGACGGCCTCGATCACCTGCGTCCGCAGCTGCTCGAACACACTGGTCCCCGCCTGAATCGTCCACTCCATCCGCCCATCCTGCCCGCGAACGGTCACGAATGGCGACTTCGGACGAGCCTCACTGTGCGTTGGTGACAGTTCGCGGGCCGGGGAGGGGTCAGTCGATGTGGCGGTGGATGAGGCGGGTGAGGACGATCGCGCTGCGGGTGTGGTCGACGTTCGGCGCGATCCGCACCTTCTCCAGGGCGTCCTCGAGGGCTGGGATGTTGCGGGCCCGCATGTGCACGATGGCGTCGGCGCTCCCGGTGACGGTGCCGGCGTCGACGACCTCCGGGACGCCCGACAGGATCCGCAGCAGCTCGTTGGGGGACACGGTGCCGCGGCAGAAGAGTTCGACGTAGGCTTCTGTCTGCATGCCGTCGACCGTGGGGTCGACCTGGATCGTGAACGACTGGATGACCCCGTCGGCGACGAGGCGGTCGACGCGTCGCTTCACCGCTGAGGCCGACAAGCCCACGACCGTGCCGATGTCGCCGTAGCCGGCGCGTGAGTTCTGTCGGAGCAGGTCGATGATGCCGCGGTCGAGGTTGTCCATGGGACTCAGTGTAAGCGCAATCATTGCGCGAAAAGCTGCCACTTCGCAGTATTCCTGCGCCAAACTCCGTGAAAACGCTGCGAATCGCATGCAATGATGAACGTGGCGTGCCCCCGGGCCCCTGGACCTCGTCCGCCGACCCTCGCTCGTTTGGAGGCCGACGTGTCGTCGACGCTCAACCACCCCACCCCCACCACGCAGGACGCCACGACCGGCACCCGCGTCGCGAACCGCCGCCGGTACCTCATGTGTCGGCCGGACCGCTTCACCGTCAGCTACCGGATCAACCCCTGGATGAACCCGGACGACCCGACCGACACCTCACTCGCGGTGTCGCAGTGGGAACAGCTGCACCAGGCCTACCTCGATCTCGGCCACCGGATCGAGCTCATCGACCCGCTCGACGGCCTGCCGGACATGGTGTTCGCGGCGAACGGCGGCTTCACGCTCGACGGTATCGCCTACGGGGCGAAGTTCACCTACGAGGAGCGCATCCCCGAGGGGCCGGCCTACATGGACTGGTTCGAGGCGAACGGCTTCCGCGTCGAGCGCCCCGAGTTCGTGAACGAGGGCGAGGGGGACATCATGCTCGTCGGCGACACCATCCTCGCCGGGACCGGCTTCCGCACCGATCCCCGCAGCCACGACGAGGTGCGTCGGATCTTCGACCGCGAGGTCGTGACCCTCAACCTCGTGAACCCGAGTTTCTACCACCTCGACACCGCGATCGCCGTGCTCGACCCGGTGGCTCCCGCCGACGGCTCACCCGCGAACATCGCCTACCTGCCGACCGCGTTCGACGAGGCGAGCAACCGCATCCTCGAGCAGCGCTACCCCGACGCGATCCACGTGAGCACCGAGGACGCAGCCGTCCTCGGTCTCAACTCAATCTCGAACGGTCGTGAGGTCGTCATCGCCGCCCGGGCCGTCGGGTTCGAGCGTCAACTGCGCGAGCGAGGCTACACGCCGATCGGCGTCGACCTGTCCGAGCTGCTCCTCGGCGGCGGCGGCGTGAAGTGCTGCACGCTGGAGCTGCGCGGATAACCCTTCGACGAGCTCAGGGGCCGGGGTGGTTCGGTCTCAGGGGTCGGGTGCGGCTCAGGGACCGAGGTCGGTGTCGAGGGGTTGCGGGTGCCAGTGGGGCGGCGTATACCTGCACTGACCGCTTGAACCTGAGGAAGGGCACCCATGGACGCCGGAGAACGACGTGACCACGAACGCGCCAACGCAGGGCGCTCCGGCACCCTGAGCGATGCGACGGGGTTCTGGGTCGTGATCGCCTTCGCCCTGTTCGCCGGCGGCATGTGGGCGTTCGGCGAGGCGTTCCGCACGGACGTCCTGCAGGCCGTCTGGTTCATGGGTGGCATCCTCATGATCGCGCTCGCCATCTTCATCCCGGCGCACTTCGCCAGCAACAACTGACCCCCAGCCGGACGTTCGCCGACCGTTTCCTGAGCGTCCGGCCGTCCGGTCGGAGGCCGCCGATACGGTCCTGTTCAGCGCGCTACGCTGGCTGAGCAGACACGAGGACGGCACATGGATTCCACGGTGGTCATCATTCCCACCTACAACGAACGCGAGAACCTGGAGAGGATCGTCGCGCGCGTCCGTGTTGCCGCACCATCCGTCGAGGTGCTCGTGGTCGACGACAACTCACCCGACGGCACCGGAGCGATCGCCGACCGGCTCGCCGCCGAGGACGACGCGGTGCACGTGTTGCATCGCACCGGCAAGGAAGGGCTCGGCGCCGCCTACAAGGCCGGCTTCGCCTGGGCGCTCGGGCGCGGATTCGGCAACGTGGTCGAGATGGACGCCGACGGATCCCATGCCCCCGAGCAGTTGCCGGCACTCCTCGCGGCCACCGCGGAGGCGGACGTCGTCCTCGGGTCGCGCTGGGTCCCGGGCGGCACCGTCGTCAACTGGCCCAAGCATCGCGAGGCCATCTCGCGGGTCGGCAGTGCCTACGCCCGGTTCGCGCTCCGGCTCCCCGCCCGCGACGTGACCGGCGGCTACCGTGTGTTCAGCGCCGACGCACTGCGGCGGCTGCAGCTCGACGAGGTCCACAGCCACGGCTACGGCTTCCAGGTCGACATGCTCTGGCACGCGAACCGCGCCGGTCTGCGGATCGTCGAAGTGCCGATCACCTTCACCGAGCGGACGCTCGGGGCCTCCAAGATGACGAGCGGCATCGTCGTCGAAGCCATGCTCCGCGTCACCTGGTGGGGCGTCTGCGAACTGACGGACCGCATCATCGGGCGTCGTCCTGCAGCGTCACGGGCGGCCGCCGGCTCCTGAGTCGCGGTAGTGCCCGTCGGCGGGCGCACCGTCAGCTGCGGCGTGGACCCGAGGAGATGACCGGGGCCGAGCCGATGAGGTCCTCGTCGTCGACCGCGTCGACGAGGAACGCGGCGACGTCGCAGCGAGGGATCCGGAGCGAGCTCGGCCAGCTTCCCGGCGGTGACGACACGACCGGGCGTCGGGCGTCGCTGGCGGAGAGCACGGTCGGGTGCACGATGGTCCAGTCGAGCTCCGAGCGGCGGAGGAACGCGTCCGCCTGCTCGTGATCGGCGTAGACGGTGCCGAGTCGGAGGAAGTGCGTCGCCCACCGCAGGCCCGCGGGGACGCTTCGGACCGACTCGCCGGCACCGAGCGCGGAGAGGAGGACGATTCGACGGAGGCCACGCGAGCGCATCGCATCCGCCACGACCCGGACGGCGTTCGAGATGAGGTCGGGAGGGCTGACCTGGCGTGCCCACGGCCAGTCGGACGAGCCGATGTTGCTGAGGGCGATGATCACGGCCTGCGCGCCACGCATGGCCTCTTCGACGTCCTCACTCCGCAGGGGAGACCCCTGGACGACCGTCAGCCGGTCGCCGGGGACGACGGCTGCGGGGTCGTGGACGAGGGCTGTGACCGAGTGGCCGCGGCGAAGAGCCTCGCCGATGATGAGTCGCCCGGTGCGGCCGCTCCCACCGATCACGAGGAGCTGTGCCACCGTCGCCTCCAGATCGTCGAACACCGGCCCGACGGCGCAGGTGCTGCGACCGTCGGGTCGGTTCCATCGTTCCCGAAGGAGCGACGGAGGACATCGGGGACAACCCGTGGAGTGCGGTGGTGACGGGGTTCAGTCGGGCGGTCAGGCCTTCGCGGCCGCCGGCTTCCGGGCCGGAGCCTTCCGAGCGGTCGGTGCCGCGGGCTTCGCAGTGGCCGGCCGGCCGGCGCTCAGCGACGACTGCTCCGGCATCGGCTGCAGCGTCGTGAACCGCGACAGCTGGGTCACGTGGTGCGGCTGCAGCTCCTCGAGCGACGCGACACCCAGCAGCTTCATCGTGCGCACGATCTCGCCCGAGAGGATCTGGATCGCGCGGTCGACGCCCTCGCGCCCGCCGGCCATGAGTCCGTACAGGTACGCGCGGCCGATGAAGGTGAAGCGCGCACCGAGCGCGACGGACGCCACGATGTCGGCGCCGTTCATGATGCCGGTGTCGAGGTGCACCTCGGCGTCCTTGCCCACCTCGCGCACGACGCTCGGCAGGAGGTGGAACGGGATCGGCGCGCGGTCGAGCTGGCGGCCGCCGTGGTTGGAGAGCTGGACGGCGTCCGCACCGAGGTCGACGGCGAGCTTCGCATCGGCGACCGACTGGACGCCCTTGACGATGAGCTTGCCCTTCCACTGCTCGCGGATGTACTTGACCTCGTCAGGACCGACGGTCGGGTCGAACATGGTGTCGATGAGCGCCGCGACGGTTCCCGACCAGCGGTCGAGGCTCGCGAAGGCCAACGGCTCCGTGGTGAGGAAGTTGATCCACCATGCCGGGCGGGGGAGCGCGTCGACGATGGTCTTCGGGGTGAGCGACGGCGGGATCGTCATGCCGTTGCGGACGTCGCGCAGGCGGGCGCCGCCGACGGGGGTGTCGACCGTCACGACGAGGGTGTCGTAGCCGGCCGCTGCCGCGCGGTCGACGAGTGCCATCGACCGTTCGCGCTCACTCCACATGTAGAGCTGGAACCAGTTGCGGCCACCGGGCGCTGCCGCCTTGACGTCCTCGATCGAGGTCGTGCCCATGGTCGACAGGGTGAAGGGGATGCCCGCGGCCGCTGCGGCGGATGCTCCAGCGCGCTCGCCCTCGGTCTGCATCATGCGGGTGAAGCCGGTGGGAGCGATGCCGAAGGGGAACGCGACGCGCTCGCCGAGGACGTCCCAGCCGGTGTCGACGTTCGCGACGTTCTTCAGGACGGCCGGGTGGAACTCGATGTCCTGGAACGCCTGCCGTGCTCGGGCCAGCGAGATCTCGCCCTCGGCGGCGCCGTCGGTGTAGTCGAAGGGCGCCGTCGGCGTGACCTTCTTCGCGATCGTGCGCAGGTCGCTGATGGTTGTGGCGGCCGCCAGGCGTCGCCGACGGGCGTTGAACTCCGGCTTCTTGAACTGCATGAGCGGCAGGAGGTCGTGGGGCTTGGGGATGCGGCGTTCAACCATGGTCTGTCTCTTCTTTCCGCGAACTGTCGCTTGAGGTGGGTGTTGAGGGGTGCGGACTGTCGTCTTCTGACAGTTCGCGAGCCTGGTAGTAGTTGGTGATGTGGGAGCGGACGGACTGGCGGGCCAGCTCGGCGTCGGCGCGGCGGATCGCCTCCACGATGCCCCGGTGCTCGGTGCGCAGGCGGTCGGCGGTGGCTGACCACGACGCCAGTTGTGGGACACCGGCCAGGACGTAGCGCTCGATGGAGTCGCGGAGGCCCGACATCGTGGCGACGAGGACCTGGTTGCCCTCCGCCTCGGCGAGCGACAGGTGGAACTGCGCGTCGAGGGCGAGGAACTCGGC
Source organism: Plantibacter auratus (assembly GCF_050587365.1). Lineage (NCBI taxonomy): Bacteria > Bacillati > Actinomycetota > Actinomycetes > Micrococcales > Microbacteriaceae > Plantibacter > Plantibacter auratus. The sequence continues at coordinate 295,383 of NZ_JBOBFV010000004.1, read as the reverse complement.
CTCCGTGAGGGTGGGCTGGTCCATCGCGTCGAGCAGGGACTCGGGGTGCGTGAGATCGGGGACGGCCGCTTCGGCGCGCGAGGCGAGACTGTGGACGACCGCGGTCTCGATCACGAGCCTCGTGTCGACCACGTCCTGCACGGCGAAGCCCTGCGCGGCGACCTGAAGCCGCATGAGGGTGGCCATGCCACCGGACGGCGTGGCGACGATGATCGCGCCGGCGGTGGGGCCGGACCCCGTGTGGGTGCGGATGAGTCCCAGGACCTCGAGGACGCGGATCGCCTCGCGGACACTGGACCGACCGACGCCGAGGTCGATCGCGAGCTGTCGTTCGCCGGGCAAGCGGTCGCCGGGGGTGAGGACACCGCTGAGGAGGTCCGACTCGATGCGGGCGAGCACGACCTCCCAGGCCCGGGGCTCCGCCGCTGCGGCGGCGGGCTGCGCCGCTGCCGGCGCGGCCGTCGCTGGTGCGTTCATCGATCCTCCTTCGGCACTGCGGTGTGGTCAGACCACAAACCCTACCTCTTGAACCGATTCAACGCGAGCCCTCGCCGTAGATTTTTCTGCGAAGCGAAATCGACGGACGTCGACGCCCGTCTCAGGTGCGGAGGACGATGTTCTCCGGCTCCTCATCGGCCAACAGATGTTCGATCTGTCGACGCAGGAGACGCGCCATCCGCGGCAGCATGGCGCTCGTCGCGCCGCCGATGTGCGGGGAGACGAGCACGTTCGGCAGAGACCACAGCGGGTGGTCGGCGGGCAGCGGTTCAGGGTCGGTCACGTCGAGCGCGAGTCGGATGCGACCGCTCGTCGCGTGCTCCACGAGTGCGTCGGTGTCGGCGACCGGGCCGCGGGCGACGTTCACGACGAGGGCGTCGTCGGGCAGAGCCGCCAGGAAGTCGTCTCCGATCAAGCCGCGGGTGCCGTCGGTGAGCGGGACGACGACGATGACGATCTCAGCGTGCGGCAGGAGTCCGGGCAGTTCGTCGATGCCGTGGATCGGCCCCCGCTCGTCCTCCCGCGCGCTCGACGCCACCCGAGTGACCTCGACCTCGAACGGAAGCAGGCGCTCCTCGATGGCCGCGCCGACCCCGCCGTACCCGATGAGGAGCACGCGGCGGTCGGCGAGGCTCGGGCGCTGGCTCTGCAGCCATTCGCCCGTCCGCTCGGCTCGCACGAAGTCGGGGATGCCGCGCTGCGAGGCGAGGATGAGCCCGACCGTGAGCTCCGCCGTCGAGGCCTCGTGGACGGTCGCAGCGTTCGCGAGGGTGATGCCCTCCGGGAGGAGGTCCGCAAGGCCGTCGTAACCGATCGACTGCACCTGGACGAGCTTCGGCGTCACCGCGCCGACGTTCGCGAGCGGTTTGTTCGAGCCGAGGTACACGGGTACGACGAGGTCGATGTGCTCGACCGGCGGTTCGGTGCGCAGATCCCATTCGACGAACTCGACGCCCTCGGGGAGGGGGCCCTGCGACAGCACCTCCTCGCGCAGGCCGGCGGGCAGGCTGACGATGAGTGGAGAAGCGGTCATGCTGCGACGCTACCGGCTGACGGTCGTGGAGCCGGCAGGCTTGCGCGGCTCGTAGCGGGTCGGCTCGAAGGAACGGGCGACGAGGGCGCGCAGGGACTCGAGGTCGCCGTCGATGATCCCCACCGCCCTCGCCTGGACGAGGACGTTCCCCAGTGCCGTCGCCTCGACGGGGCCGGCGATGACGGGGATCCCCGCACGGTCGGCCGTCAGCTGGCAGAGGAGCGTGTTCTGGGATCCGCCGCCGACGACGTGGATCGCGCGCACCTGGACCCCGGACAGCTCGGAGGCCGTGTGGACCGCATCCGCGAACGCCTGCGCCAGGCTCTCGATGATGCACCGGACGAACTCGGCACGGGACTGCGGGACCGCCCGCCCGTGCTCGGTGAGGAACCCGGCGATGCGCGCCGGCAGGTCACCGGGGGCGAGGAACCGGGGGTCGTTCGCGTCGAACACCGAGACGGGTGTGTCGACCGCGGCGGCCTGGGCGATGAGCCCGGGGAGGTCGATCGTCTCGCCGCCACGCTCCCAGGTGCGCACCGATTCGCTCAGGAGCCAGAGTCCCATCACGTTGTGCAGGAAGCGGGTGCGTCCGTCGACGCCGCCCTCGTTCGTGAAGTTCGCCGCTCGACTCGCCTCGGTGAGGACCGGGCGTTCGAGCTCGACCCCGACGAGTCCCCAGGTGCCGCACGAGATGTAGGCGGCGTCCGGGGTCGTCATCGGGACGGCGACGACCGCCGAGGCCGTGTCGTGTGAACCGATGGCGGTGACGGGCGTGGACGCGGACAGGCCGACCTCGGTGGCGACCGCTTCGAGGAGCGTCCCGATGCGATCGCCCGGCTGGACGATCGGCGGGAGGACGGCCGCCGGGATGCCGAGTCGGGTGAGGAGTCCGGCGTCCCACCTGGTCGGTTCGGCGGCGCGGACGAGGCCGGTGGTCGACGCGTTGGTGGCCTCGGCGACGCGGGCACCGGTCAGCCAGTGCGCGATGAGGTCGGGCACCAGGAGCGCGGTGTCGGCGACGTCGAGCATGCCGGCGTCGCGCTCGGTCGCGAGCTGGTAGACGGTGTTGAACGGCAGGAACTGCAGGCCGTTCACGCGGTAGAGGTCGGCGAAGGGGACCGTTCCGTGGACCGCCTCGACACCTGCCGCCGTCCGTTCGTCGCGGTAGTGGAACGGTGCGCCGAGGAGGCGCCCCTGCCGGAGGAGGCCGTAGTCGACCGCCCACGAGTCGATGCCGATGCTCGCGAGGTGTGGCTCCTGCTTCGCTGCGCCCGACAGCCCCGCGATGATCGAGCGGTACAGCTCGAGGATATTCCAGTGCAGGCCGTCGGGCGTGCGGACGGGCGTGTTCGGGAACCGGGCGACCGGCACGAGGCGCAGCTCGCCGGGGCCGACGTGGCCGAGCATGACCCGCCCGCTCGTGGCCCCGAGGTCGACCGCCGCGACGGTGCCGCTCCGGCCTGCCGCACTCATCGCAGGAAGGCTGCGGCCACGCCCGCGTCGACGGGGATGTGCAGTCCGGTCGTGTGGCTGAAGTCGCTCGTGCAGATCGCGAAGACCGCGTTCGCGACGTTCTCGGGGACGACCTCGCGCTTGAGGATGGTGCGCTGCGCGTAGAACTTGCCGAGGTCCTGCTCGTCGATGCCGTACGTCTTCGCGCGGTTCGCGCCCCAGCCTGAGGCGAAGATGCCGGAGCCGCGGACGACGCCGTCGGGGTTGATGCCGTTCACCTTCACACCGTACTCGCCGAGCTCTGCCGCGAGCAGGCGGACCTGGTGGGCCTGGTCGGCCTTCGTCGCGGAGTAGGCGATGTTGTTCGGGCCCGCGAACACGGAGTTCTTCGACGAGATGTAGACGATGTCGCCGCCCAGCTTCTGGTCGATGAGCACGCGTGCGGCGGCCTTCGAGACGAGGAACGAGCCCTTCGCCATGACGTTGTGCTGGAGGTCCCAATCGGCCTCGGTGGTCTCGAGGAGCGACTTCGACAGCGAGAGGCCCGCGTTGTTGACGACGAGGTCGAGTCCACCGAAGGCGATGACGGTCTCGTCGATCGCGGCTTGGACAGCGGCTTCGTTCGAGACGTCGGCGGCGATCCCGATGGCGACGTCGGTGTTGCCGAGCTCGGCCGCCGCCGCCTGCGCCTTCTCCAGCGAGAGGTCGGCGATCGCGACGACCGCGCCCTCCGCGACGAGACGCGTGGCGATGGCCTTGCCGATGCCGGATGCGGCACCGGTGACGAGCGCGATGCGGGTCGCGAGTGGCTTCGGCGCAGGCATCCGCTGCAGCTTCGCCTCCTCGAGCGCCCAGTACTCGATCGCGAACTTCTCGGCCTCGTCGATCGGCGCGTAGGTGGAGAGCCCCTCGGCGCCGCGCATCACGTTGATGGCGTTGACGTAGAACTCGCCGGCGACACGCGCGGTCTGCTTGTCCTTGCCGAAGCTGAACATGCCGACGCCGGGGACGAGGACGATGAGCGGGTCGGCGCCGCGGATCGCCGGGCTGTCGGCCGTGGCGTGGCGGTCGTAGTAGGCCTGGTAGTCCTCGCGGTACGCCTCGTGCAGCGTGCCGAGGCGCTCGATGACCTCCTCGACGCTCGCCGTGGCGGGCAGGTCGACGGTGAGCGGCTTCACCTTGGTGCGGAGGAAGTGGTCGGGGCAGCTCGTGCCCAGCGCGGTGAGGCGCGGGTGCTCAGCCGAGGCCAGGAAGTCGAGGAGCTCGGGGCTGTCGGTGAAGTGGCCGACGACGGGGCGGTCGGCGGAGGCGAGCCCGCGGATGGTGGGGGCGAGCGCTGCCGCCTTCGCACGACGCTCGGCCTCGGGCAGGGCTGCGTAGCCGTCGAGCGCCGGACCGAAGGGCTCGGGGCGGGAGTTCGCCTCGATGTAGGCGGCCGCGGTGTCGATGATCCACAGCGAGTTCGCCTCGGCCTCCTCAGAGGTGTCTCCCCAGGCGGTGATGCCGTGCCCGCCGAGGATGGTGCCGATCGCCTGCGGGTTGTCGGCCTTGATGGCCGCGATGTCGAGCCCGAGCTGGAAGCCGGGACGACGCCACGGAACCCACACGACCTTGTCGCCGAAGATCTTCGCGGTGAGTTCGGGGCCGTCGGCGGCGGTCGCGATGGCGATGCCGGAGTCGGGGTGCAGGTGGTCGACGTGGGCCGCGTCGACGAGGCCGTGCATGGCGGTGTCGATGGACGGGGCCGCGCCACCCTTGCCGTGCAGGGTGTAGTCGAAGGCGGCGACCATCTCGTCCTCGCGGTCGAGGCCGGGGTAGACGTCCTGCAGGGCGCGCATGCGGTCGAGGCGGAGGACCGCGAGACCCTCGGGCTTCAGCGTGCCGAGGTCGCCGCCGGAGCCCTTGACCCAGAGGAGCTCGACCGGCTCGCCCGTGACGGGGTCGATCTCGGTGCCCTTGGCCGAGGTGTTGCCGCCGGCGTAGTTGGTGTTCTTCGGGTCGCTCCCGAGGCGGTTGCTGCGGGCGATGAGCTCGGCAGCGGTTGGGTTCACGGACATTCGCACTCCTTCGTCGGGGCACGTCCGTGCCCAGTGTTCAATCGTGTTAAGTATGACAAGAAGTCACAGATGTCGCAATGGCGGATGTCCCGATCTCAGGAGAATCTCGGCGCGTTGCGGTTGGCGCGGATCGACGCGCGCGGTGACTCCTGAGAACGGGACGTGCGGGGCCTGGTGCTCAGAGGAGTTCGACGGCGTCGCGGTAGGCGTCGAGCGCAGGGTCGGCGGGGTCGAGTTCCGTGACGAGGAGGTCGACGTCCGCCAGGGCGAAGCCGACCGCCATTGCGCGCTGCCCCAGCTTCGAGGACGCGGCGACGAGGATCGTCTCGTCGGAGGCGCGGGCGAACGCCTGCTTGACCTGCGCTTCTTCGAGGGTGACCTCCGAGCTGCCGACGGTCGGGTCGATGGCGGCGGCCGACAGGAAGAAGCGCCGGTAGAGCACCGACGACGCCGCTTGGCAGGCGATGGGGCCGATGAAGCTGTCGGTCCGCGACTCGGCTTGGCCGCCGACGAGGATCGCGGTGACCTCGCGGTTCGCGCCGGCGAGGATGAAGTTCGGGTAGGAGTTGGTCGCCACCGTGAGGGTCGACTCGCCGAGCAGTCGACTGATGCCGCCGGCCGTGCTGGAGGCGTCGATCGCGATCGCGCCGTCCGTCGGGATGAGCGACCGGAGCTTCTCGACGATGGCGCCCTTCTCGCGGACACCCGTCGCGGACCGCTCGGTGAAGGTCCTCGGTCGCAGGGTCGGGATCGCCCCGCCCCGGACGCGCCGTACCAGGCCGAGCTGCTCGAGGTCGGCGAGGTCGCGTCGCACGGTCATCGAGGACACGTCGAGCTCCGTAGCCGCGTCGTCGAGGCGGATGCTGCCGTCACGTTCGAGGATCGCCGTCAGTCGGGTCCGTCGTTCCTCGGCGCCGAGCGTGCCGGTCGTGGCCATGTCGCTCCCTGTCCATCGGTGTCGGACGTGTCCGTTCGTGTCCGTCTCAACAGGATGTCACAGCGAGGGAGGATGCCGAGCGGTTCCCAACTCAGGAGCACCCCGGCGCGGCGCCGACATGCCGCGGCGTGGCGTGCGCGGCGCGCCACGAGCGTCCTGAGTTACGGACGAGTAAAGATATATGAGCATCTGGAACTTCTAGACTGGCGCCATGGAAACCACACACGAACCAGTCCTCGCCGGTCGCACGGCGATCATCACCGGAGGGGCCCGCGGGCTCGGGCTCGCGATGGCCACGGCGCTCGCCGAAGCCGGCGCTCAGGTCGCCCTCCTCGACCGCTTGGAGACGGTGGCCGACGCCGCGTCGGTCCTCGATGCCCAGGTCTCGCCCGCGGTGATCGGGCTCCCGGTCGACGTCACCGACGAGGGCTCCGTGAACGCCGCGCTCGACCACGTCGCGGAGGTCCTCGGGACGCCGGACATCCTCGTCAACAGCGCCGGGATGACGCACGGCGCCCGCGCGATCGACACCGAGGTGGCCGATTGGGACCGACTCTTCCGGGTGAACGTCACCGGGACCTTCCTCGTGTCCCGGCAGTTCGCGCGACGCTTCGTCGCCGACCGCCGCGACGCCGGTCATCTGGCGAGCATCGTGAACATGTCCTCGATGTCCGCCTTCGCCGTGAACGTGCCGCAGACGCAGGCCGCATACAACGCCTCGAAGGCCGCCGTCTCCATGCTCACGAGCAGTCTCGCGATCGAGTGGCTGCCGCTGGGGATCCGGGTCAACGCCGTCGCGCCGGGCTACTTCGCGAGCGACATGACGCGTGACTTCGTCGCCGCCAATCCTGACATGGCCGAGGACTGGGTGTCGCGGATCCCGGCCGGCCGGATGGGTGAGCCGGACGAGCTCGGCGACCTCGTCGTCTACCTCGCCGGAGAGCGCTCCTCCTACGTCGTCGGGCAGAGCTTCCGGATCGACGGCGGCTACACGCTCATCTGACGGGCGATGACGACGACGGCCCGGAGTGCATCGGAGGGATGCGCACCGGGCCGCTGTCGTGTCGGGCCGTCCTGACTCAGTGCTGGGGCACCGTCGGGATGCTCCGCGTCGTCTCCGCCTTCGCCAGAGCGTCCTGGTCGACCCGCATCAGGAACGTCACCGCGAACCCGACGAGATAGGTGCAGGCGAGCGCGATGACGGTCGCCGTGGTGCCGAAGGACGTCCAGAGCAGGGTGACGAGCAGCGACCCGACGAACTGGGAGAGTCCGGCGGAGAGGTTGAGGAGCGCGACCGCGCCGCCGCGGTGGTTCGGCTCGAGCGCCGGCATGAGCGCCGACAGTGGGACATAGGCCGCGACCGCGAACCCGAGCATGACGACGGCGATCCCCGTGAGCCAGGGGTTCGGCCCGACGACGAGCGGGATGAAGTAGAGCAGGAGCGTGGACGCGAACATGCCGAGGCTCCCGAACCAGCGGACGGTGCGGATCCAGCCGATGCGGTCGCCGAGGATGCCCCAGAGGAGGTTCGTGAACACCGTCACGATGTACACCAGCCCCCACAGCTGCAGCCAGGTGCCCTGCTCGAAGCCGATGTCGCGGACGAAGACGATCGGCAGCATGACGATGAACCCGTAGAGCGAGATCTGGTTGATGACGCGCTGGAGCATGCCGTAGGCGAGCTGGACGTTTCGGAACGGGAGGGCGATCGTGATCGCGAGGGTCTCGCCGAGGCCCCGGAGGGTTCGGGGTTCGGAGGTCTCCGGACCCTTGCCGCGCACGAGGACGCCCGCGAGCACGCCGCCCACGGCGATGAAGGCGATCGCGCCCCACATCGTCTCGACGGCTCCGAACGCCGGGATGGTGAAGCTCGGCAGATAGGACCCGAACACGCCCACGCCGACCGAGTACGAGCACCAGAACCAGCCCATCGCGGACGAGAGCTTGTCCTGCGGGGCGGCGTAGGAGATCCACACGACGAACCCGAAGACGAACAGCGGGTAGGCGACGGCGCGGATGGCGTACATCACCATCATCATCGCGAAGTCGTGCTGCATGATGCCGAAGTACACGAAGCCGGCGTGGAAGACGATCCACCCCGCGGCGGCGGCGATCATGATGCGCCGCGGCCCGAAGTACTCGGCCAGCACCCCGGAGGCGAACGCGCCGATCGCGACGATCAGGCCGTACACGGTGAAGAGCGAGCCCACTTGGTCGGTGCTGAAGCCCTCGCTCGTCACGAGGAAGTCCGAGAGGAACGCCTGCTCGAGCCCGTCGCCGGTCATGAAGAAGGCGATCGCCACGTACCCCCAGAGCAGCGGACCGGAGAGGCCGAGGAAGGCCTTCGGCGGTCGGGTGCCGGGGGATCCGATGCTGGGCGCGGGTGTTCCGATTGGTGAGGACATGCTCTCTCTCCATTGAGGTGGGACGCGTTGACGGCGCGTGGAACCCGGGGGAGTTCTGAGCAGAAAATATATCAGAATGTGGCCTGACCACATCCGTTCGTCCATTGTCGGGCGAACGAGGTCCCGTTCGCCCACAAATGGGCGAACGAATCGCTAGGAGGCGGCGTCGATGAGCGTCTCGGCGGCGCGACGAGCGTGCAGCGCGGCTTCGGGGGAGCCGGTGATGGCGGCGGTGGTCTGGGCGCCCTCGGCGAGGATCGCGAGCTGGGGGGCGAGCGATGCCGGAGCGCCGGCGTCGGCGACGAGGCCGGCGACGTAGTCCTGGAAGGACGCCTTGTGTTCGCGGGTGATGGTGGCGACCGCCGGCGAGACGCCCCCGAGCTCCCCGAAGGTGTTGATGAACCCGCAGCCGCGGAACGAGTCGTCACTGAACCAGCCGGCCAGGTAGTCGTAGATCGCGAGGAGTCGGTCGCGGGGCGTCTCGGCGTCGTCCACGAGCGCGCTGACGCCGGTGGTCCAGAGCTCGTGCCGGCGCTCCATGACCGCGAGGACGATGTCCTCCTTGCTCGGGAACGCCGAGTACAGGCGCTTCAACGACACGCCGGCCGCCGAGCGCAGTTCGTCCATGCCGACGGACTGGATGCCCTTCGCGTAGTACAGGCGGTCGGCGGCGTCGATGATGATGTCGCGCACGGAGGCCGGTGTCGCGGGTGCGGCCGCCGGGCTTGGCGACGCGATCGTCATCGTCTGTTCGCTGGTCATTCCATCAGTGTACTTGCATTGAGAACGATCGTTCCCTATGCTGATGGACACCGAAGAGAACGATCGTTCTCAATTCGGGGCGTGGAACCGGGCGACGAGTCCGGACGCCGAAGACGAAAGGAATCGAACCATGTCGTTCATCACCGTCGGAACCGAGAACAGCACCTCCGTGGAGCTCTACGTCGAGGATCACGGCAGCGGCCACCCCGTTGTCCTCATCCACGGCTACCCCCTCGACGGCTCCTCGTGGGAGAAGCAGACCGCGGCGCTCCTCGACGCCGGCTACCGCGTCGTCACCTACGACCGCCGCGGCTTCGGCAAGTCCTCCAAGCCCACCGAGGGCTACGACTACGACACCTTCGCCGCCGACCTCAAGGCCGTCGTCGACGGGCTCGACCTCAACGACGCGGTCCTCGTCGGCTTCTCGATGGGCACCGGCGAGGTCGGCCGCTACCTCGGCACCTACGGCTCGGAGCGCATCGCGAAGGCCGTCTTCCTCGGATCGCTCGAGCCCTACCTGCTCCAGACCGACGACAACCCGACGGGTGTCCCGCAGGACGTGTTCGACGGGCTCCTCGCCGCCGTCACCGACGACCGCTACGCGTTCTTCACGAGCTTCTTCGAGAACTTCTTCAACACGGACGAGAACCTCGGCTCGCGCCTGAGCGAGGAGGCGCTGCGGGCCAACACGCAGCTCGCCTACAACGCGTCGCCGTACGCCTCGGTCGCTGCGCAGCCGACCTGGCTGACCGACTTCCGCGCCGACGTCGCGAAGATCGACGTCCCGTCGCTCATCGTGCACGGCACCGGCGACCGCGTCCTGCCGATCGACTCCACCGGTCGCGTGTTCGCGAAGGCGCTGCCCTCCGCCGAGTACGTCGAGATCGAGGGCGCGCCGCACGGCATGCTCTGGACCCACTACCGCGAGGTCAACGAGCAGCTGCTCGCCTTCCTCGCGAAGTAGTCGCCACTTCGATGGGCTCAGTGACCGATATCCGGTCCGTGAGCCTGTCGAAGAGTGGGTGTGCTCGTGTGCACTTCGACAAGCTCAGTGACCGGGGCTGGCTCAGTGGCTGCTACCCCGGTCCCTGAGCCTGTCGAAGGGCGGGTGTGCTCGTGTGCACTTCGACAAGCTCAGTGACCGGAGCTGGCTCAGTGGCCGGGGCTGGCTCAGTGGCCGGAGCTGGCTCAGTGACCGGGGCTGGCTCAGTGACCGGAGCTGGCTCAGTGACCGGAGCTGGCTCAGTGACCGATATCCGGTCCCTGAGCCTGTCGAGGGGCTCGGCCTTCTCGCTTACGCGCCCCAGCTCGCCTGGGTCCCGCCGACGCGCTCCTCGGCGATCTGCTGCTGGTAGCCCGAGGCCAGGTAGGCGCCGAACGGGTCGGCCGGCAGGCCGCGGCTCTCGCGCCAGGCGGCGAGCGGTCCGCGGACGTCGGTGTAGAACGCGTCCATGAGGATGCCGTTCGCGCCGAGGACGTCACCGGCCTCCTGCGCCGCGGTCAGTGCGTCGCGGTCGACGAGCAGTGCGCGCGCGGTCATCTCCTGCACGTTCAGCACCGAGCGGATCTGACCGGGGATCTTGTCCTCCACGTTGTGGCACTGGTCGAGCATGAACGCGACCGGCGAGTCGTCGTCGAGGCCGCCGCCGCGGACGACCTCGTAGAGGATCCGGAACAGCTGGAACGGGTCGGCTGCACCCACGATGAGGTCGTCGTCGGCGTAGAAGCGCGAGTTGAAGTCGAACGAGCCGAGCTTCCCGAGGCGCAGGAGCTGGGCGACGATGAACTCGATGTTCGTGCCAGGCGCGTGGTGGCCGGTGTCGAGGCAGACGAGGGCCTGGTCGCCGAGCTGGGCCACCTGGGCGTAGGATGTTCCCCAGTCGGGGACGTCGGTGTGATAGAACGCCGGCTCGAAGAACTTGTACTCGAGCACGAGTCGCTGCTCCTCGCCGAGGCGGGCGTAGATCTGCTGGAGCGAGTCGGCCAGGCGGTCCTGCCGTCCGCGGATGTCCTGCTGGCCCGGGTAGTTGCTGCCGTCGGCGAGCCAGATCTTGAGGTCCTGCGAGCCGGTCGCGTGCATGACGTCGATGCAGGCGAAGTGGTGGTCGATCGCCTTCTGACGGATCACCGGGTTGCTGTGGGTCAGGCTGCCGAACTTGTAGTCCTCATCCTGGAAGGTGTTCGAGTTGATCGTGCCGAGCGCGACGCCGTGGTCCTCGGCGTAGCGACGGAGTGCGCTGAAGTCGTCCACGAGGTCCCACGGGATGTGGAGTGCGACCTTCGGCGCGAGGGCCGTGAACTCGTGCACCTTGGCGGCGTCGGCGATCTTCTCCTCCGGCGTCCGCGGGGTGCCGGGCGTCGTGAACACCTTGAAGCGGGTGCCGGAGTTGCCGAACGCCCAGGAGGGGAGTTCGATGGCCTGCTTCTCGAGCAGCGGGGTGATGGTGTCGAAACTGGTCATGGTCACTTCTCTGTGCGGGTTCCGGTGGTCTGGGGCGCGTCACGGCGCTGCTTGCAGCATACGTGAATCGTTTCAACGCCGCTACTCGTGGAGGGCCGCGAGCTGGTCCTCGAGGTGGAACACCTCGGTGAGCTGGAGGAAGCCCTGGTCCGGCGGGAGGTCGAGGTCGACGAAGAACTCACCCATCTCGGCCTGCCAGCGCGCGTTGACCTCGGTCTCGGCCATGCCGGCCTGGGCTGCCTCGAGCGATTCCGTCTCGAAGTACCCGATGAGGAGGCCGTCGTCGCGGACGAAGAGCGAGTAGTTGTGCCAGCCCGTGTCGGCGAGGGCCTGCAGCATGTCCGGCCAGACGGCGGCATGGCGTTCGCGGTACTCCGCAAGGCGTTCGGGTTTGACCTGGAGCTGGAAGCACACGCGGTGCAGGGGTCGGGCACTCGTCATCGAGGCGTACCTTTCGGTTCGGGAAATCTGAATCGATTCACCACTGCTATTCAGGCTAGCCGTGACGGCGCTGGCGGGTCAATCTCCGCCTCTCCTGTGTCTCCGGCGGTCTCGGCGGGATGGTCCCTGCTAGCGTGGTGAGGACGAATTCGGGGGACGATATGAGATTCACGCTGCTGCCAGTTCCATTCATCGCGGCAGGCCTCCTGCTAACCGGTTGCACTCAGGCGGAGCCTTCGCCCTCGCCGTCTGTATCGCCTTCTGCGTCCACGTCCACGTCGCCTTCGCCGTCGCCGTCTGCGGCTGCGAGTGACGAGCCCGTCGAGCCTGCGGTGTCGCCTCCTCCGGTCGACCAGTCGACGGCGCTGACGGCCCAGACCGCCTACGAGATCTGCACGCGGACCGTCGCAGACACCTATGCGACGGCCCAGGGCGGAACCCCGGACCAGTTTGTGTACCGTTCCATCGAAGACTCCACGGTGATCGCTCGTGACGACGGACTGTACTTCGTCCTCGTCGACTTCACGAATCTCGTGACGACTCCTGACCTGGCGGAGTCAGGCACGGCTAACTGCTACCTTGGCGGCACCGTCGAGCAGCCGTACTTCGCGAGCTTCGGAGCGATCTACCGGCCGTACGCCGACCAGCTCGATCCGTACAACCCCGAACCAGGCGGCCGCGCCTGACTCGCGTTCGGAAGCTGAGCGGGGTCTCATTCCAGCTCTCAGGTTGTGAGAGCGGGGAGCGGTACCGCCGTCAGATGCCCCTGGACACCCTGGAGCGAACTCCCTAGCGTGGGTCGCATGGCTGCCGATGACGCGCCACCCGATGCACCCACGATCGACGGTTCCGACAGTTCGGAGGAGACGACCGTCGCCTCGGAGAGCCCGCGCTGGCGTCGCGACGTCGCCGTGTTCCTGTCCGGCCAGACGGTCTCGCTGTTCGGCTCGATGCTCGTGCAGTACGCGATCATGTGGCACCTCACGCTCGAGACGAAGTCCGGAGTCGTGCTCGCGTTCGCCGCCGTCGCGGGGTTCCTGCCGCAGGCGATCGTGTCGATCTTCGGCGGGGTGTGGGCCGACCGCATGAACCGCAAACTGCTCATCATCGCGGCCGACGGCTCGATCGCCATCACGACCCTCGCACTCGCGATCTTCCTCATCAACGGCGCCGCCGACCTCTGGCTCATCTTCCTCACGCTCGCGATCCGCTCGGTCGGCGCGGGCATCCAGATGCCGGCCGTCTCCGCGCTCATCCCGCAGATCACGCCGACCGACAAGCTCATGCGGGTCAACGGCATCAACGGATCCATCCAGTCGGCCATGATGCTCGTCGCCCCGGCTGCGGCCGGCGCGCTGTACGCAAGTGCGTCGCTCGTCGCGATCTTCATCGTCGACGTCGTCACGGCCGCCATCGGGATCGGGCTGCTGCTGCTCGTACCGGTGCGGACGCTCGTGCGGTCGGGCGAGCGCCCCGGCTACTTCGCCGACCTCACCGAGGGCGTGCGCTACGTCTGGCGCCACGGCTTCGTGCGCTGGCTGCTCATCCTCTTCGCGATCGTGTTCCTGCTGGTCGTCGCGCCGTCCTACCTCACGCCGCTCATGATCGCCCGCACCTTCGGCGACGAGGTCTGGATGCTCACCGTGAACGAACTCGCCTTCAGCGTCGGCATGGTCGGCGGCGGAGCGATCATCGCGATCTGGGGCGGCACCAAGAACCGCGTGCTCCTCATCGTCGGGTCCTCGGTGGTGTTCGGGGCGCTGTCCATCGGGCTCGGACTCTCGACCAACCTCTGGGTCTTCTTCGGCTTCATGTTCCTGCTCGGGATCGCTGTGCCGTTCTTCTCGACGACGTCGATGACCCTGCTGCAGGAGCGCGTCCAACCGGAGCGGCAGGGTCGCGTGTTCGGCTTCGTCGGCATCGTCATGGCGGTGTCGATGCCCCTCGGGATGATCGTGTTCGGACCGCTCGCCGACGTCGTGTCCGTCGAACTGCTCCTCGTCGTCGCCGGTGTGCTCACCTTCGTGGTGCTCGCCGTCGCCGTGCTCGTACCGTCCGGGCGACGGGCGATGGCCGAGGTGACGAAGCAGCCATGATCCGCTCCGGTCGTCCGATCAGGGGAGCTGCGCCGAGTAGCCCTCGCGGTAGGTGGGATAGCGGTAGGTGAATCCGGTGTCGCGGAGGGCGACCGCCGTGATGCGCTTGCCGCGGTGCGGTTCTTCCGGGGTGCGACCGGCGTCGTCGAGCGTCGGGTGAGCGACGCCGAGTCGATCGGCGAGGAAGTCGGCGACCGTCGACAGCAGGACCGGCTCCTCGTCGATGCCAGCCACGACCGGCGGGAGCGATGCCGCCGGCAGGTCGAGCAAGTGCACGATCACGGCAGCGGCGTCGTCACGATGGATGCGATTGGTCCAGCCGGAGGGCCGGGTGACACGGCCGTCGCGGACCTGGTCGACGAACATCGTGGACGTCGGACCGTAGAGGCCGCCGAAGCGGATGGCGCTCGCCTCGGGCACGGCGGCGAGGACGGCCTCCTCCGCGGCGAGCAGGGCGCGTGCGGTGCCGGTGGTCGGGACGGCCGGCGTGGTGTCGTCGATCGTCTCCCCGCCGTCCTCGCCCCACACCGCGGTCGACGACACGAACAGGATGCGCGGCGGGGTGCCGGGGAGTGCGGCGACCGCGCTCACGATATGCCCGACACCGTCGCGGTAGAGGGTGTCATAGGCCTCGACCGAGCGCGCCCGCGGCGCAAGGGCCACCACGATCGCCGTCGTGTCCGCAGGAAGGTCGGGGGCGGAGGTCGTGACGTCGCGGAGCTGGAGGGTGAAGCGCCCCTCGACGAGCTCGGGGACCGGGGTCGACTCGGGTGCCGGGGTCGACTCGGGTGCCGTGCGCTTCACGCCGACGACGTCCTCGCCTCGGGCCAAGAGCCTCCCGGCGACGTCCGAGCCGAGCTGTCCGAGTCCCACGATCACGACGGTCATCGCTCCACCGTACCCGGCGCCAGGGGTGAGAATGGTGGGATGAGTGCTGCGGGGGAGTTCATCGACGCGGCGCTCCAATACGAGGGCGACGGCTACCGCGCAGCGGACGTCGCCGAGCGGCTCGGCGACGGGCTCCGGTCCTACGGTTCCTCGGTCGGGGCCGTGCGCGGCACGGTGCGCGACGCCCTCCGGAAGTTCCGCGGACTGGAGCACGACGAGCTGGCAGCCCTCGCCTCGGAGCTGTGGGCCGTCCCGGTCTTCGAGCGCCGGCTCGCCGCGATCGTCCTCCTGCAGTCGAGCGTTCCGGTGCTCAAGCACACCGATCTGACGAGGATCGAAGGATTTGTCCGCGCCGGTCGGGTGCCCGAGCTCGCCGACCCACTGGCCACCGACGTCATCGGACCGCTCCTGGAACGCCTCGACGGGACGGCCCGAGCCAAAGCCGAGACCGTCCTCGACCGCTGGATGCAGGACGAGCCCTGGTTGCGACGGGCGGCTCTGCTCGCCCCGATCCGCGAGCTCGGTGCGGGTGGTGGCGATGTCGATCGCGCGACCCGTCGGCTGGCCGTCGCCCTGGACGGGTTGCAGCGGCCGACGCCGATCGCCGTGGTGGAGCCCGCGGTGGAGCGTCTTCGCGCAGTGCTCTGATCCGTCCGGTCGCGACTGCCCGTCGACAGGCTCAGGGACCTGGTTCGGCTCAGGGACCAGGGTCGGCTCAGGGGCCGGCCGGCTCAGTGACCGACGGGTGCCTCACACCTGGCGGAAGTCGATCCCCAGCAGGCTCGCCGCAGCCCGGTAGTCCGCCGCCCGGTGTCCAAGCGACAGCGACCAGTGGTGACCGATACCGGTCGCGCTCCACTCGTCCACCCAGACACCCGGGTCACGCCCGAAGTCGACACGGCTCGTCGTGTTGCCGATCGCGAGCAGCGGGCCGGGGACGACCTCGCCCTCCGACGCGACGAAGGCGAGCGAGCCGTCGCGGTCCTGCCCCAACCCCAGCAGCGTGACCGGCCCGTGCCGCACGTCGAACTCGACGCTCACACCCCAGCCGCGCTTGCCGTGGTAGACCCCGAGCCCGCGCAGCAGCGGGTCGCGGGAGCTGACGGCGAGGTGCGCCGGACCGTCGTGCCCCATCTCGACGACCTCGTCCTCGAAGTCCAGCGCCTGGATCTCGCAGAACGACCCACCGGCGCCGACGACCTGGGTCGCGAGCTGTGCGACCGTGGTCCGCAGCTCGTACTCGCCGGTCGTGGGGATGCCGCGAGCGGTGAGGAGGGACGCGCCGAGGATCATCCCGGCGCCGAGTCGCTCGTGCTGTTCGCCGTCGCGACCGCGGTGGTAGTAGGCGAGGCTGTCGAGTGCGAACTCGTCGACGAGCCGGTCGAGGCCGACCGACACCTTCGCACCCCACGCGAAGTCGTCCTCGATCACCGTGTCGTCGAGGGTGAAGATCTCCCTGGCGAGGGCCATGCGGTCGGCGACCTCGGCGTCGGTCACCTCGTCGACGAGGACGCGGAGGTCGTCGAACTCCAGGACCTCGACGTGCGAACCGAAGGTGGTCGGCAGCAGGGTGAGGTCGGTGGAGACGTCGAGCATGCCGGGGTAGACGTGCCCCATGAGGCCGTGGCGTGCGTGGCGGAGGGCTGCGCGGACGTGCGCCGCCCGGATCCACTGCGAGATGCGGTCCCACGC
Organism: Plantibacter auratus; assembly: GCF_050587365.1. Taxonomy (NCBI): domain Bacteria; kingdom Bacillati; phylum Actinomycetota; class Actinomycetes; order Micrococcales; family Microbacteriaceae; genus Plantibacter; species Plantibacter auratus. Next base: position 278,661 of record NZ_JBOBFV010000004.1, on the reverse strand, counting down.
CGACTCCTGACGCAGCCAGCCCGACACCGAGCGGAACGGGATGCCCGCGCGACGGAAGACGTTGCCGACCTCGGGCACCGGGCACTGCCCGCAGTAGGCGAGCCAGGCGCCGGTGTCGAAACTCGCGTGGTCCATCCGCTCGGTCGGCTGCAGGTCGATGACGAGGACCGGGGTGTTCGCACGCTGGGCGATCGGCAGGACCATCGAGGAGGTGAGGTAGGTGGTGAGGAACAGGACGATGAGGTCGCAGTCGCCCTGTCGGAGCTGTTCCGCCGCGGCGTCGCCCTCCTGCGCGTCCGAGATGAAGCCGACGTCGACGACCTCGGCGTCCATCTGCTGGAAGCGTTCCGAGACGTACCGGGCCGATGCCTGGAGCTGGGGGAGCAACTCCGGGAACTGCGGCCAGTAGGTGCCGAGACCGCCGGCGACGAGGCCGATGCGGGGCTTCCGCCGTGCCTTCGGGGTGAGGAGCGGGTGGGCGGCTGCTGCAGTGTGGGTCATCGTCGATCCTTGGGTGGGTGCGGGTACGGGAGTATTTAATCGATTAAATCCTGGTGACGACTGTACCCGGGCGTCACCGCCGCGTCCAGCCTCGCCGCTGCTCAGGCAGGCAGGGGAGCAGACTCGCGGACGACGAGATGCGGCTCGAGCGTCCGGGTGACGTGCTCGTGCGCCGCGCGGTCGGCGCCCAGCTCGGCCAGGAGGATCTCGACGGCCATACGCCCGAGTTCGTCCTTCGGCTGCTCGACCGTGGTGAGCGGCACCCGCCCGTCGGCCGCGAGCGCGAGATCGCCGTAGCCGATCACGGCCACCTCGTCGGGCACCGCCAGACCACCGTCGTTCAGCCCCCTGATGACGCCGAGCGCGAGCTGGTCGTTCGTGCAGAACACGCCGGTCGGACGCGGTGTCTCTGCCGCGATCCGACGGCCCGCGATACGCCCCGAGTCGACGGTCATCTCGTCCACGGTGACCTCGCGGAGGTCGTCGGGGTCGAGGCCGGCCGCGATGAACGCGTTCCGGGCACCCTCGCGTCGGTCGGCGCACTGCGGGATCGCCAGGTCGCCGTTCACGAGCACGATCGACCCGTCGGGCGCCGGGGTGGGACTGGCGAGCAGGTGGGTGACCGCCAGCTCCCCGCCGTGCACGTCGTCGATCGCGACGGAGCAGCCGGTGCCCTCGGGGGCGGTGCGGTCCATGAGCACGAGGCGGCTACCCACCCGTCGCAGCTGGGCCAGTCGGGAGGCGTCGGCCGTCAGCGGAGCGACGAGCGCACCGGCCGCCCGGTGCTCCGCGAGCATCTCGAAGTGTCGGAGTTCGAGGTCGGGGTCGTCGTGGCTCACGCAGAGCGCGACCGTGTAGCCGTGTTCGGCCGCGGCCTCGGTGACCCCGCGGGCGATCGCCGAGTAGAACGGGTTCGCGATGTCGGGGATGACGAGACCGATGAGGCGGTTGGTGCCCTGCCGCAGGGTGGCGGCGGCACGGTTGGGGACGAAGTCGAGTTCCTCGATCGCGGCGAGCACGCGCTCGCGGGTGGCGGGGGCGACGATCTCGGGGCGGTTGAGCGTGTTGGAGACGGTCGCGTTCGAGACGCCGGCGAGTCTGGCGACGGCGGCGAACCCGATGTCGTGCTTCGCCATGCTGCCCTCCGATTCCACTCCGAGCGTACCCGGCGCGACCCTCGTCCCGTTCTCAGGACTCCTTCGGTGTGGTGGGGCGATCTCCGCCCGACACGCCGCGGAAGTCCTGAGAACGGGACGGAGGCGACCGCTACGGGAGGGTGTGGCCCGCGGCGGTGAAGAGGCGGTACCACTCCTCGCGCGACAGCGTCACGTCGGAACCTGCGGCAGCTTCCTGGACGCGCGACGGCTTGGTGGTGCCGAGCACGACCTGGATGTTCGCGGGGTGACGGGTGATCCACGCGGTCGCGATACCGGAGGGCGTCACGCCGTGTGCGGCTGCGAGCTCGTCGAGCACGTCGTTCAGCTCCGCGTAGTGCTCGCGGTCGCCGATGAAGACGCCCGTGAAGAAGCCGGCCTGGAACGGCGACCAGGCCTGCAGGGTCATGCCGGTCAGGCGGCTGTAGTCGAGCATCCCGTTGTCGCGGTCGATCGACTGGTCGAGGCCGGCCATGTTCGCGGCGACGCCCGACGCGATGATCGGGGCGTGGGTGATGCTCAGCTGCACCTGGTTGACGATGAGCGGCTGCTCGACGGAGCCCTTCAGCAGCTCGACCTGCGCCGGCGTGTGGTTCGAGACGCCGAAGTTCCGGACCTTGCCCGAGGCCTGCAGGGTGTCGAACGCCGACGCGACCTCTTCCGGCTCGACGAGGCTGTCGGGGCGGTGCAGGAGCAGGAGGTCGAGGTAGTCCGTCTTCAGGGCGGCGAGGGACTCGTCGACGGTGCGGAGGATGTGCTCCTCCGAGAAGTCGAAGAAGCCCTTGCGGATGCCGACCTTCGACTGGATGAGCACCTGCTCGCGCTCGGCGGCGGTGAGGGTGACGGCGTCGCCGAAGCGACGCTCGCACCCGTGACGCTCCGAGCCGTAGATGTCGGCGTGGTCGAACACGGTGACGCCGGCGTCGCGTGCGGTGTGGAACAGGGTGCGGATGGCCTCGTCGTCGAGGGCCTCGATCCGCATGAGGCCGAGGACGATGCTGGACGCGGTCAGGTCGGTCTGGGGCAGGGGGATGGTCTTCATCCGACCATCCTGGCCGAACCCACCGGTGGTCTGCCTAGGATTGACGACATGTTCGTGTTGTCGTTGCTGCTCATCGTCCTCACGATCATCGCGCTCATCGACGTGGTGGGGCAGCCCGAGCCCGTCGTGCGCAACCTGCCCAAGATCGTGTGGGTGCTGCTCATCGTCTTCATCCCGCTCATCGGCGTCGCCCTGTGGTTCCTGCTCGGCAAGGACTGGTCGACGAGCCGGATCAAGCTCCCCGAACGCCGGGGCCGGAAGCAGTCGCGGACGTCCGGCTCGTGGGGTTCGGGTCGAGGGTCCTCGTCGACCGCGACGCCCTCGCCGTCGCAGCCCGACCGCGCCGTCAGCAGCACGGAGGAGCAGCTCGCCGCCCTCGAGCGCGAGATCCAGGCCGCCGAGGACGCCGAGCGTATCCGCAAGCTCGAGCTGGAGATGAAGCGCGCCGATCCCGACGCCGACGACGGTCCCAGCCTCGGCACAGATCGCTCCTGACCACACCCCGGCCGTCGTTCACAATTCAGGACGCGAACGGCGCGTCGCCCACGGAATCGAGATTCCGAGAGCGACGCGCCGAGGCGGTCCTGAATTGTGAACGGATCAGAAGTCGTACTTGTCGATGTTCGACGCGTCGAAGGTGGTCGGCGGGCCGACGATGACGGTGCCGTCGGCGCCGACCTCGCGCTCACCGAGGTCGCCGGCCTCGAAGGTGTCGCCCTCCTTGCCGGTGATCGTGCCCTCCGCCAGTGCCTTGCCGGCGAACGCTGCGACGTAGCCGAGCTGAGCCGGGTCCCACAGCGCGAACGCGGTGACGGTGCCGTCCTTCACGAACGGACGCATCTCGTTCGGGAGGCCGAGGCCGGTCAGTGCGACCTTGCCCTTGTACTCCGAGGTGGAGAGGTAGCGGGCGGTCGCGGCGATGCCGACCGTCGTGGGCGAGATGATGCCCTTGAGGTTCGGGTGCGCCTGGAGCAGGCCCTGGGCCTCCTGGAACGACTTCGTGTCGTCGTCGTCACCGTAGACCTTGGCGACGAGCTTGATGTCCTTGTAGTCCGGGTTGGAGGCGAGCTCCTCCTCCATGTACTTGATCCACTCGTTCTGGTTCGTCGCGTTGGCCGTGGCCGAGAGGATCGCGATCTCGCCCGAGCCGCCGATCTGCTCCGAGATGAGCTTCGTCTGGATCAGGGCGACGTCCTTGGCGACGACCTGGGAGATGAAGACGTCGCGGCAGTCCTTGCTGGTGTCGGAGTCGAACGCGACGATCTTCGCGCCGCCGTCACGGGCCTCCTTGAGGGCGGGGCAGACGGCGTCGGGGTCGTTCGCCGCGATGACGATGACGTTCGTGCCGGCCTGGGTCTCGGCGTTGATGAACGACACCTGGCTGGACGCGCTCGCCTCGAGCGGGCCGACGACCTCGGTGGCGCTGAAGCCGGCCGCCTTCGCGCCGTCCTTGCCGCCGCCGAGCACGACGTCCGTGTACGGGTTGTTGAGCTGCTTGGGGATGAAGGTGATGCTCTCCGCGGCACCGCCGCCACCACCTGATCCCGCGGAGTCGCCGGTGGCGCACCCCGTCGCGATGAGTGCGAGGGAGGCTGCTGCGGCGATGAGGGCCGCTGCGCGACGGGCCGAACGGCCTGCTGCGCGGTTTCGAATCGACTGCATTGTCTGTTCCTTTCTGGATACGCCTGGTGCTGTGGCGTGGGGTGCCCCGAGGGCTGCGCCGATCGGGAGATCAGTGCTGGGGCAGGCTGCGTCGGATCCGTCGGTGGTGGTTCCACTGCTTGACGGATTCGAAGATACTGGGGCCGACCACCGAGGCGATCAGCAGGGTCCCGGTCACGATGATGAGGACGACATCGGAGACGCGGCCGAGTCGGAGCGCGTAGTTGATGGTGCCGATGAGCAGCACACCCGCGACGACACCCGGGATGGACCCCTTGCCGCCGAAGATCGAGACGCCGCCGAGGAGCACGGCCGCGATGACGGCGAGTTCGAGCCCGGAGGCGTTGTCGCTGCGGGCGCTCGAGTAGCGGAGCGTCCAGAACACCCCCGCGAGGGCGGAGACACCGCCGGTCGCGACGTAGAGCCAGAACTTCGAGCGGGCGACCTTGATGCCGACGAAGCTCGCGGCCTCCGTGCTGTACCCGAGCGCGTACAGCCCGCGGCCGAAGGGGGTCAGGTGCAGGACGACCCCGAAGGCGAGCACGACGACGAGGACCCCGATCATGACCACGGGGATGCCGGTCGAGCCGATCTTCGACGTGAAGAACGCGGTGAGCTCGGGCGGGAAGTTGGCGACCGCGTTGTCGCCGATGACGACGAGCGCGAGGCCGCGGAACAGCGCGAGCGTGCCGATCGTCACGGCGAGCGACGGGAGTCCGACCACCGCGATGAGGAAGCCGTTGAACGCGCCGGCGACGACTCCGACGAGCAGCCCGATGAGGAGGACGACCCCGATGTCCATCCCGCCGCCGGCCCACAGCACACCGATGACGGCGCTGGTGAGGCCCGCGGTGCTTGCGACGGACAGGTCGATCTCGCCCGTGATGATGACGAGCGTCATCGGCATCGCGATGAGGAGGATCGGTATGACGTCGAGGAGGAGGAAGCCCACGGTGACGGGGGAGGCGAACCGCGGGATGAGCAGGCAGGCGCCGATGACGACGACGAGCAGCGCGTAGATCATGATCGCGTCGCGACCGAGGAGGATGCGCGAGGCACCGGTGCGGCCCTTCGGTTCGGCCACGAGCACGCCGGTGGTGTCGGTGCCGAGCGGGCCGGAGCCCTTGGTGAACGGAGCCTTCGGGGCTGCCGGGGTCTTCAGATCAGACATCGCGTGCCTCGCTCATTCGCAGTTTCTTGGCCGTACGGAGGCTGGCGACGCGGTCGATGATGATCGCGGCCAGGATGAGGATGCCCACGATCGCCTGTTGCCAGAACTTGTCGACGCGCAGGGCGGTGAGGGCGCTCGTGATGGTGGTGAGGAGGATCGCGCCGATCGCGGCCCCGGCGACCGAGCCGCTGCCGCCGAAGATCGCGACACCACCGACCACGGCCGCCGCGACGACGTCGAGCTCCATACCGGACCCGGTGGTCGCGCCGACCGAGTTGAAGCGCGAGGCGTAGAGCACACCGGCGAGTCCGGCGAGCAGGCCGTTCGCCAGGAAGGCGAGGAAGACGCGGCGGCCGACCGGGATGCCGAACAGCTTCGCGGCGTCGGGGTCCGACCCGATCGCGTAGAGGTCGCGGCCGGAACGGGCGCCGGCCATGTAGACGGCGACGACGACCACGACGAGGATCGCGATGAGGGTGATGACCGGGAAGCCGAGGACGGTGTCGACGGACAGGTTCCCGAACGCGTCGGGTCGGTCGTCCGCGAAGTACTGTGTGCCACCGGCCCACGCGTTGTTCAGGCCTCGGTAGATGTAGAGCGTGCCCAGGGTGATGACGAGGGCGGGGACCTTCGCGATCGTGACGAGCGCACCGTTGATCGCGCCGAGCACCGCACCGAGTAGCATCGCGATGGCGAACACCGCGATGATCGGCAGCTGCGGCATCGTCGCGAACATCGTGCCGGTCGCGAAGGCCACGAGCCCCAGGATCGAGCCGACGGACAGATCGACGTTGCGGGTGATGATGACGAGCGCCTGACCGACGGCGAGGATGATCATGATCGTCGCGTTGAGGAGGAGGTCCTTCACCCCCTGTGCCGACAGGAACAGCGGGTTCGCGAGGTAGGTCACGAGCACGAGCACGACGAGGGCGACGGTGACCGGGAGCTCCCGGAGTCGCACGATCGACGCGATCGGGTTCGTCGTGCGCTCGGTCGCGACGGTGACGGGGCCGCCGCCTCCCGGCTTGGTGGTGGTGTCGGTCATCGTGCGCCTTCCAGGGAACCGGTGGCCGCGTGCATCACGGTCTCCGGGGTCGCTTCTTCGCGGGTGAGCTCGGCGGTGATCCGGCCCTCGTGCATGACGAGGACGCGGTCGGCCATGCCGAGGACCTCGGGCAGTTCGGAGGAGATCATGAGGATCGCGATGCCGCGGCCGGCGAGTTCGGAGATGAGGCGGTGCACCTCGCTCTTCGTGCCGACGTCGATGCCGCGGGTGGGCTCGTCGACGATGAGGAAGGTCGGCTCGGTGGCGAGCCACTTCGCGAGGACGACCTTCTGCTGGTTGCCGCCGGAGAGGGTGGAGACCGCGTACTCCTGGGAGCCGGTCTTCACCTGGAGGCGGGCCGACCACTCCTCGGCCGCCTCGCGTTCGCGGCGGCCGGAGATGATCCCGAACCGCGCGAGCCGGTGGCGGAGGGTGAGGGTCGCGTTGCGGGCGACCGACAGGTCCATCACGAGACCCTGCTTGCGACGGTCCTCCGGGACGAAGCCCATGCCGGCGTCGATCGCGGCCTGCGGGTCGCCGGCCTTCACCGGCTTGCCGTCGAGCGTGACGCGTCCGGTGTCGTAGGGGTCGATGCCGAAGACGGCGCGGGCGACCTCGGTGCGCCCGGCGCCGACGAGTCCCGCGAGGGCGACGATCTCACCCGAGCGCACCGTGAACGAGATGTCGGAGAAGACGCCGGCGCGCGACAGCCCGTCGACGGTGAGGACCGCGTCGCCGATCTCGGCGTCCTGCTTGGGGAAGAGGGCGGCGATGTCGCGACCGACCATCTGCCGGACGATCGCGTCGACGGAGGTCTCGTTCGTGACGTGCGTGGCGATGTAGCGGCCGTCGCGCATGACCGTGATGCGGTCGCACAGCGCGAAGACCTCCTCGAAGCGGTGGGAGATGAACATGATGCCGGCGCCCGCGTCGCGCAGGGAGCGGGCGACCTGGAAGAGGCGGTCGACCTCGACGCCGGAGAGCGCGGCGGTCGGTTCGTCCATGATGAGGACCTTGGCGTCGAGCGAGATGGCCTTCGCGATCTCGATGATCTGCTGGTCGGCGATCGACAGGCCCTCGGCGACGCGGTCGGGGTCGATCTGGACGCCGAGGCGGTCGAACAGGGCGCGGGCGGCCTTCCGCATGGCGCCAGTGCTGATGAGTCCGAGGCCGTTCTTCGGCTGGCGGCCGATGAAGATGTTCTCGGCGACGGTGAGGTCGGGGAACAGGGTCGGCTCCTGGTAGATCACGGAGATGCCCGCGGCCTTGCTGTCGGCGACACCGCGGAAGGCGACGGGCTTCCCGGCGAGGGCGAAGTCGCCGGCATCTGGGGTGTAGAGCCCGGCGAGGATCTTCACGAGCGTGGACTTCCCGGCGCCGTTCTCGCCGACGAGCGCGTGGATCTCGCCGGCCTCGATCTGGATGGTGCCGTCGGCCAGGGCGACGACGGGGCCGAAGGTCTTGGCGGCTCCGATGAGGGAGAGCGCCGGCTGGGCGCTGCGCCCGGCAGGTTCGGTGCGCGCCGGTTGCGCTGGATGGTCGATCGTCATTGAGGGTCCGTTCCTCCACGGTGAGGGGCTCGCTCCCGGCGGGATGTGAATCGATTCAGGGTCGGGAGCACCTGCACTGTATGGCCGTCGGATCGCGGGCGGCAAGGCGAAGCGGTCGTTCCTGACAGGACCTTCAGAAACGGCGCCCCGGTCGGCTCGCCTAGGCTGTGGATGCTCGATGGCGAAGGAGGACGACCGTGCGGATCCTCGTCGTCGATGACGAACGCGAGATGGCTGGCCTCCTGTCCCGCGGTCTCGGGTCGGACGGCCACGACGTGACGACGGCGTTCGACGGCCCGACCGCGCTGGACCTCGCGCGGCAGGCGATCGCGCCGGTGTCCGGTGGCGACGCGGGCTTCCAGGTCGCGGTGGTCGACGTCATGCTCCCCGGGCTCTCCGGATTCGCCGTCTGCCGCGAGCTCAAAGGCCTCGACCCGACGCTCGCGGTGATCCTGCTCACGGCGCGCGACGCCGTGGACGACCGGGTCCGTGGGCTCGACGCCGGAGCCGACGACTACATGATCAAGCCGTTCGCCTTCGCCGAGCTCGCCGCCCGGATCCGCGCGGTCCGGCGGCGGGACGCGCTCACCGTGCAGCCCCGCTTGGAGGTCGGTGGGTTGACGCTCGACCTGCACCGGCACCGCGCGCGCGTCGGTGACCACGACGTGCCGCTGAGCGGGACCGAGTTCGACGTCCTCCGGGTGCTCGCGACCGATCCGGGCGTCGTCGTCTCGCGGGCGGCCATGCTGCGGGAGGTCTGGGAGACCTTCGACAACATCGACCCGAACGTCGTCGACCAGTACATCAGCCGCCTCCGTCGCAAACTCGACCTGGCGGAGGCGGGCGTCCGCATCGTGACGAGCCGCGGCGTGGGGTTCTCGCTCGTCGCCGCAGGGAGCTGAGGGCGTGTCGTCGGACCGTCGCCGGTCGACGCGGCACCACGGCATCCGCACGCGGATCGCCGGGGGCAGTCTGCTCATCGCCGTCGTCGTGTCGCTCTTCGCCGGGCTCGCGATCAACGCCCAGCTGGAGCGCATCGTCCGCGACGGCACCGTCCAGGCGCTCCGCAGTGACGGCGCACAATACGTGTTCGCGCTGCAGGCGAGACCCGACGACCCGCTCCAGGGGCCCGGCCTCGGCACCCGTATCGCGGTCATCGCCCCCGACGGCTCCATCCCGGTCTTCAGCCTGCCGACGACGCTCGCCGCGCAACTTTCGGCGCTCGCCGCGACGCGGGACGTCACGACCGTCGACGCCGGTTCCGCCACGTACATCCTGTTGTCACAGCCCGTGACCGTCGGTGGCGACACCTGGTACGTCATCGCCGGACGCGACGAGGCCGAGGAGACGACCGTCCTCGTCCAGATGCGCCTCCTCCTCGTCGGGTCCTTCGCGCTCCTCGTCCTCGGTGTGGCGGCCGGCGGGTGGATCCTGACGACGGTGTCGCTCCGGCCCGTCACCAGGCTCCGGGTGAGCGCGCAGAGCCTCAGCGAACGGTCGACGGACGAGGTGCTGCCGGTCGGCCGTGCGGACGACGAGATCGCACAGCTCGCGATCACCCTCAACGACCTGATCGAGCGGCTGCGGGCCTCGGCGGACCGCGAACGGCAGCTCGTGTCCGACGCGAGTCACGAGCTCCGCACGCCGCTCGCGATCCTCCGCACCCAGCTCGAACTCGCGCGCCTCGAGGACTCGTCGCGTGAGCAACTGCTCGCCGACATCGAGGGGGCGGAGCGCAGTGCGACGCGGCTGTCGGCGCTCGTCACCTCACTGCTCGAGCTGTCCCGCATCGAGGCGGCGACGCCGGAGGAGCGGACGAGCGCGGCCAGGTTGGAGGCCGACGTGCTCGAGGCGGTCGAGCGCGCGCGGTTCCGGGTCGCGTCGGACGACGCGCTGGCCGGGATCGAGGTCGAGTACGTGAGCGCGATCGCTGAGAGCGGGCCGGGGGAGGGTGCGGCGGTGTACGCCGTGCGCGCCGACGATGTCGGTCGGGTCGTCGACAACCTCGCGGGGAACGCGCTGCAGGCCTTCACCGAGCGCGGGGGCGCTCCGCGCCGGGTGTCGGTGATGCTCGACGACGACGGCGGTCAGCTCACGCTCCGGGTGTCGGACAACGCCGGAGGACTCGACCCGGCCTTCGAACCGCGGGCGCTCGAGCGGTTCAGCCGGTCGGACGCGACGCGGTCCTCCGGGCACGGTTCCGGGCTCGGGCTCGCGATCGTCGCCGCCATCGCGCGCAACGCGGGTGGGGCGATCGTGCTGCACAACCGACCCGGCCACGGTCTCGAGGTCGTCGTCACCCTGCCCGCCGCGTCGGCCCTGCCGGTCGATCCCGCCTGATCGTCGCCCCGTTCTCAGGAGTCGCCCGGTGTGTCGGGGTCGGGCGGGGCCGCCGCGCCCGGGAACTCCTGAGTTGGGGACGGCGGCGGGTGGATGGCCCGTTCTCAGGAGTCGCCCGGTGTGTCGGGTTGGGGTGGGTGCGGCGCGCCGGGGGAGTCCTGAGTTGGGGACGGAGACGATCGGGTGACAGCGGGCTGCACGGGCGCACGAAGGCGCTGCATGCAACAATGAGCCAGCCCGTCCGGCGTCGTCTGGCGGGTCTGACAGGCGAAGGGGAGCTGTGAGCGCGAGCGTGAAGGACGTCGCGGCGAGAGCCGGCGTCTCGGTCGGGACCGTCTCCAACGTGCTGAACCGCCCCGAGAAGGTCTCGCCCGTCACCGTCGACCGCGTCCACGCGGCGATCGACGAGCTCGGCTTCGTGCGGAACGACGCGGCCCGTCAGCTCCGGGCCGGCCGCAGCCGCAGTGTCGGCCTCGTCGTGCTCGACGTCGGCAACCCGTTCTTCACCGACGTCGCCCGCGGTGCCGAGGACCGGGCCGATGCGGAGGGGTGGTCGGTCCTGCTCGGAAACAGCGACGAGAGCATCGACCGCGAGCGCGCCTACCTCGACCTCTTCGAGGAGCAGCGGGTCGCCGGCGTCCTCATCACTCCGCTCGGCGACGACCTCACCCGGCTCAGCCGGCTGCGCGACCGCGGGACGCCGACGGTCCTCGTCGATCGGCAGACCGATGACACGAGCTTCTCATCGGTCGCCGTCGACGACGTCGCGGGCGGGCGGCTCGCGGTCGAGCACCTCATCGGACTCGGTCGGCGTCGTATCGCGGTCGTGGGTGGTCCGTCATCGCTCCGGCAGGTCGTCGACCGGCTCGCCGGGGCGCGTCAGGCGGTCGACGCAGCCGCGGCCGGTGGTGCCGAGGTCACCCTCGAGGTCGTGGAGACCACCGCGTTGACGGTGCTGCAGGGCCGTTCCGCGGGCGAGGCCATCCGGAACCGTCCTCGCGACCAGTGGCCCGACGGGGTGTTCGCGGCCAACGACCTCCTCGCGATGGGGGTCCTGCAGGCGTTCAGCATGCTCGGTTCGGTGCGCGTGCCGGACGACATCGCCCTGATCGGGTACGACGACATCGACTTCGCGTCGGCGGCTGTCGTCCCGCTGTCATCGATCCGTCAGCCGAGCGCACTCATCGGCCACACCGCCGTCGAGCTCCTGCTCCGTGAGGCGGACGCGGGCGCTCGACGCGTGCCCGAGCAGATCGTCTTCCAGCCGGAACTCGTCGTCCGGCAGTCGACGGTCGGCGTCGACCCGTCCTGAGGCGGGTGCCGCCCTGCGTCATGCCAGGTGGTCGGGGACCCACGGGTCGATGAGGTGGAGGCCGACACCGGCGAAGTCGCGCGTGTTCCGCGTCGCGAGAGCGGCGTCGGAGGATCTCGCGATGGCCGCGATGATCGCATCCTGAGGTCCGATGGGGTTGCCGGAGCGGCGTCGCGTCGTCATGAGCTCCGCGTAGTCGAGCGCGGCTTCCGCAGAGAGGGGGAGGACGCGTCCTGCGAAGTCGGCGTCGAGTACGGTCGCCACGGCCCCGACGAGCGCCGATCGGCGAGCGCCTGCAGGGAGGCGCAGGGCTCCTTCGAGGAGCTCGGCAGCGGTCATCGCGGTGAGGTGGAGGTCGGCCTCGTCCTGCCGGTCGAGCCACCGGGCAACCGTGGGGTCGGGCCGTGGCCTGAACAGTTCGGAGACGACGTTCGTGTCGAGGATGATCACCTCGGGGCCGGGTCGTCCGCGTCGGCGCTCGCGGCATCGTCGAACGGATTCGGTCGGGTGGTCGTGGTGCGGTCGGGCAGTTCGATGACGAGTTCACCGTCGAGGTGGAGGTCGACGAAGCGCTGATGGATACGCTCCGCCAGCCCCGGTCGGTCGCTGTCGGCGGCCGAGGCGGCGCGGAGATCCTCAGCCGTCGTCGTCCTGACGGCCGCAGCGAGGATCGCCCGGATCTCCGCCTCCATCGATCGTCCGTGCAAGGCGCCGAGCTGTTGCAGACCGCGTTTCGTGTCCTCATCGAGATTCCGGACGGTCACCGTGGGCATGTCGTCACCTCTCGTGGGAGTGGAGTGCTAGCACGATGCTAGCAAATCGGCGATCCGTGCTTCATCGGTCCTCCACAGGCCGCGCCAAGCGGAGGATCCTCTCAGGGACGTCCACGTAGGGTGGCCGTTTCGCCTCCCTCGGATCGGGCAACCGGTCGACCGCGGTCATCGAGGGGCGGCTCTGCCGAGGCGATGCTGCACCCACCGAGCATGAACCGAGCGCGCCCCCGACGCGACCGAGACCCAGGACGGTACCCCGTACATGACCAGCACCACCCCTGCGCGCGCCCTCGAGCGCCGCGACCCGAACACTCCGGCCGTGACCCCCTCGACACCCACCCGGACCGGCGGCCGCCACGTGGCCCTCAGCCCACGAGCCGCCCGTCGTGCGGCTCGACTCGAGGACGCCAGCTGGACCGCCTCCGCCGAGGAGGAGCGACGTCACATCGACCTCGTGCCCACCAAGCGGCGCTCGGTCCCACGCGCCAAGAGCTCGTTCGCGAAGCGCGCCAAGCCGTTCGCCACGTTCGGCGTGATGACGCTCGCCACCGGGCTCTTCGTGTCGGTGTCACTGCCGGCGGCCGCAGCGGGCGTCGACGTCGATGCGGCGACCGGTGGCGCGATCCCGTCTGCAGCGACGATGCAGTCGGTGTCGTACTCCGTGCCGTCGACCGCAGCCGATGTGCCCTTCGTGCGCGACGGCTACGGCGCAACCAGCCAGGAGGAGGTCGACGCCGCCTCGGCCGCCGCTGCAGCTGCCGCAGCCGAGGCGGCCGCGAGTGCATCCGCCGCCTCCTCGTCGTCCGCGTCGGCTTCGGCGGGACGAACCTACGCGGCTCCAGCCGTCGCCCGATCCGGCGAGGCGATCCTCGCCTACGCGGCGCAGTTCGTCGGCGTCGTCCCCTATGGCAACGGCAACGACCCGTCCGACAGCTTCGCCTGCGACGGCTACGTGCAGTACGTCTTCGGGGCGTTCGGTGTGTCACTGCCCCGCGGCGCCGGTGCGCAGGCCGCGTCGGGCGTGCAGATCTCGGCGTCGGAGGCCGTCGCCGGTGACCTGCTCTACTGGCCGGAAGGTCACATCGCGATCTACGACGGCGCGGGCGGCATGTACGACTCTCCCGACTGGGGTCGCTACGTGCAGCACCGTCTGTCGATCTGGGGTGACCCGGTCTACATCCGCATCCCGTAGGCCGAGCGCTGAGTCGCCCGGAACGGTGCGTTTTCACCGTAAATATGCACGGTTCCGGGCAACTCAACCGGAGCGGCGGATACCGTGGAGCGATGAGTGACACACGCAGCTTCGAGACCTCCCTCGGCACGATCCTCGGTCGGGTCGACGGGGCGGTGATTCGGGCTCGCGGTATCCCGTACGCCCGCGCGGGACGCTTCGAGGTGCCGGTGCCGACCGGTCTTCCCGTCGGCGCCGACGGCGATCCGGTGCCATTCCGGGCCTTCGAGCGGGCGCCGGCCTCACCGCAGCGTTCCTCCCGGGTGCTCGAGGCCGTCCTCGAGGGTGCCGGTGAAGGGATGGTCGACTCGGAGGACTGTCAGGCGCTCTCGATCACGGTCCCTGCCGACATGCGCCCGGACGAGTCGCTGCCGGTGATGGTGTGGATCCACGGCGGGGCCTACGTCACTGGCGCCGGCGACCTCGACGTCTACGATCCGATCAGCCTGGTCGTCGAGCAGCGGGTCATCGTGGTGTCGGTCACGTACCGGCTCGGGATCCTCGGCTTCCTCGGTGACGGCGAGACGCTGCCGGCGAACCTCGGCCTGCTGGACCTCGTCCTCGCGCTCCGGTGGGTCCACGAGCACATCACTGCGTTCGGTGGCGATCCGGGGTCGGTCACGCTCTTCGGGCAGTCGGCGGGCGGCGATGCGATCGCGCACCTCATGATCAGCGACGGCACCGCGGGGCTCTTCCAGCGCGCCATCGTCCAGAGCGCGCCGCTCGGCATCAGCAGTGGTCGGGCGAAGATGGCGAGCGCGATGATGCGGGCGGCCGGCAGCCCGACGCGGGACACCCCGGTGGTCGAGTTACTCGCGCTCGAAGAGCAGGTGGAGCGGGCGGCGCGACGGTTCGGACTGCGTGGCGGCATGGCGTTCGGCACCCAGTACGGTCACGCGCCGCTCCCGGCGGAGGCCGACCGCGACGCCGCCTGGCGGGAGGCCGCCTCGCGCATCGACGTGCTCATCGGCTCGACGACGGAGGAGACCCGGCTGTACGTGCCGCTCATCCCGGCTTTCGCCCGTATGACCTCGATGCCGCTCGTCGGTGATCCGATCCGGCGGGCGCTCGTCGGCGCGACCACCCACGTGACCTATACGCGCGACGCCCGGAAGTTCGTCGAACGCCATCGGGCGTCCGGCGGTCGGGCCACGCGGTACGAGCTCAGCTGGGCGCCGCCCGGCAGTCCCTACGGGGCGTCGCACGTGACGGACCTGCCCCTGCTCCTCGGCACCGAACGGTCGTGGAGCCGGACGGCGCTCATCGGCTCGGCGACGTGGGCCGAGGTCGACCGTCGTGGCCGCTTCCTGCGTCAGATGTGGGCCGATTTCGCGCGTCACGGGGTTCTGGCCGCAGACGCGACCGCGGGCCTGAGTGACGTGGTCACGCTCGACCGCTGAGCCTGCGGCGGGTGCCTACTCCTGGAGGGCCTTCACCGAGGGGAGCAGCTCCACGTAGCTGGCGTAGTAGATGACGCCGTCCCGGTAGGTCACGACGGGCAGGTAGTCGGGGTCGTTCACGTCGGGAGCCTGGACTGTGTCGGCGACCGGCGTGTCGATCTCGGTCCACCCGGCACTGATGAGCGACTGCTGCTGCGCGTCCCACTCGGCGCTGGTCGTGGCTCCCTGCGCGTACCAGACGCGGATGTCGCCGCCGGAGCGGGTCCAGTAGCAACCGAGGCCGCCGGCGTCGATGATCGACTGCATCGTGTCGTCGAGGACGAAGATGTCGGGGTTCAGGACCAGCCCGTCCTCCGCGAGGCTCGCGTACTCCTCGTCCGTCAGGACGGTTTCGCAGGTCGCGTCGCTCATGGGCTCGGAGGTCGCCGAGGGTGTGGCCGTCGGCGCCGCGGTGGTCGCGGAGGGCGACGAGGTCTGCCCCGGGGTGCCCGCCGAACAGCCAGCGAGGGTGAGGAGGATGACGGCGAGGGCGGGGATGGTGGAGCGCTTCATGATCGTCAGTGTGTCAGACGACTTACACGGTCGGAATCGGGGCCGGCCCGGGTTGCGTGGCCTCCGACAGGTGGGCTACTTGTCGACGACCAGTGCGAGGCAGGAGCGGGCGTGCGCCCGTGCTGCATCCGGCGTCGGTGCAGCGGACAAGCCGAGCAGCCTGCGTCGATGCGGTTCGCCGAGGAGCAGGGTGTAGAGCTGTTCCGCCCGCTCGCCGACGTGGTCGGCGAGGAACGCGATCGAGCGGGCCGGGCCGGCGGCGTAGAAGCCGGCGGCGACCTCGGGGAAGCGCGGAGACTCCGCGATCACGAGCCGGTGCAGCGCGATCGAGACGTCCGAATGCAGCGCGATGACGAGTCGGGTCGCCGCGTCCTCGAGGGGTTCGGCTTCGGAGCCTGGCTCGTCTGCCGCGAGGAGATACCCGTGCTGCCGTTCGACCGCCGCCGTCAGCATGCCGGCGAGATCGCCGAACCAGGTGTAGATCGTCCGCTTCGTCACGCCCGCGTCGGCGGCGATCGCCTCGATCGTCGTCCCGCCGTACCCGTGCCCGGTGAACCGGCGGATGGCGGCGTCGAGGATCGCGTCGCGCCGTCGGTCACGTTCGGCTGCCGTCGGGCGACCACGTCTCGATTCCATGCTCTAATGATACGGTAACGTCTCATTAAAGGGAGAGGGTGGAGATGACGAAGATCCTGCATGTCGCGATCGTCGACGATTGGGAGGCCAGTCGGCCGTTCGGCGAGTACGAGGTGTCGACTCGAGCCGTGCCGTTCGTCGACGCCGGCTTCGTCCACGCGACGACCGCTGACCGACTGCCCGAGGTGCTCGAGCGGGTGTACGGGTCGCTTCAGCTGCCGCTCGTGCTCATCGTGCTCGACGTGGAGGAGCTGCAGGCGGCGGGCCTCCAGGTCACCTGGGCTCCGACGCCGCGCGTCATCGCCCCGCTCCCGACCGCCGGCCCGGCGATCACGGCTGAGCTCCCGCTCGAACGCGATGCGGCCGGCACGTGGCAGGTGCCCGCGGCGCTCGCCGAGCTGTTGGGCTGAGTCTGGCGATCACAACTCCTGCGGACGGTTCGCCGCCGACCGTGAGGGCAGCGCCTGGAGCGCATGTCAACCTGCAGACGGGCGATCAGCGGGAGTTGTGATCCCTGCGGCTACCCCAGCGCCGGCTTGATGTCCTTGACGATCGACTCCAGGATGCGCGCGTTGAACTCGACGCCGAGTTGGTTCGGGACGGTGACGAGGACGGTGTCGGCGGCCTGCACGGCTGCGTCCTTCGCGAGCTCTGCGGCGATGACGTCGGGCTCGCCGATGAAGCTGCGGCCGAAGCGCGCGAGTCCGCCGTCGAGGTGTCCGACCTGGTCCTTCGAGTCGGCCTGGGCGCGCAGCCCGAAGTAGCGGCGCGTCTCGTCGTCGATGAGCGGCAGGATGCTGCGGCTCACGGAGACCCGCGGCTGCCACTCGTGACCGGCTTCGGTCCAGGCGTCACGGAACATCTGGATCTGCTCGGCCTGCAGTTCGTCGAACGGCACCCCGGTGTCCTCGGTGAGGAGCGTCGACGACATGAGGTTCATGCCCTGCTCCGCCGTCCACACCGCCGTGGACCGCGAGCCGGCGCCCCACCAGATGCGCTCACCGAGCTCCGGGGACTGCGGCTGGATCGCGAGCAGACCGTTGGTCCCCGTCATCTGCGGGTTGGCGCGAGCCACACCCGCGCCCGCGATGGCCGCACGGAACACCTCGGTGTGCGAGCGGGCGATGTCCGCGTCGGTCTCATCGTCGCCCGGCACGTAACCGAACGACTCCGACCCGCGGAGCGCCGTCTCGGGTGATCCCCGGCTCACGCCGAGCTGCAGTCGCCCGTCGCTGATGAGGTCGGTGGCCGCCGCCTCCTCGGCCATGTAGAGCGGGTTCTCGTACCGCATGTCGATGACACCGGTGCCGAGTTCGATCGTCGAGGTCTTCGCCGCCATCGCCGCCAGCAGCGGGAACGGTGACGCGAGCTGCCGGGCGAAGTGGTGCACGCGCACGTACGCGCCGTCGACACCGACCTCCTCCGCCGCGACCGCGAGCTCGATGCTCTGCAGGAGCGCGTCACGCCCGGTGCGCACGCTGGAGCCCGGAACGTCTTGCCAGTGTCCGAAGGACAGGAACCCGATCTTCTTCACCCTGGCTACAGCGTCGCGCGAAGTGGTTCTATTCCTATGAATGGATCGAAGGTCACCGTCCCCGGCCGTGGACCGGCGTCGCATTCACCGGTGGCTCGCCAACCTCGGCGACCGTGTGGCCACTGCACGCCGTCTTCGTCACGCTGGCCCGCTCGATGCGCGCGACCGTGAACCACCGCATCGCATCGCGCATCCGGCACCATCCGACGAGGTACCACTGACCGTTCGTCGACGCGAACAGCACGGGCTCGACGTCGCGCGTGGTCGTGCTCCCGGCCCGCGAGGTGTACCGGATGCGGACGACCCGCTGCTCGGCCATCGCCTCCTCGAGCGCCGATCGGACGACGCGCGAAGCGGTCGGGGGCGCATCGATCCAGATCCGACCGGCCAGCGCGTCGGCTCGTGCGCGGGTCCTGGGGTCGAGGACGTCCATGATCTTCTGCACTCCGGCGGCTGCCAGATCCGCGTACGGGGCGTCGGGTGCCGCGGACACCGCCGACATGAGCGCCACCGCCTGCACCGGGGACAGGCTGACCGGTGGCAGCGTCGCCCCGACGGCCAACCCGTATCCGCCGCCTGGTCCCGGACGTGACCAGATGGGCGCGCCGCTGCGCTCGAGTGCCTGGAGATCCCGCTTCACGGTGCGCACGGAGACGCCGAAGTCCCTCGCCAACCGCACGGCGGAGGTTCCTCGCGATCCACCCCGACGCAGTGCCTCGGACAGGGCGTGGAGTCGCTCCGCCCGCTTCATCGGCTCACGAGTTCGAGATTCATGACAGAAATAGTGACACACACCTGCCTGGAGCGCGCTTCAGGCTGGAGTCATGAACACACAGAACGACACCCCGACCATCATCCTCATCGCCGGCCACTGGCTGGGCGCCTGGGCCTGGGATGACGTCATCGACCATCTCGACCCCGACCGCTCGCGCACCGTCGCGATCACCCTGCCCGGCCTCGACGGCGCCGATCCCGACCGGTCCAGCAGGACCCTCGACGACCAAGTGGCCGCGATCACGGAGGTACTCGCCCGGCGGGACGTCTCCGCGGACCACCCGGCCGTCGTCGTCGCGCACAGCGGCGCCAACGCTCCCGTCGCCCTGCTCCTCGACCGGCATCCGGAGCTCGTCCGCCGGGTGGTGTGGGTCGACTCAGGTCCGGTGGCGCCAGGAACCGTCTTCGCGCCGGACCTGCCGGACGACGTCGACGAGCTTCCGCTCCCGGCGTTCGACGTCCTCGCGCAGCAGGCGAGCCTCGACGGCTTGAGCGCCGAGGTCCTCGACCGGTTCCGCGCCCGGGCGGTCCCCGAGCCGGCGCCCGTCCTCCGACAGGCTGTCGAGCTGACCAACGACGCCCGCGCCGCCGTCCCGACCACCCTGGTGTGCTGCTCGATCCCCAGCGCGCAGGTGCTGGACCTGGCCCGAGGCGGACACCCCATGTTCGTCGAGGTCGCGGGGCTCGCGACCGTCGAGGTCGTCGACCTCCCGACAGGTCACTGGCCGATGTGGAGCCGTGCCGGCGAGCTCGCGGAAGTGATCCGCTCAGCGGCGCTCACCCCGCGACCGAACGGTCGAGACCGATCCGACGCTGGAACCCGCCAGGTCGGCTAGCGGACGTCCGCCGCCAACGCCCGCACCTCGGCGACCTCGCGGATCTCGTCGGCCCCGATGTTCGCCCCGAAGAGCTCGTGTCCGGGTTCGAGGACGACGCCCGCGCGCAGCGGCCCGATCTCGACGGGGTCGAACCCGAGGGCGTCCACCACGGCCGAGACGGCTGCCCGGTCCGCGGGGGCGTCGCCGGCGATCGCGATGCCCTTGCGGCCCGGGGTGCCGGCCGGACGCGGCTCCCCGTCGAGGTCGTGGTACCCCATGTGGTTGAACGCCTTGACGACGCGCGACTCCGGCAGGAAGGCGGCGACCAGCTCGCTCGTCGACGTCTCCGGTGCGCTGAGGTCCTCGCGGTGTCCGTCGACCTCCCACCAGTAGTTCATGGCGTCGGTGACGAGCTTGCCGCGCAGCTCGTCGACGGGCACCGAGCGGTGCTTGCCGAGGGGCAGCGCGAGGATCACGATGTCGGCCTGGGCCGCTGCGTCGGCGGCGGTCGTGGCGACGGCACCCGGTGCGAGGACGTCGATCGTCAGGGCGATCCGGGCGGCGTCGCGGGAGCCGCTGATGAGCACCCGGTACCCGGCGGCGACCGCGAGTCGTGCCAGGACCGTGCCGACCTTGCCGGCGCCGAGGATGCCGATGGTGATGCCCTGCGACGGAGTCGGCTCGTCGGCGGATCGGTCGGTTCCGGAAGCGGTGTCGGACATGGGTCTCCTTCGTGGACGGTGCGGCCGCACGCGGTCGCCTGGGTCAACCGGGGGTCGTCCGTCGCTATTCCGACACCGATCGCTCGGGCCGCGCAACCCCTCCTGCCCGATCGCCCGCTCGACGTACCGTTGCCGCATGACTGACGCAGAACAGACCGATGCAACGACCCCCGACGCCACGACCTCCGGTGCACCCGAGATGATCGGCGCCACCGAGGAGACCCTCGGAGCACGAGGCGACGACAGCTCGACGAGCGCGAGCAAGGACCCCGAGGACTGGGTCACCGGCGACGAGCCGATGACCGGCCCGCAGCGCAGCTACCTCGACACCCTGGCCCGTGAGGCAGGCGAGGAGCTCCCCGCCGACCTGACGAAGGCGCAGGCCTCCGAACACATCGACCGGCTGCAGAACGCCACCGGTCGCGGTCAGTCCGGATCCTGAGCGCCGCCGCCACCGTGACCGATCCCAGGACGGCACCGCTCCATCACGAGGTGGTCGTCATCGGTGGCGGCAACGCCGGTCTCTCCGTCGCCGGGAGGCTCCGGCGATACGGCGTCGATGACGTCGCGGTCATCGAACCGCGGGAGCACCACCGGTACCAGCCGATGTTCTCGCACGTCGCGGGCGGGACCGCGTCCGCGTCGGTCGCCACGAGGCCACAGCACGCCGTGACGCCGAAGGGCGTGACCTGGATCCAGGACCGGGTCCAGTCCATCGACCCGGTCGCGAAGACGGTGACGCTCGAATCCGGCACCGCCGTCGAGTACGACCAGCTCATCGTCGCTCCGGGCATCCAGCAGGACTGGGACGCCGTGCCCGGTCTGACGGAGGCGATGGCGTCGCCGGTCGGGATCTCCAACTACACCTTCGAGTACGCGCAGAAGGCCTCGCGCGTGCTCCGGTCGGTCCGCTCCGGCACCGTCGTGTTCACGCAGCCCGCCGGCCCCGCGAGTTGCTCGGGTGCCGCGCAGAAGCCGATGTACCTCGCGTGCGACTACTGGCGGCAGACGGGCGTCCTCGACGACATCCGTGTGGTGCTGGTCGTGCCCACACCCACGATGTTCGGCATGCCGATGATCGACGCCGAACTCGACCGCAAGGTCGCCGAGTACGGCATCGACGTGCGGTTCTCGCGCGAGCTCGTCGCGGTGGATCCGGAGCGGAGCGTGGTGACCATCGCGCAGACCGACCCGCAGGACGGCCCGGATCGCGGGCAGGACGGCGTGACGGGCGGACTCCGGGAGGAGATCCCCTACGACGTCCTCCACGCCGTGCCGCCGCAGTCCGCACCGGACTGGCTCGCGGCCACGGCGCTCGCCGACCCCGGCAACCCGGGTGGGTTCGTCGAGGTCGACTCACTGACCCTGCGGCATCCGCGGTTCCCCGACGTCTGGGCGCTCGGAGACGCCGCCGCGGTGATGAGTTCGAAGTCCGGCGGTGCCCTCCGGCAACAGACGAAGACCCTCGCGAAGAACCTCGTCGCCGTGCGGTCCGGCCAGGAGCCGGGCACGGTCTACAACGGCTACTCGGTGTGCCCGTTCACGGTCTCCCGCGGGACGGTGGTGTTCGCCGAGTTCGACGACCGCTACCGCCCGAAGCCCTCGATCCCGTTCTGGAACGGACTCGCGAAGGAGCGTCGGTTCACGTTCATCGCCGACCGCTACGTCCTGCCCTGGGTGTACTGGAACCTCATCCTGCAGGGGCGGGCGTGAGCTCCAGCTCGCGAACTGTCACCAACCGCTCGTCCAGCGCCCCGTCACTGTGCTGGAGTGACAGTTCGCGGGCTTTGGCGGGTGGCGGTTCGGATGCGGTAGAGAGATGTGCTGGCCGTGATGTAGAGGGTGCGGCCATCGGGGTCGCCGAAGCAGACGTTCGCGGTGCGCTCCGGGACCGGGATGCGCAGGATGGTCGCGCCGGACGGGTCGAACACCTCGACGCCGTCACCCGCCGACGACCACACGTTGCCGTCGACGTCGATCCGGAAGCCGTCGGACGCGGGAACCGCGGTGCTCGCGAAGGTGCGACCGGGGGTGTCGCCGGCGACGACCGAGACGCCGTCTGCTGCGACGTCGTAGGCCGCGATCCGGCGGACGGCGGTGGCGGTGTCGGACACGTACAGGATCGACTCGTCGGGTGAGAACGCGAGCCCGTTCGGGTGCACCATCGCCGTGATGACCGGCTCGATCGCCCCGGTGTCCAATTCGAGTCGGAAGACGTAGCACCCGCCGTACTCCTGCTCGCCGGGGTGGCCTTCCTCTCCGCTGGCGTCGATGCCGTAGGGCGGGTCGGTGAACCAGATCGAGCCGTCGGAGTGCACGACGACGTCGTTCGGGGAGTTGAAGCGGCCGCCGGCCCAGTGGTCGACGAGCGTGCTCGGGCCGTCGGGCCCCTCGATCTCGACCGCGCGGCGCCCGTGACTGCACTGCACGACCCGGCCCTCGCGGTCGATCGTGCGGCCGTTCGTGTACTCGGCGCCGTCGCGGAACACGGCCGTCTCGCCGGTCGCGGTGTCGAACTCGAGGATGCGGTCGTTCGGGATGTCGCTCCAGCGCACGCGGCCGGTCTCCGCGATCCACGCCGGCCCCTCGCTCCAGATCGCGCCGGTGTACAGGTGCTCGAGGACAGCGCCCTCGGCGAGCAACGGGGATGAGGCGGGCATGGTGACATCGGCGTCGGTCATGACGCCCAGCCTATTCGGCAGGTGCCGGTCTACGCCTGGTCGATGGGGGAGGAGCCGAGGTTGCGGGCGCTCGGTCGGGTGACGGGCGGCTCGACGATCGACTCCAGGAAGGCCCACGCGTCCATGCGCCAGCGGTCACCGGCGACGTCGATCGCCTCGATCCGGAACGGTGGCGTGAGGATCGCGTCCCAGTCGATCGAGTCGAGGACGCGTCGCGGGATCATCTCGTCGACGTACGGTGCCTCACGCTCCGGATCCGGTGCGACCTCGGGGGCGTCGTCGTCGACGAGGACCTCGAGCCGGTCGATCATCGCGTCGTCGAACGCCTGCATGCGGGTCACGAGCGTCTGGAGTTCGTCGGGTTCGAGACCGGCGACGAGTTCGAGGAGATACGCGCGCCCCGGATACGCTTCCGCGGGCACGTCGACGATGTTGTACCGGCCGTCGTCGGAGATCCACATACGTCAACGCTAGCCCGTCGCGGCTGGAGGCCTGCGGTGAGGTGCGTCGATTCGTCGTTCGAGTCGCCGTGGGACGGCGATTCGCCGCATCTCAGGCGGTCGGCACCTGGCTCGGGTGGACGGGCAGCTGCGCGGCTGGACGGACGAGCGCCGTCGGGCCGGGATCGGTAAACCCGAACTGCTCGTAGAGGCCGTGCGCGTCGCTCGTGAAGAGTGTCCACCGGAAGTGCGCGCCGGGACCGTCGTCGATCATGGCCTGCACGATCCGCTTACCGAGACCGTGGCCCCGGTGTGCTTCGTGGACGATGACGTCAGCGAGGTAACCGAAGCCGAGTCCGTCGGACACCGCCCGAGCGAAGCCGACCTGTGCGCCGGTCTCCTCCTCGTACACGCCGATCACGCGCCAGGCGTCGTCGATCTGCGCCTCGACGTCGACTCGGCTGCGCCACTTGGCCCAGTAGACCTCACGGAGCAGGGCCCACACGGCGTCCCGGTCGATGCGGTCCTTCGAGTCGTCGATGCGGTAGCCCATCGGCCCACTGTAGGACGGGCTGCGCCGGGCCGTGGAGAGCCAGTCCGGCCTCGGCGGCCCGCTCGTCATCGGGCGACACGACGGAATAGTCGAGCCGTCTGCGGGCTTAGCGTGAGGAGAAGTACCAGCGATGCACCGAACCTCTGGAGGATCATCAGATGACTCACGCCCGCACCACCCTCGGAACGTCCGACCTGTCCGTCTTCCCGCTGAACCTCGGCGGCAACGTGTTCGGTTGGACCGCCGACCGGCAGACCTCGTTCGACATCCTCGACGCCTACGTCGCGGGCGGTGGTAACTTCATCGACACCGCCGACGGCTACTCCGCGTGGGTGCCCGGCAACACCGGCGGTGACTCCGAGCGACTCATCGGCGAGTGGCAGGAACAGCGCGGGAACCGCGACGACATCGTCATCGCGACCAAGGTCAGCCAGCACCCCGACTTCCAGGGGCTCGCGGCCGACAACATCCTGAAGGCCGCCGACGCCTCACTCGAGCGCCTCCGCACCGACCACATCGACCTCTACTACGCGCACTTCGACGACGAGTCCGTGCCGCTGGAGGAGACCGTGACCGCGCTGTCGTCGCTCGTCGACGCCGGCAAGGTCCGCTACCTCGGGATCTCCAACTACTCCGCCGCGCGCATCGCCGAATGGTTCGAGATCGTCGAGGCGAAGGGTCTCCACCGCCCGATCGCCCTCCAGCCGCACTACAACCTCGTCGAACGCGACTTCGAGGGGGAGCTGCGCACGATCGCCGAGCGCGAGCAGCTCGCCGTGCTGCCGTACTTCTCGCTCGCCAAGGGCTTCCTGACGGGCAAGTACCGCGAGGGGTCGAGCATCGACAGCGTCCGCGCCGAGGGAGCCCAGGCCTACCTGGCCGACCACGCCGCGCTCCTGCCGGTCCTCGACGAGGTCGCCGCCGCCCACGGCGTCTCGGTCGCGACGGTCTCGCTCGCGTGGCTCCGCTCGCAGCCGACGGTCGCCGCTCCCATCGCGAGTGCCCGCACGGTCGAGCAGCTGCCCGACCTCCTCGCCTCCGCGACGCTCGAGCTCTCCGCAGACGAGCTGGCCGCCCTCACCGCCGCCTCGGTCGCGTAGGGCTCGCTTCACCCCGCCGGTCCCTGAGCGACCTCCGCCGGTCCCTGAGTGACCTCCTTCGGCCCCTGAGTGACCTCCTTCGGTCCCTGAGCGACCTCCTTCGGTCCCTGAGCTTGTCGAAGGGCGCACCTCGACAAGCTCGGTGGCCGGTGGGGTGGCCCGGTGACCGGTGGGGTGGCTCGGTGGCCGGTGGGGTGGCTCGGTGGCCGGTGGGGCGTCCTCTCCGCGCTCCGAAACACCCCGGCAACATGTGTCCCGGTAGAGTCGGCCCATGGGTGACCTGTTCAACGGCTATGGCGGCACGCTCGCCCCGCGCAAGACTCCGGGCGGTGTTCCCGCGTTCGACGAGATGTTCGGCGAGGCGGCGGAACACGCAGGTGGTGCGACCGCCAGGCGGGCGTATCAGGAGATCTACAGCTCCCTCGCAAGGATGACCCAGGAGGAGCTCCGAGGCCGCACCGACGCCCTCGCCAGCTCCTACCTCGCGCAGGGCGTGACCTTCGACTTCGCCGGCGAGGAGCGTCCGTTCCCGCTCGACGCGGTCCCGCGGGTGATCGAGCAGCAGGAGTGGACGCAGGTCGAGGCCGGCATCAAGCAGCGCGTCAAGGCGCTCGAGGCCTTCCTCGCCGACGTCTACGGCCCGCAGCTCGCCGTACGCGACGGCGTCATCCCCGCGAAGCTCATCTCCTCGTCGTCGCACTTCCACCGGCAGGCCTACGGGATCCAGGCGGCGAACGGCGTCCGCATTCAGGTCTCGGGTATCGACCTCATCCGCGACGAGCACGGTCAGATGCGCGTCCTCGAGGACAACGTCCGGGTGCCGTCGGGCGTCAGCTACGTCATCTCCAACCGTCGCGTGATGGCGCAGACGCTCCCCGAGCTGTTCGTCTCGATGCGCGTCCGTCCGGTCGGCGACTACCCCAACAAGCTCCTGCAGGCGCTGCGTGCGTCGGCCCCGCCCGGCGTCGAGGACCCGAACGTCGTCGTCCTCACCCCCGGCGTGTACAACTCCGCGTACTTCGAGCACACGCTGCTCGCGCGGCTCATGGGCGTCGAGCTCGTCGAGGGCCGCGACCTCTTCTGCTCCGGCGGCAAGGTCTTCATGCGCACGACCGCCGGGCCCACGCGCGTCGACGTCATCTACCGCCGTGTCGACGACGAGTTCCTCGACCCGTTGTCGTTCCGCGCCGACTCCATGCTCGGTTCGCCCGGGCTCATGCTCGCCGCGCGCCTCGGCAACGTGACCATCGCGAACGCGGTCGGGAACGGTGTCGCCGACGACAAGCTCGTCTACACGTACCTGCCCGACCTCATCAAGTACTACCTCGCCGAGGACGCGATCCTCCCGAACGTCGACACCTGGCGTCTCGAGGACCCGCTCGCCCTCGAGGAAGTGCTCGACCGCCTGGACGAGCTCGTCATCAAGCCCGTCGACGGCTCCGGCGGCAAGGGCCTCGTCGTGGGTCCGGACGCGTCGAAGGAGGAGCTCGCGACCCTCAAGACGAAGCTGCAGGAGGACCCGCGCGGCTGGATCGCGCAGCCGGTCGTCATGCTCTCCACCATCCCGACGCTCGTCGAGGACGGCATGCGTCCCCGCCACGCCGACCTGCGTCCGTTCGCGGTGAACGACGGCAACGACGTCTGGGTGCTGCCAGGCGGCCTGACGCGCGTCGCCCTGCCGGAGGGGCAGCTGGTCGTGAACTCCAGCCAGGGCGGCGGCTCGAAGGACACCTGGGTCGTCGGACGTCCGTTCGATCCCAACGCGGCGCCCGAGGCGTCCTCGCACGACATCCAGGGTCTCGTCGCCGAGCAGGCCACGACCGAGACGACGTCGATCCCGATCATCTACGACCACGGCACGACCCCCGAGCACTCGCCCCAGGACCGTCCGGCCGGCAACCAGGACCAGCAGGAGCAGCAGCAGCAGCAGACGCTCGCCGAGCCCGCTGCCGACGGGTCGACGCAGGAGGACGCATCATGCTGAGCCGCATCGCCGAGAGCCTCTTCTGGATCGGCCGCTACATCGAACGCAGTGACGGTACCGCGCGCATCCTCGACGTCCACCTGCAGCTGCTGCTCGAGGACCCGTGGATCGACGAGGACACCGCCTGCCGGTCGCTGCTGTCCGTCATGGGCAGCGACGCGCCTGCCGACCAGGAGCTCACCCGCCAAGACGTCCTCGCGCAGCTCGCCGTCGACCGCACGCACCCGGCGTCGATCGCCTACTCGCTCGGCGCCGCCCGCGAGAACGCCCGACGTGCCCGCGAGATCGTGTCGACCGAGCTCTGGGAGTGCCTCAACACGACCCGTGCCCGGATGCCGCGTCGCGTCGCGAGCGACAAGGTGCACGAGTTCTTCGGGTGGGTGCGCGAGCGTTCGGCCCTCGCCGTCGGCATCGTCGACTCCGCCACGAGTCGTGACGACGCCTGGCGCTTCTTCACCCTCGGTCGCAGCCTCGAACGCGCCGACATGACGGCCAGACTCCTGGCGACGCGGTCGCTCACCGAGGCGAGCGGTCCGTCCTGGACGACGATCCTCCGCTCCTGCGGCGCCTACGAGGCCTACCTGCGCACGTACCGCGGCATGCCGAGCGCGAAGAACGCGGCCGAGTTCCTCCTGCTCGACCAGCTCTTCCCCCGGTCGGTCATGTTCTCCATCAGCCGGGCCGAGGAGTGCATGCGCGACCTCGAACCGCGCCGAGGCCGCGTCGGGACGGTTGATTCCGCCCAGCGCCTGCTCGGTCAGATCCGCAGCGACCTCGAGTACCGGCCCATCCAGGACACGCTCGTCGACCTCCCCGGTCGGATGGACGCCGTGCAGAACGTCACCAGCCAGGTGTCGGAGGCGATCCGCGAACGCTACTTCCCCACTCATGCGGTGCCCGCATGGATCGGAGAGAACTCATGACCCGGCTCCACATCAAGCACAGCACGGGCTTCTCCTACGGCGGCAAGGTCAACGCCTCGTACAACGAGGCGCGCATGCTGCCGGTGACGACCGAGGACCAGTACGTCCTGTACTCGCACATCGACATCCAGCCGGGGGCGTCGCAGTCGACGTACACCGACTACTGGGGCATGAAGGTCTCGGCGTTCGAGGTGCTGACGCCGCACGAGGAGCTCTCGCTCACGGCGACGAGCCTCGTCGAGGTCCGGCCGCGCAAGCACGAGCCGCACCCGACCGGCTGGGAGCAGCTCGACATCGCGACCCAGGCCGCCGTGACGCGGGTGGAGCACCTGGAACAGACCCGCCGCACGACCCCGCCGGACGATCTCGTCGAGCTCGCCCGGACCATCGCCGACCGCTACGAGAGCCCGTGCGAGGCCGC
This sequence comes from Plantibacter auratus, assembly GCF_050587365.1. Lineage (NCBI taxonomy): Bacteria > Bacillati > Actinomycetota > Actinomycetes > Micrococcales > Microbacteriaceae > Plantibacter > Plantibacter auratus. Next base: position 250,342 of record NZ_JBOBFV010000004.1, on the reverse strand, counting down.
GATGGCCATCAGCCGGGAGATCGGCGAGCAGATGGACTACGTGCAGGGCGTCACGAGTGTGTACTCGACCGCTGCCGAGGCGTGGGCGAACCGCAAGGGCGTCTGTCAGGACATCACGCACATCGTCCTCGGGGCGCTGCGTTCGGTCGGGATCCCGGCCCGCTACGTGTCGGGGTACCTGCATCCGAAGCCGCACGCGGCGATCGGCGAGACGGTGACGGGCGAGTCGCACGCGTGGGTCGAGTGGTTCTGCGGTGACTGGCGTGGGTTCGACCCGACCAACATGGTCGACGTGGGCGAGCGTCACGTCCTCATCGGGCGGGGTCGTGACTACGGTGACGTCTCCCCACTCCGTGGTGTGTACGCGGGCCCCTACCGCTCGAAGCTCTTCGTGAAGGTCGAGATCACCCGAGAGGCCTGACCGATGGGCCGTGCTGCCAGCGCGGTGCGCTGACGTGAGCGCGGGTCATGCGCGTGAGCGCGGGTCTCCGGAGGGGCGCGCTCACGCGCCGGCTACGCGATCGCGCCCGTTCAGGTGCTCTCGCGTCAGCGCACCGCGCCGACGCCTACAAGCCCGCGCTCGCGTCGGCGCCCCGCGCCGGCACCCGTAGGATCGACGGCATGCAGACCGAGATGATCGTCCCGGCCCGCCGCCCGATGAAGCTGATCCCCGCGGTGCTGCTCGCCGCGTCGGCGTTCTGTCTGTTCGGCCTGATGCAGCCGCTCGCCGGCTACCCGCTGCTCGTCGCCGCGCTCGCGACCGCGATCCTCATCGACCGAGCCCTCGCACAGGACCTGTTCCTCATCGCCATCGGGATCGGCATCGTGTCGACCACGTCGGTGGAGGCCGACGTCTCCTGGCCCAGCTTCTTCCGGATCGGCACCGTGCTGCTGCTGGCGGTCGGTGTCCCGTTCCTCATCGACCGCTTGGTGTACCGGCGGAAGGCGATCACGTTCCCCTGGCGGAGTCGCGAGAAGAAGACGAAGGGCGAGATCGCGTACCTGTTCGCCGTCCCGCTCCTCGGTTGGGCGATCCTGCCGTTCTACTTCATCCGATCCGGCGCCTACGAGAACTGGCCGGTGATCAGCGACGCCGGGGAACTCGGCCGGTTCTTCGTCGGCGTCAACGCGGTCGGCACGTGGGATGAACTGTTCTTCATCTGCACCTGCTTCGCCCTGCTGCGACGGCACTTCCCGGTCTGGCAGGCCAACCTGCTGCAGGCCGTGATCTTCGTCTCGTTCCTGTGGGAACTCGGTTACCGCTCGTGGGGTCCGCTCCTGACGTTCCCGTTCGCGCTCCTCCAGGGGTACCTGTTCTCGAAGACGCGGTCGCTCGGATACATCCTCGCGGTGCACCTCCTGTTCGACGCGATCGTCTTCCTCGCGATCGTGCACGCGCACCATCGCGACTGGATCCCGATCTTCTGGTACTGAGCGGCGCGTCCGCCCGCCAGCGCACCGCGCTGACGTGAAGGTCGGTGTCCCGGGCCCAGTGCGGTGCGCTGACGCGAACGGCGGTGTTCAGCCTTCAGCGCGGGTCTGGCAGGTGACCGCGGGTCTCCAGAGGGGCGCGCTCACGCCACAGACCCGCGCTCACGCGAGCGCACCGCGCTGGCAGCAACCCGGACGGGGATCAGGTGGCGGCGGGCTTCGTCGCCGCTCCGTCGAGCCAGAGTTCGGTCGACTCGTCGCGGTGCACCCCGTCGGTGCCGACGTGCTTCTCGCTGATCGTCGGTCCGTTCTTGATGACGTGGACGAGCGCCATCCCATGACCCCGGCCGAGCTCGTAGTCCGTCTTCAGCCACTCGAGGATCTCACCGGCCTTCGTCGACGCGTCGAAGCCGCGGTCGTGCGCCTCGTCGACGAGCTCGCGCGGGGTCTTACCGGTCTTCGCCTCGGCGGCATCGAGATAGGCCTGGAACGACATGACGGCTCCTTCGTCGATCGAGTGTCAGCGCCATCGTAGCCAGCGACGGCACCGAGCGACAGACCCCGCAGCGCGCCATGCGGCCTCCCTCCAGGGTGGGCGGCGGCGACGCCAATAGGGTGAGGGGATGGACCGCCCCAGCAGGACCCCCGCCGGATTCGCCGCGACCGTCGGCATCGACCTCCTCGCCGTCATCGTGTTCGTCCTCATCGGCCGCGCTAGCCACGGCGAAGGCATCCTCGGACTCCTCGTGACGCTGTGGCCGTTCGCCGTCGGGCTCCTCGTCGGACACGTCCTCGCGCTCGTCCTCGGTCAGCGCGAGACCCGCTCCGTCCGCTGGGCCGGCGTCGTGGTCTGGGTGTCGACCGTCGTCGTCGGGATGGTGCTGCGCGCGGTCTCCGGCCAGGGCGTCCAACTCAGCTTCGTCATCGTGACCGTCCTCGTCCTCGCCGCACTCCTCCTGGGGTGGCGTTTCGTCGCGTGGCTCATCGCCCGCCGACGCCGATGACGCCGCCGATACCGACACCGACGATCACATGAGCGCCGAGCGCTGGGGGCGCTGGTACTTCGCCGTGCAGGCCCTCGCCGGTGCGGCATGGTGGGTGTCGGTGTTCCTCGTCCCGCCCGTCCGTGCGGCGACGCTCGGCAGCCTCGACCCCGTCGTCATGGCCGTGCTCGACGTCCCACTCTTCGTCGTCGCCTCGGCGCTCGCCGCATGCGCCATCCGATGTGCGGCGATCCTCGCGACCGGATGGACGCTGCTGGTCACCGTGTCACTGGGGATCTTCGCGGCTGTGACCCAGGAGGCGGGGATCGGCGCCCTGCTGATGGTCGGCGCCGCGGTCGGCTCGGTCACGGCACTCGCGCTCGTCCTCACCGGCGGGATCCCGAGAGCATGGATCGCCATCGGGCCGTTCGCGTTCCGCCCAGCCGATGCGTCGGCGTCGACCGGTTCACAACTCGCGAGGACCGCCGTCGAGATCGTCGCGTTCTGGGGCGTCTTCCTCGCGGTGATCCCCGCCGTCCTGCGCTTCTTCGAGCTGCGATGGCGGGTCGCGGTCGCCCTGCCGCCGGGTGCGGAGCAGTTCGCCGTCATCGCCGGCATCGTCGTCTTGGTGCTCGGGAGCGTCGTCGGGCTCTGGTCCGCAGCCGCCATGGCGACGACCGGGGGTGGGACGCCGCTGCCCGCCGCGATGCCGAACCGACTCGTCATCGCCGGGCCGTATCGCTTCGTCCGCAATCCGATGGCCGTCGGCAGCATCGTCCAAGGTGTCGGCGTCGGACTCCTGCTGTCGTCCTGGATCGTGGTCGTGTACGCGGTCTTCGGTGCCGTCGTCTGGAACGTCCTGGTCCGGCCGGTCGAAGAGGCCGACCTCGAGGCGCGCTTCGGCGAGCCGTACCGCCGCTACCGCGAGGACCTGCGGTGCTGGGTCCCGAGCCTCCGTCCGGTGGCGGCTCGTTCGTAACTCCTGCCGCCTGCGACGACCGGCCGCGTCACCCGCTGCCCCGCCCGCCCGCGAGCCCCGGCGGTCGCAGGATGCAGGAGTTGTGAACGCCGAGCGGGTCGGAGCGGAGGACCGTCTAGCGGCGGGAGCCGGTGAGGGTCGTCGACTCGTCGACCGGCGACGACTCGGGACGCGACTCGGGACGCGACTCCGGACGCGGCTCGGGCGCCTTCGCGCGCGACTTCGGCTTCGGCAGCGGGATCGGCGAGGTGAGCGCGATCTGCTCCGAGAAGTCCTCCGGCGTGACCGGGGAGACGACGCCGTCGTGGGTGAACTGCAGGCGCCAGCGGGAGTCGGGCGCGACGCGCAGGCGGAGGTGATGACGGAACACCCCGTAGGCCAGGCCGGTGGCGCAGGCGGCGAAGCCGGCGAGTGCGCCCAGGCCGAGCGCCCAGCGCGGCCCGAAGGTGTTCGCAACCCACCCGACGATGGGCGCGCCGATCGGGGTGCCACCCATGAGGATCGCCATGTACAGCGCCATCACCCGGCCACGGACGGCGGCCTCGGTAGTCGTCTGCACGAGTCCGTTCGCGGTCGTCAGGAGCGTCACCGTCGAGAAGCCGACGAGGATCAGCACGGCGGCGAACGACCAGTAGCTCGGCATGAACGCGGCCGTGAGGGCAGCGACCCCGAAGAGCCCGGCCGCGCCGACGATCATCCGCATCTGGGCCTTCGCCCGCCGCGCCGCGAGGAGCGCCCCGGTCAGGGAACCGATCGCGAGCACCGACGAGAGGATGCCGTACTCGCCAGCTCCCTTGCCGAACTCGACGGCCATGGTCGAGGCGAAGATCGGGAAGTTCATGCCGAACGCGCCCATGATGAACACGATCACGAAGACGACCATGAGGTCCGGCCGGCCGCGGACGTAGCGGAAGCCCTCGACGAACTGTCCTCGAGCCCGCGGTGGGCGCGGCGCGCGGCGGAGCTTGCCGGTGCGCAGGGCCAACAGGGCGCCGATGACGCCGAGGAAGGTGAAGGCGTTCACGACGAACACCCACCCGGAGCCGATCGCGACGATGAGGAGACCGGCGATGGCGGGGCCGACCATGCGCGCCGCGTTGAAGGACGCCGAGTTGAGCGCGACGGCGTTCGACATGTTGTGCTCGTCGACGAGCTCGGAGACGAAGGTCTGGCGGGCCGGGCCGTCGACGGCGTTGATGATGCCGAGGGCCAGCGCGAAGAGGTACATGTGCCACAGCTCGGCGTGACCGAAGATGAGCAGGGCGCCGAGCGCTGCGGCCAGGAGCATGAGGCTCGACTGGGTGAGGATGAGGATCTTCCGCTTGTCGAAGCGGTCGGCGATGAGACCGGTGATCGGCACGAGGACGAGCTGCGGCCCGAACTGCAGGGCCATGGTGGCGCCGACGGCCACGGCGTCGTTGTCGGTGAGGTCGGTCAGCACGACCCAGTTCTGGGTGGTGGCCTGCATCCAGGCGCCGACGTTCGACACAAGGGCGCCGATGAACCAGATGCGGTAGTTGACGCTGGACAGGGAACGGAACATTGCACTCACTGGGTGGCGAGTCTCCTCATGATCTCGGCTGCGCGGGCGAGGGTGTCGCGTTCGTCCGGGGTGAGCGCGCGCAGCTGCTGGGTGATCCACGCGTCGCGTTTCCGGACGGTCTCGGTGACGGTGGTATGGCCCGCTTCGGTGAGGGCGATGGTGACCTTCCGGCGGTCGGCCGCGTCGGTTTCTCGGGTGACGTACCCGGCCTCTTCGAGGCAGTTGACGGTGCGATTCATGGATGGCGCGGACACGCGGTCGCGTTCGGCCAGTGCCCGCAGGGTTGCGGAGCCCTCTTTGTAGAGCCCTCCGAGGACGGAGAACTGCGGATCGCTGAGGTCGTCGACCGACTTCTCCCCGCGCAGTCGTCTCGCGAGCCGGAAGGTGCCCATCCGGAGTTCGGACGCCTGCTCGGCGATCGTCAGTGCCCTGGTCTTCGTCGCTGCTCCGCTTGCCACGATTCATTAGCCTAGCAAATTAGCCACCCTAAGTAAACCCGCGAACGGTCACCAATCGACAGTGCACGGGGTGCAGGACTGACCGTTGGTGACAGTTCGCGGGCTGGGGTGCGGTCAGAGCCAGCGGCGCGCTCGGAAGATCGCGTAGAGAGTGCCGGAGAGGACGAGCATCGCTCCGATCGCGACCGGGTAGCCGAACTGCCAGTGGAGCTCCGGCATGTCGTCGAAGTTCATGCCGTAGACGGTGCCGATGAGTGTCGGGGCGAAGAGGATCGCCGCCCAGGAGGAGATCCGCTTGATCTCCTCGTTCTGCGCCAGCGCCGTCTCGCTCATCCGACGCGACTCCTCGTTCTGCGCGAGGCTCGCCTCCGAGAGGCGTCGCATCTCCTCGTTCTGCTGCTGCGTCATGAGCGTCGCGTGCACCGTCAGCGCGTTCCGGAGCAGGTGACGGAAGGAGTCGACGCGCTCCGCGATCCGGAGGGTGTGGTCGAGGACGTCGCGGAAGCCGTTGCGCAGCTCCTCGTCGAGACCGTACTTGTCGGCGCCTTGCAGCAGGCCGTGGAGCATGGCCCGCAGGGGCGTGGTCGCGCGCTGGAACGCGATGACCTGGCGCAGCAGCTCGTAGATGCGACGCGAGACGTCCGCAGCGTCGCCGAAGAGCTCGTCCTCGATCTCGTCGATGTCGTTCTCGAGCCCCGCGACGACGGGACCGTAGCCGTCGACGACCTGATCGAGCACCGCGTGCAGGACGGCGTCGGGACCGAGTGCGAGGATGTCGGGCCGGGCTTCGAGTCGCCGCCGGACCTGGCCGAGGTCGGGCTTCTCCGCGTGGCGGACCGTGACGACGAATCCGGGTCCGACGAACAGGTGTACCTCACCGAACTCGACCCGCTCCTCCTCGTCCAGGTACCGGGCGGGACGCAGGACGACGAACAGCGTGTCGCCGTAACGTTCGAGCTTCGCCCGCTGATGGCCCTTCAGGGCGTCCTCGACGGCGAGCGGATGCAGGTCGAACTCCTGAGCGACGGAGCGGATCTCCGACGGTTCCGGGCGGTACAGGCCGATCCAGGCCATGCCGCGCTGTTCGTTGAGGAGCTCGTACGTCGCGTCGAGCGATCGCGGGCTCGCCGAGCGCCGTCCGGTCACGTAGATGCCGTTGTCGATGAGTGCCATGAGGTCTCCGTCCATCGATCGACGGGAACGTGCGGCAGCCGCGCGGGTGCAGGCGATCGCGGTGGATCGCACCCGGGGAGGTGTGAGTGAGGGCGCCTCGGCACCGGCGGCGGCAGCGCCTACCGGGTGAGGGAGGCGAGGCGGTTCGTCGATGCGATGGCGCGGATACTGTCACCAGCCATGGCCGCTCACCTCGCTTCCGTCGAAACCTGCCGGCCCGCCGTTCGGGCCTCGTTCACCGTACGCCTGCCCTCCGGGAACTGCAAACGGACTCGCCACGCCGCCGGGCCGAGGGCCTACGCTGGCGGGATGAGCGAGCAGACCCCGCCACCCGTCGACGACGCGAACCGCCCCGTCGAGCCGCGACCGTATGCGACCGAGACGATCGTCGACGACGACGGCGTCACGGTCTACGTCTACCTGTGGGAGGTGCCGAATCCGCGGGCCGTCGTGCACATCGCCCACGGTGCGGGGGAGCACGCCCTCCGCTACGGGCGCCTCGCGGCACGACTCAACGATGCCGGGTACACGGTCGCGGCCGACGACCACCGTGGCCACGGTCGCACGGGGCTCGAGCACCTCGGCCTCGGCAAGCTCGGCCCGCGGACCACCCGGGGCGCGATCGACTCCGTCGCCGCCGTCGGCCGGTACCTGCGGACCCGCTTCCCCGAGTCGCGGCTCGCCCTGCTCGGGCACAGCTGGGGCTCGCTCATGGCGCAGAAGGTCGTCGCCGAACACGACCTCTACGAGCTCCTCATCCTCTCGGGCACCTCGCTCGCGATGCCCGGCGTCATCAACGCCGGTGACCTCAACAAGCGCTGGCGGAAGACCGGGAAGACCGGTCTCGAGTGGCTCAACCGCGACCCGGCCGCCTGGGCCGCATTCGCCGCCGACGAGCGCAACTTCGACATCGGCGTCACCCCGGTGTGGAACCCGATCCAGGCGTTCGCCTTCCTCGGTCGCCCGCCGAAGCGCCTGCCGCGCGCGGTTCCGGTGCTCATCCTCGGTGGGTCCGACGACTCGCTCGGTGGCGTCCGTGGCCTGACCCTCCTCCGCGACGCGTACGTGAAGCGGTCGAAGCTGACGGATGTGACGCTCATCATCTACCCCGAGGCTCGGCACGAGATCTTCAACGAGCTGAACCGCGAGGACGTCGAGCGCGACGTCGTGGAGTGGCTCGACAAGCGAACCTGAGCCGCCCCGGCACGGCAGCGCCCGCCCCGGTCCGTGAGCGCCCGCCCCGGTCCGTGAGCGCCCGCTCCGGTCCGTGAGCGCCCGCTCCGGTCCCTGAGCCTGTCGAAGGGCAGCGAACGCCACCACCCGGTGACAAGCTCAGAGGCCGCGGGGTACAGTCGCGGCACCCACACTCGACGCAGAGGAGACCCGGTGACCTCGGACGGACCCACCTACAGCCACCGCAGACGGAACTCGGCGGAGCGCATCGCGCGGTCGCTCGCGGGAGCGAGCACGGTCCCGTACTGGCTCGACAGCCCTGATCGGCCGTCGCCGGAGCCTCGACTCGTCGGCCAGGTCACGGCGGATCTCCTGGTCGTCGGTGGCGGCTATTCCGGACTCTGGACGGCGCTCATCGCCAAGGAGGCCGACCCCTCGCGTGACGTCGAGCTCATCGAGGGCAAGGAGGTCGGCTGGGCGGCGAGTGGCCGGAACGGCGGCTTCTTCGAGGAGAGCCTCACCCACGGCGTCGTCAACGGCGAGCGCCACTTCGCCGACGAACTGCCGGAGCTCGATCGCCTGGCGGACGAGAACTTCGACGAGTTCGTCGCCACGCTCGACCGCCTCGGGATCGACGCCGAGTTCGAGCACACGGGTGTGCTCACCGTCGCGACCGAGCCGCACCAGGTGGACGCGCTGCGCGAGGTGTCGGGGGACGGTGTGTTCCTCGATCGCGAGGCTGTCCAGGCACTCGTGCATTCGCCGGTGTACCTGGCTGGTCAGCGCGAGTGGAAGAGCACCGCGCTCGTCCACCCGGCGAAGCTCGCCTGGGGTCTGAAGCGCGCGTGCATCGAGCTCGGCGTGCGGGTCTTCGAGCACACCCCGGCGACCCAGCTGCGGCGCTCGGGCGACGGCGTCGCGGTGACCACGAAGCAGGGCGGGGTACAGGCTCGGCAGGTCGCGCTCGCCACCAACGGCTTCCCGTCGCTCCTCAAGCGCACGGAGCTCCTGACGATCCCCGTGTACGACTACGTGCTCATGACCGAGCCGCTCTCCCCGGAGCAGCTCGAGAGCATCGGGTGGACCGACCGCTTCGGCATCGCCGACTCGAGTCGTGAGTTCCACTACTCCCGCCGGTCAGCCGACGACCGCATCCTCTACGGCGGCTTCGACGCGGTCTACCACCGGGGTGGCAGGATCCGACCGGAGCACGATCAGCGCCGCGAGACGTTCGAGACCCTCGCCGACCACTTCTTCACGACCTACCCGCAACTCGACGTCCGGTTCACCCACGCGTGGGGCGGCATGATCGACATGTGTTCGCGGCTGTCGGCGTTCCAGGGCACGGCACTCGGCGGGCGCGTCGCCTACAGCGCCGGGTTCACCGGACTCGGGGTGGGCGCGACGCGCTTCGGGGCGAAGGTCATGCTCGATCTCCTGAGTGGTGAGTCGACCGAGTTGACCCGCCTGAAGATGGTGCGGTCCAAGCCGATCCCCATCCCGCCGGAGCCCATCGCGAACCCCGCGATCCAGACCGTCCGCCGCGCGGTCGCCCGTTCCGACGCGAACGAGGGCCGCGACGGCCTGCTCCTGAAGGTCATGGACCGCTTCGGCATCGGCTTCGACTCCTGACCTGGTTCGACGCCCCTTCCGGGGAATCCGGACGCCGTCCAGGAATAGGCTGGGGGCATGCATGGTGAGTACAAGGTCCCGGGTGGCAAGCTCGTCGTCGTCGATCTCGAGGTGGTCGACGACCGCATCGCGGACTTCCGCCTCGCTGGTGACTTCTTCCTCGAACCCGACGACGCGCTCGCGCTGATCGACCGCGCGGTCACGGGCCTGCCGGCCACGACCGATGCCGCTGGTCTCGCCGCCGCCATCCGTGGCGCCCTGCCGGAGGACGCCGTGCTCCTCGGGTTCACGCCCGAGGCGGTCGCGACGGCCATTCGCCGCTCCCTCGCGAAGGCGACGGGCTGGGGCGACTACGACTGGCAGCTCATCCATGAGGGCTCGGTGTCGCCGCAACTCCACCTCGCGCTCGACGAGGTGCTGACGAACGAGGTCGGCGAGGGCCGCCGCGGTCCGACGCTCCGCATCTGGGAGTGGGACCAGTCGGCGGTCGTCATCGGCAGCTTCCAGTCGCTCAAGAACGAGGTCGACCTCGACAACGCGAAGGCGAACGGCTTCGAGGTCGTCCGCCGCGTCTCCGGCGGCGGCGCGATGATGATGCAGCGCGGTGGCATCATCACCTACTCGCTCTACGTCCCGGCCGAGCTCGTGAACGGCATGACGTTCGCCGACTCCTACGCCTACCTCGACGACTGGGTGCTCGTCGCCCTCCGTTCGCTCGGCATCGAGGCGACGTACCAGCCGCTCAACGACATCACGAGCCCGTCGGGCAAGATCGGCGGTGCCGCGCAGAAGCGGCTCGGGAACGGCGCCGTGCTGCACCACGTCACGATGAGCTACGACATGGACGGCGAGCTCATGACCCAGGTGCTCCGCATCGGGCGCGAGAAGCTCAGCGACAAGGGCACCACCTCGGCCGCCAAACGCGTCGACCCGCTCCGCAGCCAGACCGGGCTCTCGCGGGCCGAGATCATCGATCGCATGAAGGACACCTTCGTCGAGATCACCGGCGCGACCCCTGGCCACGTCACGGATGCCGAGCGCGCCGCCGCCGAGCAGCTCGTCACCGACAAGTTCGCCACCGACGCCTGGCTCACCCGCGTCCCGTAACCTGCCGCAGCCCGCGAACTGTCACCAGTGGCGGGTGTGGGCCTGCATCACCCACCGTTGGTGACAGCTCGCGGGCTAGGGTGGGGGGACGATGACAGCGCAGAACGAGACACCCGACCCGTCGACCCCCGCCACGCAGGCGTCCCTCGAGCAACGGCTCGCCGACGCGGTGGCCGCCGAGAGCGAGACCCGGGTCGTCGAGCGCTGCGTGTCCCTCCTCGCCGGTCGCTATGAGGGTGAGGACTTCCTCCGCGTCGTCGGCGGACACCACGCCGAGGGCATCCTCGGCGGAGCACCCGCGCTGTACTGGCCCGAGCTGTGGGGCACCCGCGCCCTGCTGCACGTGTGGGACGACTCGGCGACCGCGCCCGTCGTCGGAGCACTCGGCAACCAGGCGTGGCGCGTCCGCGAGATGGCCGCGCGCGTCTGCGCCGAACGTCGCATCGGCGACGTCGCCGCGATCGCACCACTGCTGAGCGACGACCACGCCCGCGTGCGCGCAGCCGGAGCCCGGGCGCTCGCCGTCGTCGGTGGTGAGGACGCCAAGCCGCTCCTCGAGGCGCTCCTCCGCGACCCCGACCGCGAAGTCCGTCGCGCCGCGCAGCAGTCCGCGAAAGCGCTCGCCGCCCGCCGCTGAGCTCGCGAGGGGGCCCGAACGGTGGGGCCCGGACGCTCGATACCGGCCATTCGGGACCCGTCGCGGGCCGGACTAGTGGGTGCCGGCCTCGAGCAGGATGATCACGATCCCGAACAGGGCCGTCGCGACACCGCCGAGGAGACACCACCACCAGCGTGACCCGCGCACCACGAACGCCGCGCACCCGAGCACGAAGAGCATCAGCGTGGACACCTGCAACGCCAGGATCACGGCGTGCTCATGGCTGAGCACGCCGGCGACGCCGAACACGAGCGGGATCGTCGGAAGGACGGCGGACAGGAGCATCCCGGACGACTCCTGGAACCCGTGCCTGATCGACGCGCCGAGCGTCACCAACGCCTCGTGACGGTCGTCACCGTGGTGTGCGAGGGCGGCCGAGTAGACGTGCGCGAGCCAGAACACGATGAGGGTCAGCGCACTGGTGATGAGCACCTGCTCGACGTCGTCCTCCTCGTACACGCTCGACGCGCCGACGAGGCCGGCGTAGACGACGGTGCCGTAGATCGCGCTCGACGAGGTGAGGCGTCGCAACGGTGACGGTTTCGGCTGCATGATCCAGAGGATAGCGGGCGCTGCGGCCCGGCGTCCGGTTCAGTCGCCGACGTTGCGCTCGCCGCGTTCGTAGACCGAGGCCGCTGGCCCGACGATGTTGGTGTCGGGCGTGCCGACGACCTCGTGGTCCTTGTTGTCGTAGTCGAAGCGGTGCAGCACATGCCGCATCGCCTCGACCCTGGCGCGCTTCTTGTCGTTGCTCTTGACGATCGTCCACGGGGCGTCGGCCGTGTCCGTCGCCTCGAGCATCGCCTCCTTCGCGCGGGTGTAGTCGCCCCACTTGTCGAGTGAGGCGAGGTCCATCGGGGAGAGCTTCCACTGCCGGACCGGGTCGACCTGGCGGATCGCGAATCGCGTGCGCTGCTCGTCGGCGGAGACGGAGAACCAGAACTTCACGAGGTCGACGCCGTCGCCGACGAGCATCTGCTCGAACAGCGGGGCCTGGCGCATGAACTCGTCGTACTGCGCCGGGGTGCAGAACCCCATCACGCGTTCGACGCCCGCGCGGTTGTACCAGGACCGGTCGAACAGCACGATCTCGCCGGCGGCCGGCAGGTGTTGGACGTAGCGCTGGAAGTACCACTGCGTGGACTCGCGGGTGGTGGGCTTCTCCAGCGCGACGACGCGGGCGCCGCGCGGGTTGAGGTGCTCCGTGAAGCGCTTGATCGTGCCGCCCTTGCCGGCCGCGTCGCGTCCCTCGAACACGACGACCAGCCGACGGTCGTTCGCCTTGATCCAGTTCTGCAGCTTCAGCAGCTCGATCTGGAGCAGTCGCTTGTCGCTCTCGTACTGCTCTCGCGACATGCGCTCGGCGTACGGGTAGCCCTCGCGCCACGTGTCGATGTGGCTGCCGGCGGCGTCGAGCAGGATGGGGTCGTCGTCGTCGACATCGACCACCTGGTAGCCGTCGACCTGGTCGAGTGCGGGCGGCGGGGCGTAGTGCGAGACGAGCTGCTGCATGGTCGGGACGCTAGTCCCCGCGCGTAACCGTCAGGTGGCCGGTGGGTGACGCGCTGGTGGCTAGCCGGCTGAGCGGGTGAGGAGGTCCTGACGCTCGGGGTGCGCGTCGAACCACTCGCCCACGTACCAGCACATCGGGACGATCCGACGGTCGCTGTGCCGCTCGACGTCGTCGACCGCGTAGGCGACGAGTTCGCCCGCGTACCCCTTGCCGCGGAAGGGCGGCGTGGTGAAGGTGCGGGGGAACGAGATCGAGTCGCCCGAGATCCGGTAGTCGACGACGCTCACCAGCTGGCCGTCGACGTGCATGGTGTAGCGCTGGGCATCGGTCTCGTTGGCGAACTCCGTGGTCATACGCGGTACAACGCGCGGGGCCGATCGTTCCTTCCCGGGTGTGCGGGCTGCTGGCTGCCAGAATAGGCACATGTCCCTCGCCGCAGCAGCCGATGAAGTGCCGCTGCGATGGACCCCGGACGGCCCCGACCTCGTCCTCGAGGGCGACAACCTCGACGTCGTGGCGCAGCTGCCCGACGAGTCGTTCACGCTCATCTATCTCGACCCGCCGTTCAACACCGGCCGCGTGCAGCGTCGTCACTCCTCGACCTCGGTGCGGACGGCCGAGACGGGGGTGAACCGTTTCGCCGGATTCAAGGGGCAGGCGTACGAGCGCATCCGCGGCGACCTCCGACGCTTCGACGACGCCTTCGACGACTACTGGGGCTTCCTGGAGCCGCGCCTCGTCGAGGCCTGGCGGGTCCTGGCCGCCGACGGCACCCTCTACCTCCACCTCGACTACCGCGAGGCGCACTACGCGAAGGTGCTCCTCGACGCCCTCTTCGGCCGGGAGTGCTTCCTCAATGAGATCATCTGGGCCTACGACTACGGCGCGAAGGCGCAGAGCCGCTGGCCGACGAAGCACGACACGATCCTCGTCTACGTGAAGGACCCGAAGGGGTACCACTTCGACAACGCGACCGTCGACCGCGAGCCCTACATGGCGCCCGGGCTCGTCACCGCGGAGAAGGCGGCGCGCGGCAAGCTACCCACCGACGTCTGGTGGCACACGATCGTGTCGCCGACCGGTCGCGAGAAGACCGGCTACCCGACGCAGAAGCCGGAGGGCATCCTGCGTCGCATCGTGCAGGCGTCCTCCCGCGAGGGCGACTGGGTGCTCGACTTCTTCGCCGGCAGCGGCACGACGGGGGCGGTCGCGAAGGCGCTCGGCCGTCGTTACGTCCTCGTCGACGAGAACCCGCAGGCGCTCGAGATCATCCGCGCCCGCCTCTCCTAGCCCGCGAACTGTCAGTTCAGCACAGTCGCTACGCCCGGGACTGTCGTCTGGTGACAGTTCGCGGGCTGGCGGGGAGGGTCAGACGGAGGCGCGCGGGACGAGGCGGGTCGGCATCATCGTGACGCGCTCGACCGGCTCGCCGGCGAGGCGACGGACCAGCACCCTCGCCATCTCGGCGCCGAGGTCGACGGGCGACTGCGCGATCGTCGTGAGCGGCGGTGCGGCGGTCTCGCCGTAGCGGTCGTCGTCGTAGCCCACGACGGCGATGTCGCCGGGGATCGTCAGGCCGGCCTCGCGGATGACGGAGTACGCGCCGGCGGCCATCTGGTCGTTCGCGGCGAAGAGCCCGTCGATGGGTACGCCGCGGGCGAGGAGACGCCGCATCGCGGCAGCGCCGTCGGCCGGGGAGAAGTCGCCCACCTCGACGAGGTCGTGTGGAAGACTCGCGAGCTCGAGCTCCGCACGCCACCCCGCGAGTCGGTCGACCCCACCCGGCATGTCCTGACGGCCCGCGATCGTCGCGATCCGCGTCCGGCCGGCCTCGATGAGGTGGCGGGCCGCGGTCCTCGCGCCCTCGACGTTGTCGACGTCGACGTACGTGCTGTCGACGACGTCGGCACCCATGGGGCGACCGCCGAACACGATCGGGAGCTCCCGGCCGAGTCGGGTGTACGAGTGGTCGCCACTGTGGTGCGACACGACGAGCGCGCCGTCGACGTTGCCGCCGAGCAGGTAGCGACGGGTCTTCTCGGAGTTCGCCTCACTCGCGATGAGGAGGTTGAGCGTGTAGTCGGTCTCCGCCAGTTCGAGCGCGACGCCCTGCACGACCGACGCGAAGAACGGGTCCGAGAACACCCGGGCGGTCGACTCCGGGACGACGAGCGCGATGACCTGGGTCCGGCGGGAGGCCAGGGACCGGGCGGCGCGGTTCGGGACGTAGTCGAGTGCGGCGATGGCCTCGTTCACGACGGCGACGACCTCGGCCGTGACCTTCGGTGAGCCGTTCACGACCCGCGACACGGTCGCGCGGGAGACGCCCGCGCGGGCCGCGACCATCTCGAGCGTGGGGGCTCCTTGACCGGACTGCATCATCGTCCCCTTCCGAGCGGGTGAGCGTGTCGAGTGCAGTGTATCGCCGGGCGTCTGGACATCCGTGGCCGGTGCCGCTCCTCAGGAGGTGACCGGCGTGTCGCGTCCCCTCGATCGCGACACGCCGGAGTGTTCCTGCGTCAGGGAAGCTCCGCCACGGCGGGCACCACACGCGAGGCGGCGATGCGGCGCGCGTACGCGAGTCCGCTGTCCTTGATCGTGCGCTCCTGCGTGTCGTAATCGACCCGCACGATGCCGAACCGCTTGTCATAGCCGTACGCCCACTCGAAGTTGTCGAGCAGCGACCAGACGAAGTAGCCGCGCACGTCGGCGCCGTCGGCGATCGCGAGTTCCACCTGGTCGACGTGGTCCTGGATGAAGGCGTCGCGGTCGACGTCGTGGATGCGGCCGTCCTCCGCGACGACGTCGTCGTATGCCGCACCGTTCTCGGTCACGTACAGCGGCGGCAGCGTCGGGTACTCGCGGCCGAGCCGGACGAGCAGGGTGCGGAGGCCGGCGGGGTGCACCTCCCAGTCCATCGCGGTGCGCGGGAGTCCACGGCTCGGGAAGGAGATGTCGGGGGAGGCGAGCCACGGTGAACCGGCCTCGCGCTCGGTCGCACCGGAGTGGCCGCCGTCGGCGCCGGAGTCGTCGGGGTGACCCGACACGAGGTCGTCGTGATAGTGGTTGACGCCGAGGAAGTCGATCGGGGCGGAGATGGTCTCGAGGTCGCCGTCATGGACGAGCGTGTCGAGGCCGAGGCCCTCGAGGTCGTGGGCGACGTCGGCCGGGTACGCGCCGAGGACGATCGGTTCGAGGAAGATGCGGTTCATGATCCCGTCGACGCGGCGGGCGGCGTCGACGTCGGCCGGGTCGGTGGGGTCCGCCGGGATCGCATTGGTGAGGTTGAGGGTGATGCCGATCTGCTCGGCACCGAGCTCGCGGAGGCGCGTGGTGGCGAGGCCGTGGGCGAGGTGCTGGTGGTGGATGGCGGCGAGCGCGGCGGCCTCGTCGCGGCGGCCGGGTGCGTGCACGCCGACGGCGTAGCCGAGCAGGGAGGAGCAGAACGGTTCGTTGAAGGTCGTCCAGTGCTGGACGCGGTCGCCGAGCGCCTCGTAGGTGGCCTCGGCGTAGTCGACGAAGCGCAGGGCGGTGTCGCGGTTCGTCCAGCCTCCCTGCTCCTCGAGCGCCTGCGGGAGGTCCCAGTGGTACAGGGTGAGCCAGGGGAGGATGCCGGCGTCGAGGAGCTGGTCGACGAGACGGCTGTAGAAGTCGAGGCCGGCGGGGTTGACGTCGCGGTCGCGCGGCTTGATGCGCGCCCAGCTCGTGGAGAAGCGGTAGGCGTCGAGGCCCAGCTCGGACATGATCGCGACGTCGCCGGCGGTGCGGTGGTAGTGGTCGACGGCGACCTCGAGGTCGTCACCGTTGGCGATCGCGCCGGGCACCCGGGCGAAGGCGTCCCAGATGGAGTCCTCCTTGCCGTCCTCGTGCGCTGCTCCCTCGACCTGGGCGGCCGCGGTGGCGGAACCCCAGAGGAACGGCGGCAGGATCAGGGCCGGACGGGTGGTGGGCTGGGGGGCGTGCGTCATCGAAGCTCCTCGTGGCTGGGTGCACGCCCATGCTATCGCCTGCTGAGAGCGCTCTCATGCTGGTCTGGTGTGTGGGTGGGGTTTGGCGTCAGCGCGGTGCGCTGACGCGAGCGCGGGTCTGCGGCGTGAGCGCGCCCCTCCGGAGGGGCGCGCTCACGCGCTGGGGTCGCGGTGACGCCGATTCGACAGCGGTCACGTCAGCGCGGTGCGCTGGCACCCGGATAACCCCGTCAGCGCGGTGCGCTGGCGGCGGTCACCCCGCGCTCACGTCAGCGCGGTGCGCTGGCAAACCGACGAACGACGGTCAGCGACGGGCGGAGGGATCGACGACGCGGTTGCTCGCGGTGTCGGGCGACAGCTGCGACCCCGCCAGCTCGGCGGCACGCTGAGCGGCGAGCGACAACTCGTCCTCAGCGTCCTCCGCAGCCTGGGCGTCGGTGCGCTCCTGCAGCGCGGACTTCGCCCGCAGCGGCGGCGCCTTGAGGAACCAGCTCAGCACGAACGCGACGGCGACCACCGCGAAGCTCACCCAGAACACGGTCACGGTCGCATCCGCGAACCCCGTGAGGAACGGCGCGGCCAGGTCGTGGTTCGCACCGACGAGGAACGAGGTGTCGCCGTCGAGCGCGGAACCGGCCGAGCCGCTGTTCTCCTGCGCCCGCTGCAGCACCTTGAGGATGCCCTCGTTCGCCGGGTCCGACAGCACGGCCGGGTCCTGCGCCGCAGCCCGGACCCGCTCGCTGAGCGTCGGGTCGGCGAACGCCGCCGCGATGGTCGTCGGGATCCGCGTGTAGAGCACGGAGAAGATCACGGCCGTGCCCAGCGTTCCACCGATCTGACGGAAGAAGGTCGACGAGCTCGTCGCCACCCCGATGTCGCGTGCCTCGACGGCGTTCTGGCTCGCGATCGTCAGCGTCTGCATCAGCTGGCCGAGTCCGAGGCCGACGAGCAGCATGCCGCCCATCATCCACCAGACGGGCTTGTCGGCCGTCGCGAAGCTGAAGTAGAAGAAGCCGCTCAAGAGCAGGAAGGTCCCGACGATCGGGAACGCCTTGTACTTGCCGGTCCGCGCGATGATCTGGCCGCTCGCGATCGACGAGATCATGAGGCCGAGGATCATCGGCAGCATCAGCAGACCGGACTCGGTCGGCGTCGCACCCTCGACGAGCTGCAGGAACAGCGGCACCGTCATCATCGCGCCGAACATGCCGAACCCGACGAGCACGCCGAGGATGGTGGCGACCCGGAAGGTCGAGTTCTTGAAGAGCTTCAACGGGATGAGCGCATCGTCGCCCATGGCCCGTTCGACGAGGATGAACCCGATGATGCCGGCGACCCCGATGGCGTAGCAGGCGATGGACCCGGCCGAGGCCCAGCCCCAGATGCGGCCCTGCTCGGCGACGAGCAGCAACGGCACGACGGCGAGGACGACCGTGGCGGCACCCCACCAGTCGATGCGGACGCTGTGGCGCGTGTGCGGGATGTGCAGGAAACGGAGGACGATCGCGAGCGCGATGACACCGATCGGCAGGTTGATGAGGAACACCCAGCGCCAGCCGGTGATGAACAGCAGCTCGGGGGCTCCGGCGAACAGGCCGCCGATGAGCGGGCCGATGACGCTCGAGACGCCGAAGACCGCGAGGAAGTACCCCTGGTACTTGGCGCGCTCGCGCGGGGCCAGCATGTCGCCCATGATCGTCAGCGGCAGGGCCATCAGGCCGCCGGCGCCGAGGCCCTGGATGGCACGGAAGATCGCCAACTCGTACATCGAACCGGACATGCCGGCGAGGAGCGAGCCGATGAGGAAGATCGAGATCGCGATGATGAACAGCGGGCGGCGGCCGAAGATGTCGGACAGCTTGCCGTAGATCGGCGTCGAGACGGTGGAGGTGATCAGGTACGCGGTGGTGACCCACGCCTGGAGGGCCATGCCGTCGAGGTCGTCGGCGATCGTGCGCATCGAGGTGCCGACGATGGTCTGGTCGAGTGCGGAGAGGAACATACCGGCCATGAGGCCGAAGATGATGAAGAGGATCTGCCGGTGACTGAGGACGGGGGCGGATCCCGACGGCTCGGTCGAGGCGGGGGAACTGGATGACATGCGGTCTCGTTCGACTCTGGGCGCGCCGGTTTGCAGGCGCACCGACGTTGGGGATTTTGCGTAGTGTGCAAACTTACACCCGGCGCAAGTTCCGCGGCAACCGCTTCGGTCAGGGCGTGGTGGTCGGCGCTGCGTCGAGGTTCGCGTCGAGCGCCGCGAGGTAGTCCAGGGTGGCCGTGAGTGCCACGTGGGCGTCGTCGAGGTCGAGGTGGAACTGGTACTCGTGGGGGAGTGCCGGCTCGTGGTCCGCGGCCCAGAACAGCTTCGTGACGTCGACGCCGGCGTCCTCGAGGGCGCTGCTCATCGGGACCGACTGCAACCAGGTGAGCGCGTCGCCGTTCCCGCCGGTGATGAAGGTCGGCGGGAAGTCGGCGGTGACGAAGTCGATCGTCGACATGAGCGCGCCGGTCGACGTCTCCGACCAGTCCTTCGTACCCGCGTAGGCCCAGAGGGCGGTCTGGAGGCCCCAGGCGCCGATGCCGTCGAGCTCGGCCATCGACGGCAGGTCGTAGACCCCGCAGTTGAGGATCGTCCCGACGAGCTGGTCGGCGTCGATACCAGGGGTCATGCCCGACAGCGTCGCGTAGTCGGGGTTGGTCGTGAAGACGGCGAGCTGGCTGGCGAGCTGCGATCCCGCTGAGTCGCCCGCGAGCACGAGGCGATCCGGGTTCCCGTTCCACTCGGCGGCGTGCTCCGAGATGTACGCGAGGGCGTCGTTGAGTTGGTTCACGGCCGTCGGATAGACGGCCTCGGGAGCGATCGTGTAGTTGACCGCGATCGTCGTGTACCCCGCTGCTGCGAGGATGCGGAGGTAAGGCTCGACGTTGCCCTTCTCGCCGGAGATCCAGGCGCCGCCGTGGATCCAGACGATCGTGGTCAGCGGTTCGGTGCCGTCCGCTGGGGTGAAGACGTCGAGGGTGGTGTCCACCTGTGGTCGGCCGCCGCTCGGTGCCGCGTACGCGATGTCGCGGAACTCCGTGAGCTTCGTGTCGGGGACGTACGGTTCCATCTCGGCGACCGTCGCAGCACCGCCGCGTTCGAACACCGAGCGGATGAGGAGCGCGGACGGCCACGGGGTGATGGCCGCGATGACCGCGACGACGAGGCCGAGACCGATCACGACGGCGGCCGCGGTCAGGAGCCGACGGAATCGCGGGCGCTTCCGGTGCGTCGGCGCGTGGTGTGCTGGCGTCCCTGCGGTCATGGTCGGGCCCCTCGTCCGGTGTGCAAGCCTGTCGACAGTGTGGCAGAGGCGCATGCGCCGTGTCGCGGTTAGGCTCGACGTGTGACCGCAGCCCACCAGCCCTCCCACCGACGCCCGGTTTCGCGGCGCGTCCGACGCAACCGCGTGATCGCGTTGAGCGTCCTGGCCGCCGCGCTCGCGATCCTGCTCGTGGTGCTCGTCGTGAACATCGCCGGCGGCGCCACGCCCACCCCGGCCGCCGCCACGAAGACGCCGAGCGCGACCCCGTCCGTCACCCCGACGCCGACCCCCACGCCGACGCCGACGGAGACGGTTCCGGTCGCGCCCCCCGCCCCGCCGGCGTTCGACAAGGCCGCCTACTCGATCGACGACCCGCTGAGCCCGTGGGTGGTCGTCAACAAGACCCGGCCGCTGAACCCGGTCGACTACACACCACCGGACCTCGTGTCCGTCCCCGTCGCCCACACGTGGGACCCGCTGTTGCGTGCCGAGGCCGCCGCCGCGATCGTGCAGCTGTTCGACACCGCCTCCGCCGAGGCCGGCCTGTCGCTCGCCTCGAACAGCGCGTACCGCAGCTACTCGAGCCAGGTGTCGGTGTACAACAGTGAACCCGACGACACGACGACGGCGCGCCCCGGCTACAGCGAGCACCAGACCGGCTGGACGATGGACATCGGTGCGGAGAGCGGCAACTGCTCGCTCAACACCTGCTTCGGCGACACGGCGGAGGGCCAGTGGCTCGCCGCGAACGCCTACCGCTTCGGGTTCCTCCTGCGGTACCCGGCCGACAAGGTCGACGTCACCGGCTTCTCGTTCGAGCCATGGCACTACCGCTACATCGGCGTGCCGCTCGCGACCGAGATGCACGACACTGGCGTGACGACGCTCGAGGAGTTCTTCGGACTCCCGGCGGCTCCCGGGTACCTGAGCTAGCCCTTCGACAGGCTCAGGGACCGGGGCGGAGCGGGCTCAGGGACCGGGGGTCGGCACGTCCCTCGACAGGCCCGGATGCAGGCGACGGGCTCGGATGCAGGCGACGGGCTCGGCGAGCGTGTGTCCGCTCGCCGAGCCCGTCGAGGCGTCGGCTGCCTAGCCGCCGAGGGCGGCGTCGACGATCTGCTTCGCCTCCGCCTGGACGAGCTTGAGGTGCTCCGCGCCCTTGAACGACTCGGCGTAGATCTTGTAGACGTCCTCGGTGCCGGACGGACGCGCGGCGAACCACGCGTGCTCGGTCACGACCTTGACGCCGCCGATGGCCGCGTCGTTGCCCGGCGCGTGACTGAGCTTCGCGACGATCGGGTCGCCGGCGAGCTCGGTCGCCGTGATGGTGTCGCCGTCGAGCTTGCCGAGCCGCGCCTTCTGTTCCTTCGAAGCGGCGGCGTCGACGCGCTCGTACACGGGGTCGCCGAAGCGCTCGGTCAGCTCCCGGTAGAGCACCGAAGGGGTCTTGCCCGTCACGGCGAGGATCTCGGCGGCGAGCAGGCAGAGGAGGATGCCGTCCTTGTCGGTGGTCCACACCGAGCCGTCGAAGCGGAGGAAGCTCGCGCCGGCGCTCTCCTCGCCACCGAAGCCGACCGAGCCGTCGACGAGACCGGGAACGAACCACTTGAAGCCGACCGGGACCTCCCAGAGGCGGCGTCCGAGGGACTCGGCCACGCGGTCGACGACCGACGACGACACGAGGGTCTTGCCCACGGCTGCGTCGTCGCGCCAACCCGGCCGGTTCGCGTAGAGGTAGTCGATCGCGACGGCGAGGTAATGGTTGGGGTTCATGAGCCCGGCGTCGGGCGTGACGATGCCGTGGCGGTCCGCGTCGGCGTCATTGCCGGTGAGGAGGTCGAACTCGTCGCGTCGTGCGACGAGCGCCGCCATGGCGGAGGGCGACGACGGGTCCATGCGGATCTTGCCGTCCCAGTCGAGCGTCATGAACGCCCAGGCCGGGTCGACGTGCGGGTTCACGACGGTGAGGTCGATCTCGTAGCGGTCGGCGATCGCCTGCCAGTAGTGGACGCTCGCACCGCCGAGCGGGTCGGCACCGATGCGGATCCCGCTGCGCTTGATGGCGTCGAGGTTGATGATGTGCTTCAGGTCGTCGACGTAGTTGCCGCGGAAGTCGTACGTCTCGACGGCAGACGGTTCCGCCATCTTGACGTCGTGCAGCCCACCGGCGATGAGCTCGTTGGCGCGGTTCGCGATCCAGGAGGTCGCGTCGGAGTCGGCAGGTCCGCCGTGCGGGGGGTTGTACTTGAAGCCGCCGTCGGCCGGCGGGTTGTGGCTGGGCGTGACGACGATGCCGTCCGCCTGGTCGCCGTTGCCCTCGGCGTTGTACTTGAGGATCGCGTGGCTGAGCGCCGGGGTCGGAACGAAGTCGTCGAACTCGTCGACCAGGACGCGCACGCCGTTGGCGACCAGGACCTCGAGGGCGGTCGTCTGCGCCGGCCCGCTGAGCGCGTGGGTGTCGGAGCCGATGAAGAGCGGCCCGGTGATCCCCTGGCTCGCGCGGTACTCGACGATCGCTTGCGTGGTGGCGGCGATGTGGTCCTGGTTGAACGCGGTGTTCAGCGAGGAGCCGCGGTGGCCGGAGGTGCCGAACACCACCCGCTGCTCGGGGATCGAGACGTCCGGCTTCAGCGTGTAGTACGCGTCGATGAGCGACGGGACGTCGATCAGATCTGCTTCGGTGGCGGGGGTACCTGCGCGATCGTTCATCGCACCAGTCTGGCAGGAACGACCGATGTCAGGAAGGCGCTTGACCCGTGGCGAGTGGCGATTCCCAGCGGAGGTCGGGGAAGCGCGCGAAGTCGCGATCGAGCGTGACGAAGGTCGCCCGGTGTTCGATCGCGAGTGCGGCGTGGGCCGCGTCCGAGACGAGGTTGCCTTGGGCCTCGACCGCTGCACAGAGCGAGGTGAAGATCGTCCAGAACGACGGGCCAGGGCGGACCACCTGAACGCCGGGCTCGTCGCGGAGTCGCTGCATCTGCTCGAGCGCGACGGAGATCGGAGTGGGATCGACGAAGATCCGACGCTGGGTCACGATCCGGATGTACCCCGCGAGCACGGCTTCGCTGACACCCAGGGGTTCGCTCGATCGGACGGCATCTTCCAACCAGGTTGCGAGCGTGCGTTGGTGTTGTGAATCGGGTCGGAACGCGCCGATGAGGACGTTGGTGTCGACCACCTTCACTCGAAACCGTCCATGATGTCCTCGAGTTGCGCGTTGTTCGTGAGGTCGATTCCTGGGCGGGGTCCTCCTCCGCCGTACGGCACGACCTTGTAGGGCTCCCGCTCGGGCGGTGCGGCCGCGGCCGCCAGCTTCGCGCGCAGGGCCTCTTCGATGTAGGCGGTCACGGTCTTCCCCTCCTGCGAGGCGTGCTCGCGGACGGCCTCGTAGAACTCGTCGGCGAGTCGGATGGTCGTTCGCATGAGCCGAGCCTACGAAGGCGTATGTCGGTATGTCAACGACGCTATCGGGTTCCATCGGCGCAGGAGCGAGCCGACGCGGATCTGTGGGGAGGACGCTGGTCCGGGTGCCTGTGGAGGGCCGTCGATTAGCGCGTGGCGAGGAGCGCCGCGGCCGAGGCGGAGGCGGTCGTGGAGGCGCTCGTCGTGGATGCGCCCGCGCCAGCGCCCGCGGCGTCCGGCACGGAGGTGCGCTGGTGGGACGACCCGGGTGTCGTCAGGTCGGCGACCGCGTAGGCCTGACCCGTGACGATGCGCTGGATGGCGTAGAGGCTCTCGGTGGCCGGCCCGAGGTACTTGCCCCGGTCGTCGGCGTTGCTCGACCCGACCGCGTTGTGTCCGTCGACGGCGCCGAGGTGGTCGCCGTCGCCGAGCGTCAGACCGTCGGAGCCGAAGGTGGTCGCGCCCCAGGAGCTCGTCGCAGGATCGGCTCGACCGGACAGGAACTGGCCGAGACCGGCGAGGGTGTCGGCGCTCGCCTGGGAGGCGTACACGCGGCTCGCCGGGACGTGCAGATCGTCGATGCCGATCTCCGTCGGGATACCGGCCGAGCCGAGCATCACGAAGTTGTCGACGTGGTAGTCGCCGGACGCCAACGCGAGCGAGGCGGTCGCCGTGCCGTAGGAGTGCGCCA
Organism: Plantibacter auratus; assembly: GCF_050587365.1. NCBI lineage: Bacteria > Bacillati > Actinomycetota > Actinomycetes > Micrococcales > Microbacteriaceae > Plantibacter > Plantibacter auratus. The sequence continues at coordinate 226,326 of NZ_JBOBFV010000004.1, read as the reverse complement.
CGACGCTCAGCTGCGAGGCGACGCCGTGGGCGGAGCGGACGGCGTCGTATCCGGCGAGCACCCCGGCGAGCAGTGGAGCTCCCTCGACCGCCCGGTCGTTCGACGGCACCTCGAGCGCACTCGGGCTGTGTCCGCCGATCCAGAGGATGACCGCGCTGTCTGCAGCGGCGGTCTGGATGCGCTTCGCTCCGCGCAGGTAGTCGTCGAGTTCGAGGGCGCTGCTGTTCATCCCGGGGACGAACACCGTGACGTAGGCGGCGGTGTCCACGTCTCCGACGGCGACCGCGACCCGCGGGGGTCCGGAGCCGCCCGCCTGCAACGTGATGAGGTACTCCGGTTGGAGTCGGGCGGCGATCGCGTCCGGTGTGTACCGGTCGACGAGCAGCTTGATCGCGTCCAGGCGCGACAGGGTCGTGGCGAGGGCTGCCGAGTCCGCCTGCCCGTCGACCTGGTCGCTGCTCACGGTCAGCGAGCGGTAGCTCGCCTCGGTGTCGGCGAGGAGGCCGGCGAGGCGGGAGACGTTGGCCGTCGCCCGGTCCGTGTAGGCGACGCCCTCGAGGTTGCCGATGACCGCCGGGTAGGCGGTGATGAGCAGTGCGCGGTACCCGGGGGCGAGCTCGGTCCAGAGCTGCGCGACCTGCGATGAGGACATCGTCGTGAGTGCCGTCGCCGCCGCGCCGAGATCCCCGGCGTAGGCGGTGGTGAAGGCGGCCGCCGTCATCGTCGGGACGGAGGAGGCCGCCGGTGCGAAGTCGGTGGCGGAGATTGCGCTCGCACCGGCGGTCGAGGTCTGCGTCACCGTGACGACGCCGGCCAGGATCGCGGCGATCGCGACGGTCATGACGATCGACTTGACGAGTGTCGCGCGGGCGGCCGAGATCGGCCGGTGCACCCAGGCCGGCAGCGACAACGACGGGAGGCTCCAGGAGGAGCCGAGGCTGAACACGGACTCGCCGCCGCTCGCCAGGTTCAGTCGGGGAGTGGACCGCGAGGCGGCGTCGGTGAAGACACTCGTCACGTCACTCCTGTTCCTGTCTCAGCCCGTCGGGTGGAGCCTCGCGCGACATGGATCACGCATCGAGATCGGGGAGACGAACGGCCGTGAACTCGCTTCCCGAGACGAGCGGCAGCGCTCAATACACCCTTGTATCCATTGTGGCGGGTATTGGCGTGATTTGAATAGCTCAAAACGGGGGGTATCGGGGCCGAAATGGCCCGATCTTCCTGGAAATCACCCGAATGTGACCTGGATGGGAGTCAACGGTCCTCCAAGAGCGTGTCGCGAAGCACACGGTACGCTCGGAGGCATGCCAGCCGCACCCGCCGACGATGCCCTCCGGAGCTACAGTTTCCTCGGTCCGAGCGGGACCTTCACCGAGGTGGCGCTCGGCCAGGTCGAGGAGGCCAGGGGCCAGATCTGGAAGCCCGTGTCGAACGTCGGCGAGGCGCTCGGCGACGTCCTCGAGGGCCGCAGCTCGGCCGCGGTCATCGCCATCGAGAACTCGGTCGACGGAGGGGTGTCCGTGGCGCAGGATGCACTCGCCACGATGCCCGGTCTCCGCATCGTCGGCGAGGTGCTCGTGCCGGTGAACTTCGTGCTCGTCGCCCGCCCCGGAACCCGCCTCGAGGACGTCTCGGTCGTGAACGCGCACCCCGTCGCCTACGGGCAGTGCCACCTCTGGCTCGACGCCAAGCTGCCCTCGCACGGACACATCCCGGCGTCGAGCAACGTCGCTGCCGCGGCCTCGCTCCTCGACGGCACCTCCACCGCCGACGCCGCGGTCGCCCCGCCCGGCATCGTGAACCACTACGACCTCGACGTCCTCGCGGAGAACATCGGCGACAATCCGAACGCCGTGACCCGCTTCGTCGTCGTCAGTCGCTCACGGGAGATCCCGGCCAGGACGGGCGCCGACAAGACGAGCCTCATCGTCGAGCTGCCGAACGACGAGTCCGGCTCCCTGCTCGGCATGCTCGAGCAGTTCTCCACGCGAGGCGTGAACCTGAGCCTCATCGAGTCCCGGCCCATCGGCGACGCGCTCGGCCGCTACCGCTTCGTGATCGACGCCCTCGGACACATCGAGGACGAGCGGATGGCCGACGCGCTGCTGGGGCTCCGACGCTTCAGCCCGAACGTGATCTTCCTGGGCTCGTACCCGAGCGCCGATCGCACCGCCGTCGACTACCACTCCCGCTACAACGACGAGGTGTTCATCGAGGCCCGTGACTGGTTGCGCGGGCTGCTGTCGGCGGAGCCGCTCGACGACTGAGCTGTCACGCTCGCGCAGAACTCCTGCTGTCGGTTCGCGTCCGAGCTCGGGGACGGCGTGTCAGCGGGATTCGCGGCGGGGTGCAGGAGTTGTGGACGCCGACCGCGCGTCAACCGTGCCTCAGCTGACGATGTCGACACCGTGACCGCGGAGGCGCCGCTGGTCGGCCGTGAGCGAGGCGATGAGCCGCTCGTTCGTCCCGCGGATGTGGCGCGCGACGAGGTCCGCCGCGCGCTCGGGGTCGCGCGCCGCGACCGCGTCGAGGATGGCGCGGTGCTCCGTGGCGGCCTGCTCTCGGGCCTCGGGCGTCCGCACCTCGAGCCAGCGGGTACGGGCGAGCCGGACCATCGCGCCGCGCACCCCTTCGGCGAGCAGGTGGTTCGCGGACAGTGCCGCGAGCTCCTCGTGGAAGTCGCCGCCGACACGGAGCACCGTGTGCTCGTCGTCGGGGCGGGGTTCGTCGAGCAGGGTGCGGATCGCGGCGAGCTGCGCTTCGGTCGCGCGTTCGGCGGCGAGCCGGACGCCGGCGGTCTCGAGCGCCTCACGGACCTCGGCGATGAGGCCGATCTCTTCGAGGTCGATGGGCGCGACGATCCAGCCGCGGCCGTCCCGACGCGCCAGTCCCTCGGCCTCGAGCCGGGTGAGTGCGGCGCGTACGGGTGTCCGTGACGCCGCGAAACGTTGCTCGAGCCCCCGCTCGGTGAGCGGCTGACCGGGCGCGAGGTCGAGGGTCAGGATCGCCCCGCGGAGGCGCTCGTAGAGCTGCGTGGTCTGCGTCGGAGTGCTCATCCGTGTTCCCGATCCGGCCGGTGACTCTTGGTATACCAAAATGGTGTACCGTCATGCTAGCAGTGGGAGACACCCAGCGCAGGAAGTGGCACGATGACCGGATCGACACCAGCCCCCGTGGCCCCGGCGACCGCGCGCGGGGCGCGTCCGCCGATGCCGAACGCCGGTCGGGCCTGGACCGTCCTCGGGCTCGGTGTCGCCGCGCAGACCGCCGGCACGCTCTTCGTCAGCACCCCGGCGTTCCTCATCCCGCTCCTCCACGCCGAGCGGGGCATGTCGCTCGCCGAGGCCGGCGTCCTGGCCGCCGCCCCCACACTCGGCATGGTGCTGACGCTCATCGCCTGGGGCTGGCTGGCCGACCGCGTCGGCGAGCGCATCGTCATCGCCGGCGGCCTCGCCCTCACCGCGTTGGCCGCTGCCGGGGCGATCGCCGCGGACGGCCTCATCCCCTCGCTCGGCTACGGTCCGCTCGGTATCCTGCTCCTCCTCGGTGGTGCCGCCTCCGCGAGCACGAACTCGGCGAGCGGCCGGATCGTCGTCGGCTGGTTCCCGAAGGACCGCCGCGGTCTCGCGATGGGGATCCGTCAGATGTCGCAGCCCCTCGGCGTCACGGCGGCCGCTGTGACGGTGCCTTCCGTGGCGGCGGCGTCGGGCATCTCCGCCGCCCTCGTGATCTCGCTCGTCGCGACGGGTGTCCTCGCCGTGGCCTGCACCATCGGACTCCGGAATCCGCCACGGATCGTCGTGCCGAAGCCGGTCCCGACGGAGACGACGCCGAACCCCGTGGCCGCGCGACCCCGCAACCCCTACCGAGGCGACGGCTTCCTCTGGCGCATCCACGCCGTGTCTATCCTGCTCGTGGTGCCACAGTTCACCCTCACGACCTTCGCTCTGGTGTGGCTCGTCACCGATCAGGGCTGGAACGCACTCGCGGCGGGCGTGCTCGTCGGCGTGGCGCAGTTCGTCGGAGCGATCGGCCGGATCGGCGTCGGGGTGTTGAGCGACCGCGTCGGCAGCCGGGTGCGACCGCTGCGCTGGGTGGCGGTGTCGGCGGTCGTCGTCATGCTGCTCCTCGCCGGTGTCGGGCTGCTGCAGTGGCCGGTGGCGGTCGCCGTCGCGCTCGTCGTCGCCAGTGCCGTGACGGTCGCCGACAACGGGCTCGCCTTCACCTCGGTCGCGGAGATGGCCGGCCCCACCTGGGCCGGGCGGGCGCTGGGAGCGCAGAACACCGGCCAGTTCATCGCCGCGTCCGTCGTCGGCCCGGCGGTCGGTGCGCTCATCGGGCTGGTCGGCTATCCGCTCGCCTTCCTCGCGGTCGCCGTGCTCCCGGCCCTCGCGATCCCGATCATCCCGAGCGAGGCCGCGGAGCACGACCACCTCTAGGCCGTCGTCCCACGGGTCAGGTCGGCTCGTCTAGTCGACGTTTGACGGATATCTATCGCGGCTGCCAGGCTTGCCGAGGCCCCACGACGGCCCGTGTACCTCCCCGCCGGCGAGTCGCGCTCCACTGCCTCCGACCACCGTCGAGCGACAGCCGGAGACGCCTGGTCGGCCGATCAGAAAGCACCACAGTGACCGGCACCACCACGTCCACCGACCCCGTCCACGCCGTCGCGGAGGCCGCCCTGCGGCGCAACGCGGGCGAACCCGAGTTCCACCAGGCGCTCCTCGAAGTCCTCGAGTCCATCCGCCCGGCGCTCGACGAACACCCCGAGTACCTCGAGGCGGGCATCCTCGAACGTCTCGTCGAACCCGAGCGGCAGGTCGTCTTCCGCGTGCCGTGGACCGACGACCGCAACCGGGTGCAGGTGAACCGCGGATTCCGCGTCCAGTTCAACTCGGCGCTCGGCCCGTACAAGGGCGGGCTGCGCTTCCACCCGAGCGTGAACCTGTCGATCGTGAAGTTCCTCGGGTTCGAGCAGATCTTCAAGAACGCCCTCACCGCGCAGGGCATCGGCGGCGCGAAGGGCGGCAGCGACTTCGACCCGCACGGGCGGTCGGACGCCGAGATCATGCGCTTCTGCCAGAGCTTCATGAACGAGCTCTACCGGCACCTCGGCGAGCACACCGACGTCCCGGCCGGCGACATCGGCGTCGGCGCACGCGAGATCGGCTTCCTCTTCGGCCAGTACCGCAAGATCACCAACCGTCACGAGTCGGGCATGTTCACCGGCAAGGGCGTCGGCTGGGGCGGCGCCGAGGTGCGTACCGAGGCGACCGGGTACGGGACGGTGTTCTTCGTGGACGAGATGCTCGCCGTCGACGGCCGCGGGGTCGAGGGCAAGCGCGTCATCGTGTCGGGTTCCGGGAACGTCGCGACGTACGCGATCGAGAAGGTCCACCAGCTCGGTGGTACCGCCGTCACCGCATCGGACTCCTCGGGGTACGTGGTCGACGACGCCGGCATCGACCTCGAGCTCCTCAAGCAGATCAAGGAGGTCGAGCGCGGCCGGATCTCCGAGTACGCCGCCCGCCGTCAGGGCGCCCACTTCGTCGCCGGCGGCAGTGTGTGGGACGTCCCGGGGGAGATCGCGCTGCCGAGCGCGACGCAGAACGAGCTGCACGAACGCGACGCGATCGCCCTCGTGAAGCACGGCGTCATCGCGGTCGCGGAGGGCGCGAACATGCCGTCGACGCCCGAGGCCGTGCGGGTGTTCCAGCAGGCCGGCGTCCTCTTCGGCCCGGGGAAGGCGGCGAACGCCGGTGGCGTGGCGACCTCGGCGCTCGAGATGAGCCAGAACGCTGCCAGGCAGCGGTGGTCCTTCGACGACAGCGAGGTGAAATTGCGCGGCATCATGCACGGCGTGCACCGTGCCGCCTACGAGGCCGCCGAGCGCTACGGTCGGCCGGGCGACTACGTCGTCGGGGCGAACACCGCCGCGTTCGTGAAGGTCGCGGACGCGATGCTCGCCCAGGGCGTCATCTAGTTCCGTCCCAGTCCCCAACTCAGGAGTGCTCCGGCGCGTCGACCGCTGACGGGCCCGGCGCGCCGCACACCTCCTGAGTCGGGGACGCGGAATGCGCCGGCGAAGGACACGGCGGGTGTCGGATTGCGACGGGGTGGTCGGCTCCTGGACGGCGAGTGACTAGCCTCGAAGGGTGACCGACCCACGCCCCGCAACCACCGTCATCGTCGGTGCCGGCCTCTTCGGCCTGGCGACCGCCGTCCACCTCGCCCGCGCCGGGCGACGGGTGACGGTCCTCGAGTCGGGCACCGCCGCCGGAGCGACGACCGCGGCGGGAGCGGGCTTCGTCGGCCTGTGGGCGGCAGGCTACGCCTGGTACTGGGACGAGTCGGAACACGCCCTCGAGCAGGCGGGCCTCGACTTCTACCGTGGGCTCGACGCGGCCGGATACGACATCGGGCTGCGGAACACAGGCAACGTGTGGCTCGCCCTCACCGAGCAGGCCGTGCTCGACCACCTGCTGCCGTTCGCCGAGCACCCGCTCCGACCCGAGGACGCCCGCCTGCTCACCGCCGTCGAGACCGCCGAGCTCGTTCCAGGTCTCGACCCCGAAGCCATCGTCGGGGCGTTCATCCATCCCGACGGCATCCAGATCAGCGCGCCCGACGCCGGACTCGCGCTCGCGGCGCTCGCCCGGGCCGAGGGCGTCGAGATCGTCGAGCACACGCCCGTCGTCGACTTCCTCGCCGAGGACGGCCGAGCCGTCGGCGTGCTGACCGCCACCGGCGAGCGCGTCCTCGGCGACGAGGTCGTCCTCGCCGCAGGGTCCTGGACCAACGAACTCCTCGCCGCCACGGACCGCGTGCTGCCGTTCGCACGCGTGATCGCGAGCCGCCTGACCACCGCCCCGTTCGGCCTCGGAGAGGTGCCGACCCTCATGATCCCGGAACTCGACGGACTGTGGATCCGGGAACACCTCGGCGGTCTCACCTATGGCAACGGTGTCGGCTACGAGGCGCTCGCGGTGCACGACAGCCCGGCGGACCGTCGCCCGGATCGCCCCGACCTCGTCGAGGCGATGCGGGAGCACCTGTCGCCGATCATCTCCGAGCTCATCCCGGCCGCCGCGCCCGTCGTCGACGACGCCGAAGCCGTGCAGGGGATCGTGTCGTACACCGCGGACCGCCGCTTCATCGCGGGGCCCGTCCCGGAGCTCGACGGGCTGTACGTCGTGGCCGGCGACAACGAGTCCGGCGTCACGCACGGCCCCGGACTCGGCCGGATGCTCGCCGAACTGATGGTCACGGGTGAGAGCCCCTTCGTCGACGCGTCGCGATACGCGCCCGGTCGATTCCCGTCCCGTCCGTTCGCCGACGAGGCCGCCGTGGCCGCCGCGATGCCGGCTCGTCGTGCGGTCGACGCGCGCGCCACCGCAGCGACGCGCGCGACCACGGAGTCGGGCCTGCCTGCGGAGTCGGGCCGATGACCGCGCCGGGTCCGGCAGCGGACGCGACGCCGACCGCGCTGCCGGCGCGCGCCGAGGTCGTGGTCATCGGTGCCGGGATCGTCGGTGCGGCGGCTGCGCGCTCGCTGGCCGAGCAGGGCCGGGACGTGCTGCTCCTCGAGCGGTACCCGCGCGGTCACGAGCACGGCTCCTCACATGGCGCGACCCGCATCTTCCGTCAGGGCTACGACGCCGACGACTACGTCTCCCTGACCTCGGAGGCGCTCGCGGCCTGGCGGGCGCTCGAGTCGGCGAGCGGACGGACGCTGCTCGACCTCACCGGCGCGCTCGACCACGGCCGACCCGAGATGCTCTCGGCGATCGAGGCGGCGATGACCCGAGGCGGGATCGCGTCGGAGCGCCTCACCCCGGAGCAGGCGAGCGACCGCTGGCCCGGACTGCGGTTCGACCGCGAGGTCCTCCACCACGCGACCGGCGGGCGACTGTACTCCGCCGAGGCGATCGAAGCCCTGCTCGACCTCGCCGAGGTGGCCGGAGCGACCCTGCGCTTCGACGTGCGGGTGACGGGCGTCGAACCGGCCGAGTCGAACGATCCGACCGCAGGTGTCGGCGGCGCCGTCGTCCGCACCGAGCTGGGCGACGTCGTCGCGGACCACGTGGTCGTCGCGGCCGGCTCCTGGACACCAGACCTCGTCGGTGACCTCGCTCGCAGCGTCGGTCGCCCGCTGCCCGAGATCGTCGTGACGCAGGTCCAGCCTGCCCACTTCCCGAGCGAGCTGGCCGCCGACGCCTGGCCGAGTTTCGTCCACTACCCCGCTGAGGGGTCGAGCGTGTACGGCCTGCTGACGCCGGGCGAGGGGGTCAAGGTCGGGCTGCACGGCGGTGCCGTCCACGTCCACCCCGACGAACGCGACGGCCTCGCCGAACCCGAGGAACTCGCGCGGCTCACCGCCTACGTCGCCGAATGGGTGCCCGGCGTCGACGCGTCCGCACCCCATACCATCAGCTGCCTCTACGATCTGAGCCCCAGCGAGGATTTCGTGATCGACCGGATCGACAGCATCATCGTCACGACGGGATTCTCCGGTCACGGGTTCAAGTTCGGCCCGGTGCTGGGACGCCTCATCGCCGAGCTCGTCGACGGAGCCGAACCGCACCCGAGGTTCACGCTCGCCGCCCACGCGGTCCCCGTCGCGCCATCAGCATCAGCATTTGCACTCCCGCAGTCACCCGAAGGAACCGCTCCATGAACCGATCCGCCAGATTCGCCACGGTCGCCATCGGCCTCGGTGTCGTCGCCGCCCTCACCGGTTGCACGGCCCAGGGCGGCACCACGACGACCACCGCGCTCGTCATCGGTACGACCGATCAGATCGTCTCGCTCGACCCGGCCGGTGCCTGGGATCGTGGATCCTTCACGCCGCAGAACCAGATCTACCAGCACCTCCTCAGCTACGACGAGGGCGACGTCGTCCCCGCCCCCGACGCGGCGGAATCGTGCGACTTCGCCGACGAGACCACCTACGTCTGCACGGTCAAGGAGGGGCTGACCTTCTCCAACGGCCACGCGCTCACGGCCGAGGACGTCGTCTACTCCTTCACCCGCGTCCGTGAGATCGCCGCCGACAACGGCCCGTCGCCGCTGCTCGCGAACCTCGACAGCGTCGAGGAGGGTGACGACAACCAGGTCGTCTTCCACCTCACGGTGCCGAACGACCAGACCTGGCCCTACGTGCTCACGAGCATGGCCGGGCCGATCGTCGACGAAGAGGTCTTCCCGGCGGACAAGCTGCTGAGCGACGACGACGTGATCGGCTCCGGCCCCTACGCCGTCGACAGCTACCAGGCGGGCGGGCTGCTCTCCCTCGAGGCGAACTCGCGCTACTCCGGGACCCGCGCGAAGACGCAGCACGTCGTGCTCAAGCCGTACACGACGGCGTCGAACCTGCGGCTCGACCTGGAGAAGGGCGACGTCGACATCGCCTACCGCTCGCTGACCGCGACGGACGTGGCCGACCTCCGAAGCGACTCCGACCTGCAGGTCGTCGACGGGCCGGGCGGTTCGGTGCGGTTCCTCACGTTCAACCTGAACACCCAGCCGGGTGCGAACGACGCCCAGAAGCTCGCCATCCGGCAGGCGGTCGCGTCGCTCGTCGATCGTGAGGAGATCGCCGACCAGGTCTACAAGGGCACCTACGCGCCGGCCTACTCGGTCGTGCTCGACGGTCAGACGGGTGCGACGCCCGCGTTCCAGACCGCGTACGGTGACGCGCCGGACCCGGCGAAAGCCGCGGCGATCCTCGCGGCCGCGGGCGTCAGCACCCCGGTCGCTCTGCCGATCCAGTACACGAGCGACCACTACGGCCCCGACTCCGACCAGGAGTACGCGCTCATCAAGTCGCAGCTGGAGACGTCCGGCCTGTTCACCGTCGACCTGCAGTCGACGGAGTGGACGAGCTACGTGAAGGAGCTGAACCCGGAGTCGGGTTACCCGGCGTACCAGCTCGGGTTCTTCCCGGACTACCCGGATCCCGACAACTTCCTGCGTTCGGCGTACTCGACGACCGGCGCGTCCGTCGCCAACGGATACTCGGACCCGGCCGTCGACGCGCTCATCGACACCGAGGCGACGGCGACCGACCCGGCGGCGCGCATCGCGGCGATCGAGCAGATCCAGGCGCTGACCGCGACCGCGGCTCCGATCATCCCGCTGCTCCAGGGCACCGAGACGGTCCTCGCCCAGAAGAACGTGACGGGCCTCGAGGACACGCTCGACGCCACCTACACCTTCCGCTTCGCGGTCCTCGACCGCACGAAGTAGCCGTCGCCGCTGGGGTGTGCGTCAGCGCGGTGCGCTGACGTGAGCGCGGGTCTGTGACGTGAGCGCGCCCTTCCGGAGACCCGCGCTCGCGTGCGCGGGGAGCGCTCACGCCGGGTGTGCGTCGTTCACGCGGGCGCACCGCGCCGGCACCCGGTGGGGAGGTCTCAGGTCAGCGCGGTGCGCTGGCGCGAGACCTGCCGAATCGGCGTGGGCGCGGGTCTGGGAGGTGAGCGCACCCCTCTGGAGACCCGCGCTCGCGGCTGCGGGGCGCGCTCGCGTCAGCGCACCGCGCTGGCCTCCATCACAAGTGGGGGAGGACCTGGGCGAGCGCGATCGTGGCGTCGCCGGTCAGGGACAGGGTGCCGGCCTCCAGCCGGAGGGTGTCGTGCCGCTGGAGCGCACCAGGGCTGAGACCCGGCCCCTCCGCCGACAGCAGTCCATCGAGGAACACGACGAACGTGGTGGCTCCCGGCGGCGTGGTGACGAGCCTCGACCCATCGACGACGCCGACCTCGAGCGATCCACGGAACCGATCCCGCGACACCATCAAGTTGAGATCGAGCGTCGGCCCGACCACGCCCCGCGACGACACCGCTGAGGCCCCGTCGAAGGCGGCGACCTGCCACCGGTCCAACTCGACCCGCTCACCGTCGATCACGAGTCCGAGTCCGCCCGACGACAACGCCATCAGCTGACGGTCGACGCCGGGGAACGACGAGAAGGCGACATCCGACTCGACCGTCGCGATGCTCAGCGTCCACCCCGGGGCGGCCGGCGCGTCACCGCCGCCGAGCCCACCATCGGTCCGAAGCCCGACGGCCTCGACGGCGATCTCCGTCGCGGTCCCCAGTCCGTTCCGCCAGCCGTAGCTCCGATGCCGGTCGGCCGGCAGCAGCATGAGTGCGTGACCCTCCGTCGCGTCGCTCACCGCTGCGTCGTCCCGGCCGTGACGCGCTCGCCGCGCTGCCGGACGCCGACCGTCAACGGCACGCCGGGCCGGTAGGCGAGGTGCGAGACCGAGGGCGCGTCGAGCACCTGCAGGTCCGCGAGACCACCCACGCGAAGCGATCCGACGGCGTCGACACCGTGCTCGCGGCCGACCGCCACCGCGGCCCCTCGCGTCGCCGCCCACACCGCCTCGGCGATCGTCAGCCGCATCTGCAGCACGGCGGTCGCCACGCAGTACGCCATCGACGTCGTGTACGAGGTGCCCGGGTTGCAATTGGTCGCGAGCGCGATCGAAGCACCGGCGTCGATGAGCGCGCGCGCCGGCGGGAACGGTTCGCGCGTGGACAGGTCGCAGGCGGGCAGCAGGGTGGCGACCGTCGACGAACCCGCCAGGAGGTCGACGTCGGCGTCAGAGAGGTGGTTGCAGTGGTCGACACTCGCCGCCTCCAACTCGACCGCGAGGGGCACCCCGCCGCTCTCGCCGAGCTGGTTCCCGTGCACCCGGACACCCAAGCCAGCGGCGCGACCGGCGAGCAGCACCTCGCGCGACTCCTCGACGTCGAAGGCGCCGACCTCGCAGAACGCGTCGATGTAGGACGCGAACGGAGCCACCGCCGCGAGCATCGGCCCGGTCACGAGGTCGAGGTAGTCGCGGCGGTCGACACCGGCCGGCACGAGATGGGCTCCGAGGAAGGTGACGACGTCGGCGACCTCGGCCGCCGCCCGAGCGGATCGCGCCTCGCCCTCCACGTCGAGCGCGTAGCCGGTCTTCGCCTCGAGGAACGTCGTCCCCTGCGCGAGCGACTCCGACCGCAACCGCCGCGCACCCGTGACGAGCTGCTCCTCGGAAGCCGCCCGGGTGGCCGCCACGGTCGTCGCGATCCCGCCCGCCGCATACCGGCCGCCGGCCATGCGCGCCTCGAACTCCGCCGAGCGGTCGCCCGCGAACACGAGATGCGTGTGCGTGTCGACCCAACCCGGGAGCACGGCGCGCCCGCCCACGTCGGTCCGCGCGTCGGCGTCGGGCGCGTCGACCGCTGCGCCGAGCCACGCGATCCGGCCGTCGTCGATGACGAGCGCCGCATCGGTGATCCGGTTGCCGTCGACGTCGCCCGGCCCGGAGCCCGCGTTGGTCGTGAGCTCGGCGATGCCGGTGATGAGTTCGCTGGTCATGGCTGCATCTCCTGCGAGGGGTGATCAGGTGTCGGGGACGAGGTGGCTGTCCGGGGCGTCTCCGTCGATGCTGCCAGCTCCGCGAGGGCCACCGCGAGGAGCTGTTCCGGCGTCGACTCCCGTGACGTCGCGAGCAGCCGGCCTCCCTCCGCCACGAGCCGCCCGCCCACGACGACCCGCTCGACGTCGGACGCGGTCGCGACGAGGGCGAGTTGTGCCGGGTCGGCGCCGGTGGTGCGCAGACTCGACGTCGACACCTCGACGAGGTCGAGCGGGTCGCCGACATCCAGCGTGTGCCGCCCGAGTCCGAGCGAACGGTACCCGTTGTCGGTGCCCGCCGCGAGGAGCTCGGCGGGCGAGAACCGGCCGCGTCTGCCGGAGGCGAGCCGCTCACCGGCTTCGAGTCCACGCAGTTCGAGCAGCGGGTCGACCACGGCGTTCTGGTCGGAGCCGACGGCGATCCGGGCACCCGCGTCCGCGAGGCGGCGGGCCGGTCCGATGCCGTCACCGAGGTCGGCTTCGGTCGTCGGGCACATCACGACGGTCGCGCCGGACCGCCCGATCGCCGTGACGTCCGCGTCGGTCAGGTGCGTCGCGTGGACGAGGCTGATGCGTGGGGCGAGCGCACCGAGCGCGGCGAGCACGCCCGTCGGCGTCCTGCCCGTCTTCGCGAGCGTGTCGACGTTCTCCTGCGGTTGCTCCGACAGGTGGACGTGCAGCGGGACGTCGTCGGGCAGGCCGGCGAGGATCGTGCGCATGGCGTCGACGGGCACGGCGCGTACGGAGTGCAGCGCGGCACCGAGCGTGACGAGCCCGGTGGCGCCGACCGAGCCGGAGAGCGCGTCGCGCAGTCGATGCCAGCGGGCGAGCCAGCCGGACGCGTCGCCGTCGCCGAACGCGAGCTGTTCGGTGAGCAGCGGAGCGGCGGGACCTCCGGCGGGTCCGAGGCCACTCGCGAGGTAAGCCGTGTCGAGGAGGGTGAGCCGGATGCCGACGTCGGCGGCGGCTCCGGCGACCGCCAGCTCCATCGCGTGGGCGGTCGGGTACGGGGTGCCGTCGGCCTGGTGGTGCACGTAGTGGAATTCGCCGACAGCGGTCCACCCGCTGACGAGCATCTCGCCGAAGACGGCGCGGGCCACCCGGCCGTAGTGGTCCGGGTCGAGGCTCACGGCCGCCGCGTACATCGCCTCGCGCCACTGCCAGAAGTCACCGCCGTCGGCGTGGGTGCGCCCCCGCAGGAGGCGGTGGAACGCGTGGGAGTGGGCGTTCCCCATGCCCGGGATGACCGTTCCGAGGCGTCGGTCGCCCGTCTGCGGCCCGACGCCCCGCTCGACGGCGGTGATCCGTCCGGAGTCGTCGGCCGTGAAGCGTACGCGGTGGATCGGGCGACCGTCGATGATCGCGGTCGCGGCCCAGATGGGAGGCCGGACGTCCGCTGCGCCGAGGTCGACGCTCGCGACCGTCACAGGACGCTCCGGAGCAGGGTCTCGAGCGCCTCGACACCGGCGACGCAGTCGTCCGCCTCGGCGAACTCCTCCGGCGAGTGCGAGACGCCCGTCGGGTTCCGCACGAAGACCATCGCCGTCGGCACGGCTCCGTTCAGGACACCGGCGTCGTGACCGGCACCCGTCGGCAGCAGGGGGACCCCGCCGAGGGTGCCCGCCAGCCGCGCGGCGAGCTCGGGGTCGAACTCGACGACGCCCGACCACGACTCCTCGACCAGCTCAGCTGTACAGCCGGAACCGGCGACGGCCTCTTGCACCCGGCTCTCGATGTCCGCGACGAGGGCGCGCGTGCCGGCGTCGGTGGCGGCGCGGGCGTCCACCCAGGCGTCGACCTCGGAGGCGATGACGTTGGTGCCGCCCGGCACGATGCGCATGCGGCCGACGGTGGCGCGGGCGTCGTCCGTCGCGAGGGCTGCCTGCTCGACCGCGAGGACGGCCCGTGCCGCGGCGACCACGGGATCACGGCGCTCGCGCATGCCGGTGGCGCCGGCATGGTTCCCCTGACCGCTCACGCGGAGTCGCCAGCGGCCGTGGGCGAGGATCGACGAGGCGACGGCGGTGGGCGAGCCGAGGTCGATGAGGCCGCGACCCTGTTCCACGTGCAACTCGATGAAGAGTCCGACGCGGCCGAGCGCCTCGTCGTCGCGGCCGAGGTGCTCGGGAGCGAGCCCGGCGGCCGCTGCGGCCTCCGCCACGGTGACCCCGTCCGCGTCGGTCAGCGCTCGGGCGGCGTCCGCGGTGATGGCCCCGGACAGGAGCCGGGATCCGAGGCAGGCGACCCCGAACCGGGACCCCTCCTCCTCGGCGAACACCACGACGGCGACGGGACGCGACGGCTGGAACCCGGTGGCCTGCAGACGCGCGACGGCGTCCAGCGCTGAGACGACGCCGAGCGGCCCGTCGAAGGCGCCGCCGCCCGGGACGGAGTCGAGGTGGCTGCCGGTGACGACCGCGTCGGGCCCAGGCTCGCCCCACCACGCCCACAGGTTGCCGTTCCGGTCCGTCTCGACGTCGAGCCCGAGTCGGGCGGCGCGAGCGGTGAACCACTCGCGCAGCTCGAACTCGGCCGGCGTCCAGACGTGCCGGGAGTACCCGCCGCGTGCCGGATCGACGCCGACGCCGGTGATCTCGTCGAGCCCGGCGAGCCGACCGTGGGCGATCAGGCCGTCGGTCACTCGCCCTCCCACATCGGCACCCGCAGGCCGCGTTCGCGGGCGACCTCGGCCGCCCGCTCATAGCCGGCGTCGACGTGACGCATGACGCCGGTGCCCGGGTCGTTGACGAGCACGCGCGCGATCTTCTCGGCGGCGAGCGGCGTCCCGTCGGCGACGATCACCTGACCGGCGTGGATGGACCGGCCGATGCCGACCCCGCCGCCGTGGTGGATCGACACCCAGGTCGCGCCGGACGCCGTGTTGAGCAGGGCGTTGAGCAGCGGCCAGTCGGCGATCGCGTCGGAGCCGTCGGCCATGGCCTCCGTCTCGCGGTACGGCGAGGCGACGGAACCGGAGTCGAGGTGGTCGCGGCCGATGACCACGGGCGCGCTCAGCTCGCCCGAGGCGACCATCTCGTTGAACTTCAGGCCGGCGAGGTGGCGCTCCTGGTAGCCGAGCCAGCAGATGCGGGCGGGCAGCCCCTCGAAGGCGATCTTCTCGCCGGCCGAGGTGATCCAGCGGCGCAGCTTCTCGTCCTCGGGGAACAGTTCGAGGATGGCGCGGTCGGTCGCGGCGATGTCCGCCGGGTCGCCGGACAGGGCCGCCCAGCGGAACGGGCCCTTGCCCTCGGCGAAGAGCGGCCGGATGTAGGCGGGCACGAAGCCGGGGAAGTCGAAGGCGCGCTCGCAACCGCCGAGTTTCGCCTCGGCGCGGATGGAGTTGCCGTAGTCGAAGACCTCGGCGCCGGCGTCCTGGAAGTCGACCATCGCCTGCACCTGCTTCGCCATGGCGAGTCGCGAGCGGCGCGTGAAGTCGACCGGGTCGGCCGCCGCCTCGGTCTGCCAGTCGGCGAGCGCCGTGTCCTCGGGCAGGTAGGCGAGCGGGTCGTGAGCGCTCGTCTGGTCGGTGACGATGTCGATGGCGACACCGCGCCGCAGCAGTTCGGGGAAGACGGTCGCGGCGTTGCCGACGAGACCGACCGACAGCGGGCGCCGTTCGGCCTTGGCGGCGAGCACGCGTTCGGCGGCGTCGTCGAGGTCGTCCGTCATCTCGTCGAGGTAGCGGTGCTCGACGCGTCGCTCCAGTCGGCTCGGGTCGACGTCGACGATGAGCACGACGCCCTCGTTGAGCGTCACGGCGAGTGGCTGTGCCCCGCCCATGCCGCCGGCGCCGCCGGTGAGGGTCAGCGTCCCGGCGAGGGTGCCACCGAACCGCTTGTCGGCGATGGCGGCGAAGGTCTCGTAGGTGCCCTGGAGGATGCCCTGCGTGCCGATGTAGATCCACGAGCCGGCGGTCATCTGCCCGTACATGGTGAGACCCTCGGCCTCGAGCTTGCGGAACTCGGGCCACGTCGCCCAGTCACCGACGAGGTTGGAGTTCGCGATGAGCACGCGCGGTGCCCACTCGTGCGTGCGGAAGACGCCGACGGGCTTGCCGGACTGCACGAGCAGGGTCTCGTCGGCCTCCAGCCCTTCGAGCGTGCGGACGATCGCGTCGTACGCCTCCCAGTTGCGCGCGGCCTTCCCGGTGCCGCCGTAGACGACGAGGTCCTCGGGGTGCTCGGCGACCTCGGGGTCGAGGTTGTTCATGAGCATCCGGAGCGGGCCCTCGGTCTGCCAGCTCTTGGCGGTGAGGGTGGTGCCGCGAGCGGCACGGATGGTCCGGGTGGTGGTCGGCATGTCGGTCATGTGATCAGTCCACTCCTCCCGGGGCCCGCGCGGCGAGAGCGACCGGGCTGTGGCTGTCTGGCCCGCCAGACATCCGGATGTTTCGGTGTCGCCGTTCGTCCGTCAGCGCGCTGCGCTGACGTCACCATGCACGCATCGGCGTCACTGCGGGTCAGGCGTGTGAGCGCGCCCCTCCGGAGCCCCGCGCTCACGTCGATGACCCGCGCTCACGCCAGCGCACCGCGCTGGCACCCCACCCAAACCGAGTCGGGATAGGGGACGCGAGATGGCTACGGGAGCTTGACGAGCAACCCGCCGCGGTGCGCGTCGAACGCGACCATGGTCGCCATGCCGAACGCGTCGCCGTCGAGCTCGAGGTCCTGGGCCTCGTCGACCCGCACGGTCAGGGCCTCAGCACGCAGGTTCGTCACGGTGTTCCCACCCCGGCCCTCGGTGAAACGGATCATCCGTCGCCCCACGGCAGTCCGCCGCAGGACCCGGTTCTCCCACGTCACCTTCCGCCACACGAGCAGCCAGCCGAAGGCACCCTTCGGTTGCAGCACCGCGACGTCGAGGAACCCGTCGTCGAGTTCGGCGTCCGGCATGAGCTGCACCCCGCCCTGCAGCGTGCCGCAGTTCCCGACGAGCACCGAGCTCACGGTCGCCGCATGCTGACGGTGCCCGCGCAACTGGTAGTGGATGCGGAACGGCGCGGCCGTGGCGATCGAGCGGAGACCGGACTCGACATAGGCGAGCCAGCCGAGCGACTTCTTGAGGTCGGGGTTCGCGGTGGCGATCATCATCGCGTCGATGCCCATGCCGGCCATCACGACGAACGCGTGCTCCTCCTCCGACCCGTCGGCACGGGTGATCATGGCGACGCCGATGTCGATCGCGCGCGTGTCGCCCGTGAACGCCGTCCCGATCGCGGCCACCTGGTCGCCGAGCGGCAGCTTCAGGTTCCTCGCGAGCAGGTTGCCGGTCCCCGAGGGGATGAGGGTCAGCGGCACACCGCTCCCGCGCAGCCCCTCGGCGACGGCCCGCACGGTCCCGTCGCCGCCGGCCACGAGCACCACCCGGGCGCCGTCGAGGACCGCTCGCCTCGCCTGACCGACACCGGGGTCGTCGACGCTCGTCTCGTACAGGTGCGGAGCCGCCCATCCCGCCTCCTGCGACCGCGCCTCCAACGCGCTCCGCAGCCGGGTGGCGTCGACCTTCACCGGGTTGTACACGAGCGCGGCGTGCGGGGGAGTCGGCATGGCCCAACGGTACTGTCCCGGGGCCTCGTCACCGACCTCGATCGCTAGACTTGCCGGGTGATCGATCCCGTACTCCTCCGCGAACAGCCAGAAGTCCTCCGAGCGTCGCAGCAGAAGCGAGGGTCCTCCGTCGACCTCGTCGACCAGGCGATCGACGCCGACACCGCACGCCGCGCTGCGATCACCGGGTTCGAGGAACTCCGTGCCGAGCAGAACGCGTTCGGCAAGCAGGTCGCCAAGGCCCCCAAGGAGGAGAAGGCCGCACTCGTCGCCCAGGCGCAGCAGCTCGCCGCCCGCGTCAAGGAGGCCCAGCAGGTCGCGACCGAGGCCGAGGCCTACTTCGCCGACGTCGCCGGTCGCATCCAGAACCCGGTCCTCGAGGGCGTGCCCGCCGGCGGCGAGGCCGACTTCATCACGCTCCGCGAGGTCGGCGAACGCCCCTCGTTCGACTTCACCCCGCGCGACCACCTCGAGCTCGGGGAACTCCTCGGCGCCATCGACATGCAGCGCGGCACCAAGGTCAGCGGCTCGCGCTTCTACTTCCTCCGCGGCATCGGCGCCCGCCTCGAGATCGCCCTCATGAACCTCGCGCTCGACCGCGCGATCGAGGCCGGCTTCGTCCCGCTCATCACGCCGACGCTCGTGCGCCCCGAGATCATGAAGGGCACCGGCTTCCTCGGCGAGCACGCCGACGAGGTTTACCAGATCGCCGGTGAAGACCTCTTCCTCACCGGCACGAGCGAGGTGGCGCTCGCCGGGTACCACTCCGACGAGATCCTCGACCTCGAGGAGGGCGCGCTCCGCTACGCCGGCTGGTCGACCTGCTACCGCAAGGAGGCCGGGTCCTACGGGCGCGACACCCGCGGCATCATCCGGGTGCACCAGTTCAACAAGCTCGAGATGTTCGTCTACACCAAGCCGGAGGACGCCGCCGCCGAGCACGAGCGCCTGCTGTCGTACCAGGAGGCGATGCTGCAGTCGCTCGGCCTCAGCTACCGGGTCATCGACACGGCCGCCGGCGACCTCGGGTCGAGCGCGGCACGCAAGTTCGACGTCGAGGCCTGGGTGCCGACGCAGGACGCGTACCGCGAGCTCACCAGCACCTCGAACTGCACCACCTACCAGGCGCGTCGCCTCGACACCCGGTACCGCGGGGAGTCGGGCAAGACCACGCCGGTCGCGACGCTCAACGGAACGCTCGCGACCACCCGCTGGATCGTCGCGATCCTCGAGACGCACCAGCAGGAGGACGGCAGCGTCGTCATCCCCGAGGTGCTGCGTCCGTACCTGGGCGGCATCGAGGTCGCGAGGCCGATCCGATGACGGACGAGACGACCACCACCGCGACCCCGCTGCTCGTCGCCCTCGACATCGACGGCACCGTGCTGCACGAGGACGGTTCGCTCAGCCTGTCGGTCGCCGACGAGGTGCGCCGCGTGGTCTCGCTCGGCCACATCGTCACCTTGGCCACCGGTCGCAGCTGGGAGAGCACGCGCCCGGTGCTCGAGGAGCTCGAGCTGACGCCGCAGTACGTCGTCTGCGCGAACGGTGCGCTCATCATGAAGCGCGACGAGTCGAAGCCCGACTCCTATGAGCGCTTCTTCATGGAGACCTTCGACCCGACCGAGGTCCTCGGGCTCATCCAGCCGCACCTCTCCGAGGGCAGCTACATGGTCGAATACCCCGACGGCTTCCGCAAGTACACGGTCGGCATGGAGGACTGGAACCTCGAGAACGCGATCGAGGTGCCGTTCGAGGAGCTCGTCACGAGCCCCGTGACACGCGTCGTCGTCGTATCCCCGAGCCACGACGAGGAGGAGTTCCTCCGCATCGTCGACAAGATCGGGCTCAGCCAGGTGAGCTACGCGATCGGCTGGACGGCATGGCTCGACATCGCGCCGAAGGGCGTCAACAAGGCGACCGCGCTGGAGCGTGTCCGGGAGTGGCTGGGGCTCGAGCGCTCGCAGATGGTCGCCGTCGGCGACGGCCGCAACGACGTCGACATGCTCGGCTGGGCCGCAGCCGGAGGGCGCGGTGTCGCCATGGGCCAGGCGCCCGAGGAGGTCCTCGCGGTCGCGTCGGAGGTCACCGGCACGGTCACCGACGACGGTCTCTCTCAGCTCCTGAGGAGCATTTCGGGTTAGCATCGTCCAAAGCTCCGTGCCGATACGCCGTTTCCGGTGGGCACGGGCGTCGGTGCGCGCCTGCTCCAGGTGTCGCCGGACGACTCGCCGCAGCCCGGTCTCCTGGGTTCCGGCCACCCCTGTTCCTGAGACGAGAGCGAGATCCATGACCCGCAACGCCGACGCGTCCAAACCGCGCGCCGCCGTCCGTCACGGCAGACTCCGCAAGTCGAACCCGTTCGTCACCGTCGCGAAGATCGTCGCCGCGACGGCCGCCGTCGTCGGCGTGAGTGGCATCGCGGTCGCCGGTGTGGCCGCGCTCGACCTCGCCAACAGCGTCAAGCCCGTCGCCCACCTCGACAACGAGACGCCGGGTGCGCCGCCGCCCAACATCGGCGCGATCGAGGGCGGCGTCAACCTGCTCCTCGTCGGCAGCGACTCGGGCGATGGCAACCAGGCGTACGGCGAGCGAGACGAGAACCTCAACGACGTCACGATCCTCATGCACATCTCGGCAGACCACTCGAGCGCCACGGTCGTCAGCTTCCCGCGCGACATGTACGTGCAGATCGGCGACTGCGCCGACGGCGGCAACGGTCGCGACAAGATGAACACCGCCCTCATGTACGGCGGGGCCGACGGCGGGCTCGCCTGCGCGGTCTCCACGGTCGAGGGCATCACCGGCCTCTCCATCCCGTTCGCCGCGCAGATCGGCTTCGACGGCGTCATCTCGATGTCGAACGCGGTCGGCGGCGTGCCGGTGTGTGTCACCGAGCCCCTCAACGACGCCTGGAGCGGCATCAACCTCGACGTCGGCACCCACGACCTCTCGGGCGCGTCCGCCCTCGCCTTCCTCCGCTCACGTCACGGCGTCGGCGACGGCAGCGACCTCTCGCGGATCTCGAACCAGCAGGTCTTCCTCTCCTCGCTCGTCCGCACGCTGAAGAGCAGCGACACGCTCTCCGACCCGATCAAGCTCTACTCGATCGCCCGCGCCGCGCTGAAGAACGTGACCCTGTCGAGCAGCCTGAACAATATCGACA
Organism: Plantibacter auratus; assembly: GCF_050587365.1. Lineage (NCBI taxonomy): Bacteria > Bacillati > Actinomycetota > Actinomycetes > Micrococcales > Microbacteriaceae > Plantibacter > Plantibacter auratus. Next base: position 205,203 of record NZ_JBOBFV010000004.1, on the reverse strand, counting down.
CGATGGTGTCGATCGCCGCAGCGCTCAAGGACATCCCGCTCGACCGCGTCGCGTTCGTCCAGACGCCGACGGCCACGGTCGAGGGCGGAGTCGAGGCGACGTCCGATGCCGACGTCCTGTGGACGGCGCTGCAGAGCGACCAGGCCGTCGCCCTGTCCGCCACCGGCAAGTACGTCGTGACCGACCCGAACGCGCCGGTCACGCCAGACCCGGCGACCACCGACGCGGCTGCCGATCCGGCTGCCACGGCGGACCCGGCAGCGCCCGCGGACCCGTCCGCCGCCGGCCCTGTCGCCTTGCCCGACACGATCACGGGCCAGAACGCCGCGCAGAACACCTGCACGGCGGGTCGTCCGGAGGAAGACCAGTAGTCACCGCGTGATCGGATGGGGCCGCTTCGTCGCTGGCCCCATCCGATACACTCGATCCTGGTCGTCAGCTGCGTCATCGCGGGCGATCGACCATCAGGAGGGCTGTCCGAGCGGCCGATGGAGCCAGTCTTGAAAACTGGTGGGCAGAAATGTCTCGTGGGTTCGAATCCCACGCCCTCCGCAGGTTCTTGAGATGGCTGGTTGGGCCTGGCGGCGCAACGCTGGCGCGTTGCGGGGTTCGAATCCCACGCCCTCCGCACTGCTTTCACCGCCCCGAGAGACTCCCGCGCCTCGGAGCCCACGGCTCCGGGCTGTGCGCTTCACATGAACCCGTGGTTGAATCGACGAATGCCCCCGCATTCGACCGACATCGACGAGCCCGCCGGCGACGCCGCGGCACGCCGAGCGGCAGCTCGTGGGCCCCGCCCGAAGAAGCTCGCGACCATCGCCCGCCACGGACGACTCAAGCGGTCGAACCCGATCGCGACCGCCCTGAAGATCGTCGCCTCGACGCTCGCGGTCGCACTGGTCAGCGGTGGCATCGTCGCCGGCATCGCCCTCTGGGACGTCGCCGCGACCGTGAAACCCGGCGTCGCGCTCGTCGACTCGCAGGGTGACGCGGTCACCGATCTGCCCGCGATCGGAGCGTATCCCGGCGGTGTCAACCTCCTGATCGTCGGCAGCGACTCGCGCGCCGGTCAGGATCCCGTCTTCGGTGATGCCGAGGAGGAGACGGGCAACCTCAACGACGTCACGATGCTCGTGCACATCTCCGAAGACCACAGCAACGCGACCGTCGTCAGCTTCCCGCGCGACATGTTCGTCCCGATCCCGTCCTGCCCCGACCCGTCCGGTGGCTCGTTCGACTCGATGAGCCGCCAGAAGATCAACACCTCGCTCAGCTACGGGGGGCTCGCCTGCACGGCGTTGACGGTGTCGCAGCTCACCGGCCTCGAGATCCCGTTCGCCGCAGAGGTCCAGTTCAGCGGCGTGATGGCGATGTCGACCGCGCTCGGTGGGGTGACGGTGTGTGTCGCCGACCCGATCGAGGACGAGTACACGAACACCTTCCTCTCGGCTGGCGAGCACACGCTCGAGGGGTACGAGGCACTGCAGTTCCTCCGCACCAGGCACGGTGTCGGCGACGGCAGCGACCTCAGTCGCATCAGCAACCAGCAGGTGTTCCTGTCGGCGATGATGCAGCAGGTGAAGAGCGCCGAGACGCTGACCAACCCTGGAATCCTCTACTCCCTGGCCAAAGCGGCGGCGAAGAACATGCAGCTGTCCGACAGCCTGACGAGCCTCGACACGATGATCGCGATCGCCATGACGCTGCGTGAGGTCGACCTCGCGAACATCGCGTTCGTGCAGTATCCGAACGCGGCCGTCGAGGGTGGCGTCGAGCCGATCGACGATGCGGCAGCCGCGCTGTTCGAGGCGCTCGGCAACGACCAGCCCATCCAGCTCTCGGGCGCGACGGGCGCCGGTGCGGTGGCGAACCCGACCGACCCGACCGCGGTCGATCCCGCCGAGGGTGCGGATGCCGGTGGCGATCCTGCCGCGACGGCCCCGCCTGCCGATGCGACCGACCCCTCCGCCGGTGGTGCAGTGGTCCTTCCGTCGTCCGTGACGGGCCAGACCGCCGACCAGCGCACCTGCTCCCGCGGTCGTACCCTCGACAACCAGTAGGCGTCCCGGTCCGTCAGCGGCCCGGTCCCAACCTGGTTCGGTCCCTGAGCTGCGCCGCACTGAGCTTGTCGAAGTGTCGAAGGGCGTCTCGGACCCGGGTTCGGACCCGGGGATTCGTCACCACGCCCATCACCGGTTATGCTGGTCGTCGTGCGTCCGCTTGCGAGCGCACATGGAGACGTCGCATAGTTCGGCCTAGTGCACCACCCTGCTAAGGTGGAGTCCCCGTAAGGGGACCGCGGGTTCAAATCCCGCCGTCTCCGCACTGGATCTCAGTTCGAAACCCTCGCCTCGGCGGGGGTTTCTGCGTTGCACGATGTCTGTCGGAATCGCCAGCGCGGTGCGCTGACGTCACCGCGCCCCGCAAGCGTGAGCGCGCCCCTCCGGAGACCCGCGCTCGGGGCTGTGACCCGCGCTCACGTCAGCGCACCGCGCTGGGGAGTCCACCAGGTGTCGGACGGGGTGGTCAGGCGGAGCGACGGAGCTCGCCGTGGTGGCGGAGTTCGCGGAGGATGCTGAACGAGCCGGCGTAGTGCTCTTCGGTGAGCGTGTTGAGCGCGGCGAGCGTCCCGCGGTCGAGTCCGGAACGGACGGCGATCGACTGCAGTTCGCGGCGTGAGATCGGGAAGTCCACGGTCCTGAGGAGGGTCTTCAAGTCGGTGCAGGCCGCTGTTTCTGGCGGCTCCGCTGTGGCGGGGTAAGGTCTGGCATCCATGTCCACATTGTCGGTATCGACCCCCGAAAAGGCGACAGTCGGACTCCGTTCTGGCGCAAGAGGGCGCTAGCCTGACGTGAAATGATGCGAGGGAGCGGCACCGTGCCCGATGACCGCGACACCGGAACGCCGGCCCCGACTGGCCTCGCGTCCGCAGCCGTCGAGTTACTGCGCGTCCCCCTCAGCGGCTTCGTGGCGGAGCGCAAACGCCTGGCCGTCGCAGCGCGCGACGACGGAGACGACGACCTGGCGACGGCGATCCTCGCGCTCCGCAAACCGTCGGTCGCCGCCTGGGCGCTCAACGTGTTGACGGCGCACCGCCCGGACCTGCTCAGCGAACTGGAACAACTCGGCTCCGCGCTCGGCGACGCTCAACGCTCCGGCGACGCCACTGCGCTCCGCACGCTCGGCACCGAACGTCGCTCGCTGATCGCGACGCTCGTCACCGCCACCGTCGAGGCCGCAGCAGCGGAGGGGGTGTCCCTCTCCGGAGCGGTGATCGAGACCGTCCGCCAGAGTCTGCAGGCGGCGAGTGCCGACGCCGATCTCGCCGCGCAGGTGTCGTCCGGGCGGCTGACCGACGCCCCGACCTCGAGCGGAGCGGAGTGGGGTGGTGTGGTCGGCGGTCCAGGATCCCCCGGTGGGCGCTCCACCGCCGACGGCTCCCTCGGGACGTGGGGCGACGGAGACGGCGACCGTTCCGACGACGACGACGACGACCGACGCCGACGCCTTCGGACCCGGCTGGAGGCGGCCGAGCGCGACGAGGAGGCAGCGTCCAGCGCGAGTGAGGAGGCGACCGCCTTCCTGGACGAGTCGGCGGTCCGGCGATCGGGACTGCAGCGTGACCGCGAGGACCTCGCACGGCGGCTCGAGGAGCTCGACGCGGACATCGCCGACGCCGATCGCGAGTGGGCCCGACGCCAGCGGGAGGCTGACCGGGCGCAGCGTGCGAGCGACGCAGCACACGAGGACGTCGAGCGTCTGCGGAGCGCGCTCGAGGACTGAGTCACCGAGCCGATCGAGTCACCGCGGTGCCGAAGCCCGCCGCGACGGATCGCTGCTCGAACGTTCCGGCGCACGCACCATGCGGCACGCGCCTAGACTCACCGTGTGGGTGAAGTGCGACAACCGGAAGCATCGCGGCGGCGACGGACACAGCAGCTGGAAGCGGAGCGTTTCGAAGGCATGCCGATCCTCGGTGACGTCCCGCAGCACGATCGGCTGAGCCTCGTCGCCCCCGATCTCGCGTGCACGATCTGCACCGCGACCCTCGAGCTCGGCGACCGCGTGCTCCGCTGCCCCGCCGGTCACAGCTTCGACATCGCCCGGCAGGGGTACGCCTCGCTCGTCGTCGGCGGTCGGACGCCGAAGACCGGCGACACGCAGGAGATGGTCGCGGCCCGCGCAGCGTTCCTCGAGGCCGAGCACTACGAGCCGATCGCGGACCACGTCGCCACGACCCTGCCGCTCGCGCGCTTCCTCCCGGACGGCTCGGTCGACGACGACAGCGCCCCACTCGTCGTGGACATCGCCGGCGGGACCGGCTACTACCTGGGCCGGATCCTCGACGCCCGGCCGGCTTGGCGCGGGTTCGGCTTCGACCTGTCGCCGCTCGCTGCACGTCGCGCCGCCCGCGCGCACGGAAGAGCGGCAGCCGCCACGGCCGACGCCTGGGCACCCTTCCCGCTCCGGACCGCCTCGGTCGACCACCTGTTGAGCATCTTCGGCCCACGCAACGGTCCCGAGATGCGTCGGGTGCTCCGCCCGGACGGCCTGCTCACCGTCGTGACACCGCAACCCGGTCACCTCGCCGAACTGCGCGACCGGCTCGGCATGATCGGAATCGCCGAGCGCAAGGACGCCCGCCTCGACGCGCAGCTCGACGGGTTCGAGCTCCGCTCCCGCGACACGCTCGACTATGCCGTCGAGTTGATGCCGGAAGAGGTGCGCGACGAGGTCCGCATGGGGCCGAGCGCCCACCACCTCGACGACGACGTCTTCGAGCAGGCGATCGCCGACCTGCCCGGCTACACGACGGTCACGGTCGCCGTCACGCTCAGCGTCTTCGCGCCCGCCTGACGCCGGGCCAGCCCGACACCGGCACCACGGGACCGGCGTCGGGGCGTCGGCGGTGCGTCGATACGATGGAGGGCACTCATCGAAAGGCGCTCATGACGATCACCGCTGCCGCAGACGGCTCCGCCCTCGGCAACCCCGGACCCGCCGGCTGGGCCTGGTATGTCGACGACGATTGCTGGGCAGCCGGGGGATGGCCGCACGGCACGAACAACATGGGCGAGCTGCGCGCCGTCCTCGAACTCTTCCGCGCCACCGAGCACCTCGACGAGGACCTCCACATCCTCTGCGACAGCAAATACGTCATCGACTCGATCACGAAGTGGATGCCGGGCTGGAAGAAGAAGGGCTGGAAGAAGGGCGACGGCAAGCCCGTCATGAACCTCGAGCTCATGCAGGAGATCGACGCCGCCATCGCCGGGCGGCGCTACCGGTTCGAGTGGGTGAAGGGTCACGTCGGTCACCGACTCAACGAGGCCGCCGACATCCGCGCCCGCACGGCGGCTGAGGCCTTCCAGCGCAAGACGCCGGTGCCGGAGGGACCCGGTTGGACCGGCGCCGGAGCTGCGGAGACCCCGTCGACCACCGAGGCTGATGCCGATGCTGAAGACGCTCCCGAGACGACCGAGCCGGAGCTGTTCGTCGACCTCGAGGTCGAGGAGGAACGCACCGCCCCCGTGTTCGACGCGGAGGACGACGGCGCGCTGTTCTCGCTCGACGTCGAACTGACGTGGCACCAGCTCACCCTCGACCTCACGTCCGACGAGCACGAGCGCCTGGTCCGTCGCGCCCGCGAGGCCGGCACGAGCGTCCAGGAGTTCCTCCGCGGCCTCATTTGACGTCGCTTCCGAGTTCACAACTCAGGACGAGCGCGGCGTTTCCCGCGTGGCACGCCGCGGCAGGAGGTCGCCGCGCCGAGCGCATCCTGAATTGCGAACCGGACGGGGCGCGCACAGGGGCAGGCGACCGGGTCAGCGGGCGGCGGACTCCGGCGCGTCGTCGTCCTCGGGCACGGCGAAGCCGTAGCTCGCGTCCACGAGGATCGGCAGGTGGTCCGAGATGCCGCGGCGGAGCGTCTGCACCCGGTCGATCTTGAGACCCACGGACGTCGCGAAGTCGAAGTGCCCACGGAACATCTTGTAGCGGGTGTAGGTGCTGCGGTCACTGAGGCTCAGGTCGTAGCCGCTCTCCTGCATCTTGGTGCCGAGACCCTTCTGGAAGAGCGGGTAGTTGTAGTCGCCGACCATGAGCGTCGGGACGTCGCCCATCGCGTGCAGCTGCTCGTGCGCGGCCTTGATCTGGTGCCGACGCAGTGAGTTGAGCGCGGTGAGCGGGGCCGCGTGGAACGAGGCGACGATGAGTTCGCGCCCGGCCTCGACGTCGGTGAGGCGGGTGCCGATGAGGCGCTCGTGCGCCGGCGCGAGCACCATGTCGTGCAGCGACTTCTTCAGCGCGAACGTCTGCGTCGACTCGGCGGTGAACCGGTCGCGGCGGTAGTAGATCGCGAGGCCGAGCCGGTTGCGGTGGGTGCTGTCGGCGAGGTGCAGGCCGCCGAGCTCGGCGGGCAGCTGCAGGGTGTCGGCCTCCTGCAACGCGAGGACGTCCGGGCCGAACTCTTCGGTGAGTGCGACGAGCTCGCCGCTGGCCTTGTTCTTGCGGAGGTTGTAGCTGATGACCTTCATCCCAGCCTCACATTCTGTTGGCAGAGCCCAAGCCTACGGTCCTTCCCGTCGCCCGGTGCTCTGGAGGGGTCCGGACGACGGTGCGTCGCCGGTTGCCCACGATCAGCTCGACGAGTCGACGACCGTGAGCCGTTGGGTGGCACGGGTGAGCGCGACGTACCGGAGTGACAGGGCCGCGTGGCCCGTCCCGCCCAGCGCGTCGGGCTGCACGAGGACGACGCTGTCGAACTCGAGGCCCTTGCTCTCACGCGCGGTGCCGGTCCACACCCGCGCGCGATCGGCTCCGGCGTCGGCGAGGAGGGTGTCGATCTCCGCCAGGAGCGCGCGGGGTGCGATGACGCCCGCGATACCGGCGTGTGCGGTGATCGCGTCGACGGCGGCGCGGACCGCCGTCGGGGCCAGCGCGGCGGGTTCGACCGTGAGCTGCACGGGCTCCTCCTCGCCGCGTCGGATCGACACGGGCGCCGGGGAGTCCGGGTCGAGTTCGAGCCGGACGGGATCGGCGAGCGCCATGATCTGCTCGGGCGTCCGGTAGTTGACGGTGAGCAGCTCCTCGGTCCAGCGCGGGAGCTGGGGGCCGAGCAGCTCCTGCCAGCTGGAGCGGGTGGCGGAGGTGCTCTGCTGGTTGATGTCGCCGACGAGCGTCATCGAGCGGTTGGGACCGCGTCGCAGGACGGCCCGCAGCAGCATGGGGGTGAGCTCCTGCGCCTCGTCGATGATGACGTGCCCGTAGACCCAGGTGCGGTCGCTCGCGGCGCGTTCCGCGGGGCTGCGGTCGTCCTCCACGGTCTGGCGGTCGGCGAGGTCCTGGGCGGAACGGAGGTAGTCGTCGTCCTGGGCCTCGTCGTCGATGCTGATGTCACCGATCATCTCGAGCACACTGCGCGCGTACTCGACGTCGTGCCGGCGCTCGTAGGCGGCGCGGCGCTGGCGTTCCAGCTCGGGACGCTGGTCCTCGCCGATGAGCTCGGCGGCCTCGTCGACGAGGGCGATGTCGCCGGGCGTGAGCCGGGCCGCCCAGTCGGTCTCACCTGCGCCGTCCGTTCCGGCGACGGGTTCGCGGAGCAGGAGGCGACGCTCCTCCTCGGTGTGGTCGGGCGCGACGCGAGCCAGCAGCTCGGGATCGGTGAAGAGGCGGTCGATGATCTCGGCCGGCTCGAGGATCGGCCACATCGTGTCGAGCAGCTCCTCGACCTCGGGCTCCTCGCTCAGCTCCTGTCGACGCTCGTCGGCGTCCTCGCCCGTGCGGGGCTCGAAGCCGTCGCGCTTCGCCTCGAGCCCGATGAGGTGCGTCAGCACGGCGCGGTCGAACCGCAGCTTCGCCTCGTTGTGCGGCGTGCCCGAGCGCTCGATGCCGGCTTTGATCCGGCGCAGGACGCCCGGCGTGACGCGGAGCGGGCCGTCACCGGCGATGCGGATCGTGACCGGCTCGTCGAGCGGCACCTGGCGCTCGCGGACGGCCCGGGCGACGACGTCGGCCATCCGCAGTCGACCCTTGAGTTCGGCGGCCTCGAGCGAGTCCTCCGCGTGTGCGTCGAGTCCGGGCACGAGGGTCGCGGGCGTGACGAGGACGACGGCGGTCTCGCCGAGCGACGGCAGCACGCGGCTGATGTAGTCGAGGAAGGTCGAGTTCGGCCCGACGATGAGCACGACACTGCGCATGAGCCGCTCGCGGTGCTCGTAGAGGAGGTAGGCGGCGCGGTGCAGCGCGACGGCGGTCTTCCCGGTGCCCGGACCGCCCTGGACGAGGAGCGTGCCGGGGAGGGGCGCGCGGATGATCGCATCCTGCTCGGCCTGGATGGTGTCGACGATGTCCGCCATGTGCTTGGTCCGGGCGCGACCGAGGGCCGCCAGCAGCGCACCGGACTCGCCGATGCCGCTCGGCTCGTCGTCGCTGAGCATGGTCGAGTCGAGGACCTCGTCGTGCACCTCCGTGACGCGGCGACCGGCCGTGCCGATGCGGCGGCGTAGGCGGAGGCCTTCGGGTCGGAGTGGCGTCGCCGTGTAGAACGGGCGCGAGGCCGGTGCGCGCCAGTCCAACAGGAGCTGGTCGCCGCTCTCCGGGTCGCGCAGGCCGATGCGCCCGATGTGGTGCCGTTCGTCGGTCTCGCGTTCGAGGAGGCCGAAGAGGAGTCCGTAGCTGGACGAACGCAGCTCGACCATCCGCTGGCGGTGGTGGGCGACCAGGGCGTCGCGTTCCGAGAAGCTCGAGTCGTCGTCGCCGTCGAAGGCGCGGAGGGCGAGTTCGGAGCGTCGTTCCTCGAGGTCCGACTGCGACCGGATCACGTCGTGCAGCCGATCGAGATGGTCCTGTTCCTCGGCGATCGCGTCGTTCTGCACGGTGCTCCTTCTGGGTGTGGCGCGGTCCGTGTTCCGGGTTCACTGCGAGGACCGCACGAATACGGTAGTCGCTTTCCGGGCCCCTCACCGCCCTTGAGCGTGAGCTCCCAGAGAGCTGGAGGCTGCCGTCGGGGCGAGGGGTCGGGCATCGAGCGCGGGCTGGTCGGTAGGCTGACGGGCATGAGCACACCGGACGGATCCAAGCCGCAGCCCTCTGCGCCGCAGCAGGCGTACTCGCAGCATTCGGTTCCGCCGCAGCCGTACCCGCAACAGCAGCTCCAGCCGCAGCAGTACGGGGTGCAGCCGTACGCCCAGCAGGCGCCCTACCCGCAGCAGCAGCCCTACCCGCCGCAGTACGGCATGCAGCCGTACGCGCAGCCGTATGCGCCCGTGTACCCCGCGCCGTACCCGTACCCGGCGTCGCCGCCGAAGGGGCTCAGCATCTCCAGCATGGTCATCGGCCTGGTGTCGCTGTTCTTCGGGTTCACCTTCGTGCTCCCGGTCGTCGGATTCGTCCTCGGCCTCATGGGGCTCCGCCGCGAGCCCGCCGGTCGCGCGATGGCCATCACGGGCGTCGTGCTCAACGGGCTGTTCCTGCTCGGCTGGGCGGCGCTCGTGGTGCTCTGGGTGTTCGTCATGGGTGGCCTGCTCGCCGGCGTCGGCAGCGCGGCCTCCACCGGCATCGCCGCCTAGTCGCCGGTCAACCGCCGAGGCGCCGGTCAGCCGGCCGGGACGACCGTGCTGACCATCGACAGCACCACGGCGCCGTCGACGTCTTCACGTTCCAGCCAGACGGCGATGTTCGAGAACTCGCCCAACGACGCCGCGTGGGTGCCGCCGCAGGCGATGACCGCGGGGCCGCCCGGCAGCTCGCAGTGCCAGCTGCGCCGATCGGTGAGCAGCTCACCCTCGCGATCGATCCGGACGGCGGCGCCGCTGTCCAACCAACCGTCGAGGGTGTTCCGGATGCGTGACCCGAGCGCGTCGAGGTCGTCGAGGGCGGCCGGGTCGAACCCCTTCCGTCGAAGCGACTTGCCGATGCGGTAACGGTCGGTCGACGCGTTCGGAGCGATCCGCGACGACTCGCAGGCGAGCGCGTCGAAATCCGGAGCCCCGAGGGCGTCGGGGACGACCTCCTTGCGCCAGGCGTCGGCGAGCGCGGCGTTCAGGGCGAGTGATGCGAGGTGGCAACCGGTGTGTCCGGCGGAGAGCGCGTGTCGGGTGGACGCGTCCACCTCGACGCGGGCCGTCTCGCCCTCGACGGCGCTCGGGGTCGCCTCGGCGGAGACCAGATGGGCGACGAGGAAGGCCCACCCCTCGGTGCCCTTCTTCACGGGGATGTCGGCGCCGAGGTACAACTGAGTGCCGTCGGTCGCGGCGACGACGCAGTCGGTCACGGCGACCTCCACGGCACTCGTGCCCGCACCGAAGGTGATGGTCGCCGTGTCGGCGGGCTGGTCGGGCCACGCGGCGTCGACCGGGTGGCAGGCCGTCTCGTCGAGCACGACGGCGAGGTGGTCGCCGACGGGTTCGACGTGCAGCACCGTGCCCGTCGAGACGAGGGCTCCGGAGGGATAGGTGACGCGCGTATCCGTGACGGGGAGGCTCATGTCCCCACGCTATCGCGACCGGCCCGGACGCCCGTCGGCGGCTGTCAACCCCGGGAGACCGTGGAGGATCACGACGTAGAGTCCGAGGACACGGAGCGCGACGCGTTCCGCGGAGAGGAGTGCATCATGACGGATCAGCAGGACCAGCGTTCAAGCGACGACCTCGCGACCGGTGCGGCCGGAGCGGACCAGGAAGCCTGGGAGGGTGCCGACATCGACACCGCAGAGCTCGTGAGCTCCGACCAGACGACCGCCGGACCGGGCTCGGACGGGTCGAGTCAGACCGTCGACGGCGCCGGCTCGGAGGACGCGGCTCCCGACGAGGAGCAGGCGACCGAGGAGGCCGTCGAGACCCCGGAGCCCTCGACCGAGCTCGACGCACCGCTGGCCGAGGGCGAGGGTGGCGACGCCGACGGTTCGGCCGACCACCAGCCCGACTCCGGGCCGGCCTCCGAGGCCACCGACGACGCCCGCGAGGTCTACGACACCGCACCCGACTGAGTCGGACACCACACGACCGACGGGCCGTCCTCCGATCCACTCGGACGACGGCCCGTCGTGCGCTCCGGACACCGTGCTGGGGCGGAGACGGCGGCTCAGATCGGCAGGAGCGACCAGACCACCGCGAGGGCGATCAGGCCAACGACGCCCGCGATCGCCAGCGCGTTCAGCAGGCGGTGCTCGACCATGATGGCGACGTACTCGCGGAGGAACGCGCTCGGCACGTAGTAGGCCGCCGTCGGGGAGCCGATGACCTGCGCGTCGCTCCCGATCGAACGTGCGAGGAGCGCCGCGCGGAGGACGTGGTAGTTGTTCGTCACCACGATCGTCTCGCCGTCCCGCCCGGCCGACTGCTGCAGGTCCCGGGAGAGCAACAGGTTCTCGCGCGTGCTCGTGGACGCGGTCTCCGGGAGCACGTCCGTCGGGTCCGCGCCGTTCGCGACGAGGTACTCGGCCATGGCCGTCCCCTCCGGGCGCGGTTCGTCGTCGCCCTGGCCGCCGGACGGGATCAGGATCGGTCGCGTCGTCCCCGGTGCTGTCGCCCGGTAGATGCGGAGTGCCAGGTCCAGGCGACTGCGCAGTAACGGCGGGACCTCGCCGTGGATGAGGCCGGAACCGAGGACGACGAGGGCGTCGGGCGTCCGGGTGTGGCGGTAGCGGCTGTAGACGAGTGAGTAGACGCCGAAGGCCGCGAAGGTCGCCGCCGCGTAGAAGCACGCGAACCCGAGCAGGAGACCCAGCGCGACGAGGACGATCGTCAGCCACGAGGGCAGGGACTGCGGGTGCGCTCCGAGGACCAGCAGCACGGCCAGCACGGGCAGGACGAGGATCGCGACCCCGGCGAACAGCGAGAGCAGGTTGCCCAGGCTGCGTCCTTCGAGCCGGAGCATCGTGATGCCGTTGCCGATGAGGAGGACCCCGAGCACGCCCACCAGCAGGACCGTGCCGAACGCGGCGAGGAGCACGGTGAACGGCGTCGTGCGGGACGCCTCCGAGAGGAGCGCCACCAGCCCGCAGGCGATCGCGGAGACCAGGAAGACCCCGTTGCGCAGGCGGCGGGCGTCGCGGCGTCGGCTCGCGACGTAGAGCACCGCGAAGACGGCGGCCGGGAACAACATGATCATGCCCTCATCCTGCCCGACCGATCGTCCTGTACCGGTCGTTCGGATGGGGCATGCGGGCAGCGCGTCCGGGGTGCTATGACCGCGGCGGCTTCGGCGTCATCGCCTTGAGTGTCGCCTCCTCGGCGTCGATCGCCGCCAGGACCGCGGCGACCGCCGGTTCCTGGTAGCGACCCTCGGCGCGCGCCGAGAGGAGCGCCTCGCGTTCCGCTGCGATCATCTGGCGGCGGAGCCGGGCGAACGCGACCGTGCGGAGTTCGGAGCCGTCACCCGTGTACTGCTCGAGGGCGTTGGCCACGAAGCTCGCATTGGTCCGCAGACGGTTGAGCACCTGTTCCTCGTCCGCCTCGGTCGTCAGTTCGTCGAGGCGGTCCAGGCCGGCCGTCTGGACCTCCGCCATGAGCATCAGTTGTTCGACGCGCTCCTGGCTGTGGTTCGGCGGCGGGAGGTGCAGTGCGCGGATGATCCGGGGGAGCGCGAGCCCCGAGAGGAGCGTGCCGACCACGACGACGAACGCCAGGAACTGCAGGAACTCGCGCGACGGGGTGTCCTCGGGCAGCAGGAACACGGCCGCCAGGGTCACCACGCCGCGGACGCCGGCTGCGGAGACGGCTATCCCGTTGCCCCACGACCAGCTCCGCTCACGGAGCCGTCTCGGCCCGAGCCGGTAGATCGCCGTGACCGTCATCTCCCACACGAACCGCGAGACGATGAGCGCTGCGAGGACCCCGATGCTGATGAACACGGTCGGCCAGAGCCCCGGACCGGTCTGGATCGCCCCCTCGAGGATGCCGGCCAGGTTGAGCCCGATGAACAGGAAGACGGCGTTCTCGAGGAGGAACTGGATGGTGCGCCAGTTGAGCGACTCGGCGATGCGCGCCTCGGCCGACTGCACGATGGGCGCCCGGTAGCCGAGCAGTAGCCCGGCGGTGACCACCGCGAGGACGCCCGAACCGTGGATCGCCTGCGCCAGGAGGAACGCGAGGAACGGGGTGATGAGGGAGAGGCAGGTGTCGAGGACTGGGGCGCGCAGGCGTCGGCGGACCTCGGACAGCACCCAGCCGACCGCGAGACCGACGCCGACACCGGCGACGACCTCGATGACGAACTCGCCGGCGATCATGACCGGGTTGACGACGCTCGTGATGGCGAGGATCGAGGCGTTGAGTGCCACGAGTGCGGTGGCGTCGTTGAGCAGGCTCTCGCCCTCGAGGATCGTCAGCACGCGCCGGGGGAGCCCGAGTCGTCCGGCGATCGCGCTCACGGCGACGGCGTCGGTCGGCGCGATGACCGCTGCGAACGCGAACGCCGCCGCGAGGGTGATCGACGGGATGAGGAGCCAGCTGGCGAACCCGACCGACACGACGGTGAACGCGACCGCTCCCACCGAGAGCAGGATGATGCCGTCGTTACGGGCACGGATGTCGATGAGGGAGATCCGGATCGCCGACGCGAAGAGCAGCGGCGGCAACAGTCCGTAGAGGATCAGGTCGGGTTCGATCTCGACGGTCGGGACGGCGGGGATGAACGACGCGACGCCGCCGACGAGCACCAGGGCCACCGGGGCGGAGACGCCCGCTCGGCCGGACAGGCCGGAGACGATGACGGTGACGACGACGAACACGACGATCCACGAGATGAGCGCGACGGGATCCATGTGGGGATTCTCCCACCTGGGAGGCCGTGGTCGTCCGTACGATCGTCCGAACTCCGGAGCGGCCGGGATCGGCGCCGGTTCCGGACGCACGACGCCCCCGCATGGTCAAGCCGTGCGGGGGCGTCGGTTGGAACGGCGAGGGAGCTCAGCGGCGGCGGTTGGCCGTGCTGCTGGAGCCGCGCTGCTCCGCACCGGTCTCCCGGGTGCGGAGACCGAAGCGGTAGGTGAGCTTCTCGGTGGAGTGACCGCGGCCGTGGACGGCGGTGCCCGCGGAACGGTTGGAGGACGCTGGGGTCCGAGTCTGAGTGATGGACATGGTGGTTCTCGATTCTGGTGTTGCGGATGATGGATGGGCCGGTTCCAGAGGGGGAATGCGATGACGATCGGTGCTGGTCGCATGGATGGAGCGACGAGACCGTCCGGTATGCAGCTGCGCCGAGATTCGGCTGCGCTGGTCGGCTGGGGCCGTCCGGTGGATCGTTCTTCGCCGTTCTGGATGACGGCTGGTGGTGTCGTGTCGGGAGCATCGGCGTATCCGTGGAGGTGTGGACTCTGCACACGGAAGCCGGTTGTGACATCGGCACTCGAGGAACGAGCGTACGCGACCAAGCTGAGAACGACCTGGGAATGCCAGGCTTCAGTGCTCGCGCGGGTCGATGCCCGAGATTGGACCCGAGCATCGACCGGCGGTGTCGCAGAGCTTCGGGCCACCGCACCTAGGGGAGGGGTGGCCGTATCTCCCGCGCACCCGAAGGGATATCGGGCTCGGGAGGCCGGAGGGTGATCGCGGGGGACGATCGGTTACCGGTGGAGGCGTTGGAAGAACTCCAACACAATATATATTAACAGCTCAGCGTTGCGTGTTGCTGTGGGATTGCTGGGAGTGCTCAGTCCGTCGCAAGGAGGCGCAAGATCCGCGCGGTCTCGGCCGCGACCGCGCTGCGCCCGGCCCGCACGTAGGTGCGGGGGTCGACGAGCTTCGGCTGCTCGTCGAGGACGTCGCGCACCGCCCGGGTGAACAAGCCGTTGAGGTGCGTCGAGAGGTTGATCTTCGTCATCCCGGAACGGACCGCCGCGCGGAGCTCGTCGTCGGGGAGTCCGGAGGAGCCGTGCAGCACGAGTGGGACGGGCACCTCGCGGCGGAGCTGCGCGATCAGCGCGTGGTCGACGGCGGCCTCCCGGCTCGTCATCGCGTGCGAGGTGCCGACGGCCACGGCCAGGGCGTCGACGCCGGTCGCTGCGACGAACGCGACGGCCTCTGCGGGCACCGTGCGCGCGCCCGGAGCGTGGACGCCGTCCTTCCCGCCGACCTCGCCGAGCTCCGCTTCGACGGCCACGCCCCGTGCGTGGCAGAAGTCCACGATCTCCTTCGTCGCGCGGACGTTCTCGTCGTACGGCAGGGTCGAGGCGTCGAACATCACGCTGTCCACGCCGAGCTCGACGCCCTCGTGCACGAGCTCTGCCGACTCCACGTGGTCGAGGTGGACGAGGACCGGCACCGTCGCGGCACGCGCGATGGCCAGCGAGGCGAGTGTGATGGGTGCGAGCGACCCGTGGTACCGCACGCAGTTCTCGCTGATCTGCAGGATGACCGGCAGCCCGGCCTCCTCGGCGCCGGCGACGATCGCCTCCGCGTGCTCGAGGAGGACCACGTTGCACGCCGCGATGCCGGCGTTCGAGGCCGAGGCGTTGGCGAGGAGCGTGGTGAATTCGAGGGCGGTGGTCATTCGGTTGCTCCAATGGGGTCGGGTGCGGCGGGTGCGTCGAGGAATCGGTGGAAGGCGGCGAGGTCGATCGCGCCGGCGATCGGTTCGAGCACGGCCGCCGCGCCTGCGACCGCCGCCGTGCGGAGTGCCTCGGGAAGTGTGGCTCCCGCGCGGAGTGCTGCGACCAGGCCGGCCGTGGCGGCATCGCCGGCGCCGGTCGGGTTGCCGCTGACGCCGGGGACGGCCGGGACCTCGTGGGCACCGTCGGCGTCGCCGGCGGTGAGGCCGTCGGCCCCACGGGAGATGACGACCGCGCGGGCCCCGAGCGCGAGGAGTGCTGCGCGAGCGGTTGCGAGGTCGGCCGCGCCAGTCGCCTCGAGGGCCTCGTCGAGGTTGGGTTTGAGGATCGTCGCACCGGCACGGGCCGCGGCGAGGAGCGCCGTGCCGCTGACGTCGACGATCACCGGGACGCCGGCGTCGTGCCCGGTTCGGACGAGGGCTTCGACGACGGCGTCGGGCGTGGCCGGCGGGAGCGAGCCCGAGATGACGAGTGCGCTCGCGTCGTGGAGGGCGCGTCGGAGCTCGGTCGTCAGGGTGGTCCACTCCTCGGGTGTCACGACCGGACCGGCCTCGGCGAAGAGGGTCGGATGCTGGACGCCGTCGACGACCGCGACCGTCGAGCGTGTCTCGGCGCGGAGCTCCACGACCCGGGTGGGGAGGTCGTCGGCCGCGAGGGCGTCCGCGAGCCAGGTGCCTGAGGCGCCACCGAGGGGGAGCACCTGCAGCGTCGGGACCCTGAGCGACTCGAGGACGCGAGCGACGTTCACGCCCTTCCCTCCGGCACGCCGCACGACGGACTGGACGCGTTGCGTGACCCCGAGCTGCTGCTCGGCGACCGTGTAGGTGATGTCGACGGCCGGGTTCGGCGTGACGACCACGATGCGACGCGGCGCGGGCGTGGTCGTCATCGGGCTGCCACCAGTCGGCGAGCGAGGATCCCCGCACCGACCGTGGCCGCCTCGTCGCCGTGACGAGCGGGCAGGAGCTGCGGGACGCGGACCACGTCGAGCCGCTCGCGGAGTCCGTGCTCGAGTGGCTCGAAGAGGGCGGCTCCGGCGAGGGCGAGCCCACCGCCGATCACGATGGCGGTGGGTGCGGCGACGACGGTGATGCCGGCGAGGGCCTCGGCGAGAGCATCGACGGCGTCGTTCCAGATGACGATGGCGGCCGCGTCCCCGCGAGCGACGGCGTCGGCGACGGTCTTCGCGTCGCGGGCGCCCGCGCGTCGTGCGATGCCGCCCGCCGAGGCGAGTTCCTCGACCCGGAGCCCGCGGTGCGGGCCGTCCTGGATCACGCGCTGGCCGATCTCGCCGGCCCAGCCGCCGCCGGCGAAAGGGATGCCGTCGATGACGAGCGCCGAGGCCAGACCGGTTCCGACCGGTACGAACGCGATCGTGCCCGTGACGTCGGCTGCAGCGCCCGAGACCGCCTCCGCCAATGCCCCGGCGCGGACGTCCTGCCCGAAGGCCAGCGGGACGTCCAGCGCGGGACGGAGGAGCTCGGGGAAGGCGAGGTCGCGCCAACCGAGGTTGACCGCGTGGATGCAGACGCCGTGCTCCTCGTCGACGACGCCGGGCACGACCACCCCGACGGCCGCTGGGGCTGCGACGCGGCTCGCGGCGGCGACGAGTCCGAGGACGATGTCGCGAGTCAGGACACCCGAGGTGTCCCCCGAAGGCGTCGCCTCGCGCCAGCGCCCGAGGACCGTGCCGTCGGCATCCGTCAATGCGGCTTTGATCCCGGTCCCGCCGACGTCGATGCCGAGGACCGCCCGCTCGGTCACGGCGTCAGGATGACGGAGCGCGTGAGCGAACGGGGGTGGTCGGCGTCGAGGCCGCGGGCCTCAGCCAACGCGACCGCGAAGCGCTGGGCGACGACGAGCCCGGCGATGGGGTCGAGGTCGTGCTGCACGAAGGTCGCTCCGGTGGCCGCGACGTCCTCCGGCAGGCCGGCGGGCGTCGGGCCGAGGGACCAGACGAGTCGGCCGGGCTGCGCGATCGCGATAGGACCGTGGCGGTAGTCCATGGCGGGGTAGGACTCCGCCCAGAACTGTGCCGCCTCGCGGGTCTTGAGCGCGGCCTCGAAGGTGAGGCCCACGGCGTGCCCGAGTCCGATGAAGGAGACCTGGTCGGCGGCGAGGTACTCGTCGATCGGGATCTGCAGCGCTCGCTCGGCTTCCATGGCGAGTGCCTCGACGTCGTGTCCGAGCGAGCCGCGGAGGAGCGCGAGCGTCGTCGTGGCGAAGCGGGTCTGGACCACGGAACGCTCGTCGGCGAAGGGGAGGGCGATGACGTGTGCCGCCGGAACGGTCGCGGGGGAGTCGTCGACCGCGGTGATGAGGACGGTGGTGACCGAGTCGCCCACCGCCTCCAGCAGGTGCACGATCTCCGTGGTCGTGCCGGAGCGTGAGATGGCGACGATGCGGTCGTAGTCGCGGATGCCGGGGAACTCCGAGCCCGCGAACGCGTCCGTGATGCCGAGCCCCGCCTGTTCGCGCAACACGGCGTAGCTCATCGCGATGAACCAGCTGGTGCCGCACCCCACCACCGCGACGCGCTCGCCCGGCTGCGGCAGCACGGCGGCGGCCTCCGGCACGAGGGCGGCGGCGGTGCGCCAGGATTCGGGCTGCGACGCCAGTTCGGCGGCGACGAAGGTCTCGGGCATGACGTGCCTTTCACGTGAGGGGACGCGATCGCAGCGTGGCGAATACGTTGCCGCAACCATACCGGATTGAATCTGATCGATACCAGTGCAAATCGTCAGAATCAATCAGACAGGCGCTGGCTGAGCGCCCATATGATGGTCACAGTACGCCCGACCCGACCGGAAAAGCAGGACAGATGACGCAGCAACAGCGACTCAACGCCCTGCTCGAGCTCGTGAGCGAACGCGGCAACGTGACGATCGCCGAGATCGGCGAAGCGCTCGGCATCTCCGCGGCCACCGCTCGTCGCGACCTGACGGCGCTCGCCGAACAGCGACTCGTCACGCGGACCCACGGCGGTGCCGCCGCCCTCGGCACCGGCTACGAGCTGCCGCTGCAGTACAAGATCGCCCGCCAGGCCGACGCCAAGA
Source organism: Plantibacter auratus (assembly GCF_050587365.1). Classification (NCBI taxonomy): domain Bacteria; kingdom Bacillati; phylum Actinomycetota; class Actinomycetes; order Micrococcales; family Microbacteriaceae; genus Plantibacter; species Plantibacter auratus. Next base: position 186,597 of record NZ_JBOBFV010000004.1, on the reverse strand, counting down.
TGGCCATCGCGAAGGCCACGGCCGCCCTGATCAACGTCGGCGACGCCGTCGGACTCAACGGCGGTACCACCACGAGTGAGGTCGCGCGCGTGATCGGGCGGAGTGAGCACCTCGTCCGTTCGGACGGCGACGCCTCGGTCACGATCGTGACGAACGCGCTCAACATCGCCTTCGAACTGTCCGTGCGCTCGCACGTGAAGATCGTCGTGACGGGTGGCGTCGCACGACGCCAGTCCTATGAACTCGTGGGATCGCTCGTCGCGGGGGCGCTCGCCGAGATCGCCCTCGACGTCGCGATCCTGGGCGTCGACGGCTTGAGCGCGCAGTTCGGCGCCACCACCCTCCACGAGGGTGAGGCCTCGGTGAGCCAGGAGTTCGTCAAGGTCGCGAAGCGGGTCATCGTGGTCGCCGACAGCACCAAGATGACGAAGGCGACCTTCGCCCGCATCTGCCCGCTCGACCGCATCGACGTGCTCGTCACCGACCAGCCGGTGGATCCGACGCTTGCCGACGCCCTGGCCGCGGCCGGCGTCGAGCTCATCATCGCCGCCTGAGTCCTCACCTTCCGGTCGCTGAGCCTCCCCCTCCTGGTCACTGAGCCGCCCCCTCCCGGTCACTGAGCCGCCCTCCCGGTCACTGAGTCGCCCTCCCGGTCACTGAGCCTGTCGAAGTGCGACCCCGCTCCCCATGTTTCCGCGCGGTAAAACCTCTCCACATCGGCCGCCCAGCACTTGCGTCAGCGCTGTGATCGCCTATTGTCATTTCATGATCGTTTTGGCATCATATGAATCAACTTCACGCAAGGAAGCGGATGTGATCGAGTGAGCACTGCACCAGCCACCACCCCCGAAGGCCTCCGGGTTGCCGTCATCGGCACCGGCCAGCGCGCCTACATCGCCGAACACGTCGCCACGAGCCCCACGTCCGCATCGGTCGTCGCGGCGGTCGACACCACCGAGATCGGTCGCGGTCGGGCACGGCAGCTGTTCGGCGACGACATCGAGGTCTTCGACTCCCACGAGGCGCTCATCGCGCAGGGCGGTGTCGACGCGGCGATCGTGACGACGCCCGACTGGACCCACAAGGAGATCGCGGTCGATCTGCTGCGCGCCGGCATCGCGGTCTACCTGGAGAAGCCGCTCGCGATCACGCTCGACGACGCCGACGCGGTCCTCCAAACCGCCTACGAGTCGCGGACGCCGCTCTACGTCGGGCACAACTTCCGGCATGCGGCCGTCGTCCGGCTCATGCACGAGGTCATCGAGCGCGGCGAGATCGGTGCGGTCAAGTCCGTCTGGGTGCGTCACTTCGTCGGCAACGGCGGCGACTACTACTTCAAGGACTGGCACGCCGACCGCTCGCGCGTGAACACCCTGCTCCTGCAGAAGGCGAGCCACGACATCGACGTCGTCCATTTCCTCGCCGGCGCGTACACGCAGCGCGTCGTCGCGATGGGCGACCTCGCGGTCTACGGCGACATCGACGATCACGAGGACCGCAGCGGCCAGACCATGGCCGACTGGTTCTCCTACGACAACTGGCCGCCCGAGGCGCAGCGCGGCCTGAACCCCGTGGTCGACGTCGAGGACGTCTCGATGATGCTCATGACCCTCGAGCACGGGATCACCGCTAGTTACGAGCAGTGCCACTTCACGCCCGACTACTGGCGGAACTACACCGTCATCGGGACGCACGGTCGGCTCGAGAACATCGGCGACACCGCCGGTGGCACCGTCAAGGTCTGGAACCGTCGTCGCACCTGGAGCACCGAGGGTGACGTCGAGTACCCGATCGCGGGCGTCGAGGAGGGGCACGCCGACGCCGATCTCGACACGATGAACGAGTTCCTCGCCTTCGTCGCCGACGGCACCCCGACCACGCTGTCGCCGGTCGCCGCACGCCAGGCCGTCGCCGCCGGTGCCCTCGCCGCCCACTCGCTCCGCAACGGTTCGATCCCGCTCGACGTCCCGCCACTCGACCCCGCACTCGTCGAGTACTTCTCCTCCCTCACCGCCAGCACCGCACCGCACTCCCTCGCCGCCGCCGCCCGGTAGCGCACCTCGAAAGGACTCCAGTCATGCCTTCGCCGTTCATGAACCGCAACGCCGCACCCGGTGGTCGCAACCGCCGCCGTGCCGTCCTCAGTGCCGTCGGTCTCCTCGCCGCCGCCGCGCTCACCGCCGGCTGCAGCACCGGTGGCGGTGGCGCCACCGGTGGCGAGTACGCCGCCGCCCCGAAGGACCTCAAGGCCGAGATCACCTACGGCGTCTGGGATCAGGCCCAGGTCGAGGCGATCGACGCCAACATCGAGGCCTTCAACAAGGTCTACCCCGACATCACCGTCAACGTGAACGTCACGCCGTGGGCCTCGTACTGGTCGAAGCTCCAGACGCAGGCCTCGAGCGACACCCTGCCCGACCTCTTCTGGTTGAACGGCCCGAACTTCCAGGTCTACGCGGCGAACGGCAAGATCGAGCCGATCACCGGCGCCGTCAAGGCGGGCGACATCGACCCGAAGAACTACCCCGAGGCCCTGAACGAGCTGTACTCGCTCGACGACACCCAGTACGGCGTGCCGAAGGACTTCGACACGATCGGCGTCTGGGTCAACACGGCGCTCTTCGAGCAGGCCGGCGTCGCGCTGCCCGCTGACGGCTGGACCTGGGACGACTTCGACACCGCCGCGCAGGAGATCTCGACGAAGCTGAAGGACCAGGGTGTCTACGGTGCCGCTGGCGGCATGGACGGCCAGACCACCTACTACAACACGATCCTGCAGGCCGGCGGCGAGGTCATCAACGCCGACCAGACCGAGTCCGAGTACGACAGCCCCGAGGCCCAGGAGGGGCTCCAGTTCTGGACCGACCTCATCGCGGACGGCTCCTCGCCCAGCATCCAGCAGCTGACGGACACGCCGGCCGACCAGTGGTTCACCTCCGGCAAGCTCGCCATGTACTGGGGTGGTAGCTGGCTGCGTCCGCTCGTCGGCGAGTCCGACGTCGCCGCCACCGCCCAGGCCTTCCCGCTGCCCACCGGCAAGGAGCAGGCGACGGTCATCCACGGTGTCTCGAACGTCGTCGCTTCGGCGAGCAAGAACAAGCAGGCCGCACAGGCGCTGCAGGTGTTCCTGGCGAGCGAGGAGGCCCAGCAGCAGCAGGGCGACCTCGGCGCCGTCATCCCCGCCTTCACCGGCACGCAGCAGTCCTTCGTCGACTCCTACCCGACGATGAACCTGCAGGTCTTCCTCGACGCCCTCGACTACGCCAAGCCGCTGCCGGTGTCGGAGAACACCGCCGCGTGGAACGCACTCGAGGTCGAGCTCCTGCCCGACGCGTTCAGCGGTGACAAGCCGGTGGCCGACGTGGCGAAGGACCTCGCCGAGCAGATGAACGCCGCGCTGGCCAAGAAGTGACCGGTCAGACCGTGCTGCGCACCCCGTCGGCGCCGCTCTCCTCACCGAGAGCGGCCCGGCGGGGTGCCGCCCGCGGCGACGGCGCCTGGCCGTGGGTCTTCGTCCTCCCGCTCCTCACCGGCATCGGCGTCTTCTTCATCTGGCCGATGATCCAGACCGCCTACTACTCGTTCACCGAGTGGGGCGTGTTCGGCGGAACCACCTTCACCGGCGTCGAGAACTACGTCCGGTTGTTCGCCGACCCGCGGCTCTACGCCTCCCTCGGCAACACGCTGATCTATACGGCGGTGGTGCTCCTCGGCATCCCGATCGCCGTCTACCTCGCGAGCCTGTTGAACCTCCCCGGCCTGCGGTTCGCGAGCTTCTACCGGGTGCTCTTCTTCCTGCCGTACGTCGCGATGCCGACCGCCGTGGCCATCGTCTGGCGCATCATCTTCAACGGTGACTTCGGCATCCTCAACTACACGCTGTCGCTCGTCGGTGTCGACGGCCCCTACTGGATCAGCACGCCGGGCACCGCGATGTTCGCCGTGGCGATCGTCGGCCTCTGGTCGTCGCTCGGCTTCTCGATGATCATCCTGGCGTCCGGACTCAAGAACATCGCACCGGAGCTCTACGAGGCGGCCGAGCTCGACGGCGCCACCCGGTGGCGGCAGTTCCGCTCGATCACGGTGCCGCTGCTCACCCCGAGCATCTTCTTCGTCACGATCATCACGGTCATCTCGAGCTTCCAGCTCTTCGACCTGCTGTACGCGATCCTCGGCAGCACCAACCCGGTGCTCCCGAAGAGCATGTCGCTCGTCTACTTCTTCTACGACCAGGGCTTCGTCCAGAACGACAAGGGGTACGCGGCGGCGATCGCGATCGTGATCTTCCTGATCATCGGACTCGTGACGCTCCTCCAGTTCCGGCTCCAGAAACGATGGGTCAACAATGACTGAGCAACTCACGGCCACAGCACCGCTCACCACCCGTGCCGTCACCGTTCCGGGTTCGGGTCGTCCGTCGGCCGCGTCCGCGCGACGCCGCGACGCCGGTCGGCCCGGCCAGCGGCGCGGGTCGCACGTCGTCGCCCACATCGTGCTCGGCGTCGGTGGCCTCATCATGGCGTTCCCGTTCATCTGGCAGCTCATCATGTCGCTGTCGACGAACGCGGAGGTGCAGAGCGTGGTCCCCACGTTCTGGCCGGCCGAACTGCAGTGGCAGAACTACGCCGCGGTGTTCGAGCGCCTCCCGTTCCTCGACCAGCTGCGCACGTCGATCGTCATCACCGTGATCAGGACGCTCGCGCAGATCGTCCTCTGCACGATGGCGGGGTACGCGTTCGCGCGGATGCGGTTCCGCGGACGCGCGGTGCTGCTCGCCGTGACGCTGTCGATCCTCATGGTGCCGTCGCAGGCGTACCTCATCTCGCAGTACCAGATCGTGCAGGGCTTCGGTTGGCTGAACACCACGCTCGGCATCGTCGCACCCGGCCTGTTCAGCGCGTTCGGCACCTTCCTCATGCGGACGGCGTTCCTGAACCTGCCGACGGAGCTCGAGGAGGCGGCGCGGATCGACGGCGCCGGGCCGTTCCAGATCTTCTGGAAGATCATGCTGCCGCTCGCGAGGCCCAGCATCAGCGTCCTCGCGATCACGACCGTGCTGTGGTCGTGGAACGAACTGCTCTGGCCGCTCGTGGTCTCCACGTACGCGAACTCGATGCCGCTCGCCGCCGGTCTCGCGACGCTCTCGAGCGACAAGACGACGGACTACCCGGTGATGATGGCCGCGTCGATCCTCGCCATGGCACCGGTACTCATCCTGTTCATCGTGCTCCAGCGCCGGGTGATCGACGGGCTGGCGTTCTCCGGGCTGAAGTAGCACTTCGCCCCGGTCCCTGAGCCTGTTCGAAGGGCGTGACCGGGTCCCCGCGCTGCTCCCGGTTCCTGAGCTTGTCGAAGGGCGTGACCGGCGGGGCGTCAGGCCTCGCCGGTGCTCCACCAGGAGGCGACCGGCGTCCCGTTCACGACGTGGTCGCCGATCGCCCTGGCCTTGAAGCGGGACGGGTTGTGCGAAGCGATCGTGCGGGCGTTCCGCCAGTGCCGGTCCAGCGCCCGGTGCGTCTCCACGGCGCTCGCACCGCCCACGTCGAACAGGGCGGTCGCGGCGTCGAGCACGGCGGGCAGGATCACGAGCTGCGCGCGCGCCGTCGCGATTTCGACGGCGGCGATCCGTTCCTGGACGAGATCCGGGTCGGCACTGAGGATCGCCGCGCTCGAACGCCCCAGCGCGGTCGTCGCGGCGGCCAGTGCGGCGTCGGCAGCGAACGACTTCGCCGACAGCTCACCCACGACCTCCTGCACGATCGGGTCGGCCTGGGCGGTCGACGCCGCACCGTGGCTGTAGGTCCTGGTCCGCGTCCGGACGAACACACCGGCGTCGTCGACGATGGCGCGGCCGATGCCCGTCACCGCCGCCAGCAGGACCAACTGCACGAACGCGCCGCCGTGCGAGGGGCGTTCCGGCTCGCGCCGGGTCACCGCCGACGCGTCGACGGCGACCTCCGTGAAGACGGTGGTCCCGCTGCCCGTCAGTCGTTGTCCGAACCCGGTCCAATCGTCGATCCGATCGACACCCGTGGCGTCCGTCTCCACCAGCACCGAGACGAACTCGCCGTCCTGTTCGGCGGCGACCCCGACGAGGTCGGCGAACAGGGTGCCCGTGCTGTAGAACTTGGTGCCGTTCAGTCGGAGACCGCCCGGCGTCTCGGTGAGTCGGGTGGCGAGGGATCCCACCTTCGCGGCCGACCGCTCGTGGCTGGCGTTGCCGACGATGGCTCCGTCGGCCAGCCGGGCGAGGCGCGCCTCGCGGTCCGCGGACGCCGGCGCGTGCAGCGTGCGGTCGATGTAGGAGAAGTGGGAGCGGAACAGTTGCGCGAGGTTCGGGTCGCGTCTGGCCAGCTCGGCGAGCAGCTCGAACAGCTCGCCGTGCGTGGCCTCCTCGCCGCCGTACCGTCGCGGCAGCGTCACACGGGTGAAGCCTGCTTGCCGCAGTGCCTCCACCTCGGCATACGGCAGGCGGCGCTCACGCTCCCGTTCGACGGCGTCCCGCCCGAGCTCGTCGAAGAGCGGCGCGAAGCGCTGCGCCAGGTCCCGGTCGATCGTCGCCGTCTCGCTCATGCCTGCTCTCCATCCGCCGGAACGGGCTCGGTCTCGTGTCGCGCCCCCGGAGCCTGCCACTCGGGCAGGGTGCCGTTGAGCTCGAACTGCCCGAGTGCCGCCGAACGCTGCACGGCGGGATTGTGGGAGGCGATCGTCCGGACGTTCCGCCAGTGCCGGTCCAGCGCGGTCGACCGGCCGACGGCGGAGGCACCACCGACCTCGAACAGGCGGCTGAGGGCATCGAGGACGAGCGGGAGGACGACCTGCTGGACGCGGAAGACCTCCAGGAGTGCCGAGCGCGCGGCGTCCGGATCGGAGGTCGGTTCATCCAGGGTCCGAGCGGACGCGAGGACGAGCGCGCGGGCCGTATGCACGACGCTGCTCAGCTGGCCCACGATCGACTGCACGAGCGGATCCTCGCGTGGCAGGTGCTCGCCCGCGTGGCCGACGGTCCGTCGCCTGGAGCGCACGTAGTCGACGGTGTCCTCGAGGGCACGTTGCGCGATGCCCGCCACCACACCGAGCAGGATGAGCTGTTGGAGGGCGCCCGTCCGGTGCCACCCCGCCGCGTCGCCGCTGTGGACGACGAGGTCGCGCGGGTCCACCGGTACGCGGTCGAAGGTGGTCGTCCCGCTTCCGGTCAACGGTTGTCCGAAGCCGTCCCAGTCGTCCACCGAGCGGGTGCCAGGATCGTGCGCGGAGACGGTCACGGCGACGCGGTCGGTCCCGTCGAGCGCGGACAAGTAGATCCAGTCGGCGTAGATGCTGCCGGTCGTGTAGTACTTCGTGCCGGTCACCGTGAGGAGTTCGCCGTCGCGGTCGAGGACGGTCTCGAGGTGCGCGGTCGCGTGCCGCTCCGACTGCGCGTTCCCGACGAGGTCGCCGACGCTCAGCCGGGCGAACCAGTGCTCCCGATAGGCGGTGTCGGGCGAGGCGAGCAGCGCCTCGACGAACAGGATGTGTCCCCGCCAGACGTGCCCGAGGCTCGAGTCCGCCGCCGAGAGCGTGATGAGCCGCGCGAACAGCTGCTCGAGCGTGAGCCCGCCGCCGCCGGACGCGACCGGGACTCTGGCAGCGGCGAAGCCCAGGTGCTTGAGCTCGGCGACCTCGTCGAACAGGAGGCGCCGGTCGGTCTCGCGCGACACGGCGCCGCCGCGGATGGAGGAGAGGAACGAGTCGAAGTCGTCAGCGCTCATCGGTGCAGCACCCGCTTCGCCAACACGTTGCCGAGCAACTGGGCGAGCTGCACGAGCAGGACGAGCGTGACGACCACGAGTCCGACGACGATCCAGTCGAACCGCTGGTAACCGTAGGTCATGGCGAGGTCGCCGAGGCCGCCGCCGCCGAGCACACCTGCCACGGCCGTCGCATCGACGAGGGCTACGAGGATGTAGGTCAGTCCGAGGATGAGTGGGCCGAGCGCCTCGGGCACGACGATCGTGAACAGCACCCGCACGGGGCTCGCCCCCATGGCCGCGCCTGCCTCGATGGCACCCGGTGAGACGGCGACGAGGTTCGACTCGGAGACGCGACCGATGGCGACGCTCGCGACGAGGATGAGCGGGATCGTCGCCGGAAGCGGTCCGAGGCCGGTGCCGAACACGAGCCGCGTGAGCGGGATGAGCGCGATCGCGACGATGAGGAAGGGCACCGGTCGGATGACGTTGATGACGAAGTTGAGAACGCCGAACACGACGCGGTTCTGCAGGAGGTTTCCGGGCCGGCTCGCGTAGAGCAGGAGGCCCAGCAGGATCCCGATGACCGTCGCGACGGCGAAGGACACGGAGACCATGAGGCCGGTCTCCCCGATGGCCTTGAGGAGACGCGGGAAGAACGCGTCGGGATCGAAGTCACGCATGGGTGTGCTCCTTCAGCGTGGTGGGGTCCTCGGCGAGCGGTTCATGCCCTTCGACAGGCTCAGGGACCGGCGTGGGCTCAGGGACCGGCGCAGGCTCAGGGGCCCGCGAGGTCGGCGCAGGGTCGATCGCGGTGACGGTCGCCGTGGCGCGGAGCCCCGCGATGGCGGCGTCCACGCGGTCGTCCGGTCCGAGCAGCTCGACCGTGAGACTGCCGAACAGCCGCCCCTGGAGTTCGTCGACGCCGCCGAACACGACGTTGAAGTCGATGTCGTTGTCGCGTGCGACCCGCGAGAGGAACGGGTGGTTGGTGTCGCGGTCCTCGACGTGCAGCTGGACCAGGCGCCCGTGGTGCACCGCCCGGATCTTCGCGAGCACCTCGTCGGAGGGGATGTGGTGGAGCACCGACGAGACGAAGCGTCGCGCGGTCGCGGTGCGTGGTGCAGAGAACACCTCGTACACACTGCCCTGCTCCACCACCTCGCCACTCTCCATGACGGCGACCCGGTCGGCGAGTTCGCGGATGACGTCGATCTCGTGAGTGACGAGCAGGATCGTGACGCCGTACTCCTCGTTCACCCGCCGGAGGAGCTCGAGGACCTCGCCGGTCGTCTGCGGGTCGAGGGCGCTGGTCGCCTCGTCGGAGATGAGGATCTCGGGGCGGGTGGCGAGGGCGCGGGCGATGCCGACCCGCTGCTTCTGCCCGCCGGAGAGCTGCGACGGGTAGGCGAGGGCCTTGTCGCTCAGCCCGACGAACGCGAGCAGCTCTTCGACGCGGTCGAGGATCTCGGCGTCCGGCACCTTCGCGAGTTTGAGCGGGTAGGCGATGTTCTTGTAGACGGTCCGGGACTCCAGGAGGTTGAACTGCTGGAAGATCATGCCGATCCGCTGACGGGCGGCGTAGAGCGCCTGCCCGGCGAGTGCGGAGATCTCGAGCCCCTCGACGATGACCCGCCCGCTCGTCGGCCGCTCGAGGGCGTTGACGGTGCGAAGGAGCGTCGACTTCCCGGCGCCGGAGTATCCGACGATGCCGAAGATCTCACCCCGCTCGACCGTCAGGTCGACGTGGCGCAGCGCCTCGAAGGCACGGCCCTTCACCTCGAACGTCTTGCTGACGTCCTCGAAGACGATTGCTGTGTTCATCACCTGCTCCTCTCGCGGGCGGGCCGTCCGGGAGACCCCGGACGGCCACTGCGTGGTGGCCGCCGGTCATCGGGAGGCGATGACCGGCCGCCGTGGTGCTACTCGGCTTCGGCTTGGAGCTCGGCGAGCTTGTCGCGGAGGTCCTTCACCGGGACCTTCACGAGGATCGAGTTCCCGGCGAACTCATCGTCGAGCGCCTCGGCGACGCGCGGGTCGGCGTAGGTGTCCTCGAGGATCTTCCAGGCCGGGTTGTCCTTGTCCTCTGCGCGGGTGGCGATGACGTTGACGTAGGGCAGGTTCTTCTCGGAGAGCGAGTCGTCGAGGAAGAGCGCGTCGTCCTTCGTGATGCCCTGGCTCGGGTCGAAGTAGGAGGTCCCGACGACGACGGCCGCGAGGGACGGGTCGTCGAACTGCTGCGGGATGCTCGTCGCGGGCAGTGGCACGAACTGGAGGTTCTTGTCGTTCGCGGTGACGTCCTCGACGGTCGGGAAGTTCCCCGCGTCCGCTGCGATCTCGATGAGTCCGGCCGCGGCCAGGATGTTCAGGGCACGGCCGCCGTTGGACGGGTCGTCCGGGATCGCGACGCGCGCGCCGTCGGCGAGGTCCTTGACGTCGGTGAGCGTCTTCGAGAAGACGCCCCACTGCGTGATGACGGTCGAGAACACCGGTGTCAGGTCGGCGTCGTTCTCCGCGTTGAAGGCCGAGAGGTAGAGGATGTGCTGGAAGGCGTTCGCGTCGACGGTGCCGGCGACGAGTTCGGTGTTCGGGAGGACCCAGTCCTTCACGTTCACCCACTCGACGTCGAGGCCCTTCTCGGCGGCGACCTCCTTGACGGCGTCCTGGAACTGCGTGTCCTCCGACACCGCGATCTTCACGCTGAGGCGCTCGGCGGGTGCGTCGGAACCGGTCGCCGCGTCGGCGGCACCGTTCTGGCCACCGACGACGACCGAGACGACGACGGCGATCGCGGCGACGGCCACCACCGCGACACCGCCGATCAGCAGGTTCCGACGCTTCCGCTTGCCGGAGGCGATCGACGCCCGCAATTCGCTCGGTTCTGGTCCCGTGTGCTCACTCATGATGGTCCTCGGCTCTGTCTGTGGGTGCACTGGTGCGTGCACGGAGCCAGTTTCCACAGGCGTGCGGAGGGACGCCCGTTGCGTTACCGCGGACCGTCACCGTTCGAGATGAAACGTAAACGCGCAGCACGGACGGGCGATCGTCCCTACACTGCGGCACGTCGACCGGCGCTCCGCACCTCCCGCGGTGCTTCGACAGGCTCAGTGGCCGGGGCTGGGGCTCAGTGACCGGGGCTGGTGCTTAACGCCCGGGGCCCAACGCCCGGGGCCGGGGCTCAACGACCGGAGCTGGGGCTCGGCGACCGAATCCGGCGCTCAGCGGCGGGGTGCCCCGCGCGCCTCTACCGGTCCCTGAGCCTGTCGAAGGGCGGGGTCAGGCGGGGTGGACGACGTTGCTCCGGCGGCGGGCGAGGCGTCGGCCCGCGAGCTGATCGAAGATCGGGCAGTCGGGTGAGGGGATCGGCGACCCGTGGTGGGTCGGTGCTCCGGCCAGAGGGGTCTGTTCCGGAGGAGAGGACGCCGCCCGCGCGTCGAACCCGTGGGTGAGCGTCGTGAAGATCGGGGACGCGGAGCGCGGCCGGCGCGCGGACGAGCTGGGCACGGGGTCCTCTCGGGAGTCGGCGGCGAGGGCTTCGCGATCACGGTGAGTACGTCGCGACAGCGGTGCCCATATTCTAGAACATGAATGCTGAGTGTCGGCCGCCACCTGTCAGGTGGCCACCGTCACCCGACGTCGTATCGCGCCAATGCATCGGCGTCCTGGGCGATCCGCGATGCCCGGCGGGCGGCGTCGAGCGCCTCGACCGGATCGTCGACCGCTGCCGCCTCCGCGAGCGCGAGCTGCCGCTGTGCCTCGGCGAGGCGCGTCCTCGCGTCGGCACCCACCCTCCCTCGGTGCGCGGAGATGACGTCGACGGCGACGCGGATGTTGCTGTCCGCGGTGAACAGTGCCCCGCGCATCGCCTCGCGTGCGTTGTCGAGGCGCTGCTGTGCGCTCCGGGCGGTCGCGAGGGCCGCGTCGAGATCGATGTCGGCGGCGCGAACCGCCTCCAGGCGTCGCATCGGATCGGGCAGGACGCGGTCGCCGTCCGTGGACGTGGTCGACTCCGCCTCCAGGAGCGCGCGGTTCGCCCGCTCGACGGCAGCCGCGATGACGGCGGCCGTCTCCGCGCGTTCCACCGTCGCGCCCAACGCCTCCGCTTCGGCGATCACCGTGCGGAGCTCCCGCCCCGCTGCGGCGAGTTCGGTCTCCGCTGCAGCGATGCCCGCGAGCGAACGCTCGACGGCGTCCAGCCGGTCCTCCGCCTGCTGCAGCTCGCGCCCCAGGGCGTGCAGTGACGCGGCGGCCGGCTGGGCGGTGCCGATCCGATCCTTCGTCTTCGCCGCATCGGCCGTCGCCTGGTCGACTGCGTCCTGCGCGGCCCGGCGGAGCACCCGGGCGTCCTCGACGGCGCTCGCCGCATAGCGCTCGGCAGCTGAGGCGATCGCGAGGCCGGTGGTGGTGAGTCGTTCGCGCGCGCGGTCGATGCGTCGCTCGAGCTGGTCGAGGAGGTCGGGGGCCGAGCGCTCCGCTCCACGCCGCTCGTCGAAGCCGCGCAGTCGCGCGCTCAGCGTGCGCTCGACGTCCTCGCAGACGCTGATGATCCGCTCGTTCCAGGTGCGACGCTGCGCCTCCGTGTCAGCGATCTCGTCCTCGAGCGACTGGCGGAGCCGGAACGCCTCCCCGAGCGCCGAGCGCGCCGAGGCGACGTCGGCGGCATATCCTCGGGCGGCTTCGCGCCCGAACTCCGCTTCGGCGAATCCGACCTCGTCCTCGGCCTCGCGGACTGCGTCGTCGGTGCGGACGAGGGCGATGCCCGCGCGGCGGTGGAGGTCGTCGATGGAGGCGACGGGGGTCTTCGGATTGCGCCGACGCAGCAGGGTGACGAGTAACCAGACGATGATGCCGACGCCCCCGAACACGATCAGCGAGGGGAGCCACCACAGGTCGTCCATGGGCTCCAGTCTACGAACGCGGAACGGGCGTCGGCTGGGAAGGACGTGGCGCCGGGTGTCGGTCGTCGACGGCGTTTCGACGCCTGTCGAGCTTCCTCGGGATCGCGTTCGACGCGTCGGTCCGCGGGGCTACCCTGAACCCATGACCCGCCAGCAGCGCCTCGTGCTCACGATCGCGATCCTCTCCTCGTTCGTGGCGTTCCTCGACGGCTCGGTCGTGAACGTCGCGCTCCCCGCGATGACGAAGGAACTCGGCGGCGGCCTCATCGTGCAGCAGTGGGTGGTCGACGCCTACCTGATCACCCTCGGTTCGCTCATCCTGCTCGCGGGCTCGCTCTCCGACGCATTCGGGCGCATCCGCATCCTCCGCATCGGGCTCATCGGCTTCGGCGTCACCTCGATCCTGTGCGCCGTCGCGCCGACCGCCGAGGTGCTCATCATCGCCCGGCTGCTCCAGGGTGGCGCGGCTGCGCTGCTCGTGCCGAGTTCGCTCGCCATCATCATCTCGACGTTCAGCGGCGTCGCGCAGGGCAAGGCGATCGGCACCTGGACGGCATGGACGGGGGCCGCGGGCATCACCGGCCCGCTGCTCGGCGGGGTGCTCGTCGACACGCTGTCCTGGCGCCTCATCTTCGCCATCAACATCATCCCGATCCTCGTCACCCTGTGGCTCATGATGCGCACTGACCGCGTGCCCGAGCCCGAACACCGCCCGCGTATCGACGTCGTCGGCGCGGTGCTCGGCGCCGTCGGGCTCGGCGGTCCTGTCTTCGCGCTCATCGAGCAGGAGCGCTACAGCTGGTCGAGCCCGATGCTGCTCGTGCCGCTCATCGGCGGGGTCGTGTCCTTCGTCGCATTCCTCTGGTGGGAGCGCCGTCACCCCGACCCGATGCTGCCGCTGTCGCTCTTCCGCGTGCGCAACTTCGGCTACGGCAACATCGCGACCGTCTTCATCTACGGTGCCCTCTCGCTCGGCTTCTTCGCCATCGCGGTCTTCGTCCAGCAGACGGCGGGCTTCAGTGCCACTCTGGCCGGCATCGCGACGCTGCCGCCGACGCTCGTCATGCTCACGTTGTCGTCGTGGTTCGGCAAGCTGGCCGGCAAGCACGGACCGCGGCTGTTCATGACGATCGGACCGATCGTCGCCGGCGTCGGCTTCCTGCTGATGATGGGTGCGCAGCAGGACCTGAACTACTGGGTGCAGCTGTTCCCGGGCATCCTGCTCGTCGGTCTCGGCCTCGCGATCACGGTCGCGCCGCTCACCGCGGGCATCCTCGGATCGATCGATCCGGCCCATGCCGGCATCGGATCGGCGGTCAACAACGCGGTGTCGCGCGTCGCGGGCCTCGTGTCGATCGCTCTGGTCGGCATCATCGCCGGTGGCGAGCTCGGCGTCGACGGGTTCCCACGGGTGGTCCTGGCGACCGCCGTGTTCATGTTCGTCGGCGGTGTGGTGTCGTTCGTCGGCATCCGGAATCCGCGGACCGCGACCGCGCCGGAGACGACGACCTCGTCGCCGGCCTGACGCTGTCGCCTGGCGGCGAGCCCTCGGTCAGCGCGGGTCGACACCGGTGACGGCGGGCGCGGTGGTGGCCGCCCCGATCACCGCGTGGAGCATCTCGCGGAGCTGGGTGAGATGCTCGGCGTCCATCCGGAGCTCGTTCATGACCCGGTGCGGGATGGCCTCCGCCTGGGTGCGCAGCTCACGGCCGGCGGTGGTGAGTGAGACGTCGAGCACGCGTTCGTCGAGTCGGCTGCGGTCGCGTCGGACGAGCCCGGCGGTCTCGAGGCGCTTGAGGAGCGGGGACAACGTCGCCGGCTCGAGCTGCAGCGCTCCGCCGAGGTCCTTGACCGAGCGCGGGCTGTGCTGCCAGAGGGCGAGCATCACGAGGTACTGCGGATGGGTGAGACCGAGCGGTTCGAGGATCGGCCTGTAGAGCGAGATGACGCTGCGCGACGCGACGGCGAGCGCGAAGCAGACCTGGTTCTCGAGCTGGAGTAGGTCGTCGGCCGTGGCGACGGTGGTGGATTCGTTGGCGGTCACGGTCCCATCGTACCCAAATGATTAGTACACTCATCAATATGAGCGAGAAACGATCCTTCCGGGAGTCCGTGCGCGAGGCCGGTGGTCTGTACGGCTGGGTGAACGGCCGCATGTGGAAGGTGCTCGGTCCGCCGCCCCTCGGTCCGTACAACGAGGAGCCGTTGCCTCCGGCCGCGCAATCGGGGTGCCCGATCTGCGGCCACGCCATGTCGGAGCACATCGTCGACCGCACGACCGGCCCGCGCACGCAGCTGCACTGCCCGAAGGCGCCAGCTGCCTGAGGGCGATCTCCATCCCGGGTGGCAGGACGTCATCCTCCAGGTGCATGCGGGCTTCCGCCACGCCTGCTGAACTGGTGATATGCCTCAGGTCAACATTTCTTCCACGCCGCCGGTCCCGTCCACCGGCGACGCCACCTCGCGTCGCTGGCACCTCATCGACGCCCTCCGCGGGTTCGCACTCGTCGGCATCCTCTTCGTCAACGTCCCCGACATCACCCGGCTCGGTAGCGACATCCCGTTCGACCAGCGACAGTCCACGCTCATGGACACCGTGCTCGAGTTCGCGGTGCAGACGCGGTTCGTCCCCATCTTCGCCTTCCTCTTCGGGCTGAGCGCGATGCTCGTGATCCAGGGCGCCCGCCGTCGCGGCACCGGCGCGCTCGTCCCGATGCTGCTGCGTCTCGGAGCGTTGCTCCTGATCGGTGTCGCGCACGGGTTCCTCTACCCGGGCGAGATCCTCCGCGAGTACGCGATCTGCGGGATCCTCATGCTCCCCCTCATGCTGTGGTTGCCGCGCTGGGCGCTGCTCGGGTCCGGTGTCGTGCTCACGATCGCCGCCTACGCGCTCACGGGCGGTGGCCTCGCGACCCTGCCCGGACTGTTCCTCGCCGGTGCGGGGGCGGCGGCGTACGGCTTGCCGAAGGTGCTCGACGCCGGGCGGCGGCCCGTGTGGATCACCTTCCTCGTGGCGGCGGCCCTCGCCGTCCCGGCCGTCGTCTGGCAGACCACCGAACCCGGCGACCCACGGTTCACGACCGCCGGAGGGATCGCGGGCGGGATCCTCGCCGTCGTGTACGTCACCGGATTCGCGCTGCTCTGGCAGACGCCGGTGCGTCGGGTGCTCGCGGCCGTCTTCGAACCTCTCGGTCGCATGGCCCTCACCAACTACCTCGCCGCGAGCGCCGTGTTCGCGGTCGTCGGGCTGGTCGTCCCCTTCCGGGAGATCGACGACCTGGCCGCGGTGAGCGTCGCAGCGGTCGCGCTCATCGCGGTGCAGTCGGTACTCAGCCGCCTCTGGCTGCAGCACTTCCGCTACGGGCCGGTCGAGTGGGTCTGGCGGATGGCCACCTGGCGTCGCGCCGTCCCGCTGCGGGGTGCTGCGCTGCCGGCCGCCTGAGCGCTGAGTCGCCCGGATCTGCACGATTTCGGCTCGGATTCGTGCAGATCCGGGCGACTCAGCGGGGCGGGAGTGAGGCGGTGGCGGCAGCGACCGCGACCGTGTCCGCTGGTTCGCGTCCGAGCAGGGTTCGGAGGTCGTCACCCGTGCCGTCGAGGAATCCGTGCCGGACGCCGGTGAAGATCGACATGAGCATGGCGGGCTGGAACGGCTTGAGCGCGGCCTCAGCCAGCGTCGACCGCTGCTCGGCGAGGGAGACGGAATGGAGTGGGACGCCCAGCCGATCGGCCACCTGCGCGGCCGTGATCGGTTCGCCCACGAGGTCGTAACTGCGACCGACGTGGTCCGACGGTGACGTCGCGACGACGGCCGCGGCCTCGGCGAGGTCGGCTCGTGCGACGGCGGCGAGCGCGCCGTCGCCGAACGCCGAACCGAGCGAGCCGCCCGACCACGCCAGGAGCGACCCGAACAGCTCGGAGTACAGGCCGTTCCGCAGGATCGTCCAGGCCAGGCTGCTGTGCTGCAGCCGACGCTCGGTCCACCGGTGCGCGAGCGCGAACGCGAGGTGGTCTCCGGCCGAGGTGAGGCTCGTGTACACGACATGCTGCACCCCGTCCCGCTCGGCCGCGGTGATCGCCGTCTCGTGTCGGGCGATCACGACGTCGTCCTCGGCTTCACCCGCCGACACCAGGACGAGCGTGTCGAGCCCGACGAAGGAGACGGTGTCGGGGTCGTCGAAGTCGATCCGTTGCGCGCCGTCCTGACCGCTGCGGTTGCTCGCGAGCGGTGCGGCCCCACGGGTGGTGAGCGCATCGAGGATCGCGCTGCCGAGTTGGCCGGTGGTTCCGGTGACGAGGATCATTTCAGGGCCTTTCGGTGTTCGGACTGATGACTCGGACGAGTCTGCGTCCCCTGTTTCGGCCCCACAAGAAGGCACTTCCATGTCACTCACGCACACCGCGGTAACCGCCGACCTCGAACCCTGCGGCAAGGAGGACCACCCGGACTGCGGCATCCGGGACGTCCTCGACCGCATCGGCGACACCTGGTCGGTCCTCGTCGTCGTCGAGCTCGCGTCGGGCGACCGCCGGTTCCGCGAGCTCCAGCGGGCGATCGACGGGATCTCCCAACGCATGCTGACGCTGACCCTCCGCAGACTCGAACGCGACGGCCTCGTCGACCGGACCGTGTACCCGACGGTTCCCGCGCAGGTGTCCTACGCGCTCACCTCGTCCGGTGCTGGGCTCTCCCACCTGATCAAGACGCTCGCCGACTGGTCGCTCGAGCAGCGGCCGGTGATCGCGGCGTCGCGTTCGGCGTACGACGCCGCCCACCCGGGGCACCGCATCCGGTGAGCACTGTCGCGTGACGCCCGCGCGGAGTAGCGTCGGCGCATGGAGCATCCGATCGTGCATGATCCCGACGATCCGTTCGTCGAACGCGTCAGGCGGATCTGCCTCGCCTATCCGGAGGCCGTCGAGACGTTCGGCCACGGACGCCCGCGGTTCAAGGCGGGCAAGCGCGTGTTCGTGACCGTCGGGTCGGAGATGCGCATCCCGCACAGCATCACGTTCACGCCGGCCGAGGAGGAGCGCGGCGCCTGGCTCGAGGACGACCGGTTCTGGTCGCCGAAGTACGACGGCCCGTCGGGCAAGCTCGCGTTCGACGCCGGTCTCGACGGCGACGACGGCCGCACGCTCGACGACGTCGACTGGGCACTCATCGCTGAGTTGATCGACACCTCGTACCGGCAGGTCGCCCTCCAGCGGCAGCTCCGGGCGCTCGACGCGCGCTGACCCGGGACGGGCCCGGTCGCGGCAGCATCTCGAAAGGGTCGTGCCAGACTGACGAGCGGGGGAGCGTCATCGAGACGCATCGGAAGTGGGGAGCCATGAGCGACCGGGGCGCAGCCGGGACATCACCTGAGCGCGATGACGCCGAGGCCAGCGCCACCGGATCCGTCCACGCGACCTCGACCGTGGCGACCTCGACCGACCCAGACGACGCATCCGCGGATCCTCAGGATCCTGCCCGCCGGTCGCCCCGAGTCGCGTTCCTGATCGCGTATCTCATCCGCTCCGTCGACCTCGTCGTCTCGGCCGTCCTCATCATCGCCATCGGGGGCGTCGTCACGACGCTGTTCGGCATCGTCGGCACCGCCATGCGCGTCGATCAGACGACCGGGTCGTACGGCCCCGACGCGCCGCTCGTGCTCGGCGGGCCGTCGGGGGCGGAGCTCTGGTACCAGATGCTCGGCTCGCTCGGCGGGTGGATCCTCCTCGCCGTCGGCGTCATGCTCGTGATCGTCCAACCGGTGATGGAGGTCGTCCGTCGGAGGACCCCCTCGCGCGGGCTCGCCTACGTGAGCGGCCTGACGGCGGTCATGGTCGCCGGGATCGGCTTCGGTGTCCTGGTGGTCTTCGGGATACCGCCCGTGGGGTTGATCGCCAGCGGAGCCGCTGGTGGGCTGGTGAGCAATCTCGGATCAGCACTCGCGATACTCGTCTTCGGACTCGTCGTCTACGGAGCCCCCGTGCTGATCGTCGCCGCGCTCATCATGCTCCTCTCCTTCGCCATCGGCCGGCGAGGGGTGCGGGTCGTCACTGCGGTGCTCGCTGGTTTCATCGTCGTCGCCGTCATCGTGGCGTCGACCGGTGCGTTCCGCCCGCCGCCCGCGCGTGAGGTCGCCGCGGCGCAACGGTCCGAAGCCGAGGACGGATTCACTCGGGCGCTCGCGGACATCGACGGGATCGCCGACATCGAGGTCGTCGGTCACGGCGCGACGGTGACGATGTCGCTCGATGCCGGCGTCGGGCAGGTGCTCGGCGCGGCGGACGCGGCGAAGCGTGCCGGGGAGGACCTCGAGGGCATCGCGATCGTCGTCATCCAGCGCGAGCCGGACCCGACGTCGGCCGCCCAGCAACAGGATCCACCACGGGGACCGTGGCGGGTGCAGCTCGTGCCGAGCGATCAGAGCATCGACGAGATCGCCGACGAACTGCAGCGGCTGATGCTGACGGAGCGGCTGCAGGTGTCGATCGCCGTCACGGAGGGGGCACCGCTCATCACCGTCTTCTCCATGGACGCCCTTCCCGCGGCGGTCCGGGAACTCCGCGGGATCTACCCGGACGGCGCGCACTACCGTGTGCCGGAACGCTTCTCCATGGCGGACGACCCGGCCGAGCTGAGCGTGCCGATGGTCGACGCCATCCTCGCCGTCGTCGAGGCCTACCCCGATGTCGAGATCGAGGTCAACGCTCAACCGAAGCTCTACGTGAACGACGTAACCCCGGAGGAGGCCGCAGCGATCGTCGCCATCCTGCAGGACCCGGCGCTCGCCGGAACGAGTCCATCGGGGTACCCCGCCGACTACCAGATCCACACCTCCGGCCCCGAGGGGGACGTCTACCTGGAGGGCACCTTCGGTTGAGCCCCTGCCGGTAGCGTGAGGGGATGACCGCCGCTCAGCCCTCCCGCCTCCAGTTCGGTGCCTTCGTGATGAACACCGGCTCCCACATGCAGCACGGCCTCTGGCGCCACCCGGACGCGAAGCAGCACACCTTCGACGACGTGAACCTCTGGGTCGACCTCGCGAAGACGCTCGAGCGGGGTCGGTTCGACACGATCTTCTTCGCCGACGTCGTCGGGGTCTACGGCGGTGCCGGAGCGTCCTTCGACGTGAACGCGCGCGAGGGCATGCAGTTGCCGAGCAACGACCCGTCGATGCTGCTGTCGGCGTTGGCGATCAGCACCGAGCACCTCGGCCTCGCGTTCACCTCGTCGATCCTGCAGGAGCACCCGTTCACCTTCGCCCGGAAGATCTCGACGATCGACCATGCGTCCGGTGGGCGGGTCGGCTGGAACATCGTCACGAGCTTCCTCGAGAACGCGGCGCGCAACTACGGGCTCGACCGCCTCGTCGAGCACGATGAGCGGTACGCGTGGGCCGAGGAGTACGTGGCGGTCGTCGGCAAGCTCTGGGAGGGGTCGTGGGACGACGGCGCACTCCTCGCCGACAAGGCCAGCGGCGTCTTCGCCGACCCCACCAAGGTGCACCGCATCTACCACGTCGGCGAACGGTACCGCGTGGAGGGCCCGCACCTGTCGTCGCCGTCACCGCAGCGCTCGCCGCTCCTGTTCCAGGCCGGGTCGTCCGGCGCGGGGAAGGCGTTCGCCGCGAACTACGCCGAGGTGCAGTTCATGATGGCGCCCAGCATCGAGGCCGCTCGGGCGTCCGCGGAGTCGACGCGCGCGCTCGTCGCCGAGACCGGCCGCGACCCGCGCGACGTCAAGTTCTGGCAGGCGATGTCGTTCATCGTCGGCAGCACCGAGGAGGAGGCGAAGCGCATCGAGGCCGAGTACGACGACCTCCTGTCGGCCGACGCGTTCCTCGCTCACTCGAACCTCGGCACCGACCAGGCGACCGGCAAGCCGATCGACCCGGACACCCCGCTGAAGGACGTCGAGACCCAGGGCGGGCACAGCATGCTCGAGGCGCTGAAGGCCCTGTCGCCGGACCGGGAGCCGACCGTGCGCGACCTCGCCAAGCTCACCGCGAAGCTGCGGGGTCGCGTCGTCGGCACGCCGGAGCAGATCGCCGACCACCTGGCCGAGTGGCGAGCGGCCGGGATCGACGGGATCAACGTCGCCAACTGGATGATCCCGCACTCCTACGAGGTCTTCGTCGACGAGGTCATGCCGGTGCTGCAGGAGCGTGGGCTCGCCCAGCGCGAGTACGCGCCGGGCACGCTCCGCGAGAAGCTCTTCGGTGCGGAGCCCACCCTGCCGGAGACACACCCGTTGCGCGCCTACCGCGGCGCCTTCGCCGACCGCTGACCCGCACCCGCTCGGCAGCAGGACATCCTCCCGAGAGCAGGACGTTTCGACGCGGAATGTCCTGCTCTCGGGCGGATGTCCTGTTCTCGTGCCGCGGCGGGCTACTCCGGCTTGGCCGTACCGACGGCCCAGACGAAGGGCGGCGGCGTTCCGTTGATGGACCAGTCGCCGACGATGCGCGTCTTGTAGATGATGGGGTTGTGCGACGCGACCGTGCGGGCGTTGCGCCAGTGGCGGTCGAGGGCGCTCGTGCGGCTGACGGCTGAGGCGCCGAGCGTGTTGAACAGCAGCGTCGCGGACCGTGGGACGAGCTCCGAGAGCACCACCTGCGCCTGGGCGGAACGGATCTCGGCCTCGATGTTCGCCTGCAGGTCGTCCGCGGAATCCCGGTCGGCGGCGGTCTCCGACGCCTGCTCGATCGCCGCGGCGACCCCGAGGACGGTCTGCTTCGCGACGAACGCGATCGACGAGATCTCGCCGACGACCGCCTGGATCTGCCCGTCGTCCTTCACGAGCGGTGCGAGACCGTGCGTGTAGACGCGGGTGCGGGCGCGGATCTGCTCCCCGGCGTCGCGCTCGACCGCCGCCGCGATCCCCGCGTGCACGGCGATGAGCACGTGCTGGTAGAGCGCGGTCTGGTATCGGAACCGGTCGGTGAAGGGGTGCAGCTGGTCGGCGTCGACGACGGCGTCCTCGAACACGATCGTCCCCGTGCCGGTGAGCTGCTGTCCGAAGCCGTCCCAGTCGTCGGCGATCGTCACGCCCAGCTGGTTCGTGCGGACGAGCACGGTGACCTCGGTGTCGGGCTGGCCCTCGACGACGAGTCGCGCGGTGGCGTCCGTCCAGTCGGCGTAGATGCTGCCCGTCGTGTAGAACTTACGGCCGTTCACGACGTAGCGGCCGTCGCGCTCGGTGACGACCGTTCCGGAGACGCCGAGCGCGCCCGAGCCGACCTCGCTCCAGGCGTTGCCGACGATCTCACCGGCGACGAAGCGCTCGAGCCAGGCGGTGCGTCGGTCGCTCGGGGCCGCGACCAGCTGGTCCTCGACGAGGGCGATGTGGCCGCGGAAGATCTGCGGGAGGTTCGAGTCTGCCGCCGCGAGCTCGATCAGGAGCTCGGTGAACTCCGGGAAGGTGAGTCCCGAACCGCCGAACTCGGCGGGGACCCTGAGTGCGCCGAAGCCTGCGGCAGCGAGCTTCCGCACCTCCTCGCGCGGGAGCCGGTGCTCGAGTTCGCGCTCCACGGTGCCGGCCTGGATCTCGGCGAACAGCGGCAGGAGCAGTTCCCGGGCGGCCGCGAAGCCGACCGGGCGGGCAGTGGTGGAGGGGGCGGAGGTCATCTGGTTCCGTTCCGGAGGCGGCGGTGGGCCGGTCTTGTGGTTGGCCCTTCGACAGGCTCAGGGACCGGTGGAGGTGCTCAGGGACCGGTGGAGGTGCTCGGCGACCGGTGGAGGTGCTCAGGGACCGGTGGAGGTGCTCGGCGACCGGGTTGAGCAGTCTGGGTTCGGTCCCTGAGCCTGTCGAAGGGGGGGGAGTGGCGTGAAGGCCTAGGTGTAGAGCGAGATCGGCTGCAGCTCGCCGTTCAGGTGGTTCGCGCCGACTTCGAGCTTCTTGTAGTCGACCGGGTCGTGGAGGGAGTGCGTGCGCACGTTCCGCCAGAACAGGTCGAGTCCCACGGAGGCCTTCGCCGAGCTGGACCCGGTGACCTCGAAGATGCGGTTCGCGACCTCGATGCCGAGCTCGGTGGAGACGACCTTGAGCTTGGCGATCTCGATGGCGATGGCACCACGGTCCTCCGCGGTCACCGCCGCTCCCCGCTCGATGATGCGGTCGAAGCGGGCATTCGTGCGGTCGGCGAGCGCCTCGACGGCGGCGATCGACGACACGAACTCGCCGACGACGCGCTGGACGAACGGGTCGTCGCGGTAGGTCTCGGCGTGGCTGAGGAACCAGGCGTTCTTCCGCGCCCGGACGAGCTCCGTGCCCTGCGCGAGCGCGCCCTCCGCGATGCCCAGGTAGAGGTTGCCGAACGCGAGCTGGATGCCGGGCGTCACGAGTGAGGAGAACGGTTCGTCACCGACGGTGCCGAGGATGTCCGCCCGCTCGACGAGCACGTCGTCGAACCGCACGGAACCCGACGCGGAGAGCCGCTGGCCGAGCGCGTCCCAGTCGCCGAGGTAGGCGATGCCCGCGCGGTAGTGGTCGAGGACGAACTGGAAGATCGTGCCGTCGTGGTCACCACCGCGGACGACCGCGTTGACGAGGATGACGTCGCCGGCCGAGGCGCCCGTCGAGAACCGCTTGAGTCCGTTGAGGCGGAACGCGTCGCCGTCCTGGGTGAGCGAGAGGTCGGGGTCCGTCGGGTTGACGGAGTCGCCCCAGATCCAGCGGCCCTCCACCGTCTTCCGGTGCCACTCGGCCTGCGCGGCCGGGTCGGCGGTGAAGCCGATGTTGCCGGCGTTGATGTAGTGGTAGGCGAGCAGCTGGCCGATGGAGGCGTCCACGCGCGACAGGATGCGGACGACCCGGAAGGCGCTCTCCCAGTGTCCGCCACCCCCGCCGAACTCGGCGGGGTCGAGCAGGTTGACGAGGCCCGATTCGCGGAGGAGGTCGAGCTCGGTGGTGGGGTCGAGGTTCGCGCGGTCGCGTTCGAGGACGTCGACCGCGAGCTTGGTGGCGACCTCGGTGGCGACGGCGTCCCAGTGCGCGAGCTCGGCGTCGTCGGCGGTGCCGGACCAGTGCGTACGCCCTTCGGGGACCGGCTGCCCGGTCACTGAGCCTGTCGAAGTGCTGATCGTGTCGATGCTCATGCTGAGGCTCCTTCTGGGGCGTAGGCGTTGGTCTCGTCGGCGTTGTCGGTGTCGAAGAGGGAAGGCGCGGTGTCGTCGGCGGCGGACGGCTGCCCGACGTAGGCGCCGCGGTACCGGTGGGCCGGGTGCCACTCGGGCACGACGGGGGAGCCGGTGCCGTTCAGGCGGCCGCGGAGGGTCCCCTCCGGGTACTCGTCCCAGACCCGGCCGCGGCGACGCAGCTCGGGCACGAGCAGGTCGACGACGGCCTCGAAGGTGCCGGGCGTGATGACGTAGGCGAGGTTGAAGCCGTCGGTTCCGGCGACGTCGATCCACCGCTCGATCTCGTCGGCGACCGTCGCGGCACTGCCGACGAACACCGGCCCGATGCCGCCGATGCCGATGTAGTGGGCGATGTCGCGCGGCGTCCACTCGCGCTCCGGATCGGCGAGCGTGAAGATCGCGAGCGCCGAGCGGGCGGCGTCGGTGTCGACGTACTTGAGCGGCTTGTCGGGGTCGAAGGAGGAGAGGTCGAGGCCGGACCAGCCGCCGTAGAGGGTGAGGGCGCCGTCGAGCGAGATGTACTGCTGGTACTCCTCGTACTTGGCCTGCGCCTCCTCGTCGGTCTCGGCGACGATCGCCGTGGCGAGGGTGAGGATCTTCACGCTGTCGCGCGGGCGTCCGAGGGCCTCGGCGCGTTCGCGGATGTCGTCGGTCGTCTTGCGGGTCAGCTCCGGGACGAGCCCGTTGATGAACACCGCCTCGCCGTGGGTGGCCGCGAACTGGCGACCGCGGGCCGAGGCGCCGGCCTGGAAGATGACGGGGGTGCGCTGCGGCGACGGTTCCGAGAGGTGGATGCCGGGGACCTGGAAGTGCTCGCCCCGGTGGTTGATGGGGTGCACCTTGGTGGGGTCGGTGTAGACGCCGTTCTCCCGGTCGATGACGACCGCGTCGTCCTCCCAGGAGCCCTCCCACAGTTTGTAGGTGACGTCGAGGAACTCCTCGCCGATGCCGTACCGGTCGTCGTGCTTGATCTGGGTGGTGAGGCCGAGGTTGCGGGCGGCGGAGTCGAGGTAGGAGGTGACGACGTTCCAGCCGACGCGCCCCTTCGTGAAGTGGTCGAGCGTCGAGAAGCGGCGGGCGAGGGCGTACGGCAGCTCGTAGGTGGACGCGACGGTGACGCCGAAGCCGAGGTGCTCGGTCGCCTTCGCCATGGCCGACACCTGGATGATCGGGTCGCCGACGGGCAGTTGCGCCGAGTCGATGAGCGCGGGCGCGGAGGAGTGACGGTAGACGTCGTAGATGCCGACGACGTCCGCGATGAACAGGGCGTCGAAGGTGCCCCGCTCGAGGAGTCTGGCGAGGTCGATCCAGTAGTCGATGTCGTTGTAGCGGTGCGCCTGGTTGTCGGGGTGCTTCCACAGGCCGGGCGCCTGATGGGTCACGCAGCTCATGTCGAACGCGTTGAGGATGATGCGCTTGCTCACAGGGATACCACCGGGTCGTCTCGTCGAGGCTGGGTCCGACGGCGATCACGGCGCCGTCCAGCACGACGGTACTCGGGGGCTCGGGTGCTCGCGAGGGGCCCGAAACAGAGCGTCACATGAGCCGCTGGGCGTCCGTTCCTCACGGTTCCTTCCCAGAGTTACTTTACCTTACGTAAGGTAAAGTAACTGCCATGAGACCCAGTGCACGGAACGAGATCCTCGATGCGGCCGTCCGCGTCGTCGACGCCTCCGGAGAGGCCGACATCACCTACGAGGCGGTGGCGCAGGAGGTCGGTCTGACGAAGGCCGGCCTGCGCTACCACTTCCCCTCACGGGACGCGATGATGATCGCGGTGATCGAGCACGTGGTCGCTCGCTGGCAGCGCGAGCTCGTGGAGGAGTTGGGGGCGCCGCTCGAGACGTCGACACTCGAGGAGCGTGTGCGGGCCTTCGTCGCCTTCGCCGGGGAGGGCGGGGCGAGCCAGGGCGAGTTCGTCGTCTTCGCCGAGGCGGTCAGGCGTCCCGAACTCGCCGCTCCCTGGCTCGAGTACCTCCGCACCTGGTTCGGGTTCGGTGAGGATACCGATTCGACCTCCCTCCTGCTCGTCTGGTTGGCGGCGAACGGCCTCTGGATCGCCGAGGCGACCGGCATCCTCGACGTCGGCCGCAACCAGCGCGCCGACCTCGTCTCGCGACTCCTGGCCCTCGCTGGAGGTGAAGCCCGATGAAGAAGTGGCTGATCCTCTCCGCCGCCATCCTGTTGGAGGTCACGGCGACCCTCTCGCTCCGTGGCGCCATCGAGAACCCCTGGTGGTCGATCCTCGCGGTGGCCGGATACGCGGGCGCGTTCGTCGCGTTGTCGCTCCTGCTCCGCATGGGGGTGCCGATCGGGGTGGTCTACGGGATCTGGGCGGCCGCCGGCGTCGCACTCACCGCGGTGCTGGCGTCGCTCGTGTTCGGCGAGCAGTTCACCTTCACGATCGGGCTCGGCATCGCGATCGTGATCGCCGGCGTCGTGCTCGTGGAGACGGGCCACGCGCCGGAGTCGCCGACGCCCGCCGCGACCAACGAGGAGGTCGGCGCATGACCTGGTTGCTCCTGGCCGGCGCCATCGTCACCGAGGTCGCCGCGACGCTCTCCCTGCGCGCGTCGGAAGGCCTGCGGAAGAAGCGGTGGATCGCTCCCGTCGCCGTGTTCTACGTGACCGCCTTCGGACTGCTGACCATCGCACTCGCGAACGGGATGCCCGTCGGGATCGCCTACGGGATCTGGGCCGCCTGCGGGGTCGCCCTCACGGCCATCGGTGCGCGCGTGCTCTTCAAGGAGAAGCTGACGCCGAAGATGATCGTCGGCATCGGCCTGATCGCGGTCGGTGTCCTCGTCATCGAGCTCGGTTCCCAGGCGCACTGACCCGCGCAGGTCGTCGCCCCACACTCACTCTCCGCCCGAAAGGAAACGCGTGTTCACCATCGCTCCCGCCTCGCCCGCCGACCTCGAGGAGGCCGCGGCCGTGCTCGCGACCGCCTTCCGACAGGACACGGTCACCTCGACGCTCGTCTCCGGTTCTGACCGTGAGCGCCGGCTCGCCCTCCTCTTCGAGGCGATGCTGTGCTCGGGTGCGGCATCGAGTGGCCGCGTCGACCTCGCTCGCCGGGACACCGACGGTGTCGTCCTCGGTGTCGCCGTCTGGGAGACGCCGGACGCCCGCCACTCCGTGCTCGACCAGGTGCGGCAGCTGCCGAGGTTCGCCCGTGCGCTGGGGCTGCGCGGACTTCCGCGAGCCATGCGCCTGCAGCGGACTCTCGCGCTGCACCGTCCGGCCGAACCGCACTGGTACCTCGCACAGATCGGCGTCGGCGACGGCGCTCGCGGGGCCGGTGTCGGGGGTGCGCTCCTCGAGTCACGCCTGCGCGCCATCGACGCCGCCGGCCTCCCCGTGTACCTGGAGTCGTCGAACGAGCGCAATCGCGCGCTGTATCGGCGAAGCGGATTCCGGAGTATCGCCTCCATCACGGGCATTCCGGGCGTGACGCCGGCTGCGATGTGGCGGGACGCCGCGCGGTCCGCTCCTGCGTCGACCGTCTCGGCGTCGACGGACAGGCGTGGATCGGTGGCCGTTGACGCTGGACTCCCGTCGCCGGCCTGACCGTGGCCTGACGGGGTGGGGAGCTGTACCCATTGAACGGCTGTCGGGTCTGCGGCATCCTCGTCTTGGGCGATACCGCTCGTGACCGACAGCCTTGGGGGGCTCCTGTGGACAGCAACGTGCTCGCGATCATCGCCATTCTCGTCCTGCTCGCCATCGTCGGGCTGGGGGTGTTGAAGGGACTCGGCCGCCGGAAGCTGCGCGAGACGGCGACGAACCGTCGCGCCACCAAGGTGCCGGAGATGCTGCAGGAGTTCGGGCGCTCGGTCGTCCTCGGCACGGACCCCGCCGGTGCGACCGCGCTCATCGAGGAGCTGCCGAAGCGCAAGGCCAAGTCGCTGCGGCCCGGCGTGTGGGGCATCGATTACGTCGCCAAAGACGACGTCACGATCGAGGTCCACTCGACGGGCGCAGGTTCCGAGGTGGTGGTGACGTCGCTCACCGAGTACCTCGGCTTCCCGCAGGGCCTCGACGGCTGGCAGCGCTTCGCCAAGCAGCTGGAGGAGGCAGCGAAGGCGCAGGGTGTCCCGGTGCAGCGTGGTGCTCGGGCGTTCCAGTACCTGCCGGCACCCGCGAACACCCTCGACAAGGCGCGCTGGGTGCTCGCCAAGGTCGTCGCTCGATGAGTCACCTCCCCTGAATCGCGGCGGCGCTCATTCACCCCTCCGCAGGAGCGGTGGAGGCACCAGCACCGTCGTGGCCGCGACCGATACCATCGGGCAATGCCCACCGCGAGGTTCGACACCGTCCTGATCAATGGCAGCGTGGGCACCGGGAAGACCTCCGCTGCCGAGGCAGTCGGTGAGGCGTTGCAGCGATGCGGCGTTCCAGGCGCGGTCATCGATGTCGACTGGTTGCGCCGGTTCTGGCCTGCGCCCGAGGACGACCCGTTCCGGACCGCTCTCGCTCTCGAGAATCTGCAGTCGATCACCGCGAACTTCCGGCGAGCCGGCGCGGCGGTCGTCGTCGTCGCCACGGTGATGGAGACGCCCGACCAGCTGCATCGCACCACCGTCGCCCTCGGCTCCCCGAGGCCGCTGCACGTGCGCCTGACCCTGGATCCGGACGTCGCGCGCTCGAGGCTGGCCGGACGCCACGGTGACGACGAGGCGGCGCTCAGCTGGCACACGCGGCGTCACCCCGAACTGGTGGGCGTCCTCGAGCGGGCCGGATTCACCGACGACATGCGCATCGACACGACTCACAAACGGCCCAGGGAGGTCGCTCGAGAGATCCTCTCGGCAATCATCGCCGGTCCCTGAGCTTGTCGAAGGGCTGGGAGCCCTCGTCTGGTAACTGAGCCTCCCTCCGGTCCCTGAGCCTCCCTCCGGTCCCTGAGCCTGTCGAAGGGCCCGCCGACCGCCCTCTGCCTACAGGTTCCCGAGGTAGGCCAGGCGCTCGCCGCCGAGCTCGATCGCCAGCGCTCGCTGCCGCTTCACCCGTCGCCATCGCACGATGAAGAGCACCGTCCCGACGGCCGTGAGGACGAGGCTGACGCCGAGCATGACCGGTCCGGTCGCGCCCAGCTCCTCCGGGTCGACCGACAGGAAGGCACCCGCGAGGACCCCGACGCCACCGACGCAGGTGCCGAAGTACGCTCCGGCCGCGAACAGGCGCGACGCGGGGATCGGGCCGAGGAAGTGCTGCAGGAGCACGGGCGGGAGTCCGCGGCGGCGTTGCTCCGGCCCGCGCCGCTCGAGCCAGTCGAGGGAGAACCGCTGGGCGAGGTGGATCTCCCTCGCTCGCGCGATGCCGCCGACGATCCACGCGACGAACGCGAGCAGTGCCGAGCCGACCACGGCGACGGCGACGAGCGCGTTCGCGTCGGACGGCAGGAGGCTGTCGATGACCCCTTCGGCGATGGCTGCCCCGAAGATCGCGAGCAGGCCGATCCCGGCGAGACCGATGAGGATCCGGTCGCAGATCCTCCGGAGGGTGCGTGGGCCGACCGTCTCCGGGATCGGTTGCAGGTGGACGACCTCGTCGTCGTCCGCGAGCCAGGAGCGGACCCTCGCCTGATCCTGTGGAGGAATCCACGACGGCAACTCGCGTCCGTCGTCCGGGTCGCCGCGCTCTGCATCCCGATCGCCGCGCTCCGCATCCCGGTTGCCGAGCGCCCCATTCCGGTCACCGAGCTTGTCGAGGTGCACTCGGTCGACGATCTGCTCCGCGGCCAGCCGGGCCGGGTCGTCCGGTCGACGGAATCGGTCGTCGTCCGTGTCGTCGTCGACCGCCGTCCCTGTGTCCTCGTCGGCGATGATCGACCCGTACTGCGGCGCAGGCGGCACGAGGGGAGTCGGGTTCGGAGCATCAGGCGCCGCCGGAGCGATGTCCTGATGCGCGCGCACGACGTCCTCCACTGCGCCCTGGGCGGCCCGCATCGCTTCGTCCCGGATGCTCCGGCCGAGCGGCCCCGCGGCCTGGACCACCGCTTCGAGCAGTTTCACGTCGCCGGTGGACTCCGCAGCGGCGATGCAGTCGGCGATGAACCCGCGTCGACCGATCATCACATCCGAGCCCTTCCCGGCGAGTGAGCGGGAGATGCGTTCCCGGCCGACGTCGAGTGGATCCTGGCCGGTGTCGTCGGGGATGCCGCTGCTGGCGATGAGTGCGACGAGTGGCACGAGGTCGGAGGTGGGGAGACTGCGAAGCCAGCCGCCGTTCACGATGATGCGTGCGCGTGCGCCGGTGTCGGTCGTGAGTCGCAGGCTGAGGGCAGGCGTGGTCGCGGCGGGATTGCGGGTGAGGAGTTCGCCACTCACGATCGAGCGCAGTGGGATCGTCTCACCCCGGACGAGCGCGGTGCCGCGAACGGCGTCGACGCCGACCGGGCGGAAGGCGGTCCGGAGGTAGGACAGGCAGATGCCGGCGGTGAGGATGAAGAAGACCGGAATGACGATGAGCGCCGTGGGTGCGACGTCGAAGATGCCGTCGATGACGCTTCCGGTGATCCAGCCGAGGACGGTGGCGAGGATGCCCGACAGGATCAGGATGAGGACGAGGTTCGCCCTGACGGGATGGCGGCCGATCATGGTGAAGCCGTCGTTCGTCGGTCCTGGTGCTGCGCTCACATCGTCCTCTCGGCAGGTGGTCGCATCGACTGTTCCATGTCGGCGCCCGTCGTGTCGATGGGGAGCCCCTCCGTGGTCTCCGAGCCGTACTCGCCCCTGAGTCACCTCCTCCGGTCCCTGAGCCACCTCTTCCGGTCCCTGAGTCTGTCGAAGGGCGTCACCTTCCCCGGTCCCTGAGCCTGTCGAAGGGCGTCACCTTCCCCGGTCCCTGAGCCTGTCGAAGGGCGTCACCCTCCGTGGTCTCTGGGCTTGTCGAAGGGCGTGACCCTCCCCGGCCCGCTGAGTCTCCCTGCCCGGTCCCTGAGCTTGTCGAAGGGCGATTCGCGTCTTCGGCTTCCGTGTTGTAGGCTCTACTTCGGCCTGCCGAGCCGAAGTTCTCTTCTCTCAGCAAGCAATGCGCCCGTAGCTCAACGGATAGAGCATCTGACTACGGATCAGAAGGTTGGGGGTTCGAATCCCTTCGGGCGCACGTTTCGAAAAGCGGTCCACTTCGGTGGGCCGCTTTTTTCGTCCCGCCTGACAGCAGGATATCGGCGCGAGAACAGGATGGAATCGCGGGAAACCTCCGGTTCTCGGGCGTTTGTCCTGCTGTGGTGCCGAGGGAGCTACGCCCGGCAGCTGTCCAGCGTGGATGTGAGCACCTGGCGGTCGGCGTCGTCGACCGTGAGGTTGTACGCCATCAGCACGAGCACGAACCGAGCCGCGTACTCGCAGTGCGAGGCGGCCGAGGGCGGCATCCAATCGCCGGGGCCGGAGTCCGACTTCGAGGAGTTCGTCGCGCCGTCGACGGCCTGCAGGTTGATCGGGTCGTTCGCGAACTGCTCGCGCTGCTGCTCCGTCCACGTGTTCCCGCCGTGACGCCAACCCCACGCGAGCGGCACGACGTGGTCGATCTGCACGAGCTGACTCGACCGCTCACCGCGCTGGAAGTCGATCGTCGACCCCGTGTAGAGGTCGTGCAGCACGCCGGTGAGCACGACGCAGTCGCGGGTCCCCGGCTTGAACGTGACGTCGACGAGGTCGCGAGCCAGCACGTCGTTGCGGGTGTCGCAGCCGTTGCGGTCGATGTCCGCCCAGCGCTGGCCGAACCGGTCCCGGTCGTAGCCGGTGGCCACCTGGGTGGCGGTGTCGACGTCGGCCAGCGCGTCTTCGACTGCGGCGGCCGAGACGACCAACTGCCCGAACGCGTCCACGACAGCGAAGCCGGCGGCCTCGAGCGATGCCCGTGCGCTCGGGCTGACCGCCGCGGGCGTCGGTGCGAGCGACGTTTGCGCTGGTGACCCCGGCTCGCCGAACACGATCCCGCCGTCGACCTGCGTCGCGACGAGCACCACGACGGCTGCAAGGAGCGCGACGAGCAACGCCAAGGGAGTCTTCTTCATGCTGGGTGCTCTCCTCGGGGTCTGCTCCACCAGCGTAGAGGCGGGCGCCGACACGAGGTCGCCGGACGTCAGCCCCGGTAGGCGTCGCTCCGATGGCCGAGCGTGATGACGACCACGAGGAGCACACCCTCATCGATCGTGTACACGATCCGATAGTTGCCCACCCTGACCCGGAAGCCGGGGCGCCCCTGCAACGCCGTGGCGCTCGGCGGGCGTGGGTTCTCCCCGAGCAGAGCGATCGCGGCCCGGATGCGTCGCTGGTCCTGATTGTCGATCCTGCGGAGCGCCTTGATCGCGGCCGGCCGCAGCTCGATGTCGTATCGACTCATTCCCAGCCGAGGTCGGCCTTCGCCTGCGCCCACGGGATGCTGTCGCCCTCCTCGGCCATCGCCGCGTCGAAGGCACGGGCGTCCTCGGCGTCTTCGAGCGCCTCCATCATCCGGTCGTACTGTTCGGGACTGATGATGACGGCCTCCGCGCGCCCGCGACGCTCCACGAAGACGGCTTCGGTGTGGGACCGCGCGATGAGCTCGGAGAACTTCGCACGAGCTTCGGTGACGTTGATCCGGGACATATCGCAAGTGTACGTTTTGAGCCTCCGTCTGTACATGTGGGGTGACCGCGGCTTCGGACAACGGCCTCCAGGCAGCCTAGACAAGGTGTGCGGACGACCGACGGCGCTCTCCACAGGGGTGCCCTTCGACAAGCTCAGGGACCGGCGGAGGTGCGCTCAGGAGCCGGCGGAGGCGCGCTCAGGGACCGGCGGAGGTGTTCTGCGGGACCGGGGGACTGCCGCTCGCGGCAGGGGCGGGATAGGGTCTAGCAGACACCGGGTGCCCCACAACGGGCGCCCGCGATCAAGGAGGATCACGTGTCAGGTAACAGAGCTGTCGCCTACAAAGCAGCGGGTGTCGTCGAGGTCATCGACATCGACTACCCCACCTTCGAACTCAAGGACGGACCGGGGGTGAACCCGGCCAACGTCGGCCGGAAAGTCCCCCACGGTGCCATCCTGAAGACCGTCGCGACCAACATCTGCGGCTCCGACCAGCACATGGTCCGCGGCCGCACCACGGCACCGCCGAACCTCGTCCTCGGACACGAGATCACCGGTGAAGTCGTCGAGGTCGGACCGGACGTCGAGTTCATCAAGGTCGGCGACATCGTCTCGGTGCCCTTCAACATCGCCTGCGGCCGCTGTCGCAACTGCAAGGAGCGCAAGACCGGCATCTGCCTCAACGTGAACCCCGACCGCCCGGGCAGTGCCTACGGCTACGTCGACATGGGTGGCTGGGTCGGCGGTCAGGCCGAGTACGTGCTCGTGCCCTACGCCGACTGGAACCTCCTGAAGTTCCCGGACCGCGACCAGGCGCTCGAGAAGATCATGGACCTCACGATGCTCTCCGACATCTTCCCGACCGGCTTCCACGGTGCGGTGACGGCGGGCGTCGGCGTCGGCTCGACCGTCTACGTGGCAGGTGCGGGACCGGTCGGACTCGCCGCAGCGACCGGGGCCATGCTCCTCGGCGCCGCTGCGGTCATCGTCGGCGACATGAACGCCGACCGGTTGGCCCAGGCGCGGAGCTTCGGCTGCGAGACGGTCGACCTCACCAAGGGCGAGCCGGCGGAGCAGATCGAACAGATCCTCGGTGTCCCGGAGGTCGACTGCGCGGTCGACGCCGTCGGGTTCGAGGCTCGTGGTCACGGCGGCGACGCGGGTCACGAAGCCCCGGCGACCGTACTCAACTCGCTCATGGACATCACCGCGGCCGGCGGAGCGCTCGGCATCCCCGGGCTCTATGTGACGGGTGACCCGGGCGGTATAGACGAGGCCGCGAAGAAGGGCGCGCTGTCGCTGAGCCTCGGTACCGGCTGGGCGAAGTCGCTGTCGTTCACCACCGGTCAGTGCCCGGTCATGAAGTACAACCACGGCCTGATGATGGCGATCCTGCACGACAAGGTCCACATCGCGAAGAACGTCAATGCCACCGCGATCACCCTCGAGGACGCCCCGCGCGGGTACGCCGAGTTCGATGCGGGGGCTGCGCAGAAGTTCGTCCTCAACCCGAACGGGTATCTGGACGCAGCGTAGGCGGCACTGCGACATCACCGAGAGCGCCCGTTGCGTCGTCTGGAGAGCTTCAGGACGACGGAACGGGCGCTTTCGGCTGCCCGTCGACAGGCTCAGGGACCGGGCGCCGGGGACGGATTCATCTCCTCACCGGGAGGTCCCGACTACTGAGTTTTCACCGAAACGCGTGCTGCGAGGCATCCGGTACGGCGTTGTCTGACGAACTGCTGAGTGAACCGTGAGATTCCCTCCTTACGGTCCGTCTCTTCAATGACGCGGGAAACCGACGGGGCCATGGGGCCCGTCCCGCGACGAAGAGACCCCCACTCGCACAAGGACGACCATGCAACACTCCTTCCTCGCATCCGAATCAGATCCGGAGAGTGACTCCGACACCGGCCCGCTGCTCGGCAGCACGAGTAGCTCGGTGTCGACGGTTCCGATCCGCAAGGTCACGGTCAGCGGCGACGACCCGGCGGTCGCCCGGCAGAACTACGAGCGCGCCTACGACGGCAGCCGCTTCACCGTCACCCGCGGTTCCGAGCCGTTCTCGTTCCAGTGGGTGTCGATCGGCGACGACCGCGTCTCGCTCCGCACCGCGACGATGACCGGGCACGTCACCGGCGAGACCCCGGGCCTCACCGACTACGTGGTCTCGTGGGTCACGACCGGCGGCGGCTGGATCGTGCGTCGCGACGGCCAACGGATGGAGATCCCGCGACACCCGTTCGTCCTCCCGTTCCACCGGCCGTACACGGTGCACCTCGCCCCGCATCGGCAGAACTCCGTGCTGTTCTCCGCACCGTACCTCGAGGACATCGCGACCGAGATCCACGCCGGCCCGAGTCAAGCGGTGTCCTTCGACCTCGAGGCGACGCCGACACCCGAGGCGATCGAGCGCTGGCGCGTGGCGCTGAACGCCTCCACCCCGGTGCTCACCGACGAGACGGCCCCTCCGCTGCTCCGCATGAACGCCCAGCGACCGCTCGCCCTCGCGCTGCTGCAGCTCGCACCGTGGGCGGTGGTCGACCTGCCGGAGCCGCTCCGCGAGCCCTCGATGGCGCGCACCCGCCTCGCGGTCGAATACCTGCACCACCACGCGGCGGAGCCCATCACGCCCGCCGACGCGGCGAAGGCGGCCGGGCTGCACACGAGGACGCTGCAGCTCCACTGCCGTCGCGAGCTCGGCATGTCGCCCACCGCCTACCTGCGCGACATCCGCCTCGACCGCACCCGGCGCGAGCTCGCCGACAGCTCGCCGCAGGAGACCACGGTCGGCGAGGTCGCGAAGCGGTGGGGATTCGTCCACCTCGGCCGCTTCGCCTCCGCCTACCGGAACCGCTTCGGCGAGGGCCCGAGCCAGACCCTCCGCGCCTGATCGACGAGTCGCGAATATCCAGAAACTGAGTGCTTCGCGACGAAAACGAGATCGACCGTGATGATCGGGCGTGACGCGCAGTCTCATAGATGTCGCCCGGAACACGGGCACCGCGACCGGACACCCGGACCGCGAAACCGCAGTACCAGCCACCGAAGGAGCAACACCATGTCGAACACCACCGACACCGCCAACCACGCAGCCACCGCCTCCACGGGCAAGAACGTCATCGCCGACGGCGTCGTCCAGAAGGTCGCCGGCATCGCAGCCCGCGAGGTCCCCGGCGTGCACGACCTCGGCGGCGGAGCAGCTCGCGCCATCGGCGCCATCCGCAACGCCATCAACGCCCAGGACCGCGGTCAGGGCGTCTCGGTCGAGGTCGGCGAGAAGCAGGTCGCCGCTGACATCGTGATCGTCGCCGAGTACCCCGTCGACCTCCAGCGCGTCGCGGACGACGTCCGTCGCAGCGTCACCGACGCGATCTCGAACGTCGTGGGTATGGACGTCACCGAGGTCAACGTCACCGTCTCCGACGTCCACATCCCGTCGGACGACGACAACGACGCTGACGAGAGCCGCGTCCAGTGACCACGACCGATCGCGGCATCCTCGTCGGTGCCGTCCTGGCACTGGCTGCCGTCGCATTCGGGTTCTGGAGCATGATCCTCGTCGCGCTGTTCATGCTGATCGGATTCGGCATCGGACGCGTGTTCGAGGGCAAGCTCGACCTGCGCGGTGTCGCCGACGCGCTCCGCGGGCGGCGGTCGTCGTGACCGCGGCGGTGACGGCCGAACAGGCCGTGCATGGTCGCAACACGATCAGCTCCCGCGCCGTGCGTCGCGTCGTGTCTGCCGTCACCGCGGAGGAACTCGGTGTGCGGGCGTCGGAGGTCTCGGTCGAGCTCTCCGACGCCCAGGGGGCCCTCACGGTCACCGCGAGCACGCCCATCCACGTGTCGCCGCTCGGCGCCGGATCCCGGACCTCGGGAACCGTCCTCGAACGCCTGGCGCGCGCGCAGACCAGCATCCGTGAGCGGTGCCTGGACCTGACCGGGTCGACGATCGGACGCGTCGACCTCCACATCACGGGCGCGAAGCTCGAAGAACGAAGGAGGGTGTTGTGAGCACCCCAGCCCTGTACCGCCGCGCGGTGCGTCGCGAGACCCACTCGCCGCGGTCGACGCTTGCAATCACGATCGCGATCATCCTCGCGCTCGTGCTCGCCTGGCTCGGCACCGAATCGGTCCTGGCCGCGATCGGGCAGCCGGCGCTCCTCGTCGCACCGAAGGACATCGTCACCGCGGTGCTGACCGCGGCGACCGCACCGGCCCCGCTGCTCGTCGCCATCGGCGCGGTCGCGGCGATCATCGGCCTCGTGCTGATCGTCCTGTCGCTGGCCCCCGCCCGCCAAGGGCGTCGCGGGTCGATCGCCGACCGCACCGCGGCCGTCGTGGACGACCGCGTGATCGCGCAGTCGCTCGCCCGCGTCGCCTCGTACGCCGGCGATATCGATCCCTCGCAGGTGAGCGTCAGCGTCGGCGCCAGGAGCGCCCGCGTCGACGTCACGCCGACGAGCGGCCGACGCGTCGACCAGCGCGAGATCCAGCAGGCCGTGGACGCGGAGGTCGCGTCCTACGACTACCGACCGGCGCTCCGCGCCAGGGTCCGCGTGAGCAGCAAGGGAACGGTGGCCTGATGAACTCCACGAATCGATTCCTCAACCGGTTCTTCATCTTCGTCGTGGGACTCGTCGTCCTCGCGGCCGGCGCGGCCCTGTCCGTGGGCGCGCTCCTGCCTGATGTGCAGCGCACGATCAGCGAGAACGCCGAGCGGGCCGTCGGACCGACGAACGACACCATCGACGCCCAGCCGTGGATCCTGTGGGTCGCGGCGGTCGTCGCCCTGCTGCTCATCCTGGTCATCCTCTGGTTCGTGTTCCGGCAGGGCCGCGGGCACACCGGAACGCTGCTGCAGGTCGACGAGCAGCGGACGAAGGACACCCCGACCGGTGGTCGCGTCCTGCTCGACGTGAAGGTCGCCGAGCAGGTCCTCGAGGAGGCGATCGGGCGCAACCCCGACGTGGTCGCCGTCGACGTCACCGGCTTCCGGATCCGCAAGCAGTCCACGCTGCGCCTCACCGCGCACGCTCGTCGCGGCGCCTCGCCCGTCCAACTGCGGCGCGACATCGAGGCGGCCATCCACGAGTGGGACGGCGTCCTCGGGACGTCCACCCCGGTGGTCATCCAGATCGTCAGCGGACTGCGCACGCGGCTCGCCAGCACCAACCGGGTCGTCTGACCCGACACCCCGCGGTGCCGTTGCGGCACCCGAACCGACAGCAGTAGGACCGATGCACCGCCGACGCGGTGCGAGGAGGATCGCATGAGCGACGACACGAAGCACCCGGACCAGCACCACATCCCCACCCCGGCCGAGGTCCGGGCTGAGCACCCGACGGTGCTCGTGCCCGCGCATCCCGATGACGAGGTCCGCCGCATCGAGTCGCACGACGGCGAGCACGCGGGGACCGCGCCCGCTCCTGTGGTCGCGCCGGCGAACGGGGCTGTCGCTGGTCCGGAGGCCGCTGAACCGGCCGTGGCCGACTCGATCTCCGCCGAGACGCCGACCGTGACGGTGTCGGAGCCGGTGGCTTCGTCGGAAGCGGCAGACGCACCGGTGGTCGAGCTCGACTCCGGCCGCCGGCGTGAGCAGGAGGCCGACGAGCTCGCCCAGGTCATCGCCACGACGGCCGAGACGGTCCCCGGCGTGCACGCCCTCGGCTCCCCGACGGCCCGCGCCATCGACAGCGCCCGCACCCGCCTGCTCGGCCGAACCGCCGTCCCCGGCGTCAACGTCCTGGCCGACGACGACGTGCTGAACGTCGAGGTCTCACTGGTTGCCGAGTACCCGGCCAGCATCGACGAGGTCGCGGACACCGTCCGGGCCGACGTCGCGGCGGCGCTGGAAGCCCGCCACCCCGGACCGGTCGACATCGACATCACGGTCACCGACATCCACGGGCCGTTCGACCCGATCGAGCCCGATCCGGGCGAGGCGATCGACGACGCGAAGGCCGCCATCGGCAATGCGACGTCTGCGGCGGGTGCCGCGATCGGCGATGCAGCGGAGGCCGCCGGGGATGCCCTCGGCACGGCGAAGGCTGCTGCATCGGACGCGGTGGACTCGGCGCGAGCCGGAGCGGCCGACCTGGCCGACGCCGCCGGTGACGCGGTGGAGCAGCGGACCGGCCGGTCCGAGGGCGACGACGGCCGGTCGCTGGAGAACGAGCAGCCGGTCGTGGTCGCGGGTGCCGACGACGAGCTCACGGCCGACGGCGACGTCGCCGGTGAACCGATCGATGAGGTGGTGTCGGATTCCTCCGACGACGTTTCGGAGGAACTCGCCGAGGCCGCCCGCCAGCTGGCCACCGCGGCCGACTCGCTCGCGACCGTCGCCGAGGAGGTGACGCACGGCGCCGACCCGAACCTCGCCGACGCTGAGCCCGCCGGGGCGGCTGACGCAGACCCGACTGCCGACCTGGCTTCGGATGCCGACCAGAACGGCGGCGCCGCAGAGACCGTCGACGGAGCCCCGAGCGCGCTCGAGCCCGCCGACGATGACACGCACGACCAGCCTGCCCCGAAGGTCGCTGACGTCGACGAGGTGGCGGACGCTCCCGCCGAGGCCACGGCCGTCCAAGCCGCTGTGCCGACGAAGGAGCAGTGACATGCCGCTCTTCAGCCGGACCACGTCGTACGGCGTCCGTCCGCGTCCGCGTGCCGTGTGGGCCGCCGCGATCACGGGTGTCGTCCTGCTCGTCCTCATCGTCATCGGCGTGCTCATCCCGATCCTCGGGCTCATCGGTGCGGCCGACGGCGCGACGGTCGGTGCGCTCAGGGTCCCCGTCGGTGGCATCGTGGTCGCGCTCCTCATCGGGTACGTCCTCGCGCTGCTGTTCCTGCTCGGATGCGTCCGCAGTCGCAACGGTGCACTCTCCTGGGTGCTCGCCGTCGCCGCGGTGATCTCGGCGCTCCTCGTGTCGCTGTGGCCGCTGCTGGCGGTCGCCTTCGCGGGCGTCGACCAGGCGTCGGACGTCGTCCCGTTCATCCAGGACCTCATCCGCCGGGTCACGGGCGGCTGAGCGCAGGAGATCCGCGCGGCAGCAGGAGGTTCTCCCTCAGGATCTCCTGCTGTAGCGCGGATCTCCTGTGCTCAGCTCAGGCGGCGGGTGAGGTGGACGTCGACGGTGTCGCCGATGTCCTTGCCGAGACGCTTCCGGAGCTTCGCGCTGATGGACAGCATGTGACCACCGGAGCCGGTCGGCATGAGGCCGACGTTCGGGAGCTCGACACCGTCGACGGTCGCGTCGACACGGACGGACTTGCCGGTGCCGAAGAACTCGGCCGAGCCGGGCATCTCGACGCAGGACCAGACGTCGCCCTTCACGTCGACGCCGATCGGCACGGTGAAGCGGTGATCGAGCTCGGTCGGTTCGATGGCCATCGGTGGCGCCCCTCATCGGTCGTGGTCGGCGGGGCCATTGTCGCGGCTGAGTCCGACCCGTGGCAAGGACGGGACCATCCCTGGTCCGGCCCTTCGACAGGCTCAGGGACCGCTTGTCGAAGGGCCCCGGAAGCACTCGGCCCCTCGGCAGGCTCGCGGGGAGCGCCGCCGAGGGGCCGGGAACCTCAGTTCTGGGGGAAGCCGAGGTTGATGCCGCCGTGGGAGGGGTCGAGCCAGCGGGAGGTGATGGCCTTCTGCTGGGTGAAGAACCGGACGCCCTCTGCGCCGTGGGCTTTGGTGTCGCCGAAGAGGGAGTCCTTCCACCCGCCGAAGGAGAACGTCGCGACCGGCACGGGGATGGGCACGTTGATGCCGATCATGCCGACCTGGATCTCGTTCTGGAACCGTCGGGCGGCGCCGCCGTCGTTGGTGAAGATCGCGGTCCCGTTCCCGAACGCACCACCGTTGATGAGCGCGACACCCTCCTCATAGGAGGCGACGCGGACGACGGCGAGGACGGGTCCGAAGATCTCCTCCGTGTACACCTTCGACGTCGTCGGGACGTTGTCGATGAGGGTCGGGCCGAGCCAGAACCCGTTCGGGTCGCCGTCGATGGGCGTGTTGCGGCCGTCGACGACGATCGTGGCGCCGTCCTGTTCGGCGATGTCGAGGTAGGACGCGACCTTGTCGCGGTGCACCTTCGTCACCAGCGGGCCCATGTCGCAGTTCCGGCGGCCGTCACCGATCCGCAGGGTCGCCGCACGTTCGGCGATCTTGGCGATGAGCTCGTCCGCGACGGGCTCCACAGCGACGACCACGCTGATCGCCATGCACCGCTCCCCGGCGGAACCGAAACCGGCGTTGATCGCGGAGTCGGCGACGAGGTCGAGATCGGCGTCGGGCAGCACGAGCATGTGGTTCTTCGCCCCGCCGAGCGCCTGGACGCGCTTGCCGTGTGCGGTGCCGGTCTCGTAGACGTACTTCGCGATCGGAGTGGAACCCACGAAGGAGATCGCGCGGACGTCGGGGTGGGTGAGGAGCCCGTCGACGGCCTCCTTGTCACCGTTCAGCACCGTGAACACCCCGTCGGGGAGGCCGGCTTCCTTCCACAGCTTCGCGAGCCAGATTGCCGCGGACGGGTCCTTCTCGCTCGGCTTCAGCACGACCGTGTTCCCGGCCGCGATCGCGATCGGGAAGAACCACATCGGCACCATCGCGGGGAAGTTGAACGGCGAGATGATCCCCACGACACCGAGCGGCTGCTTCGTGGAGTACACGTCCACACCGGTCGAGACCTGCTCGGAGAACTCACCCTTGAGGTGGTGCGCGAGACCGGTCGCGAACTCCACGACCTCCTGCCCACGGGTGATCTCACCGAGCGCGTCGGAGACGACCTTGCCGTGCTCCGCCGTGATGATCTCCGCCAGCTCGCCCTTCTTCGCCTCGAGCAGCTCGCGGAACTTGAACACGATCTGCTGACGTTTCGCCAGCGGCAGGTCGCGCCAGGCCGGGAAGGCGGCGGCGGCGGATGCGACGGCGCGGTCGATCTCCGACTGGTTCGCGAGCGCGACGTGCTTCGTCGCGACACCGAGTGCCGGGTCGTAGACCGGGGCGGTGCGACCCGAGGTGGACGGGGCCTCGGCTCCGTCGATCCAGTGCGGGACGACCGGCAGCGAACCGGCGTCGGTGGTGGGGGTGGTGCTCGTGGCGGTGGTGGTCATGCGGAAGGCTCCTGGGCGTCGTGGGGTGCAGGGGTGCTGGGTGCTGGTCGTGCCGGGACGGGTGCCGGGAGTCCCGACACCGAGTCCCAGAACGAGTCCGGGTCGCCGCTCATGCGCGCAGCTCTCCGAGAGCGGCGTCGATGATCGCGATACCCGAGGCGACCTCGTCGGCGGTCACGACGGCAGGCGGGACGACGTGGATGCGGTTCTCGCTGATGAACGGCAGGAGGCCGGCCTCGAGCAGGGACGACTTGAACCGACCCATCGCCGCCGCATCGAGCGGTGCGCGGGTG
This sequence comes from Plantibacter auratus, assembly GCF_050587365.1. NCBI lineage: Bacteria > Bacillati > Actinomycetota > Actinomycetes > Micrococcales > Microbacteriaceae > Plantibacter > Plantibacter auratus. The sequence continues at coordinate 144,851 of NZ_JBOBFV010000004.1, read as the reverse complement.
TCGCGGTCCTCGACGAGCTCGACCGCCCAGAAGACGCCGCTGCCACGGACCTCGCCGATGAGCTCGTGACGCTCGGCGAGGGAGCGGAGCGCGGGCCCGATGTGGTCGGCGCCGATCGCCTTCGCGTGTTCGACGACGCCCTCCTCGGCCATCGCGGTGAGCGTCGCGACGACACTCGCGGCGGCGAGCGGGTGGCCGGAGTACGTGAGCCCACCGGGGAACACCTGCTCGTCGAAGACGCGGGCGATGTGCTCGGAGACGATGACGCCACCGAGCGGCACGTAACCGGAGTTGACGCCCTTCGCGAAGGTGATGAGGTCGGGGCGCACGTCGAACGCGTCGAACGCGAACCACTCGCCGGTGCGGGCGAAGCCGGCCATGACCTCGTCGAGGATGAGCATGATGCCGTAGCGGTCGGCGATCGCGCGGACACCCGCGAGGTAGCCGGGCGGCGGGGTCAGGATGCCGGCGGTGCCTGGCACGGTCTCGAGAAGGATCGCGGCGATCGAGCCGGGGCCTTCCGCCTGGACGGTGCGCTCGAGGTGGCGGAGGGCGCGCTCCGACTCCTCCTCCGGCGTCGTCGCCCAGAACTCGGTGCGGTAGAGGTACGGGCCGAACACGTGCACGTGGCCGCGGGCGTACTCGTTGGGGATGCGGCGCCAGTCGCCCGTCGCGACGATGGCCGCGCCCGTGTTGCCGTGGTACGAGCGGTAGGTCGAGATGACCTTGTCGCGGCCGGTGGCGATGCGCGCCATGCGGATCGCGTTCTCGTTCGCGTCGGCGCCGCCGTTGGTGAAGAAGACCTTCTCGAAGCCCTCGGGGGCGCGGTCGAGGATGAGACGAGCCGCCTCGGCACGGGTCGCATTCGCCGCGGCGGGCGCGATCGTGGTGAGCTGCGCCGCCTGCTCCTGGATCGCCGCGACCACCTTCGGGTGCTGGTACCCGAGGTTCACGTTGACGAGCTGGCTGGAGAAGTCGAGGTAGTGGCGTCCGTCGTGGTCCCACACGGTGCTGCCGAGGCCGCCCGCGATGGGGAGCGGCTTGAGCGTGCTCTGGGCGGACCAGGAGTGCAGGACGCGCTGGGTGTCGGCGTCGCGGACGCCGGCGTTGTCGAGGCCGGAGAGGAAGTCATTGATCACTCCTGCAGCCTGGCAATCGACGCGGCTGATGTACATGGCGGGATCGGTGATAGCTTCGGCACATGTCCACCACTTCAGTGATCGCTGGCGAGATCGGCCGTGCGTCCTCGAACGTGTCCCTGCGCACGCTCATGGCCGAGCCGGTCTTCAAGCTCGGCCTCGTCGTCGCGGGTGACGCCGACGTCCTCGATCGCGACATCGCCTGGGTGCACAGCTCGGACCTCGGCGACCCGACGCCCTGGCTGGAACCGGGCCAGCTGCTCCTCACCGACGGCATGCAGTTCACCGGCGAGATGAGCGACGAGCTCGCCGACCGCCGCGCCGACGAGTACGTCCGCCGCCTCTCCGCCCGGGGCGTGCTCGCGCTCGGGTTCGCCACCGGGATCATCCACGCCGACATCCCGCAGCGTCTCGTCGAGGCATGCGAGCGTCACGGGTTCACCCTGCTCGAGGTGGGCGAGCGGACCCCGTTCATCGGCATCATCCGGTTCGTCGCCGACGCGGTCGCAGCCGCGCGCGTGGCGTCGCTCGAATGGTCGCTCGCCGCCCAGCGTGCGGTCGCGAGGGCGGCGCTCCGACCCGACGGCCTGACGGCGATCCTCGCGGAGCTGGGGCAGCAGCTCGGCTGCTGGGTCGCGCTGTACGACGCGCTCGGCAACCGGGTCACGACGAGGACGCGCGAGCCGGTGCCGGAGGGTGTGGAGACGGCCGTCGCCGAGGTGCTGCGCCGCGGGTCGCGGGCCGGCCTGCACCTCGCGGACGGAGCCGAGGGTGCGACGCTGCTGACGCTCGGTCGCCGGGGCGAGCTGCGGGGCATCCTCGCCGTCGGGTCCAGCGTGCCGCTCGACCACGCGGAGCACGACCTCGTCTCCAGCGTCATCGGCCTCGCGAGCATCGCCCTCGAGCAGCACAGCGCCCTCGACCTCGCACGCCGGCAGCTGCGGTCGGGGCTCCTTGAACTGCTGCTCTCCGGGGACCGCGCCGTCGCCGAGCGCACCGCCCAGCGGCTCTGGGGGCCGCTGCCGCCCGACCCGATCCGCGTCGCCGTGGTCGACATCCCCGAGGGTGAGCTGGGCTTCCTCTCGGAACTCGACGTGCAGGCCGCGGCGCACGGCGGCAAGCTGTTCTTCGCCGAGCAGGACGAGCGGATCGTCATCGTGTCGAGCGACGCGGACACCGGACTCTGGGACGCCGTCGTCCGCCGCCACGGGCTGTCGGGCGGGGTGTCGGCGAGGACGAGCTGGGAGAGGTTGCGGGACGGGCTGTCCGAGGCCGAGCGGGCGCGCGCTTCGGCCGGGGAGACGCCGCGGCTCGTGCGGTACGAGGCACTCGCCGAGCAGGGGTTGCTCGGATTGCTGAGTGCGTCGGGCGGATCGGTGCTGGCGAATCGGCTGCTGGAGCCGTTGGGCGGGCTCGGAGCCGAGGCTCGGGCGGTCCACGTGGAGACGGCTCGGGCGTGGTTGGAGGCGAACTGCGTGACCGATCAGGCGGCTGGCCGACTCGGGATCCACCGGCAGACCCTCCGCGCGCGCATCACCACGCTGGAGTCGCTGCTCGACCTCGACCTCTCGCGCTTCGGCGACCGCGCCGAGCTGTGGAGCGCCCTCCAGCTCGCCGACGGCTGAAGGATTCGCGCGTCGTGCACCCTCGTTCCCAGAGTCGCCCCTCCGGTCCCTGAGCTTGTCGAAGGGCGGTGGTCATCGGGGCGGGACTGCACTTCGACAGGTCGAGGTGCCACCGTGGGCCCTTCAACAGGCTCAGGGAGCGGAGAAGGTGTGCGGCTCGGGGTGTCCGCCGCTTGCCGAGGAAGCCCAGCGGGGTTCCGGTCCCCAAGCCGCACCCTGCCGTCCCGGTCCCTGAGCCGCACCATCCCGGTCCCTGAGCCGCACCATCCCGGTCCCTGAGCCGCACCATCCCGGTCCCTGAGCTTGTCGAAGGGCGGTGACCTAATGGCGGGACTGCACTTCGACAGGCTCAGTGACCGGATGGGGCTCAGCGGCCGGGGAGGGTCTCGGAGGGGACCGCCGATCGACGAGCGTCAATGCACGAGCTGGCTCACACGTTGCACCGACACCCCGAAGACGGCCGCGGCGTCGCTCTGGCTGGCTCCCTTGGCGATGAGGCTCAGGACGGCCTCGCGGCGCTTCCGCGCTGCCTCGCGCACCTGCTGGCGTGCCTGCTCTTCAAGGGTGTTGGATTCGCCCCAGAGGCCGACCGCCTCATCCCGGACCGTCACAACGACGTCCCCGTCGTAGTCATCGAGATCGAGCCACAGTGCCGCGACGTCGCGGGCCGCTGCCGCGATGTCCTTGAACCGCTTCGCTGAGCCCATGGCGACGATCCGGTTTCCCGTGCCTCGGGGCGAGTCGGTGGTGAGCGCGGGGATCTCGAACGTCCACCATTTGCCGTCGAGGTAGGTCACGACGTCGAGCGTCTGGGTCACGGTTGCTGCGGTCATTCACGGGCCTCCTGATTGTCTGTCGGGGCGGTCGAGCGGTGCGGTGCGCTACTTCCACCCGCTCGGCGCATCCGGGAACATCTCGATGAGCTGCTTCACGATTCCGGCCGACACCTCGTGATGTGGAATCGTCAGATACTCGCGCCCGTTCTCCGGATTCCCCCATTTCTCGTGAGAACCCTTCTGCTGCCGGAGCAGCACCCAGCCTTTCGAGCTGAGGAACTTCACCACATCAAGGTACTTCTGTGGCCTCGGCAAAACCTTACTCAAGCCCCCCATTGATTTCAAGATGAAGAGGGGCCTAGAGATTTGATGCCACCGACGCAACTCGACAGTGCCCCGGACTGACGAGCCTCGCCCTCCTCGAAAAGCTAGCTCGCGACGTCATCGCACCTGATCGGGTGCGCACGCCCTGTGGACAAGGGGAGTGATGCACGCCCTGTGGGGGACGTTCGGCCACTGAGCTTGTCGAGGTGCGTACGAGGCACTTCGACAAGCTCAGTGAGCGGCAACTAGGCGATGCGGATGAGCTTCTTGTTGACGAACTCGTCCATCGCGGGCTTGCCCATCTCGCGGCCGGTGCCGGAGCGCTTCACGCCGCCGAAGGGCAGCTCCGCCGCGTCGCCGAGGACGAGGTTGATCCACACCATGCCGGCGTCGATCCCGTCCGCGACCCGCAGCGCCTGTTCCTGGTCGGTCGTGTAGACGTAGGAGCCGAGGCCGAACGGGGTGTCGTTCGCGAGGCGCACGGCCTCCTCCTCGGACGCGACCCGGTACAGCGACGCGACGGGTCCGAAGAACTCCTCGTGGAACGCGTCCATCTCGGGCGTCACGTCGGTGAGCACGGCCGGCGGGAAGAAGTTCCCCGACGGCTCGCCCGATGCCAGGATCGTCGCGCCCTGTGCCTTCGCGCGGCCGAGCTGCTCGCCGAGTCGCTCGGTCGCTGCGGCCGACGACAGCGGGCCGAGCTGCGTGCTCTCCGCCATCGGGTCGGCCGGAGCGTTCGCCGTGAAGACCTCGGTGAACTTCGCGGCGAAGTCGTCGAACAGTTCGTCGATGATGATGAACCGCTTGGCGGCGTTGCAGGACTGCCCGTTGTTGTCGATGCGGGCGTTGACGGCGTCCTGGACGGCGGCGTCGAGGTCGTCGGTCGACAGCAGGATGAACGGGTCGGACCCACCGAGCTCGAGCACGACCTTCTTGAGGTGCTTGCCGGCCAGCTCGGCGACGGCGGAACCGGCGCGCTCCGAACCGGTGACCGAGACGCCCTGCACGCGCGGGTCGGCGATGACCGTCGCGATCTGGTCGTTCGTGGCGAAGATGTTCACGTACACGGAATCGTGGGCGCCCAGCTCGGCTTCGGCGTCGTCGAAGATCTGCGCGATCGCCAGCGCCGACTCGGGGCACTGCGGGGCGTGCTTGAGGAGGATCGTGTTGCCGTTGACGACGTTCGGGCCGACGAACCGCGCCACCTGGTAGTACGGGAAGTTCCACGGCATGATGCCGAGCAGCACACCGAGCGACGCGCGACGGATGAACGCCGAGCCGGTGCCGTCGGACAGCTCGATCGGCTCGTCGGCGGAGAAGGCCTCGCCGTTGTCGGCGTAGTACTGGTAGATCGCGGCGGCGAAGTCGACCTCGCCGAGCGCCTGCTCGTACGTCTTGCCCATCTCGCGGACGGCGATCTCGGCCAGCTGCTCACGGCGCTCCGTGTGGAGGGCGGCGACGCGGGCGATGAGCGCAGCGCGGTCGGCGACGGGAGCGCGACGCGACCACTCCTCGTGGGCGGCGGACGCGGCGGTGATCGCCTGCTGCAGCTCCTCGTCCGTGATCGTCGGGTAGTCGCGGAGAGTCTCTCCGGTCGCGGGGTTGACGACGGCGTAGTCGCTCACTGGTGTGCTCCTTTGTCTGAGGTGCTGCTGGTGCGGTGCGGTGTCCGTTGCGGGCCGACGCGAGCTGTGCGGGTTCGACGTGAGCGGGACCACCACCTGCACCGTATCGAACCAGGCTCCGCCTGTCATGGGTTGGACTGCGGCTCCTGCGTCGAAACCGGGCTCAGGAGTCGAAGCCCAGCCCGACGGCGTCCATCGTGCGGAGCCAGAGCCCGCGTTTGCCCTCGTTGCGGTCGGCCCGGGCCATCTCCGACAGCGAGATGCGCGCGCCGATGAACGCGAGCGGGTCGGGCGGGAACGGCGTCGGCTTCTTCTGGACGAAGTCCATCGTCGTGCGCTCGGTCGGTGTTCCGCTCAGGAGGTCGAGCATGACGTTCGCGCCGTATCGCGTCGCGCCGACGCCGAGGCCGGTGAACCCGGCCGCGTGCGCGACCTTGCCGCCGTGCGCGGTCTGGAAGAAGGAGAAGAACCGCCCGCAGGTGTCGATCGCGCCGCCCCACTTGTGGGAGAAGCCGAGGTCGGCGAGCTGCGGGTAGGTGTGGGCGAAGTGGGCGGCGAGCTTGAGGAAGGACTCCTCGCGCTGGTCGAACCGCGGCTCGACCCGCCCGCCGTAGTTGTACACCGCGTCATAGCCGCCGTAGAGGATGCGGGTCGACCCGTTCGCGTCGGTCGTGAGCCGCGAGTAGTGGAAGCGGTTGTCGAGGTCGGAGATGCCCTGACGGCCCTTCCATCCCAGGCTTTCGAGCTGTTCGGCGGAGAGCGGGTTCGTCATGAGCGCGTAGTCGTAGACCGGCACCGTGTACTTCCGGGCACTCGGGATGAGGGCCTTGAAGACGTTGGTGCCGAGGGCGACGTGCTTCGCGACGACCGAGCCGTGCGTCGTCGTGAGGGTGACCGACGTCGCGTCCGACCGGATCGAGCGGACGTGCGTGTACTCGTGGATCTCCACACCCAGGTCGAGGCAGACGCGTCGCAGCTCCCACGCCAGCTTGGCCGGGTTGACGAGCGCCGCACCGGTCGGCTCGAACAGGCCGGCCTGGAAGATCGGCGAGTGGACCTCCGCCTGCATCGCCTCGCGGTCGAGGAACCGGGCGCCGTGCTCCTCGGCACTCTCCCGCAACCAGTCGACGTGGTGTGGGGCCGTCGCCGCTTGCAGCAGCCCCGTCTCCTCCCAGTCGCAGTCCATGTCGTACCGGGCGATGGTCTCGCCGATCTCGCGCAGGTTCTCGCGCCCCAGCTCCTCCAGGCGGTCGAACTCGTGCGGCAGGCGGCTCTTGCCGTTCGACGATCCGTGGGTGAGGCTCGGCTCGCAGAACCCGCCGTTGCGACCGGACGCGGCCCACGCGATGCGCCGGCCCTCGAGGAGCACGACCCGGCGGTCCGGGTCGCGCTCCTTCGCGAGCAGGGCGGTCCACAGGCCCGAGTACCCACCACCGACGATCGCCAGGTCCGTCTCGACGTCCGCCTCGAGGCGGGGGAGCGGAGCGGGCCGTGCCGGGTCGTCGAGCCAGTACGGCTCCGGTTCGGCCGAGGCCAGCTGCTCCCGCAGGCGTGTGGTGTCGGCGAGCTCTTCGGCCAGTTCGTAGGTGGTTCTCATGGTGGGTCCCCTGTGGTGCGTGGTTCGGTGCGGTCGCGTGGTGCGCGGTCAGTCGGTGCGGGCGGCGTCGGTGCGTTCGGTCTCGGCACGTGGGGTTCCGGCGGATGCCCCGCCGCTCCCGAGGCCCGCGTCGCGCTTGGTGCTCCGCTGCACGAACAGCCAGATCACGACGCCCAGTGCGAGCAGTCCGAGCGCGATGCCGAGCTCCAGGAACCCGCCGTAGCCCGTGGTGGAGAACCCGGTGGCACCGACGATGAGGATGATCGCGAGGAGCACCGACAGCACGACCGACAGCGGCACGAAGAAGCGCGGCAGGCGGATCGGGCGGACGGCGTCGGGGCGGTCCTTGCGCAGCAGGAAGAAGCCGGAGACGGCGAAGAAGTGCGTGAGGATGTAGCCGAGGTTGCCGGTCACGATGATCGCGAGCGGGTTCTGCAGCACCACCAGGATCACGACGTTCATCACGAGCATCACGTTGAGCGAGCGGAACGGCACACCGCGACGGTTGAGCACGCCGAGCGACGGGACGGTGACGCGCTCCTTGCCCATGTTGAACAGCACGCGTGAGGCGTCGGCCACCGAGGTGGTCATGATGAGCAGCAGCGAGGCGATGAGGCAGAGCACCATGACGTCCGCAGCGCCACCGACGAGCGAGGCGAAGCTCGCGACGAAGAAGGTCGCCGGGTTGTCGGCGATCGCCGCTTCACCCGCGTAGCCGCCGAGGGTCAGCGGGATGACGAAGAAGACGCCGAGGCAGAAGAGGACGGAGGCCTTGATCGCCTTGGTCGTGTCCTTCACCGAGTCGCGGTACTCCGGGGCGAAGGTCGCGCAGACCTCGATGCCGAAGGTGGTCCACGCCATGATGTACAGCCAGACGATCGCGGTGTGCAGGCCCTCGATGCCCTCGAGCTTCCAGGTGAGGTCGAGCGGTGCCCAGTCGGCGCTGAAGAGCGGGAAGACGATGAACACGAACAGCGGGATGAGCAGGATGCCGGCCGTGATGTAGACGAACGCCATCGTGACGCGGACGCCGATGACGTTGATGAGGTACATCACGCCGATGACGCCGAGTCCGATGAGGATCGGGAAGGTGATGGAGATCGGACCGAGCTGGATCACCCAGTCCTCGTTCGGGAACCACTGCGCCTGGATGAGCGCACCGGTGACCGCGCCGTAGGTGGCCAGGTTGGTACCCCAGGGGAGCCAGTAGCCGACGCCCGTGATCGGCGCGACCCAGGGTGCACGCGACTTCCACGCTTCGGCCGCGTAGTGCGCGATGCCGCCGGAGGAGTTCGGGAACATGGTGGCGAGCTCGGTGTAGATCCAGTTGACGCCCATGGCGAGGATCATGGAGATCGCCCACAGGACGGCGGCCCCCCAGCCGCCGAGGCCGGTGATGGAGGCGCCGAGGGTGGCGATGAGCGCGGCTGGCATGGTCATCGCCATGGCGAAGCCGTCGAACCAGCGCATCCGTTTCGGCAGGTGCGTGGTCTCGTCGGTGCTGGTGACGTGTTCGGTCGACATGGGCTCTTCTCGATTCGTGGGGGACGGGACGTCGCTGTCTCGCTGCTGGTGCACTCAATGTGCCGAAGAATTGTTGTGACGACAAGATTGCGTCGGTCTCGTTGTTGTAATCGTAACTTTGACGAAACAATACTGCTTGTTCGAGGAATCGCAAGGTCCTAGGCTGATCCCACATTCTCCCGACGACATCCGCACGACGCTGTTCGGCGTCGTCGGCCCAGCCACGACACCAGGAGGTCCGGAATGACCACGTTGCCGACACCCACTCGCACCCAGCTCTTCATCGCCGGCGAGTTCACCGACGGATCCAGCTCGGAGCGCTCGGAGGTGATCAGCCCCGTCACCGGGGACGTCATCGCGTCGATCCCCGTGGCCGGCACCGCCGAACTCGACGAGGCGGTGCGACGTGCGCACGAGGCGCAGCGGGAGTGGCGGAAGCTCGGCGTGTTCAAGCGCGCGGAGATCTGTCACCGGGTCGGCGACGCGATCAACGCCCGCGTGGAAGAGCTCGCCCGCCTGCAGACGCTGGAGCAGGGCAAGCCGCTCGCCGAGTCGATCGCCGACATCGCCGAGGCCGCGCAGCTCTTCCACCTCCACGCCGAGGACGCCCTCCGCCTCTACGGCGAGACGCTGCCGTCGAGCGACATCGACAAGCGCATGTTCACCTGGCGCGCGCCGGTCGGCGTCTGGGGCATCATCACGCCCTGGAACTTCCCGCTCCTCATGTTCAGCGAGTTCGTCGCCCCGGGCCTCGCGACCGGTAACGCCTGCATCGTCAAGCCGCCGAGCAACACGCCCCTCGCGGTCCTCGCGGCGATGGACTGCCTCGTCGAGGCGGGCGTCCCGGCCGGGCTCGTCAGCGTCCTCCCCGGCGACGGCGCGTTCGGTTCCGAGCTCGTCTCCCACGACGGCATCGACGCGATCGGCTTCATCGGTTCGTCCGCCACCGGCGCGAAGATCGTCCGTACCGCCGGCCTCAAGCGATCGCTCATGGAGTGCTCCGGCAACGGCCCGATCGTCGTCCTCGAGGACGCGAACATCGAACGCGCCGCGAAGGCCGCCGTCGACTCCGCGTTCTACAGCGGTGGGCAGGTCTGTTGCGCGACCGAGCGGCTCATCGTGCACCACAACGTCCACGACGCCTTCGTCGAGGCGGCCCTGGCCTACGCGAAGGCGACCGTGCGACTCGGCAACCCCTTCGACGAGGGGATCAACCTCGGCCCGCTCAACAACGAGGGCGTCGCCGCGAAGATGGACCGCCACCTCGACGAGGCCCGTTCGCTCGGCTTCGACATCCTGCTCGGCGGCGGTCGTGCCACCGGCCACCCGACGGACCTCTACTACGACTTCACGATCGTCGACGGTGTCTCCGAGGACAGCCTGCTGTCGCGCGAGGAGTCGTTCGGTCCGGTCCTCCCCATCCTCACGGCTCAGGACGACGATGACATCCTCCGCATCGCCAACGCCGACGCGCTCGGCCTGCAGTCCGCGGTGTTCACGGAGAGCCTGTCGAAGGCCTACCGCTTCATGGAGGAGCTCGAGACCGGTCAGGTCATCGTCAATGACTCCAACGGCTGGTGGGACATCAACATGCCCTTCGGTGGCGCGGGCGGCAAGGGCACCGGCTGGGGTCGGATCGGCGGCATGTACACGCTGCACGACATGACCGACCTCCGCACCGGCGCGATCCACGTCCGCTAGTCGGACCGATCCGCCGATCAGCGACCTCCCTCGGTCCGCTCGATCGGCGTCGCCCCGGCCGACCGCCCGCGTTCGGGTCGGTCGGTCGGCCGGGGCTCGTGGCTCGGGTGGGGCGGACACCGCACCCGGGCCGCACGGCTTCCCTCGCTACGCTTGCCAGATGACCATCCGCCCGCTGCCGGAGGAGCCACATGAACGACCTTGACGACATCGACCGTCGGCTGATCGCGATCCTGCAGCAGGACGGACGGAAGGCGTTCTCCGAGATCGCCACCGAAACCGGGCTGCCGGCGTCGTCCGTCCGCTACCGGATCCAGCGACTCGAGGACACCGGGATCCTGCAGATCGTCGGCATCGCGAACCCGCTGTCGATCGGCTTCGACCACCTTGCCCTCATCGGCATCCGCTGCGAGCCGGGTATGGCGCGCGGGGTGTGCCAGGAGCTGTCGAAGCACGCGGAGACGAGCTACGTGGTGCTCACGAGCGGTGGCTTCGACGTGATGGTCGAGGCAGTGTGTCGCGACATGGACCACTACAAGACGTTCCTCCTCGACACCCTGCAGCCGACGCCCGGGGTGCGGTCGACCGAGACCTTCTTCGTCCTCGAGGCCCACAAGCTCGCCTACGGCTGGGGCGTCGGGTAGGTCGTCGGGTTGCGCCGAACCCGCTCGTCTCCTTCTTGCTCAGAGAGGTACCTCATGACCGACCACCTGCTCGCTCCCAACACGGTGCTTCAGGGTGCCGACGTGGCGCTCGCCGACAACCCGCTCGCGCCAGCGGACGTGGTCTCGGGGTCGCCGCGGAGCGGGATCCTGTCCCTCACGGCCGTCGGTGACACCGAGGTCGGCGTCTGGGAGTTGGGTGTCGGCGTCGTGCAGGACACCGAGATCGACGAGGTGTTCGTGGTCCTCTCCGGTGAGGCGACCGTCGACTTCGCCGACGGCACCCCGTCGCTGGAGCTCCGTGCCGGCTCCATCGGCCGACTCGCCGCCGGCGCCCGCACCACCTGGACCGTCCGCGAGACCCTCCGCAAGGTCTACGTCGCCTGAGTCGCGCGCCTCGCGGCGCGACAGCAGGACATCCGCCCGACAGCAGGACGCTTCGTGCCCGCCCGTCCTGCTCTCGCGCCGATCTCCTGCGTTCCGGCCACTCCGGTCCCTGAGCTCAGCCTCATCCGGTCCCTGAGCTTGTCGAAGGGCTCCGGGGTGACCTCCTCTCTTGGGCGGTGTTCTCGGTGTGCACTTCGACAGGCTCAGTGACCGGGGTTCCTTCTCCGACCGGGTCCGTCACCGCGGCCCCAATAGGCTTGTCGCATGAACCTGCGCACCGTCGAGCTCGACCACACGGACCACGCCGCCCTCGACCTCTGGTGGGGTGCAGCGTCCCGCGGCTTCCTCTCGAAGCCCGATACCGACGTGGCGGTGCGTGCCGAGCGGCGTCAGCTCCTCGTCGGCAGCTCCATCCTCGGGGTCTACGACGACACCGCGGCCGAACCACTGGTCCCCGTCGGCACGCTCGGTTCCTTCCCGACCGCCCTGTCGATCCCCGGTGGCTCCGTCCGCGCCCTGGCCATCACCGAGGTGACCGTCTCCACCTCGCACGAACGTCGGGGGATCGCCCGGTCACTGATGGAGAACCGACTCCACCACGCGAAGGCCACCGGTGCCGCAGTCGTCGCGCTCACCGCGAGCGAGGCGACCATCTACGGTCGCTACGGCTTCGCCCCGGCGACCTGGGAGTTCACGCACGAGGTCGACCCCAAGCGCGTCGCTTGGCGGGGTGCGCCGCCCGCCGGCCGCGTCCACACGCTCGACCCGCGCTCGCTCGCCACCGTCGCGCCCGGGCTGTTCGAACGCTCCCGCAGCACCGGTGACATCGACCGCGGGGTCGCGTGGTGGAAGCAGGCCCTCCGTGAGGTGACCATCCGCCACTTCAGCCACGGCGAGGGTGACACGCTCGCCCTCCGCTACGACGACGCCGACGGCGAACCGCAGGGCTACGCGCTCTACCGCGTCGGCGAGGAGTGGGGGACGATCGTCGTCGACGACCTCGTCGCCACCACCCCGGAGGCCCGCTACGCGCTCTGGCGGCACCTCACCGGGATCAGCCTCACCACGAAGGTCACCTTCCACCAGGCTCCGACGGTCGAAACCATCCAGTGGCGACTCGTCGACCGCCGCGCCGTCAAGACCACCGCGCGAGCCGACTCGCTCTGGCTCCGCATCGTCGACGTGCCGACCGTGCTCGGTGCGCGCCGGTTCACCGTCCCTGGGGCATCCGAACCTCGCGAGCACCTGCTCGACGTCGAGGACGCCCTCGGACTCGCAGGCGGTCGGTTCGCGCTCCGCATCGACGAGCACGGTGCCGCGGTCGCGGAACGCCTGGGCGACGTGCCGGAGTCGACCGACGACGCTGTGCGCCTCACCATCAACGAGCTGTCGGCCGTCCTCCTCGGCGGCCCGCGTGTGTCGGCGCTCGCCGAGGCCGGGCTCATCACCGGGTCATCGGAGGCGGTGCGAGCGCTCGACCTCGCCTTCGCGACGGAGCAGGCGCCCTTCCTGCGGACGCACTTCTAAGGGCTACCCGCCAAGGTGAGATAGCTCGGCCGATCGATCAGGGAGCGGTTGCGCCGAGGAGGATCGCCGCGGCCGGAAGGCCGAGCAGCACCATCCAGCCGGTGATGGCCGCACCGACGAGGCCGGTGAACAGGCAGAAGCCGCCGATGGTGGCGGCAAGGGTGCGGAACAGCTGGCGTTGCTCGGCCGGGATGCTGCGACGCAGGGTGCGGGGAAGTGCCGCGAGCTGCGGGCGTGGGGTGGGGATGGAGCCGGTGGTGGCTGGGTGCTGCAGGGTCGTCATCGGGGTCGGGTGGTTCCTGGTCGGGTTCGGATGGGAGGCGCGCTTCGGGAACGGCTGATCGGTCGGATCCGGATCTGTATCTCGAAGTGCAGATTTGTTATACACCGTGGTAGACGTGCCTGCAACTCGTCGGCGGCGCACACGCTTGACGCCGCTCCACAGGCGCCCGATCCGCGCTCGCCGCGTCATGCCCACCAACTGCCGAGCCGTCGACCGGCTCCCGATCGATACCGTCGCTGCAGCATCGCGACGGCCATCGTCGCGACACACGGCCAGACAGGAGTATGCGTGGACACGATCCCGGACGAAATGACCACCGATGCGCGCGCGGAGGCGCCGCCAGGGCGCCGTTCCCGGTCGCTCGGGCGGCGCTCGATCATGGCGATCGTCGTCGCGGTGGTCGCCCAGCTGAGTGTGTTCGCGCTGGTGATCGTCGCCTGCACGGGTCAGGTCGGGGAGCCGCGGGGTGATCGTGCTTCGACGGTGCCCGAGACGCCGGCGATCGACCCGAGCGCTCCTCAGCGCGACGACGAGCTTCCCGCCCGAGACGAGGTGTTCGCCGTGGCTGCAGACCTCCTCGGGCAGATGGTCAACACGGCGACGGGCGGGCAGCCGTTCGCGTTCTCGCCCCAGGCCTCGGAGGCACCCTGCAGCAGTCTGGCGCCGTCCGGTCGGGCCACGAAGCTGGCGCGCATGGCCGTCGAGGTCGAGCTGCCGGTCGGAACGAGTCGCGCCGTGCTCGTCGACCTCATCAACGGGTACGCGCCGCCGCTCGAACTCGCGGCCGACTCGGACGAGTTCCGGTCGGAGCTCATCGTGCCCTCACCCGGCGAGCTGGAGCTGTCGGCGCAGCTCCGCGACGACGCCATCATCTTCGAACGGGAGCTCCGGCCCGATGCCGACGTGCTGCGGATCACGGTCGAGAACGGCTGCTTCCTCCCGCCGATAGAGTGACATCCGTCGAGCAGAAGGGAGTGTCGCATGAAGATCGTCGTCGCAGGAGGCAGCGGGATGGTCGGGCGACACGTCGTCGCGGTGGCCCAGGAGCGCGGACACCGGGTGGTCGTGCTGTCGCGTGCCACCGGCGTCGACCTCGCCACCGGAGCCGGGCTCGCGCAGCGGCTGGAGGCCGCGGACGTCGTCATCGACGTGACGTCGACTGCCACGCAGTCCGCCCAGCAGTCGCGCCAGTTCTTCGGGGCGGTCACCCGCAACCTGCTCGAGGCCGAGGGCACTGCCGGCGTGCCCCACCACGTCGCGCTGTCGATCGTCGGAAGCGACCGGGCCCCTTTCGGCTACTACGCCGGCAAGGCGCTGCAGGAGGAGCTGATCACCGGCGGGTGCATCCCGTGGACGATCCTCCGAGCGACGCAGTTCCACGAGTTCGCGCAGCAGATGGTCGAGCGCTTCCGCTTCGGCCCCGTCACGATGGTGCCGACGATGACCTCGCAGCCCGTCGCCGCGCGCGAGGTCGCCGAGCGCCTGGTGGAGCTGGCCGAGGGCGAACCGCAGGGGCGCCCGGCCGATCTCGCGGGCCCCGAGGAATTGCGGATGACCGCGATGGTCAAGGCCTACACCGCCGCCACGGGCATCCGCGGCCCGGTCGTGCAGATCCCGCTGCCCGGCGGCTTCGGCACGGCGATGCGCGACGGCACGACCCTCGCCGGGCCAGAAGCGCAGCGCGGTGTGCAGACCTTCGCGCAGTGGATCGACGGGCTCAGCGCCGCTCGCTGAGCGTCAGCTCCGCTGAGCCGCCCGGACGTCCTGCAGGAGTCGAGGCGTACGCCACTCGCCGATCCGCTTGAACCACACGGACGGTGGGTAGGCGAGCCGGACGACGAAGTAGTTCACGTACTCGATGACACCCAGGAGCCAGACGAACGGGATGCCGATGGCTGCGAAGGGGTGGGCGGGGAACCAGACGATGATGCCGACGAGTCCGGCGAGCAGCAGGGCCGCGTCGAGCACGCGGAACCCGCGGTAGGTGGCGGCCAGTCCAGGAGGCATGGTGCCCTGCTTGACCCACCGCCGGGCGGCCAGCCAGTAGACGCCGGCCTGCACGAGGATCACCAGCAGCGGTGCGAGGGCCGACCAGAACGCGAGCGCATCGGTTGATCGTTCGAACAACGGCAGCGCCGAGACGAACGCGACCCAGATGAACACGACGGCGGCGAACAGCTCGCCGAGTCCGAGGCTCAGGTACCGGCCCCGGAGGACCGTGCGGCGATCGTCGGTCATGTCACCAGCCTAAACACGGTGTGCCGGGCCGGTCGAGTGCGCTCGACAGACCTTCAGGTGCTCAGAATGTGACCGTCGGCAGCGTCATGATCTCGGCGCCGTCCTCGGTGATCGCGATGGTGTGCTCGCTGTGGGCGGTGCGGCTGCCGGTCACGCTGCGGAGGGTCCAGCCGTCGGCGTCGGTGACGAGTTTGTCGGTGTCGGCCATGACCCATGGCTCGATCGCGAGGAGCAGGCCCGGGCGCAACTTGTAGCCGCGGCCGGCGCGTCCGTCGTTCGAGACGTGCGGGTCCTGGTGCATCGTCGTGCCGATGCCGTGGCCGCCGAACTCCATGTTGACCGGGTAGCCGGCGCCACGCAGCACGGTGCCGATCGCGAAGGAGATGTCGCCGATCTTCGCACCCGGCTTGGCGGCGGCGATGCCGGCGGCGAGGGCCTCCTGGGTGGTCTCGATGAGCGCGAGGTCCTCGGGGGTCGCCGTGCCGACGACGAAGCTGATGGCCGAGTCGGCGGCGATGCCGTCGAGCAGGACAGCGAGGTCGAGGGTGAGGAGGTCGCCGTCGGCCAGCGTGTAGTCGCGGGGGAGGCCGTGCAGGACGGCGTCGTTCACGGCGGTGCAGATGTAGTGGCCGAAGGGTCCGCGACCGAAGGAGGGGGCGTAGTCGACGTAGCAGGAGACGGCGCCGGCCTCGAGGATCATCGCCTTGGCCCAGCGGTCGATCTCGAGGAGGTTGGTGCCGACCGTCACGCGGTGCTTGAGCGTGTGGAGGATGTTCGCGACGAGCTCGCCGGTGCGACGTGCCTTCGCGACCTCGGTGGGGGTGAAGATCTCGATCATGCGGGGCCCTTCCATCGGCGTGCTGCGTTCGTGGTGCGGTGGTGTTCGTGCCGCGAACGGCGCTCGACCAATAACTATACCGGTCAAACTATCCCGTACTACACTGGGCGCATGGTCCGCCTCCCGCTCACCCCCTCCGATGTCGAACGCGGTCAGCGCCTCGGTGCGCTCCTGCGCGAGGCCCGAGGTGAGCGTTCGATGCTCGACATCGCCCTGGATGCCGGCCTCTCGCCGGAGACGCTGCGGAAGATCGAGTCGGGCCGGGTGGCGACGCCGGCGTTCTCGACGATCGCCGCGATCGCCGAGGTGCTCGGCCTGTCCCTCGACGAGCTCTGGGCGACGATCAGCCCGACCCGGCGGGACACTGCCCCGTCCGGCGAACGCCTGCGCGAGCGACTCGTCTCCTAGCTCCCCGGTCGCTCCCGTTCCCTGAGCTTGTCGAAGGGCCCATGCAATCCCGCGGCAGTATCCGCCCGACGTGCCGCGCCGGTCCCTGAGCCTGTCGAAGGGCCCACGCAATCGCGCGGCCGTGTCTGCTCGACGCACCACGCCGGTCCCTGAGCTTGTCGAAGGGCGCGGGAACCGGACGTCCGCGCGGCAGCAGGACACTCGCGTCCCATGTGTCCTGTTGCAGGGCGGTACTCCTGCTGTCAGGAGGACGATCGCTACTGCGTGTCGCTCGTCGTCGGTTGGACCGGGCGGGTGAAGACGTTCTCGCTGATCTTCGTCCAGTCCTCGGCGGGGTCGAGCGCGGTGTCGACGACGGCGTCGGAGAGCACCGTGTATTCGTTGACGCTGTCGCTCATGCCGACGCGGTCACCGCTGCCGCAGGCTCGGAACGGCTGGGTCTCCGCGAACACGATGATGCAGATCCGAGATTGACCCTGCTCGGTCGCCGACGCGAGGAAGATCTCCGTGTCGCCTTGGACGGCGACGAGTCGGGTCGAGTCGGCGTCGATCGTGAACGGGTCGTCGCTGCCGGCTCCGATGGTGCTCGCCGGGAGCCGATCCTTGTCGGCCTGGTCGCGCTCGAGGTCCGCGTAGCTCGTCACTCCGCCGGTGCAGGCGCTCAGTCCGCCGGCGAGTGTGAGTGCGATGAGTCCTCCTGCGATGCGTCGGTGCATGTGACGTCCCCCGATGTCGATTCCCGACAGCCTACGACTCCTGCCCCCGGACGGCAGCCGCGACGGCCGACTCGCGGCTGGCGAGGGCGATGGCGACGATCCCGAGGAAGACGGGGCCGACGACACGGACCCACCCGTCGAGGATGACGATGATCGGGATGAAGAGGGACACGTTCGAACCCGCCGCACCTCTCCCCGGTCCCTGAGCCTGTCGAAGGGCCTGCACGCAGGACCCGAGCTGTGTAGCGTGGCACGGATGACCGAGGAGCTAGCCGACCTGCACACCACCGGTTTCGTCGACGTGGAGGGCGGTGCGTCGATCTTCGTCGAGGAGTCCGGCACCCCCGACGGTGTTCCCGCGCTCTGGCTGCACGGCGGCCCCGGCGGGTCGCTCGGCTCCGGCTGGTACCTCTCGCACTTCGACCTGTCGCGGTACCGCCTCATCGGCATCGACCAGCGCGGGAGCGGCCGCAGCCTGCCGAACATCGTGGACGCCCGTGACCAGCTCGCCGGTCACACCACGCAGCGACTCATCGCCGACATCGAGGCGGTGCGAGTCGCCTCGGGTGTGGAGCGCTGGGTGGTCGCCGGAGTCTCGTGGGGAACGACCCTCGCACTGGCCTACGCGCAGGAGCATCCCGATCGGGTGATCGCGCTGGCGCTCGTCGCGGTGACGACCACGAGCCGCGACGAGGTCGACTGGATCACCGAGGGCGTCGGCCGCGTCTTCCCCGAGGAGTGGGCGCAATTCGAAGCTGACAGCGACCGGCGGGACGGCGAGCGGGTCGTCGAGGCCTATGCGCGCCGTCTTCGAGAGGGCGACGCGACGGACCGCACACACGCCGCGACCGCCTGGGACCGCTGGGAGAGTGCGCACGTGTCACTCGACCACCCCGAACGCGTCGGCCAGCTGTTCGCCGACGCGACCGTGCGCGAGGCGTTCGGGACGCTCGTCACCCACTACTGGAGTCACGACGGCTTCCTCGCGGGCGACCGGGCGGTGCTGTCGCGGATGGACCGCATCGCGCACATCCCCGGAGCGCTGGTCCACGGCCGACGTGACATCAGCGGACCGGCCGCGACCGCCTGGCGCCTCCATCAGCTGTGGCCTGCGAGTGAGCTGACGATCGTCGAGACCGAGGGCCACGGCGGCGCCGAGGAGAGCGCCGTGCTGCGTGCGGCGCTGGACCGCTTCGCGGCGCTGGGTCCCTGAGGCCAGCCCCGCTCGCTGAGCGCATAGCCGGTCCCGGCGCGTCTATCCGGACCCTGCGCGCCTAACCGGTCCCTGAGCTTGTCGAAGGGCCCTCGAGCACCTCGGCAGGGTCGGCGAACGGAGCCCGGCCCCGGGTCACTCGGCTAGCGGCGGCGGCCTCCATCTCGGACACCATCCCGCTCCCTGAGCCTGTCGAAGGGCCCACGAGTCCGGCTTTCCCGCGCGGAGGCTTTCGTCCGGGCGGGCGCCCTTCGTGTGCACTTCGACAAGCTCAGTGACCGTCACTCGGTTCCGGGTCACTGGTGCCTCGGCGGTCCCTCCGCTCGAGCCACCTTTCCGCTCCCTGCCCTTCGACAGGCTCAGGATCCGCCTGTCGAAGGGCACCCCGGACTCACCACTTCCCAGCCATGACAGCGGCCCGTGGCACACTCGACCCATGGAACCCGAGGTCGTGATCCGCGTCGCCACGCCAGCCGATGCCACCGGGCTCGCCGAGCTGAAGCTCATGATGTCGCCGCCCGCCGCCCCGCTCGCCGACTGGGAACGGGCGCTGTTCGCACATGACCTCGTCTCGTGGATCGCGGTCGACCCCGACTCCCGGGTGTGCCTGATCGCCGAGGTCGACGATCAGCTCGTCGGCATGGCATGGCTCGTCGTGTTCTCCCGCGCACCCAACATCGGGGCCCTCCGCCGGCTGACCGGCGACGTGCAGAGCGTCTTCGTCCGCCCGGGGTTCCGTGGTCGCGGCATCGCCGGCCGTCTCGTCGACGGACTCCTCGACGCCGCACGAGCTCGCGACATCGGCCGGGTCTCCGTCAGCTCGAACGACGCGGGTGCGCCGGTCTACCGCCGCGCCGGGTTCGAGGAAGCGCCGCTGCTCCTCGAATGGCGGGCCGACCCACCGGGCCACTGAACGACGAATCGCCCCGAGTGGTCGTACCAGGACCTCCTGGACGACCACTCGGGGCGATTCGCGATGCGGCGTGACTTACATGTCGCGGTAGCGCTTGGCCTCGGCGACGAGTTCGCGCAGCTTGTCGGCGTCGACGTCCGGACCGTAGCCGGGGGTGTCGCGCTGGATGCGCCATCCCTCGGAGAGCGCGCCGATGTCGAGGGGCTCGAACCCGAAGGAGTCGATGAGTGCGGCGACGGTGGCCTTCGCGTCGGCGTCGTCACCGGCGATGACGAGGGCCCGGCGGTTCGGGGTGCCGGACGGCTTGCCCTTGGTGGTGAGGTCGGCTGCGTAGATGTGGTTGAACGCCTTCACGACCTGCGACTCCGGGAGGTGCGCCTGCAGCATCTCGGCCGTGGTGGTGGTCTCCTCGTCGAGCTCGGCGATGTGGCCGTCGCGCTCGGGGTAGTAGTTGTTCGTGTCGATGACGACCTTGCCCGCGAGCGGTGCGACGGGGACGGTGTCGATCGCGTGCAACGGGATGGTGACGATGACGATGTCGCCACGCTCGGCCGCGTCGAGGGCGGTGCCGGCGGTGGCGTGCTCGCCGAGCTCCGAGACGAGGTCGGTGAGCGTCTCCGGTCCGCGCGAGTTGGACACGATGACGTCGTGACCCTGCGCCACCGTGAGGCGTGCAAGCTGAGAGCCGATGTTTCCTGAACCGATGATTCCGATGGTTGTCATGTTCAGGGGAACGGTTCCGGCGGGGTGGGACATTCCTGCGCTCGCCGATTCTCAGCGGACGTTCATCCGCGGCGGTCCGGTCGCGTGGTCCGGTCGTCAGTCGGTGGCAGCGACGCCCAGGAGCGCGCCGATCGCCGCATCGAGTCTGCTCCGGACCTCGCTCTCGGGTTCCGGGTCGTAGCCGAGTTGGGAGGCGACGCCGCCCGCGAGCGCCCAGACGGCCCAAGCGGCGGTGTCGGGATCGACCCACGTCGGGATCTCGCCCTCCGCGCGCCCGCGTGCCACGAGCGAGGCGATGAGGCCGCGGAGTCGGGTGTCGCTCTCGGCGATGGCGTCAGCGATGTCCGGGTCGACGAGCGCAACCTGTGCGAACACCTCGCCCTGGCGGTGTGCGGCTCGGCGTGGTTCGTCGAGCGGGAGGACGCCGATGAACAGGTCGACGAGCCACTGTCGCAGGTTCGGGCGGCCCGGTTCGCCGGGTGGCAGGGGCGCGGAGGTGTCGCGGAGTCGCGTGAACGCTGCCGCTACCATCCGCTGCTTGCTCGGGAACGCCTTCTGCACGGAACCGAGCGAGCAGTCGTCCTCACTCGCGACGGCGCGGAAGGAGAGGGCGCCCAGGCCGGACCGTGCGACGATCCGCAGCGCCGCGTCGGCGAGTTGGGTTTGGCGGTCGGTCAGGTCCACGTTCTCAGGGTAGGGCTGGGGAGCCGGTCGCTGCTGTCCCGCTTGGCCTTGATGGCGTCCGCCGACCGAGGAACACCGCATAGCCGAGCATGACGAGGCAGGCCGCGCCGAGTCCGACGAGCGACCGGCTGTCGGTCGCGTCGCCGCCGATGAAGCTGACGAAATTCCAAGCGGCGTGCCAGGCGATCGCGGGCCAGAGGCTGCCGGTGAGCACGAGGAGCTGGGCGGCGACGAGGCCGAACAGTGCTGCGAACGCCACCTGCAGGATGGATGAGCCGACGTCTGCGCCGCCAGCGAGGTTCGCCAGGTGCAGGACGCCGAAGAGGACGGAACTGCCGACGAGGGCCGCGCGGGTGCTGCGTGCGCGGAGGATCGCGAACACGATGCCGCGGAACCAGGTCTCTTCGTTCAGTGCGACGGCGGCGACGAGGACCCCATACGCCGCGACGGTCGGTGCGTCGACGCGGACGCCCTGGGTGCCGAGGATGATCAGGACGGTGGCTGCCGCCGGGATGAACCAGAGTGCGGCGCGCGCTCGCCGCGGACGCCGATAGCCGTAGTCGCGGACTCGAGACGGCGACAGGCGCATGACGACCAGGCCGAGGATCGCGGAGACGGCTGCTCCGGCGGCGAGGACGAGGGCTGCCCCGGCCTCGCTCGCCCCGGAGAGTTGCGCTGCTGCTGACGCGCCGGCCGTGAACACCACGGGGACGAGTGCGAAGGCGATGGCGGTGAGCCACGGTGTGCGCACGGGCCAGCTCGCGGCGGGGTGGTCGCTGATCAGATCGGGTGCGGAGGCGGGAAAAGAGAGAGGGGGCACGCGGAAAGAATACATGTGTATTCCGATTGGCGTGGCTGCCGGATGCGGTCGGGTGCGGAGCGGCCCGCCCAGTCCGCCGCTGAGCTCCCTCCGGTCTCTGAGCACCCTCCTCGGTCACTGAGCTTGTCGAAGTGCGCCCTCCGCTCACTGAGCCCCCGCCGGTCATTGAGCCTGTCGAAGTGCGCCCTTCGACAAGCTCAGGGACCGGGGATAGGAGCGCTCCTGGACAAGCGCGGGCGCCGGACGCGAAACGCCCTTCGACAAGCTCACGGACCGGGGCTCGGCCGTGGTGACGCTCGCCTCACTCCACCGGCGGCAGCAACTCGAACGCCAGCGGTTCGGTCGCGATCCCGTTCACCTGCAGCGCGATCCCGTGCGCACCCGGGTGGTAGCGGCGGGTGGTGATCGCGCGGAACGAGTGCTCCCGGGTGAGGAGGATGTGCTCGCCGGGGGCCAGCTCGGTCGTCGTCAGCTTGAACGTCTTCGTGGTCTGCGAGCCGTTCGCCTTCTGGTGGTGCACGACGTAGTCGATCGCGAGGCGGGCCGTCTCGGTGCCGGTGTTGCGGACGGTCGCGACGAATCGGACCGTTCCGCCGAACGGGATGTGGGCGCTGTCGACCGCGAAGCCCTCGACCTCCGTCGTCGCCGCGCCGAAGCCGAGGGCCGCGAGGGCACCCGGGTTGCCGCGCTTCACGAGCGTGCGGAGCGCGTGGCGGACGAGCGCCGGGGTGTTGGCGTCGGGGTCGGCGAGCCAACGGTCGGCAGTTGCGACGACGAGGTCGGGGTCGTCGCGGCTGAGGTCGTTGAGGTGGTTGGCGACGGACCGGCGAACGTATTCGCTCGGGTCGCGGTAGAGGGCGTCGAGGATCGGGACGGTGACGCCCGGGTTTGCGACGATCTCCCGCACGCGCACGGCCCACGGCAGGTAGGGGCGGGTGCCTTCGCTGGCGAGGCGGCGGATGTGCTCGTTGTCGGAGGCGGTCCAGTCGAGGATGATGGCGAGCGCGCGGTCGAGATCGTGGCGCAGGAGGGTGCGGATGGCGAACTCGGCGCTGAGGCGCTCGGTGAGTTCGGCGAGGAGTCGCATGGCATCGTCGAAGGCATCGGGGGTGCCCTCGTCGACAGCACGGGCTGCGACGGCGCTCGTCACCGGCCAGATCAGCCAGCCGGTGAACGCGGGGTTCGATGCGTGGGCGGTGCGGATGATGCCGGCGAGCGTCGCGTAGTCGCCCGGAACGTCCTCGAGCAGGGCGTCGCGCAGGAGGTCGGCGCGCTCGCGGAGCGCGAGACCGTCGAGGTGCTCGGCTGCGTGGGCCGTGGTGTCGAACGGGTTGCCCGGCGCGGTCTCCTGGAGCGAGCGGGTGAGGGTGCGGGCGACGGCGGTGCCGAGGAGCTCGTCTGCGAAGGGCATACGGCGATCATGGCCTGTGCCGCTGACAGGTGAAGGGCTCGGGCTGTGCTGAGCCGCCCGAATGCGTTCCGAATCCGCGCAATCTGCGACAGATCCAGGCGACTCAAGATGCTTGGGCGTCGCCACCTGTGCTGAGTCGCCCGAATCTGTTCCAAACTCGCCCGATTCGCAACACATTCAGGCAACTCAGCGGGGTTGGACGCCGCGGCACTCGGCACTTCCGACGCCATCAACGAGGTCGGTTCGACACCCAACCGGCCCAGTGTCAGACTCGGAACGTGACGATCGGCGACCGACAACAGCACTCCCCGCAGCTCAGCGGCGGGCTCCACGGAGCTGATCACGACCTCCTCGAACGACTCAACGCGGCACATGCCGAAGCCCAGATGGTCGGATGGGACTTCTCGCGGTTGGACGACGCGCTGATCTCTGACAGTCCATGGTGGGACTTCGAAGCCGACTGCCTGCACGCGCTGCGTGACTCACGCATCGGAGCCGTGGATCTGGGAACAGGCGGCGGAGAGCGGTTGTCCGCGCTCCTGGAGTCGCTCTCCCGGGAGTCAGCACGCCCGCCCCTGGTCGTCGCTACTGAAGGATGGCAGCCCAACGTCCCGGTCGCGCGAGCGCGACTCGCGCCCCAGTGTGTAGCGGTCCTGCAGTACGACTCGGATGCCGGCGACGTCCTCGACCTCGCCGACCAGAGCCAGGACCTGGTGATGTCTCGGCACGAGTCCTACGACGCGGCCGAGGTCGCCCGCGTCTTGGCCCCCGGCGGCAGGTTCCTGACCCAACAGGTTGACGGCTTCGACGCGCCCCAGATCCATGAATGGTTCGGGAGTGAGTACGCCCACCCCGATGTCACCGTCGATGCCCACGCGGAGGCCCTGCGGGAGGTGGGGATGCGGATCGACCAGGTCGACCACTGGGAGGGATCGATGCAGTTCAAGGATGCTGTCGCTCTCGTCACCTACATCGGCCTCGTCCCGTGGGACGCTCCTGACTTCACCGTGGAGGCGCATGCTCAGCGACTCTCCGAGTTGAACGCCGCAGCCCCCATCACCGTGACGCAGCGCCGGTTCCGGATCTACGCCACTAAGGAGTAGCGGCGGCCGACCAATGTTCCGCCTCCGTTCACCCGGTCGCGATAGCCTGGCGCGCATGACTGCATCGCTGACTGCCCTGGCCGAAGAACTCACGCGTCGGGGCCTCGTCGCCTCACCGGAGATCGAGGACACCTTCGTCTACGGGCTCGCCCGCTTTGACGCGATCGACGCCGAGGTCATGCTCAACGTCGACCCCGAGCCCGAGGAGCAGGAGGGCGAGCCGGAGCCGGCGGCGCTCGCCGACTTGGCACAGCGGATCCTGTCGACGCCGACGGCGGAGTGGAAGGTGCTGCTCGACCGCGTGGCGTCGGAGATCGAAGAGGCCGTCGAGTCGGACGAAGTCATCGAGACCGCCGACCTCCGTGACGACCTCGTGCTGCGCTCGGTGATCGTCTTCATCGACGCCGTGCTGCTCTCGTTCGACGCGCCGAAGCAGTTCCCCGACAGCTCAGTGCTCGTGCAGCTCGACGCCGACCTCGCGTTCGAAGCCGTCGAGGTCGAGCCCGACGAGGACGACGAAGAGGGTGTCGAGTCGATCAAGTTCTCGACCGTCGAGGAGCTCGTGCGCCGCCTCTCGATGTGAGTGCGGCGTCGGTCGCTGGGCCAGTGTCTCCTCCGATCCGTGAGCGTGTCGGAGGGGTGTCCGTGACCTGCACATCCCCGGTCCCTGAGCTTGTCGAAGGGCTGACATGGGCTCGGTGACACGCATCGTTCGACAACCCGTCCTCTGGGTGGGCCTCGGCCTGACCGCCCTCTACATCGCGCTCATCCTGCTGTTCGTCGCGAACTTCGACGGCGGCTGCCGCGAGTCCTATCCGGGGAGCTGCCAGGTCCTGGAACTCGACCCGCCGGGCTTGCTCACCACGGTGTTTCTCCTCGCGGTCGTCGCTGTCGCCGCCGGTATCTGCGCCGTGCGTCCGCGATCGGTCGCGCGAGGAGCGCTGCTTGCTGCGCTCGGCGCCGGAGTCGTCGCCATCATGGTCCTGGGTTTCGAGCTGTCGACGAATCCCGTTTGGGAGTGGCGGTACTGACTGCGAGCCGCCCCGTCAGTTGCGACGTTTCCGCCCCCTGAGGCTCGTGCCGTCGCCTTCGTGACGAGTTGTGTCATCGGGCGCTGGCCAGGAGCCGCCCACACCGCCGACACTGTCCGCATGACTCTCCTCACGAACGACCTCGCTACCGTCCCCAACATCTCTGCGACCGAGCGCGCGGACCGCCTCGATGCCGCGGGCGCCTCCTGGTCCGAGCGGATCGCCTCCGCGCCATCGAGCGCGGCGCTCACTTACCGCGTCTCCGGCTCCGGCGAGGGCTCGGTCGCGAGTGCGATAGCCGCGGGTAAGCACCGCTTCATCGTCGACGAGCCTGCCGCGCTGGCCGGGGACGATGTGGCGGCGAGCCCGGTCGAGTTCGCGCTCGGAGCGCTCATCTCTTGCCAGATCGTCGTCTATCGCCTTTACGCGAGTGCGTTGGGCATCCAAGTCGACGACATCAGTGTCAATGCGGAGGGCGACCTCGACGTGCGCAACCTCTTCGGTATCACTGACGAGGTTCGCGCGGGGTTCTCGACGATCCGGCTGAACATCAGCATCACCGGCCCCGAGACCGAGGACCGCTACCAGGAGCTGCGCGCCGCGGTCGATGCCCACTGCCCGGTGCTCGACTTGTTCCAGAACCCGACGCCGGTGGAGATCACCGTCTCGAAGGGGTGATCGGGGCCGAACGGCTCATCCCGGTCACTCGACGACAGGACCCCACGAACCGGCCGGGGCGGGTTGGTGGGGTCCTGAACGACGACGGGCGACGTGACTACTCGTTGAGGTCCATGCTCGAGGCGGAGCACGACGCCGAGGCGTACGCGCCGGTCGAGGTGTTCTCGGCGAGCACCTTGCCGTCGACGGTGATCTTGCAGGAGATGTCGCCCGCGTCGTCGGCACCGTTCATCGCCATGACGTAGAAGGAGCTGTAGTCGAAGGTGCCACCGGCCTTGATGGTGAACTCCTTGGTGAAGGGGAGCGCCTGGTCGTTGGCCTGCTCGGTGCCGCTGTTGCCGTCGGTGAACGTCATGTAGGTGATCGACGATGCGGCGGACGTGCCGGTGACCTCGTAGACGACGGTGACGTCGCGGTCGGCTTCAGCGGACGACTCGGCCTGTGCGGTCTTGATGCCCTCGCTCACGGCGCCGGCGAACCCGGCGGTGTAGGTGATCGCGAGGATGATGCTGAGGATCATCGCGATGAGCGACAGGACCGTGCCCGCGATGGCGAGGCCCTTCGACTTGTTCTTGAGGAAGAGGGCGATGATGCCGAGCACCAGGCCGACGAAGGCGAGGAAGCCGGAGACGAAGTTCACGAACGGGATGAACGCGCCGATGAGCGCGACGACACCGATGATGAGGGCGGCGAGTCCGAGGCCGTTGCCGGTCTTCGCGGGCGGCGGCGTCGGCTGGCCGAAACCGGGCTGGCCGTAGGGTGCCTGGCCATAGGGCTGCTGGCCCTGGGGTGCCTGGCCGTATGGCTGCTGACCGTAGGGTTCCTGCGGTGACGGAGGCTGCTCGGGGTAGGACATGGTGGTGGTGCCTTTCTGCGGTGTGGTCGGCCGACGTGCTGTCGTCGGTCGGTGGTGCGGGGAAGCGAGTGTGAGGGCGCCTGGTCAGTGCTGCGTGCGCGACCAGGATGCCGGGCGGGTCAGTAGGGGTACGCGATGAGGCGTCGGTTGGCGGTGTCGACCTGCGACTGCATGGTGCAGAGGTCGATGATCCACCACACGAAGGCGGCGAGGATCGCGACGAAGCCGATGCCGAACAGGCTCAGTGCCCAACCGCCCCACCAGAGTGCGATGAAGCCGATGCCGGCGCCGACATTACCCAGATAGAACTGGTGCGCACCGAAGCCGCCGAGGAGGATCGCCAGCAGGTAGCCGGTTCCGCTCTCCTTGAGCGGACGGGCGTACGGGACCGGTGCCGGGTAGGGCTGGTGGTTGTAGGGCATGGGCGCATGCGCGGCCGGAGCCGCGGGTGCTCCGTACTGCGGTGGTGCGGGAAGCATCGGCGTCGGACCGGTCGGAGCGAGCGGTGCGACGGCCGAGGTCCAGGCGGTGCCGTCCCAGTACTGCTGCTGACCGGGTCGCTGCGGGTTTGGGTACCAACCTGCCGGGATGTGTCCGGGCTGCTGGGGGACGAGCGTCATCGAGGTGCTTTCGGAGATGGCATGCGCCGGCGGGAGGTTCAGCGGGCAGGCGGCGAAGTCAGGTTCACGCCGTGAGGCCCCCTGTGTGTTCAGTCTGATGTCCGCACTGTGGGGGACATCAGTCCCAATGTAGGGCATGCGACCAACTTCGAAGAGGGGGTTATCCCCTGGTGTGGGTCAGGGCGTGTAGAGCTACCTGATCAGCCCTGGGAAACAGCGAACTGTCCAGCGCTGCTCGAGAATCGGCGAGCTGCCGTCGCCGGATGGGCTGTGCTGTTCGAGGGCGGCCATGGTGAGGCGTTGTCGTTGCCAGGACGTCGGTCGGTGGCGTCAGAATGTAAGGATGAAAGAAGTGCCTCGGTGTGAATCAGTGGCGGACGCCATACACCTTCGGAAGCGGTATCGCGATGTCCAGTGCACCAAGCCAGCTGACCACACATCAAGTCCACTACCCGGTTCTCGATCCCACTCTGGCGTAGCGGTCGGCGTTCCATTCTTCTGGTCTGATGCCAACTGGGACAAGCGCGAGCGCAAGTTCATCACGCGGTACTGAGAGGGTCGCGATGGTCAGTCTCAGCAGCACCCAACGACTCACGCCCAATTCATAGCCGGCAGTCGCGCCACGCGCTCGGTCAGAGATGAGTCTCAGACCTCACGATTATGAGTCGTGCGCTGTCGCCACGGTCGTGGGGCCGCTCCGCGAGTGGTTCCTACTTGTTCTCCGTCACACCGTCGGCACCCGACGCGGAGCACGACACCGTCGCGTACGCGCCCGTCGACGTCTGCTCGGCGACCACGTCGCCGTCGACGGTGATCTTGCAGCTCACGGACCCGGTGTCCTCCGCGCCATTCTGCGCCTGGAGGGAGTAGGAGGCGAAGTCGTACTGCTCGCCGGCCTTGACGGTCAGCTCTTTGATGAAGGGGAGCGCCTGACCGGAGGACTGCTCGGTGCTGCTGCTGCCGGCCGAGTACGTGGAGTAGGTGATGGAGGCGTCGGTCGCAGTGCCGTTGACCTCGTAGACGACGGAGATCTCCTTGTTGGCGGCCTCGGAAGACTTCGCCTCGGCGGTCTTGACGGCCTCGCCGATGAGTCCGGCGAACCCGGCCGTGTATGTGATCGCGAGGATGATGCTCAGGACGATCGCGATGGCCGAGACGATCGTGCCGGCGACAGCGAAGCCCTTCTTCCGGTTCTTCAGGCACAGCGCGATGATGCCGAGCACGAGGCCGACGAGGCCGACGAACCCGGCGACGTAGTTCAGGATCGGGATGAACGCCCCGATGAGCGCGAACCCTCCGACGATGAGTGCGGCGATGCCGAGTCCGTTGCCGCGCTTGCCGGTCTTCACTGGAGCCGGGCCGGGCACCGGCAGCGGGTAGGGCTGGTTCTGGGCGGGCGGCTGGTTCGAAGTGGACATGCGCGTGGTGCCTCTCTGCTGCGTTGGTTCCACCGTACCGAGGTCGACGCTCTGGATCACTGCCGTCTTCGGTTCGCGGTCCATGCCGACAGCGAAGGGGTGGGGCATGTCCGCCCCACCTCTTCGTAGACCAGCGCTCGTCGCTACCGGCTCGCGTCGCGGAC
Source organism: Plantibacter auratus (assembly GCF_050587365.1). Taxonomy (NCBI): domain Bacteria; kingdom Bacillati; phylum Actinomycetota; class Actinomycetes; order Micrococcales; family Microbacteriaceae; genus Plantibacter; species Plantibacter auratus. Next base: position 115,847 of record NZ_JBOBFV010000004.1, on the reverse strand, counting down.
GAGTGCCGTGTCGACGAACTGCTCGAAGCGCACGATGAGCCCGCCGCGGACGACGAAGTGGTGGGCCACCCGGGCGTTCAGCTCCTTGCCCGTGCCGCGGTGCGTCGCCGTGTACCGCGCGAGCACCACGACGTTCTCGCCGTCGACCACATAGGTGTCGTCGTGCGCGGTCCAGTCGGCCCAGTCCGCGCCGAGTCGTTCCATCACGTTGCTCGTGACGCCCTCCGGCGTCCGGTACGTTCCGGCGAGCGGGAAGCCGGCCATCTCGGTCCACTCGACATCGGGGGCGAGGGTCGCGCGCAGTGCGTCGAGGTCGCCGGCGGCGGAGGCGAGGTACTGCCTCCGCACGACGTCGCGTGGTGCCGAGGACGGCTCGGTCGTGGTGGTCTCGTTCAGCCCCATGTCATCTCACCCTTCGCGACCTTTGGCCCGATCTGGGCGGCGATGAGCATGCCCGAGGACGGGTGCAGCTCGACGAGCGCCTGCGTCGCGGCAGCGCCATCGGCGGACGCCGCGACGATCGTCTCGAACGCCTGCAGATACGAGCGCGTGTAGTCGATGGCGGTCGCGTCGTTCGCGGTGTCGGGGAGGCGGTGGCCGGCGATCACGAGCTGCGGGTCGAGGGCCTGCATCTCGTCGAGGAGTTCGATCCACGCTGCGCGGAGTTCCGGCGTCGCCGTGTCTGCCGTCCACACGTGCTCCTGCTGGAAGAGGAGGACGCCACCGAGGATGGCGCGGTGCTCCGCGTTCCAGAGGTACTGGCGGTCCGGGAGGGCGGCTGAGGCGCCCTTGAGTTCGAGGCGCTGGCCGTCGACGACGAGTGCGTCGCCGCTGAGCGGGGTGAGGGGGACGAGTCGGGTGGGCAGGTTCGCGCCGAGGGAGGCCCAGGCGGTCAGCTTGCCGTCGAACGATGCGTTGATGTGCTCGATGACGATGGGGGTGGCGACGATCGCTGCGTCGGGGAAGGTGTCCGCGACGACCTCGAGGCCGAAATAGAAGTCGGGGTCGGCGTGGCTGACGAACACCGTGGTGAGCGTCTTGCCGGAGTCGAGGATGGCCGCGACGAGGCGGTGGCCGTCGGCACGGGTGAAGCCGGCGTCGACGAGGAGCGCCTCGGTTTCGCCGGTCACGAGGACGGCGGACTTGTTCTTCGAACCTGCGGGGAAGTCGAGGTCGAAGACGTCGAAGTTGAGCGTCATGGTGGTGGATCCTTCGGTTGGACGAGGCTCGGTGCACCCGAGTCGATGCCGCGGTGCGGCGCACATGACGGTACAACAAAAGCTGACTCGTCAGCTATTCCCGGTCCTTGGATGAAGATCTCCCGGCCGGTCGGCGGCCTGTCCCCGGCGTCTACTGTGGAGACGTGACGACTGAGAACGAGTTCGCTTCGGCGAAGGATGCGGCGAGTGATGCGCGCATCCTGGTGTTCGGTCGTCTGCTGGGTGCGGCGAACGGCCTCGAGTACCTGCTGGGCAAGGAGCTCGAGGAGCAGACCGGCCTCAGCCATTCGTTGTTCGAGCTGTTGCTGATCGTCGGCCGGGCGGGTGCTGGTGGGCTGTCGGTGCGGGACATCGCACAGGCGAAGGTCGTGACGTCCGGTGGGGCGACGCGGCTCGTGCACCGTGCCGTCGAGCAGGGGCTGGTGAGTCGCCGGGCCTCTGCCGAGGATGGCCGGGTGCAGCTCATCGAGCTGACGGCGGAGGGCGAGCGGGCGGTCGTCGAGGCTGCTGGTTTGCATGCTCGGAACATCGAGCGTCTGATGCTGTCCGTCCTGCCGGCTGAGAACCGCGCGGTCTTCGAGGAGTCGGTGAAGACGTTGAGCAAGCACGCCTCGTGGGCGCTGCCGGTGATGCCGTAGGACGCGTCGGCTCGTGTTCGACCCGTCGGTTTCGGTGCCTGCCCTCTGGCTCGCCGAGCACCCGTATGGCTAGGCTCGCCGCATGAGTAGCGATGTCCCTCTCGTCCCGGGCGAAGACGCCTTCCCGCTCCACATCTTCGACGCCCTCGGCTTGGACCCGGTGGTGTTCAAGGACCGCATCGGTGGGTCGGTGATGGTGATCGAGAAGCGACCCGAGAACGGGCCGGTGACGATCCTCACCTCCGGGGTGTCACGGCTCGCGACCGACTCCGGTGAGCGCATCGAGCTCGCCGTGGAGGTCGTCGACGGGCAGCAGGGTGCCGCGATGGTGGCGCTCCGCATCGTGATCAACGAGATCGCGACCAACCGACGGGTGCCACCGGTGCTCGCGCCGTGGCGCAACGGCACGCCGTTCCTCAATGGGACGGCGATCTCCGCGCTTCTGGTGGCGCCGTCGCGCTGGGGAGCGTCGTTCGACGACATCCGGAACGAAGTCGGCCAGGTGGTCGGGCACGTGCGGACGCTGCGGCTGCTCACGGACGCTGAGGCCGCGGTTGCGGGGGAGCGTGGGTGGGATGCGCTCGTTGCCGAGGTGGGGTCGGTGGACGCGTTGTTGGATGTGGAGCGGGCGGAGCTGTTCTAGGCGCTGCGCAGCCGGATCATCGACGGCGCGGTTCGCTCACTTCGCCCGATTCGTGACCGACGCGGCGTGAAGATTCGGCCGACGCATTGACTCTCGGCAAGGAGAGTCCCGTGAGAACGACCTCTCTACTTTCTTATCGCGGTCTACCGACCCTGCTCTCTTAGTGAGCGTGCCGTGCAGGCTCCAACTGCGTGTTTCCATAGCGGCGACCGCCGCCCGGGTGCGACTACCGCTCATAAGTCCCATGATCCCGGTGCGGACCGAGCATAGTTGCCAACGCCGATGGCTTTGAAGTGGCGCGCAGCGGACTTGATCTTGGCGAGCTCGGCCGGTCGTAGCTTCGAGTCATCGAGCGTGCTCTTCGTCTCGCGGATCATGTAGATCCTGTCCTCCCCGTCTTCCTGCTTGATGATCGCCCAGTCTGGATTGTATGGGCCGACCGGGGTATCGACCTTGAACTTGGCGGGCAGCTTCATGAACAGCTTGATGTCCTCGCGAGAGTCGAGCAGCGCCGCGAACTGGCGCTCGACGTCCGAGTCGAAGACGACGTAGTCGAAGTCGGTCTTCTGAGTGTGCTGCACCTTGTACATCTGGTCGAGGAAGCGCTCCTTCTCCTCCTCACCATCCCTCTGCAGGTCGCGAAGCTCATAGACCGAGCCCGCGATCCGCTCGTACTGGATGCCGTCGACCACGATCTTCGCCAGCTCGCTCTGGAGGGCTCGTTTGGTCATAGCAATGAAGTCGTTCGGGTTGCCGATGAACTCGCTCAGCCGCCCGCTGCCGATCAGGATCTCGATGATGGTCTTGCGGGTAAGGGAAGTTCCCTCCTGCAGCTCCGTGACGACGTCGGGCAGGTCGTAGCTGCCCTTGAGAACCGCCGAGCGGGTGCCGAGCTCCTCGCCCTGGGCACCGCCTCGCAGTACCTTGACTCCGGCTCGGGTTACCTGGATGCGCAGCGCATCAATCTTCGGCGCTTCTCGGATCGCCCGGATTGCGTTCTCGATCAGCTGGTCTCGACCGACTCTGACGCGGTAGGTGGTCTTCTGGCTGATCGCCTCCCAGAACTCCTCGAACTCTGGGGTCGAGTAGAGCTGCTTATTTAGCACTCGCGGGTGACGCTTGCTGACCGGCTTGATGTAGTTGCCGATGTTGGCCCGCTCGATCAGCTCGATGATGATTGTCTCCGCCCAGGCAAAGTCGACCGGCAGACTGAGGTCGAAGCCGAGTTGGTTCGGCTGAAACTTCGACGTGACCGCGCCGTCTTTGTCGATGAAGCCCTTGTCCTTGAGGTGCTCCCAGACCAGGACGGAGCGCTTGTAGCCGAACTGGTCGTCGGTGAGTGCACCGTTTTCGTCCTGTAGCGGGATCTTCGAGAACTCAGCCCTGCGCACCAGGCCAATCTCGACCCCGGCGTCCTTGTACTCACGCTGCAGCGCATCCGCAAACTTCGTGTATGACTCGTTCGCGATGACCGTAAGCGTCGCGATGCCACGGTCGGCGACGCGGGTGTACCCGTCTTCGGTCTTTGCGACGGGGAGGCGTAGTCCACGTCCGAGGGTCTGGCGGCGCTCGGTCTCTGCACCCATTTCGCGCAAGGTGCAGATCTGGAAGACGTTCGGGTTATCCCAGCCCTCGCGCAGGGCGGAGTGGCTGAATATGAACCGAACGGGCTCATTCTCGTCGAGAAGCCGCTCCTTCTGTCGCATGATCAGTTCGTAGGCCTCGTCATCGGCCTTGGTCGTGCCGGACGAATCCTGGAAGGTAGCCTTCTTGCCGCGCGTGATTTGGGAGAAGTAGGCTCGGCGAAGCTCGCTTGGAGCGTAAGGCAGAAGCTCCCGATAGAGCGCAGACTTTGCCTGTTCCTCAACGAAGATCTCGTCGAACCACTGCACGAAGAGGCCATCGGCGTCATCGTTGTTCATCCCGTCACCCAGGTAGCTGGCGACCTTGTCCACGAAGAAGAGGCTCAGTACCTTGATGCCCCTCGCTCGCAGAATTGACTCCTTGCGCAGATGCTCGCGGACGGTCTCGCGAATCATCTCCTTATAAATCGCGTCATTGGACGCGCCGACGCTTTCGCCCTCGTGCAGGAAGCCGTGCATGGTGAGGTCCACGTAGGCAGGTTCAGCGCTCATCGCATTGATCCACCAACCTTCGTAGATGGGGTTATCGGTCACGCGCGAATCGGACAGCTCTTGGTGCAGCCTTACCCTCACGATGCGGCGCTCTAGCGAGCCGTCGGTCTTGCGACAAGACAGCTCGAGACTGGCGGACCATGATTGCTCACGTCGCACCTCGATCAGCTTGATGTAGGGCGTCGCATCCGCACCTTGCTGCTGTACTTCGGCCACAACAATCTGCTTCACAAGGCCGAGATCGTGCGCGTCGACCGGGTCGAGCTGGTAGACGACATTGCGCTGCTTCTTGTGCGTTGCGCTATAGCGCAGAGTGAATACGGGGTCGAGTTCACCGATCGCCGACTTCGAGAGCTGCGACTCCATATTCTGGGGCTCGTCCATAATCACGACAGGATGGGTTGCTTTGAGGTAGTCGATCGGTCGCAGTCCATTCAGCTTATCGCGCGCCTGGTGGATGATGCGGGTGTTCGCATTGCCGCGGATCGAGTCAATCGTCATGACCATAATCTGTACGTTGGTCGATGTAGCGAAAGCCTGCACCTCTTCGGCTGCCCTGCCGCTGTAAATCGATGAGTCGAAAGTGATGTTGCGCTTCTTATACAAGTCCTCGAAGTGTGAGCGCATCAGGCGGATGCTCGTGTTAACGCCTTCGCGGACCGCCACGCTCGGAACGAGGATTACGAACTTCGAGAAGTTGTACCGCTCGGCCAACTCGAAGATGGTGCGCAGGTAAACGTAGGTCTTGCCGGTACCTGTCTCCATCTCGATATCGAAGTCAAGTGCTGAGTCTTCGAACAGCTTCGATGTCACGCGGAGGCCGTTCTTATCTTGTACACGCTGCAAGTTGGCGAGTACGGTATCGTTCTCGAGCACCAGGCGGTTGCCGACCGCGCCGACCTCCTGCCTAAGGTCAAGGTCGAGCGCGGTGTCGTCCGTAGCTTCAATTGCCGCGATTTCCCCGCGAAGCGTCGTTTCCAGCTTCTCGGCATCCTTCGGTTGCCCGTCAAACAGGTCGATGACCGCGTTGATCGCGTCAATCTGGTATTGCTGATTGGCGTCAAACTTAAATCCGTCTTTCATTACGCCGTCCAGAGCTCGATGCCCTTGCTCTTGCAGAGCTGGGCTAGATTGGTTTTCAGCTCGTCATCGCCCTGGAACGCATCCTCGACGACAATTAGGCGAGCAGGATCCTCGTCACCTACCGCGCGAAGCTGCTCAAGTGTGGGCTTAATGTGCGCGTCAAGGTACGCGAGCACGATGCCGTCGCCTACAGAGCGCAGGTCTAAGCCGCCCACGTTGACCTGGTTGATTTGCTCGGTGAGTGAGTAACCCTGCTTCAGGAGAATCTCGAAGAGAAGGTCATCAGCCGAAGCGCCTTGAGTGTTACTCGACTCGCGCAGGTCGAAGAGGTGCTGCTCGAGTTGGTTTCGATCAACATCGCTCGAGACAAGCCACTTCGAGAAGTTGGATTCAGCAAGCACGAACGCCCTGAAGCCCGCGTCGATGGATTGGTCTGCGGTCAGGCTGGCTGAGATTGCATCGCCCGCACGCCGTAGCCGCTCGCGAGATATATCCGCAATGGTCTCGTATCCGGATTCCCGTGCGATGGACTCGTGCGGAGTCGGCTCTGGAAGCTGTACCGCAATCCATTGGCGAGGAGCGTCGTCTCTAAGTTGCGCCAGCCATGCCGCATGGGCCGTGCTTCCGGACCCGGCGAAAAAGTCGAGGATAATGTCGCCAGAATCGCTACCTGCCTGAATAAAGTCCGCGAGTAGGTAAGGCGACTTGGGTGCCTGGAAGATCTTTCCAGTGCCTTCGAACAGGTCGTTGAACGCGCGCTGACCAGAATCGGTAGTGTGCTCCTTCTCCGCCAGCAGGGATTTCAGCTTCCGTCGCGCACCTTCGGCGTACTCCTTCACGAAGATCTGCATACGGCCACCGGCCATGCGACCGACTAGCGAGTCCAACTCGGCTGTGGCCTTTGGAAGCCCCCAGGTCCAACAACCTTCAAAATTGTCGTTCCAGAGAGGAAGGACCTCGGTGCGGCCGGGGGAAGGTTCGGTATGTACTTTGCCGGCCGAATCTACGTAGAGCGGGTAGTAGAGGTTCGGTCGGTTGAAGCGGCCGAATTCGCGATGTGAGTTGCGCAGGCTGAGCGCTCGGTACATTCCCCGCTCATCCTCCTGTGGGTACTCAGCTTCCAACTGCTCGCGAGGTTTGGCGATCGACAGCGCCCCGCTTGGAAGCTCTCGTTTGGAGTAGACAAGCGCATATTCGTGGTTCGTCGCGAAATGCTTATCCTGAGCCCGGCCACGCGGATTGTTCAACACAGCAAGCTGCGCGACAAGGTTCGACTCCCCAAAAACTTCATCGAGCATCTGTCGCAGATGGGCGATCTCGTTCTCATCGATGGAGATGAAAATCACACCATCATCGGTCAATAGATTTCGCGCTAGCTTTAATCTCGGGTACATCATGCTCAGCCAGTTGGAGTGGTACCTCCCCTCGGTATCGGGGTTGGTCGAGAGCCTCTTGCCTTCGTCATTTACCTGACGAGTCCACTCGAGATAGGTGTCTAGTCCCTCCTTGTAGTTGTCCGGGTACACGAAGTCTTTACCGGTGTTATAGGGAGGATCAATGTAGATCATCTTGATCTTGGCGTGGTAGTGCTTCTGAAGGATCTTCAATACTTCGAGGTTATCACCCTCGATAAAAACATTTTTGGTCGTGGCCCACTTCTTCGAGTTCTCGAAGTCGGGACGTAGCGTGGCCGTAGTCGGTTCCTGGGCGGCACGAAGGGCGCGCCTCTTGCCGGGCCAGGTGAGTCCGAACCGCTCGCTAGTGCTACTTGCCTCGCCGCCGAGTAGCTCCTTGAGCTTTTCGAGATCCACCTTGCCGTCGGTGATGGCCTCGGGAACTAGATGTGCAAGCTGTGTCATTAGCTCAGTTCGGAGGTTTGGAGTATCGGACGGTGTCTCACTTACTTCGTCAGCCATGCGAAGGTATCTCTTTCATGAAATGTATAGTTGTTCTATAGTCTGCTAGGCGCTCGCGATTTGAGGCTCTACCAGCCAGCGAATGGTGAAAAGATGCTCAGTGTGTCGCGTTCCCCGGAGTGACTCCTCGATTAGCGCTAGGTACTTGTCCGCCTCGGTTCGGAGCTTCTTGCGTATATGCCGGAAGTCTTCGTCCGCGTCATCGGCCCGCTGCTCCCACTTACGAGCCTCCTTCTTGAGGCGCAGTTGCTCCATCGGGTCATCGGCCTGCCGGGAGAGCTTGCGAGCTTCCTTCTCCTTTGCGCGATACTCACGGATGGATGCCTCGTGCTCAGCCTTGCGGTCCTGCTGGTTGCGGTAGAGAATTTCCTCCTGCTGGTCGTAGTAGCGCGAATTACGACCCTGGACTTCCTTCTCTAACTCAGCCCGCCGCGCATCTAGGTGTGTCGCGAAGCGGCTCTCATCGATCACCACCGGCTGCATCCCAACGTCGACGCAGGCGAGGTCAAGGATGTCTGCGACGTACTCTTCATCGAGCCACTGGCCATCGTCAGTCAGGGCGCCTGCGAGTATGTAGGACTCGGAGACATCCTCGTCGCGTGCCCTCATCCGGAAGGTCGCAACGCTGACGGTGAGTTCACCGCTAGTGCACTCCAGCGCGCGGATCGCGCTGCTGGCGCGCTCCGACTGGCTCAGCGAGAATGTCAGCTCGCGTGTCGGGGTGTCGTGAGTCTTTGAGGTTTCGACGACGTACTGGGCCAGCGGGCTCGCGTACCGGTACTGGTGGGCGTTCTCCAGCGGCTGGGACTTAAAGAAGTAGGGCCCGGTCGGCGCTTGCTCCACGGGCGACTGGTTCAGTACGAATGTACGTCCGTCACCCTCGAAGGTGGCGTATTCGTCCAGCTCATGTCGGGTTACAGCGAGCAGCAGGCGCTCAAACTTGTTGAGCATCTCACCGGACTGTGCGTCATACGCCTTGAGGCGATCCTGGACGTGCGGGTCGAGGTTGTCGAAGACCTTCGCCTTCGCGCTCGCCATCTCTCGCGAGATCTCGCTCGCGTACTGCCCCTCGAGCTCGCGGAACGCGGCGTCCAGCTCGTCGGCTGTTCGGCAGCGGGTGAGGATGTTGCTGATCGTCTTCTCGAAGTCCAGACCGTCCTCGATCGTGCCGAGCACTTCGTCGCTCGCACCGAAGACGCTAGAAAACAGCTGGAACTTATTCGTCAGTAGTTCCAGGATCCGCTGCTCGGCGATGTTGCCCTTGTTCGAGAAGTTCACGACGACGACGTTGTGCTTCTGCCCGAAACGGTGCACACGACCGATGCGCTGTTCGACCCGCTGTGGGTTCCAGGGAAGGTCGTAGTTGACGAGCATCGAGCAGAACTGCAGGTTGATGCCCTCTGCTGCAGCCTCGGTTGCGATCATGATCGTGCCCTCGGTGCGGAAGTAATCCACGAGTGCCTTGCGGCGATCCACGGCGGCGATACCGGTGATCAGGTCGCCGTCCTGGTTGGCCTTGAGCCAGGCCTGGTAGATCGCGGTCGGCTCCGGCCCAGTGTTCGAGCCGTTAAACAGAACGAGTCCTTCACCACGACCGGCCTCTCGCAGCGAGCGGGCAATGTACTCCTGCGTCTTGGTCGAGTCGGTGAAGATGATCGCCTTTTGCGGAGCACCCAACTCGCGCAAGCGCTCAAACCCAAGATTGAGCGCCTCGCCGAGCTTGACCGCCTTCTGGTTCTCGGAGATCGAACGGGCCAGGGCCGAGTATTCGCGCAGCTCCGCGACCTCGACACGCATCGCCTCCAACAGTGACTCGTCGAGCGGCGTCGATGATGCACGCGGGCCCGTGCCCGCGCCATCGATTTCCTCTGCCTCCTCCAGCTCCTCGCTGGTTATCTCGTCGTCACTGGCGAAGTCTGCGGCGACCAGACCACCGCGGCCGTCGCGGCGCTGGCCGGCAGCAACTTCCTCCGCCAGTCGGTTCGCGATGTTCTCCAGCGTGCTCGCAACAGCGTACGTCGATGAACCGAGACGCTTGCGGATGATCAGGGCTGAGAGGTGACGCTGACTCCCCGCGAAGGCGAATAGCTCGTCGCGCTGCAGGTAGTCGTTCACCAGGTCGTAGAGACGTACTTCGTCCGGCGACGGGGTGAACTCGACCGTCAGCGGCAGGCGCTTGGTGAAGTGGATGTACTTGTCCGCGTCACGCCGCAGCGTGCGCTTCGCGACCGTTGCGACACGCTCGACTAGGTCGTCATCGCGACCCAGGTCGCGGTTCTTGACATAGCGTTCGCGGAACGCGTCGAGGGAGTGGAAGTAGCCAGGGTCGAAGATCGACACCAGCCCGTAAAGCTCCTCGAGCTTGTTCTGCAGTGGCGTGGCGGTCAGCAGTACGGTCTTGTGTGCGCCACCAACGATGTGCGCGACTGCCTCTGCGGCCTTCGTCTTGCCCGTCCAGAAGTTCCGCAGTCGGTGCGCCTCGTCCGCGACCACGAGGTCCCACGCCTTGAGCAGCGAGGTCTCGTGCCGGAGCGCGAACTCGTAGGAGCAGATCAACACCTGAGCCGAGCGTCCACCCGCAGCAGCAAGCAGCGAGTCCTTCGACTTCGGATCGAGGATGGACGACGGGATCAAGAACTTCTCGTACAGCTCCTGCTGCCACTGCTGACGCAAGCTCGACGGAGTCACGACTAGGATGCCGCGACGCCTCTCCGCCCAGTACTGCGAGATGACGATTCCCGCTTCGATCGTCTTCCCGAGGCCCACTTCATCGGCGAGAATCACGCCCCGGAGGAACGGCGTCTTCAGCGCGAACAGCGCGGCATCGATCTGGTGCGGCTTTGGCTCGACCTGGGCGTCGAACAGCAGTCCGGCAAGTTTGCCGACGTGATCGTTCGCGTAGCTGCGCTGCAACTCGTGTGCGAAGTACTTCGCCTGGTGTGGCGCTAGGCCTCCTGCATGAAGAGCTTGTTCGCCCACGTGGTCATTCACCGCGCACCACACCCGTCCTCGGAATTTGCCGTCACGAAGCACAGCACGATTTTGCTTCCCCTAGCAGCAACCCTATCGACTGCGAACCGGGTAAAGGTGAGGGAAACCCCCTACGTCGGATCCCGCCGGGCACCTCGAGCTTCGACGGAGTCATCTCCATCTTCGAAGCCACTCTGCGTGTCAGCACCAGCGGCGCGCGAACTGATCGACCCCGCGGGCCGCAGCGATTCCACCGCGCATAACTCCATCGGCTCGCACCCGTGGCCGTTCTCCAGGCCATGCGCCGGAGGATCGAGCGTCGCCTCTGCTAGGTAGGCTCGTAGCGGCCGTTGGGCCGGTCGAATCGCTTTATCGACTCCCCGCGCGGGCACAGTGGTGTTCTGGGGGCTAGAGAACGCAACAGTGGCCCGATCAAGTGCCGACGGCATATCAGCCTCACCATAATGAAAGGCCGCACACGTGGACGCTTCTGAACTCAACTCCGCCGTCGGCCAGGGGCTCGAGCAGCTTGGGTTGGGGCTGAGCTCTGTCGTGGAGGGTGCGTTCGCCGAGGCGGTGCCCGGTGTCGGGTGGACTCGGATCATCGAGGAGAAGGACCGCACGGCCGGGATCGGGCACGGGCGGTACTCGGCGACCGACGTGTCGCTGATGCTCAGGGCGATGACCGAGCGGATCGGGGAGCTGGGGTACCCGTTCGACCGCGTGCTGTCGCGGAGCGCTCGTGGGTACGCGAGTGAGCTTCGGGAGGTTCGGAATGCCTGGGCCCATAACGCGGGGTTCACGGAGCAGTCGGCCTATCGGGCGTTGGACTCGATGCAGTTGTTGTTGGAGAGCGTCGGGGCCGCGGAGCAGGCTGCGGTTGTGGGGGAGTTGAAGGGGCGGGTGTTGAGCCCTTCGACAAGCTCAGGGACCGACGGAGCCAGTGAGCAGAGCGCCGCAGGCTCCTTGTCCGCCGAAGGTGCCGCAGGCCCGTCATCCGTCTCCATCCGCGTCAGCGCGACGCCGACGCTCAGCTACGCGATGGCGCACTGCAGCATCGCGGTGATCGACGAGATCGTCCTCGAGAACCACGGCGGGGAACGCCGGGCGGCGTCCGTCGAGATCGACGTCGTCACCGCCGACGGCGCCCTCGCCGACACCAAGGTGCTTTTCGCCGACCTCGGCGAAGACCGCACCACCCTCCTCCGCAGCCCCGAGGTCCTCCTCGACCCACGCCGCATGCTCCTCGTCGAAGAGCAGCGCCCCGGCGTCATCCGCGTCACCGTCCGCGACGCCGCAGGCACCCAGCTCGGCACGGTCGAGAGCCCCGTCACCGTGCTCGCGTCCAACCAGTGGATCGCCGCACCCGTGCAACTCGGCCTCGAACTCCTCGCCGCCCATGTGCAGCCCAACGCCCTCGTCGTCAGCGAGCTCATGCTCGAAGTCTCCGACCTCCTCGACCAGCAGACCGGCAACAGCTCCCTCGCCACCTACCAACTCGACGACCTCGCCCGCATCGACGCCATCGTCTCCGCCGTCTGGGACGCCGCCCGCGCCCGCGACATCCGCTACGCCGAACCGCCCGCCAGCTGGGGCCAGAGCGGCCAGAAGGTCCGCACCCCCGAGGAAGTCCTCACCGGCCACCTCGGCACCTGCCTCGACACGACGATCCTGCTCGCGTCCGTCCTCGAAGCCATCGGCATCCACCCCCTCCTCTGGCTGCTCAAGGACCACATCTTCCTCGGCTACTGGCGCGTCCAGACCACCCTCGACGTCGTCGCCAGCACCGACGTCTCCGAAGCCGTCAACTCCCTTGAACTCGGCCGCATCGGCGTCGTCGAGACCACCATGCTCACCGGCACCTCCGCCACCTTCGCCGAGGCCTCCCGCCGGCCCCACACCGACCACCTTGCTGGCTCTCTCGACGACTTCATCGGCGTCACCGACGTCGTCCAGGCCCGCCTCCGCAAGATCTACCCGCTGCCCAGCCGCCGCATCAACGCCGAGGGCGAACCCGTCGTCACCCTCTACCAGGCACCCGAAGCCCGCGCCCTCACTCAGGACGCCCCGGCCACCGCCGAGTCGACCGCAGCCGGCCACGGCCCCGACGTCCCGAAGCGCGTCTCCACCTGGAAGAACGCCCTCCTCGACCTCAGCCTCCGCAACAAACTCATCAACTACACCGACCGTTCTGGCTTCGAGCTCGCCGTCCCCGGCCCCGCGCTCGGCCGCCTCGAGGACAGCATCAACCACGGCACCCCGCTCACCCTCGTCGCCTCCGACACCGTCGCGACGATCGACCAGCAGCGCGGCATCCGCTTCGGCCGCGACCTCGACGAGAGCGACCGCATCACCTTCCTGGAGGACAAGAAGAGCGCCTTCATCGACGTCACCGAGGCCGCCTACCCGACGAAGCTCCGCGCGCTCGCCTACAAGGCCAAGACGATCGTCGAGGAGACCGGCGCCAACAACCTCTACCTCGCGTTCGGCATGCTGAGCTGGCGCTTCGGCGACCGCGATCTCCGCTCACCCCTCGTGCTCGTGCCCGTCACGCTCACGACCACGAGCCGCGGCTCCTCCTACCGTCTCACCCTCGACGAGTCGGGCTCCTCCACGCCCAACTACTGCCTGCTCGAGAAGCTTCGACTGAGCTTCGGCCTCGAGATTCCCGGACTCGCGAACCCCGTCGAGGACGGCTCCGGCATCGACCTCCCGGCCGCGTTCACCGCCGTGCGCCAGGCGATCCTCGACGCCGGCCTGCCGTTCCGCGTGGAGGAGACGGCGTCGCTGTCGATCCTCCAGTTCGCGAAGTACCGGCTGTGGAAGGACCTCGATGAGAACTGGGAGACCCTCGCCTCCAACAGCCTCGTCGACCACCTCATCAACTCGCCGCTCGAGGCCTACGCCGACCCGACGCCCGCACAGACCGACACCGACCTCGACCGCCTCGGCCTCGACTGCCCGGTCGCCGCCGATTCCTCCCAGCTCGACGCCGTCGCCGAGGCGGTCGCCGGGCGCACCTTCGTGCTCGAAGGCCCTCCCGGAACCGGCAAGTCGCAGACCATCACCAACCTGCTCGCCCGCTCGCTCGCCGAGGGCAAGAAGGTCCTGTTCGTCGCCGAGAAGCGTGCGGCGCTCAACGTCGTGAAGCAGCGACTCGAAGACGTCGGACTCGGCGCGTTCTCCCTCGACCTCCACGACAAAGGCGCCAGGCCGAACGTCGTCCGTGCGCAGATCAAGACCGGCCTCGACCTCCGCACCAAGGCCGACATCGACGCGCTGAGCACCAACCGCGAGCTGTCCGAGTCCGGCCTCCGCACCCTCACCCGCTACGCCGATCGCCTCCACGAGGTCAACGCCGCCGGCTTCTCCCTCTACTCCGCGCGGAGTCGCCTGCTCGCGATGGATCACGACCTCGTCCCGATGGCGATTCCCGAGCCGCTCGTCGCCGCCGGAACGTCCGAGGCGTTCGAGGAGCTGCGGCAGGTGTTCCGCGACCTCCCCGAGCGCTCCGACCTCGCGCGGCCGAGCACGACGCACCCGTGGGCGTTCCTCGACGGCCCCTCGGCTCCCGGGCTGGACGCCGCGACCGTGCAGCAGGCCGCACGCGCGCTGGACGCGGCCCTTGCAGCGACGCTCGACGACGGCCTCCCGATGGACGCCCTGCGTCTCGCGTCGCGACCCGACCTCCTCGGCCTCTGGTCGACCGCCGTCGCCGCACCGCGCCTGCCCATCGGCGCGCTGATGGCTGGAACCAGGCCCGAGGACTTCTCCCGGCTCGACGAGGCCCTCGCGGCCGCCGAACAGCTCCGTGACGCCCAGGCCGAGTGGCGCTCGACCTTCACACCCGCCATCCTCGACCGCGACATCGCCGGCCCGCTCCACGCCGCCGAACAGGCCGCGGCGTCGAGCTTCTTCGGTCGCAAGAAGCGGCTCCGGGCCGCGCTCGCGCAGCTGAGCGACGTCCTCGCCGTCGATGCCACCGTATTCAAGGTCAAGCAGCTCGTCCCGCAGCTCACCGAGGCGAAGGCGGCCCAGGATCGCCTCGTCCAGCTGCGCGGCACGCTCCGGTCCACCGCCCTCCCGCTCGTCGGCGACCGCTGGAACCCGCTTATCGAGCCGACCCAGCCCGTCCGCGAACTCCTCGGCTGGTACCGCTGGCTGTCGGAGGGCTTCCGCCTCCCGGGCACGCCCGACGACGCGTTCATCACCGCCGTCCGCGACCACTACGCCACGACCCAGCCGTCGCAGCAGGCGGCCCAGGCGCTGACGACGCTCGCGAGCACCTGGAGCGACTTCCTGCGCACCGCGTCCGTCAGCACCGAGCGCCTGTCGGCGTGGTCGGGTGGCGAGGGCTTCCTGCAGGCCTGGTGGTCGACGCGCGACGCCCGCCGTCTCGACGCGGCCGAGCCGGTCGTCCTCGAACGCTGGCTCGACCTCGTGCGGGTCATCGAACCGCTCCGCACCCACGGACTCGACGACGTCCGTGCCGCAATCCTCGCCGGTCGCATCGAGACCGAGGACGCGACACTCGCCTTCGAGAAGGGCCTCGCACAGGCGTCGATCGACGAGCGCGAGCGCACCACCACGCTCGACGCCTTCGACGCCACCGCCCACAACCGCAGCGTCACCCGCTTCACCACGAGCGTGAAGGCCGTGCGTGAGGAGCTGCCGCGCGCGATCCCGGCGTCGGTGCTCGGGCTGCGGACGTTCAGTTCGCAGTCGGAGAGCGGTCAGGTCGGCGGGCTGCGTCGGCAGATCGACCGTCAGCGCGGCGGCATGAGTGTCCGTGCGCTGCTCGAGAACTTCGGCGAGCTCATCACGCAGATCATGCCGTGCACGCTCGCGAGCCCCGAGTCGGTCGCGCGGTTCTTCCCGGCCGCTGCCGAGCTGTTCGACATCGTCGTGTTCGACGAGGCGTCGCAGATCCGGGTCGCCGACGCGATCGGGGCGATGGGGCGTTCGCGTTCGGTCGTCGTCGTTGGCGACAGCAAGCAGATGCCGCCGACGACGTTCGCCGAGGCCGGCGCGACGATCGACGACGACGCCGACGTCACGAGCGAGGTGCTGCAGGACGAGGAATCGATCCTCTCCGAGTGTGTGCAGGCTCGGGTGCCGAGCAAGTGGCTGTCGTGGCACTACCGCAGCCAGGACGAGTCGCTCATCGCGTTCTCGAACCACCACTACTACGACAGCCAGTTGTCGTCGTTCCCGGCGCCGTTCGCGGGTGCGGGCGACGGTGGGGTGGCGGGTCACGGGCTGGCGTTCGTGCGGCTCGACGGGCAGTTCGAGCGGGGTGGCCGCGGCAAGTCGCTGCGGACGAACCCGGTGGAGGCGCAGGCGATCGTCGAGGAGATCTCGCGCCGCTTCGAGGCCTCGCCGGACGAGACGCCATCGCTCGGGGTCATCACCTTCAACGCGCAGCAGCGGACGCTCATCGAAGACCTGCTGCGTGACAGTGCCGACCCGAGGATCGCGCTGGCGCTCGACGAGCAGGACGGTCTCTTCGTCAAGAACCTGGAGAACGTGCAGGGTGACGAGCGCGACACGATCCTGTTCTCGATCGCGTTCAGTGCGAACGAGAAGGGCGTGATCCCGTTGAACTTCGGGCCGCTCACGCGGGCAGGTGGCGAGCGGCGGTTGAACGTCGCGGTGACGCGGGCTCGGCGACAGGTGGTGTTGTTCGCGAGCTTCGACCCGTCGGAGCTGCGGGCGGAGCAGACCTCGTCGATCGGCATCAAGCACCTGAAGGCATACCTGGAGCTGGCGCAGCGGGGGAGCGAGGCCGCCGGCGAGGACGGTCGTCGTCAGGCGATCATCGACCGCCACCGCGACGAGATCGCCGACGAGCTCCGCTACGCCGGGCATGCCGTGCGGACGGATGTCGGCTTGTCGGACTTCCGGGTCGACATCAGCATCGCTACGGAAGCGGAGCCGGACCGACCGTTGGTGGCGGTGCTCCTCGACGGGGCGTCATGGCGTGAGCGTCGGACGGTCGCGGACCGTGACGGGCTGCCGGTCGAGGTGCTGAGCGGCTTGATGCGGTGGCCGGGCGTCGAGCGTGTGTGGTTGCCGGAGTGGTTGCACCACCGCGAGGATGTGCTGGACCGGTTGGTCGCGGCGGTTGAGGCTGCGGCTGAGCGGGCTGCTGCGGGGAGTGCGGTGCCGGAGGTGTCGGCTGGTGCGGAGTCGGAGGCGACTGATGCGTCGGTTGCCGATGATGCCGATGTCGCTCCCGATGCCTCGGATGAGCCCGCGCCGGTTCGCAGCGCTCGAGTGCGTGAGTGGTCGGAGCGGCTGGCGTCGCTGGAGACCCTGTCGGAGTTCCGCGACCGCAAGGTCGGTTCGGCGCAGCCCGTCGAGGCGGTGCCGGAGGCGGACACGTCCGCGCGCCACCCGGAGCTCTCGGAGTACGAGCCCTGGGACGCACCCACGCTGGGTGGGATCGAAGTGCTCGACCGGTTGCCGGGCCGTCAGTCGGTCGTCGCGGTGCAGGGTGCGATCCGTGCTGCGGTGGAGGCCGAGGGGCCGATCCACGTGACGCGTCTGGCCAAGCTGGTCGCGGGTGCGTTCGGTCTCGACCGGGTGGTGGGTTCGCGGGCGAAGTCGATCCTCGACAAGGTCCCGTCCGAGTTGCTGGGCCGCTCCGACGAGCCGTTCGCCTGGCCGACGTCGATCGACCCGCTCACCTGGCGCGGAGCCCGTCAGTCCTCGGCCGAAGCGGCCCGAGCGATCGAGCACATCTCCCTGGTGGAGATCGCGAACGCGATGGCGATCGCAGCGGAGGAATCCGCCGGTCTCTCGCCCGACGAACTCCGCCGCGAGACCCTCGCGATCTTCGGTGGCAAGCGAGTCACCGCCGCGATCGGAGCCCGCCTCGACGAGGCCCTCGAGTTCGGGCTGGCCTCGGGGAGATTGGCGCGGAGCGGGCTGGACACGATCGTCCCCCTCCACACCCCCTGAGGCGGCACGTGCCCGCTCTCGCGGCACGTCCTGCAAGGCGCGCCGCGAGGGCTCGGGCGTGCCCTCGGGAAGCGGCGCGGTTCGCCTCTCTCGGTCGTGAGCGCCCCACGAATCTCTGCCCGGAAGGGCCGCGCTACTGGCGACCGTCGCGCACGAAGCTGGTGAGTCTTCCAAGGAGCGGTTCAGAGACGTCGGGAACATATCCTGGCTCAAGTCCGTGTTCCCGCATGTACTTCAACGCGCGCTCGACGGACTCGATCTTGCGTTTGAGATCTTTCAAGCCGGGAGCATCCCCGTCCGAGAACTCGTCGAGCCGTTCATGTTCCCGCCGGACTTCGATCTCCGTTTCGGCGAGCACCCTCCACGTCGTCGGGTCCGAATCGAGGTGCTGCAATTCGCGAAGGATCTCGGCCGCGAGGCGGCGTTCGATCACCGCTTCGAACGTCTCCGCCGAGGTTCCTGGGCTCGCGAGCCCGAAGGCGATCCCGCCGCCGCCGGCAGTCACCAGGGTGCCGGCGGTCAACAGCCCTCCGACCATTCCGCCAGGTCCGAAACTGGCGAGCGCGCTGGTGATGACGGCGGCTCCGGCGAGACCCGGAGCGGCCGCCAGAGCGATGCCTCCGGTAGCGACGACGATCGCCGCTGCCCCGACTCCGATCGCACCCCACTTGAGCCAATTCACTCCGCGCGCCCCACCGAGTGCACTCTTTGCCCGTTGACCGGCATCGAACACGGCAGTGCCGAACTGGCTTCCGAGGCCCATCTCGGCTGCGAGGTCCCGCATCGCGGCCTTCCAAAGGTCCCTCGAGATGTCGATCTCGAATGGTCGAATGACATTCTCCGACGCGAGGACGGTCAGGAGGACGACCGCCTCATCCTTCGGGATCTGAAAACTCGGGCGAGCTTCCGGAATGGCCGCTTCAGCATCTGCGAGGTCGAATGCGAGTCTTGCGATCGCTGCTGGCACGGGGCGATTCTCGCCCGCGTTCCGCTGAGCAATCTGGTCGACGGTCGCCGCCTGTACGTGCCTCAGCGCCCCCTCGTAACGGTTCTGCTTGTCCTGATCGTTCTTCAACATCGGGGTGACGAGATGGGCGTACCGGAGCGCGAGAAGCGCAAGCTGCTCCGAGAAGTCCAGCGGGATAGCCGGGGCGTTGTCGAACACATCCACTTCGCGCGACTTCGACCCGAAGACCGCGTAGCCGATGCTCTCCGCGACGGTCGGGTTGGCGAGGTAGGCCGTCGCGTCGTGCGCGGGGACCCCGAGATGTCCGGTGTTGATTCCCAGGTCGATCAGCCACGGGAAGACCGAGCTGAGTCCCCGATGTGCGGCCACCGGATCGCCGAAGTTCCAGAAGTTCACCCACCAGGCGAGGTTCACCGGTGGCTCGGAGAGTGATGCTCGTAGCTTGTCGACGTCGAATCCGCCATGCGCCAGTGGGCTGCCGATCGTCACCATGCCGACCACCTCCAACTCGTGAGGCAGGCGACGGAGAAGGTCGGCGGCGATGACGGAACCGAGGCTGTGGCCGACGATGACGATCGGCCCGGAGTCCGGGAGCTGGGCGAGGATTCGGTTCAGGATATGCGCGCGAATCTGTGCGTCAGAGAGATACAGCCGGGCCTGCGCGAGGAATGGCAGGACAAGCCCGGCACTGACGGCCGCGTTGACGACGTGCCCGAATTCTGGCGTGACGTGTCCGGGATGATGCCGTCCGAGTCGATACTCGAGAGCTCCCATGCGGCGCTCGAAGTCGCGCCGGTTCTTCCTCGCGGCATCGCGGGTGGGCTGCTTGACCTTTTCGCCCGGCATCGGTTCTTTGTCATCCCAACCCTTCAACGCATGGGAGTACTGGGGAGCTACGACGTTGACGGCCGACAGGTCGGGGTAACCGATGTTTGCCAGCGCCGCATTCAGCGAGGTCTTCCAATTGCCTTGAAGGTCGCCAGCGCCAACTCCATGGAGGAGGAGCAAGGTAGGGGTGTTCGACACGGATGTCTCCAAACGATTGAGATGTGAACGGCTGAGGGCTTCGGGCTCGGAGCAGATCAAACCGCCCGGGCGCCGATGTCGCGCAGCACGGCGGAGGACGCTCGAACGCCGTCCATTGCGCCCTGGATCGTCGCCGGGTCACCTCCCGAGACTGCGGTCGTCAGCGCGTCGACGCTCGTCTCGAGCCCGACGAGGGCCGGCGCCCACTCGGCTGCGACCGACGATGGCACGTCGAGCGACTGGAGCTGCCCGAGGTTGAAGCTGATCTCAACAGTGTTGGAGAGGAGCCGCCAGGTGCCGCCCTCGGCCAGCGTGGTGACCATGTCGTCGAGGTCCTTGTCGATGTCGGCGGTGTGCTTGTTCGCGCCCGCCTGGAACGCGGCGACATCGACCACGGCCGGTGCAGTGGGCTCGGCAATGGGCTCGACAGTCGCGGTCGGAAACGGTGTCGGAGTTGCTGTCGGCGTCTGGGTTGCAGTCTGCGCGACGGCGACCGGCTCGCTCCGTCCGCCGTTGATCGCGTTCGAGACGCCACCGACGAGCAGGAGCGAACCGACGACAGAGCCGGCGATGATCCAACCCTTCGCTTTGCCGCTCATGCCGGATGTGGTGCCTGGCTGTGCGGCGTACGGCGACGGAACCGTTCCGGCGGCGAACGCGGGCGGCGCGGACTTTTGCAGCTGGAGCGGCTGGCTGGCGAGCAGAGCGGTCGCCGCCTGCTGCGGAGGTGCGACCGCGGCGGGCGCGGTGTGGGTGGTCCATGAGGCACCGTCCCAGTAGCGCTGTTGTGTCGGGTCCGCGTAGTCGGGGTACCAGCCGGCGGGCGTGGCAGAGGGTGGGGTGGTCGAGCTCATCGGAACGGTCCTTGCATCGGGTCAACGCGACCCGCAGCGGCATCGGATCATCGACGGCAGGTGACGGACCCGCGAACCGGGCCAAGCACAGTCTGGCGGGGGAGGGGCGGGGGTCATCAGTCCCAGAATGGGTCACGCGCCCGAGTTGTGGAAAGGTAGCGCAGGTGGATCGACGAGCCTGGCATCTCCCGGCCAGCATCGACCACTCCGACTTGACCCGATGGAGAGTGACCTTCGCATGGCTGAACCGTCACCTGAAACGGATTCCGGGGGAAACCCACCCGCGCCGCTGAAGTTCACGCAAACGACGGCGGGGCGGTTTCTGATGGCATTCTCGATCATCGCTGCGATCGGTGCGATCGTCGTCGTCAGCGTTGTGGTCGGCGGATCGCGTCCTCCAGCAGCCGTGCAATCGAACAGCCAGTCGTCGGTGCAGTCGCCGCCAGCTGACGCTCCTTCGCTGCAGACTGCAGATGATCCGATAGAACAAGCACGCGAGGTGGTTGGCGGCTCGTACTCCTCCGAGCGAATGCAGCAGGCGACCGCCGCGGCGCTGGTCGCAACCGGTACGCCGGTCACGAGCGACAACTTCTCCAGAGCTTGGAGTTCAGTCCTCGCTGTCACCGACAAGCTCGGTATCGAGCCGATGGAGGTCATGCTGTGCGTGCCAGAGCTCGCTTCCTCCGAATCGGGCCTCACCTTTCCAGAGGTCGCTGCGCTCTGTGCCAGTGAGATCTATCTCGGCAAGCGGTGACGGGAGGCAACGATGGTCCTCCCGAGTGAACAAAAAATCCCCCAAGTGCGCTTCAACGAGAGGCGTGGGGGATGTGGTGAGTGAAGCCTAGCATTCAGGCGCTGACGGTGGGGCGGCGGCGTTGAGGCTGTGCAGAGCGTTGACCACAGGATCCGCGACCACCTCGACCTTGAATCCCGCCTCGTTCTCGAGCCAGCCCGCGTAGTGCTGCTGGCCACCGGCGTGCGGATAGCGATCCTGGTACAGCGGTCGCCAGCCGTGTTCGGGGCCCGCCGCCATGATCGCGTCGACAGCATCCCGCCTGCCTCCGCGGAACGCGAGATGGTTCACGCCCGGCCGTCGCCGATCGTGCGACTCCGCACTGAGGTTCGGCGACGCCGTCAGCGTGACGTAGGTGTCGCCGGCCTCCCAGGACTCGCCGCCCGGCCACTCGCTCTCCTGGGAGAACCCGACACGAGACAGCAGCCATGCCCAGCCCGCCTGCTCCGCCTCGACGTCCGCGAGCCACACCTCGACGTGATGCAAGCCGGGCCCGACCGGCGCCGACGGACGCTCCCGCTGCAGCGCATCAGCTCCGTCCTGCAGGCGCTCCAGCGTCCCCGCCACCGCGACCCGCGCGAGCGCATGCGGACGCGCGAGCACGTCGATGTTGCGCGCGATCCGCACGTCCTCGAGCGGCACCAACACCAGCCGTGGGTCGGCCCGCGGTGCCGTGTACCTCGGGAACAACGCCAGCAGCTCCCCGCCCACGATGAGCGACGCCGCCAGGTGGTAGTCGTTCACCCGATGCGCGCGATGGAACCGCACGCCCGCCGTCGCCTCGACCACCCCGAGCGCGACATCAGGCGCGAAGCCCGCGTGGGCGGCGATCCACGACTCGTCCGCGAGCTCGACCGCCGACACCGACGACCGGCCAGCGAGCGGATGGTCCACCGACATCGCCACATCGAACGGCTCGCTCAACAGCGTCGTCACCGACAGCTGCTCCGACGGCCACGGCTCGTCATGGTCCATCCGGTGCGCGATGACGAGGTCGTACTGATCGACGAGCTCGGCGAACTCCGGTTGCGCGACATCATGCTCGCCGAACACCAGCGACGGTCCACCCTCAGCGTCCTCCAGCAAACCCGGCAACAACGCCTGTCCGGCACTCTGGAACGCCGCCACCCGCACCCGCGCGCCGGTGTCGCCGCCGTACTCGCGCACCGTCTCGGCCGCACGGTCGATCAGCGTGTGCACCGTCCCCGCCATCTCGGCCAGCGCCATACCCGCCTCGGTCAGACGGATCTCCCGCCCCACCCGATACGTCAGCGCGACGCCGAGCTCGCGGTGCAACGCGGCCAGCTGCTGCGAGATCGCCGGCGCCGTGACATGCAAGTGCCGCGCGACCGCCGCGATCGTCCCGCGCTCGGCCAGTTCGCGCATGATCCGCATCTGAGAGAGATTCATCAGCTCAAGCTAACTGGTCGCGTGGAAACCCTCAATATTCGTGACGGATCGATCTGGCTACGTTGGTCACCAGGACAGCGCAACGACGCCCGTCCGCGACAGCCGGCACCACCGGCCGCCGCCGCTCCCGCAGGAAGGAACGCCGTTGCTCGCCCTCTGGAAACGACCCGACACCGCCGGTTTCGAACTCGTCGAGCGCGCGATGCCGGCAATGGGTTCCGACGACGTCCTCATCCGCGTCCACCGCACCGGCATCTGCGGGACCGACCTCCACATCGAGTCGTGGGACCCGTGGGCGGCCGGCGCGGTCGACGCCCCGCTCGTCCCCGGCCACGAGTTCTCCGGTGAGGTCGTCGAGGTCGGCAGCCGCGTCGAGGGGATCCCCGTCGGCGCAGCGGTCTCCGGTGAGGGGCACCTCGTCTGCGGCACGTGCCGCAACTGCCGCTCCGGCCGCCGCCACCTCTGCCGCCACACCCGCGGCCTCGGCGTCAACCTCGACGGCGCTTTCGCCGAGTACGTCGTCCTGCCGGCCACCAACGTCTGGGTCCACGGCGACCAGGTCACCCCCGACCTCGGCGCCCTCTTCGACCCCCTCGGCAACGCCGTCCACACGGCGCTCAGCTTCCCGATCCTCGGCGAAGACGTCCTCATCACCGGCTGCGGCCCCATCGGTCTCATGGCCATCGCCGTCTGCCGGGTCGCCGGGGCACGCAACATCGTCGCGACCGACGTCGTCGCCGACCGCCTCGAGAAGGCCCTCGCCGTCGGGGCGGACCGCGTGGTCGACGTCTCGAAGGAACGGGTCGCCGACGCCCAGGCCGAGCTCGGCATGCTGGAGGGCTTCGACATCGGCCTCGAGATGTCCGGACAGGCCGCCGCCGCCAGCGAGCTCATCGAGAACCTCAACACCGGCGGCAAGGTCGCGCTCCTCGGTCTGCCCTCGACGAACATCGAGATCGACTGGACCAAGGTCATCACCCGCATGATCACCATCAAGGGCATCTACGGCCGCGAGATGTTCGACACCTGGCACCACGCGAGCGCGATGGTCGACCACAGCCCCGAGCTCCGTAACGCCCTCGAGTCGCTCGTCACCGCACGCTTCCCGCTCGCCTCGTGGCAGGACGCCTTCGACACCGCGCGCGGGGGAGCGGCGGGCAAGGTGCTCATCGACTGGACCGACACCCGCGACGTCATCATCACCGGCGTCATCGACGAACAGGCGCCGGTCGCCGCCCACGCCGCGACCGCCGCCTGAGCGACCGCCACACTCAGCTCAACCGCCCACTCGACCCCGAGGAGACGACATGTACGGCACCATCAAGACGCAGCTGCGCGACCAGCTCGACCGCATCGAGGCCGACGACCTCACCAAGCGCGAGTTCGCGATCACGTCCCGCCAGGGCAGTCACGTGACGATCGACGGCCGCGAGGTGCGGAACTTCTGCGCCAACAACTACCTCGGCCTCGCCAACGAGCCGTCGATCGTCGACGCCGCCAAGCTGGCGCTCGACGAGTGGGGCTACGGGCTCGCGAGCGTCCGCTTCATCTGCGGCACCCAGCAGATCCACCGCGACCTCGAGCAGGAGCTGAGCGCCTTCCTCGGCACGGAGGACACCATCCTGTTCTCCTCCTGCTTCGACGCGAACGGAGCGGTCTTCGGGGCGCTGTTCGGCGAGCACGACGCGATCATCTCCGATGCACTCAACCACGCGTCGCTCATCGACGGCATCCGTCTGAGCAAGGCCCGCCGCCTGCGCTACCGCAACCGCAACATGGCCGACCTCGAGCAGCAGCTCATGAACGCCGCCGACGCGCGTCGCACCGTCATCGTCACCGATGGCGTGTTCTCGATGGACGGCTTCTACGCGCCCTTGGATGAGATCTGCGACCTCGCCGACCGCTACGGCGCGCTCGTCCTCGTCGACGACTCGCACGCCGTCGGCTTCGTCGGCCCGGGTGGTCGCGGCACGCCGGAGTTGTTCGGCGTGCAGGACCGCGTCGACATCCTCACCGGCACCTTGGGCAAGGCGCTCGGTGGTGCGTCGGGCGGGTATGTGAGCGCGAAGCAGGAGATCGTCGACGTGCTGCGGCAGTCGGGCCGGCCGTACCTGTTCTCGAACAGCCTGGCGCCGTCGCTCGTCGCCGGGGCGCGTCGGGCCGTCGAGCTCGCGGCGGAGGGTGACGAGCTGCGCGAGGGACTGTTCCGCAAGGCGGACCTGTTCCGTGCCCGCATGACCGAGGAGGGCTTCCGGCTGCTGGAAGGCTCGCACCCGATCATCCCGGTGATGTTCGACGACGAGCAGCAGGCGGTGCAGGTCGCGGCGCGGATGTTGGAGCAGGGCATCTACGTGATCCCGTTCAGCTTCCCCGTGGTGCCCCGCGGCGAGGCCCGCATCCGCGTGCAGATCAGTGCCGCCCACAGCGAGCAGGACATCAAGGACTGCGTCGCGGCGTTCGTGGCGGCGCGGGGGTAGGTGCGGCGGCTACTCAGCGAGGTGATCGGCGTCGCTGGAGGCGGCCGTCGATCGAAGTCGCATGCTCAGCACGTGCCGCACCGACCCGTCTGCGCCGCGGTCGTCGTCCACGCGTCGCATGCCGATCTTCTCCGCCACGCGCGACGATGCCCGGTTGTCGGGGTGGACGATCGCGACGAGCTCTGACGAGTCCGTGTGCTCCTGGGCGAAGTCCCGACTGGCGGCGGCGGCCTCGGTCGCGAACCCTCGACCCTGCCAGGCGGGGCTCACGTGGTACCCGACCTCGAGCTTCAGCTCGCCGTTGACCCGCTGCCACGTCAGGCCACAGTCACCGACGAATTCGCCGTCGTGGTTCTCGATGATCCACAGTCCGAAGCCGTACTGTGCGTAGTTGCCCTCGTTCCAGGCGATCCACGCCGCGGCCTGCTCGCGGGTCTTCGGCGCCGGGTAGAACTGCATGACCGCGGGATCGCCGAGGAGGTTCGCCATCTCGTCGAGGTCCGTCGGCGTCATGCGCCGGAAACGGAGGTGCTCCGTGTCGTGGGGGAGCGCCATCAGCCGCGCCGCACGCTGCGCGCAGCGAACCCGTCGAGCGCTGCCAGAACGGGAGGCGCAGTCCAGAGACGGTTCCGCTGTCGCGACGAGCCGACCGTGAGGATGCCACGGTCGACGAGGGTGTCGAGGGTGTTGAAGACCGTGCGATCTGAGGCGTCGAGGTGTTCGCGCACGAGCCGACTGTTCATCACCGGATGTTCCAGTGCCAGTGCCGTGATGCGATGCGCGGCCGAATCGGCGCGGATGTCGCGCAAGGCCTGCTGCCATGCGGCCCGGATGGTCTCGATCTCCTCCACCAACGTCCGTCCGTTGGCGATCGCGAGGAACGCACCGTCGGCGAAGACGCGGACGATCGGCTCGACGTCGCCCTGCCGATAGCTGGTGAGTGCAGCGAAGTAGTCATCACGCTGCTGCAGGATGCCGGCTGAGATGGGCACAGTGACCCCGCTGGTCAGTCCGACCCGCCGGAGGGCGGCCTGCACCAGCGCTCGACCGGTGCGCCCGTTGCCGTCAGGGAACGGGTGGATGGTCTCGAACTGCGCGTGAGCGACGGCGATCGCAGCGAGCGGGAGGGGTGCCGGTCGGAGGGAGTAGGCGATGAAGTCGTCCATCGCCGCTGCGACACGGTCATGGTGCGGCGGAACGAAGTCTGCTTCATGCGGACCGAAATTGCCGCCCCCGATCCAGACCTGCTCGTCGCGATATCGGCCGGTGATCTCCGGTGCCGATGTGCCGAGGAGCTGCTCCTGCATGGCGATGATCGTCGTGTTGGAGAGCTCGTCCGATGCTGCGAGTGCTGCCTCGAGAGCTCGGACATTGGCGACGATGAGTGGCGCGTTCCCGGTGTCGCGCTCGTCCAACTCGGCCTCGGCGATCGCCTTCGCGCTGCTCGTCAGGTTTTCGATCTGCGAGCTCGACGCCGATTCGCTCCGCAGCAGGATCGACGAGAAGGGTGCGGTGACGTGACCGACCTCGCTGTCGAAACGGATGATCCGTTCCTGCGCTTCGCCCAGCAGCTCCACGAGATCGTCCGACAGACGGATGTCGAGATCGGCGATCTGTGGCGGGACCGCGGCGTCGTATGGCTGTGCGAGGAGCAGCCGCTCGCGCTTCGGCAACGAGTCGGGAGCGATACGCGACCGCCAGGGCCGCTGTTCATACGTGACAGCGGTCGTCATCGTCCCCTCCTGTTTCCCGGCCGAAGTTGCAGTTACGACAGCCGTTAGTGAAGTTTAGGCACTTATCCTTCACTAAGGAACCTTCGGGGTGCAGTTTGGACGCCGATGTCAGCGGTTTGACTCTCCCGTAGGGGGAGACGGGATGCTTGAAGCATGTTGCACATCGGAGAGTTCGCAGGCATGACCGGGTTGAGCGTGAAGGCGCTCCGCCACTACGACGAGAAGGGCGTGCTGGTACCAGCCGAGGTCGATCCCGACTCCGGCTACCGCCGCTACGGCGAGGAGCAGGTGCGCGCGGGCGTGATCGTGAAGGCCCTTCGCGATGCCGGCGTCCCCCTCGCCGCGGTGGGCCTCTCCGTCGCCGGCGCCGATCCGTCGACCGCGATCGACGTGCACCACCGCCTGGTCCTGGAGCAGCGGGAGCAGGAGGACCACGCGTTCGCGCAGGCCCGCTCGGTCGTCGCGTCGCTCGCGGCACCGGTCGAGATCGTCGAACGTGCACTCCCGCCCCAGCCCTACGTCGGCCGGGTGCTCACCGTGCCCCGCGGCGACGAGGACGCCGTGACGGACGACGACGCGAACGAGCAGTTCTCGCAGCTCTACGTCGCCCTGCAGGAGGCAGGGGCCGGTCCGACGGGCACGTTCTGGACCGCGCTCCGACCGAGTGAGCAGGGGGCGGTCGAGATCGTCTGCTGCTGGCCGACCTCGTCGCAGCTCGAACCGACGTGGGGTGGTGACGAGACCACGGTCGACGTGTTGCCCGAGCGGACCGAGCTCGCCGCGGTCTGGCGATCCGAACCGGGCGTCGAGCTCCCGGAGGGATCGACCCACCCCGCGGTGGTCGCCCTGTTCGACGCGATCGCGGAGCGCGGCATCACGATGCCGACCACCGAGCTCCGGCAGCGGGTGCTCGGTCAAACCGCCGACGAGTACACGGTCGAGGTGTCGATCACCCTGCCGTGAGGTCGCGGTCCCATCGCGCTTCCCGGGGGTGTGTCAGGCCGGGTCGTTAGGCTGGAGTCGTGGCCAACAGCAAAGATTTCGACACCCGGTACGAGCTCCGTGAGTTCCCGTTCGCGAACGGGGCCGACGGCGAACCGACCCCGGAGAGCCTGGCGGCCCTCGACGCCATCGGATTCGGCTTCCACGAGTCCACCCCGAAGCCGGAGGCGCGCAAGCGCAAGGTGAACGAGTTGATCGCCGATGAAGCGGTGCTACTCGGCGCCTACGTCCGCAAGCCGCAGCCCGGTTCGGTCGACGAGACCTGGCCCGCGGGCACCTTCTCCTGGTTCCCGAAGGCGCTCAGCTGGGGCGACGGCACCAGCATCAACACGCAGGCGATCTCCGACGTCACGGTCCGCCCGACCGAACGACGCCGCGGCATCCTGCGCCGCATGATGACGCAGGCTCTCGAGCGCGGCGTCGCCGACGGCTATGCGATCGCGGCCCTCACCGCCAGCGAGGGCACGATCTACCGTCGGTTCGGATTCGGCTCCGCGATCCGTGAGCGCAACGTCGTCGTGAAGCGCGCGAAGGCACTGCCGTTCCTCGCGCCGACGAGCGGCATCGTGTCCGTCGTCACGCCCGAGTACCTGGTCGACGGCGTCGCACGACAGGTGTTCGACCGCTTCGACGAGCGCTCGATCGGGTCCATGGTCCGCAACACCGGATCGTGGCCGCTGGTCCTCGGCACGCTGGGTCGCGACGGCGAACCGGCGAAGGACACCCGCGCTGCCGTGCACCGTCCCGCCGACGGCGAGGAGGTCGACGGCTACGTCACGTGGCGCATGGTCGAGCAGCCCGGCGGACAGACCGGCATCGAGATCATCGACCTCGTCTACGCGACCGACGCGGCCTACCTGTCGCTGTGGGAGTTCCTGCTCTCCATCG
The DNA here is from genome assembly GCF_050587365.1 of Plantibacter auratus. Lineage (NCBI taxonomy): Bacteria > Bacillati > Actinomycetota > Actinomycetes > Micrococcales > Microbacteriaceae > Plantibacter > Plantibacter auratus. The sequence goes on along the minus strand of NZ_JBOBFV010000004.1, from coordinate 87,129 downwards.
ACCTCAACGACGTCGTGAAGTACAACCGCGCGCGCCTCGACGACCCGATCGTGGCGGCCCTCGGCGACAACCGGGCCTACGACATCGAGCACGAAGAGGACCACGTGTGGCTGCGCGTCCTCGACCTCCCGGCCGTCCTCGCGTCGCGTCCGTTCGCGGTCGACGGCTCGTTGACGATCGCCGTCACCGACGCGCTCGGCTACGCGGCGGGCACCTTCCGCCTCGAGGTGACCGGTGGTCGCGGCACGGCGACGAAGCTGAGCGACGAGACCGACGCTGCCGGCGCCGACCTCGCGCTCGACGTCGCCGACCTCGGTTCGCTCCTGCTCGGCGCGGTCTCCCCGGTGTCGCTCGCCGCAGCCGGTGTGCTGCAGGCGGCCGACCCTGCTGCACCGCTCCTGCTCCGATCGATGCTCCAGACGCCGCGTGCGCCGCACGGGATCACCTTCTTCTAGGCGTTCCCGAACGGCGGACGTCGCGCCGTCGCGGATCAGTCGCGCTGCTCGATGAGGGTGAGTTGCGTGCCGTCCGGGTCGATGAGGAATCCGGCCCGGAGTCCCCAATCCTGCATCCGGACCGGGTGCAGGCGAGGCGCGCCGACGGTCGCCTCGGCGACTCCTGAACGTCGGATGGCGTCGTAGAGCTCGTCGACGTCGGCCACGCGCAGACAACACATGAAGTTGCTCGACGCGGGGTCGAGGTCGGGTGCCGGGAAGAACTCGAGCTGCAGACCACCGCGGACGAGGATCAGCCAGCCCTCGTCGCGGAACGCGCGCTCGAAGCCGAACGCCGAATAGAACGTCTCCGTCGCGTCGAAGCTGCGTGACGGCAGGTTCGGTGTCGCGCGGTCGTGTCGTGTCGAGGTCATGGAGTCGATGATCGCAGCGTGACGGCCGGCTGGGAAGATCAGGCCGACGCGGTCGGTGTCGCCAGTCGTTCACGGAGAAAGGCGACCACGCGCTTGCGTGCCTCGAACGCCGGGTGGCCGTCGCGCTCGCGGACCTCGCCGGTGAGGACCGAGTGCGCGGTCTTCGAGAAGCCGGTGGCGTTACCGGGGGAGGAGTCGAGTTCGATGACCTCGAACGCGTCACCGAGCTTGGCCGCGATGGTGGCGAAGCGCTGTCGCGGGACAGCCCGGTCCTCGCTGAAGCGGAGGCCGAGTGCGCAGACAGAGCCCTGAGCCGCACGGGCTGCGACGGCGTCGAACTCGGCGGCGGACATCCCCGGGTCGACGCGGCGGGCCCGGCTGACGGGGAACGGTGTCGACGGCTGGCTCATGACGGAGGCGAGGACGTGCTCGTCGACGGCCGCCGCGAGCGCGAAACCGCCGGTGAAGCACATACCGATGACGCCGACGCCAGGACCAGGCGTGCGGCCCGCGAGGTCGGCGGCCAGTGCCCGGACGTGGTCGGCGACGGGCCGGTGGGCACCGGTCGCGAACGCCTTGAACTCGGCGGAGACGCAGACTTTGCTGACGCTCGCGAGCGTGTAGCCGATGGTCCCTTCGTGGCCAGGCGTCCCGAACGGTGACGGGATCGCGACGGTGAACCCCTCCGCGACGAGGTGCTCCGCCAACCCGAGGACCTCGGGGGTGAGCCCGGGTAGCTCGGGAATGAGCACGACGCCCGGCCCGGACCCCTTCTCGAAGCGGTCGTGCGTGACGCCGCCGCCGGTGAACGAGGTCCGCACCCAGCCGGTGAGGTCTGCGCGCGGAGCGGTGTCGGTCGTCGCATCGTCGGTCATGGGGTGAGCGTAGTCCTGGTCGCTGCGTCCGATCTGCTGGATCGTGGCACGTCCCGCCTGGGAAGCCACCTGTCGTTCACCTCCCGGTCACCGCCGCTCCTCCACCCGGCCACCCCACGCCGATGGGATGGGACACGATCCCCGTCCCTTCGTGCCCTGGAGACCCATGCCCCGCCTCAACCGTGTGTTGACGATGACCGCCGCGTGCGCCATCGGTGCAACCGCCCTCATCGCGACGCCCGCCGCCGCCATCGCCGCCCCAGCGCCGGGGCTCCAGATCAACGAGATCGAGTCCTCCGACGGCCAAGCCTCAGACTGGATCGAGTTCACCAACACCGCGACGACAGCGGTCACGCTCGACGGCTGGGTCGTGAAGGACAACAAGGACGACAAGCCCTACGCGTTCCCGGCCGGCACCGTCGTCGAGCCCGGTGCGTTCCTCGTCATCGACGACACCCAGTTCGGCTTCGGTCTCGGCAAGGAGGACTCGGTCCGCTTGTTCGACCCGACCGCCGCGATCGCTGACGAATACTCGTGGACCGCACACGCGCCGGTCACCTACGGCATCACCGCCGACCGCGCCGGCTGGGCCGAGACCACCGAGTCGACGAAGGGCGCCGCGAACGTCTTCACCGCACCCGAGGTCCCCGAGACCGACGGTGAGATCCGCATCAACGAGATCGACTCCCAGCCATCCGACTGGGTCGAGTTCTTCAACCCCGGCACGACGGCGCTCGACATCTCGCGCTACGAGATTCGCGACAACTCCGACGACCACCGCTGGCAGTTCCTGCCCGGCACGTCGATCGCTCCCGGCGAGTTCCTCGTGGTCGACGAAGCGACGATCGGCCTGGTCGGCGGCACCGAGACGCAGGGCGCGTTCCGCGACCCGATCGGCATCGGCAGCGCCGACGAGATCCGCCTGTTCGACGCGACCGGCACGCTCATCGACCGTTCTGGAACGTGGAGCGGGCACGCCGCCATCGACGGTGACTTCATCGCCGCGACGCTCGCCCGCTGCCCCGACGGTGAAGGCGACTTCACGCTCGCACGCATCACCAAGGGTGCCGCGAACGACTGCGTCCTCCCGAACGTCGCGATCAACGAGGTCGAGTCGAACAAGGACACGACCGACTGGGTCGAGATCGTCAACCTCGAGGCGGCCGCGCTGGACATCTCCGGCTGGACGCTCATGGACAACGACCCGGTGAGCCACGCCGCTGACACGACCCCGCTGCCCGCGGGCACGATCCTCGAGCCCGGCGCCTACTTCGTCTTCGACCAGAATGTGAACTTCGCGTTCGGGCTCGGCAACGGCGACACCGTCACCGTGCGGAACGCCGCCGGCGCGACGGTCGCCGAGTACACCTACGCGGCCCACGCGGACGGCGTCTTCGCGCGCTGCCCCGACGGCACGGGCGAGTTCGTCGACACCGCCGTCTCCACCAAGGGCCTGCGCAACGCCTGCGGCAACCCGGTGCGCATCAACGAGGTCGAGTCCGACGGCGGTTCGCCCGACGACTGGATCGAGCTCGTCAACCCGACGACCGCCGCGCTCGACGTCTCCGGCATCGTCGTGAAGGACGACGACGACACCCACGCCTACGCCATTCCCACCGGCACGAGCATCGCGGCCGGCGGCTACCTCGTCATCGAGCGCGCAGCCCTCGGCTTCGGGCTCGGCGGCGGCGACACGGTCCGTCTGTTCGAGGGCGACGCACTACTCGACTCGACCACCTGGGGCGAGGGACACCCGGCGAACACCTGGGGACGCTGCCCCGACGCGACCGGCGCCTTCGCTGAGACGGCCGAGGCCACCAAGGGTACAGTCAACGTCTGCGCCGGTGAGATCCCGGTCGGTCCGTGGCCCGGATCGCCCGACGTGACGGTGCTCGACACCACGCCGATGTTCCTCGAGGACAGCTCAGGACTCGACACCCAGGTCACCGCCGACGGCGCGTTCCTCTGGGCGGTCGACAACGGCACCGGCTCGTTCTGGAAGCTCGCGATCGCCGCCGACGGTTCCGTCTCGTTCGTCGACGGTTGGGAGAACGGCAAGCGCGCCCGCTTCCAGAAGGACGCGTCGAACCCGTCCGCTGCCGGCCCCGACACCGAGGGCATCACCGTCGACGGCGCAGGTTCCGTCTATGTCGGCGTCGAGCGCGACAACAGCGTGAAGGGCACGACGCTCAACGCCGTGCTCAAGGTCGACCCGAACGCGCCCGGCCCCGACGTCGTCGCCTCCCAGGAGTGGGACCTCACGGCCCTGCTGCCGACGGTCGGCGCGAACCTCGGTGTCGAGGCCGTCGAGTGGGTGGCCGACGGCGACCTCGTCGGCAAGCTCTTCGACGACAACACGAAGGCGACGTACGACCCGGCGAACTACGCGGGCCACGGTGACGGACTGTTCTTCGTCGGCGTCGAGGACACCGGCGACGTCTACGCGTTCGCACTGAACGCCGACGGCTCGGCCACGCTGATCTCGACGATCGACCCGGGCCTCCCGGCGGTCATGGCGCTCGACTACGACACGACGCTCGGCGTGCTGTGGGCCGTGTGCGACGACGGCTGCGCGGGCACCGGTGCGCAGATCACGCTGAACGGGACCGAGCAGCCGGGGATCGCTCAGGTCGAGCGTCCGGCGGGCCTGCCCAACCTCAACAACGAGGGCTTTGCGACCGCGCCGGCCTCGCTGTCGGTCGACGGTGAGCGTCCCGTGTACTGGTTCGCCGACGGCTACGCCTCGGAGGCTCTCCGTCTGGGGTCGCTGCCCGGAACGACCACGCCGCCCGTGACGCCCCCGACCGGCGGAGTCACGCCACTGCCCGGGACGAGCCTGACCGAGGCCAACCGTGGTGCGATCATGCTGGCGGACACCGTGCGGCGGGGCGAGACCGTGACGGTCGGTCTCGAGGACCGCTTCGCGACCACGGCCGTCGAGGTGTGGCTGTACTCGACCCCGGCCCGGATTGCCAGCGGCACGACGAACACCGCCGGTGACCTGCTGGCGACGATCCCGGCCGACGCGACGCTGGGCGACCACCGGGTCGCGGTCTACGCGGCGGACGGCTCGCTCATCGGTTGGACCGAGGTGCGGATCGTCGCGGCCGACGGGACGAGCGTCGACGCCGCGGCGTCGGGTGGGTCGCTCGCGACGACCGGCGCCGAGCTGCCGTTCGGCACGATCGGCGCGGGGGTCCTGCTGGTCCTCCTCGGTGGAGTCCTCGTCGCGATGCGTGCGCGTCGTCGGGCGGCCTGACCGACTGAAGGTCCGACGGCCCCGGGAGCGCACTGCTCCCGGGGCCGTCCGCGTCACCGGTCGGGCTCAAGCGGTGTGTGGTGGTGGTGCCAGCGCGGTGCTGTGACGCGAGCGCGGGTCTGGCGCGTGGGCGCGGGTCTCCGGAGGGGTGCGCTCGCGTGTGTGGGGTGCGCCCGAGCCGGGAGGCGCACGCTCGCGCCGAGTGGGGCGCGCTCGCGCCGGCGCACCGCGCTGGCGAGTTCGGTACCGGTGTCAGCGCGGTGCGCTGGGGCTGAGCGCGGGTCTGGCGCGTGGGCGCGGGTCTCCGGAGGGGTGCGCTCGCGGGTGTGGGCCGCGCCCACGCCGGGTCGGGTGAACTCGCGTCAGCGCACCGCGCTGGCAGCAGGCAGAGGACGCAGGTCGGGCCCGGGTGCGATGCTGGGTGGATGGACGAGCACGGGAGGACCGAGGGTGGCGTGACCGTCGGTCGGGCGGCGGCCGAGATCGGCGTCAGCGTGCGGACGCTGCACCACTGGGACGAGCTCGGGGTCGCCAAACCGTCCGGAAGGAACCGGAGCGGCTACCGCTCGTACCTGCCCGTCGACATCGCCCGCCTCCGACGCGTCGTGCTCCTCCGCGACCTCGGTGTCCCGCTCGCTCGCATCCCCACCCTCCTCAGCGCTCCGGCCGCCGAACGACGGGCGGAGCTCACACGGCGTCGGCGCGAACTCGGCGACACCATCGAACGACTCGAAGCCGTCGCCCGGTCCGTCGACCGCCTGCTCGAAGCCGACGAGGTCGGCGTGCTCGTCCCCGAGGACGAGCGCGAAGCGGTGTTCGGCGACGACTGGAACCCCACGATGGCTGATACCGCCCGCGCCCGCTGGGGCGACTCCGCGCAGTGGGCCGAGTACGCCGAACGGTCCGCGACCCGTACGTCGGACGACTGGCGTGCGCTGGTCGGACCCATGCGCGACCTGGTCGACGAACTCGCCGAGGCCAAGCGCGCCGGTGTCGTCGCCGGGAGCGAGACGGCGAACACCCTCGCCGAACGGCATCGCGCCGCCCTCAGCGAGTACTTCCACTGCACGCCGTCCATGCACGTGATCATCGGCCGCCTCGCCCTCACGGAGCCCGGCATGGCCGACACCTACGACCGGATCGAGCCGGGCCTCGCCGCGTGGCTCTCACTGGTCATCGACGCGAACGCACGCAACCACGGCGTGGACCCCGACACCGCCGTCTGGGAGTGAGGGGGAGCCGCCTCAGCCCAGCTCGTGGAGTGCCACCTCGATGATCGTCGCGCTCGGAACGTGCAGGGCTTCGGCGACGGTCGTCCCCGTCGCCGACAGGTACGCGTCGACGAGACGGTTGCCCGCTGCATACCCGGCACCCATCGGCAGACCGACCGGCTCGCCCCCGTATCGCAGCGCGGCTTCGTCACCGTGCACCCACGAGACGAAGTGCTGCATCCCTCCGACGTGGAGACCCTCGACGACCCGGTCGAACACCGCGTCGTCGTCGAGGTGCGCGACACCGATCGGCGTGTAGCCGGACGACCCGTGCAACTGCCGGGCGAACGCGTCCGCGAGCCCCTCCGACACCACCTGCTCACCGACCACGACGGTCGCCGGATCCCACACCACCCCACCCGGCGCGTATCGCAGGTTGTGGTTGAGTTCGTGGACGGCGGCCGCCTCGAGGCGCGCGAGGTTCTCCTCCGTCGGCCAGAGGATGAGGGAGATGAACCCGGTCGCGCTGCCGTTGCCGATGAACCCGCGGATCGACTCCATGAAGTAGCTGTCGTCGGGGTCGCCGAGGACGAGCAGGACGGTGATGTCGGGGACCACGAGGGTCGGGACCGCCGCGAGCTGGGTGGCGACCGCCGCGTGGAGCGCCCGTGAGATCCGTCCCCACGCGTCCGCCGCGACGAGTCGGTCGAGGGCGTCGACGACCCGATCCCGACTCCGGTCGATCGGGAACCCCGAGCCCATCGCGTGCATGGCGAGCAGGTCGACCTCGCCCGGGAAGTACCGGTACATGTCGGCGACGGGCTCGAGCATGGCGCGGAGTCGCGCTGGTCGTTCGACTTCCGGTGCATCGAGGACGGAACGCATGCCGCTGGCGGTGTCGAGGATCGTGATCGTCATGGTGACGACGCTAAAGCCTCACGCCGCGTGAGGGTCAAGTGCCCGACCCCGGGAAGCTGTCAGCGCGGTGCGCTGACGCCAGGGTGGTGTACCCGGCGTGGCCGCTGCACAACCGGCGTGACCGCGCCCCGCGCGCGTGAGCGCGACCCTCCGGAGACCCGCGCTCACGCGTCAGGCCCGCGGTCGCGTCAGCGCACCGCGCTGGCCCATGGCGACGGCGGGCGGAGGAGCGGGCTACCGGGAGCGCAGCACTTCGAGCGCCTGGGGCGAGAGCGGTGACCCGGCGCGCTTCGCGGCGTACAGCGCGGCGCCGATCGCCGGACCCAAGAGCGGGGTCCGGAGTTCGTACCGGGCGGGCAGCGCCGCGATGGCCTGCTCGAAACCCGACCGCACCGGCTCAGCGGAGAACACCCCGCCCGAGTACGACACCGGAACGACCTCGTCGCCGCTGAAACCGAGCTCCACGCGGGTCGCCTCGACGATCTCCGCCAGCTCCCCGCTCGCGTCGGCCAGGATCCGCCCCGCGACCTCGTCGCCCTGCTGGGCAGCAGCGACGACCGTCTTCGCGAGATCCGCGATCCGGCCACGCTGACCCTTCCAGCGGTTCATGACGACGTCGATCACATCGAGGTCGCTCGTGATCCCGACCCTCGCCCGCACGAGGTCGACGAGAGGACCGCGCGGCAGGCGACCATCGCTCATCCGCGTGAAGGCGTTCAAGCCCCGGGCGGCGATCCAGTACGCCGACCCTTCGTCGCCGAACAGCTCGCTCCACCCGCCGACCCGGTGCCCACGGCCACGGCGCTCGCCGTACGTCATGGAGCCGGTTCCGCTGATGACGTTGATGCCGTCGACGGCGCCGAGCGATCCGGCCCACCCACACACCATGTCGTTGTCGCAGGAGAACCGGTCATGACCGAGCACGTCGCGCGGCAGCGCATCGAGGTGAGCGATGTCGGAACTCACCTCGCCGTACCCGGGAAGACCGAAGAAGGCCTGATCGATGTCGGCGGTCGTGACTCCCGCCTGCCGGCACACCTCCGAGACGCCCTCGGTGAGGATGCGACCGACCAGCTCGATCCCCTCGTCGAAGTAGTAGCAGCTCGCCGTCCTCGCTTCCGCGAGCACCCGTCCGGCGTCGTCGAGCAGCATGAAGGCCGTCTTCGACCCGCCACCGTCGACGCCGAGGTACCGCGCCACGACTACTGCTCCTGCAGCTGAGCGGCGACACTCCGAGCGTCGTCGACGCCGTCGAACTCGTGGATCCGGACCCCCTGCACGACGCGGTTCACCGTGCCGCTCGGGAACGGGTTGTCCGGGGTCGCGCCGAGCTGGAGCGAGTACGACAGGCCGAGCAGCTGGGCGACGAGCACGTAGCCGATCGCGAGCTGCGCGTCGTCGAGGCCGGCGAGCTCGGGCAGCACCCAGTCGTACGCCGTGGCGTCGGCGACCGGCTCGGAGGAGATCGCGATCACGCGTTCCGGCGACAGCGTCGCGCGCAGTTCGGCGACGATGTCGAGGTCGTACCGCCGCGTGTACGGATCGGAGGACAGGTAGACGACGACGAGCGTGCTGTCGTCGACGACCGCCTTCGGTCCGTGACGGAATCCGAGCGCCGAGTCGTAGTAGGTGACGATCCGTCCGGCGGTCAGCTCGAGCAGCTTGAGCGCCGACTCGCGTGCCAGTCCGGTGAGCGGGCCGCTGCCGATGTAGACGACGCGTTCGCACCCCTCGTTGGCCAGGGCGCGGATGTCCACCTCGCGCTGGTCGAGGATCGTCGTCGCTCCGGCCGCGAGCGCCTGTACGGCGGAGTCGTCCGCGCCGCCGAGGATGAGGAGGACCGAGAGCAGCATCGAGCTGAAGCTCGACGTCATCGCGAAGCCCTCGTCGTTCGACCGCAGGGGCATGAGGACGGTGAGCGACGAGGCGCGGTCGTGGTGGCGTCGGTACAGCTCGCCGGTCTCGTCGCACGTGATCACCAGGTGGTGCACCTCGGCGAGCGACTGGTCGGCGAGTTCCGTCGCGGCCACGCTCTCCGGGCTGTTGCCGGAGCGCGCGAACGACACGAGGAGCAGCGGGACGTCCTCGGCGAACGACTCCTGCGGGTTGGAGACGATCTCGGTGGTCGCGACCGCGTCGATCCGGCGACGGAGCGTCCGGGTCAGAGCCGGTGCCGCGATCTCGCCGATGAAGGCCGAGGTCCCCGCCCCGGTCAGGACGATGCGCAGCTCGGGTCGTGCCAGGAGCGGTGCGAGGAACGCGTCGATCTCCTCGCGGCGGGCGGCGATCCCCGTCGACGCCTCGAGCCAGACGTCGGGCTGCTGGGTGATCTCGCGGACGGTGGCTTCCGAACCGACGATGGTGGTGATGGACACGGGTTGCTCCTGGGGTGGGTCGAGGTGATGAGGGGGAGTTGCGAGGTATCGATGTTGGTTGAGCGTTCGACGCGCGCGCGGCGATGGACGTGATCCTGCCACGCCGGGATCGGTGCCTACCCCTTGAGGCCTGAGAAGGTCATGGTCGCCACGAACTGCTTCTGGGCGAAGAGGAAGAACACGATCAGCGGGAGCGTGGCGACGACGTTGCCGGCCATGAGGAGCGCCCAGTCGGTGCGGCGCGCGCCCTGGAAGTTCGTGATGCCGAGCTGCAGGGTGAAGGCCTGGTCGTTGTTGATCGCGATGAGCGGCCAGACGAGGTCGTTCCACGAGCCCAGCAGCGTGAAGATCGCGAGCGTCGCCAGCGCCGGCTTCGCGAGCGGCAGGATCACCCGGAAGAACACCTGCAGTCGGGTGCAGCCGTCGATGAGCGCGGCCTCTTCGAGCTCCGCCGGGAGTGACAGGAAGAACTGCCGCATGAGGAAGATGCCGAACGCGGACGCCAGCCACGGCACGATCGCCGCCCCGAGGCTGTCGATGAGCCCGATCCGGGAGAACAGGATGTAGGTCGGGATCATGAGCAGCTGCGTCGGGATCATGATCGTCGCGACGATCATGAGGAAGCCCATCGTCTTGCCCCGGAACTTCAGACGCGCGAACCCGTAGCCGGCGAGCGAGCAGAGCACGAGGTGGGACAGGACCGCTACCGTCGACACGACGACCGTGTTGCCGAGCCAGAGCAGGATGTTCGACTCGGAGAAGAGCTTCGCGAACCCGTCGAAGGTGATGTGCGAGGGGAGGATGCGGGGCGGATAGGTGTTGATCTCCGACTCCGGCGTCACCGAGGTGATGAACATCTGCACGAACGGGATGGCGAAGATGATCGCGATCGGGGCGAGCACGAGATGCCAGGGGCTGAACCGCCGACGCGTGCGTCGTCCGGCGGGCGGAGCGGTCAGGGACGGCTTGCCGGTGGCGGCGTCGCCGCGTGGTGGGGTGGTCAGGACGGTCATCAGAATGCCTCCACGTTGGAACGGCGGGAGTACAGGACGACACCGATCGTGGCGATGAGTGTCACCACAAACAGCCCGTAGGCGACCGCGGAGCCGTACCCGAACTGCAACTGCTTGAACGCCGCGTCCCAGAGGTAGAACACGATCGTCTGGGTGGCACCGAGCGGGCCGCCCCTGGTGGTGGTGTACACGAGGTCGAACAGCTGGATCGCCTGGATGAACTGCCAGATGGCGACGAACACGGTGACCGGCCCGAGCTGCGGGAAGGTGATGCGCCAGAACGACTGCCAGGCGTTCGCACCGTCGATCCGCGCGGCCTCGAGCAGTTCGGAGGGGATGTCCTGCAGCGCCGCCAGGTAGATGACGGTCGTGAAGGCTGCCTGCCCCCAGAGCGACATGATCGTGATGACGACCATCGCCTGCCCCTGGTCTTCGAGCCAGCCCTGCGCCGGGAGTCCGAGGAACCGGAACACGGTGTTGAGGAGCCCGAACTGCGGGTTGAAGAGGTAGGTCGTGAGGATGCCGGTCGCGGCGGCGGAGGCGACGAAGGGGACGAAGATCGCCGTGCGGTAGACGCCGATGAAGCGGATCCGGCGGTTGAGCGCGACGGCGAGGAAGAGTCCGAGCCCGAGCGAGGCGGGGACGAACAGCAGCGTGTAGACGACCGTGTGGATGACGGCCGCCTGCAGCTCGTCGTTGCCGATCATGCTGGCGTAGTTCTCCAGCCCGACCTGCTCCGGCTCGCTGAACCCGTCCCACTTCTGGAGCGACAGGAAGAACGCCCAGATCGCGGGGAAGATCGACAGGCCCAGCACGATGAGCATGGCCGGGGCGACGAATCCCCACCCGGTGAGGTTGTCGCGGAGTCGGTTCTTGGCTCGCCGGGGCGGAGCCGGGAGGCGTTCGGGTCGCTCCGGCTCCGTCCTGGGGGTCGTGTCGCGTCCGGCAACCGTGGACATCAGTCCTCCGCCAGAGCGTCGTCGGCGGTCTTCGCGGCGTCCTCGAGGGCCTGCTTCGGATCGCCCTGGCCCTGCAGCACCGAGGAGATCGCCTTGCCGATCGCCTCCGACAGGCCGACGTAGCCGGGCACCGTCGGACGGGCCTGCTTGGCGTTGACGCCGTTCTCGGCCATCACGTCGAGGCCGGGCAGCTGAGCCACCTGCGCCTGGAACTCGGGGGTGTCGATCTCGCTCGAGCGCAGCGGGAGGTTGCCGTAGGCGACGTTCCACTTGAGGTCCTGCTCCGAGTCGGTGAGCCACTTCGTGAACTCGTACGCCCAGTACTCGCGGTTCTTGTCCTTGTGGTCGAACAGCGCCCAGACGTCCGGGCCGGAGACGGTCTGGTGGTCGCCGTCGGTGCCGGGAAGGACGGTGACGCCGTACTTCGTGCCCTTCGTCTGCAGGGTCGACAGCTGCCACGGGCCAGAGGTGATCATGCCGATGCGGTCGCTGGCGAAGAGGTCGCCGAACTTCGTGTCGGTCTGGTCGAGGTAGACGCTCTTGTCGTCGACCGCCATGTCGCGGAGGAAGGTCAATGCGTCGACGCCCGCGTCCGAGGCGAACTCGGCCGTCTTGGCGTCGTCGGAGATGATCGAGCCGCCGTTCTGCCAGAGGTGCGGCCAGAACTGCCAGGTCGTCTCCTCGCTGCCCGACACCGAGTACGCGTAGCCGTAGGTGTTCGTCGCCGGGTCGGTGAGCTGCTTCGACGCCTCGCGGAAGTCGTCCCAGGTCCAGTCGGCCGTGGGATAGTCGACCCCGGCCGCGTCGAAGACGGTCGTGTTGTAGAGGAGCGAGATGTTGTCGACCACGGCGGGGAAGCCGATCGTCTTCTCACCGGTCGGCTGCACCGTCTTGCGGGCCGCCTCGGAGAACTCGTCCCACTTCACGTCGGGCTCGGCCACCTGGTCGGTGATGTCGAGGGTGCGGCCGGACGCCTCGAGTCGGCTCGCCCAGGATCCGAAGGCGTACGAGACGTCGGGGTAGTTGCCGCCCGCGAAGCTCGCGGAGAGCTTCTGCAGGAGGTCCTCCGTGGACGGCGCGCCCGAGGAGACGTCGATGGTCACGTTGGGGTGCAGCTTCTCGAAGTCGTCGACGAGACCGGTGAGGATCTGCTGGGCGGCGTCGGCCTGCCCGGTCCAGAAGGTGAGCTTCACCTTCGCGTCCTTGTCGAGCGTCGTGGCACCGGAGGATCCGCCGGCGCACCCGGAGAGCGCGAGCGCTCCGGCGGCGAGGACGGCGGTCGCGGTGATGAGGCGACGTGCCCGGCGGGCGTGCGGGGAGGTGGAAGCGTGGATCGTGGAACGGGGTGGGAACATCGGTGGTCGTCTCCTGTGTCGATCGTTCGGGAACGGTGCGGGTCGGCGGTGCTTCGGGTCGGTCAGATGCGGTCGGCGGGGATGATCTCCCGCAGCGGCTCCGGCAGCAGCTCGCCGTGCGCGGCGACGAGGTCGTTGCACAGCTCCCAGATCTGCTCGGGCGTAAGGGTGGACGAGGCGTTCGGGTCCATGAGGACCGCCTGCCGGATGAGGGTCGGGTTGCCGGTGCGGGCCGCCTCGATCGTGAGTTCCGCGACGGAGACGTACGGGCGGTTGAGCGCGGCGCACTGCACGGGCAGGGCGCCCATGGGCTGCGGAGCGATGCCGTTCCCGTCGACCTGGACCGGGACCTCGACGACGGCGCCCTGCGGCAGGTTGTCGATGAGGCCGCGGTTGACGACGTTCCCGTGGATGAGTCGTGGGGTGTCGGACACGAGCGAGTGGATGAGCTGCGGGGCGTACTCGCTCGCCTCGTCCTCGAGCGTCAGCGGGGTCCCGGCCGCGAGGGCGGCCTTCGTCGCCTCGAACTCCGCGACGTTCTCCTCGCTGATGCCGAGGTACTCGAGCGGCTGGAGGCGGAAACGCTCGACCTGCTCGGGGGAGCGGAGGAACCACGACAGGTACTCGGAGGAGTGCTCGCTCGTCTCGGTGGGGTAGTAGCCGATGCGGCGGAACATCTCGACGCGCACGCGGCGGCTGAGCTCCGGGTCCTCGCGGATGCGGTCCCGCAGGGCCGGGTAGAGGTCGCGGCCCTCGTGGGTCCACTCGAGCAACCACGACTGGTGGTTGACGCCGGCGGCTCGGTAGCTCGTGCCCTCGATCGGCACGCCGACGAGCTCGCAGAGGTCGTTGACCGTCCAGAACACGCTGTGGCAGAGGCCGATCGCGCTGATGTCGGGGGCGACGACCGACGCCCACCAGATGTTCATCGCCATCGGGTTGGTGTAGTTCAGGAGGTGGGCGTCGGGGCAGATCTCCCGCATGTCGGCTGTCAGCGCCGAGAGCAACGGGAAGGTGCGGAGGGCACGGAAGACGCCGCCGACGCCGGTGGTGTCGCCGATGGTCTGCAGGAGACCGCGGGCCGCTGGGATCTCGAGGTCGGAGACGGTCGCGCGGATGCCGCCGACCTGGACCATGTTGATCACGAAGTCCGCGCCGGCGAGGGCGCGACGACGGTCGGACTCCGCTGAGATCGTCGCCCGGCCGTCGAGACGCTCGTCGACGTGGCGGGCGGTGCCCTCGGCCACCGCGAGGCGTTCGGGGTCGATGTCGTGCAGGACGATCTCGAGGCCGGCGAGGTCGCGGTAGCGGAGGAGGTCGGCGATGAGTTGGCGGGTGAAGACGACGCTGCCCGCCCCGATGAAAGTCACTCGTGTCATGGAGTGATCATCGACTACAGTGATCGAACCGAGCAAGAACTTGATCGGAAATCGATTGAAATGATCACTTTCGCTGAGCAGAGCCGTCGGCGACGAGGGAAGGGTTCGCCGTGGGAGGACCGACCGCAGCCGAGCTCTCGCGACATGCTCCGTCCGGGAAACGCAGTCAGCGGATGCGCGCCATCCTCGCGCTCCTCGCGGCGGAGGACGCCGTCGTCTCGATCGACGACCTCACGACCCGGCTCGACGTGTCGGCCCCGACGATCCGGCGCGACCTCGCCGACCTCGACGACCTGGGCCTCGTCCTCCGGACGCACGGTGGCGCTCGTGCGGTGGAGTCGCGCGACGAAGTGCCCGTGCGGTTCCGCGACACGCAGTTCCGTGAGGCCAAGCGTCGGATCGCCTTGCGCGCGGCGGAGATGATCCCCGCGGGACCGTACGCGATCGCCCTGAGCGGTGGCACCACCACGGCTGCGGTCGCCAAGGAGTTGAGCAACCGGGCGGAACTGACGATCGTGACGAACTCGCTCAGCACGGCGACCGAGATCGCCTCCCGGCCGAACCTGCAGGTGATCATGACGGGAGGACTGGTGCGCTCCTCCTCGTTCGAGGCGGTGGGGGCGCTCGCCGAGAACACCTTCAGCGCGATCAACGTGGGTACCGCGATCCTCGGGACCGACGGCATCAGTGCGCAGGGCGGTGCGACGACGCACGACGAGCGTGAGGCGCGGACGAACCTGGCGATGGTGCTACACGCGCAGCGGGTCATCGTGGTCGCCGACGGTTCGAAGGTCGGGCGGGTCACGCTCGCGCGCATGGCCGAGTTGGGGCAGATCCACGACCTCGTGACCGACTCCTCCGCCGACCCCGACGAGCTCGAGCGCCTGGCGGCCGCGGACATCGCCGTGCACGTCGTCGCCCTCTGACCGGTCCCTCCCTCCGCTGTGGCTTGTGCCAGCGCGGTGCGCTGACGTGAGCGCGGGTCTGCCGCGTGAGCGCGGGTCTCCGGAGGGGCGCGCTCACGGTTGTGGGGTGCGCCCGCGCCGAGTGGCACACGCTCGCGTCAGCGCACCGCGCCGACCTCAATCCCACAAATGTCGCGGGCACGGACGGCATTGTTCTAGTACGATTGCAAACATGTTGTTCCGCGTCGATCCCACCTCCGCGGTCTCGCTCGCCGAGCAGATCGCGGTGCAGGTGCGCTCCGGCATCGCGACGGGCGCGCTGGCACCGGGGGAGCGCCTCCCGCCTGCCCGCGACCTCGCTCGAGCACTGCAGATCAACATGCACACGGTCCTCCGCGCCTACGGAGAGCTCCGCGACGACGGACTCATCGGGATGCGACAGGGCCGCGGAGCATGGGTGAACGAGGATGCAGCACCGGGCCTCGTCCGGGTCAACGAACTCGTCGCCCAGCTCGTCACCGAGGCACGCAAGTTCGGGATCTCGCCGAAGGACCTCAGCCGGATGATCGAACGCACCTGACGGGTTCCGGCGCCCACCTCACGACCCCGTCGGTCGACGACGCCGATGATCAGACCACCTCAGCAGCTCAGGGGGAGCACATGCACGAAACCACCACCTCACCGCCACCGGCGGCACCAGCGCGCGGACGAATCGTCCTGGCCGGCTTCGCCATGGCCGTCCCAGCGATCGCGATCGCACTCACCCGGCTCGTCTGGGGCGATGCGATCCCCGTCGACGTCGCATCGCATTGGTCGGGCACCGGGGCACCGGACGACTCCCTGCCGGCCGCGGGCGTCTTCCTCGTGACGCTGATCATCGCGTCCGTCGCCGCGTTCGCAGCCATCATCCTGCTCGCCCTGCCGAAGCCGGACATGCGCACCAAGCGCATGATCATCCTCTTCATCGGCATCGCCGCCGGGTCGGCCGCGTCCGTGTGGATCATCCCCACCTGGCTCACTGTGCAGGCGGGATCGGTCGACGGTGCCGTCCTCGGTTGGTGGGTCGTCCCGCTCGCCGCGTGTTCGCTCTGGGGCGTGATCCCCGCCGTGATCCTGCCGGCTCAGCCGCTGCTCGCCGGTGCAGCTGCACGACCGGCGCCGATGGACCTCGGCGAGACCGAGGTCGGTGCCTGGAGTCGGAGTGTCACAGCCCTGCTGTTCCTCTGGCTCACCCTCGCCCTCGTCGCGATCGGCGCCGTCGCCTACACGCCGATCCTGCTGGGCGGCGAGTCGGGCGTCGCGATGTTCGGTCTGTCGATCCTCGCCCTCGCGACCCTCCTCTGCGCCTCGTTCATCCGGCTCCGCGTGAGCGTCGACTGGCGCGGCCTCCGCGTCGTCTCGCTCTTCGGCATCCCGATGAAGCGCATCCCCCTCGGCCAGGTCGACGTCGTCGAGGCCACCGACATCCGCCCGATGGACTGGGGCGGCTGGGGGTACCGGATCATGCCCGGCCGCTCGGCCGTCGTGCTGCGCTCCGGCCCCGGACTCGTCGTCACGAGCACCTCGGGCAAGCAGTTCGCGATCACGATCGACGACCCCGAGGAACCCGCCGCGCTCTTGCAGGCACTCGCCGCCCGCGCCGGCTCGCGCGTCTGACGTTGCACCGCGTGACGAACCGGGTGTCCAACCTGTCCTGACGCCGTACGGTGAATCCATGAGCGAAGCACCCCTGGCCACGGAGCCGACCACGACCGCGCTGCCCTCGACCACGATCGGGGTCGGCGACACCGCCGCGCAGGTCGGCGCCATCGGGTACGGCGCGATGTCCATCGCCGGCACCTATGGGGCGATCGCCGACGCCGATGTGACCACGATCCTCGACGCCACCCTGGCGAGTGGGGTGAACCTCATCGACACCGCGAACGTCTACGGCGACGGTCGGAGCGAGGAACTCCTCGGCCGGTATCTGACCGGGCGCCGCGACGACGTCTTCTTGGCGTCCAAGGTGGGCATCGTCACCGGCGGCGGCATCGGCAAACGAGGGATCCGTGGCGACCGCGCCCACCTCCACGAGCAGATCGACGGGACGCTCACCCGCCTCGGCACCGACCACCTCGACCTCTACTACCAGCACCGCGTCGACCCCGACATCCCGATCGAAGAGACGGTGGGGGCGCTCGCCGAACTGGTCGCCGCCGGCAAGGTGCTCCGCGTCGGTCTGTCCGAGGCGACGGGCGACGAACTCCGCCGCGCGCACGCCGTGCACCCGATCGCCGCGATCCAGTCCGAGTGGAGCATCGTGAGTCGCGACATCGAGACCTACGTCGTCCCGACGGCGGCGGAGCTCGGCGTGACGGTCGTCGCGTTCTCGACGCTGTCGCGCGGGCTGTTCACCGAGGACTTCACGGCCGAGACGGTGCCGCTCGGGGGGACGCGAGCGAACTTCCCGCGCTTCCAACCCGAGCACCTCGCGGCGAACCTCGAACTGGCGGCCCGCTTCCGCACCCTCGCTCACCGCATCGGGACGACCGCGGAGGCGCTCGCGCTCGCCTGGGTGCACGACCGAGGACAACAGCTCGGCGCACGGGTCGTCTCGATCCCCGGCACCCGGAGCGTCGCGCACCTGCACGCGAACCTCGAGGCGTTCCAGGTTGAGCTGACGGACGAGATCCGAGCCGAGATCGACACCTACGCCGACCAGGTGAGCGGTCCGCGGGCCGCCGACCCGAGCTGGGTGTCGGGCGGTCGCGAGGGGCTCATCTGACGCCATCGCGTGGGTCGTCTCCTCGACGCCAGCGCGGTGCGCTGACGTCAGCGCGGATCTGTGACGCCAGCGCGGGTCTCCGGAGGGGCGCGCTCACGGCTGTGGGGCGCGGTCACGCCGATTCGAGCGCGCTCGCGTCAGCGCACCGCGCCGGCCGCGGCGCACACCGGCGTGGAGGTGCAGGTGTTATCCGTGCCATTGACTAACATGTGGGAATGACGTCACCCGGGGGACCGACCGCGCTCGACGCGCCCACATCGACGGCGAACGGCGGGGGCCGATCGCGTCGCGAGAAGCGGACGCGGATGCCCACGATGGCCGATGTCGCCGCGATCGCCGGCGTCTCCCCGCAGACCGTCTCCCGCGTGCTCCGGGGCCTCGACAACGTGACCGAGGTCACCCGCCTCCAGGTCGAGGCGGCCGTCGAGCAGACGGGCTACCGGCGCACCGGCCTCGCTCGCGCGCTCGTGACCGGCCGCAGCCGCACCATCGGGGTCCTCACCCACGAGACCGACTACTACGCCCGCTCCTCCATGATGCTCGGTATCCAGCGGGCGACGCACCAGCACGACTACTTCGTGAGCGCCGCCGGCACGACGTCGCTGTCCGCCGCGTCCATCACCGACGCCATCGACCGGCTCCGTAACCAGGGTGTCGACGGCCTCGTCATCGCCGTCCCGATCTGGGACGAGGTCTCCCTGCTCCGGGTCACGGCCGACCTGCCGACCGTGGTGATCGACGGCCTCGAGTCCTTCGCCGACGAGATCGTGCGCGTGGACCAGGAAGCCGCGGGTCGCATGGCGACGGAGCACCTGCTGGACCTCGGACACGAGACCGTCTGGCACCTGAGCGGGCCGACGGCCTGGAAGGACGCGGGAGGCCGGACGACCGGCTGGCAGGCGGCGTTGCGCGACCGTGGCATCGACGAACCGCCCGTGCTCTACGGGGACTGGAGCCCGGAGTCCGGCTACCGCAACGGTCTGCTGCTCGGGCGCATGCCCGACGTGACGGCGATCTTCGTCTCGAGTGACGAGATGGCGTTCGGCGTCCTGCGTGCCCTGGACGAACTCGGTCGGAGCGTACCCGGCGACGTCTCGGTGATCGGCATGGACGACATCGCGCTGGCGCGATACGCCTCACCGCCACTGACGACCATCCGGCAACCGTTCAGCGAGATGGGTCGAGTGGCGGTCGAGCACCTGCTCACGCTCATCGAGGAGCCGGCCGCGGAGCGGGAGACGGTGGTCATGCTGCCCGAGCTGATCGTGCGCGAGAGCACCGCGGCACCGACGACACGCGCCTAGCCCGCGCAGCGCAGCTCAGAACTCCTCGACGTACTCCTCGGTCGGTCCGAGTTCCGGGCGGTCGACGAACTCGACGGTCGACCCGGCCTCGTGGAGCTCGAGGACGACGATACGGTTCGTGCCCGCCCGCAGGAGGGGCCCCGGCACGTAGAGCGTCTGCTGCGGGCCGATGTTCCAGTAGCGACCGAGGAGCGCCCCGTTGACCCAGACGAAGCCCTTCGTGGAGCCGGGCAGTCGGAGGTGCGTGTCGAGCGGCTCGTCGACGACGAAGGTCGCGCTCGACAGGCAGCCCCCACCGCTCGCGGCGGTCGTCGGGTCGCCGGTCCGGTCGACGACCGCTCGGAGATGGAGCGGGTCCAGCTGGTCGAGGGCCACCGGCCGCGCCCGCCAGCTGTGCACGAGACGGCGTTCGACGAGGACGGGCCCCAGCAGGCCCTTTTCGGCGCCCAGCTGCGGACCGTAGTTCACGCGGCCGAGGTTCTCGACGACCACGGTCAGCTTCGACACCAGGCCGGAACCGGTCACGGTGACCGTGCCCGAGCCGGTGATCGTGGCCTGGAACGCCGCGTCGAGGAAGACGAGGGCGCGGTCTGCGACGCCGTCGAACACGAGGTCGACCGGTCGATCGGGGAGCAGGACGTCCGCCTCGTAGACGACGAGACCGCCGTCGACGCCGAGGTCCTCGAACGACCGCGGCGCTGACGACCGCGGACTCACGGGGTCGCCGAGCTCAGCGAGTGCGTCCAGGAGCCCAATGCCGCGCTGGAGGGGCACGCTGCCCTCCGGCAGGAACCGCACCTCGAGGGACCGCAGCGGCTCGTCTCCGACGCCGAGGACCTCCCGCAGGGCGAAGAACTTGTCCGTGAACCGGCCGTCCTCGGCGATCGGCGCGTCGGAGTCGTAGCTCGTGATGGTCGGGCGCAGCTCGCCCTCGACGATGTTGGCTCCGGACCAGAGCCCGAAGTTCGTGCCGCCGTGCGCCATGTAGATGCTGATGCTCCCGCCGTCGGCCAGGATGTCGCGGGCCACCGCTGCGGCGTTCCGCGCGTCCCGCACGTGGTGCGGCCGCCCCCAGTGGTCGAACCACCCGTTCCAGAACTCGGCGACGAAGAACGGCTCGTCCGGGCGCCGACTCCGCAGGAGGGCGCGCGCCTCGTCCGGCTTCGAGCCGAGGGTCGCCGCCATCATGATCCCGGGGATGGAACCGCCGTCGATCATCACGTCGGTGGGCCCGTCCGCGGTGTACAGCAGCTCCTGCACGCCGAGGCGACGCAGCAGCGCGGCGAGCCACCCGGGGTGCTGTGCGTCGTCGCCGTAGCTGCCGTACTCGTTCTCCACCTGCACGGCGACGACCGGGCCGCCGTGGATCGCCTGGTACGGCGTGAGCCGGGGGATGAGCTCCTCGAACCACGTCTCGACCGGCCGCTGGTACCCGGGGTCCGAGCTGCGGAGCGCGATGTCGCGGGCGGTGAGCCAAGCGGGCAGGCCGCCGTTCGACCACTCCGCGCAGATGTACGGGCCGGGTCGCAGCAGGACGTCGAGCCCTAGGTCGGCGGCCGTCTCCATGAACCGGCCGACGTCACGCCAACCGGAGAAGCTCGGTGCCGCGTCCGCGCGTGGCTGGTGGAAGTTCCACGGGATGTAGGTGTCGATCGAGTTGAGCCCGAGGTCGACGAAGCGCAGCATCCGATCGCGCCACTGGTCCGGCACGACGCGGAAGTAGTGCAGCGATCCGGACCGCACGGAGTGCGGCGCCCCATCGCGGAGGAGCCGGCCGTCCCGCCAGTGCAGTGCGGACGGAGCCTGCCCCACGGCGTCGTCGATCACGAACGGAACGGCGGGACCGACGGTGTCGGCGAACTTCGTCATGGTGCGGTCGTCTCCTCGGATCGGCGTGCAGACTTCCACTATGAGCCATGCATGTTATGGATGCCAACCCTCCATTTGGCCTATTTCGGCCCATTTGTAACGCTTTCGAGTCAGCGATTGTTATCCGTAGCATTTTCTGCCAGCATGACTGCCAAGCACCGCCGACCCCGCTCCACTCCCACGGAAAGGCCGCACCGATGACCAGCACCGACGCTCCCGCCCACGGCCTCCGTGGTGCGATCTCACGTGGTCGGCGCCGCTCGCGGCTGCTGCTCGCCGCCGGAGCCCTGGTGCTCACGGGAACGGTCGTCGTCGGTGTCGCCGTCAGCGGAGCGGGTGCGGTACCCGCCGAGCTGGGGACGATCGACGGAGCCCCGGTCACCCGCGACGAGCTGCTCTTCCACATGGAGCGCGTCCGACCCACCATCGAGAACGAGGTCCTCGTCGAGACCGGATCCGGTTCCGTCGACTGGGAAGCACCGCTCGGCGACACGACCGCCATCGACCGACTCCGGACGGCGGCCCTCGACGAGCTCGCGGCCGACCGCGTGGTGCTCGACCTCGGGCACGAGCGCGGACTCGTCCCGTTCTCGGACTTCGCCGGATTCGAACAGGCCCTCGCCGACACCAACACCGCCCGCGCGGCGCAGCTCGACGACGGCGAGGTCGTCTACGGACTCACCTCCTTCCGCGCGCAGGAGTTCTACGGCCGGACGATCGCCGATCTCCGCACCAGGCTCGTCTCTGCGCTGAGCTCGGGCTCGGACCCGGTCATCGACGTCTCCGACGAGGAGGTCCGGGGCGCCTTCGACGCGCACGCCGAGGACTGGACCCTGAACGCCTCCACCTACCAGCTCACCAGGATCGCGGTGCCCCTCGCCTCGACCACCGCCGAGCAGTTCGCGGCACGACTCGCCGCGGAGGGCGTCGACGCCGTCTCCAGCACCGACCCGGGCACCACCGTCTCCGCGTCCACCCTCGACGGCGCGACCGGTCTCCTCGACGGCGGCTCCCGCACACCGGACCCACGCCTCGTCGCCGAGGTCGCGACCCTGCCAGCCGGCGCGCTCAGCTCGCCCGTGGTGGAGCTGGGTGAGCACGTCGTCTACCGCGTGGACGCCGTCACCGTCGACCGGGACGCCGCCTTCACCGCCTACGCCGACCGGATCCGAGCCCAGCTCGAGAACACCGCCCTCGACGCGCTCATCGCCGAACGCGTCGCGGTTCAAGTACGCCAGATGAACAGCAACGCCCTGCACCAACTCACGATGGAGGACACGCACTGATGAACACCGCCACCCCCGCGGCGATCCCGGAACCCCGACGCAGACGTCGGAACCGGTCAGCCCAGCACCCCGCCCTCCGAGGACTCGCCGTCCTCGGGCTCACCGCCCTCTTCGCCACGGCCTTCGCTCCGGCGGCGTCCGCGGCATCGACCACCCCGGAGACCGCCGTCCAGGCGGCTGCCGCTCCGACAGGCTGGGCCGGTGACACCCCGAACACGACGGGTGGCACGGACTACTTCGTCGACGCCACCGCCGGGGACGACGCGGCCACCGGCACGTCGGCGGCCACCGCCTGGAAGAGCTTCACCCCGGTCAACGCGAAGACCTTCGCGCCGGGCGACCGCGTCCTCCTGAAGGCCGGCGAGACCTGGTCGAACACCTCCCTGTGGCCGAAGGGTTCCGGCACCGAGACCGCGCCCATCGTGATCGACGCGTACGGTGACGCCGGTGCGCGCCGTCCCTACATCGCGACGAACGGACAGGTCCCCAGCCCCTTCACGAGTCCCGGTGTCAAGAACCCCGAGACCGTCGGACTGACCGGCGCAGTGATCCTCCGCAACCAGCAGTACGTCCACATCGCGAACCTCGAGGTGTCGAACGACGACGACTTCGCCACCGACATCACCACGGGCAGCTACGTGCGCGACGGCATCTCCGTCTCGATCAACGCCGACAAGCTCGAGGCCGGCGCCGATTCGATCATGCGCGGGATCTCGATCTCGAACGTCTTCGCCCACGACATCGACGGCCCGAGCTCCTGGCAGAAGATCCACTACGCCGGGGTCAACTTCCAGGTGTTCGGTTCGCAGCAGTACACGGCGTACCCGACAGGTGGCCACCATTTCGAGGACATCAGCATCCAGGACAACACCTTCGAGAAGGTCGAGCTGCACGCGGTGCAGTTCGCGTTCAACTGGTTCGGCGACCAGCAGGGCCAGACGGACGCGTCCGGCAAGTACCACGAGGGTTGGGAACAGCTCTGGGTCCGCGACCGCGACCTCTACAGCCGCGACGTGACGATCAGCCACAACTACGCCGAGAGCACCGGCCAGGGTCCGTTCCAATTCGCGAACACCCAGCGTCTGACCGCCGAGTACAACGAGGCCAACGGCTGGCTCGAACGCTACAACCAGGTCTCCGCAGGCCTCTACCTGTGGGCCGGTGCCGACAGCGTGATGCGCTTCAACGAGATCTACGGCGGCCCCGCCAACGAGTACGACGCGACGCCCTGGGACCTCGAGTTCACCAACTTCAACGTCGTCTACGAGCACAACTACTCGCACGACAACCAGGGCGGCTGGATGTCCTACATGGGCAACAGCTCCAACTCGGTCGCCCGGTACAACCTGAGCGTCAACGATAACGGCGTGATCTTCAAGAACATGCTGTCGTCGAACTACTCGCCCACCTACATCCTCAACAACGTGTTCGTCTACGACGGCGCGGAGCTGGAGAGCTTCCACGACGAGGTGTTGAAGGACCGCGTCTACTTCGCGAACAACATCTTCTACAACACCTCGACGACCACCTCCACGAACTGGGCTCGGAAGGCCGGCGGCCTCGATAAGGGCGTGTTCTCGAACAACGCCTACTTCGAGGCGAGCGGCACGCAGTCGGCCAACCAGCCGGTGGACAAGCGTGCCGTCATCGGCGACCCGCAGTTCGTCGGGAACCCTGCCGACTACGCCAAGGACGGCGGCGTCGACGCCATCCGCGACTCCGCGTCCCTGTTCAAGCTGCAGGAGACCTCACCGTTGATCGATGCCGGTCGCTACAACGAGCGCATCGGCTCCGACGACTTCTTCGGCACCGAGCTCTACTACGGCGACGGCGTCGACATCGGCCTGTACGAAGGCGCCGTCGGTGCGAAGGTCGAGAACCCGGTCGACACCGACCCGATCGAGAACGAGGGCGTCGACACCCGTGTCGACCTCGCGAAGGGCAAGCCGATCGTCGCGAGCAGCACCCACCCGCACAACGACTTCGAGTTCAACGCGGGCAAGCTCGTCGACGGCGACCCGGCGACGCGCTGGGCCGGCGCGGACGACGCCACCTATCCGCTGACGATCGACATCGACTTCGGTGCCGACACGACCTTCGACGAGGTCGACCTCTCGGAGTTCACCGACTCGGGCACCGATCCTCGCGTCAACGCCTTCTCCCTGCAGCGATGGGACGCGGCGGCCGGGGCCTGGGTGACGTTCTCCTCCCAGACCGGGATCGGCGCGAGCAAGGTCGTGAAGGACTTCGAGTCCGTCACCAGCTCCAAGCTCCGCGTGTCGTTCGAGAGTCTCCTGCCAGGCCAGATCTACGCGCCGACCCTGACCACCATCAGCGTCTTCAACAGTGCGGTCGCCGCAACCGACCCCACGGTGACCCCGACGGCAGCGGTCATGGACAAGAACGCCGCGATGGCGGAGGACCCCGACAACCTGCCGACGTTCACGGTCGACCTCGACGGAGACACGCTCACCGGTCTCCGGTACGTCCAGCCCTCCGGCGCGATCGTCGGCAGCCTCGACAGTGCCGACTATGCCCGCACCGACACCGCGGACGGCGCGACGATCACCCTCACGAACGCGTTCGCCGCCGACAAGGAGCTCGGTACCTCCGGGGTCGTCTTCGAGTTCGGCTCGAACGCGACCAAGCGGGTCACGGTCGAGATCGTCGACACGACCGAACTCGCGGCGTCGATCGGCACGGCGAAGGCCCTCCTCGTCCCGACGGCGGCCGCGGCTCAGTCGGCGCGCGCCGCTGCTCCGGCGGCGGACGGTGCCGAGACGTTGACCGCGGCGGTCGCCTCGGCCGAGGCGGTCCTGGCCCTCGTCAACCGCGACACCGTCGCGACCGGCAACACCGCCGTGACGAACGCCGACGTGCAAGCTGCGGTCGTCGCGCTGAACGCCGCGATCGAGGCCTTCGAGCCCGGT
The DNA here is from genome assembly GCF_050587365.1 of Plantibacter auratus. Lineage (NCBI taxonomy): Bacteria > Bacillati > Actinomycetota > Actinomycetes > Micrococcales > Microbacteriaceae > Plantibacter > Plantibacter auratus. The sequence continues at coordinate 61,859 of NZ_JBOBFV010000004.1, read as the reverse complement.
GGCGGCACCCCGGTCACGCCGGGTGGACCGGGTACGCCCGGCACGCCCAGCGCAGGAAGCCCCGGTACCGGTGGATCTGGCGCCACCGGTACCGGTTCCAACGGCGGTTCGCTTGCGAGCACCGGAGTCGACGGCCTCGTGCCGGCAGCCGCAGGGATCCTCCTCCTGCTGGCCGGAGCAGCAGCACTCACCCTGCGGGCCCGTCGCGCATCGGCCATGAACCGATGACGGACCCCAGCACCCTCGCCCACCCCCGCACCACAGCACACCCCACCACCCCCTGCACCACCCACCAGCACTGGGAAGGACCCCTGTCATGAAGCGCACCAGAACCCTCGGCGTCATCGCCGCCGTCGCGACGATCGGCATGCTCGCCGGCTGCGCGGGCAACTCCGGAACGGGCGGCGACGACGCCGACACCCTGAAGATCGCCGCATTCGAAGGCGGCTACGGCGCCGAGATGTACAAGGAGGTCGTCGCGGCCTACGAGAAGCTCAACCCCGACGTGAAGATCGAGCTCACCACGAGCAAGACCCTCGCCGACGAACTCACCCCGCAAGTCGCCGCCGGTGACTACCCGGACCTCGTCTTCCTCGGTCTCGGTGCGAAGGAGGGCTTCACCGAGTCCTTCGTCCGCGACAACAACCTGGAAGACCTCACCGGTGTCCTCGACGAGAAGATCCCCGGTGAGGACGTCACGGTCGGCGACAAGCTGACCCCCGGCATCGTCGGCAACCTCAACACCAACCCCTACGGCGACGACAAGGTCTACCTGATGCCGATGTACGCGTCGCCGACCGGCCTCGTGTACAACCAGAAGCTGTTCGCCGACAACGGCTGGACCGTCCCCACCACCTGGGACGAGATGTTCGAGCTCGGCGACACCGCGAAGGCCGAGGGTATCTCGCTCTTCACCTACCCGACGGCGGGCTACCTCGACTCCTACTTCTTCTCGCTGCTGTCGGCAGTGGGCGGACCGGAGTTCCTGAACGACGTCCTCACCTACAAGCAGGACGTGTGGAAGTCGGACGACGCGACCCAGGCGCTCGAGCTCACGACGAAGCTCCTCAGCTACGCGGCCCCGACCACGGTCGGCTACGCGAACGGACAGGACTTCACGAAGAACCAGCAGACCATCCTCGACGGCACGACGCTCTTCATGCCGAACGGCTCCTGGATCGCGAACGAGATGAAGGACGCCCCGCGCACCGACGGCTTCCAGTGGGGCCTCACCCCGGTCCCCGCTCCCGAGGCCGACGGCACGCGCTACCTGACGACGTTCGTCGAGTCGGCGTGGGTTCCGAAGGAGGCGGCGCACAAGGACGCGGCGAAGGACTTCATCGCGTACCTGTACTCGGACGAAGCCGCCGACATCTTCGCGAAGGCGAACGCCATCCAGCCGATTCAGGGGCTCCCCGAGCGCCTGACCGGTGAGGCGAAGGACTTCTACGCCGTCTACAGCGAGCCCGGCGTCGAGGCCGTCGTCGGTGCCTTCGCCGCGACCAAGCCGGTCCCCGGCGTCGACCTGAAGGCCACGCTCTTCGACGCGGCCAACAGCGTCCTCTCCGGCACCATGACCCTCGAGGACTGGCAGAACCAGGTCAACGAGGCGAGCAACAAGCTCACCGACCAGCTCGCGGGCTGATCCGAACCGGTGCGCCCGTCCGATCCCTGGTCGGACGGGCGCACCACCCTCCTCGCAGAAAGGACGCGCTGTGGCCAGACGCCCCGTCTCCCTCAACACCCGTGGGAAGAACCGCTTCGTGCTGCTGTGCGTCGCGCCCGCGATCATCCTCTACGTGCTCTTCATGGTCGTCCCGACCTTCGACGTCTTCCGGATGTCGCTCTACAACTGGACCGGCGTCGGCGGCACCCCCACGTTCGCCGGCTTCGACAACTTCGTCGCCCTCGCCGGTGACATGCAGTTCGTCCGGGCGTTCCAGAACACCGTCTTCCTGCTCGTCGTCGTCTCCATCGTGACGATGGCCGGCGGGCTCGTGCTCGCCGGGGTCATGACCCAGGGCAAAGTGCGGGCGAGCAACCTGTACCGGTTCGTGCTCTATCTGCCGAGCGTGTTGTCGATCGTCGTCGTCGCCGCGATCTTCTCCGCCGTGTACGACCAGCAGAACGGCCTCATCAACGGTTCGTTGAACTTCCTCGGCCTCGATTCGTTGTCGCAGGTCTGGCTCGGCGACCAGAAGATCATCATGTACAGCATCGCCTTTGCGATGGTCTGGCAGTCGCTCGGCTACTACCTCGTGCTCTACATGTCGGGCATGTCGAACATCCCCGCGGAGATCTACGAGGCGTCGGCGCTCGACGGTGCCGGCCCGTTCCGGCAGTTCTTCGACATCACGCTGCCGCTCGTCTGGGAGACGCTCCGCACGTCCCTCATCTTCTTCATCATCAGCTCGATCAACCTCGCGTTCGTGCTCGTCCGAGCATTGACCGGCGGCGGCCCGGACGGCTCCTCCGAGGTGCTGCTCGACTACATGTACAAGCAGGCGTACACGAACTCGAGTTACGGCTACGGCATGGCCATCGGGACAGCGATCTTCCTGTTCTCATTCCTCGCGGCGCTCATCATCAGCCGCGCGACCAAGCGAGAGGTCCTCCAGTTCTGATGACCACGACCACCTCAGCCCCAGTTCCCCCGATCGTCACGCCGCCGTCTTTGTCGGTCCCGCCTGGTCCGACCTCCCGTCAGCGCGTCCGTCGTCGTCGGCCGGTGTCGTGGATCTCGAACCTCGTTCTGATCCTCATCTCGCTCATGATCCTGGTGCCCGTGCTCTGGGTCGTCATGGCATCGGTCAAGACCAAGGGCGAGTTCTACGGCAACCCCTGGGCGCTCCCGGAGGGCCTGCACTGGCAGAACTTCGCGGACGCGTTCGTCGACGCCAACATGGGCCCGTATCTGCTCAACTCCCTGCTCGTCACGGTTGTCGGCCTCTGCTTCGTGCTGATCATCGCCGTGCCGGCCGCCTATGCGCTGGCGCGGTTCGAGTTCCGCGGCAAGTCGATCCTCGAGACACTGCTCCTCGCCGGTCTGTTCATCAACGTGAACTACATCGTGATCCCGATCTTCCTCATGCTGCTCGGGTGGGACAAGGCCCTGCGGACCTTCATGCCGAGCGGCTTCTTCATCGACAACCTGTTCGTGCTGGGGCTCGTCTACGCGGCGACGTCGCTGCCGTTCACGATCTACCTGCTGCTCGCCTACTTCCGCACCATCCCGGTGTCCTATGAGGAGGCCGCCACGCTCGACGGTGCGTCCCGGTTCCGCACGATGCGGACGGTCATGTTGCCCATGGCGATGCCGGCGATCAGCACGGCGATCCTGTTCAACTTCCTGAGCTACTGGAACGACTACATCATCTCCCTGTCGCTCATCCCAGGCGAGAACAAGACGCTGCAGGTGGGACTGCTCAACCTGTTCCAGGCACAGCGTGCGGCAGCCGACTACGGGCGGTTGTATGCGGGCATGGTGATCGTCATCATCCCGGTCGTGATCCTCTACATCATCATCCAGAAACGCTTGTTGCAGAACGTCGGAGCCGGAGGGCTGAAGGAATGACCAAGGAACGTGTGGGGGCCGTCGTCGCGGCGGTCGTCTTCGTGATCTGCGTGGCAGCGGTGATCATCGCCAACCAGTCCGTCGGGTGGCTGAACCTCGGGGTGATGCTGCTCGGACTCGCCGGGTTGATCACGCTGCTCGCCCTCTACAACCGGAAGTTCCGATGAGCGGCGGCTCGGCGGAGACGGTCGCCGCGCGGTTGGCTGAAGCGGTCGCCGTCGTGCCGTCGCCCCGGCAGCTCGCGTGGCAGCGGATGGAGTTCTACGGCTTCATCCACTTCGGGGTCAACACCATGACCGATCGGGAGTGGGGCGACGGCACCGAGTCGCCCGCCGTGTTCGACCCGGCTGGCGTCGATGCGGCGCAGTGGGCCGCGGCGGCGAAGAGCGCCGGCATGCGCGGGCTCATCCTCACCTGCAAGCATCACGACGGCTTCGCGCTGTGGCCGACGGCCGTCAGCGACCACTCGGTGGCGTCGAGTCCGTGGCGCGACGGTGGAGGCGACCTCGTGGCAGAGGTCGCGGAAGCGTGTCGCGCGGCGGGTCTGGCGTTCGGCGTCTACCTGTCGCCGTGGGACCGCGCCGAACCGAGCTACGGCTCGGGTGACGCCTACGACGACTTCTTCGTCGCGCAGCTGACCGAGCTCCTCACCGGATACGGTGAGCTGTTCTCGGTCTGGTTCGACGGCGCGAACGGCGAAGGGCCGAACGGCAAGAAGCAGCTGTACGACTGGGACCGCTACTACGCGGTCGTGCGCGAGCTGCAGCCGAACGCGGCGATCAGCGTGTGCGGGCCGGACGTGCGCTGGTGCGGGAACGAGGCCGGGTCCACGAGGGCTGACGAGTGGAGTGTGGTCCCTGCGTCGCTGCGAGATGCCGAGCGCACCGCGGACCGCTCGCAGCAGGTCGACGACGGGCTGTTCTCCCGGGCCGTCCAGTCCGACGAGGACGACCTCGGTAGCCGCGCTGCGATCCTCGCGACCACGGAGCCGCTCGTCTGGTACCCGGCGGAGGTCAACACCTCGATCCGTCCGGGGTGGTTCCACCATCCCTCCGAGGACGGGATGGTCCGCTCGGCCGAGGAGCTCTTCGACATCTACGAGCGCAGTGTCGGTGGGAACGCGACGTTCCTGCTCAACCTGCCGCCCACCAGGGAGGGCTTGATCGCGGATCCCGACCTCGAGAGCCTTACCGGTCTCGGCCGACTCATCGACGACCTGGAGCGGCTCGACGTCGCGGATGCCGCTCTGCTCACGATGTCGAGCACGCCGGTGCCGACCGCGTCGATCACGGGTACGGGTTCGCAGCTGGACTTGGTGTCCTGGCGTCCGGCCGACGACGATCCGCTGCCGACCCTGCGGCTCCGCTGGGATCGACCCCATCTGGTGTCCGGGGTGAGCGTGCGCGAGGCGATCGCGCACGGTCAAGTGATCGAGGGGGTCGAGGTCTCGGTGGTGGACGCCGCCGGTGTGCCGCGGGTGCTCGCCTCGGCAGCGACGGTGGGCGCTCAGCGGATCCTCCGGTTCGAAACCGTCGAGACGACCGAGCTGCGCGTGACGATCACCGTATCGCGAGCCCAGCCGCAGATTGCGCGGCTTGCGGTCTTCACGACCTCCTGACGATCTCCTCCGGTTCGGGTGTGCGTCAGCGCGGTGCGCTGGCGTGAGCGCGGGTTTGTGGGCGTGGGCGCGCCCCGGTGACGTGAGCGCGGGTCTCCGGAGGGGTGCGCTCACGCCTGCGGGGCGCGCTGACAGGGTGGATGCGTGCCGGTGTCAGCAGCCGATGGCGGGTTTGCCGGGGCGGCAGGGCTTGTCGACGCCGACGGTCAAGTTCCGCACGATCTGGACCGTGTGGGGTTCTTCGGTCGGGATCGACAGGGTGCCGACGACGGGAAGCCACCCGCTGTCGCCGATGCGGTATTCGGCGGCGTACTCGACTTCGACGGTGATGGTCTTGGTCCCGACCGTCGTGTAGCGGTGGCTGGTCGGGGTCTTGGAGAACTCCGCGAGTCCGAGCGACGCCCACGTGGATCCACCGGTCCGGGTGGTGGTCGTGTCGCCGTCGCCGTAGTCGAAGGTGAATCCGACGGGGATGAAGTTCACCTCCGCGACCTGGCCCAACAGCGTGCCGGTGCGAGTGTGGCCGGAAGCAGCTGCGATGACGTTGGTGTGGAGCCCGCGGACACCCCAGGCGGCGGGTTCGGTGGTGACGGTGGGGGCGGCGGGGGCGAAGCTGGCGACGTCGCGGATCGTGACGGGGGCCGCCGGTGCTGCTTCGAGGTCGGTGCCGAGGTCGCCGGGGGTGAAGGTGTAACACTCGTCCGGCCGCATGAGGCTGCAGACCGTCCGCTCACCGTTGGGCCCGTCGGTCACCCCGGGTGGCAACTCGGCCGAGCCGCCGCCACCGCCGCCTCCGCCTGTCCCGCCGCCGGAACCACCGCCGGTGCCAGGGCGTTCGACGCTGCCGCCGATGTCGACCGAGCCGTTGCCAGCGCATCCCCAGATCGCATCCGCGGACCCGCAACTCGCGGCCCTCGCCGGTCCAGGAGCGGCCATTGTGATCGTCACTCCCGCGACGAGAGCCATGGCGAGCATTGCAATTGCCGTCTTCACACGCATGATGAAGCACCTTCTTCCGCATCCTTCGACGTGATGAGGAAGCGGCCGGAGCTTGCCGGGTCAACGCCGAGGGATATCTCGAATCCGATGGCGGGCGGGCGGGCAGGTTGCGGTTGGGGTTGACCGTTCGCATCCAAGATCTCGACGGATCCGATGATCTCGCATGCGAACGCTCGAGCGACGACTCCGACTGAGTCGGGCGAGTTGTAGAACTCGCGAATCTGGACACCGGACAGAGCTATATCTCCTCGGGTGCTGTAGCCGCCATCGCGCATTCGGGAGTAGGCCTCGTATTCGATCGCCGCAACGTCGGCGGACGCGATCACGTCGATGCGCTCCGGATTGACGCCTCCCTCATGGAGGATCGTGTTCGAGATGTCGAGGAACTGCTGATAGCTCTCTGTCACCGCTGCAAGAGCCTCCTGCTCGTTCCCGAAGACCGGAGGCGTGCTCGTCGGTGGCGGGGCTGGTGCCGGGCCGGTGCAGGCCACAAGGCCCAGGAGTCCTGACACGATCGCCAGCGTGGAAACGGTTCGAGGCATCGAGGTCTTTGGCATCCCTCGACGCTAAGCGCACCCAGACTCCCGCCCAGGGTTATCCACAGAGCAGATATGCCTACACGGACATACGTCGCACAACTGGCCCGTGTGCCAGCGCGGTGCGCTGGCGTGAGCGCACCCCGGAGGACGTGAGCGCGGGGCTCCGGAGGGGCGCGCTCACGTCGGTGACCCGCGCTCGCGTCAGCGCACCGCGCTGGCGTCAGGCCCATGCCCAGGCGCCGAGGTCAGGCGCGGCCGAGCCACCAGGCGGGGGAGGCTGCGATGACGGTGCGGGCCGCGGCGTCGATGTCGTCGAGGTCGCCGGATCGCAGCCACTCCTCGATCGCCGCGACGGTGCCGGCGCCGGCGTAGGCCACGAGCATGCGCACGTGTCGCTCGGGCGTGATGCCGTCCTCGCGGGGAGGGGCGATGTGCGGGTGTCGGTCGAGGTGGTGCGCGAGCGCCTGCTCGATCCGCTCGGTGAGCGCGTCACGCAGGGGTCCGATGAGCCGGGGGTGCATGGCGTTGCGGTAGATCGTCGCGTGCTCGGCGACGTGACGCAGGAGGTCGCGCTCGGACTCGTCGAAGACGCTCAGCGTCGAGTCGCTGTGCGCCGGCAGATCGGCGTGCGCCTGGAGCGTCTCATCCAGTTCCTCGCCGAGCACGTCGGCGAGCAGGTGGACGGGCGTCGCGGCGTGACGGTAGAAAGTGTCGCGGGTGATCCCCGCCACCCGGGACACCTCCGCCACGGTCACCTGATCGATGCGCTTCGCCGCCGCGAGGGTGTGGATCGCGTCGCGGAGGGCACTGCGGGTTCGCGCCTGACGAGGGTCCATGCGTTCACTCTAGTGAGGCCCGACTGGGTGGCTCGTGCCGTAAGTTGCACCCCGACTCGGAGAGTGCAATACTGCACTTCGTGATGCAGAGTGCAACTTCGACGAATCGGCTGTCCGACCGGATGGCCGCCACCGCCGCGCGCCTGACGACCGTGTCGCGTCGACTCACGGCCGCACAGGGGCTCAACGGCTTCACGATCGAGGAACTCTGCGAGGAGGTCGGCGTCTCGCGTCGCACCTTCTTCAACTATTTCCCGAGCAAGGAGGACGCCGTCCTCGGCATCGACGAGACCGAGGAGACCGAGCGGTTCGCCACCGAGTTCCTCGCCCTCGGCTCGCGGGGGTGGCGCGCCGTGCTCGACGACTTCATGCTCATCGCGGCCGGCCACGCGGAGCGGTCCGGGTTCGGTCTGGCCGAGCACGTCGACTTCCACGCCGCCCTCGAGCGCGAACCCAAGTTGCTGGTCCGGTTCATGGGCCTCAACCGTGAGCGCGAGCAACTGCTCGTCGAGCTCATCGCCGCGCGGGAAGGCGTCCCGGCAGACGACCCGCGTGCCCGCGCCTGCGCCGACCTCTTCGGGATGGCGATCAAGACGACGATGGCGCGTGTCTTCGGCAGCGGCGTCGCCGACATCGGCCAGGGCGGGGAGTTCGACATCGTCGGCTCCATCCGCGACTGCCTCGCGACGTATCGCACCATCCTCGAGCCCGCCGACCCTGAATCCGCCGCCGCCGGACCCACCGCCGCCGCACCCCAGATCCCCCACACGAACCCCACTCCTCGAAAGGACCTCCAGTGACCGCCGCCACCGCCGCACCCGCCGAGGGCCCGATGCTGCTCACCAAGCGCCGCATCTGGATCATCTTCGCCGCCCTCATCGCGGGCATGCTGCTCTCCAGCCTCGACCAGACGATCGTCTCCACCGCCATGCCGACGATCGTCGGACAGCTGGGCGGCGTCGACCACCAGGTCTGGCTCACCACCGCCTACCTCCTGGCGACCACGATCGTCATGCCCGTCTACGGCAAGTTCGGTGACGTCCTCGGTCGTCGTCGCCTCTTCCTCGTCGCGATCGCCCTGTTCACGATCGCCTCCGTCGGCTGTGCGTTCGCGGGTGACTTCACGCAGCTCATCGTCTGGCGTGCCGTCCAGGGCCTCGGTGGCGGTGGCCTCATGATCCTGTCGCAGGCGATCATCGCCGACATCGTGCCCGCCTCCGAGCGCGGCAAGTACCTCGGCCCGCTCGGCGCCGTCTTCGGTCTCTCCGCCGTCGGTGGACCGCTCCTCGGTGGCTTCTTCGTCGACCACCTCACCTGGCAGTGGGCGTTCTACATCAACATCCCGGTCGGCATCGCCGCCTTCGCGATCGCGTTCTTCACGCTGAAGCTGCCGAACAAGAAGGCGACCGCGCCGATCGACCTCCTCGGCGTGATCTTCCTCTCGGCGTTCACCACCTGCCTCATCTTCTTCACCGACTTCGGTGGCGACGCTGCGCACGGTTGGGGTGCCATCGAGACCTGGATGTTCGGCATCGGCATGCTGCTCGCCGCGCTGCTCTTCGTCATCACCGAGGCGCGCGCCAAGGACCCGATCATCCCGCTGTCGCTCTTCAAGAACCCGACGTTCATCAACGCGACCGCGATCGGCCTCACGCTCGGCCTCGGCATGTTCTCGGCGATCGGCTTCGTGCCGACGTTCCTCCAGATGTCGTCCGGCACCTCGGCAGCCGCATCGGGCCTGCTCATGATCCCGATGATGGTCGGCCTCATCGGTACCTCGATCGTCTCGGGGAACCTGATCACCAGGACCGGTCGCTACCGGATGTTCCCGGTCATCGGCACGCTCGTCACCGCCGCCTCGATGGTCGCGTTCACGACGCTCACGGCGGACACCCCGATCTGGCTGATCTGCGTCTTCCTGTTCTTCTTCGGCGCCGGTCTCGGCCTGATCATGCAGGTCGTCGTGCTCGTCGCCCAGAACTCGGTGGACGCGTCGATGGTCGGAACCGCGACCAGCACGAACAACTACTTCCGCGAGGTCGGTGCGTCGCTCGGTGTCGCCGTGTTCGGCACGATCTTCACCACGCGCCTCACGGCCAACCTGAAGGACGTGTTCGCGAGTTCGGGTGCCAGCGCGGGGGACGCTTCCAATGCGGCGGCGACGATCGACCCGCAGACGCTCAGCCAGCTTCCGCCGGGCATCCGCGACGGTGTCGTGACCGCCTATGCCGACGCTCTCGCCCCGGTGTTCTGGTACCTGCTGCCGTTCATCGGCGCGGCCTTCCTGCTGTCGTTGTTCCTCAAGCAGATCCCGCTGTCCGACGTCGCCGGGCTCGTCGCCCGCGGCGAGGCGGTCGGCGGGGACGAGGCGGAGTCGCTCGAGGCCGCAGCGCGCGGCAAGGTGCCTGCTTCGACCACCGGGGCACCCGCGTTCGACCGGGCCTCGGGTGGCGACGGTGAACTGGCGGACGCTGATCGCGAGCAGTCGCCGCGGTAGGACTCGGCCGCTGCCTGACGCCGGCCCTGGGACACGTCGTCCCGGGGCCGGCGTCGTCATGCTGAGGGCTGCCTGAAACTATCTGACATGTGACTGATAGATGCGTATGCTGGGGGGTGCTCGCCAGAGAGCCGGTGAGCAGAACGGAGCGGCATCATGTCGAATGCATCAATCCAGGGCCGGTTCGCCGGCAAGGTCGCGATCGTCACCGGGGGCGTGTCCGGCATCGGGGCGAAGATCACCGAACGGCTGGTCGCCGAGGGCGCCTCGGTCGTCGTCGCGGACATCAATGCCGAGCTCATCGCGCGTGCCGCCGAGACCTTCGGCGATCGCGTGTGGGGTCGGCGCACCGACGTGACCGACGAGGCTGACTTCTCCGCGCTGGTCGCCGAGACCGTCGAACGCTTCGGCACGCTCGACACGCTCTTCAACGTCGCCGGTGGATCGCGCGCCGGGACGATCACCGACATCTCCTTCGAGGACTGGGACTTCACGGTCCGACTGAACCTCTACAGCGCCTTCAACGGCACTCGGCTCGCCGCCCGTCAGTTCCTCGCCGAGGGCAAGGCCGGGTCGATCGTCAACATCGCTTCGCTCAACTCGCTCGTCCCCATGCACTTCGGTGTCGGCTACACGGCGTCGAAGGCCGGCGCGGTCATGTTGACCAAGCAGGCGGCGCTCGAGCTCGGTGAGCATGGCATCCGGGTGAACGCCGTGTCGCCGGGTCTCGTCGCGACGCCGTTGACGAAGTCGCTGACCGACATCCCCGGTGTGCAGGCCGCGTACGACGAGCGCATCCCGCTCCGACGTTCCGCTGCGCCGGAGGAGATCGCCGCAGCCGCCCTGTTCCTCGCGAGCGACGACGCGTCGTACATCTCGGGCGACAATCTCGTCGTCGACGGTGCCTGGCAGACCACCGGCTATCCGGACCTGCGACCGTTCATGAGCTGATCAGGTGGGGCCGACGGCTAGCCCTTCGGGGAGACGACCTTGATGCGGGAGTGACCCGAGGGGCCGCCGGTCGACTCGATGTGGGTCTTGAACGCCTCGAGCGCCCCACGGACGACCCGTCCGGCGAGCCCGAGCGCCGCAGCGGTCCGCTCCACCGCGGACACCGGCTTCCAGTGCACCGTGACGTCCACGCGGGTCTGCTGCTTGTCGATCGCGTCGAAGGTGGCGTCGCCACTGAACCAGACGTCGCCCTCGATGGTGCGCCAGACCAGACGCTCCTCGGGGAGCTGCTCCAGGATCTCGACGAGGAACTGCCGCGAGAGCTTGCTGATCGCGACGGTCCAGCGACTGTAGACCTCGCCGGTCAGCTTCACCTCGCGCACCGCCGGCAAGAACTCCGGGTACGACTCGAAGTCGACCCACTGCTTGTAGACGGCGGCGATGGGGAGGTCGACGATGATGCTGTGTTGGACGGTCGAGACCCCGCCCTCCGCCGTACGGGTTCGCTTCGCCGTCTCTTCGTCCCCGGGCTCGAACGATCGGTCGTCGGGGGCGGAGTCGGTGCTTCCTCGTCGCTTCATTTGTCCTTCTTGTCCTTGTTCTTGCCGTTGTTGCCGTTGTTGCCGTTGTTCCCCTTGTTCCCGGAATCGTCCCCGCCTCCGTCGTCTTCGACCGGTGCAGCGGGTTCGGCCGGCGCGACCGAACTGGGTTCCGGGGTCGGCGTCGGGGTCTCGACCGCGGGGGAGAGGTCGGCGCGGACGAGCGCGATCGCCGCACGGATGTCCGCGGCTCGGGTCGCCGAAACGGTCCCAGCCGCCTCAGCAGCGGCCAGCTGCGCCTCGAGCGCGTCGAGAGCCGCGAGCGCACCCGCAGTGTCGCCGTCGGCGGCTGCGTTCGCGACCACGAGTACACGACTCTGCAAGTCGCGGCCGGTGCTCGCGTCGAGGTCTGCAGCGGGTCCGGCGCAGCCACTCAGCAGGGCGACGACGATCACCGGTGCTGCGAGCAGCCGGAGCCCTCGGTTCCAGGAGTTCCTCATGGCGTCACCTCCCGCAGGAGTTCATCCAGATGCGTCGACAACGGTTCGGGCAGGGTGGGCAGCGTCGGGGCGGGCGACTGTGCCTGGGACACGATGAGCCAGACGACGGCGACCGCGATCACCAGCAGCACGGCCGCGAGGATCAGCCAGCGTCGAAGGCGCCGCGGCTGGTGCGCTGCGGCCGGTCGCCGTGCGCCACCGTCGAGACGTCGCTCCGAGCGGCGAGTGCCGTCGAGCACCGCGGTCGGGCCGGTCTCGGCGCGCGCGCCTGTCATCGGCTCGAACGGCGTCGTCGAGACGAGCTGCTCGGTCGCTGCCGTCGGTGCCGGGTCGCCGGTCGTCGTCATCGCAGGTGCCGAGGTCGCCACGGTCACATCCGCCGGGTCGAGCACGGGGTCCATCGCGCGGACGGTCGTCGCGACGTCGAGGGCGGTGGGGCGTTGCGCCGGATCGGCGGCGGTCATCGCGGTGAGCAGCGACTTCCACTGGTAGCCGAGCTCGCCGGGGATCGTCGGCGACGCGTTGAGGCGTGCCATGAGCGACTCGTGCGTGGTGGTCTGCGGGTAGGCGCGGCGACCGGTCAGGGCTTCGAGGAGGACGAGTCCGAGGGCGTACACGTCGGCCGGAGGGGCCGGATCCGCACCACGGACGAGCTCAGGACTGAGGTAGGCGACCGTGCCCATCAACGAGCCGGGCGCGGTCATCCGGGTGCTGTCGATGAGGTAGGCGATGCCGAAGTCGGCGAGCTTCGCGCGGTACTCCTGGTGGGGCAGGATCGTCGGTCGCAGCAGCACGTTGGACGGCTTGATGTCGCGATGGACGACTCTCGCCGCGTGCACCGTGTGGAGTGCCTCCGCGAGGTCGACGGCCATCGCGGCGACCTCGGACGACGGAAGCGGCGACCGAGCGATGCGCTGGGACAGCGTCGGGCCGTCGACGTGCTCCATGACGAGGTAGGAGCCGTCGCCGGCCACGAGCCTGGCGTCAAACAGGGTGACGAGGGCCGGGTGGTTCAGGGACGCGAGCAGACGCGTCTCCGAGGCGGTCCTGGCGCCGTCGGTCGCATCGGTCGTTCCCGGGCGGAACAGCTTGACCGCCACCTTGCGCCCGAGCACCTCGTCGGTAGCCAGATGGACGGTCGCCATCCCACCGGCACCGATCGGTCGCTCGAGTCGGTACCGACCGTCCAGCAGTTCGCCGCTCTGGGACGGCGCGGTAGCGGGTTCGGTCATGGGTGGTGCGGCCGGTCCGGTCGTCAGAGGACGGGGCCGTCGTTGTCGGTCGTGCTGCGGCGGGTGACGCGTTCGCCGCTACCGGGGTCCACTGCGGAGCGCGTGGTCGAGGAGACCTGTCGACGGCGGAGCACGAGCACGAGCGAGATGAGGAACACCACGGCGCCGGCGGCCATGAGGATGTACCCGATGAGCGTGAGGTCCACAGCGGGGACGTCGACGTTCACGGCGAAGGCGAGGATAGCGCCGATGACGATCAGGGCGATTCCGGTTCCGAGACCCATGAGTAGCTCCTCTTCTGGACGACCGTGAGTTCGAGCGGATCGCTCAAGGGGTGTTCACGGACGACTCAGCCTATTATTGAGTCAATCACGGTTGAGTCAACGGGGGTTGTGTCGGTGGAGTCGCTGGCGGTAAGGGCGTCCAAGTTCGCCGCGCTCGCGGAGCCGGCACGGCTGCGCATCGTGGACCTTCTGGCGCTCGGTGACCTCTCACCGACCGAGATCCAGCTCGCCCTCGGGATGGGGTCGAACCTCGTCTCCCATCACCTGAGCGTCCTCCAGCGAGCGGGGATCCTCTCGCGGTCGCGATCCGAGTCCGATGGACGCCGCAACTACGTGCGGCTCGTCCCGGGGGCGTTCGACCGCCTCGCGCCCGAACCGATCAGCGCCCCGGCGCGGGTCGTCTTCGTCTGCACGGCGAACTCGGCGCGGTCGCAGATGGCGGAGGCGCTCTGGCAGGACCGCAGCGATGTCCCCGTCGCATCCGCGGGCAGCCGGCCGGCGAGCGAGGTCAACCCGGGCGCCGTCCGGGCGGCGGCACGCCATGGCGTCCGGATCCGCCCGAGCGTTCCACGCGCAACGGCGGAGGTCCTCCGGCACGGCGACTTCGTCATCACCGTGTGCAACCGGGCGCACGAGGAGCTCGGCGGGCTGGACGACCTGCACTGGTCGATCCCCGACCCCGCCGCGCCTGCGACCGACGAGGCGTTCGACGAAGCGTTCCGGGACATCCGACTGCGCGTCGACGAGTTCGTCAGCCGGCTGGCACCGGTCGCCGGATAGGACCGGGGCGCCCGGCGGTGGCAGCTGGTCGCGGCACCGACCTCATCCGGCGTCGGGCAGGAGTTCCGGGCACTCGCCGCCGGGGACAGTGGCCAACTCGAAGTGCCAGATCTCGTTCGCGTAGGTCTGGCAGAGGCCGTAGTCGGCGCCGTGCTCGATGAGCCAGTAGTCGGCGTCCGTCGCACCGATGTCGACGGCCGCCCCGCGCGTGTGCGAGGAGCCGTCGGGCGTCGCGACGTACTGCCGCGCGGCCGCCTCACTGCCGTACTGGAGGATCGCCTCGTCGAGCAGGTGCTGCTGGTACGCCGTGCTCCGCCATCCGGAGCTCACGTACAGCGCGATGTCGTCCTGCGCTGCTGCGTCGGTCGCCTGCTGGACGGCCTCCAAGAGGTCCGCATCGAGGTTCGCGATGGCCGGGAGATCGGTGTCGTAGGCCGAGTACCGGTTCTCCTCCAACACGCCGTCGTCGGTTCCGAACGCGCCATCCGTCGTGGTCGTGGTTCCGGCACTCCCGTCTCCGGACGGTCGCTCGGTTAGCGCGGTGATCCCGCGGGTGATGGTCGGCGCGACGCCCGTGCACGCGACCAGGGCGATCGCGGCGGTGAGGGCGACGGCCGTGGCGGCGAGGATGACGACGGCTCGGTTGGAGCCTCTGCGGGCGACAGTGCTCCGTCGGCCCGGGTGCCGGTGCGGCTGCTGCTGGTGCTGGATGCCGTGCTGCATGGTTCCTCCTCGGTCGGTCGTCGGTGTTCGGCACGCGACGACCAGGCCCCAGTCCAGCTCGACGGCGGTTGCGCGGGCGTCGGACGATCACCAGACGGTTCCGAAACACGGTGCCGCCTACGATCGACACGACGCCCATCGCGGGCGCTGGAGCGACGCCTTCGACGCGTCATCCGTCCCGAACACCGGAGGTCCCATGCGTGTCCTGATCGCCGAGGACGAGCAGTACCTCGCCGAGAGCATCCTCGAGGGCCTGCAGCACGAGGGGCTCGCCGCCGACCTCGTGTTCGACGGCGACACCGCGCTCGAGCGGCTCGCCGTCAACGCCTACGACGTCGTGGTGCTCGACCGCGACCTCCCTGGCACGCACGGCGACGACGTCTGTCGCTGGATGATCGCCCAGGAACTGCCCTGCCGGGTGCTCATGCTCACCGCGGCCGCCGACCTCGACGACAAGGAGAGCGGCTTCGAGATCGGCGCCGACGACTACCTGACCAAGCCGTTCGAGCTGCGCGAGCTCGTCCTCCGGCTCCGTTCACTGGCGCGTCGACCCAAAGCGTCGCTCCCACCCGTCCTCGAGTACGCCGGTGTGCGGCTCGACCCGTTCCGCCGCGAGGTGTACCGCAACGGCCGGTACGTGCGTCTGGCGAAGAAGCAGTTCGCGGTGCTGGAGATCCTGCTCGCGGCCAAGGGTGGCGTCGTGAGTGCCGAAGAGCTCCTCGAGCGCGCCTGGGACGAGCACGCCGACCCGTTCACGAACGCCGTGCGGGTGACGATGTCCACGCTCCGGAAGGTGCTCGGCGAGCCGTGGATCATCCACACCGTGCCGGCCGTCGGCTACCGGGTCCTGCCGCCAGGTGAGGCTCCCGCCGAGACGAGCGGCGCGGACGCCGACGACGAGGACGACGAGGCGGGCGCATGACCGCCGCTCCGGCCGTCGGTGACATCGTCCGGCCGACGTGGATGACCGCTCGCGTCAAACTCACCGCGACCTATGCCGCCTTCACCGTCGTGACGGGACTCATCGCGCTGATCGTCATCAACGTCATCATCTGGCGGTTCCCCAGCTATCCGCTCGCGCCCGCCGCCGACAGTCGACAGATCTCCGCCATCACCCGCGGCGAGATCCGCGATTCGCTCATCAACTACTCGATGCTCGCGCTCATCGCGATGGCCGTGATCGGCACCGGCGTCGGCTGGATCGTCGCCGGACGGGTCCTGCGGCCGCTGCGGGACCTTAACGCGGCCGTGCGCGCGGCGGCGGAGGGCTCGCTCGACCACCGCATCGCGATGACCGGTCGCCGCGACGAGTTCCGCGAGCTCGCCGACCGCTTCGACGACATGCTCGCGCGCCTCGAGCAGTCCTTCCTGACGCAGAAGCGGTTCGCGGCCAACGCCTCGCACGAACTGCGGACACCGCTCGCGACGATGAAGATGCTCATCGAAGTCGCCCAAGCCGACCCGGAGGGCCGCGACGTCGACCGCGCGTTGCGACGGCTGCACGGGACGAACGAGCGGGGGATCGCGATCGTCGAGGCGCTCCTGCAGCTGAACCAGCTCGATCGCCGACCGCTCGAGCCCTCGCCCGTCGACCTGGCGGCGGTGGCTCGCGACGCGTCGCAGCTCATCTCGCCGGAGGCCGCGGACGCCGGGGTCACGATCTCCTCGACGCTCCGGAGCGCATCCGTGCGCGGCAACCGCGTGCTCCTCCAGCAACTGGTGACGAACCTGCTGTCGAACGCCGTGCGCTACAACAGCGGCGCGGACGGTTGGGTCTCGGTGTGGGTCGGACCCGACCCGCAGGCACCGGGACGCGCCGTCGTCGTGGTCAGCAACTCGGGGCCGCTGCTCGAGGAGGCTGAGGTGGCGCGGTTCGTGGAGCCGTTCGACCGGCGGGACGCCCGGATGGCGCGGGCTGCCGGTCCTGATCGGGGGAACGGTCTCGGGCTGACCCTGGGGGCCCGGATCGTGGAGCTGAACGGCGGGTCGCTGCGGCTCGCCCCGCTGCCGGCGGGTGGACTCGAAGTGACGGTGCTGTTGCCGGCTCACGACGCCGACCCGGCCGGAGCCTGACCGCGGAACGACAGGACACGGAACGCCGGAACGGCCGACCGATCACAGGATCGGTCGGCCGTTCCGGCTGGTGCGGAGGTCACTGCACGGCGCAGGCCCTGGCCTCATCGAACAGGTCCTCCGGCAGGTCCCACACCCCGTTCGCATCCGGGTCCGGGACGTCGAACCCCTGGTCGCGCAGGCACTGGGCGCGGAGCCGGAGCTCGTCGGAGATCTCGGCCTTGCTGGGCTGATCGGGGTTCGCGGGCGGCGGGCCGAGTTCGTCGGCGCAGGCGTCGTAGGCCGTGTTCATCGCTTCGCCACCGTCGAGGGTGATCGCGGTGCCGGGTTCCGGGTCCTCGACGTCGAACCCCTGGTCGCGCAGACAGCCCGCGAGGGAGATCGTGTAGTCGTCGAACGCCTCGGCGTAGGAGTCGGCGCTCGACGGCGATCCACCGCTCGACGGCGACTCCGCGGATCCGGAGCAGGCGGTGAGCCCCAGCATGAGGGCGAGGACGGGGACGGCGAAGCCGATGGCTGTGGGTCGGCGCATGGGTGGTCCTTTCTGACGGGCGACCGGTGTCGGTCACCCAGCCATCCCATCAACCGGCCTGTTCCGTCCTCGTCTCCCGATCACCAGACGTTCCCAACACCCTCCCCTGCCCGCGAACTGTCACAAACCGCTAGTCCCGCCCCTCCGGACTAGCAGCAAGTGACAGTTCGCGGGCAGGGGAGGGTCAGTTCATGCGTGTGACGATCCAGACGATCAGCGTTCCGACGATGAAGGCGACGGGGATCCATGTGCCGGATCGTCGCAACCTGCGTCCGGGCGGAGCGACGCCCGGCGGCGGGGTGAGCAGTCCGATCGCGGGTGGGCCGGCCTGAGCGCCGGGTGCCAGCGGGTGCTCCGGAGCTCCGGACGTCTGCGGCTGCAAGCGGTCGTCCCGCCACCGAGCCCACTGGTCCAATTTCGTCATCAGCGCGTCGACGATGCTGAACAGCCAGGCCCAGGTGTCGGGGTCGAGGGTCGACACCTCCCGTTTCGTGTAGAGGAACAGCCAGTCGTCGATGATCTCCACGTCGAGCTCGGCGGCGTGGTCGATGAACCTCGCCATGATGTCCGGCGTGAACAGGTAGAGCGCGTCGCGTTCGTAGCCTTCGGGGCAGTAGAGCGTGAAGTGCCGGTCGAAGTCCCCTTCCAGGGAGAGCCGCTGGGCCCGTTGGAACGCTGCCGGGAGGTTCGAGCCGAACCCGTTGTTGCCGATCGCATCGAGCACGATGTTCGGCAGGGGGACGTCGAGCTTCACCGCGACGTATCCCCAGTGGTGGGTCGTCGAACGCTTCCCGTGACGGACCGTGTACCGGTAGTTGCCGAACTCCACGGCGCGGGCACGACCACCCCGCAGCACGTCGGTCGACTGCCGCGACGATCCGATCCCGAAGATCATGCCGGGGAACGGAGGGTGGCTGAGGTCTGCGGTGTAGGTCATCCCGTTGGCCGCTGCGAACTGGGAGAGGCGGAAGCGCTTGATGCGTCTCGTCCGCCAGGAGAGGACCGCGAACACCGCGACGGCGGCCGCCGCGAGGAGCCCGATTCCGAGCAGCGGTGTCGGGCCGGATCCGCCCCGTGAGGGCGAGGGCAGCGTCCCCAACAGGACGAACCCGCCGACGGCGACCACGACGATCCCCGCGATCAGGCCGACGAACAGCCGGGCGGACGGCGCGCGATGGTACGAGGGCGCCTTCGCCATGGCGTCACGGTCGATGGGGTCGATGAGCGCTCGGGTGTCGATCGTGCCGTCCATCCCCTCACGCTACCTGCCCGCGAACTGTCACCAACTGCTAGTTGGAGCGGCCAGGACTAGCAGCAAGTGACAGTTCGCGGGCAGGGGGGGAGGGCTTACATCGAACGGCGGAGCCAGCTTTCGACACCGGAGACATGGACCGTGACCAGCGCGCGGGTGAGTTCGGTGTCGCGCTTCTCGAGGGCGTCGACGATCGCGTGGTGCTCCTGCAGGGTGCGGGCGACGGCCTTCTCCTCGGTGAGGCCGCGCCAGATGCGGGCCCGGACCGTCTTGCTGCCGAGCGCGGCGAGCAGACTCGCGAGGTAGGCGTTGCCGCTCAGCTCGATCACGCGGGCGTGGAACTGCAGGTCGTGCGCGACGAGGTCCTCGACCGTCGTGGACTCGTCGACCTCATCGACCATGCTGCGCAGCTCGGCGATCCGCTCGTCGTCGAGGTGCTGGATCGCCATCACCGACGCGGAGGGTTCGAGGATGCGGCGCACCTCGAACATCTCGATGAGGGAGGCGTCGGCGTGCATGTCGATGACGAACGACATCGCCTCGTGCAGCAGGCTCGGTTCCAGCGTCGTGACGTAGGTGCCGTCGCCGCGACGGACGTCGAGCACGCGGATGAGCTCCAGCGCCTTCACCGCCTCGCGGAGGGAACTGCGGGAGAGCCCCAGGGTCTCGCTGAGCTCCTTCTCTGGAGGGAGGCGCTGGCCGGGTGTGAGGTCGCCGGCGACGATCATCGCCTGGATCCGCGCGATCGCCTCGTCCGTGACTGCCATGCGACCCCCTGCTCGAGCGAGACGGTCACGTGGAACACCGCCTCGCGCCATGATACATCCGACGTTTCCACGGGCCGCACCCCGACCAGGCTCCACGCACCGCCGACATCGGGCACCTTGTGTTACGTCAGGTTGAGCGCCCTCTCGCGGCCCGTCCGATCACTCCCTACTGTTGCTGCAACCCGACGTCCCGGTGCGCCCCGACCGCTCCGACAGCGGATGTCGGCACGCTCCACCACCCCCTGCACCGTCCCGCACCCCACCGTCATCTGGAGTCCCCATGCGTCGTCGATCGCGCCTCGCGCTGTCTCTTGTCACCCTGGCCGTCGTGGCCGGCCTTGCCACCGGTTGTTCGCTCAAGCAGTCCTCGTCCAGCGAGTCGACGAGCGGCGCCGCTGCCAGCTCGGCCGCCTCCGACGTGGACGTCCCCTCGCTCAAGGGCAAGACCGTCGGCGTCGCCGCCAAGGACGTCGTCCGCGACTTCGGCCGCCTCACCTACCAGGGTGTGCAGGACCGTCTGGAGGAGCTCGGCGCCAAGGTCGTCGCCACCCAGGCCGACGCACAGGACGACAAGCACCTGGCCAACGTCGAGAACCTCGTCTCACAGAAGGTCGACGCGATCGTCGTCATCCTCGGCGACGCGACCACGCTCGCCCCGGCGCTGCAGCAGGCGAAGGACGCCGGCATCCCGGTCTTCACGATCGACCACGCCAGCGAGAACTCGGTGAACAACATCGGTTCCGACAACTGGCAGATCGGCTCCACCCTCGCCCGCACCCTCGCCGAGGACATCGGCGGGAAGGGCAAGGTGCTGGTCTTCAACGGCTTCTACGACGTCACCCCCTGCCAGATCCGCTACGACGAGTTCAAGCTCGTGCTGAAGAACTACCCGAACATCGAGATCATCGAGCCCGAGCTGCAGGACATCTACGAGGGCACCATCGAGGACGCCAAGCAGAAGACGAACGATGCGCTCACCCGCTACCCCAAGGGCGAGATCTCGGCCGTGTGGTCGTGCTGGGACCTCCCGGCGATCGGTGCCTCCCAGGCCATCGACGCGGCGGGCCGCAACGAGATCAAGGTCTACGGCGTCGACGCCGAGCCCGGAGCGCTCGACCTCATCCAGGACCCCGACTCGGTGTACCAGTTCACGGTCGCGCAGCAGCCGACCCTGTTCGGGACGACGAGCGCGAACAACGTCGCCCTGTACCTCGGCGGCAAGCAGGACGAGGTGCCGCTGAGCACCTACCTCGACGCCGTGTTCATCGACAAGGCGAACGTCGCCGACGAGCGCAAGCGACTCGGCCTGGAATGACGCACGACACCTCGATCGACGGTCAGGCCGCCCAGCGCTCGCTGGGCGGTCGGCCCGGTGCCGCCACGGCCGAAGCCTCGGCTCCCGCCGTGAGCATGCGCGGCATCGCGAAGGACTTCGGCGGCGTCCGGGTGCTGGACGACGTCGACCTCGAGGTGCACCCCGGCGAGGTCGTCGCGCTCGTCGGCGAGAACGGCGCGGGCAAGTCGACGCTCATCAAGATCCTCACCGGCCTCTACACGGCGAGCGAGGGCGCCATCGAGATCGACGGCGAACCGGTCGTCATCCGCAACCCGGGCGACGCCGAACGCCTCGGTGTCCGCGTCATCCACCAGGACCGCCACCTGGCCGGTCGCCTCACGGTCGCGGAGCAGCTGTTCCTCGGCTCGCGCTCCGCGTTCCTCACCGGCCGGCAGCTCGACCGGCGCGCCGAGCGGGAGCTACTCGACCTCGTCGGGCTGGACGTGCCGGGCAAGACCCTCGTCGACGAGCTGAGTGTCGCCGAGCAGCAACTCCTGCAGCTCGCGATCGCGACGATCACGCGCCCACGGGTCCTCGTGCTCGACGAACCCACCGCACCGCTCGCCGCCGGCGACGTCGAGCGGCTGTTTCGCACCGTCCGGACCCTGCAGAGCCAGGGTGTCGCCGTCATCTACATCTCCCACTACCTGCAGGAGGTGCGCGACATCGCGTCCCGCGTCGTGGTCCTCCGGAACGGTGAACGCGTCGGTGCCCTCGACCTCGCCGATCCCGACGCGACCCTCGACGCCATCGTCCAGCTCATGGTGGGGCGGAGCGTCGAGGAGTTCGGCGACCGGGAACGGACCGTTGCCGACGCCGTCGCCGAACCGGTCCTCGCGATCGACGGCCTGACGGTCGCGGAACGGCTGCACGGCGTCTCGATCGCCGTCCGTCCGGGCGAGATCGTGGGCGTCACGGGTCTCGTCGGCTCGGGCCTCGAGGAACTGGCCGACGCGGTCACCGGGCTCCGGGCGCACGGCGGGACCGTGCGGCTCGGCCGGGCGACGATCCGCTCGCCGCGGGCCTTCGTCCGGGCGGGTGGGGCGTACGTGCCGGCGAACCGCCACCGGGACGGCATCCTGAACCGTCAGTCCGTCCGCGAGAACCTCACCCTCGCCGCGCTCGACCGCATCACCGGGCTCGGTGGGATCCTGCGTGGTCGACGCGAGCGGGAGATCGCCGCAGACCTCGTCACGAGACTCGACGTCCGGCCCGCGAACGACACCGCGGTGGCCGGAAGCCTCTCCGGCGGCAATCAGCAGAAGGTCGTGCTCGGTCGATGGCTCGCGGCCGGATCGACGGTGTTCGTACTCGACCAGCCGACCTCCGGCGTCGACATCGGGTCGCGTCAACAGATCTACGCGGAGATCGACGCGCTCGTCGCGCAGGGCGCCGGCGTCCTGCTCGTGAGCGTCGACCTCGAGGAACTGATCGGCCTCGCCGACCGCGTCCTCGTGCTGTACCGCGGGACGATCCGGACCGAGCTGCCCCGATCGCAGGCGACCGCCGACACGATCCTCGCCTGGTCGACGGGCGCCGCCGAGGTCGCGTCAACGCCGCCGGCCCCCTCGGTCCCGCCGGTCCCTGAGCTTGTCGAAGGGCCCACGTCGTCGACGCAGGCTGATCCCCCGAGGTCTGCCCCGTCGGCAGACCCTGGAGGCGGCACACTGCCCACCCGAGGAGCTTCCGCATGACCGCCCTCTCCGCTCCACCCGTCGCGCCCGGCCAGGCGCCGTCGGCCGCAGCCGAGTCCGCGACCAAACGTCGTCGCCCGGTCTCCCGGCTGGGACTCATCGGCTACGCGATCGTCGTCATCGAGGTCGTCGTCTTCGCGGTCGCCTCGCCCGGCTTCCTCGACCCGGCCAACCTCGCGACGATCCTCACCCAGTCGGCGGTCTACGCGATCGCGGCCTTCGGACTGTCCATCGTCGTCGTCACGGGCGGTGAGGACGTCGTCCGCGGCGGCATCGACCTCTCCATCGGCGCCGTCCTCGGCTTCTCCGGTGCCCTCGTCGCGGTGCTCCTGCAGGCCGAGCTCGGTCTGCCGCTCGCGCTGCTCATCGGGCTCGGAGCCGCGGCGGTCATCGGGCTCGTGAACGGTCTCGTCGTCGTCGCCGGGATCCGCCCGCTCCTCGTCACCCTCGCGATGATGAGCATCGTCACGAGTCTCACGATCGTGATCACGAACAACGTGAAGGTGCCGGTCTCCGACGCCGGGCTGGTCTGGTTGCGGAGTGGACACGTCGTCGGTGTCCCTGCGGCGGTCGTCGTGCTGCTCCTCGTCTTCGCGGTCGCCGCCTTCGCCACCGGGCGCACCAGCTGGGGCGTGAAGAACGCCGCGGTCGGGCAGAATCCGACGGCCGCCCGGGTGGCCGGGATCGCCGTCAACCGCCACATCGTCGTCAGCTACGTCCTCGCGGCGGCCCTCGCCGGGATCGCGGGCGTCCTCATGACCAGTCGGTTGTCCGCTGCCCTGCCGGGGATCGGCGAGCAGTCGCTCATCGACATCCTCCTCGCGACGTTCCTGTCCATCGCGTTCTCCCGTCGGCTCGTCGTCACGATCACGGGGACCCTGTTCAGTGCCGTGTTCGTCGCGATCCTCACCAATGGCTTCAGTCAGCTCGGCGTCCCGAGCCAGTGGATCGGCATCACCAAGGGTGTGTTGATCCTGCTGGTCCTCGCGGTCGCCGCGATCCGCGAACGGAGCGTCAAGCGATGAGTGTCGACACGCGCACGCAGTCCTCCGCCACCACCGGCGTCTCCGTCCCGAAGGCCGGGTCGGCTGGAACAGGAGGCGGCGATGACCAGCGTCCCGGCGGCCCGCTCTCGAGGCTGACGGTCCGTGGCCTCGGTGCCGCGGTCCCGCAGGCGCTCGCCCCCACCGTGCTGGCCGTGCTGCTCATCGTGTTCGCGGTGCTGTCGCCGTCGTTCCTGACCGCCGACAACCTGCTCGGGGTGCTCAACCAGAACGCGCTCCTCCTGCTCGCGGCCGTCGCGATGACGGTCGTCGTCCGCGCAGGCGGTATCGACCTCTCGATCGGTGTCGCCATCGACCTCGCTGCGCTCACCGCGTCGGCGCTCCTGGCCGACGACTACGTGGCCTGGGTGGCGATCGTCGGCGGTCTGGTCGTCGGCCTGCTCGTCGGGGCCGTGAACGCGTTCCTCATCGTGGTGCTGCGCATCCGACCGTTCCTCGCGACGCTGAGCGTCTGGTTCATCGGTGGTGGCGTGCAGCAGGTCGCGACCGACGGCGGGTCGCCCATCTACCTGTCGCGGAGCAGTGTGCCGGACGAGTTCGCGTGGCTGGGTGCCGGAACCGTACTCGGTGTCGCGGCGCCGATCGTCGTCACCGTGCTCGTGCTGATCATCGTCTGGGCTGCGCTCGAACGGAGTCGCTGGGGTCGGGTGCTGACCGCGGCAGGTGAGCAGCCGACGGCGACCCGGATCTCCGGTCGGCTGGCGGGGACGTCGATGGCGACCGCCTTCATCTTTGCTGCCGGGATCGCGGCCATCGCCGGGCTGATCCTGGCCTCGCGGAGCCAGGGCTTCGTCGCGAACAGCGGGCAGCTCTACGTGCTCGACTCCATCGGTGCGGTGTTCATCGGGACGACGCTGAGTCGGACGGGGCGGCCGAACCTCTTCGGGACGCTCGTCGGCGTGCTCATCTTCGCGCTGCTGACGAACGGGATGAACCTCATCGGGCTGTCCTTCTACTGGCAGGGTCTCGCCCGCGGTGTCGTGCTCATCCTGATCCTGCTGCTCGGTGTCCTCCTGGCGCGCGACCGCGCCCGCAAACCCCTCACCTGACGTTCATCCGAGTCTGGTGGTGCGGTTGCGCGAGCGCGCCCCACACGCGTGGGCGCGGGCCTCTGGAGACCCGCGCCCACGTGCATGACCCGAGGTCACGCCAGCGCACCGCGCTGGCGTCACCCGAGGGAACGGATCAGACCCGGAGGTCGAGCCAGGCGACCTGCTCCGCGGTCAGCTTCAGGGAGAGGGCGTCGGTCGACGAACGGGTCTCCTCGATGGACCGCGGCCCGATGAGGGCGAAGGTCGGGAAGTCCTGCGCCAGGACGTACGCCAGGGCGATCGCCGTCGGCGCGACCCCCAGCTCCGAGCCGAGCTGACGCGCACGGGCCAGCCGCTCGAAGTTGTCGTCGCTGTAGTAGCAGCGCACGAGGTCCGGGTCCGACAGGTCCTCGGGCTCGGCACGCCCGGTGAAGAAGCCGCGCGCTTGCGACGACCACGGCAGCAGCGGCGTCTTCGTCTCCTCGAGCCACGCCCTGCTCGTCGGATCCGTCACCTCCACACACCCGGCCCACGGCACGTCGAGCGCGCGGGCGAGACCGAAGTGGTTGCTCAGCGCCGCGAACCCCCGCTTCCCGTTGGCCGCCGCATAGGCGTTCGCCTCCTCGAACCGGTCGATCGTCCAGTTGGAGCCACCGAACGCACGGATGCGACCGGCCTCGGCGTGCTCGTTCAGCACGTCGACGAACTCGCCCACCGGCACCTCCGCGTTGTCGCGGTGCATGAGGTACAGGTCGAGGTGGTCGGTGCCGAGACGGTCGAGGCTCTCGAACAGCTGCCGGGAGATCGACTCCGGGTCGCAGAACGGTGTGTGCGCACCCTTGCCGATCACCACGACGTCGTCGCGGAGACCCCGGTTGGCGAGCCAGCGTCCGAGCAGCTGCTCCTGGAGCCCGTCGCCGTACAGCCAGGCCGTGTCGAAGGCGTTGCCGCCGCGCTCGAAGAAGTCGTCGAACATCGCCGACGCGTGCGACAGGGTCTGCTGGTTGTCGACACCCATCACGAGCCGCGAGATGTCGTGGTCGATGCCGGCGATGCGACCGGTCGGCATCGGGAGCTCGGCGCGCACGGCGAGCGGCCGGCCGGAACCGGTCGGGATGTCGGTGTCGATCGACTCGAACGGGTACTCGAGGCCGACCGCCTCGCGCCAGCGGTCGAGGGTCGCCGCGTTGCCGAGCGAGTCCGCCCAGCGCATCTGCGGTGCCTGACCGGCGTCGGCGAACGCAGCGACCGCGTCGGCCTGGATCGCGTACTGCGGTGCCCCGGGGATGTGGATCGACTCCGTGCCCGAGATGGTGCGCACCTCGATCGTCGAGCCATCCTCGACCGACGGCAGCCACGGGTCGGACACGATGATCTGGCCCGTCGAGCCCGTTACGACGACGCGGTTGTCGTCCTGCACGCGCACGCCGCTCGTGACGTGCGCCGTGATGCCCGAGGGGAAGACGAGCGACGCGCTGGCCCACTCGTCGACGCCGGTGGAACCGATGGTGCCGTTCCCGGTGACCTCCGTCGGGTCGGCGAACGGTGCACCCACGGCGGCACCGGCGATGAGCCGCGAGATGGAGACGGGGTAGCCGCCGACGTCGAGGATGCCGCCGCCCGCCAGCTCCGGGTTCATGAGTCGGTGCTCGGCGGGCAGGTCTGCGGCGAACGCGAACGACGCCTCGATGTGCTGGACGTCGCCGATGGCACCCGACGACACGAGCTCGACGAGCTTCGCGGTCTGCGGGTGGAAGCGGTACATGAACGCCTCGGCGAGGTACACGCCGGCACGGCGGGCGGCCTCGATCGCGAGCATCGCACCGGCGCGGTTCACCGAGAGCGGCTTCTCGCTGACGATGTGCTTGCCGGCTTCCGCCGCTTCGATCACCAGCCGGACGTGCTCCGTGTGCGGGGTCGCGATGTAGACCGCGTCGACGTCGGGGTCGGCCAGCAACTCGGCGACCGAGCCGTATCCGCGGACGGGAGCCGTGCCGTCGCCGAAGCGCGCGCCGAACTCTTCGGCACGCGACGCGTCACGACTGGCGACGGCGGCGAGTCGACCGGTGCGACTGGCGTGCAGCTCGGTCGCGAACCGTTCGGCGATCGTTCCTGGGCCGATGATTCCCCAAGCGACGTGTTCCATATGGTGGTGCTCCTCAACGTTGATCGGCGGTGCGATGGTCTGTGGTGAACGTCACCGTGAACGTTCACGGTGTGAGCGTATCAGTACGATGTGACCATGACCAGGCCCCGCGACGATCGCGCTCCGGCGCGAGCGACGATCATCGACGTCGCCCGGGTCGCCGGTGTCTCGCGCCAGACCGTGACCCGCGCACTCAACGGGATGCGCGACGTCAGCGACGCCACCAGGCAACGGGTCGTCGAGGTCGCGGCTTCGCTCAACTACCGGCCGAACCGCGCCGCGCAGCACCTGGTGAGCGGCCGGACCACGACGCTCGGACTGGTCGTCGACGACCTGCGGAACCCCTACTACCCGGAGCTCGCGGCCGCCCTCGTGCAGCAGGCGGCAGAGCGCGGATGGACCGTGTTGGTCGCCGAGGTCGGGGGAGCGGCGAACGCATCGGGCGACCGACCCGCCGCCGCGGATCGCGGACCGGACCTCCCCGACGCGGAACGTGCGCAGCTCGCCGAACTCGCGCGGCAGGTCGATGCGGTCGTCGGGCGCAACGGCGCCGACCACGGAGCACTCCAGGGCGCCTTCGCCACCATCCCGTTCGTCTCCCTCGGCGACCACCGGTCAGACGAGTCCGAGGCAGGATCGAACCCGTCCGGCGCCGAGCCGACGCTGCAGGTGGCGGGCGTCGACATCGACTTCGAGGACGGCATCCGACAGGCGCTCGCCCATTTCGTCGCGACCGGGCGCCGTTCCATCGCGATGATCGACGCCTCGGCGGAGCCGTCCGGACGACGTCTCGCGTACCGAGCGTTCCTTGAGGAGCGCGGCTTGCCGTGGTCGGAGGCGTCGGAGACCTGGGCGGAGGACACCCACCAGGGCGGGGTGTCGGCCGCCCTGCGGTGCCGGGCCGCGATGCCCGACGTCGATGCCGTGCTCGTCTTCAACGACGTCATGGCCGTCGGCGTGCTCAAGGGACTCGCCCGTGCCGGGGTCGGCGTGCCGGAGGACGTCGCCGTCATCGGCATCGACGGACTCGACCTCGGTCGCTTCGTCACCCCTGAGCTCACGAGCGTGGCCGTCGACAAGGGTGACATCGCACGGCACAGTCTCGAACTGCTCGACGGCATGATGTCCGGCACGCTCCCGCTCTCGGGGCCGTCCGTCCGACGCTCGGTGGGTGTCTCACTCGTCATCCGCGAGTCCGCCTGACCCGCTCCGCCTGAGCCGCTTCGCCGAGCCCATTCCGCCCGGGCCGCACCGGCCCCGTCGTCCGGACGGGCGCGGAGGACACGGCAGACTGGTCCCATGTCTGAACTCCTCGCCCTCTGTCGCGTCGAAGCCCTCCAGGTGGACGACGGGTCGATCGGTGTCACCGCGATCGACAAGCGCCCGGTCGACGAGCCGCTGCACGTGCGGCCGATGGGGCTGTACGGCGACGTGCAGGCCGATCGCAAACACCACGGCGGTCTGACGAAGGCGCTCTACGCCTACGCCGAGGAGGACGCGCGGTTCTGGCAGGGCGAGCTCGGTCGGGAGATCACGCCGGGGCTGTTCGGCGAGAACCTCCGCACGCAGGGGCTCGACGTGAACGGTGCCGAGATCGGTGAACGCTGGCGGATCGGCGACACCCTCGTCGTCGAGGTGACCTGCCCGCGGACCCCGTGCGGCACCTTCCAGCGGCGCCTGGGCGAGCCTCGGTGGGTGAAGCGCTTCGCCGACGCCGCGCGGCCCGGTGCCTACCTCAAGGTGGTCAAGAGCGGGACGGTGCAGGCGGGCGACCCGATCGAGATCGTCCGACAGCCCGGCCATGGCGTCACCATCGCCTCCTGGTTCGCCGCGGCGGACGAGGCGCAGGCCGTCATCCTCGAGCAGTCGGAGCAGTCCGGCGCCGTGGTGCTGGCGCCCGAGATCCACGAGTCGATCAAGCAGCTCCGCCGCAAGCGGACCGTCTGAGCCCTGCCGTCGCGTCCGCACACCTGTGCGACCGCTGAGTGCAAGCCCCGGCCGGAACAGTCCGGAAGCGGACGCTGTTGCATACCATGGAGCCGAAGACCGGAGCACGCGGGGACCCCGCACGGTGCTCGGCACGAAGGAGGAGTCACGATGAGTGCAGCAGACGAGCAGAGCACGACGACCGAGCGCGCGGTGCTGGCCGGCGGATGCTTCTGGGGCATGGAAGACCTCGTCCGGAAGATGCCGGGCGTGAAGTCGACCCGCGTGGGCTACAGCGGTGGCGACGTCGCCAACGCCACCTACCGCAACCACGGCACCCACGCGGAGGCCCTCGAGGTCGTCTTCGACCCGAGCAAGCTGTCCTTCCGCGAGCTCCTGGAGTTCTTCTTCCAGATCCACGACCCGTCGACGAAGAACCGCCAGGGCAACGACGTCGGCCTGAGCTACCGCTCGGCGATCTTCTACACCTCGCCCGAGCAGGAGCGCGTCGCACGCGACACGATCGCGGACGTCGACGCCTCAGGGCTCTGGCCAGGCAAGGTCGTCACCGAGGTCGAGCCGGTGTCCGAGTTCTGGGAGGCCGAGCCGGAGCACCAGGACTACCTGGAGCGCATCCCGTGGGGCTACACCTGCCACTTCGTGCGCCCGGGCTGGAAGCTCCCGCGCCGCGCAGAGGTCGCGGAGCAGGCCACCGCGTAAGCACGTCCACAGCGCCCGGCACCTCGGTGTCGGGCGCTGTGCTGTGTGTGGACCGGCAGGCTCAGACGCCGTCGGCGCGCGAGGAGTTGACGGCGTCGGAGGCCAGTCGTGGCGCGAACCGCGGGTCGAACTGCAGCGGTGGATCGTCGGGTGATGCCAGTGACGGTTTCCCGAGGCGGACCCACTCGAGGTACTGGAGGTAGGGGTCGGACCCGGCATCGACCGGCGCATCGACGATGCGCTTGCGTCCCCACGGCCACTTCCACCCCACGATCAGCATCCTACGGACGGTTCCTGAAGATCCGCGGACCATCGCGCCACGATCTCGCAACGATGGCGTCGAGGCGTGCTCGTTTCGTCTGATGGATACGGAGTTGTCCATCGGCCGTCGGTGCTGTCATGATGAAGCACGGCGGAGATAGCTAGACAATCGAGATACTTCGAAGGGTTGTCCGGACCCGGTCACTGCACCTGCCGAGAGAGGTCGTTCCATGGGCTCCGCCGGCAGCGAGACGTCTGAACTCCGCCGAGCCTGGGTGGAGCAGCTCACGGCCGACCGCTTCGGCGTCTTCGTGGGGGATCGGCGAATCGGGTTCATCGACGTGGACTGGCCGCTACACGTCGCCCTCCGCGGGGCCGACTACGAGACGGCGGTCGAAATCGATCGGGCGATCCGGTTCGACCAGGCCCTGCGAGCGGTCCTCGGCGACTGAGTCGCCTCCGGTGTCCGGCGACTATGATCGCAGCACGGTTCGGGTGGGCGGTTCGCCGGGCGGCACCCGGTCGGACCTGCGAGACGGAGGGAGAGTGACATGACCGACTCCTTCAGTGCCGAGTCCTGGGCGTCCGGCCTCCCGGTCCTCGAGCTGCCGATGTTCCCGCTCGGCTCTGTGCTGTTCCCGCACATGCCGCTCGCCCTGCGGCTCTTCGAGGAGCGCTACCTGACCATGCTCGCCCACCTGCTCGAGGCCGAGGACCCGGCGTTCGGCGTGGTGCTCATCGAGCGCGGGCGCGAGACGGGAGGCGGTGAGCACCGCTTCCGGACGGGGACCGTGGCGGAGATCGTCGAGGTCGACGGCGGCGAGGGCTTCGTGGCGGTGATCGCCGAGGGCGGTCAGCGCTTCGAGGTGACCGACTGGCTGCCGGACGACCCGTACCCACGCGCCGAGATCCGCACGCTCGACGACTTGGAGTGGGACGAGCGCTGGGAGCAGCTGCGGGACGAGACCGAGGCGGCGGTGCGGCGTTCGCTGGCCGTGGCCAGCGAGTTCAGCGAGCAGCAGTGGGCCTCGGTCGTGGAGCTCGCCGACGACCCGCTGGAGTCGTCGTGGCAGCTCGCGGGCATCGCCCCGGTGAGCGAGCTCGACCAGATGCGGTTCCTCTCGGCCGGTTCGCTGGAAGAGCTGTTGGTCGGTGTGCGCGATCGCGCCACCGAGGCCGGCGAAGCGTTCATCACGGGCGGCATCGCCGACGCGGACGACGAGGACTGGGACATCCTCGGCGGCTGAGCCCCGTCTTCGCACCTCGACAGGCTCGGTGACCGGTTGGATTCGCCCCGGAAGCTCGCCTCCCGCCCCACCGGTCACCGAGCCTCCCCGCCGCCGGTCATTGAGCCTCCCCGCCGCCGGTCACTGAGCCTGTCGAAGTGCCCTTGCGCATTCGTGGAAACGCTTTACTATTTCCTATAGGATCTTTTTTGACCGGGAGCACCAGCCCCGAGCAGTCCCTGAGCGCAATGGAGCATCATGACGGATACGACCGCGACCGCGTCGACCCCCCGATGGACCGCCGACACCTGGCCCATCGCCACCTGCCTGCACGGCATCCCACCCGTCGACCGCAACGGCGTCTCCCTGCACGACGCGGAACCCGAAGCCTGGGACGACCTCTTCGCGCAGGTCGCCGGCGTCGGGTTCACCCTCGCCGAACTGCCCGACAGCCACGTCCGGCCCGCCGACCTCGAACCGTCCCGTCGCGACGAGTTCCTCGCCATCGCGAAGTCGCACGGCGTCGGCGTCCCGTCCGTCCACCTGCAGCGGCAGAGCGTGATCATGCCGGGCCACGAGGAGCGCAACCTCGAGTACGCGCACCGCACGATCGACGCCGCCGCCGAGTGGGGGATGCAGGTCTTCTCCACCGGCCTGCACCAGCCCTTCAGCGAGGCCCAGCGCAAGGCGCTCTGGTTCTGGACCGCCCAGGGCCCGAAGGACCCCGACGACCCCGAGGTCTGGAACGCCGCCGTCAGCCGCATCCGCGAGCTCGGCAAGCACGCGGCCGACGTCGGGCTGCCACTCGCCCTCGAACTCTACGAGGACACCTACCTCGGCACCGCCGACAGCGCGGTGCGGTTCGTGGAGGAGGTCGGGCTCGACAACGTCGGACTGAACCCCGACGTCGCGAACCTCATCCGCCTGCACCGCCCGGTGGAGGACTGGCGCGAGCTGTTCGCCAAGACCCTGCCATACGCCAACTACATGCACGTGAAGAACTACACCCGCGACGAGGCGGCCGACGGCACCTGGGCGACGTCCGTGCCCTCCACCATGGAGGCCGGGCTCATCAACTACCGCCAGGTCTTCCGCGACGCCGTCGAGCTCGGCTTCAACGGCATCATCCTGGCCGAGCACTACGGCGGCGACAGCCTCGGCATGTGCTCCACCAACCAGAAGTACATCAGGACCCTGCTGCCGCAGGCCTGATCCAGACGACCACAGGAGAGCTTCATCATGACCACACACACCATCGCCGTCGTCGGATCGGGGTACATGGGCGGCGGCATCGCCCAGGTGCTCGCGCTGTCCGGCGCCACCGTCCGCATCGCCGACATCTCCGAGGAGATCGCGCGCAAGAACTACGACCGCCTCATCGCCGAGGCCGAGCAGTTCGTCGCCGACGGACTCTTCCCTGCCGACGCCGTGGAGCGGATCCGCGCCAATGTCTCGCCCGCAGCGTCGATCGAGGAGGCCGTCACCGGAGCCGACTTCATCGAGGAGGCCGTCCCCGAGAAGATCGAGATCAAGCACGAGACCCTCCGTCGCATCAGCGCCGCGGCCTCGCCCGACGCCATCATCGGCTCGAACACCTCGACCATCCTCATCGGTTCGCTCGCTGAGGCCGTCACCAACCCGGAGCGGTTCCTCGGCGTCCACTTCTCGAACCCGGCCCCGTTCATCCCCGGCGTCGAACTCATCCCGCACGAGACCACCGCCGATGCGGCGATCGCCACCGTCGAGGAGATCGTCGCAGCGACCGGCAAGGAGACCGCCCGCGTCAAGGACGCGACGGGCTTCGTGCTCAACCGCCTGCAGTACGCGCTGTTCCACGAGGCGACGCAGCTCGTCGAGGAGGGCGTCGCGACGCCCGAGGACATCGACACGATCGTCCGCACCACCTTCGGCTTCCGGCTCCCCGTCTTCGGTCCCTTCGCGATCGCCGACATGGCCGGACTCGACGTGTACTCGTTCTGCTACGCCTCGCTCCAGACCCGGTGGCCCGAGCGGTTCGCCACGCCGGACTCCCTCAAGGAGCTCGTCGACGCCGGCAAGTTCGGCACCAAGTCGGGTGCCGGCTACCTCGACGTCCCGGCCGACCGCACGCCCGAGCTGATCGCCTACCGCAACAAGGCCTACGTCGCGATCAAGCAGCTCATGGACGAGCTCGGCCCCGCGCCCATCAACTGAGCGCGGCGCCGACCGAGCGCACCGTCCGGCTCGATCGGACACCGACTTCACCACTCCCACGCAGAAAGGCCGGCCATGACCGCCACCAGCTTCCCCGAATCCAAGACCGTCGTCCTCACCGGTGCAGCCTCCCCGCGCGGCATCGGTCGCGCCTCCGCCCACCACCTCGCCGGACTCGGCTGGAACATCGGGATCATCGACCTCGACGAGGCTGCGGCGCAGGCGGTCGCCGCCGAGATCGCGGAGCAGCACGGGGTGCAGGCGGCCGGCGCCGGCGCGAACGTCGCCGACGAGGCGCAGGTGCGTGCCGCGTTCGACGCACTCGAGGCCGCCCTCCCACAGCTCGTCGCCCTCGTGAACCTCGCGGGGGTCGCCTCACCGGTGCCCTACCTCGAGGTGAGCGCCGACGAGTGGAAGCGCGTCATCGACATCAACCTCAACGGCGTCCACTACACGACCCGCCGTGCGGTGGAGTCGATGGTGTCGAACGGCGTCGGTCGGGTCGTCAGCCTGTCGTCCGTCTCCGCCCAGCGTGGCGGCGGCACCTTCAGCAAGACGGCCTACTCGGCGGCGAAGGCCGGCGTGATCGGCTTCACCCGCAGCGTCGCCCGCGAGCTCGGCCACGACGGCATCACGGTCAACGCCATCTCGCCCGGACCCATCGACACCGACATCATGGGCGGCACCCTCACCGAGGAGCGCAAGACGGCCATGGCCGCCGACGGCGTCCTGCCGCGCATCGGCACCCCACGCGACATCGCCGCCGCCATCGCCTACCTCATCAGTGAGGACGCCGGCTTCGTCACCGGTCAGACGCTGAACGTCGACGGCGGCCTCTACATGCACTGATCCACCACACGCACCACGAGCGAACGGAGCAGCACCATGCAGCACCTCACCGGTCAGTGGACCAAATCCCGGTTGATCTTCCTCGGTCTCGGCGTCGTCTTCGTCGGCATCGGCCTCTGGATGATCGTCCCCTCGATGGTCTCCTGACCAGCAGCAGCAGCAGCAGCGCCAGCAGCACCCACCCGCACCAGTCATCTCAAAGGAGAGTGTCTTGTCCACACCCAATCCGCCGGCGATCGGATCGACCAACGATCCGGCGTTGAAGTCGGCGATCCGCAAGGCGTCGAAGCACCTCATGCCGATGCTCGTCATCCTGTACTTCGTCGCGTTCCTTGACCGCACGAACGTCGGCTTCGCCGAGGAGGCGCTCAGCGTCGACCGCGGCATCTCGAACGGCGCCTTCGCCCTCGGCGCCGGCATCTTCTTCATCGGCTACGCGATCTTCGAGATCCCGAGCAACCTGCTGCTGAAGAAGTTCGGCGCCCGGTTCTGGCTCGCCCGCATCGCGGTGACCTGGGGCATCGTCGCCGCCCTGTTCGCCTTCACCACGAACGACACGATGTTCATCGTCCTGCGGTTCCTGCTCGGCGTGACCGAGGCCGGGCTCTTCCCCGGTGTCATCATGTTCCTGTCGGAGTGGTTCCCGAACAAGGTCCGCGTCCAGATGTTCTCGATCTTCTACCTGGCGCAGCCGTTCTCGCAGATGCTCGGCGCCCCGCTGAGTGGTGGCCTCATCAGCTTCGGTGACGCCCTGACCCCGTGGCACGGCTGGCAGGTGATGTTCTTCGCCGAGGGCATGCTCGCGGTCCTTGCCGGCTTTGCAGCGCTCTACTTCCTCACCAACTCGCCACAACAGGCGAAGTGGCTGGACCAACAGGAGAAGGACTCGTTGACGGCCGCGATGGAACGCGAGGACACCGTGCGGCAGTCGGACGGCCCGACCGGTATCGCGAAGGCGATGACGAGTTGGAAGGTGTGGTACTTCACCATCATCTACTTCTGCCTGCAGATCGCGGTGTACGGCACGACGTTCTACCTCCCGCAGCAGGTGGCGAACCTCATCGGTCAGGACGTCGGCTGGCAGGTCGGTCTCGTGGCGGCCATCCCGTGGCTCGTGGGTCTGTTCGCCTGCTACTACGTGGGCCGGAACGCGAACACGGTCGTCCGTCGTCGCACCTGGGGAACGATGTTCTACATCTCCACCGGCGTGTTCATCCTGGCCTCGGCCTGGGCTGGCGCGAACAACCAGCCGATCCTCGGCATCCTGTTCATCACCATCGCGGTGGCGAGCTTCCTCTCGGTCGGGCCGATCACGTGGGCCTACCCGACGGCGTTCCTCACCGGAACGGCTGCAGCGGCGGGCATCGGCCTCATCAACTCGCTCGGTAACCTCGGCGGCTTCGTGGCACCGATCATGCGCACCGGGATCAACGAGAGCGTGCCGACCGACAGCGGTGTGTGGGGTGTGGTCTCGCTCGGGGTGTTCGCCTTCCTCGCGGCCACCATGCTCTACTGCACCCGGTTCTTCCGTGGGGCGAAGGCGGACGAGCTGCTCGAGACGACGGCGAACCGCACGGCGCACTAGTCTCACCGCAACACCCGGACGGGGTCGATCGCTCAGGCGGTCGGCCCCGTTCTGCCCTTCGACAGGCTCAGGGACCGGAGGAGGGCGGCTCGGGGGCCGGAGGACTCGGTCCCTGAGCCTGTCGAAGGGTGTGTGCCCGGTCCTGCGGTTGTCAGACCCTGGTCCCTGAGCCTGTCGAAGGGTGTGTGCCCGGCCCTGCGGCTGTCAGATCCCGGTCCCTGAGTCTGTCGAAGGGCGGCTCAGTGCTCGGCG
This sequence comes from Plantibacter auratus, assembly GCF_050587365.1. Classification (NCBI taxonomy): domain Bacteria; kingdom Bacillati; phylum Actinomycetota; class Actinomycetes; order Micrococcales; family Microbacteriaceae; genus Plantibacter; species Plantibacter auratus. The sequence goes on along the minus strand of NZ_JBOBFV010000004.1, from coordinate 25,880 downwards.
TCGCTGCGGGCGCGGGTGCGCACGAGCTCGATGTGCGAGCGCATGGCCGCCGCGGCGGTCTCGGGGCCGTCGGCGAACGCGTCGAGGATGGCGCGGTGCTCGACGACGGCTTGGTCGGCGTCGGTGACGCCCGTCTCGACCGTCTGGCGCATGCGGTGCACGCGGGTGGAGATGCCCTCGGACATGTCGAGGAGGAAGGGATTGCGGGTGCCCTCGAAGATGAGGTGGTGGAAGTTCCAGTCGACCGCGAAGTACTCGCGGAGGAGTGCGACGGGGATCTCGCCGGCCGACGCCGCGGCGCGCACCCTGGCGGTCATCTCGACGTGCTGTGCGAGGGCGACATCGAGGGCTGGGACGAGCTCGTCGGCGTGGGCGGCGGCCAGCGCGGTGGCGCCGCTCTCGAGCACGATGCGGGCGTCGAACAGCGACTCGAGCTGGTCGTCGGCGAGCGGCGGTGCCACCCGGTAGCCCTTGTGGGTGACCCGGGTGACGAGCCCGGTGCGCTCCAGCTGGACGAGCGCCTCGCGGACCGGCGTCGGCGAGACGTCGAGGTCGCGGGCGATGGCGTCGATCGACAGGCGGGCACCCGGTTCGATACCGGAGCTCAGGAGCATGTCGAGCACCAGCTCGTAGACGCGGTCGCGCAGACCGCGGCGTTCTAGCGAGGAGGAGGCGCCGAGCGGGAAGACGGCATCAACCACGGCAGCCTCCGAAGGGTGTGCTCGAGGCGTCGTCACGGAGGGGAACCTCCGGTCGAGCGGCCGCGATGATCGTCGAGGACCAGTTTACGGGGCCTCCAGGCGTCATCGCGGCAGGTCGGAGCCCGCGCGGTCGAGGCCGGCCACCTCGTCGAGCACCAGCGAGAGGGCTGCCGGATCGTGGGCGAAGCGGCCGAGGAAGACCCCGTCGACCGCCTCGCCGATCGTGGTCAGCAGACCGGGTCCGGCGCTCCCGCCGTAGATGACGGCTGAGGAGGTGTCGATGTGCCCGGCCGCGGCGAGCGCGTCGAGGTGGCCGCGCAGCCGGAGGCACACCGTGCGGATGTGGGCTGGACTCGCGGCCTCGGTGGCACCGATGGCCCAGTGCGGTTCGTAGGCGACGATGACGCGGCCCACGATCCCGGCGGCGACCGCCCCTGCCAGGGCGTCGTCGAGCTGTGCGACGCACTCCGCGGCCGCTACCTCGGCGTGTCCGTGCTCGGCCTCGCCGATGCACAGCACCGGCGCGAGACCGTTGCGGAGCGCGGCGGTCGTCTTCGCGCGGACGACGTCGGGCGTCTCACCGAACAGTCGGCGCCGCTCGGCGTGCCCGACCTCGACGACCTCGCAGCCGACCTCGCGGAGCTCGGCGCCGCTCACCTCGCCGGTGAACGCCCCGGTGTCCTCGGTCGCGAGGTCCTGAGCGCCCACGGCTGCGACGCCGCGGAGCCGCTCGACCGCGCCGGTCACCGAGAGGTATCCGGGGATGACGAACAGCTCCGCCGCGCCGGATCGGAGTGCGTGGTGCTCGGCCGACACCCCCGCGACGACCGAGCACCAGTCGAGCGTCTGCGCGTGCCCGAAGTACATCTTCAGGCTCACGCCGACGAGTCTGGGACGTCCTGACATCAGGACGCTTCGTACGCGCTGATCTCCTGCACCTTGTCGTTCGACGCGCTCGAGGCGTCGAACTCGTAGGTCAGCCACTCGCGCACGTTGCGGCGGGCGAGTTCGATGCCGACGACCCGCTGGCCCATGCAGAGCACTTGGGCGTCGTTCGAGAGCACCCCGCGTTCGACGGAGAAGCCGTCGTGCGCGGTGACGGCTCGGATGCCCTGGACCTTGTTGGCCGCGATCGCGACGCCGAGGCCCGTGCCGCAGATGAGCAGTGCGCGGTCGGCCTCGCCGCGGGCGACGATCTCGGCCGCGGTCACCGCGACGGTCGGGTAGTTGGTGTGGCCGTCGGCGTCGACCCCGACGTCGACCACTGAGGCGACCAGGTCGCTCGCCTCGAGGTCGCGCTTGAGGATCTCCTTGTAGTCGTAGCCGGCGTCATCGGAGCCGATGACGATTCGCCAGGTGCGGGTCATGGTGTGCCTTTCGTTGCTGGAGCGGGTGGCCCTTCGACAAGCTCAGGGACCGGGGTGTCGCTTCGGTGGATCGGACGTTCAGTGCTCGGCGAGGAGGGTGCCGACGCGCTCGACGATGAGGGCGAGGGAGACGGCCCCGGGGTCCTCGACGCCGACGGCCTTCGAGCCGTGCGAGCGGGCTCGGCCCATGCCGGGCATGAGACCGGCCGTGTCGTGTGCCGCAGCGGTTGCCGCCGCCGCCGCGGTGGTCCAGGCGGTGGAGAGGTCGTCGCCGGCGGTGACGCGTTCTACGAGCGTGTCGGCGAAGGGGACGAGGGCGTCGACGAGCGTCTTGTCGCCGACGGAGGCCCTGCCGTAGCGCATGACGGCGTCCTTCGCTGCGGTCACGCCCTCGCTCACGGCGGTGGCGGTCGGGCGTTCGGCGTCGCCGAGGCGCTCGCCGAGCGTGCGGAGCATGACGCCCCACAGAGCGCCCGAGGTGCCACCGGCGCGGTCGGACCAGGCGTCGCCCGAGCGGTCGAGCAGCGTCGCGACGCCGGCACCGGCCTCACGCAGGCGCTTGGCCTCGGCGGCGGCAGCGGTCGCCCCGCGGTCCATGCCGATGCCGTGGTCGCCGTCGCCGACGATGGCGTCGAGGCGTCCCAGCTCGTCCGCGTGCTCCGCGAGGAGCTCCTGGATCGCGGAGATCGCGTCGGCCACGACGGCTGCCGACTCCTGCGACTCGGGCGAGGCGTCCGGCACGACGAAGGCGACGTCCTCGGTGTCGTCGGCGGCGACGGTCTCGAGTGCGCCGGAGTCGACGGCGCCCGTGCGGAACGCGGGCGTGTCCGCGGCAGCGCTCCACAGTCGCTCCAGCTCCTCGTCCACCCAGAGCAGGGTGAGTGAGACGCCGGCCATGTCGAAGCTCGTGCAGAACTCACCGACCTGCGGGTCGACGAGGGTGATCCCGGCGTCCTCCAGCAGGGAGGCGATGCGGTCGTAGACGACGAACAGTTCCTCCGACTTCACGGAGCCGAGGCCGTTGAGGATCGGGACGACGCGTGCGCCGTTCGGCGTGACGCCCTCCGGGATCTCGGCCTCGTTCAGGAGGTGGTGCACGAACAGCTCCGCCAGTCCGTCCGCGGAGGGGATGTCGGTCTCGTCGATACCGGGCTCGCCGTGGATACCGAGCCCGACGGCCATGCGTCCCTCCGGCACGGAGAACAACGGTTCGTCGGCACCGGGCAGCGTGCACCCGGAGAACGCGACGCCCATCGAACGGGTCCGGGTGTTGGCCAGGATCGCCACGCGCTCGACGTCGTCGATGGAGTACCCACCAGAGGCCGCGCCGCCCGCGACCTTGAAGACGGTGAGGTCGCCCGCGATCCCGCGCCGCTTCTCGAGCTCGGTGGGCGGGGCGCTGAAGATGTCGTCAGTCACGGTGACCGTGCGGCAGTCGATGCCGTCGGCCCGCACGGCGTCCTGGGCGGCGGTGAAGTGCAACACGTCGCCGGCGTAGTTGCCGTAGCTGAGGAGGACGCCCCGACCCTGTTCGCTCGCGCGGACGACGCTCTCCACCTGGTGTGCGGACGGCGACGCGAAGAGGTTGCCCATGGCCGCACCGTGGGCGAGTCCCGGGCCGACGAGGCCGGCGAAGGCAGGGTAGTGACCGGATCCGCCACCGATCACGAGGGCGACCTCCGGTTCCGCGGACTTCGTGGAGCGCGACACCCCGCCGGAGACCTTGCGTACCCAGCGTCCGTTGGCTCGGACGAAGCCGTCCACCATCTCATCCGCGAAGTCGGCCGGTCGGTTCCAGAGCCTGGTCATCTGCATCTCCTCGTCATCGAGTCCGTCGATCCGGCGTAAGCCGGCACATCACAATAATCCTATAGGATATTGGAACCGACCGGAACCCTGGGCTGCGCACAACTCAGGAGGCCGCAGGCAAGTCGGCGCCGTCGGGCGGCAGCCGGAGACGACGCGCCGGGGGCACCTGAGTTGTGAACGTGTGACACGAGGGACGCACGTCGCCGGCGTCCCGACGGCTGAACCTGCCGAGGCTGGAGTGGGGGAGACTCAGCCCCGGCAGGTTCGGCGATCGGGACGCCGGCGATCAGGGGCGCGTGACGGTGGACCCCGTGTGCGTGGCTTCGACGCGTTCTGCACGACGTGCGGCGAGGAGTGAGGGCGTGATCGCGAAGGTGATGCTCGACGACCGGCGCGGCGCGGTCGCCCGCAGGAAGCCGAGCCGCTCGGCGAGGGCGATGGACCTGGTGTTCTCCGGCTCGATGACGGCTGTGACGGTCTTCGCCCCGAGCTCGCGGAAGGCCAGGTCGATCATCGCCTCCGAAGCCTCGCTCGCGAGACCGCGTCCACCGACGGCGGGGTCGAGGACCCATCCGATCTCGACCGAGCGCTCAGCGGGCTGGACGTCGCGGAGGTGCAGGGAGACGTCTCCGACGAGCTGCCCGTCGTGCTCGACGGCCAAGGCGAGGAAGTCGCCCGACTGCCAGAGGCGGTGGTGCCCGACGCGGTGCCGCAGGTGCTCACGGGACGCCTCGCGGTCGCGGACCGGCCACGGCAGGTGCTCGACGACCGCCGGTGTGGACTGGATGCGGTACCAGGCCTCGGCGTCCTCCAACCGGTGGCGACGCAGGACGAGACGGTCGGTGCTGATCGGGTGCGCGTCGACGGGAGCCTCGATCCGCGGCCCGCGGAGGAATCGAGGACGTGAGACACCTGCCGGGAACAGGGGACGCAGAGCACGGACGGCGGCGGCGAGGCCGCTCCGGATCCGGTCCGCAGGCTCGGCCGTCGCTCCGGCCGTCCGACGACGGCGGGGGGCGAACGACGTGCCCAGGGGCTCTGCTCGGGTCATGCCCTCCACGGTAGGCACCGCACCCATGGGCTCGGCCTGAAAAGATATGAGGCCTCTATGAATCGCCCGTCGCTCCCCGCGCCTCGCAGCTCGACGACGGATAATCGACCCATGCCCTCCGACCTGCCAACGCAGATCGTCGACTCGGGGCGCCGCCGGGCGGTCCTCGCCAAGCTACCGCGGATGTACCGGGCCGACGGTTCACCCATCCGCGTCCTCCTCGTCGACGACGAAGCGGTCCTGACCGACCTCGTGAGCCTGGCCCTCGGCTACGAGGGGTGGGTCGTGGACGTCGCCACCAACGGTCGCGAGGCCGTCCAGCGCTACCGCACGGAACGTCCGGACGTCGTGGTCCTCGACATCATGCTGCCCGACATGGACGGGCTGAGCGTCCTGCGCCAGCTCCGCAGCTTCTCGCAGGGGGAGCCGGAATCGGGCACCCCGACCCTGTTCCTCACCGCTCGCGACTCGGTGGACGACCGCATCATGGGACTCACCGCCGGCGGCGACGACTACATGACGAAGCCGTTCTCGCTGGAGGAGCTCGTGGCCCGTCTCCGCGGTCTCCTCCGCCGCACCGCGCACGTCGTGTCCGACGACGACTCCCGCATCACGATCGGCGGGCTCTTCCTCGACGAGCGCAGCTACGAGGTCAGTCGCGACGGCGAGCCGGTGGCGCTCACCACGACCGAGTTCGAACTGCTGCGCTACTTCATGCGCAATCCGAAGCGCGTGCTGAGTCGTGCCCAGATCCTCGACCGCGTGTGGAACTACGACTTCGCCGGCAAGGCCAGCATCGTCGACCTCTACGTCTCCTACCTCCGCAAGAAGATCGACGCCGACCGTGCGCCGATGATCCACACCGTCCGCGGTGTCGGATACGTGCTGCGGCCGGTCGAATGAGCACCGCATCGGTTCCGACTGCGGGCGTGCCGACGCCTCGGGTGAACCGGCGGCACCCGTGGACGCTCCAGCGACGGCTGGTGACGGGCATCGCTGCGGTCATCGCAGCGGTCCTCGCGGTGTCGGGCATCCTGACGATCGTCACGGTCGAAGGGTCGGTCACCGCCGTCGTCGACACCCAGCTCACCGGATCGATGGAGGCCTTCGAGCACTCCGTGGTGAAGTTCCACGATCAGCAGGCCGGTGGGGGAGCCGTGGTCGACCCCGATGCCACGCGCGGCGAGCCCGGCTACGTCAAGCCGTTCGTGGACTACGTCGGCCATGGTCCCGGCACGCTCATCGCGCTCGTCGCGGACGGTGGGGTCGTCGACTCCGCGCGCTTCACCCAGTCCAACGCGACAGCGCTCGACGTGCGGACGAAGGCGCTCATCGAGGAGGCCGTCGCGGCCGACAGCTCCGAGCGACAGAACATCGAGCTGGGGTCGCTCGGCGGATACCGACTCGAGTTCCTCGACCACGGCGACGGCGAGACCCTCGTGGCCGGCGTCTCGCTCGCCACCCCGCGGGCAGCCGTCCAGCAGGAGGCGATCGTCATCGCGATCCTCGCCGTGCTCGCGCTCGCGGTCACCATCGTCGGGGCGATCATCGTCGTTCGCCTCGGGCTCCGACCGTTGTCGCGCGTGGCCGCCGCCGCCGAGGAGGTGTCCACGCTGCAACTCGAGCGTGGCGACACCGGGATCGACGTGCGGGTCGATCAGGCCGACACCGATCCCCGGACGGAGATCGGCAAGGTCGGCGAGGCGCTCAACGGCCTCATCGACCACGTCGACCGCGCACTCGCCGTCCGTGCCGCGACCGACAAGCGCATGCGTCGGTTCGTCACCGATGCGAGCCACGAACTCCGGACGCCGCTCGCCGCGATCCAGGGCTACGCCGAGCTCACCCGTCAGGACAGCGAGAACCTCCCGCCCATGACGGAGCACGCGCTCGCCCGCATCGAGTCGGAGGCGACCCGGATGAGTTCGCTCGTCAGTGAGTTGCTCCTGTTGGCGCGTCTCGACGAGGGCCAGGACCTGCACCTCGACGACGTCGACCTGAGCGACCTCGTCGCCGCCGCCGTGAGCGACGCGGCCGTCTCGGCACCGGCGCACCACTGGTCGGTCGACGTGCCGGAGCGCGCGATCATCGTGCGCGGCGACCGCGAGCGCCTCCACCAGCTCGTCGTGAACCTGCTGTCGAACGCCGCCGTGCACACCCCTGCCGGCACCTCCGTGGTCACCCGCATCAGCGCACCGAAGAGTCCCGGCGAGCCGCAGCGCGCCGCGCTGACGATCGCCGACGACGGACCCGGCATCGACGAGGCCTTCCTTCCCGAGCTCTTCGACCGCTTCGCCCGGGCCGACTCGTCGCGCTCGCGTGCCGCCGGCAGCACGGGTCTCGGGCTGGCGATCGCGCTGTCCATCGCCGAGGGCCACGAAGGCTCGATCGAGGTCGCCTCGTCGTCCGCCGGCACCACGTTCACCGTGACGCTGCCGTGGTCGGGCCCGTCCGAGGAGCACCCCGCGGTCCGGCCGGCGGCCGACGCCACCGGGACGCGACCGGAGGCGGTCACCTCGTCGCGAGGCTGACGGCCCGTCCTGTCGTCGAGCCGCACCCGGTGACCGAGCCGCACCGGGTCACCGCGTGCCGCCCGGTCACCGAGCGCCACCCGGTCACCGAGCGCCACCCGGTCACCGAGCTTGTCGAGGTGCCCTTCGACAGGCTCAGGGACCGGACGGGGTGGCTCAGGGACCGGAGCCGACGGGGCGACCCAGGGACCTGTCGAGGTGCCCTTCGTCAGGCTCAGGGGCCGAGCTCAGGGGGCCGACCGGCGGAGCGCGATGAGCTGCTCCGCCGAGTGCGCGAGGTGCGCTCGGAGCTCCGCCTCGCCCTGGTCGCCGCTGAGCGCGTGGACGAGGCGATCGTGCTGGTCGATGAGTTCCTCGGGTGGGAGGACGCTCCGGAGCTGCACCATGAACAGGCCGAGCTCGGCGAGCAGTCCAGCGTGCGCCTCGCTCAGTCGGGGGCTCCGGGCCGCGGCGACGATCGCGTGGTGCAGCTCGGCGTGCGCGACCTCGATGGCACGGTGATCGCAGGGTCGTTCGATGCAGATGCGTCGGAGGCTGTCGTTCGCCGCCATGATCGAGGCCGGTGGGCGCGACGACGGGTCCGGACGTGTTCGCAGCAGCCGGACCGCCTCGGCCTCGATCGCTGTCCGATACTCCATGAGGGCGAGCACGTCGGCATCGCTGAACGACCGCACCCGGGCACCGCGGTAGGCCTCGAACGTGACCAGGCGCTCCGCCGCGAGCGCCTGGAGCGCCGCTCGGACGGTGTGCCGGTTGACGCCGAACCGGGCGGTGAGGGCGGTCTCCCGCAACGGCTCGTCCGCGCCGAGCCGTCCGTCGAGGATGTCGTCCCGCAGCGCGTCCGCGACGGCGTCGACCGCGGTCATCGGGCGACCTCGCGACGGTCGGTGCGCGTCGGCACGACGAGGATCGCGAGTCCGATCACGAGCAGCGCGCCGCCGAGGACGGTCGACGGCCCGAAGGACTCGCCGAGGAGCAGGATGCCGAGGAGCGTCGCCGTCAGCGGTTCGAAGAGCGTGAGCGTCGCGACCCGGGACGCGGGCAGCCCGCCGAGTGCGTAGCCGAACAGCAGGTACCCCGCCACCGTGTTCACGAGCGCGAGCCACGCGACCGCGAGGGCGCCGGGTGCGGTGAGGATCCAGGCGGTCTCGGTGGTGAGGAGGATCGGCACCGAGACGAGCGCCGCTCCGCCGAAAAGCGCCGCCATGGTGCCGAGCGGCGTCCACCCGTGCTCGATGAGTGCCTTGCTGCAGAGCGTGTACAGGGCGTAAGACGCTCCGGCGCCGACGGACGCGAGCAGCCCGTCCACCGAGACGGTCCCGGTCCCGCCGCCCGTCACCCCGGACAGGACGGCGACACCGGCTGCGGCGACGATCGTGGCCAGGAACCAGCGGTAGCTCGGGCGTCGGCGGTGGATCGCCCATTCGAGGAGGCCGGTGATCGCGGGTGCGGAGCCGAGCGCCGTGAGGGTCCCGATCGCGACACCGTTGCGTTCCACGCCAAGGAAGAAGAACGGCTGGTACGCGGTGACGCCGATCGTGCCGAGGACGACGGCGACGACCAAGGCGGCCCTCCCGAGTTCCGCCGCGCGGGTCCGTGGCGGCCGCGTTGACCCCGAGCGACGGGCGAAGGCCGCCCACACGAGGCCGAGGAGCGCTCCACCGAAGACGATGCGAGCGGCGCCGAACGCGACCGAGCCCACCTCGATCGGCAGGAGCGCGTGAGCGGTCCCGGTCGTCCCGAAGCACACGGCGGCGAGGATCGCGGCGGCGACGGGCAGGCGCCCGGCGGCGGTGTTGTCGGCGGTCGACGGGGTCTCCGTCGGCGAACGAGTCATGGGGACAGCTTGCCGCAGGATTGTGTAACAATCAACGGCTGGCCGAGATGTCCGGGGGACACGCCACGACGCCCGTCCGCTCGAGGAGCGGACGGGCGTCGGGTGGGAGACCGAGTCAGCCGGCGTAGCCGCTGCTGATCACCGACACCCCGAGCAGCAGGGCTGCACCGGCGGCGACGATCAGGGCGAGCGCCAGCATGGTGCCGGAGATGATGACGGCGGCGAGGGCGAAGCCCTTCGACTTCGGCTTGCGGGCGAGCGCGATGATGCCGAGCACGAGCGAGGCGATCGGCAGGAGCACGAACGACGGCGCGACGACCGCGGCGATCGACAGGGCGAACGCGATGATCGACAGCGTCTGGGTCGAGCTCTCGCGGTCGGCGGCCGTCGGGGCAGATACGGGTGCGAGGGGCACGGGGGTCGTCGGCTGTGTCGGGGCGACCTCCTGCGCGCGCGTGGCCTGGGTGAGGGGCTCGGGGCCGAACGCTTCGGTCGGGGCGTCTGCCAGGGTCACGTCCTCGGCGGGCGAGATCGTGGTGGACTCGGTGGTGGCTGAGGCGGACATGAGGTGGGGTTCCTTCCTCCGCGGTGGCGGAGCTTCCTCCGCGAGGTGCGGAGCTGATCGGTTGATGGTTCCAGCCTCCTCGGATCGCCGCCGGGGCGCGTCGCCCGCGCGCCCGATCCCCCGTCCTCCCGCGGGATGATCCTGCGCGTCCGGTCCATGGGTCTGCGGTGCCGCCGCCGTCGATACCACCGTTTCGGCTGAGCCTCGGAAAAGGGACACCGGGCTTCCGCGGGCGACCGATGTGTGTTTATCCTGACGCCCATGACCCGCCGCATCGGAGCCGCTGTGCTCGCCCTGCTCGGAGCCTCCGCGCTCGCCCTCACCGCAGCCGTCCCGGCGGCCTCCGCCGCGACCACCTCGAGCTGGGCGACGTGGTCCGAGCTCTCCGGTGCATCGGGGTCGTACCAGGGCACGATGACCCTGGCCGGGCAGCCGGCCCTGACCGCCGCGCTCACGAGCGACTCGCTCGGCGGCGTGGGTGTCGTCTCCGGTGCAACGACCTGGCTGGCGGCGTCGACCCCGGTCGGCGCCAAGTACGGGAGCAGCCGTGATCGGCCGTACCTGAACCTCAAGCCCAAGGCGAACAACGCGGCGTCGCCCTCGACAACCACCTACTCCTTCGCGACACCCACGCCTCCGTCCGGTTGGACGTTCGTCCTCGGCGACATCGACGCCGACCAGGTCACCGTTACGGCGATCGGCCCCGACGGCACGGCGCTCACCCCCGACGAGCTCGGGTTCAACGGTGGCTTCAACTACTGCGCTCCCGGTCTGGTCGGCAAGCCGTCCTGCACCGGTTCCGCGACGGACGTACCCACCTGGGACCCGGCGACGCAGGTGCTGCGCGGCAACGACGCCGCCCAGGACACCGTCGGTGCAGCGGGGTGGTTCGAGCCCTCCGCCCCGATCTCCAGCCTCACCTTCTCCTTCCAGCAGCGCCTGGGTTCTCCCGTGTACCAGGCCTGGTTCGCGTCGCTCGCACGTGACGTGACCGGCACGGTGACCGACCAGACCACGGGCCCGCTGGACGGCGTCGGCGTCCGCCTCATCGACCGCGACGGTCGGGTGGTGGCGTCGACCACGACCGCCGGAGGCGGCGCCTACACGTTCGCCGGCTACTTCGCGACCGACGGCTACACCGTGCAGCTCGTCCCGCCGACCGGGAAGATCGCGGTGACCGCCTCACGAGTCGGTGCCGACCTCACGACCGGCGATGCCGTCGCGGACTTCACCGTCCGGGACATCGTGCCCGTCGCGGTGTCCGGCACCGCGCTCGACACGGACGGTGTGCCGATCGTCGGAGCCACGGTCACGATCGACGGCGCGGGCAGCGTCACCACCGACACCGACGGGAACTACCTCTTCGACACCGTGCCGGTCGGCGACCACACGGTCGTCATCACGCCGCCCGCGGGCTACGCGGTGCAGACCGCACCGGCATCGTTCACCGTGCCGGCCGGGAGCGAGACACCCATCACCGAGCAGGACTTCGTGCTCGTCGCGAACCCCAGTCTCGGTGGGGTGATCACGTCCGGCGGCGTCGGTGTGGCCGGCGTCACCGTGAGCGTCGACGGTCCGAACGGGGTCGAGAGCACCGTCACGGCCGCCGACGGTTCCTACCGCTTCCCACTCCTGCCCGCTGGCTCCTACGAGGTCTCGATCGTCGCCCCGGAGGGATACGTCGTCTCCGGAGCGGCCACCCGGGAGGAGGAGCTCGCCGGCACCGATCTCGACGCGGTCGACTTCGAACTCGCCCGCCTCGGGACCGTCATCGGCGACGTCAGGACGAACACTGACGCCCCGGTGCCCGCAGCGACGGTCACGGTGACGACGCCGGGCGGCCCGGTCGCCCTGATCACGACGGCCGAGGGCTCCTACGGGCTCGCCGACCTGGCGCCGGGCAGCTACGAGGTCACGCTGACCGTCCCGGCCGGGTATTCGGTGCCCGCGGGTGGCGCCACGACCGCCACCGTCGTCGTCGGCACGGACGGTGCGGTCCAGACGGTGCCCACCTTCGTGCTCGTCGCCGACGCCGTCCTCGGTGGGCTCACCGGAACGGTCGAGACGGACGCCGGTGCTCCGATCGCGGACGTGACCGTGACCGTCGAGACTCTGGCCGGCCCGGTCGACGTCACGACGGACGCCGACGGCACCTACGACCTCGACGGCCTCGCGCCCGGCTCCTACGACGTGTCAGTGGCGGTCCCGGCGGGCTACACCGCCGAGGGTGCCACGACGGCCACCGCGGTCGTCGCCGCAGACGGTTCCGTGGTCTCGGTACCGGCCTTCGTCCTCGTTCCCGACGCCGTCGTCCCCGTGCCGTCGGCGGACCCGAGCGACCCCGCGGTTCCGAGCAACTCGGGTCGTCTGCCGTCGACCGGTGCGGACGCGATGCCGTGGATCGTCGCTGCCGGAGCGCTCTTCGTGCTCGGTGCCGCAGGTGTCGTCACCGCGGCCGTCCTGCGTCGTCGACGCGCGAATCGGGACGAGCTGTCCGGCGAATGACCGTTTGAACGACCCCTCGGGGATGGGAGGGCGCGGCTCGTCCGTAGACTTGGGCGAGCCGCGCCCCACCCAGGAGTGCGGATCGCACTGCTGAACGGGGATCCGTGGACATCATCGGGTGGGTGAACGACGCCGCGACGGCGCTGCCCGATCCGCTGATCTGGCTCCTCGGGCTCCTGTTCTCGACCGCCGAGTCCGGCCTGTTGCTCGGCCTCGTCGTCCCCGGTGAACCGGTGGTGCTCCTCCTCGCGGCCATGCTCGACTCCGCCCCCGGTGCCCTCGTGCTGTTCCTCGCGGTCGCCCTCGGCGGGTCGCTCGGGGACCAGCTCGGCTACCTCGTCGGTCGTCGTTCCGGTGGTCGCCTCCGTGACTCGGCCATCGTCCGGCGTCTCGGCGTCGACGGCTGGGACCGCGCGGTCGAGGCGCTCGAGCGACGCGGGGCCCAGGCCGTCTTCCTCACGAGGCTCGTCCCCGTGCTCCGGTGCCTGACACCGACCGCCGCCGGGGTCGCCCGCGTGCCCTACCGGTCGTTCCTCGCGGCATCGCTGCTGGGCTCCCTCCTCTGGTCCGCCGTCTACGTCGGGGTCGGCTCCCTCGTCCGCGCCACACTCGACACGGTTCGCCAGTACCTCGGTGCCACCGGCTGGGTGCTGCTGTTCGCGCTCGTCGTGGTGGTCACGGTGGTCGCGATCGCCCGATTCCGCCGTGGTGCCGCGATCCCCGGCGACGAGGCGATGATCCCGGTGACCCTGCACGAGAAGACGCCGCTCGCGCGCCTCCGCACGCAGCTGTTCTCCGACGACGACTGGAAGAACCTGCCGAACGCGATCACGGCAGGACGCATCGTCCTGCTCCCGGTCTTCGCCGCCCTCGTGATCACCGGCTCCTACTGGGCTGCGCTCGTCGTCGGTGCGGTGGTGTTCCTGAGCGACGTCGCCGACGGGCAGATCGCGCGCCGCATGGGCACGGTCTCCGCGCTCGGCACCTGGCTCGACGGGGTCGCAGACCGGCTGACCGTGGTCGTGGTCGCCGCGTCGTTCGCCATCGCGCAGATCATCCCATTGCAGGTGTTCGTGGTCATGATCGTCCCCGACCTCCTGCTCGCGTTCGTTGCCGTCGTCGCGTTCCGAGGGACGCCCGAGGTGCCGGTGAGTATCGCCGGCAAGATCCGGACGGTGTTCCTCTTCGTCGGCTTCTTCGCGCTGCTCACCGGCCTCGCGCTCGGCGGCGGGGATCCGGCGTCGGCGCCCTACCGGGTCTTCGGCGGGGTCGGCTTCGTGGCGATCCTCCTCGGACTCCTCGGGCACTTCGTCGCGGCGACCCAGTATGCGCGACGCATGGTCGTCACCTGGCAGCGACAGGGCGTCCGCGCGGCCCGCTGACCGCCGCGCCGGCCGTCGTCGGAGCCCACCACCGGATGGCGCACGGCGTCAGCGCAGGCGGTGTCGTTTAGGCTCGGAGCATGCCAGTCGACTATCCGGACCTCGTCATCTTCGACTGCGACGGCACGCTCGTCGACACGGAACGCATCTCCGTCCGGGTGAACCTCCAGCTGCTCAACGAGGTCGGCGGCGACTACACCGAGGCCGAGGTGCGGGAGCTCTTCGTCGGCGCCTCGCTCGAGACCTACGCGATGCTCGTCGAGCAGCGCCTCGGGAAGCCGCTCGAGGCCGACTGGATCCAGCGCTGGAGCGACATGTTCCGCGGCATCTGCGAACGCGAGCTCGAGGCGGTCGACGGGGTCGTCGACGCCCTCGACGGCATCGCTGCGACCGGGGTGCCGCTGTGCGTCGCCTCGAACGGGATGCTGCACGACGTCGTCCGCAACCTCGGGCAGGTGGGCATCCACGACCGCTTCGATGGGCGCATCTTCAGCGCGACCGACGTCGCCGTCGGCAAGCCCGCACCCGACCTCTTCCTTCATGCCGCCGCCGACTTCGACACGGCCCCCGAGCGGTGCGCGGTCATCGAGGACAGCGTCGTCGGCGTCCTCGCTGCCCGCGCGGCCGGCATGACGGTCTACGCCTACGCCGGCGGCATGACGCCCGCCGAGCGCCTCATCGGCGACGGCACCCACGTCTTCGACGACATGCGCTTGCTGCCCGACCTCATCCGCGACACCTGGGCGACCTCCGCGGCGCGCTAGCCGCGCCGCACTAGCTGCGACTGCGGAGCTCGGGGAAGCCGTCCTCATCGTCAGGGACGGCCTGCGCCGCGACCGTCGGCGCCGCTTCCGGATCGGCTGACGTCGACACGTCCTGCTCCTCGGCGCGACGCCGCGTGCGTTCGCCACCGCGCTTGACGGCACGGTCGAACAGCTGTGGGCCGGTCGTCGCCAGGCGCTTCCAGGGGAGGGTGCCCTCGATCTCGATCTGCAGGGAGAAGCTCAGCAGGGTGCGGATGACGACGATGATCGCGAGGACGAGTGCGTCGGTCAGCGAGGGCGTCGACGTGACCGTCTTCACGAGGTCGGCGGCCACGAGGATCTCCAGCCCGAGCAGGATGACCGAGCCGATCGTCTCCCGCAGCATCCGGAAAGCCCGTGCGCCGTCGCGCGTGCTCCACCACAGGCGGGCCGAGAGGGTCACGGCGATCACGAAGCCCACGACCATCGCCCCGACACCGGCGACCTCGAAGACGATGGTGACCAGCTCGAAGAAGTCCATCCCTCCATCATCCTCGCCCGCCCGCTGGACCGGAAGCCGGGCCGACCCGCTAGGGTGGTCGCGAGTGACACGGGGTGCCGATCCCACGACGATCGGCTGAGAACACACCCGTCGAACCTGATCTCGTTAGTCCGAGCGAAGGGATGTCGCGAATGAGCATTCGCACACCGCAGCAGTCTGCCCACCCGTCCACCGACGAGCCGTCCGTCGACGAGTTCGCGAGCGCGTCCGGGGACCTCCTCGACCGCCTGCGCGAGCGCACGCCGCTCGTCCAATCGATCACGAACGCCGTGGTGACGAACTTCACCGCGAACGTCCTGCTCGCCGTCGGCGCCGCCCCGGCGATGACCGACATCCCGACCGAGGCCGGGCCGTTCGCCCGCATCGCCTCCGGCGTGCTCCTCAACCTCGGGACGCCGCAGGCTGAGCAGCGCGAGGCCATGGTCGAGGCCGCCACCGCCGCGAACGACGCCGGCACCCCGTGGGTGCTCGACCCCGTCGCCGTCGGCTTCCTGCCGGTGCGGACGGCGCTCGCCGCCGAACTCCTCGCCCTCCGGCCGACAATCGTGCGCGGCAACGCCAGCGAGATCATCGCGCTCGCCGGACTGGGCGCCGGCGGTCGCGGGGTCGACAGCACCGACTCTGTCGACAGTGCGATCGAGGCGGCCACCGCGATCGCCCGCACCTCGGGTGCCGTCGTCGCGATCTCCGGCCCGACGGACGTCATCACCGACGGTGAGCGCATCGTCCGCTGCTCGAACGGGCATGCCTGGCTCACCCTCGTGACGGGCGGTGGCTGTGCCCTCGGCGCGGTGCTCGCCGCCTTCGCCTCACTCGACGACGACCGGCTGCTGACGACGGTCGCGGCGACCACCGCGTACACGGTCGCCGCGCAGCTGGCGGCTGCGGAGAGCCGCGGCCCCGGCTCTTTCGCTCCCGCCTTCCTCGACCACCTCCACCTCCTCGATGCCGACACCGTCCGCAGCCTGGCGGTGATCGCGTGAGCGCCTCGACCACCGCGGACCGGGTCCTCGCGGCCCGCTCGCACGCCGAGCTCGTGCGCCGCGGCATCGCCACCTACCTCGTCACGGATGCTTCGGCCAGCGGGGATCGCGGTGTCCTCGACGTCGTGCGCCGAGCCGTCGACGGCGGGGTGACCGCGGTCCAGCTGCGGGAGAAGGCCGCGTCGGCGCGAGAGCTGTTCGACCTGACCCTTCGTGCTGCGGAGGTCGTCGCCGGACGGGCGCTGCTCCTCGTCGACGACCGGGTCGATGTCTTCCTCGCCGCCCGTTCCGCCGGTGCCGTCGTCCACGGCCTCCACGTGGGTCAGAGCGATCTCCCGGTCGACGCCGTGCGTCGTATCGTGGGGCAGGCCGCCGTCGTGGGACTGACGGCGAACACCCCGGCGCACCTCGACGCGGTCGCAGCGCTGCCTCCCGGGACCGTCGACTACCTGGGCGTCGGCGTCATCCGCCCGACGACGACCAAGCCGGACCACCCGGCACCGCTCGGCGTGGAGGGGTTCGCCGCGATCGCCGCCGCGACCACGCTCCCGTGCGTCGCGATCGGCGGTGTCTCGCTGGCGGACACGGCCGAGCTCTACGCCTCGGGCGCTGCTGGTCTCGCCGTCGTCTCCGCCATCTGCGCCGCCGACGATCCGGCGGCCGCCTCCCGGGCGTTCCGCACGGCCTGGACCGAGGTCTCGGCATGAGCGCCGTGGAACAGACGAGGACGCCGACGTCGGCGAGCGTGAACCGGGTGCACGGTCGACGACCCGTCACGATCCGCGACACACCCCGGGTGCTGAGCATCGCTGGGACCGACCCGACCGGTGGTGCCGGGATCCAGGCCGACCTCAAGAGCATCGCCGCGAACGGCGGATACGGCATGGCGGTCGTCACCGCGCTCGTCGCGCAGAACACCCGGGGCGTCCGATCCGT
Organism: Plantibacter auratus; assembly: GCF_050587365.1. Taxonomy (NCBI): domain Bacteria; kingdom Bacillati; phylum Actinomycetota; class Actinomycetes; order Micrococcales; family Microbacteriaceae; genus Plantibacter; species Plantibacter auratus. Next base: position 8,908 of record NZ_JBOBFV010000004.1, on the reverse strand, counting down.
GCACACCCCGCCCGTCGGGTTCCTCCGCGAGCAGTTGGACGCGGTCGCGGACGACGTGGTGATCGACGCGGTCAAGATCGGGATGCTGGGCGACGTCGCGATCATCGACACCGTGTCGACCTGGCTGCAGGAGACGGTGACCGGACCCGTCGTCCTCGACCCGGTGATGGTGGCGACAAGCGGCGACCGCCTCCTCCACCGCGACGCTGAGGCGGCCATGCGCGCGCTCCTGCCGCACGTCGACCTCGTGACCCCGAACCTGCCGGAGCTCGGCGTGTTGGCTGACGAACCGGTGGCGACGAGCTGGGCCGACGCACTCGCCCAGGCGGAACGGGTCTCGGCGCGGGCGGGCGTGATCGTGCTCGTGAAGGGCGGGCACCTGACGGGGATGAGCGCGTGTCCGGATGCGCTCGTCGACGTCGCCGGTGGTCTGGGCGACGACCGATCACTCGTCGAGTTCGACGGTCTTCGAGTCGACACAGGGAACACTCACGGAACCGGATGCTCCCTGTCGAGCGCGATGGCCACCCTCGTCGCCCGGTCGGGGACGTGGACCGAGGCACTGGGCGAGGCGAAGTCCTGGCTCACGTCGAGCCTCCGGCACGCGGACGCGCTCGCGGTCGGCTCGGGCAACGGCCCGATCAGCCACTTCGCCGAGCTCTGGGCGTCGGCCGGGATGACCTCGGGCCGCCAGGACGGTGCCGACATCCTCACGGGCTGGTGGGAGGACATCGCCGAGCTGCGGGACCGGATCGACCACCTGCCGTTCGTGACGACGCTCGCGGACGGCACCCTCGATCCAGCCCGGTTCGCCTGGTACCTGCAGCAGGACGCGATCTACCTGCGGGCCTATTCGCGGGTCCTTGCGCGAGCGAGTGCACTGGCGCCGACGGCCGAGGAACAGGTGTTCTGGGCGACCGGCGCGGCGGGCTCCATCGAGGCCGAGATGGAGCTGCATCGCACCTGGCTCAGCACGTATGCCGTCGGCGGTATGGATGTGGAGCCGTCGGCGACGACCACGGCCTACCTCGACCACCTGCACGCGGCGACCGTCGACGGCGACTACGGTCGGGTGGTCGCCGCCGTGTTGCCCTGCTACTGGATCTATCAGGATCTCGGCGAGCGGCTCGTCGGCGCATCGCACGCGGAGCATCCGTTCGCGGCGTGGCTCGACACGTACGCCGACCCCGCATTCGCGACGGCGAACGCCCGGGCGATCGAGATCGTCGCCGGGGCGGCAGCTCGTGCGGACGAGGCCGGCCGGGAGACGATGCGACGGGCGTTCCTGGCCTCGGCCGCGCACGAGGAGGCGTTCTTCGCCGAGCCGATACGATGAAGGCCGGATCCGCCGCCGCGGTCCCGGACCAGCCGACTTCGCGTCTCTACTCGGGGGCAGCAGGCTGTCATTTCCGAGGGACAGCCCCCCCCCAGCCCCTGTTACCACTTCCAGGTGATGCTGTCCGTGGTGAGCCGCTGGAACAGATCATTTCAGTCGTGAGTACGGGGCCCCCGCAACCGCGGAAAGCTCCGTGCCGGTTGATGTCGAGTACTTCACTTCTCGAGCTTCGAAACGGATAGCGTGAAGTCCGTCGGACTGACCGAGGCGTCCGCCACCCATGAGGGACTCGTCTGCAGGCCCACGGAAGACAGTACGTGGGAAAGCAAGGCTTGGAGCTGACCCTTCTCGGACGGAGGATGGAACGAGTATGAATCCGCAGCCAGTATCACGTCGGGACCGTCAGCGAGGACTTCCAGATCCCAGCTCTCAGTCATGCCGTCGCTGACTATGAGAACGGCCCGAAGGTGCGTTGCGAGCTCTCGATCACGGTCGTCGAGAAGTGTGATGGGTTTCGGCATTCGTGTTCTCCCGTCTCGTATGTGAAACTCTAGTTCCCCCGGGCTCCGTGTCGCTGGTTGGTTTCGAGATCCTCGCCGCGGACGCAGCTCGTGCGGACGAGGCCGGCCGGGAGACGATGCGACGGGCGTTCCTGGCCTCGGCCGCGCACGAGGAGGCCTTCTTCGCCGAGCCGATACGATGAAGGCCGGATCCGCCGCCGCGGTCCCGGACCACGACGAGAGGCCCCTGATGCTGACGTGCAATGAGTACTTCGACGGCAACGTGAAGTCGATCGGCTTCACCACGAACGAGCCCGGTGCGGAGTCGGCCAGCGTCGGAGTGATGGAGCCGGGGGAGTACACCTTCACCACGGGCAAGGCCGAGGAGATGTCCGTGATCTCCGGCAAGCTCCGCGTGCTGCTGCCGAACACGAGTGCGTGGCAGGACTTCGGGCCCGACGCGCAGTTCAGTGTTCCGGGGAGCAGCAGCTTCCAGGTCGAGGTCGAGGTCACCACGGCGTACCTCTGCCGCTACCTCAACATCTGAGCGCCCTTCGACAGGCTCAGGGACCGGGGTGGGTGCGCCCTTCGGCGGGCTCAGGGACCGGTTGGAGAGCGCCCTTCGACAGGCTCAGGGACCGGTTGGAGCGTCCCCGGCTCAGGACCGGTCGACGACCTCGAGCGTGAGGACGACGGTCGAATCGTCGGAGCTGTTCGTCAGCGTCACCGTCGTGCTCCCGACCTCGAGCGGCTGCAGACCGGGGTTGAACGACGCGCCGCCGCGGGATCCACCCGGCACGTACTCCGCGATCGACGGATCCTCGACCTCCGCGGACCACACGGTCGGATCGACGGCGACGAGGTCCACCACGTTGTCGAGGCCGACGGTCACGGTGCGGCCGTCCTGATCGACGAGCTGCACGATGACGGGTGCGATCACGCCGGCCTCGCTCGCGGAGCTCTGACCGGAGGGCGAGTCCGCGCCACTGGTGCAGGCACTCGTGCCGAGCACGGCGCCGACGATCGCGATCACGGTCAGCCCACGGGTCGCACGGCGCATGGCGGTCCTCTCTCGACGTGACCTCACCCTACCGCCGGGCGACGGTGGACCTCAGGACCGCAGGGCCAGCGCGTCGGCGGCGGCGCTGAGCCGACCGTCCTCCATGACGAGCACCTGGTCCATGCGGTCGAGGTGGCTCCGATCGTGGGTGACCAGCAGCGTCGCGGCGCCCGAGGTCGCCGTGAGTTCGAGGATGAGCTCGATGATCGCGGACCCGCGCTCGTGGTCGAGCGCACTGGTCGGCTCATCCACGACGAGGGCGTCGGGCTCGTTCATGAGGGCGCGCGCGATGTTCACCCGCTGCCGCTGACCGCCGGAGAGCTGATGCGGCCGCTTGCCCGCCTGGTCGGCGAGCCCGACGGCGGCGAGCAGCATCGCGGCCCGCTCGCGGATGCGCGTCCGGTCGGCCCGCGACGCGCGGCCACCGAGCGTCCCGAGGACGCACAGCTGCTCGAGGGCCGTGAGCGACGGCAGCAGGTTGGCCTGCTGGAACACGATGCCGAGCCTCGTGCGGCGGAAGTCGGTGGCCGTACGGCGGTCGAGGGAGGTGACGTCGACCCCGGCCACCTCCACGAGGCCGCTGTCGGGCCGGATGAGACCGGCCGCGACGGCGAGCACACTCGACTTCCCGGAGCCCGAGGGCCCGGTGAGCGCAGTGACGGTCCCGGCCGGGACGGTGAGGGTCGCGTGGTCGACGGCGGTGACGCGGTGGTCGCCGTCGGGGAAGGTGAGGGTGACGTCGGTGAGCGAGATCATGCGGTGACTCCGATGGTGACGAGGGTGGGTGCGAGGAAGGATGCGGGGAGGGCGTGCGCGGTCACCGGTTGCCGCCGAGCGCGGTCAGCGGGTCGGCCGAGAGGATCGACCGTAGGGCGAACGCCGCGCCGATCAGGCCGAGGGCGATCATGATCACCCCGGGCACGAGCGTCGTCAGTGGGCTGAGGACGAACGGCAGCGCCGTGCCAGCCGCGGAACCGAGTGCGGCGGTGATACCGATGCCGAGTCCGACGCCGAGGACGAGGAGGACGAGCGCCTGGCCGAGCGCATCGAGCGACAGCCGACGGGTCGTCGCGCCCAGCGCTTTGAGGATCGCCACGTCGCCCGCGCGCTGCATTGTCCACACCGTGAAGAAGGCTCCGATGACGAGCGCGGAGATCCCGAACAGCATGGCGACCATGAGGAGGAGCGATCCGATCTCGGAGCGGAACGAGCCGATCGCGAGCAGGGACGACAGGACGTCCTTCGACACCGTGCCGGTGGCCTGCTCCGCTCCCGCCACCGCATCGGCGCTCGGGTTCCCGGTGATGGCGAGCGCGGTCACCCCGTCGCCGGGGGACCCTTGCGCGGCCTGTAGCGACCGCCACTCCGACAGGCTCGTCCAGACGACCGGCGTGTGGCTGTACCACTGGTCGTCGACGACCGATCCGACCTCGAGTTCGCTGCCACCGATCGAGACGGTGTCGCCTCGGGAGACGTGGAGGGCCATCGCGGCGGCCCGACTCAGGCGGGCGGTCCCGTCGGCCGGCACCTCGGCAGCGCGACCCGCGACGGCGTCACCGCTGATCCCGAACAGCGCCACGGAGGTGCGCGCATCGTCCGTGGTCATCCGCGTCTGGCTGATGCCGAGCTCCTGGACACCGTCCACCCCGGGGACCGCAGCCCACGTGGTGGCCGCGTCCGCGTCGATCGCGGAGTCCGCGAACGTCGCCTGCTCGCCGTCGGACGGGGCCGCGAGGACGATGCTCGACGCACCCAGCCCGGTGATCGCCGAGATGTTCTGGTTCGCCAGCCCTGCGGTGAGGCCGCTGAGGAATCCGACGAGCAGGGTGATGAGGGCGACGACCGCCCCGATCAGCACGAAGCGACCGGTGGCGAAGCGCATGTCGCGCCAGGCGACGAACATGGGGACTCCTTGTCCGCCGCCCGACGGCGTCTCCGTGGTGCGGCAGGATTCCAGCCTCGCCGCGTCGCCGACGCCGGGCATCGTCGGACGGGACGGTCCTCCGGCGCGGTCAGGTGGAGGCGACGTTCCACCTTTCTGATGATTCGCGAGGACGATCCCCGCCGTACGCTGGGCGGATGAAGCACTCGGCACTCAGCCCCGTGTTCACCGGCCTGCAGCTCGGCCTCCACGGCCTCGTCACCGCACTCATCGTGCTCGTGATCGCGCGATCCGTCTCGGTCGGTGGCCAAGCGGGCCTCGCGGCGATCGTCCTCGCGGTCGTCATGCTGCTCACCTACGCCGCTGGCGCGATCCTCGGCGGTTGGGTCCGCCGTGCGGTGGCCGTCAGCGGCACCACCGATCGCGACGCTGATCCTGTCGGCGTGCGTCGAGGCCGGGTGTCCGTCCTCGTCTGGCTGGTGCTGCTCAGCGTCGAGTGGGTGGTCCTCGTGCTCCTCAGCCCGGATGCCGCCTACCTGGTCTTCCCGTTGTTCTTCCTCTATCTGCACCTCCTCCCCAGGGCCGTCGCGGTGCCCGCCGTCGTGACCGCCACCATCGCCGCGGTCGTGGCGATCGGTCTGCACGCCGGCTTCAGCGTCGGGGGAGTCGTCGGCCCGCTCGTCGGTGCGGCCGTGGCCGTCGCGATCGGACTCGGCTACGAGGCGCTGGCCCGGGAGGCGGCCGAGCGGGAGCGACTCATCGCCGAGCTCGTCGCAGCACGCGAGGAACTCGCCGAGCGCGGTCGGCAGGCGGGCAAGCTGGCGGAGCGCGAGCGCCTCGCCGCCGACCTCCACGACACGGTCGCCCAGGCCCTGTCGAGCATCCAACTGCTCCTGCACGCGGCCGAGCGCTCTGCCGTCGAGCAGCCCGGCACCGAGCAGCTGCGTTCGCACATCGGTCTGGCGCGGGACGCCGCGGCGACGGCCCTCGCCGAGACGCGCAGCCTCGTCGACGAGCTGAGCCCGCCGGCGTTGGTCGGGGCGACGATCGCGGACGCGCTCGGTCGGCTCGCCGAGACGACGACCGCCGAAAGCGGCACGCCGGTCTCCACGACGGTCACCGGCGATGCGTTCGTCCTCGGCACGCCGTTGACGACCGCGCTCCTCAGGGCCGCGCAGAGCAGTCTCGCGAACGTCGTCCGGCATGCCGGGGCGAGCCGGGCGGACGTCACCCTCACCTACCTCGACGAGGAGGTCATCCTCGACATCGACGACGACGGGGTGGGGTTCGATGCGGCGAGCGTCGCCGAGCGCACTGCGGGCGGTTCGTTCGGCATGATGTCCATGCGCCGTCGCATCACCGAACTGGGTGGCGAGGTCGAGGTGCGCAGCGCGCCGGGCGCCGGCACGACCATCACCGTGCGGTTCGCAGCACCAGGAGCGGAGGGGGACGTCCATGCATGACGAGGCGACGGTCGCCGGGGAGCCGCCGGTCATCCGGGTCGTGGTGGCGGACGACCACCCGATCGTCCGAGCCGGACTCCTCGCGGTGCTCGCGCCGATCGCCGACATTGAGGTGGTCGGGACCGCGTCGACCGCAGCCGAGGCCGTCGCCGCCGCACCCGGCGCCGACCTCGTTCTCATGGACCTGAGCTTCGGCGACGGTCCGACGGGGATCGATGCGACGAGGGAGATCTCGTCGCCGCCGGGCGGTCCGTCGGTCCTCGTGCTGACGAACTACGACTCCGACGCCGACATCCTCGGCGCGATCGAAGCCGGAGCCGCGGGGTATCTGTTGAAGGACGCCGCCCCGGAGGACCTGATCGACGGCATCCGCTCGGCGGCCGGCGGGAATTCGGTGCTCGGGCCGGCCGTGGCGACCCGGCTGGTCGCTCGGGTGAGCGCACCGCAACAGGCGCTGAGCGCGCGCGAGATCGAGGTGCTCGCGCGGGCGGCCGAGGGGCTCACCAACCTGGAGATCGCCGGGCGACTGCACGTCGGGGAGACGACCGTGAAGTCGCATCTCGCCCACATCTACACGAAGCTCGACGTGTCGAACCGCTCTGCCGCGATCGCCGCGGCCCAGCGTGCCGGTCTCTTCCGCACCCGCTGAGCACCACCCCGGTCCCTGAGCGCCACCCCGGTCCCTGAGCGTCCACCCCGGTCCCTGAGCTTGTCGAAGGGTCGACTGACTCACGGTCCGATCCACGCGGTCCCTGAGCCGAGTCCCGGTCACTGAGCCTGTCGAAGGGTCGAAGAACGACGGCCCGGAGCTACGCCCCCTTGACCTGCTCGTACGCCGCGAGCGCAGCCTGTCTCGTCTCGCCGAGGTCGACGATCGGCTCGGGGTAGTCGGGCGTGCCGAACTCGGGCACCCACCGCTTGATGTACGCGTCGTCGGCGTCGAAGCGTTCGCGCTGCCGTTCCGGGTTGAAGATCCGGAAGTAGGGCGAGGCATCGAAGCCGCTGCCGGCCACCCACTGCCAGTTGAAGGGGTTGGACGCCGGGTCGGCGTCGACGAGCGTGTCCCAGAACCAGTCCTCGCCGAGCTTCCAGTGGATGAGCAGGTTCTTGGTGAGGAACGATGCCGTCACCATTCGGATCCGGTTGTGCATGGTGCCCGTCGCCCAGAGCTCCCGCATGCCGGCGTCGACGAGCGGGATTCCGGTCCTCCCGGCGGTCCAGGCGTCGAAGGCGTCCTGGTCGACGTCCGGCCAGGGGAACCGGTCGAAGGCCTGACGCCAGTTGCGCGTCGCGAGGTCGGGGAAGGCGAAGAGGCAATGGTAGGCGAAGTCGCGCCAGCCGAGTTCTTTGAGGAAGGTGGCGCCGTCGTCGCCGAGGTGCCGGCGGCCGTCGCGGGCGGCGTGCCAGATCTGCGGCGAGCTGATCTCGCCGAACCGGAGGTGCGGGGAGAGCCCGGAGGTCGACGGCTGGGCTGGGAAGTCTCGGTCCTCCGCGTAGCCCGTGACGCCGTCGTCGAGGAACTCGGCGAGCCGCGCGTCGGCACCGGCCTCACCGGGCGTCCACTGCTCCCGGAGTCCGGCCGCCCAGTCCGGCTTCGTCGGGAGCAGGTTCCAGGAGCCGAGCTCGTCGCCCGAGGGCGGTTCGGCCATGGCGGTCAGTGCGGTCGGCGCGGGGAGGGGGTGTCTCGGCGGGTTCGCCGCGTGCCGCTGCAGCGAGGCCTTCCAGAACGGGGTGAACACCGAATACGGCTGCCCCTGTCCGGTGACGATCTCCCACGGCTCAGCGAGGAGGTTCGCGGCGAAGCTGCGAGCGTCGAGCCCGGCCTCCTTCAGCTCCGACTTGATCCCGGCGTCGATCTCCCGCTCGGCCGCGCCGTAGCGACGGTTCCACAGGACGGCGCCGGCACCGACCGAGTGGGCGAGTTCGGGCACGATGGTCGCGGCGCTCCCGGATCGGAGGAGGAGCGTGCCGCCGAGACCGCGGATGTCGTCGCCGAGCGCCTCGAGGCTGTGGTGCAACCACCAGCGGGACGCGCCGCCGAGCGATCGCAGCGCTTCGCTGTCGTCGAGGACGAACAGGCAGAGGATCGGCGCGTCGAGCTCGACCGCGGCGTGCAGCGCGGGGTTGTCGGCCAGGCGGAGGTCGTCGCGGAACCATACGATCGTCGGGGCAGCAGCCATCCCGTCAGCCTACGCGGACGATCTGTTCGCTCCGCAGGGTTGACCGGACCCGCCCGTTCCGGTCATTGAACTCTTCCGGTCACTGAGCCCGTCGAAGTGCCCGCGGGGAGGCGCCGCCCTTCGACAGGCTCAGGGACCGTGGGCGGGTTCTCCCGGTCTGGACGGGTGCCCTCGTGCTCCGCTGTCTCCTTCTCCGGTCACTGAGCTTGTCGAAGTGCCCGCGGGGAAGCCCCGCCCTTCGACAGGCTCAGGGACCGTGGATGGGTGCCCGCGTGCTCCGGTGTCTCCTCTTTCGGTCACTGTGCCATCTTCCGGTCACTGTGCCACCTCCCGGTCACTGTGCCATCCTCGGTCACTGAGCTTGTCGAAGTGCCCACGGGGAAGCCCCGCCCTTCGACAGGCTCAGGGACCGTGGATGGGTGCCCGCGTGCTCCGGTGTCTCCTCTTTCGGTCACTGTGCCATCTTCCGGTCACTGTGCCACCTCCC
>NZ_JBOBFV010000003.1:0-494618 GCF_050587365.1 Plantibacter auratus | reverse complement strand
TGAGCTTGTCGAAGGGTGGGCTCTGTCCGTGTGCCCTTCGACAGGCTCAGGGACCGGGGTCGGAGTCGGTCGTGTCTGAACGGTCGGTCCCTGTCCGCTCACTCAGCCGGTTCTTGCCAGCCCAACCGTTCGGTCCCTGAGCTTGTCGAAGGGTGGGCTCTGTCCGTGTGCCCTTCGACAGGCTCAGGGACCGGCCATCGGGTCCGTTCCGGGTTCTGGATCGCGCCATGCGGTGATCCGCGAGCAGCTGAGGCGCGGGAGGTCGTCGAACCGCCCGTCGATCACTGCTTGCTTCTTCGCCCGGCTCCACCCCTGAAGACGTTTCTCGATGAAGAATGCGTCGTCCACGCGGTCGTACTCGGCCGACCAGACGAGTGTGACGGGCAGTCGCTCGCGGGTGTAGGTCGCTCCGAGGCCGTCCATGTGCTCGGCGACTCGTCGAGCAAGGTCGATGGTGCTGCCGGTGTAGAAGGATCCGTCGGCGCATTTGAGGATGTAGACGTGGGGCATCCGGGAAGCCTCGCAGGACCTCGATCCTGTCGGTCTGCGCTGACCTCCGACGGTGGACGCTCTCGGATCATGGGGGAGTTGTGGAGGACCTTCGCTCGCCCCTGCCGCTTCGCCCGTTCGGTCCCTGAGCTTGTCGAAGGGTGGGGTTTTGCCGTGTGCCCTTCGACAGGCTCAGGGACCGGGGTTGGAGGTCGGTGTCGGCGGGGTGGGGGACACTCGGGAGATGCCCCACAGACGATGCGTACAACCCGGGTGCGACGCCGCGGCACCGGTCGACGCGCCCGTCGCGCTCTGCGAGGATCACCTGGCCCTCGCCGCCGACTGGGCGGAGCGCCGCTGGGGTGTGGTCGACGCCCTGCCGTCGCCGTGCATCATGTGCGGCTCGCGGCTCGGCCGTCACTACCCGTCCGCGTGGTTGTGCGCCGCGTGCGAGTGGCGGCACGGGGACGTGCCCGACGACGACCTCGCCCGGCCGCGGATCGACGTCGTCTACTACCTCCGTCACGGCGACCGCGTGAAGATCGGCACCACGACGAACCCCCGCCAGCGGTTCGCCGCGATCTGGCACGACGAGCTGCTCGCCCTCGAACGCGGCGACCGGCACGTCGAGCGTGCGCGTCACGAACAGTTCGCCCGCGAGCGCCTCGAACGCTCCGAATGGTTCACGGGGTCGCCTCGACTGCTCGCCCACATCGCCTCGGTCGCCGGCGACGTCGACCCCTGGGACCTCTACAGCCGCTGGCTCAGCGAGGCCGCGGCACTGCGTGGGCGATAGCCCCTCCGGTGGGCACCACGCGCGGGGTACGCTCAGCGCGTGTGCACTCGAATCTTCTGGAACGACAACGCGGTCGCCAAGACGGTCAGCCGCTGCATGGACTGGTCGGAGAGCGACGAACCCGAGCTGTGGTTCGTCCCGAGCGGTACCGACCGAGGTGGCACGGACGACGCCACCTCGCACCGGTGGACCTCCCGGTACGGCAGTGTCGTCACGAGCATGTGGGGGATGGGGACCGTCGACGGCCTGAACACGGCGGGCCTCGGAGCACACGCGCTCTACCTCGACCCGGAGGACGTGACGTTCGCCGAGCCCGACGGCCGTCCGACGGTCTCGAACGCGCTGTGGGTGCAGTACCTCCTCGACAGCTACGCCTCGGTCGCGGAAGCGATCGCCGACATCGACACCGTCCGCATCACGTCCCCGATGTTCCGCGGCCTGCAGATGGGGATCCACATCGCGATCGAGGACGCCTCGGGTGACTCCGCGATCATCGAGCCGATCGACGGCCGGCTCGTCGTCCACCACGGCCGCGAGTTCACCGTGATGGCCAACTCGCCGAGCCTCGACGAGCAGATCACCAACCGCGACCGCTACCGGCCGTTCGGCGGCGAACTACCGCCTCCCGGCGACATCACCTCGGTCGACCGGTTCGTGCGCGCCTCCTACTTCCTCCACTACCTGCCGGAGCCGGCGGACACCGTCGAGGCGGTCGCGGGCGTCTTCCAGCTCATCGCGAACGTGTCGGTGCCGTACGGCGCGCCGTACTCGACGGGCGACGTGTACCCGACCTGGTGGCGGGCCGGTGCCGACCTCACGAACCTGGTCTACTACTTCGGCTCGACACGGAGTCCGAACATCTTCTGGATCGAGCTCGACGAACTCGCGGACGTCGGTGAGGTCCGTCGCCTCGACCCGCGCGACCCGAGCCGCGTCGGCGACCAGACCGCGGAGCTCGCGCCGGCGACGTTGAGCTACTAGGCCGGCCGGTTTCGGTTCCCGAGCCGATCGAGTCTTCGGGGCGTTCGCGTGGCGCCCTTCGACAGGCTCAGGGACCGAGATGGTCCAGGGGCCGGGGATTCGACGGCTAGGCCGGGGCGGCTCGGAGCCGGCGACTCAGAGCACCGCAGGCGATACCCGACAGGAGTCGCGCTCGACGAGGTGCACCGGGAGGACCGTGCTCCGGCGGTATCGCGCGTCGGGGCGGTCGAGTCGGTCGATGATCCGTTCCGCAGCGAGTCGGCCGAGGGCCTCCGGGTCCTGCGTGATCACGGACACCGACGGTCGCAGGAGCTCGGCCAGGGGGAAGTCGCCGAATGCGACGAGTGGGAGCGGTTGCTCGGCGAGTGCGGGCAGCAACGCCATCGTGCAGACGGCGTTCGACGAGAACAGGGCCGTCGCCCGCGAGTCGATGGCCGCCAACGCGCGCGCCGCCCCCTCGCGGGTCGCCGCACCGAGGGCGATGAGCTCCTCGTCGGCGAGCAGCCCGGCTTCGGTGAGTGCCGCCCGGTACCCGCGCAGCCGCTCGGCGGTCGTCGGCAGGGCCAGCTGATCGCCGACGAAGGCGATCCGGCGGTGGCCGTGCTCGACGAGGTGCGTCGTCGCCGCGAACGCCCCACCGAAGTCGTCCTGCGTGAAGGCGTCGGCGGCGAGGCCACCCGGCGCGCGGTCGACGAACACGAACGGCGTCCGCGACGCCCATGCACTCAGCGAGCTCTGGTCGTCGCTGATCGGCGCGAGCACCACTCCGGCCAGCTGACGCCGGAGCATCGGCTCGAGGACCGCGCGCTCGCGGTCCGGGTCGTCGCCGAGGCTCGTCACGAGCGTCGACATGTCGTGATCGCGCGCCGTCCGCTCCACCGCACGCGCGATCTCGGCGAAGAACGGGTCGACGATGTCGGGGACGGCGACCCCGATGACCGACGGGCGGCCCGAGCGGAACGCCGTCGCGAGGGAGTTCGGCACGTAGTCGAGCTCCCGCATGATCGACTCGACCCGTTCTCGGGTCGCCGGGAGGACGTGCGGGTCGTCGTTGAAGACCCGTGAGACCGTCTTCGCGCTCACGCCGGCGGCTGCGGCGATCTGGCGCATCGTGGCCATGCTCGGGTCCCTCCCGTTCGGTCCTGCCGGATCGGGTCAGCGCGCGGTGTAGCCGCCGTCGATCGGCAGCGAGACGCCCGAGATCATGCCGGCGGCGTCGCTCAGCAGGAAGGTGATCGGGCCGGCGATGTCGTCCTCGGTGGCCCACTTGCCGAGCGGCATCGCCTCGAGGAAGGGGCCTTCGATGTCGGGGCGGCCCCAGTACCAGGCGGACATCGGCGTCATCACGACCGTCGGGTTGACGGCGTTGACCCGGATGCCGTACTTCCCGAGTTCCAGGGCCGAGACCCGCGTGATGTTGTCGAGCGCGGCCTTCGACGAGCCGTAGGAGATGTGGCCGGAGAGTGCGACGAGGCTCGCCTGGCTCGAGACGTTGACGATCGCCCCGCCGCGCTCTTGGCGGATCATCTCGCGGGACGCGTACTTGGTGACGAGCAGCGACCCGCGTGCGTTGATGCTGATGACCTTGTCGAACACGTCGATGTCGGTCTCCTGTGGGGAGGCGATCTCGCCGCCCCAACCGCCGGAGTTGACGACGCCCCAGATGTCGCGTCCCTCGATCGCGTCGCGGATGCTGTCCTCCGAGGTGAGGTCGAAGGGCAGCGGTTCGGCGCCCGTCTCGGCGGCGATGGCGTCGAGGTGCTCGACGTTGCGACCGGAGGCGATCACCTGCGCGCCCGCTGCCACGAGGTGGCGGACGGTCGCGCCGCCGATGCCGCCGCTCGCTCCCGTGACGAGGATGGTGCGGCCGTTGAAGTCAGTCATGAGGTGGTCCGATCGACGTGATGAGGCCCGTGCGTCGGTGCACCGGGTCGGGAGCATCATAACCACGGAATGGCAACCATGTCACCCGTGACATGGATTTCACCAGCAGATCATGACACCGGTGACATCCGGTGTTGACACATGCATCCCCTGGACCTACCGTGAGTCGGGCGACGGCGCGTCCGCGACCGGTCGGCTCCCAGGAGAGGTCAGGCATCACGATGAGCGGCATCACGATCGGGACCGACCTCGACGGCCTCATCGATCACGCCCGTTCGCTCGCCGCCACCGGGTCCCGCCGGATCCTCGGGATCGTCGGTGCGCCCGGTGCGGGTAAGTCGACCGTCAGCGACGCGCTCGCCGCCGCGCTTGGCGACCAGGCCGTCATCGTCGGGATGGACGGCTTCCACCTCGACAACGCCGAGCTCGTCCGCCTCGGGCGACGCGACCGCAAGGGCGCGCCCGACACCTTCGACGTCGACGGCTACGTCGCACTGCTGTCCCGCCTCGCGCGTGCTGGACGCACCGCCGATTCTCCGGGCACACCGATTTACGCACCCCGGTTCGACCGCTCGCTCGAGGCGTCGATCGGCAGTGCCGTCCTCGTCCGCCCCGAGGTGCCGCTGGTGATCACGGAGGGCAACTACCTCCTGTTCGACGATCACGGCTGGCAAAGTGTCGCCGCGCATCTCGACGAGTCCTGGTACGTCGACGTGGACGACGAGGTGCGCCGCGACCGACTCATCGCCCGACGCCTCGGTCACGGCCACCCGCTCGACGAGGCCGAAGCCTGGGTGCTCGGCGTCGACGAGCCGAATGCCCGCCTGGTCGACGCCACCAAGCAGCGTGCCACCCGCATCGTCACGCTCGACGCGTCGACGCCGGTGGAGACCGAATCCACCCACGGCGCCTGATCCACCCTGCAGCCGCAGCACGCTCGACCTGCACCACCCTTGACCTGCACCACACGGAACCCGCTCACCGACGAGAAGGCACCACATGACCCAGCTCTCCGACGCCACCCTCACCGCTCTCGACGAGCAGGTGGCCGTCCCCGCCTACGACCGCTCGGCCATCCGACCCGGCATCGTCCACTTCGGAGTCGGCGCCTTCCATCGGGCGCACGGGGCGATGTTCGTCGACCGCGTGCTCGGGCTCCCCGGCGACGAGCACGCGTCCTGGGGACTCGTCGGCGTCGGCACACTGGCCGGTGACGCAGCCATGCGGGACGCGCTCGGTGCTCAGGACCGGCTCTACACGCTCGTGACGACGAGTCCGGACGGCGAGGTCGAGGCGCGCGTCGTCGGGTCGATCGTCGAGTACCTGTTCGCTCCCGACGATCCGGAAGCGGTCCTCGCGCGGGTGGGCGATCCGTCGACGCGGATCGTGTCGCTCACGATCACCGAGGGCGGCTACGGGGTGAACGACGCGACCGGCGCGTTCGAGCCGAGTGACGGTGCGACGCTCGCGGACCTCGACGGGCTGCCTGAGGGGGCGCTGCCGCAGAGCCCGCTCGGGTTCATCACGGCGGCCCTCCGTGCCCGACGCGACGCCGGTGCGGTTCCGTTCACGGTCATGTCGTGCGACAACATCCAGGGCAACGGGCACGTCGCCCGGACCGCGATCCTCGCCTTCGCCGAGCGCATCGACCCGGCGCTCGCCGCCTGGATCGCCGCCGAGGTGCGGTTCCCGAACTCGATGGTGGACCGCATCACGCCGGCGACGACGGACGAGCAGCGCGCGTTCGTCTCCGAGCGGTTCGGGATCGACGACCGCTGGCCGGTGCTCTCGGAGTCGTTCGAGCAGTGGGTGCTTGAGGACGACTTCTCGGACGGCCGTCCGCCGTACGAGCAGGTGGGCGTGCAGCTCGTGGAGGACGTCGAGCCGTATGAGCTGATGAAGCTCCGGTTGTTGAACGCTTCCCACCAGGCGATGAGCTACCTCGGGCTGCTGGCGGGGGAGACGTACGTGCACGACGTCTGCCGTGACGAGCTGTTCTCGCGGTTCCTACTCGGGTACATGCACGAGGAGGCGAGGCCGACGCTCGCGCCGGTCCCGGGGATCGACATCGACGCGTACTGTGCAGAGCTGATGCGCCGGTTCGGCAGTGAGGCGATCAAGGATACGTTGGCGCGGCAGATCGTCGACGGCTCGGAGCGCATCCCGAAGTTCCTGCTCCCGGTGGTCCGTGAGCAGTTGCGGACCGGCGGCGGGATCGCGCGCTCGGCGCTCGTCCTCGCAGCGTGGAGTCGGTTCATCGAGGGTGTCGGTGACGACGGGCGGGAGCTTGCCCCGGTCGACCGGCGGTTGGCCGAGTTGCAGGCAGCCGTCGCGCAGGAGGCGGAGCGCCACGGCGCGTTCCTCGACCTGGAGGTCGTGTTCGGCGACCTCGGATCTGACGCGCGACTGCGCGAGGCGTTCATCGCGGCGCGCGCGCGGCTGGCGGCCGTCGGTGCGCGGGTGGCGGTGGAAGAGGTCGTCGCCGCGGGGTGACCCTGCGGCGGTCGGACGGTGCCTTGACGGCCCTCCGACCGGTTGAGGGGGCGCTCGGTCGCTGCGTCGTTCCCGTCCTCGAGTGCTGGTGGTTCACGTCTCGGTCCTTGAGCTTGTCGAAGGGCAGGTATGACGGTTGTTCGTGAGCCCTTCGACAGGCTCAGGGACCGGGTACCCGACTGCCGGGCTTGCCGGGCACGGTGGTTCCCGTGTCGGTCCCTGAGCTTGTCGAAGGGCAGGTTCAACGGCCGATCGTGTGCCCTTCGACAGGCTCAGGGACCGGGGTGGCCGGGTTGTCGAGTAGGGCGTCGGTCGCTGGGCGTGTCCGAGGCAGTGTGGTTCCCGTCTCGGTCCCTGAGCCTGTCGAAGGGCAATGGGGCGGTTCCTCGTGGGCCCTTCGACAGGCTCAGGGAACGGCGCCCCGGATGCGGAGCCTGCGTTCGGCTGGCGGGCGTGTCGAGACGTCATGGTGTCCCGTCTCGGTCCCTGAGCTTGTCGAAGGGCAGGTATGACGGCTGTTCGTGGGCCCTTCGACAGGCTCAGGGACCGGGGTGGCTGGGTTGTCGAGTAGGGCGTCGGTCGCTGGGCGTGTCAGAGGCAGTGTGGTTCCCGTCTCGGTCCCTGAGCTTGTCGAAGGGCAGGTCTGACGGTTGTTCGTAGGCCCTTCGACAGGCTCAGGAACGGGATAGCCGGTTGCCGGGCTTGCCGGGCAGGGTGGTTCTCGTGTCGGTCCCTGAGCTTGTCGAAGGGCGGCGTGTGGGCAGGCGGGTGCCATGCGTTAGGCGGCGAGGTGGAGGCGTCCGCCTCGGATGGGGGTTTGGTGTCGGTCGATGTGGCTGGGTGGGATGAACCAGGGGATGCCGTTTTGGATGGTGATGGTCCAGTGGTCGTCGTGGATGCGGTGGTGGTGGAAGGGGCAGAGGAGGATCCCGTTGTCGAAGTTGGTGGGTCCGCCTTGGGACCACCAGGTGATGTGGTGGGCTTCGGTGAAGGATGGTGGGTGGGTGCAGCCGGTCCAGGCGCAGCCGCCGTCGCGTTCGGCGAGGGCGAGTTTTTGTCCGCGGGAGAACAGGCGGGTGCTGGTGCCGAGGTCGAGGACCTGGGATGGGCCGTTCAACACCATGGGGATGAGGTTGGCGTCGGCGGCGAGGCGGCGGAGGGCGCCAGCTCCGATGGGTTCGTCGATGCCGTCGATGGTGGCGGTCCCGAGACCGGTTTCGAGGGTGTCGTGGTCGGTGCGGATGATGACGGTGACGGGGGTGAGTTCGGTGGCGGCGCGACTGCAGCCGGCCAGGTGTCGGAAGGTCTCGGTGAGGGCGATGGCGCGTCGCCGGTCGATGGGGATGAGCGACGGCCCGTCGGGCATGGGGTCCCCGGAGCCGTCGGGTTGGTCAGCGGGGTCGGCCGTGTCGGGGTGGTTGAAGTGGGGTTTGCGGTGGGTGGCGCCGATGAGGGCGTCGAGGCCGGCGCGGATGAAGGCGGCGCTTTCGGGGGCGAGTTCGGCGCGGAGGAGGGTCATGCCGGTGGGGAGTTCGTGGATGGTGCAGCGTTCGGCTCGGCGGAGGAGTTCGTCGCGCGGTTCGCGGCCGTCTTGGTCGAGGCGGGTGCGGACGAGTTTCGCGATGCGGGTGACGTCCTGCAGGGGCGCGTGTCCGGCGTGCTCGACCGCGATGACCGATGCTGCGTCCAGTTCGACCCTGGTGCAGATGCGTCCGGCGTTGCGGAGCTCGCGGACGATGACCGCGGCACCATCGACGCTGAGGGATGAGCGTGGTGTGCCGAGGGCGCCGTGGTCGTGTGGGTCATCTTCCGCCGTGGCGGAGTGGGGATCGGCGGCTGGTTCGTTGGCGTCGTCGGAACCGGGTGCCGGTTCGAGCGCCGCAGCGACCGCTGGGAACGGGCATTCCTCCAGCTCGCCGAGCAGCCCGCGCGGTTGCGTGATGGCGGCACCGACCTCGGCGATCGCTGCGCCGCGGGCGCGTGCCACCCGCCACCGCTCGGACACCATGACACCCGGGTTCGCGTAACCAGCGGCGCGCACGAGCGTGCCGTCGCGGCGGGAAGGCGACGGGCGCAACGCGATCGCACCGGTGACGCGGGCGGCGAGGACCTCGACCGCGTGCTGCACGGCACCGAGTTCGTCGAGGACGCGGAGGATCGCCTCGTCGTTCATGTTCTCGAGCTGCTCCGCGACACCCGAGCCCGGACGGATCGCATCGAGCGCGCCCTGCCAGACCGCATCGAACCCGGCCGCGGCGGCGGCGAGGGGGTTCGGTGCGGTGCTGGTCATGGATCCATCCAAACACGGACCACTGACATTCGAACGGCCAAAGAATCAGACCCTGATCTGGGAATTTATCCCACAGTTGATGCTTGCTCAGGGTGCCCTTCGACAAGCTCAGGGACCAGCGGTGATGCGGTCGCCGAACCGGTCGCGGTCTGGTGGGGAAGGTTGCTCGTGGGCCCTTCGACAAGCTCAGGGAACGAGTTCAGGTGGTTGTTGAGGCGCGGAGCGGGAAAGCCCACCGGGGTGCCCTTCGACAAGCTTAGGGAACGGGTTCCCGCGGTTGTCGGAGCGTGGTGGGGGTGCTGCCCAGGGGTCCCTCGACAGGCTCAGGGAACGGGTTCCCGTGTTGTTGAGGCGCGGTTCGTGAAGACCCACCGGGGTGCCCTTCGACACGCTCAGGGAACGGGCGTCCTCTGCGGTCGAGGTGCGGTGGGGAAGGTTGCCCGGGTGCCCTTCGACAGGCTCAGGGAACGAGACTCCGCGGTTGCCGAAGAGCATCGACAGCCTCAGGCTGTTCCGACGCGCTCAGGGAGCGGGTCGCTGCTCAGCCGAGCGAAGCCGGGACGAGTCGGAACCCGCCCTCGGCGACCGGCTCGAGCCGCAGTTGGAAGAGGCCGTCGATCACGAGGTCCGCATTGAGTTCGTGCGCCTCGTGCGTCCCCGCGATGCCGACCGTCCAGCAGCCGGCGGCGCGCGCTGCGGCGAGCCCGGCCGGTGCGTCCTCGAACACGACGCACGGCTGCGACTCCAAGCCCAGCCGGGTGCGGCCGAGCAGGAACGGTTCGGGGTCCGGCTTGCCCTTCGTGACGTCGTCGAAGGTCACGACGACCTCCGGCCGCACGAGCCCGGCGGCGGCGATCCGATTGCCGGCGATGAGCCTTGTGCCGCTCGTGACGATCGCCTTCGCGTCGTCACCCAGCGCCGCGAGCGCCTCCGCCGCCCCCGGGAGCGCGATGACGTCGGCGACCTCGTCGGCCTCGATCTCGATGATCCGCGCGAGTGCTTCGGCGACCTGCTCGGGCGGGAAGATCGCGGCGAGCACCTGGGCAGCGGGCTGACCGTGTCCCGCGGCGAGCAGGTCGCCCTCGAGTCCGTACTCGCGGGCGAGTTGCGCCCATGACCGGTTCACGGCCGGCGTCGAGTCGATGAGGGTCCCGTCGAGGTCGAAGAGCCCGGCGGCGAAGACCTGGTCGAAGATCGGTGCGGAGGCCTGGATGGTCCGTCCGAGACCGAGCGCGCGTTGGACGGCGGCGAGCTGCTGCGACGTGGACAACGCGGCTTCGATCGACAGGTGCTCGATGGCGGGTGGGGTGTCGGTGGACGGGTCGACGATGTGTGTGTCCCGCTCGGCACCGCGTTCGGCGCGGCGAGCCGCGAGCGTGGCGGCATCGGCGTGCAGCCAGACGACCTTGGGGACGACCCCGGCCGCCTCGACGAGCGCGTCCCATTCGGCGCCGCCACGGAGCTCCGCGGTGAAGGGTGCCACGAGTACCGCGCCGACGCCACTGTCGCGTTGGTCGGCGAGGACCGCTCGGAGGGCCGCGTACCGCGCAGGGCGCATGGTCGGGCGCAGCTTCGCGTCGTTCCAGTGGAGTGGTTCGGCGCCGTCGGGATCGGTCACCGCACCGAGACCGTCGAGCAACGGATTGGTGATGGTGTCGAGGTCGAGGAGCGGGAGTCGGAGGGCCCGTGCGAGCTCACGTCCAAGGGTGGTCTTGCCGCTTCCGGCTGCTCCTGCGACGACGACGATCACGCTGACTCCTCGATGATTCCGGGGTGGCGACCCGCATCCGAGGGGTCTGAACGCCTCTTCGATGCGAGTTCCAAATGAATTTGATCTCTTTCAGACAACGTTGCTTGACAACGTTGTCGGTCTGCGGTCAGTATAGGCGCACGAAGGAACGACGGGGTTCTGCAGCTGCACCACCCCGACCGATGACAACGCTGTCAGGAGGTGGAGCCCATGGGCACCTGCAACCCCGCGATCACCGCGACCAGTCCGATCCGGACACGTGCGCACGTCCCGTCGCTCCGGACCGGCTGCGACGTCCGACCCGTTCCGCTTCCCGTCAGGGGGACCCGCTGATGCGGCCGCCCGGGATCAAGGATGTGGCTGCGCAGTCCGGCGTCAGTATCAAGACCGTCTCGCGGGTGGTGAACGGCGAACCGTCCGTGCACCCCGAGACCCGAAGCCGCGTGCTCGAGGCGATCGATCGCCTCGGGTACGTGCCCAACACGGCCGCCCGTTCTCTGAAGTCCGGCACCGGTGGCGCGATCGGCGTCCTCATCGATTCGCTCGCCGACCCGTTCTTCGCCTCGCTCGTGAGCGCCATCGAGGCCCGTGCGCTCAAGGAGGGCCTCAGCGTCCTCGTGGCGAGCACCGGGCTCGACGAGGGGCGCGAGCGCGACCAGCTGACCGGGTTCATCGCCGGCCACCAGGTCGCCGGCGTCATCATCGCCCCGGTCGCCGCGGAGCTGCCCTACCTCGAGGCGTTCCGGAACGTGACGCCAGTCGTGGCCGTCGACCGTCCGCTCGCCGCCTTCGACAGCGTCGTGGTCGACGACTACGCCGCCACCCAGCTCGCGATCCGCCAGTTCGTCGAGCTCGGCCACACCCGCATCGCCTTCTACGACCGGGACGAACGCTTCCTCACCATCCGTCGGCGCTACCAGGGCTACACCGACGTCCTCGCCGAGGCCGGCATCGACCTCGACCCGTCGCTCGTCTCCTGGACCATCGACGGCTCGCTCGACTACGCCGCCGAGACGGAGCGCCTGCTCGGACTCGAGGACCCGCCCACTGCGTTCTTCGCGTCGAACGCGAAGGCGGCGATCGGTCTGACGACCTCCCTGCACCGCATCGGGCGGGAGGGGACGGCGCACATCGCGTTCGGCGACTTCACCCTCGCCGACGTCCTGCGACCGGCCGTCAGCTGTATCAACCAGGATCCGTTCGTCATCGGTACCGCCGCCATCGAGCGACTTCTCGAGCTGCGCGAATCACCGGCGGACGAGCCGCGCGAGTGGGTCGTCCCGACCTCGCTGGTGTCGCGTGGTTCCGGGGAGATCCCCGGCCCGGCACAGCGTCACACCGTGGACGCGCGTACCGCGTCCACCACGAGCATGGTCGGAGGACCAGCAGCATGAGCACGACCCAGCCCACGAGGCTCGCCCAGCCGACGCGACTCGCGCCGAACCTCATCGAGCACTTCTACCGCGGCGGCGACCGCATCGCCGGCCTGCGCGGCATCGAACAGCAGAGCGAGTTCCAGCCGGAGGAGTGGCTCGGGGCGACCGTGAGCCGCGCCGACCAGGAGCCCGGCGGCGCCATCGGCCTCGCCCGCACCGTCGACGGCGTCCTCCTCCGCGACCTCGTCGCGGCCGACCCCGCGCACTGGACCGGAGCGGGACCGGACCACGGCACCCACGCCGCCGACACCGGCATCCTCGTCAAGCTGCTCGACGCGCGTCAGCGGCTCCCCGTCCACGTGCACCCGGATCGGGCGTTCGCCGCCTCCCACCTCGACTGCGCCTACGGCAAGACGGAGGCCTGGTTCATCCTCGACGCCGAGCCCGGTTCGGCCGTCCACCTCGGATGGAGCGAGGACGTGGACCCCGACGAACTCGACCGTCGTCGTGACGCCCAGGACAGCGAGTGGATGCTGTCGCACATGAACCGGATCGTCGTCGAGCGCGGCATGGGCATCCTCGTCCCGGCCGGCACGGCCCACGCGATCGACGGCGGCATCTTCCTCGCGGAGGTGCAGGAACCGACCGACCTCTCCATCCTCCTCGAGTGGTCGGTCACGACCTCGACGCGCGACGAGTCCCACCTCGGCCTCGGATTCGAGACCGTGATGGGCGCGGTGTCGACGACGGCACTCCCGCAGTCCGAGATCGAACACCTCGTCGTGCTGCACGACCTCGACGCCCGGACGGACGCGCCGGTGTCGCTGTTGCCCGCGGCCGCCGACCCGTACTTCCAGCTCTTCGCCGTGACGCCCGGCACCGATGGCAGCGCACCCGTGGACGCCGGCTTCTCGGTGGCCCTCGCGTTCACCGGCGCAGGCGCACTGGTCTCTGAGACCGGCGCCGAGGCCGTCGAGTTCTCCGCCGGAGAGGTCTACGCCGTCCCGGCCGGGTTCGGACCCTGGACCGTCAGCGGCTCGGCCACCGTGCTCGCCGCCGGACCCGGTGCGGGCTGGCCGGCGACCCTCGCATCGGGAGACATCCGATGACGCCACCCCTCGACGCAGGACCCACGATCGCGCAGCAGCTCACCCCACACCACCGCCCCGAACGGCGGTACGACAGCCACCACACGCCGGACCCGTCCACCGGGGCCGGCTGGAAAGGAACGAGAACGACATGACGACTCCCGTCTTGGAGGCCAGAGGCCTCACCCGGCAGTTCGGGCACGTCCGCGCCCTCGACGAAGCGGACTTCGAGGTCTACCCCGGCGAGGTCACCGCCCTCATCGGCGACAACGGGGCGGGCAAGTCCACCCTGGTCAAGGCACTCTCCGGCAACCTCGCGGTCGACAGCGGCGTGATCAAGTTCGAAGGCGAACCGATCACCCTCACCTCGCCCATGCAGTCGAGCGCGCTCGGCATCGAGACGGTCTATCAGGACCTCGCCCTCGCGCCCCACCTCGACCCTGTACAGAACGTCTACCTCGGCCGTGAGATCATGCGGCCCGGCCTCGGCGGGCTGCTCGGCCTCATGAACATCAAGGAGATGAGCAAGCAGTCGCGGCACGCCTTCGACGAACTCGGCGCGACCGTCCGCTCACTCACCGACCCGGTGGGCGCGATGTCCGGTGGGCAGCGCCAGGCGATCGCCATCGCCCGCGCGGTGCACTGGGCCAACAAGGTCGTCTTCCTCGACGAACCGACGGCCGCCCTCGGCGTCCGCCAGACGAAGAACGTGCTCGAGACGATCCGCCGGGTGCGCGACAAGGGCATCGCGGTCGTCTTCATCAGCCACTCGATGCCGCACGTCATGGAGGTGTCCGACCGCGTGCAGGTGCTGCGGCTCGGCCACCGCGCGGCGACGGTCGATACGAAGGACACGAACATGGAAGAACTCGTCGGTCTCATGACCGGTGCCAGCACGAGGAACGTCGCATGAGCGCGGTGAAGCAGGCCGAGATGGGGCCGGAGACGACCGCCATCGAGACGGCCAAGGATCGGGAGACCCCGATCAGGAAGCTCTTCAAGGCCCAGGCCTTCCAGATCTTCATTGTCCTCCTCGTCGTCATCGCGATCTTCTCCGCGATCGCGCCCGACACCTTCGCGCAGCTGTCCAACCTGCGGCTCGTCGTGCAGAACGCCTCGATCCTTGCGGTGCTCGGCGTCGGCATGACCTACGTCATCATCACCTCCGGCATCGACCTCTCGATCGGATCCGTCCTCGTCTTCTCGGGCGTCGTGTCCGCGACGACGATGCGGGCCATGGGCGGCGACGACTGGGGGACCGCGATCGTCGGCATCATCGTCTCGATCGGCGTCGGCATCCTCTGGGGCACGTTCAACGGCATCCTCATCTCCAAGGCGAAGGTGCCGCCGCTGATCGTCACCCTCGGTAGCCTCGGCATGGCGCTCGGCCTCGCCCAAATCCTCACCGGCGGTGTCGACATCCGCGAGGTGCCGTCGGTCCTCACCGACTCGATCGGGTACGGCAACATCTTCGGCGCGGTTCCGATCATCTCGGTCATCGCCCTCGTCGTCGTCATCATCGGTGCGCTCGTCCTCCACAAGACGAAGTTCGGCCTGTACACCTACGCGGTCGGCTCGAGCGAGGAGGCGGCACGACGCGTCGGCGTGAAGGTCGACCGTCACCTCATCCGCATCTACGCGATCTCCGGAGGCCTCGCTGGTCTCGCCGGCATCCTGTCGCTGTCGCAGTTCGGCACCACCGCGATCGCCGGTCAGTCGCAGACGAACCTGAACGTCATCGCCGCGGTCGTCATCGGTGGCACCTCGCTCTTCGGCGGCTACGGGACGATCTTCGGCACCGTCGTCGGTCTGTTCATCCCCGCCGTCCTCCAGAACGGCTTCGTCATCACCGGCGTGCAGCCCTTCTGGCAGCAGGTCGCGGTCGGCGCCGTCCTCATCCTGGCCGTCTACGTCGACCAGGTCCGCCGTTCCTCCGCAGCCCGCGGTGGGTCCACGAGCTTCTGGCGAGCCCTCGTCAGCAGGAAGAAGAAATAACCCCTTACACAGATCAACACCCCCCCCGCACCATCCCAGTAGTCCAGCAGTTCAAGAGAAACGGGTAATCACAATGAAGTGGAAGAAGTCAGTTCTCGGAGTCCTCGCGCTCGGCGCGTCGGCAGGCCTCATGCTCACCGGTTGTTCCGGCGGCGCGAGCTCGGGCGGCAGCAGCGCAGGCGCAGGTTCCGACGGCTACAAGATCGCGTTCATCCAGGGCGTCGCAGGCGACGAGTTCTACATCTCGATGCAGTGCGGTATCGAATCGGCGGCGAAGGATGCCGGCGCGACGGTCACGACCCAGGGTCCGGAGAAGTTCGACCCGACGCTGCAGAAGCCGCTCGTCGACTCGGTCGTCGCCTCGAAGCCGGATGCGATCCTCGTCGCTCCGACCGACGTGAAGGCCATGGAGGCCCCGCTGAAGGCTGCGGCCGACGCGGGCATCAAGGTCGTCCTCGTCGACACCACCGTCGACGACCCGTCGTTCGCGGTCTCGCAGATCTCGAGCGACAACAAGGGCGGCGGCGCTGCGGCGTTCGACGCGATCAAGGAAGCGCACCCCGAGGGCGGGAAGGTCCTCGTGGTCTCGGTCGACCCCGGCATCTCGACCACGGACGCCCGTGCCGAGGGCTTCCAGGAAGCGGTGAAGGGCGATGACAAGTTCACCGACCTCGGCGTGCAGTACAGCCACAACGAGCCGTCCACGGCTGCTGAGATCGTGACCGCGGCGCTCCAGAAGGACCCCGACATCGTGGGCATCTTCGCAGTGAACCTGTTCGCGGCCGAAGGTTCCGCGACCGGTGTCAAGCAGGCCGGCAAGGAGGACTCGGTCACCATCGTCGGGTTCGACGCGGGTCCCGCCCAGGTCAAGCAGCTGAAGGAGGGCACCGTCCAGGCGCTCGTCGCTCAGGAGCCGGCCACCATCGGCAAGGACGGCGTCGCCCAGGCGATCGCCGCACTGAACGGTGACAAGGTCGAGGCCAAGATCGAGACCGGCTTCACCATCATCACCAAGGACAACGTCGACGGCGACGCGAAGGATGCCGTCTACCAGTCCAAGTGCGGCTAGGCCCTCAGGCCACCTCGCACCACCAGACCGCGACGGCGTCGGAGCTTCGAGCTCCGGCGCCGTCGCGCTGCGTCCGGCAGCTCCGCCTCGACGCCACCCTCCACGGGGTGCGAGAATCGCGACATGACCCAGGTGATCGTCGCGGCGACCGCGGTGCGCCGGCTGTCCGACGATGCTCCGGGACGGATCGAGGCCGAGGTCGTCGATGCAGCGGGGCGAGCCCACCGCCTGGTCATCACGGTCCCCGAACGCGCGAGCCGTGCGGTCACCGCGTCGACCGACGTCCCGTTCCGACTCGGGCTCCGGGCCGAGCACGTGCGTATGGAGGGACGGGCCGTGGTGATCCGGTTCGCGGACGGCGTCACCACCACCGAGGGCCTCGGCGAGGTCTGCCTCGACCCGGACATCGTCCACTGGTTGTGAACGACATCATCCGACGGTCGGGTCTGCGACGAGTCCTATGCGACGAGGGTGAGGAGCCGCGCGACCTCGGCGGCGACGGCGTCGCGGGCCGGGCCGAGATACTTCCGCGGGTCGACGAGTGACGGGTCCTCGTCGAGGCGCTCACGGACGGCTCGGGTGAAGACGCCGTTGATGTGGGTCGAGATGTTGATCTTGCGCATGCCCGCGTCCACCGCCCGCACGAGGTCCTCGTCGCTCACGCCGCTCGAACCGTGCAGGACGAGCGGGACGGGGACGGCTGCCGCGAGTTCGCGGATGAGGCCGAAGTCGAGGGTCGCGCTCCGGGAGGTCATCGCGTGCGAGCTGCCGACCGCGACCGCGAGGCCGTCGACGCCGGTGCCGGCGACGAACGCCACGGCCTCACCGGGGTCGGTCCGGACGCCGGGCGTGTGTGCGCCGCCCTTCCCGCCGATCGCCCCCAGTTCGGCCTCGACCCACACGCCCTGCGCCTGAGCTGCGCGGGCGACCGCTGCGGTGCGCTCTCGGTTCTCCTCGTCGGGCAGGGTCGCCGCATCGAACATGACCGAGGTGAACCCGAGCCGGACCGCCTCCTCGACGAGCGTCTCGTCCTCGGCGTGGTCGAGGTGCACGGCCGTCGCGGTGTCCGTCCCGCGGGCGAGCTCCAGGCTCGCGAGCCCGATCGGCGCGAGGCCGCCGTGGTACTTCGCCGCGTTCTCGGACACCTGCAGGATGACGCCCCGGCCCGCGAGCTCCGCGCCGCGGAGGATGGCCTCGCCGTGTTCGAGCTGGATGACGTTGAAGGCGAGCACGGCGCGCTGCGCGTCGAGGAGCGCGGCGGTGGAGACGAGCGTCATGGTGGTTCCTCTCGGGGTGCACTCGGGACGATCGACCCGGTGCCGGTGGGGATGGTCAGGTGGCGGCCAGCAGCAGTTCGGGACCGCTGTCGGCGAGCGCGTCGACGGTGTCCGGGTCGAGGCCGTCGTCGGTCACGATCTGGTCAAACTCGTCGAGCCCCGCGGCCCGGTGGAACGAGGTGGTGCCGAACTTCGCGGCGGTGACGGCGAGGATGCGTCGTCGGGAGATACCGAGCATCGCCCGCTTCACCTCGGCCTCCTCCGGCAGCGTCGTCGTGGCGCCCGAGGTGAGCCCCACCCCGTTGGCGCCGAGGACGGCGACGTCGGCGTGGAGCCCCGACAGCCGTTCGACGGTCCACGCGCCGACGGTCGCCTGCGTGACGGCGCGGACCCGCCCGGGCAGGGCGAGCACGGTGAGTCGCGGCCGGCCACCGAGCAGGGCGACGATCGGCAGGCTGTTCGTCACCACGAGGAGTCGGCTGGCGTGGGGGAGGAGCGCGGCGACCTCGAGGGTCATTGCACCGGAGTCGAGGAGGACGACTCCTTCCTCGGGGAGCTGCTCGACGACGAGCCGGGCGACGGCGGCGCGCTCGATGCGCTCGCCCTCGCGGCGTCGTTGGAGGCTGGGCTCGAACGCGGGTCGCCGGGCGAGGACCGCGCCACCGTGGTGGCGGCGGATGAGCCCCTGTCGCTCGAGCACCGCGAGGTCGCGACGGATGGTCTCCGGCGTGACGCCGAGTCGGCTGCTCAGCTCGGCGACCGACAGGGCGCCGTCGCCGTCGCGGGCACCCGCGAGGATCGCGGCGTGACGCTCTGCTGGGTACATGACTGCTCCGTCCGGTCTGGCCAGCGTATCCGAATCTGTCCGATATCCCTTCCGATTCGGTGGGATCGGTGCAAAGATCAACATGATCGGGCGCACCCGACAACGACGATGACGACGAACGGAAGGCCGCCGATGGCTGAGCACGGGCCGCACAGCGCACCCCACGAGTCGGGGTCGCGGTTCCTGCTCGGGATCGACGTCGGGCAGACCGCCGTCAAGGCCGTCCTGCACGACGAGCGGTTGCTGCCGGTCGCGGTCGCACGGCGCGCGAGCCCCGTCGACCGCCCGGTCGCCCGGCACGCCGAGCGGTCGCAGGACGCCCTGTGGGCCGCGGTCGCCGATGCGGTGTCGGAGGTGATGGCGACCTCGGGTGTCGACCCGACCCTGGTCGCCGCCGTCGGGATCACCGGCCACGGCGACGGCCTGCACCTCGTGACCGCCGCGGGAGCGCCGGTCGGACCGGCCATCACGGCGATGGACTCCCGGGCGCACGTCGAGGCCGCCGAACTCGCCTCCGATCCGGACCGGCTGCGCGTGGTGCTCGAACGCTCCGGACAGCTGCCGACGCCGGGCGCCGCCGGCAACCTCCTCCGCTGGTTGCTCCGCCACGACCCGGAGCGTGTCGAGCAGGCAGACGCGATGCTCTTCTGCAAGGACGTGGTCCGCCTGCGGCTCACCGGCGAGATCTCCACCGACTACTCCGACGCCTGCGCCTCCTTCCTGGACGTCGGGACCGCCACCTGGAGCGCCGAGGTCCTCGACGCCTACGGCCTGCCCGCCGAACTGCTCCGTCTGCTGCCGCCGATCAACCCGAGCGGCACGATCGTCGGGTCGGTGCTGCCGGAGGCCGCCGCGGTCACGGGCCTCGTCGCCGGGACACCGGTCGTCTCGGGGCTCCACGACGTGCAGGCCTCCTCGATCGGCATGGGAGCGCTCGTCCCCGGGCGGCTCGCCCTCGTGGCCGGCTCGTTCAGCACCAACGGCGTGACGACGACCCAGCCCGACGTGGACCCGCGGTGGCAGTCCCGCCTCTCGATCACCCCGGACCTGCGGATCGCGATGTCGACCTCGGCGACGGCATCGCCCTCCTTCGACTGGACGCTGCGGCTCCTGGGCGTGACCGACGCCACCGGCCGCGACGCGCTGATCGCCGAGGCCGCAGCACTCCCTCCGGAGGAGCAGGTGCCGCTCGTCCTGCCCTTCCAATCGGACTCGCCGCTCGGTGCCGAAGCCTCGGCCACCCTCACCGGCGTCCGCGACTGGCACACCCGGGCACACGTCCTGCGCGGAGCCCTCGAGGGCATCGTGCTCATGCACCGCTGGCACACCCGTGCGCTCGGCGAACGGTTCCGGTGGGACGAGCCGATCGTCCTCGGCGGCGGCCTCGCGCGGTCACCGCTGTACGTACAACTCGTGGCCAACGCGCTACGAGCACCCGTGACGGTCGTCGACTCCGAGGAGGCCGGAGCCCTGGGTGCCGCGATCGTCGCCGGGGTCGCCGCCGGACTCCTGCCGTCGGTGGAACAGGCCCAGCGCGACGTCGTCCGACACGCACCCGCCGTCCTGCCGACGGACGCCTCGGCCGCGTACTGGGCCGGGGTCGGAACCGCGTTCGACGAGCTCGTCGAGGCCATCGGCCCCTGGTGGCGACGGCGGGCCGAGGAGTCGAGCCCCGACGGTCCGGCGTCCGAACGCGACGACCGTGCCGGGGTGGAACGATGAGCGCGTCCGTCGGCGGGCGCGGGACGGCCACGTCCAGCCCGGTGGACGACCGGCGTCGGGAGATCCTCACCCGACTCGACCAGGACGGGCGGGTCGAGGTCGGCGTGCTCGCAGTGGACCTCGGCGTGACCGAGGAGACGATCCGGCGCGACCTCCGCGTCCTCGAACTCGACGGACGCCTCCGACGCGCGCACGGCGGGGCGGTGCGTACCGACCTCGACCCGGGCCAGGACTCCGGGGTGTCCGGTGCGCTCGCGGCGCAAGCGCTGACCCTGGTCGACCCGGGTTCAGCGGTCTTCCTCGGCGCGGGCTCGGCCTGCGAGGCGCTCGCCGCGGGTCTCGCCACGACCGCCGGGACCGTCATCGTGACCGGCTCGGTGCCGGTGGCGTTGGCCGCGGCCGCTGCCGATGAATCGGCCGTCGTCCACCTCGTCGGCGGGACGGCGGACGGGCGCGGCGTCCTCACCGGCGCCTGGGCGCGCGAGCAGCTCGCCGGTCTCCGCCTCGACGTCGCGGTCGTCGAGGCGCTCGGTGTCTCCGCGGACGGCCGACTGCTCCACGCCTCGCCGGAGGAGGCGGCGGTCGTCGCGTCGGCGGTCGAGCTGGCCTCCACGACGATCCTCCTGGGCGACCCGGCGACGTTCGGCGCAGACGGCCTCGCGGCCTCCGTCCCGGCCGCTCGTCTCGAGGTGGCGGTGGTGCATCAGGGCGTCGACGAACCGACCCTCGACACCCTCCTCGCGACCGGCGTCCGCGTCGAGACGGTCGGGGTGGACGCATGAGCGGCATCGTCACGGTCACGCCGGCGGCCGCGATCGACCAGACCTACCGCGTCGACGGGCTGCGACTCGGCGACGTCAACCGGGCGGTGGGCGTGTCCACCGAGCTGAGCGGCAAGGGCGTCAACGTCGCGCGGGCGGTCACCCTCTCTCGGCTCGCGGTCCGTGCGGTGGTGCCGATGGGTGCGGACGGACGGATCCTCGCCGACGACCCGGCACTCCGGACGTTGCTCGCCGTGGTCCCGACCGACGGTCGGACGCGGGTGAACACGACCATCCTGGACGCCGCGAGCGGGACGACCAAGGTCAACGAACCGGCGATCCCGCTGCGCGCCGAGGACTGGGCCGCCGTCGTCGCGACCGCCGGGGCCGAGATCGACCGGATCGGCGCGGACTGGCTCGTCCTCTCCGGCACGATCCCGACAGTCCAGGGTGGCACCGGCCTGGTCGACATCCTCCAGTTGCTCCGTCAGGCGGGTGACCGGGGAGCGCGCGTGGCCGTCGACACCGCGGGTGCGGCGCTCGAGACCGCCGTCGCGAACCTCGACCTCGTCCACCTGCTCAAGCCGAACGCGCACGAGCTCGCCGAGCTCACCGGCCGTGAGCTGCTGACGATCGGTGATGTCGCCTCCGCCGCCGACGAACTGCACCGTGCCGGCTGCGACCTCGTCTACGTGAGCATGGGGGCCGACGGAGCGCTCCTCCGCACGGCGGCGGGCTTGTGGCACGCGCACGTCGCAGCCACGGTCGTGAACACGGCCGGTGCCGGCGACGCCTCGTTGGCCGGATTCCTCGTCGGACTCCACGGCGAGGACGGACGGGACGATCCGGCGGCGGCGGTCGCTTCGGCCGCCGCCTGGGGTGCACTCGCCGTGTCGAGCGCGACGACCATCCTCACCTCCCTCGAGGCGCTGACCACACCGGTCGCCGTCCAGGACCCCGACCCGACGACGCCGCTGAGCGAACCGGCCACGCCGCCACACGACGAGGCGACGACGCCATGACCGATCAGACCGTTCCACGCTTCCACGCCGCCGTGGACCTCGGTGCGTCGAGCGGTCGCGTCATGCTCGGGCGCTGGGCCGACGGCCGCTTGGAACTCACCGAGGTACACCGGTTCCCGAACGGCCCGATCATGCAGGACGGTCGACTCCGGTGGGATGCGGAGCGCCTGTTCGAGGAGACCATCGTCGGGCTCGCGGAGGCCGTCCGGATCGCAGCGGCCGCCGGCGGCGTGCTCGACGGGATCGGGGTCGACAGCTGGGGCGTCGACATCGCACTCGTGGGGGCCGGCACCGGTACGGCGTTCCCGACCGTGCTGCATCACCGCGGCGCCGACGCCGATGGACCGGCCCGTGCCGCCGTGCTCGTCGACGCCGCGACGGCCTACGCGGTGACCGGCGTGCTGGAGCAGACCATCAACACCTCGTATCAGCTGCGGTCCCGCGCCGAGGACCTCGACCCGCGCCGAGCCGACGGCGATCGCCCGACCGTGTTGCTCGTCTCGGACCTCTGGGTGTGGCTGCTCACGGGCGTCGTCGGAGCGGAGCGCACGATCGCCTCGACGACGCAGCTGCTCGATCAGGGCACCGGCGACTGGGCGGCGGAGCTCATCCGTCGCTGGGGTCTCGACGGCTTCGACTTCCCACCGGTGGTCGCACCGGGGACGGTCGCCGGCCCGACGACGCAGGAGGTCACCGCGCGTCTCGGGTCGAGCGTGCCGATCCCCGTCCACCGCGTCGCGGAGCACGACACCGCGTCAGCCCTCGCCTTCGCCCGCCCGGACGGCGCGGAGCTCCTCGTCTCGAGTGGCAGCTGGTCCCTCGCCGGGGTATGTCTGCCGGCGCCGGTGCTCACCGAGCGCGCGCGGGCCGCCGGCTTCACGAACGAGGCCGGTGTCGCCGGATCCTCACTGCTCCTCCGCAACCTGGCTGGGATGTGGCTGCTCACGGAGTGCGCCCGCGCCTGGTCCGCCGAGGACGGCAGCGCGGTCGACCTCGTCGAACTCGTGGCGGCCGTGTCGGAGCTGGAACGAGACGCAGCCACGGACGTCACGCCCGCCGTGTTCGACGTCGCCGACCCCCGGCTGCTCGTCCCGGGTGACATGCCGGAACGGATCGCGACCCTCTGCCGGGAGACCGGACAGCGTCCACCGGGGGGACGGAGCGACGTCGTGCGCAGCGTGGTCGAGAGTCTCGCGGTCGCCTACGCCGAGACGGTCCGGGCCTGCGAGGCGATCACCGGGGTGACGATCCGTTCGGTCCGCATCGTCGGCGGCGGATCGCGCAACCGGCTCCTGTGCGCCCGCACGGCGGCACGGACCGGTCTTCCCGTCACCGCTGGTCCTGCGGAGGCCTCGGCGCTCGGCAATCTGGCCGTGCAACTCGTCGCGGCCGGCCACGCGCCGTCACTCGACACGGTCTACCGGCACGGCCAGGACGACCACGACCACGACGACCACGACCACGACGACCACGACCATGAGCGGACACCGACATGACCGACCGCATCGACCAACCGGAGACCGAGACGGACCTCCTCGACCGCTTCGTCGCCTTCTCGCGAGACCTCGGGCGTCCCGATCGGGCGTGGGCGCTCCTGGCGGAGGGCAACACCTCCCTGCTCCTGACCGAGGACGGTGCTCGGGCGATGCTCGTGAAGGCGAGCGGCGCGTCCCTGGCCGTGGCGACCACCGAGGACGCGGTCCGTCTCGCGATCGGACCGGTGCTCGACCTCGTCGACTCGCACACGGGCGGGGATGCCGAGGTGGCCGCGCTGTTCGATGCCGCGGCGCTCGCCGGGAACGGTCGGCGCCCCTCGGTGGAGGCGATCCTCCACGCCGTCTGCCTCGACCTGCCCGGCGTCGTCGCGGTCGGCCACACCCATCCCGTGCCGGTCAACGCGCTGTTGTGCTCGCCGTCGGCCGACGCCCTGACCCGCGGGTCGCTCTTCCCCGACCAGATCGTGGTCCTCGGCACCGATCCGCTGCTCGTGCCGTACGTCGACCCCGGGCTCGAGCTGGCCCGCACGGTCCGCCGCCTGCTGCGCGAGCAGCTCGCAACGACCGGCCGGGTGCCGAAGGTCGTGTACCTGCAGAACCACGGGATGTTCGCCCTCGGATCGAGTACGGCCGAGGTCCTCCGGATCACCGAGATGGCTGTGAAGGTCGCCCAGGTGCTGCTCGGAGCGCTCGCCGCCGGCGGGCCGGTCTACCTGAGCGACGAGGCCGTCGCCCGCATCGACACGAGACCCGACGAACTGCTGCGTCGAGCCGCGCTCGCCGCGCGGGAATCGACCACCGACCGCGCCGGGACGGCGCACGGAAGGACCACGACATGAGCGTGTCGACCAGCGCCACCGACCTCACCGGGCAGGTCGCGATCATCACCGGAGCGTCCTCGGGCATCGGCCGCTCGTACGCCCAGGCGCTCGCCGGTGCCGGGGTGCGCACGGCGCTCGTGGGACGCTCCACCGAGCGACTCTCGGGCGTCGCCGACGCCCTGCCGACACCGAGCGTCTTCCTGGCGGGTGACCTCGCCGACCCCGCCGTGTCCGAGCAGGCCGTCGCCCTGGCGCTCGCCGCCTTCGGACGCCTCGACATCGTCCTCGCCAACGCGGGCCTCTACGTCGGCGGTGACGTCGTCGACACCCCGATGACCGCGATCGAGGAACTCGTCGGCGTCAACGTCCTCGGAGCGATGGCGACGGTTCGCGCAGCGCTGCCGCACCTCGTCGAGCAGGGCGCGGGCGACGTCCTGGTGACCAGCTCGGTGTCCGGTCACCAGGACATCCACTGGGAGCCCGTCTACTCCGCGACGAAACACGCCATGCAGTCGTTCGTCCACACCACCCGGCGGAACCTCGTCGGATCCGGGGTACGGATGGGCGCGGTCGCCCCCGGCGTCGTGCTCAACGAGCTGTGGGGGATCGCCGAGGGGGCTTCCGGGGTGGAGGACCAGATCGCCGCACGCACCGGCATCCGTTCCGAGGACGTCGCCGACGCCGTGCTCTTCATGCTCACCAGACCCCGACACGTCACCATCCGCGACCTCGTCATCCTGCCCACCGACCAGGAGATCTGAGCGACTCGCGTCGCCCGACGACACCTCCACCAGCCCGCCCCGATCGAAGGACCGCACATGTTCTCTGACCTCCACGGCCGCACGGCCGTCATCACCGGCGGGGCCCGCGGGCTCGGCTACTCGATCGCCACGGCGCTCGCCGCGCAGGGCGTCCAGGTGGCGCTGCTCGACCTCCTGCCGACCGTCCACGAGTCAGCCGAGCGGTTGGCTTCCGAGTACGGCGTCCGCACCTCGGCGCACCCGGTCGACGTCACCGAGGCCACCGCCGTCGAGGCCGCCTTCGCCGCTGCCGAGGCCGCGCTCGGCGCGCCGTCGCTGCTCGTGACCGCGGCGGGCATCACCATCTGGGGCGACAGCGTCGACGTTCCGGCGGACACCTGGCGGAAGGTCCTCGCCGTGAATCTCGACGGCACCTTCTTCGCCGCGCAGTCCTTCGCCCGTCGTGCCATCGCGGCGGGTCGGCCTGCCTCGGCCGTCTTCATCTCGTCGATGTCGGCGTTCATCGTGAACCAGCCGCAGTTCCAGGCCTCATACAACGCCTCGAAGGCGGCGGTCAGTCACCTCGCGTCGTCACTCGCGGTCGAGTGGGCACCCTCCGGCGTCCGGGTCAACGCGATCGCCCCCGGGTACTTCCTCTCGGACATGACCCGCGAGTTCACCGAGGCGAACCCCGACCTCGCCGCCGAGTGGACCGCGGACATCCCGGCGGGCCGGATGGGGCAGCCGGAGGACCTCCACGGGCTCGTCCTGCTGCTCGCGTCCGACGCCTCCTCGTACCTTACGGGCCAGAGCCTCGTCATCGACGGCGGCTACACCGCCCTCTGAGCCAGCCCCGCCCGCCGAACCGTTCGACCCGACCGCACCGACCGCACCGACCCGAGGACCCGCCATGACGACGACGCCGCCCGAACAGACGCCTGACGACCAGGTCGACCGCGACGCCGTGTGGGGCGCCCGGCGTCGACGCTTCGTCGAAGCCCGATCCGGTGCCGTCGAGCGTGCGTGGGCTCCGCGTGCGGTCCGCGTCGACGACGGGCCGTCGACGGGCCGGCGCCAGGTCGAACTGCGCCACCTCGGCGGACTCGAGGTCACGGTCGAGGTCGACCAGTTCCTCGACCTCGGCGAGGCCTCCTGGAACGGCGAGGTCGTGTCGTTCGTCGCGCCGACGACCGCTCCGCAGGCCGAGAGCTGGGCCCGTCGATGGCAGGGCGGTCTGCTGACGACCTGCGGACTCACCGCCGTCGGTGTGGCCGCAGAGGCGGACGGTGGGATGCACGGTCGGGCGCATCGTATCCCGGCGACCGTGACCCGCCGCGAGGGGCGATGGACCGCGGCGGGCCGGTACGAGCTCCTCGTCGACGGCCTGCTCCGCGAGGGCGCCGTGTTCCAGCAGAACCTCACGGTGACCCGCAGCATCCGAGCCGAGGTCGGCGTCGCGCGGATCCGTCTGCACGACGTCGTCCGGAACGAGGGGTTCGTCGCCGAGCCGGTGCGCCTGCTCTACCACGTGAACCTCGGCTGGCCGGTGCTGCACGGCGGTGCCGTCGTGGCGGCCGAGGCCGACGTCCCCGGCGGGGCGGGGTCCGAACGCCCGGACGCCGGTGGCTGGCGGCGGGTGATCGGCGAGCCCGAACCGGCTGCCGACGAGCAGGTCGACGCCCTCGACGCGGTCGCCGGGCCCGACGGCTGGTCCATCGCGACCCTGTCGGGCGAGGCCGGCACGGTCACGGTCCGGTTCCGGCCGGAGCAGTTGCCGTTCCTCACGGTGTGGCGGAGCACAGCCGCGGGGTCGTACGCCCTCGGCATCGAACCCGGCACCTGCTGGCCGAGTCACGCCGCCGGTCCGGATCGCGGAAAGGCCGGCCGGATCGTGGAGCCCGGGGAGTCGTTCGAGGTCGATCTCGAGATCGTGTTCGAGCCGGCGGCGGACGACTTCGGCGACTGAGCCCACCGGCCTCCGCCAGCATCCGGTTCCCGGTTTCCGAAGAATTCACGCTGGGGTATGTCATCGATGACATGAACGAGGTATGCTCGCCATGACATCGATGACATGGAGTCATCGTCGGAAGCCGACACGGACGTCGGAACCTGAACGGACACCGCCGTGCACCCTGCTGCGAACCTCGACTCGACCGCCGTCACCTCCGTGGCCTCGGATCGACTCGTCGCCGGCCTCGACCTCGGCAGCACCGGCGTCAAGATCCTCGTGACCGACGCCGACGGCGCCGAGGTCCTCATCCACCAGCTGCCCACCCCGTGGCTCGCCGGTCCAGGCGGCACGACCGTGATGGAGGCGGCGTCCCTCATCGCCACCGTCAGGGAGCTCCTCGACCACGTCGGTGCGGAACTCGTCGACCGGTTCGGGCCGGCCGCGCGGGTCCGGGCGCTCGCCGTCTCCGGCATGGGGGAGTCCGGGATCGTCCTCGACGCCGTCGACCGGCCCGTCGCGCCTGCGATCGCCTGGTTCGATCCGCGCGGCGCCGAACAGCTCGCGGCCCTCCCGGCCGAGATCGCCGAGCAGTTCGCCGGTCGGACCGGCCTGCCGCTCGGCGTGCAGGTCTCGGTCATCAAGCTCCTCCACCTCCGAGACGCCGGACTCGACCTCGCCGGAACGCGCTGGCTCAACCTGCCGGAGTACCTCGTCTCGGCGCTCGGCGGCGAGGAGGCCGCCGAGTACTCGCTCTCGTCGCGCACCGGCCTGCTCGACCAGGACACGGGTGAGCCGTGGCTCGAACTGCTCGACCACCTCGGCGTCGACGCGTCGTTCCTCCCGCCGTTCACCGACGCCGGTGCCCCGCTCGGCGCCGCGAGCAGCCCGTGGGTGCCGCCGGTCTTCTCCGGTGCGGCCCTGACCGTCGCCGGCCACGACCACCTCGTGTCGGCCGTCTCCACCGGCTCGTTCCCCGCCGAGCGGTACCACGTGTCGATGGGCACGGCCGAGGTCCTGCTTCGACGCCTCGACGAACCACTCCCGTTCGCCGCCCGGGAACGCCTCGCCGAGGTGTTCATCAACTGCGTCCGTCACGTCGTGCCGGGCACCTGGGTGCTCGTCGCCGGCGTCAAGACCGGCCTGCTCATGCGTCGCACCCTCCAGCTCGTCGGGGTGACCGACCGCGCAGGGCGCGACCGCCTGGACGACGAGATCATGGCGCTCCCGGCGGGCGGGCTGCTCGGCGACGGTGACATCTCGGTCGCGGGCGCCCGGAACGACGACGGCGTCCTCAAACTCACGGTCCGTGCCGACGGCGCAGGACCGGCAGAGATCTTCGAAGCGGTGCTCCAGCACGGCAACGACGAACTCGCCGTGCTCATCGCGGCGATGGACCGCGAGGTCGCACCCGCCACCTCGGCGCTGCTCACCGGCGGCTGGGCCAGCATGCGGTCCGTGCAACGCGCTCGTGCGGCCGTCCTGCCCGGCGTGCAGGTGTCGCACCGGTCCCAGGACACGGCATACGGCGCAGCCGTCTTCGCCGGGGCCCTCCTCGAACCCGCCATCTCCCGATCACATCCCTGACCGACCGACCACCCGACGACCCAGATCGATCCTCCCCGGCGCGACCGCTGCCGGGATCAGACCCCATCCGAAGCACAAGGAGCACCTCATGAACGCAGTAGCCACCAGGACCAACGAGCTGACGACGCTCGAACGCCGCGCCATGGCCACGATCAGCACCCCGGGCGGCGGCATGCTCATCGTCGCCGGCGACCAGCGCAACGGCATGAAGGCCGTCATGACCGACGCCCCGAACGGCGCGGCCGGCATCAGCCGTGACGAACTCGCCGAGGCCAAGAGCGACCTCGTCCGGTTCCTCGGCAACCACGCACCCGCCATCCTCCTCGACCCGGAGGTCGCCCTCCCGCTCGTCGTCGACGAGCGCACCCTCTCCCGCACGACCGGTCTCGTCGTCGGCATGGACTCCTCGGGCTTCGACACCGAGAACGGTCTGCGCCGGACGAAGTACGTCCCCGGCATGGACGCCCGCCGAGTCCGCGAACTCGGTGGCGACGCCGCCAAGATGCTCTTCTACCTGCGCTCCGACCAGCGCGAGGCCGAGCAGGTCGTCATCGACGAGATCGCCCGCCTCGTGGAGGAGTGCACCGCCGAGGGCGTGCTGCTCATCGTCGAGATCCTCGTCTACCAGCTCGACGGCGAGAGCGACGAGGCCTACGCCGAGATCTTCCCCGAGCTCGTACGCGGTGCCGCGGAGATCTCCGTCGCCGCGGGTTCCAAGGTCCTGAAGCTCCAGTACCCGGGCTCCGCCGAGGCCGCCGCAGCCGTGACCGAGGCCGCCGCCGGCGTGCCGTGGGCAGTGCTCTCCGCCGGCGTCGACCACGAGACCTTCGTCGGTCAGGTCCGCACCGCGGTCGAGAACGGTGCCGGCGGCGCGATGGCCGGTCGTTCGCTGTGGAAGGATAGCCTTTCGATCTCGTCGGCGAAGCGTGAGGAACTGCTCACCAACCGTGCGCTGCCTCGCCTCCGTGAGCTCGAGCAGGTCATCGAGACCGCGCTCGCCGGTCGCTGACGGATCGCGGGCGGCGTCCTCGGTCGCCGCCCGCGAACCAGCCCGATCCGACCACGCCACCAAGGCGGAACCACCCGAGGAGCAGCCATGGCCACGATGCAGGACGTGGCGTCCCTCGCCGGGGTGAGCTCGAAGACGGTCTCCCGCGTGTTCAACGACGACCCGCACGTGCTCCCGGAGACGCGGTCGCGGGTCGAATCGGCCATGCGGGAACTGAACTACGTCCCGAACGTCCTGGCGCGCACCTTCCGCGCCGGGCGGTCCTCCTCCGTCGGCGTCGCGGTCCCGGACGTCGTCGACCCCTTCTTCGCCGCGGTCGTCCGCGCCGTCGAGGAGGTCTGCTCGGTGTCGGGCATCACCACCCTCGTCACGAGCATCGGCGACGACCCGGCGCGCGAGCGTGCCGTGCTCGACTCGCTGCTCCGCTCGCAGCTCATGGGGCTCGTGCTCGCGCCCGTCGCGGAGGACCAGTCGTGGCTCGCGCCGTGGGCCGAGCACACACCCATCGTGTTCGTCGACCGCGCCCCCGGTGGGCTCGACGCCGACAGCTTCGTCGAGGACGACCACCGCGGCGCCTACCTCGCGACGAGGCACCTGCTCGAGCATGGGCACACCCGGGTCGCCTTCATCGCCGACTCGGCACACCCGCCGAGCACCCGTCGCCGACTCGAGGGCTACCGTTCGGCGCTCGCCGAGAGCGGGATCGACCTCGACGACGCCCTCGTCAGCCTCGACGCGACGGACCGCGAACCGGCCGCCGCCGTGGTCGACGGCCTTCTCGCCCTCGCCTCCCCGCCGACGGCCCTGTTCTCGGCCAACGCGCGGGTGACGATGGCGCTCGTCCCAGCGCTGCGCTCGCGGGGGATCGCCTCGCTCGGCTTCGGTGACTTCCCGATGGCCGACCAGCTCGATCCGGCGGTCAGCGTCATCGAACAGGACCCGGCACGACTTGGCCGCCTGGCCGCCACCCGGGCGCTCGCCCGCTTCGGTGACGCGGACGGTGAGCACGAGCGCAGCACCGTCGTCCCCGTCGGGCTCCTCCTTCGGGAGTCCTGCGGCTGTCACCTCACCGGGTGATCCCCCGGTCGGCGGATGCGCCCCGCGCCGTCGCTCCGTAGCGTGGGAAGCTGTTCGCGACCACGGGGGATCACATGCAGCGACCGGACGACACACCGATCGAGGGCGGCTGGGCGCCGATCGGACAGCCCGCGCCTGGACCGATCCGGACGCCGATCGTCGGCGGGGCGCCCACACCGGCCGCGGGCCCGGTGATCGGTGCCGCCGGGCGGGCCGTGCTCGCGCAGCAGCCGGAGTCGGCGGCGGACCGCCAGCGCCGGCGCAACCGCGAGCTGGCCCCGATCCTGCCCACCAGGGTCCCGTGGGTCGCCGTCACGGTCTTCACCGTGCTCGCCGTGGGCCTCGCCTGGCTCATCGCCGCACCGCTGTGGCTGTCGGGTGAGGGACTCGCGAACCCCTGGTTCCAGCTCATCGCCCTCGGCATGATGTACACCCCGACCATCGCCGCGCTCGTCGTGGTGCTGTTCGTCGCCCGCCCGAGGAGCGTCCCGCGGCTGCTCGGACTCGCGCCGCTGCGTCCCCTCGGCCGGACCCTCGGGCTCTGCGCGGCGGCGCTCGTCGGGTTCCCCGTCCTCGCGTTCTGCTCCATGCTGCTCGGGCAGGCCATGGGGCTCATCGAGCTCGACCTCGTCGGCCTGTCCGGTCTCGCCGCCATCATGACCGCCTCGGGCGCCGGCGAGCTCGGGCGGGACGAGCTGACCACGGTCGCCCTGGTCCAGCTCCTCACCCTGCCCCTCGGCGTCCTGGTGGCATCGCTGTCCGCGTTCGGGGAGGAACTCGGCTGGCGCGGCTGGTTGCTGCCGAACCTCCTGCCGCTCGGCACCTGGCCCGCCCTCCTGCTCTCCGGGGCGATCTGGGGCGTGTGGCACGCACCGCTCATCCTCCTCGGCTACAACTACCAGCGGACCGACGTCCTCGGCCTGCTCCTCATGGTGGGCTGGTGCATGCTGCTCGGCGTCCTCATCGGCTGGTTGCGTCTCCGCTCCGCCTCGGTCTGGCCGGCGGTGATCGCCCACGGCGCGGTGAACGCCGCCGTCGGGGCACTGCTGCTGTTCGCCAGCCCGACGTCGATGCAGGACACCGGCAGTGTGTTCGGCACCCTGCTCGGCTGGCCGGGCTGGATCCTCCTCGCAGCGACGACGCTCATCCTGGTCGTCACCGGCCAGTTCGGTAAGCGTGCGGTGCCCGGGCTGCGTGGCTCGGAGGTCGCCTCGCCCGTGAGCTGATCTCCGACGCATGCGTGCCGCGTATGAGTCGCACCGGGCAGGCTGCTTGTCCGCCGCTTCGACGCTTGGTGCACTGGGACGATGCGCAGACCCGATCTCCCCGAGGCACCCGTCCGTCCACGTGCCGCTCACGCTCGCCGTCACGGCGGTGGGGTGAGCGCGCGGGTCCGCCGTCGGCGCCTCATCGTCGGCATCGCAGGCGGCCTCGTGCTCGCGCTCCTCGGGGGTGTCGGTGCGCTCGCACTGCGGCTGCAGGGCAACCTCAGCTCCGAGGCCATCGCCGCCCCGACCGGACGTTCGACCGAGCCCGCGCAGCCGGGCGCGCCGGACCCGGCGATCAACGTCCTCCTCCTCGGCTCCGACAGTCGTGACCTCGCGGTCGGCGACTACGGAGAGGACACCGGCACCAAGCGCAGTGACGCGATGGTGCTCGTGCACGTCTCCGAGGGCAACTCCCGGATCGACGCGATGCAGATCCCACGTGACACGCTGACCGACCTGTCGATGTGCACGGACACCGGCCGGGGGACGCCCGACGACTACGGCATGGTGAACGCGGCGTTGAACTCGGGGGCCGCCTGTTCGGTCGCCGCGGTGCAGGCGATGACCGGTGTGCCGATCGACCACTTCGTCGAGCTCGACTTCAGCGGCTTCCAGGCGATCGTCAACGGCATGGACGGGCTGGCGGTGTGTCTGCCGTCGGACATGGAGGACCCCTATTCGAACCTCGCGCTGCCCGCAGGAGCGCAGGTCATCGACGGGACGCAGGCGCTCGCGCTCGCCCGCACCCGGCACGCGGTGGGTGACGGCAGCGACATCTCGCGCCTCGGCAACCAGCAGATGGTGATGTCCGCGATCGTGCAGCGGGCGCTGAGTGCCGAGGTGCTCACCCGGCCGGACCGCCTCATCCGCTTCCTGGACGCGGTCACCTCCTCGCTCACCGTCGACACCGCGCTCGGCGACCTCGCGAGCCTGACCTCGCTCGCACACCGGGTCTCGCAGGTGCCGGCGTCGGCCATCACCTTCCTGACGATGCCGTGGACCGAGGCGCCGTCGGACGCCAACCGGGTCGTCCCGAGTGATGACGCCGCGATCGTCTTCTCGAGCCTCGCCACCGATGTCCCGGTGCCGATCGCGGGAACCGCTGATGTGTCCCCCGCCGAGTCGGTCGCCCCGGTCGAACCGGTGCGGGTCGAGGCGGTCAGCGTCCTCAACGGCTCGCAGACGAACGGGGTCGCAACGGCGACCGCCGACCGACTGACCGCTCTCGGCTACACCGTCGCGTCGATCGGCGACGCGGAGACGGACACCCCGGTCACGCTCCTGCTCGCGCGCGACTCGGACGCGGCTCGGGCGACGGCCGCCTCGCTCGCCCAGGAGTTGGGGATCACGGTCGTCGTGAGCGGCGAACCGGGACCGGACGAGGAGGACGTCGTGCTCGTCATCGGCGACGACTTCGCGTCACTGACCCCGCCTGCCGCGCCCGCGCCCGTCGAGGTCGAGTCCCGCAATGCCGCCGCAGACCTCTGCGGCTGACGCGGGTCGTCGTCAGTTCCCGGGTGGGACCCGCCCCGCCAATCGGAGGAAGGCACTCACGGCGGGTGTCCGGACGCTGTCGTGGCGCACGAGCAGGCCGATGCTCCTCGTGACCGGTGTCGGAAACCGGCGGACCCGGGCGCCGTTCGCCGCAGCCCAGTCGGCGAGACGCTCGGGCACCACGGTCAGCCCGACGCCGGCGGTCGCGAACCGCGTGAGCGCGTCGCGCTGGGTGGTCACGATGACCCGCGGTGGCTGCACGCCGAAGCGGGC
The DNA here is from genome assembly GCF_050587365.1 of Plantibacter auratus. Lineage (NCBI taxonomy): Bacteria > Bacillati > Actinomycetota > Actinomycetes > Micrococcales > Microbacteriaceae > Plantibacter > Plantibacter auratus. The sequence goes on along the minus strand of NZ_JBOBFV010000003.1, from coordinate 461,086 downwards.
GTAGGCCTCGTCGGTCACGGCGCGCATCGACGTCCCGCGCGGCAGGGTCACCAGGGTGTGCGTGGCCAGCTCGTCGCCGGTGATGGTCGGCGGCGTGTGCTCGGCCTCGCGCTCGGCGACGGTCCTGAGGCCGGGGAGGACGATCGCGAACCGCTGTTCCTCCAGGAGCCGCACCTCGACACCGGGGCCGGCGGTGGCCACATCGGCCACGCCGAGGTCGATGCGCCCGAGGTCGACGGCCTCGAGCAGTTCGGCGGAGTCGACGGCGCCCGTGACCTCGATGCGGACGTCGGGGTGCGCGGCGTGGAACCGGGCGACGAGCTCCGGGACGTGGGTCGCGACGAGCGAGGGGAGCGCGCCGATGCGGAGCGTGCCGGCGGTGAGCGCCTGCTGGGCGTCGGCGAGCGCGCGGAGCCCGTTCGCCTCCTGCAGCATCCGCCTCGCCGGGCCGAGCACGGACCGTCCGGCGTCGGTGACGTGCATGCGCCGACCGACCCGGGTGAAGAGCGCGAGCCCGAGGTCCGTCTCGCAGCGTTGGATGCGTCTCGTGAGCGAGGGCTGCGAGATCCGGAGGACGTCGGCCGCTGCCGCGTACGATCCGTAGTCGACGACCGCGACGACCGCCTCCAGCTGCTCCAGGTTCATGCGTCGTGGGTCCGGATCATGCCTCCACGCTACCGACATCTGCTGGAGATGCCTGGGCGCAGGGGTCCACCCCGCAACAGGATGCTTCGCCGCGGAAGCTCCTGCCCCGGAGCGGATCTCCTGCCGGGGCCTACCGAGCGCAGGCGTCGAAGACGTGGGCCGGGTCGTCGGCCGTCCGGAGGTCGCGGTCGCGCAGGATCGTGGAGAACGGGACCTGCGGATCGGCGCACACCTCGTCGAAGGTGCCGCGCAGGTCGTCCGTGTATTCGATGTCCAGCACGGCGTCGCCGTACACCTCGGTGTAGGTGGCGCACTCGTCGAAGCGGTGGCACTCCTCCGCGACGGCGAAGTCGAACCCGACGTCGTCCCGTCCTCGCGTGCCCAGCTCGGCGGCGTTCTTCTGCCCGATGAGGAGGCCCGCGTCGTGGGCGAGGTCGGCGTACCGGGTGGCGAGGGCGATCGCGTCCTCCACGGTGAGTCGACCGTCGGACCGGGTGTACGAGTCGAGGTTGTCGATCTCGACGGCGTCGAAGCCGGCCTCCGCGCAGCGGGTGATGCTCGCACCGACCCGCTCGGCGATGCGCGCACGACGGTCGTCGGTGGAGAGGTCGAAGATGAGTTCGTCGGGCCAGTTCTCGTCGATGACCGGTTCACCGGCATCGTCGGTGAGGACGAGGTCCGGCTCGGCCAGCCAGGCCTCGCGATCGGCCGGCTGGCTCTGGAACCCGTTGACGTAGCAGATCGAGTACCGGTCGGGGTCGGGGGAGTCGGTGCTGTCCCGGGCGACGCCGCCCACGCCGGCCGACGGCTCGTAGCCGCCACCCAGCTGGTAGTCGAAGACGACGTCCGTGGGGAAGCCACCCGCTGAGTGGGTCGGTCCGGTGTCGGAGCTCGCACCGCTGGGGAACGTGGAGCAGCCGGCGGCGGTGACCGCGAGCAGGAGGGCGGCGCCCGCGGCGGTGAGCAGGTGCGCGCGGCGGGGGAGACGGGTCATGTCTCCACCCTAGGTCGCGGTCCCGTCCCGGGGTCGCCGCTCAGCCGGTAGCGTTGGGGGCATGAAGTATCTGGTGTTGTTCTCCGCGGGTGCCGCGCTCATCGTGCTCGGGGTCGTCTTCGCGTTGCTCCTGGAGCTGCCGGTCGGGTTCCGGATCGCCGGGCTCGTCGCCATGCTCCTCGGCACCGTCGTCATGGGTGTGAACATCGGTCTCCAGTTCTTCGACCGCCGCAAGGAGCGTGCACGTCGGCTCTGAACCACGACGGCGCAACCACCTGACCCGGTCGGTTCCCCGGCGTTACCCTCGATGGAACCCACCTCCACCGAGGCGGGACGACGACAACCCGGAGGCATCGTGGCGCGCGCGCTCTTCATCATCGACGTACAGAACGACTTCACCGAGGGCGGTGCGCTCGGCGTGGACGGCGGCGAGGCCGTCGCCGCGGGGGTCACGCAGCTGTTGGCCGAGCACGGGGCCGATTACGCGCACGTGTTCGCCTCACGCGACTGGCATGATGCCGAGGGCGACAACGACGGTCACTTCGCGACGGGTGAGCCCGACTACGTGACGAACTGGCCGGTGCACTGCGTCGCGGGGAGTTCAGGCGCCGAGTACCACCACGCGCTCGACACCAAGAGCGTCGACACCCACATCCGCAAGGGCCAGGGCGCCCACGGATACTCGATCTTCGAGGGCGTGACGCCCGAGGGGCTGAGCCTCGACGAGGTCCTCACGGATGCCGGCATCACGGAGGTCGACGTCGTGGGTCTCGCGACCGACTACTGCGTCCGCCGGAGTGCGCTCGACGCTATCGAGCACGGCCTGCAGGTCCGCGTCCTCGCAGGTCTCGTCGCGCCCGTCGACCGGGCCGCCGGGGATGCGGCGCTCGCCGAGATCGCTGAAGCCGGGGGAGTCGTCGTCCTCGCCTGAACTCCGTCGCCGGGCACCCGACGCAGATAGTAAGCTAGCTGCATATTATTCGGAGCAGGGCGAGAACGGGGCGCGCGCATGACGCACGGACGACACGGCGGAACGCAGACGGACGCGGACACCCGGACGCAGCAGCGGGACCGTGCGGGTGCGCCGCGGTGGCTGCGGGTCCTGCTCCCCGCGGTCCTCATCCTCCTCTGGCTCACGGCCGCCGGCGTCGGCGGTCCGTACTTCGGGAAGGTGAGCGAGGTCGCGACCAACGACCAGACGAGCTTCCTCCCCGCGAGCGCGGATGCGACCGAGGTGCAGACGGCACTCGACGGATTCCGGGAGGGTGACGACATCCCGGCCCTCGTGCTGTTCGTCCGCGACGGCGGGATCACCGACGAGGACCGGGCAGCGATCGACGACGAGCTCTCAGCCCTGTCCTCCACCGAGGGCGTCGCCGACGGCGTCTCTCCGGCCATCCCCTCCGAGGACGGCGACGCGGTCGAGGTCTTCGTCCCGATCAGCGGCGACGCGGAGGTCGGCGACGTCGTCGAGGCCCTTCGTGCACAGCTCGCCGAAGCTGCCCCGGCGGGCCTCGACGTCTTCGTCACCGGCCCGGCAGGGTTCACCGCCGACCTCACCGACGCCTTCGCCGGCATCGACGGCATCCTCCTCCTGACCGCGCTCGGCGCCGTCTTCCTCATCCTCATCGTCGTGTACCGCTCGCCGGTCCTCCCGTTCCTCGTGCTCGGCACCTCGCTGTTCGCCCTCTGTACCGCACTCCTCACCGTGTGGTGGCTCGCAAAGGCCGGCGTCGTCCTGTTGAACGGGCAGGTGCAGGGCATCCTCTTCATCCTCGTGATCGGTGCGGCGACCGACTACTCACTGCTCTACGTTTCGCGGTACCGGGAGGCCCTCCGCGACCACGAGCGGCGGTGGGATGCGACGTGGGCTGCGCTCCGCGGATCGTTCGAGCCGATCGTCGCGTCGGGCGGCACCGTCATCGCCGGTCTGCTCTGCCTGTTGCTCAGCGACCTGAACTCGAACAAGGCGCTCGGACCGGTCGCCTCGATCGGGATCGTCTTCTCGGTCCTCGCGGCGCTCACCTTCCTGCCGGCGCTCCTGCTGGCCTGCGGTCGCACCTCGTTCTGGCCGTTGCGCCCGAAGGTCGGGAGCGAGCACCGGGTGCGCGCCTCGTCGACCGACGACACCGCCGTGCCGACCACCGGCCTGTGGGGTGGGATCGCCCGCCTCATCTCCCGTCACGCCCGCGTCGTCTGGATCGGGAGCACCCTGCTCCTCCTGGTCGCGAGCCTCGGGGTCTTCCAGCTCAAGGCGGACGGCGTCGCCCAGAGCGACCTCATCCTCGGCACGTCCGAGGCCCGCGACGGTCAGTCCGCCCTCGGTGAGCACTTCCCGGCCGGTTCGGCGAGCCCCGTGTACGTCCTCACGCAGGAGGGCGATGCCGCGCAGGTCATCGGGATCCTCGAGAAGGCCGACGGTCTCGACAGCGTCCAGGTGCTGTCGAGCGACTCCGCGACGGGCGCCGCGGATGCGACGGTGAGCGACGGGGAGGCGGTGTTCACGGCTCCCGCCGCGGGACCCCCGGGGACCCCGGTGGCGTCCGCCGAACCGACGGTCGACGACGGCCGCATCCTGCTCCAGGCGACGCTCGACGCGGCCCCGGACTCCGCGTCGGCGGAGGAGAGCGTGCGACAGTTGCGCTCGACCCTCGACGCCGAGGTCGGCACCCACACACCCGTCGGCGGCGTCACGGCGACCGCCATCGACTCGAACGACGCGTCCATCCACGACCGGAACCTCATCATCCCCGTGGTGCTCGCCGTCATCCTCCTCATCCTCATGCTGCTGCTCCGCTCGGTGCTCGCCCCGGTCCTGCTGATCCTCAGCGTGGTGGTGTCCTTCGGGGCGGCCCTCGGGGTCTCCGCGCTCGTGTTCAACCACGTGCTCGGGTTCCCGGGCGCGGATCCGAGTGTGCCGCTCTACGGCTTCGTCTTCCTCGTGGCGCTCGGGATCGACTACAACATCTTCCTCATGACGAGGGTCCGCGAAGAGTCGCTGCGGGTCGGAACGAGGGCCGGCGTGCTGCGGGGGCTGGCGATCACGGGTGGCGTGATCACCTCGGCCGGACTCGTGCTCGCGGCCACGTTCGCGGCGCTGGGCGTCATCCCGATCCTGTTCCTCGCGCAGATCGCGTTCATCGTGGCGTTCGGGGTCCTCCTCGACACGATCATCGTCCGGACGCTGCTCGTCCCAGCCCTCAGTCACGACATCGGGAGCGCCATCTGGTGGCCGTCGAAGCTCGCGAAGGGTCGGGTCGAGCACCGGCACGCGGCCTGACCGAGGCGGACGCGGGGGAACCGCCTCCGGCCACTGAGCTCACCTTCCGGTCACTGAGCGCCCCTTCCGGTCACTGAGCTTGTCGAAGTGCCCCGGACAGGTCCTCTGCAGCGAGTCCCCTGACCCAGGACAGTTACCCCTGCTCAGCGAGGAACGCCAGCACGGCGTCCTTGAACGCCCGCGACGAGACCGCGTTGAAGTGTTCGCGGCCGGGCAGCCCCACGTAGCGGGAACCGGCGGCTTCGGCGAGCCGCCGACTCCCGGCGGCGACCGCGTCGTCGTCTCCGGTCACGAGCAACATGGGCAGTGGCGGCACCTCGGCCGTGCTCGGCTGCGGTCCTCCGCGGAGGCCGTCCACCAGGGCGATGAGCGCCTCCACGTCGTTGCCCGGGACGCCCTCGGCCATCGTCACGTACGTGTCGGTGAGGGCGTGGGCGATCGTCGTCCCGGTCCTCACATGGTGACGGGCCGCCTCCAGGTCGAAGTCGCGGAGCGAGTCGCCCTCGGGGAGACCGCCGAGGCTGAGCGAGCGCACGCGGTCGGGGTGCCGGACGCCCAACCGCCAACCCACCCGGGAGCCCAGCGAGTACCCGAGGTAGTGCGGCTCGTCGACGCCGTAGCCGTCGAGGACGGACAGGACGTCGTCGACGAGGATGTCGAGGCGGTATGCGGCCGGATCCGTCGGTTTGTCCGAGGCTCCGTGACCGCGTTGGTCGAGGGTCAGCAGGCGGTACCCGGCGCGCGTGAGCGTGCGTGTCCACCCGGCGAGGTCCCAGTTGAGTCCGGCGCTCGAGGCGAAGCCGTGCACTGCGATGATCGTGCCGAGGTCGCCTGTGCCCGGAGCCGGTTCGTGGAGGTACGTCGCTACCCGGATACCGTCCGTCGACATGACGTAGGTGGGTGCGGTCGGGGCAGGCTGAGGAAGCACCCGTCAACGATACCCGCGGTGGCTCCGCGCAGGCTCAGTCGACGGCGACCGGTCGTGGTCCCTGCTGCATCATCTCGGAGAGGTACGGGGCGACGACGCTCGTGGAGATGCGGCAGTCGAGCAGGAGGACGCCCTGCGCTCCGGCGTGGACCCAGTCGGTGAGTCCGTCGAGGTCCGCGAGCGTGTCGATCGTCACGCCCTGGCCCCCCAAGGCCCGCGCGAGGGCGGCGAAGTCGACCTCGTCGATGAGCATCGGGGTCTGGTCGAGTCCACGCGAGCCGTACTGGTGGACCTCGGCTCCGTAGGCCGCGTCGTTGAAGACCACGATCACGCCGCTCGGCACCGTGCGGATGACGGTGTCGAGGTCGGGGAGCGCCATGAGGCCGCCGCCGTCGCCGGTGCAGAGGACGGTGGTGCCCGTGTGCCCGGCCGCCGCGGCACCGACAGCGCTCGGGAACCCGAGTCCGATCGACTGGTAGGCCGTCCCGACCATGACAAGGCGGTCGGGGGAGGGGATGTCGAGGTACATCGGCGCCCAGCCGATGAAGTGGCCGCCGTCCTGCACGACCGTGCGGTCGGCCGGGAGCAGCTCGTCCAGTCGGTGCGCGAGGCTTCGTGGATCGAGGCGCCCGTCCGCGCACAGCCCGTCGCCGGTCGAACCGTCACCCAGGTCGCGGTCGAGGTGCGGTGCTGGGCGGGCTCGGCCGGCCGACGCGACCCATCCGGACCCCGCGCCGTCGGAGAGCCGTTCCAGGAGACCTGCGGCTGCGAGGGCCGCGTCACCGTGGATGAGCTCGTCGACCCTGGCGTTCGTCGGGGCGTCGGCGAGGTCGACCTGGATGACGTGCGCATCGGCGGAGAAGGCCTCGCCGAACCGCATCGTGAACTGGTTGAGGCCGGCGCCGACGACGAGCACGACGTCCGCTTCGGCGATGCGTGTCGCGGCGTGCTCCGTCGCGAAGCCGCCGGCCACCCCGAGATCACGGGGGCTGGAACCGAAGAGCCCGCGTCCGAGCGCCGTGGTGGCGGTGTGGGCGTCGAGCCGCTCGGCGAGCTCGCCGAGGACGGGTCCGGCGTCGGCCAGCCAGGCTCCACGCCCGGCCAGGATGAGCGGACGGTGTGCGCTGCGCAGGGCGGCGGCGGCGGTGTCCAGGCGCCGTGCGACGGGCTCCACGCGGGACGGCCGGACGAGCGCCGGGTGGTGTGGTGTCCCGTCCGCCCGCAGCGGCTCGTCGGACGCCACGGCAGCGAGGTCGTAGGGGATCGCGAGCACGACCGCGGTCCGGCGGTGGACGGCGTGCTCGATGGCCCGCAGCGTGGTCGCGGTGGCGTCGTCACGACCGACGGTGAAGGTGGGGGCACCGAGCCCGGCGGCGATCTGGAACTGGTCGACGTCCCAGGGGCGGGCACCGGTGGTCGGGGCGTCACCGACGACGAGGACCAACGGGATCTGGGCCATCACCGCCTCCGCGAGGGGTGTCAGGGTGTTGGTGAATCCGGCTCCGTAGGTCGCGGTCGCGGCAGCGAGACCGCCGCCCGCGCGGGCGTAGGCGTCGGCTGCGGCGACACCGCCGGCCTCGTGCCGCATGGCGGTGAAGCGGGTCGTGGTCGAGGCGAGGGCGTCGAGAAGGTGCGCGTTGCCGTTGCCCATGACGCCGAACACCTCGGAGACATGGCGGCTGAGTGCCTGTGCCACCCGGGCGGAGACGGTGGAGGAGCGGATCGACGTGAGAACGGTCGACGAAGCGTGTTCGGACATGGGAGACCTTCGAGAACGTGGACGGATGGGATTCCGTGTGTGTCTCGCCGGTGCTGGCCGCGCTATCGCCCTTTTTTCGAGCAACGACCCCGTGTTGCGGAGTCTGACGAGCACACTCTACTCCGCGGTGACCGCGCTGCACAGTGCGGCCGCGACAGCATCCGCTCCACATGCGTGACGCCTGCCGGGCAGTCGGACCCGGGTTCGATCGAGGCTTGCTCCATGACCCACATCGTGCAGGCCAATGCGGCCGAAGACCTCCTCGCCCTCATCCCCGGACTCGTCGGAAGCACTCCGAGATCGAGTCTCGTCGTCGTCCTGTTCGCGGGCCGTCACAGCCGCGGCGCACTCCAGGTGCACCTGCCGGCCGGAACGGACGTCGACCGGCAGGTGGCGGACGCCGCCGCGGAGCGCGCCCTCGGATTCGCCTGCCGGGCCCCGGGTGTCGACGCCATCGTGCCCGTGGTCTACACGGACGACGCGTTCGGAGCAGGGGCGGAGCCGCCGGGCAGGACCATCGCCGACGCGGTCCTCGAGCTGGCGAGCGCACAGGGGTTCACGGTCAAAGACGCGCTCTGCTCGGCCGCTGACGGCTGGGGCTCCTACCTCGACCCTGGACTCCCCGCCGGAGGGCGCTCGCCGGGGATCGTGGCCTCGGCGGCGGTCCCGCCGGTCCCACCGCTCCCGTGGGAGCTCGTCACGACCGAGGTCCCGCGGGTGGACGTGGCGACGTTCGCAGCCGTCGACCTCGAGTACCGGGTGCTCTGCGCTCGACTGGCCTCCATGCTCGACGCGGCCGCCGATCACGCGCGCACGACCTGGCGGATCGACGTCGGAGACGCCGTGGAACGACTCGACGGCCTTCCTGCGGTCTTCGAGGACGCGCTCGCCCGCGGCGTCGATGCGATGACCGCTCGGGAAGTGGCCTTCCTGTTGCTGAGCCTGTCACGCCCGTGGGCGAGCGATCTCGCACTCATGCAGTGGGCGTTCGGGCGCGAGCTGGGCGAGGAACTCGACGACGCCGAACGCGCGTACGGGCATCTGCCGGTCGGGACGGACGACCCGGAGGTGTTCCACCGGGTCGCCCACCTGCTGGTCGGCGACGGACCGCATCCCGACGTCCAGCGCATCCGTGCGGCGAGCAGCCTGCTCCTCGGTGTCGCGGCGCGAGCGTCGGAGCCGGCACGCGTCGCGCCGCTCGCCATGCTCGCCTGGCTGTCGTGGGCGCTCGGTCAGAGCACGCGCGCGGCCGCCTTCCTCACCGAGCTGATCGACGAGGAGCTGGACCACCCGCTGGCGGCGACCGTCGGTTCGCTGATCCGCCAGGGGCACCTCCCGGCCTGGGCGTTCTGCAGCACCCCGGGAACACACGACGGCGTCGCCGCCCCCAGCGATCAGCCCGCCGCGTGACGCTCGAGGAAGTCGTAGACCTCGGAGTCGTCGACGCCGGGGAAGGTGCCGCTCGGCAGCGGGGAGAGGATGTGGGTGTGCAAGCGGGCGCTCGGCCAGGCCTGCTCCCGCCACTTGTCGGCGAGGTCCGACGGCGGTCGACGGCAGCAGGTCGGGTCCGGGCAGGTGGAGACCGCACGCGTCGTGGTCTCCCGTCCGCGGAACCACTTCGCCTCGCCCCAGGGCACGCCGACCGAGATCGAGAACTCCCCGGCCTCGGTCGTGCCGGTCTGCGTCGCGCACCAGAAGGTACCGGCCGGGGTGTCGGTGTACTGGTAGAGCTCCGTGGTGCGGTTCGTCCGCGCGAAGGCGTTCCGCGCGCTCCACTTCCGGCACACGATCTGGCCCTCCACCGCGCCCGTCACGTCGACGGGCAGCGGCAGCGCATCGTTCTCATAGGCCTTCGAGATCGCCCCGTCCTCGGAGACCCGCAGGAAGTGCAGGCGCATGTCGAGCCGGGCGGTCGCCAGGTTGGTCAGGCGCAGCGCCGCGGCCTCATGGGTGACCCCGAAGGCGTCGCGGAAGTCCTCGACGGCCAGGTTGCGATCGCGCTTGGCCTGCTGCAGGAACGACACCGCGGCCGTCTGCGGCATGAGCGCCGCCGCAGCGAAGTAGTTGATCTCGAGCCGTTGCCGGAGGAACTCGGCGTAGCTCGTCGGACGCTGGTGCCCGAGCAGGCGGTGCGCCATCGCCTGCAGGGCCATGGACCGCAGGCCGTGCCCGCCGGGGATCGACGCCGGTGGCAGGTAGATGCGCCCGTTCTCGAGATCGGTGACGCTGCGCGCGGAGTGCGGCAGGTCGTTGACATAGATGAGGTCGAAGCCGAGCTGTTCCGCCATGATGCTCACCGTGCGGTGGGTGAGTGCGCCGGTGCTGTGTCCGGCACGCAGCACGCGCGACTCCGCGAGTTCCTCGATCTCGGGCAGGTGGTTGTCACGCTCCCGCATCCACTCCCGCAACTCGGTGTTGGCACGCCGCGCCTCCTCCGGGGTCGCGATCGCCTCGCTCGCGTGCCGCTGCAGTTCGCGGTGCAGGCCCACGAGTGCGCGGAGGGCCTCGTCGGGGATGCCCTTCGACGGCTTGACGATCGGCAGGGTCAACTCTCCGTAGAGGGCACTGCGCTGGAGGCGGTCCAGCTCGATCTCCAGCGCCGCGCGGGGGTTGGGTGCCTCCTTCGACAGGAGGTCGGTCAGGTCGACGCCGAGCGCGGTCGTCAGCTCCTGCAGCACCGACAGCTTCGGCTCGCGCTTCCCGTTCTCGATGAGGGAGAGCTGGCTCGCCGCCAGGCCGACCCGTTCACCGAGGTCGTCGAGGGTGAGGCCTCGCCGGGTCCGGAAGTGCCGGATCCGGTGGCCGAGCGTGAGGAGTTCGACAGCGGCGGTCGATGCGAGAGTCGGCGTCATTCCTTCACCGTATCGAAAGAACCGCGATTGTTGAAAGGTGAAAGGCCATCAAGATCGACCGAAACGGGCGCATGGTGGCTCTACGACCACTTCTTGACCGTCCCACCAACGCCGGAGGAACGCATGTCCATCGCAGCACTGATTCCCGATACCGCACCCGCTCCCGCCGCCCGCGTGGGGCTCCGAGCGGTGCCGCGCCCGAAGCGGACCGGCCTCGACGAGCTGCACGCCTGGGTCGACGAACTGGCGGCCCTCCTGGAGCCGTCCGCGATCCACTGGGTCGACGGCTCCGCGAGCGAGTCGCACCGGCTCACCCACCAGCTCGTCGAGGAGGGGAAGCTGATCAAGCTCAACCCGGAGTGGCGGCCGAACAGTTTCCTCGCCCGCAGCGATCCGCGCGACGTCGCGCGCGTCGAAGACCGCACCTTCATCTGCTCCGAGCAGGAGGAGGACGCCGGCCCGACGAACAACTGGCGGGATCCCGCGGTGATGCGCGACGAATTGCACGGGGTCTTCGCCGGCAGCATGCGCGGTCGCACGATGTACGTCGTACCGTTCTCGATGGGCGCGGTCGGCGGGCCGCTCTCGCAGCTCGGCGTCCAGATCACCGACTCGGCTTACGCGGTCCTCAGCATGGGCATCATGACGCGGATGGGCGACCGCGTCCTCGAGCTCATCGCCGACGGACAGCCGTGGGTCCGGACCGTCCACTCGGTCGGCGCTCCGCTCGAAGCAGGGCAGGCCGACGTGGTCTGGCCGTGCAACGACACCAAGTACATCGTCCAGTTCCCGGAGACGCGCGAAGTGTGGTCGTTCGGTTCCGGCTACGGCGGTAACGCACTCCTCGCGAAGAAGTGCTTCGCGCTGCGGATCGCCTCGGTCATCGGACGCGACGAGGGTTGGTTGGCCGAGCACATGCTGCTGGTCCGGGTCGTCTCGCCAGAGGGCCGGGCGTTCCACATCGCCGCCGCGTTCCCCTCTGCCTGTGGCAAGACCAACCTCGCGATGCTGCGGCCGACGATCCCCGGGTGGACGGTCGAGACCCTCGGCGACGACATCGCGTGGATCCGGCCCGGCGACGACGGCCGTCTGTACGCCATCAACCCGGAAGCAGGCTTCTTCGGGGTCGCACCCGGCACGGGCGCCGGCACGAATGCGACAGCCGTCGACACCCTGTGGGGCAACACGATCTTCACCAACGTCGCGCTCCGCGACGACGGAGACGTCTGGTGGGAGGGACTGACCCCCGAGCCGCCCGCCCACCTCGTCGACTGGCAGGGGCAGGACTGGACGCCCGAGTCGGGGCGCCCGGCGGCCCACCCGAACTCGCGGTTCACCGTCGCGGCGGCGCAGTGCCCGTCGATCGCCGACGACTGGGACGCGGCCGACGGTGTCCCGCTCGACGCGATCCTCTTCGGCGGGCGTCGTGCCACGAACGTCCCGCTCGTGGTCGAGGCCAGCAGCTGGGAGCACGGCGTGTTCATGGGTGCGACGATCTCCTCCGAGCAGACTGCCGCCGCCGAGGGCACGGTCGGGGAGCTCCGTCGCGACCCCTTCGCGATGCTCCCGTTCTGCGGCTACAACATGGCGGACTACTGGAGTCACTGGTTGCGGGTCGGCGGTGCACTCGAGCACGGCAAGGCGCCGCGGATCTTCCAGGTCAACTGGTTCCGGAAGGATGCCGACGGCTCCTTCCTGTGGCCTGGCTTCGGCGAGAACTCGCGGGTCGTCGAGTGGATCGTGCGGCGGCTCGAGCACGAGGTCGATGCACGGGAGTCGGCGATCGGCCGGCTGCCCGTCCTCGACGAGCTGAACCTCGACGGCATCGACGTGCCGGACACCGACCTCGACGCCCTGTTCGCCGTCGATCACGAGTCCTGGCTCGTCGAGTGCGACCTCACCGAGTCCTTCTTCGACACCTTCGGCAACCGGGTCCCGGCCGCCCTCCGTGCGGAACTCGCCGCCCTGCGCTACCGCCTCCGGTCCTGATGCGTCCGCTCGCTCGCCCGACCACGGTCGGGCGAGCGGAGCGTCACACGAGGAGCTGGTGCTTCGCGAGTTCGCGGTAGAGCGGGACCTCGGTCACGAGGTCGCTGTGGGTGCCGACGCCGACCACCCGACCCTCCTCGAGGACGACGATCTGATCGCTGTCGACGACGGTCGAGAGCCGGTGCGCGATGACGATGAGCGTGCGTCCCGTCGCGACCGCGTCGATGGCCTCGCGCATCATCTGCTCGTTGACGCCGTCGAGGCTCGAGGTCGACTCGTCCAACAACAGGATCGGGGGAGCCGCGAGGATGGCGCGCGCGATCGCGAGGCGTTGCCGCTCGCCACCCGACAACATGATGCCGTCCTCGCCGACCGGAGCGGCGAGACCGAGCGGGTTGCGGTCGAGGACCCCGCCGAGGTTGACCGCGTGCAGCACGCGCTCGCAGTCGGCGTCGCTCGCATCAGGTGACGACAGCAGCAGGTTGTCGCGCAGCGTGCCGGCGAGGACCGGGGCGTCCTGCTCCACGTATCCGATCTGGTCCCGGAGGTCGGCGCGGGGCATCGTGCGGATGTCCACGCCGCCCAGGCGGATGGCTCCGGCCGTCGGGTCGTAGAACCGTTCGATGAGCCCGAGGATGGTGCTCTTGCCGGCGCCGGACGGTCCGACGAGCGCCGTGCGTCTGCCCTGCATCGCGGCGAAGGACACCCCACGGAGCACCTGACGACCGAGCGCGGACTGCGCCTCGGTGAGTCGGGCGGCATCGGCGGCGACGACCTCCGGCGCGCTGGTGCCCTCGCTCAGCGCCTCGGTGGCAAGCGCTTCCGCTGCGGCCCGTTCGCGCTCGATGACCGCCGCGTCCGGGTAGGCGAACTCGACCCCGTCGAACTCGATCGCCGGAGCGGACGCTGAGGCGGTCCCGGGACGTCCGACCCGCGCGGCGATGGCCGCGTCGTCGTCGCCCTCGTCGGGCAGGTCGAGGATCTCCTGGATCCGACCGAGCGCTCCGAGCGCCTGGTTGACGCTCGTGATCGCGCCGAAGGCCTGGCCGAGCGGCATGATCATCATGAACAGGAAGAGGATGAACGCGACGAGACTCGCGATGGTGATGGCCCCGGACGCGACGCGGAACCCACCGACGCCCAGGACGACCAGGAACGAGGTCTGCATGGCGATGCCGGCGACCGGGACGACCAGCGAGGAGATCTTCGCGATCCGCACGCCGACGCCGTAGACCTCCTTGGCCACGCCGTCCACCGCGTCGATCTCGCGGTCGGTCGCGTTGGACGCCCGGATGGTGCGGATGGAGCTGATGGCGCGCTCGACCGCGGCGGCGAGCTCACCCACTTTGGTCTGCTGCTCGCGGCTGGCGACGCGGATGCGTCCGCTCAGGGCGACGACCACGACGACCGAGACGATGACGACGAGGAGGGTGAGACCCAGCAAGACGGGGTCGATGATGGCCATCGCGATGAGTGCGCCGAGGAAGGTGATGGCACCGCCGACGGCGTCCACGAAGCCCTGCGTCAGGACGGCGTAGAGCATGGTCGTGTCGCTGCCGACCCGCGAGACGAGGTCGCCCGTCCGGCGCGTGTCGAACTGGCTGATCGGCAGCCGGAAGATGCGCGCGATCAGCTGGCGCCGGGAGGAGTACACGACCCCGGTGCCGGCGCGCTGGAGGAGGTAGTGCTGGTACCCGCTGATGACGCCGGAGACCACGACGAGCCCGACGAGGAGCCACGCCAGGTTGCCGAGCGACCGGCCCGCCTCGACGACCCCGATCACCTGGCTGACGATGAGCGGCTGGGCGAGTGACGCGGCCGCTCCGATGACGCTCAGGATGATGACGACGATGAGGATCGAGCGGTGCTCGAAGATGTACGGCATGAGCTGCTTGAGGCTCGCGCGGGGACCGTCGTCCTTCGGTCGGCTGAACGGGTTGCGGCTGCGTGCCGGGCGCGCTGGGGTGCTCATGGTGCTCTTCCTCCGAGGTGCGGTGCGCGGCTCCGAGACGTCCATGGCGACGGCGCACCGTGGTTCAACTCTAGGCGACGGTCGCACGCGCCGAGCCCGAAGCCGACGCACCGAGCGCCCACGCACCGAGGGCCGGTGCGCGGAGACGTCCTCCACGCACCGGCCCTCGGTGGGCGCCTCGATCAGGCGTCGATGTCGACGTCCTTGGTCTCCTTGGAGACGATGAGGGCGACGAGCGTGATCAGGGCCATCGCCGAGAGGTAGACGCCGACCCAGAACGGGCTGCCGCCGCCGGCGCTCCACAGCGCGACGGCGATGAACGGTGCGACCGCGGCACCGAGGATCGACGACACGTTGTAGGAGATCCCCGACCCGGTGTACCGCACGTTCGTCGGGAACAGCTCGGGCAGCAGGGCGCCCATCGGTCCGAAGGTGAACCCCATGAGGCTGAATCCGATGATGAGCCAGATCATGACCCCGGTGAACCCGGCGCCGAGCAACGGGACCCAGACGAGACCGAACACGAGGATCGCGCTCGTCACGACGATGAGCGTCTTGCGGCGTCCGTACTTGTCGGCGAAGGGACCGGACACGAGCGTGAAGATCCCGAAGAAGACCACGCCGGCGATGAGCATGAGCACGAAGGTCGTGTAGCTGTAGCCGAGCCCGGCGACCGGGGCGTCGAGTGGCGCACGGCCGTAGCTCAGGGAGAACGTCGTCATCAGGTAGAAGAGCACGTAGGTGGCGAGCATGAAGAAGGTGCCGAGGAGCAGCTTGCGCCAGTGCAGCTTGACGACGCTCGCGAGCGGCGACCGCTGCACCTTGCCCTGCTCCTTCGCGTTCGTGAACGCGTTGCTCTCGACGAGACGGAGACGGACCCAGAGGCCGACGATGACCATGACGACGGAGAAGAGGAACGGGATGCGCCAGCCCCACTCGAGGAACGCCTCGGACGGCATGGACGGGTCGTCGCTCGGCAGGATCGCCGCGATGATCAGGAACAGTCCGTTGGCGATGATGAAGCCGATCGGCGCACCGAGCTGCGGGAACGTGCCGAACAGGGCACGCTTGCCGGTCGGCGCGTTCTCCGTCGCGACGAGGGCGGCGCCCGACCATTCGCCGCCGAGCGCGAAGCCCTGACCGATGCGGAGGATCACGAGGAGCAGCGGGGCGACCCAGCCGACGAGCTGGTAGGTCGGCAGCAGGCCGATGAGGAAGGTCGCGATCCCCATGGTGAGGAGGGCGCCGACGAGGGTCGCCTTCCGACCGCGTTTGTCGCCGAGGTGCCCGAAGATGACGGCACCGACGGGGCGGGCGACCATCGCGGCGCCGAACACGGCGAAGGAGGCGAGGAGACCCGCGGTCGGGTCCTCACTCGGGAAGAAGAGGTGCGGGAAGACGAGGACGGCGGCCGTCGCGTAGACGTAGAAGTCGTAGAACTCGATCGTCGTGCCGATGAGGCTGGCGAGGACGACTCGGGAGCGCGGATTGACCGGGGCCTTGGTGACTGGGGTTGCTTCGAGAGACATGCGTGCGCGTTTCGGTTCGGGAATGGACGCCGTCGAAGCATCAGCACCGGTCGCGCACGCCCGCCGACGACGGCAGGATCAGAGGTTCGCCCGCTTGTGGCAGGACCATGACACTGTACGCCGAAGTACGGCATTCCGGTATTCGGTTGCCCGGACGGGCGTATACCGATACCGGAATGCCGCGTGATGCGCCTCTGCTCGGGTCAGCCGCGCAGCTCGCGGAGGACGATCGCGGTCGCGACGGCGGCATCAGCGGCCTCCGCTCCCTTGTCCTCCTTCGACCCGGGCAGCCCTGCGCGGTCGAGCCCCTGCTTCTCGTCGTCGAGGGTGAGGACGCCGAAGCCGACGGGCTTGCCCGTCTGGATGCTGACCTGCGTGAGGCCACTCGTCGCAGCGTCGGAGACGTACTCGAAGTGCGGCGTGCCGCCACGGATGATGACCCCGAGTGCGACGACCGCGTCGGCCCCGGCCTCGAGGGCGGCCTTGGCGACGACCGGGAGTTCGAAGCTCCCGGGGACCCGCACGAGGCGGTGGTTGGCGCCGCTCGCATCGAGGGCCTTGACGGCTCCGGCGATGAGACCGTCGGTGATGGTCTCGTGCCAGGTGCCGGCGATGACGACGATGTCGAGGCCGGTGCCGTCGACGCTGATGGTGGGGGATCCTTCGCCGCTCATGCGGTCTCCTGTCTTCTTCCCTCGAGCGCGTCGAGGGGTTGGTGGTGTTCTCGCTCCTCGAGGGAATCGAGGGCGGCGGTGGACTACTGGTGGGGGTGCGGTTCCGGTGCGAGCTCGAACCCGATGCTGTGGCCCATGCGGTCGCGCTTCGTCTCGAGGTAGCCCTCGTTGAACAGGCCGACGCCGACCACCAGCGGGACGCGCTCGCTCACGGCGATGCCGTGGTTCGTGAGCTGTCGCTCCTTCTCCGGGTTGTTCGAGAGCAGGCGCACGGAGGTGATGCCGAGGTCCGTCAGGATCGCGCTCGCCGCCGTGTAGTCGCGGGCGTCGGCCGGCAACCCGAGCGCGAGGTTGGCGTCGAGGGTGTCGAGACCGTCCTCCTGCAACCGGTAGGCGCGCAGCTTGTTGACGAGGCCGATGCCGCGCCCTTCGTGCCCGCGCAGGTAGACGACGACACCGCCGTGGCGCTGGATGGTGTCCAGAGCACTGTCGAGCTGCGGACCGCACTCGCACTTGAGCGAGCCGAACGCCTCGCCGGTCAGGCACTCGGAGTGGACGCGCACGAGCGCACCGTTGGCCTGCGGGTCGCCGGCGATGATGGCGACGTGGTCGGCACCGGTCCTGCGGTCGCGGTAGGCGCGCAACCGGAACGAGCCGTGCGTCGTCGGGACGGTCGTCTCCACCTCGAACGACACGTTCGACGATTCGGGGATGGCCGCCTGGGCGGCGCGTTCCTCGGCGCAGACCGCAGCCGCATCGGGGTTCTCCTCGAGGAAGGCGATGAGTGCGGCGATCGTCGTGACGAGCACGCCCTCCCGCTCCCCGAGCGCGATGAGGCCGGGCAGGCGCATCATCTCGCCGTCGTCGGCGACGATCTCGGAGATCGCCCCGACGGGGACCAGCCCCGCGAGCTTCATGAGGTCGACGGCCGCCTCCGTGTGGCCGTCGCGCTCACGCACCCCGCCGTCGACGGCGCGCAACGGGACGATGTGTCCGGGGCGCGAGAGACTGGCGGGCACGGCTGCCGGGTCGGCGAGCACGCGCAGGGTGTGGGCGCGGTCGGCTGCGCTGATGCCGGTGCTGAGCCGGTCGGCCGCGTCGACCGTGACGGTGTACGCGGTGCCTCTGGGGTCCTCGTTGAGCGCGACCATCGGCGGGAGGGCCAGGCGGTCGGCGATCTCGTTCGTCATCGGTGCGCAGATGAATCCGGAGGAGTGTCGGACCGTCCACGCGATCCACTCCTGGGTGGCGGACTCCGCGGCGAGGATCACGTCGCCCTCGTTCTCTCGGCCCTCGTCGTCGGCCACGATGACCGGTCGGCCCTGGCGGAGTGCCTCGAGGGCCTCCGGGATGCTGGCGATGCTCATGCGTTGCCCCTTCCGGTGGCGGTGGTGCCGACCGGGTCCGCGGACTGCGGATCCTGGCCGATGCTGCTGGGGAGTGCCGACTCGAGACGGCTGAATGCGAGCATTCGCTCGACGTGGCGGGCGAGGATGTCGGTCTCGAGGTTCACACGATCGCCGGGGACCCGCTCACCGAGCGTCGTCGCGGCCAGCGTCTCGGGGATGAGGGACACCTCGAACCAGGCTTCCGGTGCGTCCGGTGCGCTGATGGCGCTGACGGTGAGCGAGACGCCGTCGACGGTGATCGATCCCTTGTCGACGACGAGCGGCGCGAGTGCCGCGGGGAGCGAGACGCGCACGACGCGCCAGGCCTCGCCGGGCACCGTGGCCAGGACGGTGCCGGTGCCGTCGACGTGCCCTTGGACGATGTGGCCACCGAGGCGGTCGCCGACGCGGGCCGCACGTTCGAGGTTGACCGGAGATCCGACCGTGACGCCGTCGAGCGAGCTCATCGCGAGGGTCTGGGCCATGACGTCGGCCGTGAACGTCTCGCCGGTCTGCTCGACGACGGTGAGGCAGACACCGCTCACGGCGATGGAGTCCCCGTGCCTGGTGCCCTCGAGGGCGAGCGGGCCGCGGACGGTGAACCGTGCCGAGTCCTCGCCGTGGTCGATGGCGACGATCGTGCCGAGTTCTTCGATGATGCCCGTGAACATGGGTGGTCCATTCTCTGGGGGTCAGGCGGTGAGGTGGTGGGCGGCCGAGGCGGAGACGCTGCGGTCGGGTGTCGTGATGACGAGGAGGTCGTCGCCGAGTCGTTCGACGCCGACGGTGGTGAGGCGGATCACATCGCCGATGGTGTCGACACCGAGGTCGCCGATCGCGAGGCGAGGGCCGCCGAGGAGCACGGGGGCGAGGTAGGTGAGGACCGTGTCGGCGAGTCCTGCGCGGAGGAACGCTGTGGCGATGGTCGGGCCGCCCTCGATGAAGACGCTCCGGACGCCCGCGGCGCGGAGCTCGGCTAACAGCGCAGCCGGATCATGCCCGTGGTGGACGACGACCGGCCGGGGGTGGCGGTGGACGGCGGCGTCCAGGGGGATCTGGCGATCGCCCATGACGACGGGCAATGGCTGCTCGGGCAAGAGGTCGCCGCGGTCGTCGCGAGCGGTGAGGCTCGGATCGTCGGCGAGGACCGTCCCCGTGCCGACGAGGATCGCATCGTGGGCGGCCCGTCGACGGTGGACGTCGTCGCGCGCGGCATCGCCGGTGATCCAGCGGCTCGTGCCGTCGCTCGCGGCGATCCGCCCGTCGAGACTCGAGGCCCACTTCACCGTCACGAGCGGACGCCCGAGGCGGGCGGTGGTGAGCCAGTCACCGAGGAGGTCCTCCGCCGGTCCGGCGAGTACGCCGCCGACGACGGTGACGCCGCCGTCGCGGAGTCGTTCCGCTCCACCTCCGGAGTGGTGGCCGGGGTCGTCCACGGCGAACACGACGCGCTCGACACCGGCCTCGAGGAGCGCGACGGCACACGGTCCGGTCCGGCCCGTGTGGTTGCAGGGTTCCAGGGTGACGACGGCCGTCGCGCCGCGGGCCGCTCCGGGAGCGAGGTGGGACAGGGCGTCGACCTCCGCATGCGGGGTGCCGGCTCCACGGTGCCAGCCCTCGGCGAGCACGGTGCCGTCGGCGTCGAGGACGACGCAGCCGACGCGGGGGTTGACGCCGCGGGCCGGGCCGTTGGCGGCGAGTTCGAGCGCGCGCAGCATGGCCTGCTCCTCGCGGACACTCGCCTGCGGTGCCTCGGTTCCTGCGCTCATCTGTCCGTCATCTCGGTCGGTACTGACACGAGTTCCGGGGTCGCGGGCAGGTGCTCGCCGGCGTCGACCATCGGCCGACGCCCGTGCTTCCTTCCATCCGGACTCGAACGCCGCCTGCGAGCAGACGCGTTCATAACCGTCGGTCCTGGAGTTCCACCAGGTCAACCGGGCCTCGCTTGCGCGAGACACGGGTCGCGGACTATCACCGCCGGTTCGGACTCTCACCGACCCCGGAGCACGTTACGTGTTGTCGATTCTAGGTCAACGGGCTGAGTGGGTGCCCTATTCCCGGTTCGGATGACGCCCGGTTGCAGCGCCTGATGCGGCCGGGGTCAGCGCTGGGCGTCGTGCTGGTCGATCGCCGCGCGGGCGGTCCCCTCGTCGACCACGAGGTCGGAGATGAGCCCGCCCGCCAACGCCCCGAGGAGCGGGGGCACCTTGGCGGCTCCCGCGACCACGCAGATCCGACGGGAGACGCCGCGCAGCACGTCGAGATCGGGCCCGGACGCACGATTGTTGAAGGGGATGTCGCGCCAGGAACCGTCGGCGCGGAAGAACACGGTCGCGACGTCCCCGACCGCCCCGGCGCTCGCGAGCGCCTCGAAGTCGCTGTCGTCGAGGTAGCCGCCGACGTAGACGTGGCTGGGCACCCCCGAGAGCTGCGAACCGAGACCGAACAGCGCGACGTCCATGCGGCGTTGGATCTCGAGCACGCGTCGGATGCTGCGTTCCCGCCAGAGGGCCAGCTTGGTCGACGGGTCGTCGAAGAAGGCGGGCACCGCGAACTGCTGCGCGTAGGCCCCGTAGGCGTCCGCGTACCGATGCAGGATCTCACTCGCGTAGAGGATGCCCGAGGTGCGCGTGTTGGCCGCACCGTTCAGCTGGACGATCTGCGAGTTGTGGGTCCGCTTGGGGGTGAGGTGCCTCGCCACCGCACTCACGGTCGAGCCCCATGCCAGGCCGAGCGTCATGTTCGAGTCGAACACCGAGCCGAGAAAACGTGCAGCCGAGAGGGCGACCCGCTCCAGGCGGTCGATGTCGCTCGTGTGGTCGGGGACCGGGACGATGTGGGCGGTCACGCCGAACCGGTCGCGGAACTCCGCCTCGAGCCGCGACGGCATGTCGTGCGGGGAGCGCACCTGGATGTCGACGAGCCCGCTTTCCCGCGCATATCCGAGCAGGCGGGAGACCGACGACCGGGAGGTGTGGAGCTCCTGGGCGATGGCCTCCATGGTGAGGTCCTGCACGTAATACAGCTGTGCGGCGCGGAGCGCCTCGGCCGTCCGGTCCGGCTGGCTGAGCGCGTCTGCGAGCGACATCGGGTCTCCTTGCACGTTTGTTCACTAGGGCTGTTCAGAGTTGCAGCGGGTGTCACGATGTATTCAGTCACATCATTCAGCGGCGCGCAATCCCGGCAGCGTCGCGTACCAACCGCGAAGAAGCGAGGCATCTCATGTCCCTCAAGTCGTCAGCTCCCCGTTCCACCGTCCAGTCCGTCATCGACCGCCCGCAGGCGTCGGTGCTCATCATCGGCGGCGGCATCAACGGCATCGCGACCTTCCGCGACCTCGCGCTCCAGGGCGTCGACGTCACGCTCGTGGAACGCAACGACTGGGCCTCCGGCGCCTCTGCCGCGTCGAGCCACATGATCCACGGCGGCATCCGGTACCTCGAGAACGGCGAGTTCCGCCTCGTCCAGGAGTCGGTGCAGGAGCGCAACGGGCTCATCAAGATCGCGCCGCACTACGTGAAGCCGCTCGAGACCACGGTCCCGATCTTCTCGACCTTCTCGGGCATCCTCTCTGCACCGCTGCGCTTCCTCACCCACAAGCAGGGCAAGCCGCAGGAGCGTGGCGCGCTGCTCATCAAGGTCGGCCTCACCGCGTACGACTCCTTCTCCCGTGACGGCGGTAGCGTGCCGCGTCACCGCTTCCACGGCCGGAAGAAGTCCCTCGCCGACCTGCCGAAGATGAACCCGGGCCTCAAGTACACGGCGACCTACTACGACGCCTCCATGCACGACCCGGAGCGTCTCGCACTCGACGTCCTCATGGACGGCCTCGCCGCCGGCCCGCACGCCCGCGCCGTCAACTACGTCGAGGCGGTCGGCATGGGAGCCGACGGCGTCGAGCTCCGCGACACCGTCACCGGCCAGACCTTCACCGTGACGAGCGACGTCGTGGTCAACACCTCCGGCCCCTGGACCGACCTCACGAACGCCGGCCTCGGCGAGCCGACGACCTACATGGGCGGCACGAAGGGCTCGCACATCGTCCTCGACAACCCGGAGCTCTACGCGGCCACCAAGGGGCGCGAGATCTTCTTCGAGCACGAGGACGGCCGCATCGTCCTCATCTACCCGCTCAAGGGCAAGGTCATGGTCGGCACGACCGACATCGACGCCGACCCGAGCACCCCGAGCGTCTGCACCGAGGAGGAGGTCGACTACTTCTTCGACCTGGTGAAGCACGTCTTCCCGACCATCGCGACCTCGCGCGAGCAGATCGTCTACCGGTTCTCCGGCATCCGCCCGCTGCCGAAGCACGACGACGAGGCCCCCGGCTTCGTGTCGCGCGACTACCGGATCGAGCGTCGGGCCGCCGCTGCACGTCCGTCCACCACCGTGTTCAGCCTCGTCGGCGGCAAGTGGACCACCTTCCGGGCCCTCGCCGAGCACCTCAGCACGGACGTGCTCAACACCATCGGGGCCCCGCGCCCCGTGGAGACCCTCGGCCTCGCGATCGGCGGCGGCGCCGGCTTCCCGCGCACCGACTCGGCGACGCGCACCTGGGTCGCCGCGCACGAGGACGGCATCGGTGCCAAGCGTGCCGAGCAGCTGCTGGGCCGGTACGGCACGAAGGCCGCCGCACTCCTCGAGCACCTGTCCGAGCACGGCGACGACCGCTTGCAGGGCGCTGCCGACTACAGCGTGCAGGAGCTGGAGTTCCTCGTCGAGCAGGAGCAGGTCGTGCACCTCTCCGACGTGCTGCACCGTCGTACGAGCCTCGCCTTCACCGGATCGCTGACCGCCGGCCTCGTCGACGAGATCGCCCGCGTCGTCGGCGGTGTCATCGGGTGGGACGACGCCGAGCGGGCCGCGCAGATCACCGCAGCGCTCGACCGCCTGCGCGACGCCCACCAGGTCGACCTCCGGGTCGACGCCGCCAAGGAGGCCCCGGCGTTCTCATAATGCACGAATGTGCAGGCAAGGCCCTTGTCCTGTGCAACAGGAGCTGGCTATCTTACAAGCAACTGGTCAGTGCAACCTCGCCCAGCGGGGGCTCGCGCCTCGGCGTCGGCCCCCACACGGCCACACCTATGAAAGGTCAATGAAGACATGAACCTCGGAACCATCTTCCTCTCCGAGACCGTGGGGACGGCGATGCTCGTCCTCCTCGGTACCGGTGTGGTCGCCACGGCGATCCTCACGAAATCCAAGGGCCTCGGTGGCGGCTGGCTGCTCATCAACTTCGGTTGGGGCCTCGCGGTCTTCGCCGGTGTCACGGTGTCCTACGCCTCCGGCGGACACCTGAACCCCGCCGTCACGATCGGCTTCCTCACCACGGGGTCGATCGACTTCGGTACGGCGCTCGTCTACTGGGCGGCGCAGATGGTCGGTGCCTTCATCGGTGCCGTGCTGACGTACTTCGCCTTCAAGCAGCACTTCGACCAGGAGGAGGACCCGGGCAAGAAGCTCGGTGTCTTCTCGACCGGTCCGGAGATCCGCAGCTACGGCTGGAACCTCGTGACCGAGGTCATCGCGACCTTCGTCCTCGTCTTCGTCGTGATGTCCTTCGGCAAGACCGGCCCCGACGCGGTGGTCATCGAGGGCGTCCCCGGGGGACTCGCGGCCCTCGGCGCCCTTCCCGTCGCCCTGCTCGTCGTCGGTATCGGTGCCTCCCTCGGTGGCCCGACGGGCTGCGCGATCAACCCGGCACGTGACCTCGGTCCGCGCATCGCCCACGCCCTCCTCCCCATCAAGGGCAAGGGCAAGAGCGACTGGTCCTACGCCTGGGTGCCGGTCGTCGGCCCCCTGCTCGGTGGTGTCCTCGCGGCCCTCGCCTCGATGGTGCTGCTCCCGGCCGTCTGACCTGACGCTGCGGCGGTGACCGGACACGATCACCGCCGCGGCACCCCGGGGTACCGGTTCCGGTGCCTCACCTCGCAACGCACGCAACGAAGGAGTATCCAATGGCGGACTACGTCATCGCAATCGACCAGGGGACGACGAGTTCCCGGGCCATCGTCTTCGACAAGAGCGGATCGATCGTCTCGACGGGCCAGCTCGAGCACGAGCAGATCTTCCCGAAGGCCGGCTGGGTCGAGCACAACCCGAACCAGATCTGGAACAACACCCGCGAGGTCATCGGCCAGGCGCTCAGCAAGGCCAACATCACCCGGCACGCCATCGCGGCCATCGGCATCACGAACCAGCGCGAGACCGCCGTCGTCTGGGACAAGACCACCGGTCAGCCCGTCTACAACGCGATCGTCTGGCAGGACACGCGCACCCAGGACATCGTGAACCGCCTCGCTGCGGACGGTGGCGTCGAGCGCTTCAAGAAGACCGTCGGCCTGCCGTTGGCGACCTACTTCTCCGGCACGAAGATCGTCTGGATCCTCGAGAACGTCGAGGGTGCTCGTGAGAAGGCCGAGGCGGGCGACCTCCTCTTCGGCACGACCGACAGCTGGGTCATCTGGAACCTCACCGGTGGTGTCAACGGCGGCGTGCACGTCACCGACGTCACCAACGCCTCGCGCACGCTCTTCATGGACCTCGAGACCCTGCAGTGGGACGACGAGATCCTCAAGGCGTTCGGCGTCCCGAAGTCGATGCTCCCGGAGATCAAGAGCTCCTCCGAGATCTACGGCCACGCGTCCGACGACAGCCTCCTCCGCGAGACGCCGATCGCCGGCATCCTCGGCGACCAGCAGGCGGCGACCTTCGGTCAGGCCGCCTTCCAGCAGGGCGAGGCCAAGAACACCTACGGCACCGGTAACTTCATCATCTTCAACACCGGTGAGGAGATCGTCCACTCCGAGAACGGTCTGCTGACGACGCTCGGCTACAAGCTCGGCGACGCGAAGCCGCACTACGCGCTCGAGGGTTCGATCGCCGTGACCGGTTCGCTCGTCCAGTGGCTGCGCGACAACCTCGGCATGTTCTCCTCCGCTCCCGAGGTCGAGGCGCTCGCCAAGACCGTCGAGGACAACGGTGGCGCGTACTTCGTGCCGGCGTTCTCCGGGCTGTTCGCGCCGTACTGGCGTCCGGACGCCCGCGGTGCGCTCGTCGGGCTCACCCGGTACGTCAACAAGGGCCACATCGCCCGGGCCGCCCTCGAGTCGACCGCGTTCCAGACGGCCGAGGTCATCGACGCCGTCAACGCCGACTCGGGTGTCCCGCTGACGGAGCTCAAGGTCGACGGCGGCATGACCGCCAACGACACGCTCATGCAGTTCCAGGCCGACATCCTCGGTGTGCCGGTCATCCGACCGGTCGTCGCCGAGACCACGGCGCTCGGCGCTGCCTACGCGGCCGGTCTCGCCGTCGGCTTCTGGTCCGACCTCGACGACCTCGCGAAGAACTGGCAGGAGGACAAGCGCTGGGAGCCCAACATGGACTCCGCGGAGCGCGACCGCCTCTACCGCAACTGGAAGAAGGCCGTCACGAAGACCTTCGACTGGGTCGACGACGACGTGCAGTAGTCCCGACCGACCGGAACGGCCCGTCCTCCTCGCGGAGGGCGGGCCGTTCTGTCGTGATCCGTTCGCCCGAAGATGGGCGAACGCGGGCGGGATCAGGCGCGGCGGAGGAGTCCGACGCGGTCGTAGACCTCTGCGAGGGTCTGCTCGGCGACCTCGGTCGCGCGGGCGGCGTTGACCGCGAGCAGGCGGTCGAGCTCGGCGGGGTCGTCGAGGAGCTCGAGCGCGCGCGCACGGACCGGCTCGAGTTCGCCCACGACGACCTCGGCGAGACCCTTCTTGAGGTCGCCGTAGCCACGACCCTCGAACTCGCCGACGACGGCCTCGATGGGGGAGCCGGTGATCGCGGAGTAGATGCTCAGCAGGTTCGAGACACCGGGCTTCTCCTGTGCGTCGAAGGCGATGACGCCGTCGTTGTCGGTGACCGCACGCATGATCTTCTTCTGCGTGACCTTCGGCTCGTCGAGCAACCAGATGATCCCCGCCGGGGTCTCGGCGGACTTCGACATCTTCGACGTCGGGTTCTGGAGGTCGTAGATGCGTGCGGAGTCCTTCTGGATCTGCGCCTTCGGGACGACGAAGGTGTCGCCGAAGCGGGCGTTGAACCGCTCGGCGAGGTCGCGCGTGAGCTCGATGTGCTGCCGCTGGTCGTCGCCGACCGGCACGATGTCGGTCTGGTAGAGCAGGATGTCCGCCGCCATGAGGATCGGGTAGGCGAAGAGCCCGACCGACGAGGCGTCGCGCCCGTGCTTGGCCGACTTGTCCTTGAACTGCGTCATGCGCGCGGCCTCGCCCATGCCGGTGATCGTGTTGAGCACCCAGGCGAGCTGTGCGTGCGCCGGGACGTGCGACTGGACGTACAGGGTCGACGCCGAGGGGTCGATGCCTGCGGCGATGTACTGGGCGGCCGTGCGACGGGTCTTCTCGCGGAGCTCGGCGGGGTCCTGCGGCACCGTGATCGCGTGCAGGTCGACGATGCTGAAGAAGGCGTCGTGCTCCTGCTGCATCTGCTTCCACTGCAGGAGGGCACCGATGTAGTTGCCGAGGTGGAGCGAGTCGGCGGAGGGCTGCATGCCGGAGTACAGGCGTGGCTTGGTCATGTGGGTTCTCGCAGAGGGATGAGCGGCCGGAGCCGGGGCACGGAGTGGTGGGGTGGCGTGATGCCGGAGGGTCAGACGGCGTAGTCGACGACGACGGGGGCGTGATCGGACCATCGCTGGTCGTACGCGGCGGCCCGGTCGATCGTGTAACCGGACGCGAGGGCTGCGAGCTCGGGCGTGGCGAGCTGGTAGTCGATGCGCCAGCCGGTGTCGGTGTCGAAGGCCTGGCCGCGCTGGGACCACCAGGTGTAGGGACCGGGGACCTGGCCGGCGGACTGACGCCCGATGTCGACCCAGCCGAGGCCGGTGCCGGTCACGCCGTCGACCCCCGTCACGGTCTCGCCCGCCGGGCCGAGGTAGCGGTCGAAGTAGGACCGCTCGGCAGGCAGGAAGCCGGCACGCTTGACGTTGCCCTTCCAGTTCTTGATGTCGAGCTCGGTGTGGCCGACGTTGAGGTCGCCGACGACGAGGGACAGCGGGTTGTGCTCGCGCAGCGCGGGCAGCCGCTCGAGCATCGCCTCGAGGAAGCGGAACTTCTCGACCTGCTTGGGTGTGTCGACCTCGCCGGAGTGCACGTAGGTGCTCACGACCGTGACGAGGGTGCCGTCGATGTCGAAGTCGGCCTCGATCCACCGACCCGCGCTGTCGAAGTCGTCGGCTCCGAGGGCGACGCGGTGGATGCCCGCCGAGCGACGGCTGACGATCGCGACGCCGGCGCGCCCCTTGGCGGTCGCGGCATCGTGCAGGATGTTCCACTCCGGTCCGAAGAGCGTCTCGAGGTCGCTCGTCGCGGCGCGGACCTCCTGCAGAGCGAGGATGTCGACCCCGCGGTCTTCGAGCCAGTCGCCCATCCCTTTGCGGAAGGCCGCGCGGACTCCGTTGACGTTGACACTGGCGATGCGGAGGGGTGCAGACATGCCTCCAGCTTAGTCGCGGGGGCCGACAACGCCCTGGCCCCGGCGCCCGCCCTGGCGTCGGCGATGGGGCGGGTCCGACGCGTCCGCCGCTGGCGACTCGGGGGCTTCGCCGTGCTCTCGGATGAGGTCGGCCGAGGCCTCCTCGGCGTGCCGGACGCGCCTGCGGGCGAACCAGACCGCCGGGCCCTTGGCGCGCCGAAGGGATTCGCGAGCCTCCCGCAGTTCCGCCTCGGCGATCAGCCTCCTGGCCGCCAGCTCTTCGGCCGCCTGCTCCTCCGGCGTCGTCGTGCGCACACTGATGCCCTGGTCGTCGAGCCCCACGGCGATCCAGGCGGCGGAGGCGAGGATGACGCGGCTCACGAGGTTGAACCACAGCATGAGGCCGATGAACACCGCGAAGGTCGCGAGCAACGGGTTCCGGGAGGCCCCGGCGATCACCGCACTGCTCGCGACGCTCAGGAGTGAGAGCACCAGGCTGCCGAGGAGCGCGCCTCCGAAGAGGTTGCGCCACGGGATTCGGATCCGGCTGAGCACGCGGTACATGGCGCCGAGGGTGACGAGGTTCACGACCACCGCGACGACCAGCCCGACGACCCGGCTGCCGACGGTCACCCAGAAGGTGCCCTCCAAGCCGACCAGTGACAGCAGCCAGCTGAGTGCCTGTGTGCTGGCGACCGACAGCGTCGCGGAGACGAGGAGAAGGACGCCGAAGGCGAGTGCCAGCACGAGGTCGACGACCTTGAGCAGGAAGAAGCTGGCCGCGACCTTCGGGAGCGCGAAGATCGACCTGACCGCCTGCCGGGTGTAGTACAGCCAGCCGATCGCCGTCCAGATGAGACCGACGGCGGCGATGACCCCGGTCCAGCCGAGCAGCGAGGCGCTCGACAACTGCTCCTCGGCGATGATGCCTTCGCCGTCGGTGCCGATGAGGCCGGGGACGGCGCGGTTGATGATCTCCACCAGCGCCTGGAAGACCTCGGCGTTGTTGCCGAGCCAGATGCCGGTGATGGCGAATCCGACGTAGACCGCGGCGAACACGGCGAAGACGGCCTGGAAGCTGATCCCGGCGGCCAGGAGGTTGCCGTCCATGGCGAGATACCGATGGATGACGCGATAGGGCTTCAGCCGCATGACCCACGTCGTGGCGCGCTCCGCTCTCGCCGCGCGGGGCGCGAGCCGTCGGATGAACGGGTTCTCGCTGTTCTGGATCCATTGGAACACGAGTGGCGGTGGCGTCTGTTGGAGCCGCACCCTGGGGGTCGTACCGGCGTCCGGCGCGTCGGCGGAGTCCTTCCTCGGCGCACGCGGATTGGTCACCGGACCAGCCTACAAGCGGGCCGGACCGGGGGAGAGGCGGTGCACTAGGGTCGAACCATGCGCGAGGCGGAGGGGCAACGCACGTTCACCGGCACCGGCGTCGGACGCGGCGTCGTCGCCGGTCCCGTGCTCCGCATGCCGGAGCCGCTGCCCGAACCGAGTGCCGACCCGTTCGGCGGGGACGTCACGCTCGAACAAGCCAGGGCCGTCGCGGCGCTCAGCGCGACGCGGGCCGACCTCGAGGAGCGGGCTCGACGAGCCGGCGGACATGCGCAGGACGTGCTCGAAGCGCAGGCGGTCATGGCCGATGATCCCGCACTCGCGGAGGACGTCGCGACGCGCATCGCAGCGGGGCGTTCCGCGGAGCGCGCCGTGTTCGAGGCCCTGGCGACGGTCCAGCAGGTCCTCTTCAACCTGGGGGAGCCGATGGCGGCGCGCGCGACCGACGTCGGTGATGTCTCGCAACGGGTCATCGCGCGCTTGCTCGGCCGACCTGTCCCCGGACCACCCGAGTCGGACGAGCCGTTCGTCCTCGTCGCCGCGGACCTCGCTCCGGCAGACGCTGCGCTCCTCGACCTCGATCGGGTGCTGGCACTCGTCACGAGTGGCGGCTCGGCGACCTCGCACACGGCCATCCTCGCGCGCGAGCAGTCCCTCATCGCCGTCGTGGGCGTCGCCGGAGCCGAGCAGTTCGAGGACGGTGAGATCGTCCTCGTCGACGCCGGAGCCGGGGTCGTCACCGGGTCGCCGACGAAACGCGAGGTGCGGTCGGCCAGGTCCACCGCGGCCGAGCGCGTGCGGGTCTCACCGCGCTCGCCGGGCGAACTCGCCGACGGCACCCCGGTGCCCCTGCTCGCGAACCTCGGGTCCGTCGCCGGCGCGGCCGGTGCCCTGGCCCTCGGCGCCGAGGGGGTCGGGCTGTTCCGCACCGAGCTGCTCTTCCTCGACCGCGCGGAGGCGCCGGGCGTCGCCGAGCAGGCTGACCGCTACGGCGAGTTGCTCGCGGCGTTCCCGGGCAAGCGGGTCGTCGTCCGGGTGTTCGACGCCGGAGCCGACAAGCCGCTCGCCTTCCTCCGACCGGACGAGGCCGAGCCCAACCCGGCGCTCGGGGTGCGGGGTATCCGGGCGCTCCGAGCTCGTGACGAGGTGCTCCGAGACCAGCTCACGGCGCTCGCGCTCGCACAGGACGCCCACGAGGCGGACCTCTGGGTGATGGCCCCGATGATCGCCGACCTCCCCGAGGCCGCGGCGTTCGTGACCCTCGCCAAGCGGCTCGGCCTGCGGACGGTCGGGACCATGATCGAGGTGCCGTCGAGTGCACTGCTCGCCGCGCAGATCCTCGGGGTCGCGGACTTCGTGAGCATCGGAACTAACGATCTGACGCAGTACACGCTCGCGGCGGACCGTCTGCTCGGGCCGCTCGGCTCGTATCAGGACCCGTGGCACCCGGCCGTGCTGCGGCTCGTCAAGCTCGTCGGCGACGCCGGTCTCGCCTCGGGGCGCTCGATCGGCGTCTGCGGGGAGGCGGCAGCGGATCCGGCCCTCGCGGTCGTGCTCGTCGGCCTCGGGGCGACGAGTCTCTCGGTCACCCCGGCCGCGCTCGGCGACGTCCGGAGCGAGTTGCGACGCTACACGCTCGAGGCGGCTCGTGCCATGGCCATGGACGCCCTGAGCGCCGCGTCACCGGCTGAAGCCAGAGCTGCCGCGCTGGCCTGACGTCGCTCGACGAACAGGTCGCCCTGCACGAACACGTCCGGCCCAGCGCAGTGCGCTGGGCCGGACGGATGAACCGGGTGTGGGCTAGGAGACCTTGCCGGAGATCATGGCCTGCTTGACCTCGGCGATCGCCTGCGTGACCTGGATACCGCGGGGGCACGCCTCGGTGCAGTTGAAGGTGGTGCGGCAGCGCCACACGCCCTCCTGGTCGTTGAGGATGTCCAGGCGGACCTGCGAGGCGTCGTCGCGGGAGTCGAAGATGAAGCGGTGCGCGTTCACGATCGCCGCCGGGCCGAAGTACTGGCCGTCGGTCCAGAACACGGGGCACGACGAGGTGCACGCGGCGCACAGGATGCACTTCGTGGTGTCGTCGAAGCGGGCGCGCTCGGCGACCGACTGCACGCGCTCCTTGTTCTTCTCCGCAGGCTTGCCGGGCATGAGGAACGGCTGCACCTCGCGGAACGAGGCGAAGAAGGGGTCCATGTCGACGACGAGGTCCTTCTCGAGCGGCAGGCCCTTGATCGCCTCGACGTAGATCGGCTTCGAGATGTCGAGGTCCTTGATCAGCGTCTTGCAGGCGAGGCGGTTCCGTCCGTTGATCCGCATGGCGTCGGAGCCGCAGATGCCGTGCGCGCAGGAGCGACGGAACGTGAGGGTCCCGTCCTGTTCCCACTTGATCTTGTGGAGCGCGTCCAGGATGCGGTCCGTCGGGAACATCTCGACGTCGAAGTCCTCCCAGCGCGGCTCGGCGTCCACGTCCGGGTCGAATCGACGGATGATCAGGGTGACCGTGAAGGACTGGATCTCCTCCGGTGCTGCTGCCGGCGGGTTCTCGAGCGTTGCAGTGCTCATCGCTAGTACTTCCTCTCCATCGGCTGGTACCGCGTGATGACCACGGGCTTCCAGTCGAGCCGGATGTGGTCGGCCGCGTCGGACGAGTGCGGGTCGCCGGACAGGTACGCCATCGTGTGCTTCATGTAGTTCTCGTCGTCGCGCTTCGGGTAGTCGTCGCGCATGTGACCGCCACGGCTCTCCTGACGGTTGCGAGCGGAGTAGACGACGACCTCGGCGAGGTCGAGCAGGAAGCCCAGCTCGATCGCCTCGAGGAGGTCCGTGTTGAAGCGCTTGCCCTTGTCCTGGACGGCGATGTTCTGGTACCGCTCGCGCAGGTTGTGGATGGTGGCGGTGACGCCGGCGAGGGACTCGTCGGTCCGGAACACCTGGGCGTTACGGTCCATCTCCTCCTGCAGCTCCTTGCGGATCGTGGAGATCCGCTCGGTGCCGTTGGAGTTCCGCATCTGCTCGATGAGGCCGGAGACGAAGCCGGCGGGGTTCTCGGGCAGTGGCGTGAAGTCGACGCCCTGGACGTACTCGACGGCGTTGTTGCCGGCGCGCTTGCCGAACACGTTGATGTCGAGGAGCGAGTTCGTGCCGAGCCGGTTCGAGCCGTGGACGGACACGCACGCGCATTCGCCGGCCGCGTACAGACCGGGGACGACGGTGTTGTTGTCGCTCAGGACCTCGGCCTTGACGTTCGTCGGGATGCCGCCCATGGCGTAGTGCGCGGTCGGCATGACCGGGACGGGCTCCGTCACCGGGTCGACACCGAGGTAGGTGCGCGCGAACTCGGTGATGTCGGGCAGCTTGGTCTCGAGGACCTCGGCACCGAGGTGGGTGCAGTCGAGGTAGACGTAGTCCTTGTTCGGCCCGGCACCGCGGCCTTCCGCGACCTCCTGGACCATGCAGCGCGCGACGATGTCTCGCGGGGCGAGGTCCTTGATGGTCGGGGCGTACCGCTCCATGAAGCGTTCACCGCTCGCGTTCCGGAGGATCGCACCCTCGCCTCGGGCTCCCTCGGTGAGGAGGATGCCGAGACCGGCGAGGCCGGTGGGGTGGAACTGGAAGAACTCCATGTCCTCGAGCGGGAGACCCTTGCGCCAGATGATCCCGACGCCGTCGCCCGTGAGGGTGTGTGCGTTCGAGGTCGTCTTGTAGATCTTGCCGAAGCCACCGGTGGCGAAGATGACCGCCTTCGCCTGGAAGACGTGGATCTCGCCGGTGGAGAGCTCGTACGCGACCACACCGGACGGCTTGTCGACGCCGTCGACGTTCGTCATGATCAGGTCGAGTGCGTAGTACTCGTTGAAGAAGTTGATGCCGAGGCGGACGCAGTTCTGGAACAGCGTCTGCAGGATCATGTGGCCAGTGCGGTCGGCCGCGTAGCAGGCGCGGCGGACCGGCGCCTTACCGTGGTCGCGGGTGTGGCCGCCGAAGCGACGCTGGTCGATCTTGCCCTCGGGGGTGCGGTTGAACGGCAGACCCATGTTCTCGAGGTCGATGACCGCGTCGATGGCCTCCTTCGCGAGGATCTCCGCCGCATCCTGGTCGACGAGGTAGTCGCCGCCCTTGATGGTGTCGAAGGTGTGCCATTCCCAGCTGTCCTCCTCGACGTTCGCGAGCGCAGCGGCCATACCGCCCTGCGCCGCTCCCGTGTGGGACCGCGTCGGGTAGAGCTTGGAGATGACGGCCGTCTTCGCTCCGGGGCCGGCCTCGATCGCGGCGCGCATGCCGGCACCGCCGGCACCGACGATCACGATGTCGAACTGGTGGTAGTGGATGCCGTCGATGACGGTGGACTCGGTGGTTTCTGTAGTCACGGTTTCCGTTGCTCGGTCTCGGTTGCTCAGTTGGCGGGGCAGAACGACGCGAGCAGGTCTGCAGGTGCGCCGGCGGGGCACGGGTCGAAGGTGAAGACGACCAGGGTCCCGAGGATGATGAGGATGGTGACGGCGGCGAGGATCGCGACCTTGAGGACACCGCGGATCGTGCGACCCGTGGCGTAGTCGTTGACGATGGTGCGCATGCCGTTTCCGCCGTGGATCAGTGCGAGCCACAGCATGGCGACGTCCCACCACTGCCAGAAGGGGTTCGACAGCTTGCCACCGACGAAGGCGAAGTCGATGGCCTTGATGCCGTCGCCGACCATGAGGTTGACGAACAGGTGGCCGAAGATGAGGACCAGCAGGATCACGCCGGAGACGCGCATGTAGATCCAGCCCCACTTCTCCCAGTTGACGCCCTTGCGGCGCGCGGGACGAGCGGGGGTGCGGGGAGCGGCGATCGTCGTCATCAGTGGCCCATCTCGCTGAACACGTTGATCAGGTGGCGCGGCGTGAAGCCGAGCATCGTCACGACCCAGAGACCGATGACGATCCAGAACATGGGCCGCTGGTACTTGGTGCCCTTCGACCAGAAGTCGATGAGGATGATGCGGATGCCGTTGTACGCGTGGTAGGCGATGGCGGCGACGAGCGCGACCTCACCGAGCCCCATGATGGGGTTCTTGTACGTGCCGATGACCGCGTTGTACGCCTCGGGGGAGACCCGCACCAGCGCGGTGTCGAGGACGTGCACGAGGAGGAAGAAGAAGATGGCGACGCCGGTGATCCGGTGGAGCACCCACGACCACATGCCTTCACGGCCCCGGTACAGGGTGCCGGCCGGGCGTTTGGATGTCGTGGATTCCAACGGTGACGTTCGCGTGAGACTCGCGGTCACGAGGTCCTCCCTGATAGTCGCTATCTGCGGCAGATCGTTCTGCCGTGCGGGGGTTGTTGCCTGCCGTGCGTCGAATCGGCGCGCTGGACCAAGTGTAGGCGTGGGATGCGCGGTCCCGCCGCTAAGGCTGGCCTAACTGTCTCGACGTCGAGAGAGGCCGGACATCTGCGCGACGACCGCGCGACACCGGGTGTTCACAACCAGTTCCGACGCTTGAACACCTTGTAGAGGATGACGCTCGTGGTGGCCATGAGCGCGAGCGCCATCGGGTAGCCGAACCACCACGACAACTCCGGCATGTGGGTGAAGTTCATGCCGTAGATCCCCGCGATGAGACTCGGGCCGAACAGGATGGCGGCCCAGGAGGAGATCTTCTTCACCTCGTCGCCCTGCTTGAGGCTCGCCTCGGTCATCTTCGCCATCTCCTCGTTCTGGCGTTGCCCGACGAGGGTGCTGTTCACGGTCAGGATGTCGCGCAACAGCTCGCGGTAGGCGTCGATCCGTTGGTTGACGCTCGTGAGGTGGTCGGCGACGTCGCGGAGGCCGCGTTGCAATTCGTCGGCGACCCCGTACTTCGCGCTGCCCTGCTCGAGCGACAGCATCACGTCGCTGAGCGGGTGCGTCGCCCGTTCGAAGGCGATGACCTCGCGGGAGAGCTGGTAGATGCGGCGGGACACCTGGGATTCGCCGACGAAGACCTGCTCCTCGATCTCGTCGATGTCGTTCGAGAGCCCGGCGACGACCGGACCGTAGCCGTCGACGACGGCGTCGATGATGGCGTACAGGATCGCCTGCGGACCATAGGCGAGGAGTTCGTGCTCCTGCTCCATCCGCGCCCGCACGTGCGACAGGTCGGGGGACTCGGCGTGCCGCAGGGTGATGACGAAGTTCGGACCGACGAAGACGTGCAGCTCGCCGAACTCGACGGTCTCGGTCTCGTCGACGTAGTTGGCGGCCCGGAGGACGACGAACAGGACGTCGTCGTACCGCTCGATCTTCGGCCGCTGGTGCGCGGTGATGGCGTCCTCGACGGCGAGCGGGTGCAGACCGAACTCAGCCGCCAGGACGCCGAGCTCGCCGGCGTCGGGCCGGTAGAGCCCGATCCATGCGACGCCGTCCGGGGTCTCATGGAGCGCGCGGAAGGTGTCCTCGAGTGAGGTGAGCGTCGAGCTGCGGGAACCGTGGCGGTAGATGCAGGCGTTGACGATGCTGTTGCGGCCGTCCAGGTCCGCTGCGTCCGGCGGACCGACGGGGACCGGGGGAGCCTGCTTGCTGCCGAAGGACGGGATCGGGATCCCGAGGACGTTGCGTCCAGCCATGCTCGTACCGTTCTTTCTCGTGCTCGATCTGGCGCTCATCGTAAACCCGTCAGATGACGCTTCCGTGCCGTCGTCCTCAGCCTGGAGCCTGGCGGTACGCTCGGGGGATGACCACGCCCCTCGAACGCTTCTACGCAGTGATCCCGGCCGGCGGCATCGGCAGTCGTCTCTGGCCGCTCTCGCGAGCCGACGCACCCAAGTTCCTGCACGACCTCACCGGCTCCGGCAGCACGCTGTTGCGCGCCACCTGGGACCGCCTCGCGCCGATCGCCGGCGACCAGCGCATCATGGTCGTCACCGGGCGTGCGCACCGCGCGGCCGTCGAACAGCAGCTGCCCGACCTCGCCGACGCCAACGTGGTCCTCGAGAGCGAGCCGCGCGACTCGACCGCCGCGATCGGGCTCGCCGCAGCGATCCTCGTCCGTCGCGAACCCGACGTCATCGTCGGCTCGTTCGCCGCCGACCACGTGATCCGCGGCGACCGCCTGTTCCGGGCCGCGGTCGCCCAGGCCGTCACGGCCGCCGAGGAGCGCTACATCGTCACGATCGGCATCCAGCCCACGGAGCCCGCCATCGGCTTCGGCTACATCAAGAGCGCCCGCGACCTCGGCATCCGCGGGGCCGAAGGGGTCATGCTGGTCGACTCCTTCGTCGAGAAGCCCGACCTCGCCACGGCCAAGCGGTACGTCTCGAGCGGCGAGCACCTCTGGAACGCCGGGATGTTCATCTCGCGAGCCGACGTCCTCCTCGAGGAGATCGGTCGGCAGAAGCCTGAACTCCTGGCGGGTCTCCTCGAACTCGCCGAAGTCTGGGACGACGCGGCGGCCCGTGGCCCGGTCGTCGACCGCGTCTGGCCGGCGCTCGAGAAGATCGCGATCGACTACTCCGTGGCTGAGCCCGCCGCGGCCGCCGGTCGCATGGCCGTCGTGCCGGCGCACTTCGACTGGGACGACGTGGGCGACTTCGCCTCGCTCGCCAAGCTCAACTCCGGTGGGCGCAAGTCCGACCTCGCCATCCTCGGTGAGAACGCGCGGGTGCTGTCGGACGCCTCCAGCGGCATCGTCGTCAGCCAGACCGGTCGGGTCATCAGCCTCATCGGTGTGCAGGACATCGTCGTCGTCGACACCCCGGACGCCCTGCTCGTCACCACGAGCGCCAACGCGCAGCGGGTGAAGAGCGTCGTGGACGCCCTCAAGTTGTCCGGTCGCGACGACGTCCTCTGATCGGCGACCGACGGTGACCGCGCTGCGCGAGCTGCTCCTGCAGGCGGGCGCGCGTCTCCAAGCCGCAGGCGTGCGTGACGAGGCCCTGGCGGAGGTCTACACACCCCGCGGACTCCCGCTCGTGAAGCGGGCACCCGCGCTGCGGCCGATCGGCCGGGCGTGGCGCCTCGGGGTCGTCCTGCTCTCGGCCGACGGTCGCCTCTTCACCGCCGCCGAATCCACTCGGGCCGTGGAGCCGAAGTGGTTCAACCACCGCTCCTCGGAGGTCGAGCACCGCCGGATCGCGCAGCAGGCGGCCCACCGCGGCCCGTTCGCCGAGGGCGACGTCGTGAACTTCGAGGTCGTCGAGCTCGCGCTGGACGAGGCGTCACTCCGGGAAGGTTCAGGCCCGCTGCGACTCGTCGACGACACGGTCATGCTCCGCTGGGCCGGGCACGACCTCGGGCTCACCCCGCTCGACGCCTACCTCGACGACCGCGTCGCGCTCCTCATCGGCGAATGACCCGTTCGTTCGCCCATCCTTGGAAGAGCGAACCGGGCGATCAGACCGCGGGGCCGAACCACTCCGTGTAGAGCCGCCAGAAGTTGCGGTTGCCGTAGGCACTGCAGGCGTCGCCAGTGCCCGAGACGTTCGCGAGGGCCGCGGCGTTCGGTTGGTACGGCGTGTAGAGGTAGAGGTTCGCCGTCGCCTGATTGCGGATGTCGACCTGGGTACCGCCGCAGGCCGCGTCGGGGCTGTACTGGATGTAGACCGATCCCAGGTGATACGCCCGCTGATAGGACTCGCCCGGCACGTTGAGCGGGTACAGCGTGTACTGCCGGAACTGCCATGCGGAACGGTAGACCTGGTTCTGGAACCCGAAGTAGTCCGCGTCGCAGCTCGCGCTGAAGTTCGGGCCGGTGTCGGGGCAGCCCCAACCCATGGCGCGCGCGTAGCCGTACTCGCTCGGCCCGGTGATGAGCGACTGCTCCTTCTGCATGAGGACGAGCAGCACCTTGGGGTTGATCCCGCACGCGTGGGCGACCTTCGCGACGATCCTCGCCGCCGACTCGTTCACGGCGCCGCGGTAGGCCTCGCAGTGCCCGGGCTCGGCCGCCGGGACGGACTCGGTGCTGGCACGGAAGTCCGCCAGGCACGGCACGCCGTCTTTCGGGGTACAGGGCTGGGAGGCGAAGAACGCCTGGACGTCCGCCTCGCTCATGGCGTTCGCGTCATAGAAGTTCGCGTCGCTGATGATCTCGCCCGGGTCGAAGTCCGTGCCGCGGACCGTGGGCGGCGCCGGCTGGGCAGGCTTGCTGGGAGCCGGCTTCGTCGGCTTCGGGCTCGCCGTCGAGGGCGTGTTCGGCGAGGGACTCGGGGTGGGCGTCGGCGTCGTCTGCGTCCGGCTCAGCTGCGAGCTCGCAGCTGCCGCGGTCGCCGGCGTGGTCGGCAGTGCGCCGAGTGCGACGAGCGCACCGATACCGAGCGCGGCGAGCAGCGAGGCCGCGGTCGATCGATGCGCACGGCGACGCCGCGCGGGCGAGGGGACCGACGGAGCACGCATGACGACCAGCCTAATCGGGACCGGTGACGTGCAGGGCTTGCGGCGGCCGACGACCGACGGATAGCCTGAGATCACTGTGAAGAACTGAGCGAATCGACGTCCCGCGCCTGCGGCAGACCATCACGAACGTGATGTGCCCGGCGGGAATCCATCGAGGTACGCCAGACGCTTCCAGGTCCGCCCAGGAGTTCGAGCCCAGCGCTCACTCCTGACGTGTCGGACGACGACCGTACCCGGCGTGCCCCATCTCGAAAGGGGCCTCCATGCGAGCACCCATGACCCAAGCAACACCAGTCCACCGTCGCGCCGCTTCGACCTTCGGGCGATCCATCGACATCCAGCAGCTCCGCGCCGACGGCGTCACCCGCTCCTACGGCGACCGCGTCGTGTTGCGCGACGTGGACCTCGTCGTGTCGGCCGGGGATCGTCTCGGCCTGATCGGCGAGAACGGCGCGGGGAAGTCCACGCTGCTGCGCATCCTCGCCGGGATCGATGAGCCGGACGACGGCGAGGCCGTCCGCCCGCTGCGCACAGGCATCCTCATGCAGGAACTCGAGCTCCCGGAGGACACGACGGTCGGCGAGCTGCTGGAGCAGGCGCTCGGCGAGGTCCGCGCAGTCGAGCAGGAGCTCGAGACGTCGGCGGCGGCACTCGGTGAGACGGGTTCCGCCGGTGACGGTTCCGCCGAGCAGCGGTACGCCGCCGCGCTCGATGCGGCGGAACGCGCCGACGTCTGGACGGCGGACGCCCGGTTGGACGCGGTCGTCGACGGCCTCGGCATCGCCGCGATCGAACGGTCGCGACGACTCGGTGAGGTGAGCGGGGGACAGCGATCCCGCTTCGCCCTCGCCGCGCTCCTCGTCGCGAGACCGACCGCACTGCTGCTCGACGAGCCGACCAACCATCTGGACGACGAGGCGGTCGCGTTCCTCCGCGGCCACCTGTCGGAGTGGCCGGGTCCGGTGCTCTTCGCGAGCCATGACCGCGCCTTCCTCGACGAGGTGGCGACGGGGCTCGTCGACATCGATCCGTCCCGCCCCGTCCCCGTCGGCGAGGCGTCACCCGTCGTGGAGTTCGGCGGGCCGTTCAGCGAGTACCTCGACTGGAAGGCAGCGGAACTCGATCGCTGGTCGGCGCGTCATGAAGAGGAGCAGGCCGAACTGCGCCGCCTCGCGTCCGCGGTGCACGACGTCGCCCCGCGGATCAACCACGATCGGGGCATCCGCGACAACAACCGCATGGCCTTCGGCATGCGCGGCGACCGCGTCGAGCAGCAGATCAGTCGGCGGGTGCGGAACGCGCAGCTCCGACTCGAGGTCCTCGAGCGCGAGCAGGTGCGGCGCCCGCCTCGCCAGCTCTCGTTCGCAGGGATCCCGAGCGGATCGACGGTCCTCGACGAGGGGGAGCAGCTGCTCGACCTCGCCGACGCCCGCGTGGACGGCCGGCTGCACCTCGAACGCCTGCAGCTGGCACCCCGGTCGCGGGTGCTGGTCACCGGGGCGAACGGTTCGGGGAAGTCGACGCTCCTGGCGGTCCTCGCCGGGTCGCTGCGCCTCGATGCGGGGACCGTCCTCCGGCGGAAGGGGCTCCGCGTGGGGCTCCTCGAGCAGGACGTCGCGTTCCCGGATGCGGAGCGATCACCTCGGGAGGTCTACGACCGGACGCTCGGCGAGGCGCGTGCAGCGCGCACCCCGCTCGCGGGTCTCGGGCTCCTGGGGCTTCGCGACCTCGACCGCCCGATCGGCCAGCTCTCCGTCGGGCAGCAACGCCGTCTTGCCCTCGCGCTGATCATCGCGCGGCCTCCGCACCTGTTCCTCCTGGACGAGCCGACGAACCACCTGTCGCTCACGCTTGCGACGGAGCTCGAGGACGCCCTCAGCGACTATCCGGGCGCGGTCGTCATCGCGAGCCACGACCGATGGCTCCGTCGGCGCTGGAGCGGCGACACCCTGATGCTCGACCGCCGCTGACCCGGATCCCGGTCGGTTCTGCCTGGGCACCGAGCCGCGCTCGGTGCCCAGGTGGGAACCGCAGCTACCCGGAGCGCAAGGCGACCGCCGGCGGGGTCGCTCCGCGCTCACGTGCGCAGCATCACGGCCCGGCGATGCGCGTCTGCGCATCCGCGTGTTTCCGGCGCATGACGCCGGTGCCACCGTTCTGTAACGCTTCGGTCGCGAAGCCGGGATCGTCCGTTCGGCGGTCGTCGTATTGGGTAACGTAACCCCATACGCCCCGTGACCCGCGGGGCTGCATCTTGGAGGCTACCTTGGCAATCTCAACTCGGAAGGCCGCTGCGGGCGCAATCGCCGGCGTCGGTCTCATGGCACTGCTCGCCGGCTGCGCATCGGCTCCCAGCACCGGCGACGGCGACTCAACCGGTGCCGCATCCGACTTCCTCCCGTGCATGGTCTCCGACGCCGGTGGCTTCACCGACAAGTCGTTCAACCAGCTCGGCTACGAGGGTCTGACCGAGGCGGCGAAGGAGCTCGGCGTCGAGCCCATCACCGTCCAGTCCGACAAGGCCGACGACTACAAGCCGAACCTGCAGAGCCTGGCCGACCAGGGCTGCTCGCTCATCGTCAGCGTCGGCTTCGCCCTCTCCGCCGACACGGTCGACGCGGCGCTCGCGAACCCGGACGTCGATTACGCGATCATCGACGACGCGGCCGACAACGACTTCGACGGCAAGGTCGACGCCCCGAACATCAAGCCGATCCTGTTCGACACCGTCCAGGCCGCATTCCTCGCGGGCTACGCGGCGGCCGACTACTCGAAGACCGGCGTCGTCGGCACCTTCGGCGGCCAGCCCTTCCCGTCCGTCCAGATCTTCATGGACGGCTTCGCCGAGGGCGTCGCGTACTACAACGAGCAGAAGGGCAAGAGCGTCCAGGTCGTCGGTTGGGACGTCGCCGCTCAGACCGGTTCCTTCACCGGTGGCTTCGAGGCGAACGACACCGCCAAGCAGCTCGCCCGCACACTCATCGACCAGAACGCCGACGTGCTCCTTCCGGTCGGTGGCCCGATCTTCCTGAGCGCGATCGCCGAGATCCAGGAGACCGGTAAGGACATCGCCATGATCGGTGTCGACGCCGACCTGTACGAGACCAACTCCGAGAACAAGGGCCTGTTCCTGACCTCCATCCTCAAGGGCATGAAGGCCGGCGTCGCCGACACCGTGACCGAGGCCGGTGGCGGCAAGTTCGACGCAGCTGCGTACATCGGCACCCTCGAGAACGAGGGCGTCGGCCTCGCGCCGTTCCACGACTTCGAGTCCAAGGTCTCCCCGACCCTGGCCGACGAGCTCGACACGATCAAGGCTGGCATCATCGACGGTTCCATCAAGGCGACCTCGGTCTCCTCGCCCGTCAAGTAGTCCCTCTTCACCCGGGCCCTCGCCCGGGACTCCGGGGGGAGGTCGCGATCCGCGACCTCCCCCCGCTTTGTTCGCGGCACGGCCGGACGGCGATCCCGACCGCCTGTGCCGACATCCGACACGTGACTAGATTGGGACCCATGAAGCTCGAGCTCCGCGGCATCACCAAACGGTTCGGTGCACTCACCGCCAACGACCACATCGACCTCACCGTCGAACCGGGAGAGATCCACTGTCTCCTCGGCGAGAACGGTGCCGGCAAATCCACCCTCATGAACGTCCTCTACGGCCTCTATCAGGCCGACGAGGGCGAGATCCTCCTGGACGACGTCGTCCAGCACTTCCAGGGCCCTGGCGACGCCATGGGCGCCGGCATCGGCATGGTGCACCAGCACTTCATGCTCATCCCCGTCTTCACCGTCGCCGAGAACGTCATGCTCGGCCACGAGCAGACCAAGGGCGGTGGCCGCCTCGACGTCGCAGCGGCCCGCAAGCTCGTCATCGACATCTCCGAGCGGTTCGGCTTCAGCCTCGACCCGGACGCCATCGTCGGCGACCTCCCGGTCGGAGTGCAGCAGCGCGTCGAGATCGTCAAGGCGCTCTCCCGCAACGCCAACGTCCTCGTCTTCGACGAGCCCACCGCCGTGCTCACCCCACAGGAGACGGACGAGCTCATGGCGATCATGAAGCAGCTGAAGGACGAGGGCACGTCCATCGTCTTCATCACCCACAAGTTGCGAGAGGTCCGCGAAGTCGCCGACCGCATCACCGTCATCCGACTCGGCAAGGTCGTCGGCGAGGCCTCGCCCACCGCGACGAACGCCGAGCTGGCGTCCCTCATGGTCGGGCGTCCCGTCGAACTCACGGTCCACAAGGAGGCGCCGAACCTCGGCGACACCACCTTCACCGTGCACGACCTGTCCGTCGTCGACCACCTCGGCCAGCTCGTCGTCAACGGCGTCAGCTTCGAGGTGCGCGAGGGCGAGGTGCTCGCCATCGCCGGCGTCCAGGGGAACGGGCAGACCGAGCTCACCGAGGCGATCCTCGGGCTGCAGCCGCACACCAAGGGCAGCATCAAGCTCGACGGTGTCGAACTCGTCGGGTCCACCCCGCGCAAGGTGCTCGACGCCGGCGTCGGCTTCGTGCCGGAGGACCGATCCGAGGACGGGCTCGTCAAACAGTTCACCATCGCCGAGAACCTCATGCTGGACCGATCGACGGGTGCACCCTTCGTGAAGGGCGGCAACGTCCAGCGCGGATTCCGCGACGAGTTCGCACGCGAGAAGTCGCAGGAGTTCGACGTCCGGTCGCAGGGCATCGAGTCGCCGGCCGGCTCCCTGTCGGGCGGCAACCAGCAGAAGGTCGTCCTCGCCCGTGAGCTCAGCCGTGAGCTGCGGCTGTTCGTCGCCGCACAGCCGACCCGCGGGATCGACGTCGGCTCGATCGAGTTCGTGCACAAGCGCATCGTCGCCACGCGCGACGCCGGCATCCCCGTCATCGTCGTGTCGACCGAGCTCGACGAGGTCGTCGCGCTCGCCGACCGCATCGCGGTCATGTACCGCGGCGGCATCGTCGGGATCGTCCCGGCATCGACCCCCAGAGAGGTCCTCGGCCTCATGATGGCCGGCGAACTCCCGGCAGGAGCAGCAGCATGAGCGAGACGTCCCACACCCCGCCCGGAACGGTCCAGCCGGTGGCACCGGGCGAGGCGAAGCCCGACACGACCCAGCCGCGCTCGAACAAGGTGCTCGCCGAGATCCTCAACTCGAGCATCGTCATCTCGATCCTCGCCGTCGTCCTGGCGATGGTCGTCGGTGCGATCCTCATCGCGCTGACCGATCCGAAGGTCCACACCGCCGCCGGGTACTTCTTCGCCCGCCCGGGCGACACGATCGCGGCGGTCTGGCAGTCGGCGACCGGCGCGTACGGCGCGCTCTTCCAGGGGTCGATCTACAACTTCAAGCGCCCCGACTTCCTGAACGGCATCCGCCCGCTGACGGAGACGCTGACCTTCGCGACCCCGCTGATCCTCGCCGGACTCGGTGTCGGCCTGGCGTTCCGGGTCGGCATGTTCAACATCGGTGGACGAGGTCAGATGCTCATCGCCGCCGCCTGCGCCGGATGGGTCGGCTTCACGCTCGACCTCCCGCCCGTGGTGCACCTGCTCGTCGCGATCGCCGCCGGCATCATCGGTGGCGCGTTCTGGGGCGGCATCGTCGGCGTCCTGAAGGCCCGCACCGGCGCGCACGAGGTGATCATCACGATCATGCTCAACTACGTCGCGTTCTACCTCATCACCTTCATGCTCTCCACGCAGGGGCTGTTGCAGGCTCCCGGGTCGAACGTGCCGAAGAGCGCGGGGATGGCGGAGAACGCCGTCCTGCCCAAGCTCCTCGGTGACCGCTACAACCTGCACGCCGGTTTCCTCATCGCGATCCTCGCGGTCGTGTTCGTGTGGTGGTTGTTCAGCCGGTCGTCGATCGGCTTCCGCTTCCGCGCGGTCGGTGAGAACCCGAACGCCGCGCGCGTCGCGGGTATCGACGTGAAGAACACCTACGTGTACGCCATGCTGCTCTCCGGTGGACTGATCGGTCTCGCCGGCGTCTCGCAGGTGCTCGGAACGGTGACCTCCGGGTTCGACAACGGCATCGACGCCGGCATCGGCTTCGACGCCATCACCGTCGCGCTCCTCGGACGCAGCCGGCCGGGCGGCATCCTCATCGCCGGCATCCTGTTCGGTGCGCTCAAGGCCGGTGGGTACTCCATGCAGGCCACCCAGGGCGTCAACGTGCCGATCGACATCGTGCTCGTCCTCCAGGCACTCATCGTGCTGTTCATCGCGGCTCCGCCGCTCGTGCGGGCGATCTTCTTCCTGCCGAAGCCCGACGGTTCGACGCGCCGAACGCGTCGCTCCGCCAAGAAGGAGGTGTCCGCATGAGTGGATTC
Source organism: Plantibacter auratus (assembly GCF_050587365.1). Classification (NCBI taxonomy): domain Bacteria; kingdom Bacillati; phylum Actinomycetota; class Actinomycetes; order Micrococcales; family Microbacteriaceae; genus Plantibacter; species Plantibacter auratus. The sequence continues at coordinate 416,591 of NZ_JBOBFV010000003.1, read as the reverse complement.
ACGCTCGACAAGCAGACGCCGCAGCCGGCTCCCGACGCCCCGATCGTCCTCGAGACGGTCGTCGTCCGGAGCTGGAAGGCCCCGATCGCGTTCGGGATCTTCACCGTCATCGCGTTCCTGTTGTTCGTCATCTGGCACCGCGACGGCAACAGCACGTTCCGGCTCTCCAGCGACGGCGACGTCATCCAGCTGCCGACGGTCGTGCTCCCGTCCACGGTCACCGGCATCGTCGTCACGATCCTCCTGGCCGCCATCACGGCACTGAGCGCGTACCTCGTCACGACGGGCAAGAAAGTCCCGCTCTGGCTCATCACCGTGTTCGGTGTGCTGTTCATGGTCGGGTTCCTGTCGTGGGCCGCCGCGGGCAAGGCGATCCCGATCACCGGGCTCCTGCTCGGCACGGTCGCCCTGAGCGTCCCGCTCATCTTCGGTGCGCTCGGCGGCGTCATCTCCGAGCGGGTCGGCGTCGTGAACATCGCGATCGAGGGCCAGCTGCTCGCCGGCGCGTTCTCGTCCGCCTTCGTCGCCTCGGTGACGGGGAACGCCTTCCTCGGGCTCGTCGCGGCGATGATCGCCGGCACGCTCGTGAGCTTCCTGCTCGCGGCGTTCTCGATCAAGTACCTCGTCGACCAGGTCATCGTCGGTGTGGTGCTCAACGTCCTCGTCGTCGGACTCACGAGCTTCCTGTACTCGCAGGTGCTCACGAAGAACGAGGCGCTCTTCAACAGCCCGCCGAAGTTCCCCCGGATCAACATCCCGATCCTCAGCGAGATCCCGCTCATCGGGCCCGTGCTGTTCCGCCAGACGATCATCATCTACCTGATGTACATCGCCGTGGCCGTGGTCTTCTTCTGCCTGTTCTACACGCGCTGGGGCCTCCGCCTCCGCGCCGTGGGTGAGCACCCGCAGGCGGCCGACACCGTCGGCATCAACGTGAACCGGACCCGGTTCTGGAACGTCGCGCTCGCGGGCGCGATCGTCGGCCTCGGTGGGGCGTACTTCACCCTCGGCTCGGTCGGTGCGTTCAACAAGGAGATGACGGCGGGTGCCGGCTACATCGCGCTCGCGGCGGTCATCTTCGGACGCTGGGACCCGCTCAAGGCGACGCTCGCCGCGCTGCTGTTCGGCTTCACGCAGAACCTGCAGTTCGCGTTGAGTGCCATCGGCTCCCCGGTGCCGAGCGCGTTCATGCTCATGCTCCCGTACGTGGTGACGATCTTCGCGGTCGCCGGACTCGTCGGCATCTCCCGCGGACCGGCAGCCGCCGGCAAGCCCTACGTGAAGGGCTGATCGTGAGCGACACGACGACCACGCCACCCGTCGACTGGGAGGCGCTGCACACCGCGGCCCGGGAGGCGATGGGTCACGCCTATGTGCCCTACAGCCGGTTCCCGGTCGGCGCGGCTGCTCTCGTCGACGACGGCCGGATCATCTCCGGCTGCAACGTCGAGAACGCCAGCTACGGCCTGACGCTGTGCGCGGAGTGCGCGCTCGTCTCCGCCCTCCACATGTCGGGCGGAGGACGCCTCGTGGCGTTCGCCTGCGTCGACGGCAAGGGCGAACGCCTCATGCCGTGCGGCCGGTGCCGACAGCTGCTGTACGAGCACTCGACGGCGGGCATGCTGCTCGACACCGTCTCCGGCATCCGCACCATCGACGAGGTCCTGCCGGACGCCTTCGGACCCCGTCAACTCGAGGAGTACCACGCATGAGTTCCGTAGAAGCATTCGACGTCGTCGACCTCATCCGCACGAAGCGCGACCGCGGCGAGCTGTCGACGCCGCAGATCGACTGGCTGATCGACGCCTTCACCCGTGGCTATGTCGCCGACGAGCAGATGTCGGCGCTCGCGATGGCGATCCTGCTGAACGGCATGGAGCGGCGCGAGATCCGCGACCTCACGATGGCGATGATCGCGAGTGGAGAGCGGATGAGCTTCGCATCGCTCGACAAGCCGACCTCGGACAAGCACTCGACGGGCGGCGTGGGCGACAAGATCACCCTGCCGCTCGCCCCGCTCGTCGCCGTCTTCGGCGTCGCGGTGCCGCAGCTGTCGGGCCGCGGGCTCGGGCACACGGGTGGGACGCTCGACAAGCTCGAGAGCATCCCCGGCTGGCGTGCGGCGCTGACGAACGACGAGATGTTGGCGCAGCTGGAGGACGTCGGCGCGGTCATCTGCGCCGCCGGCTCCGGTCTCGCCCCGGCCGACAAGCGTCTGTACGCCCTGCGCGACACGACGGGCACGGTCGAGGCGATCCCGCTCATCGCGTCGAGCATCATGTCGAAGAAGATCGCCGAAGGCACTGGTGCGCTCGTCCTCGACGTCAAGTTCGGCTCCGGCGCCTTCATGCAGGACTACGAGCGCGCCGAGGAACTGGCGCGCACGATGGTCGCGCTCGGGACGGACGCCGGTGTGGCGACGACAGCACTGTTGACGGACATGAACGTCCCGCTCGGCCTCGCGATCGGCAACGCGAACGAGGTCCGCGAGTCCGTCGAGGTCCTCGCGGGTGGTGGTCCGGCGGACGTCGTCGAGCTGACGCTCGCCCTCGCGCGGGAGATGCTGACCCTCGCCGGGCAGCCGGACGCTGACGTCGAGGGCGCCCTCGCGGACGGTCGGGCCATGGACGTCTGGAAGCGCATGATCCGCGCACAGGACGGCGACCCGGACGCACCGCTGCCGGTCGCCAAGGAGACCCACGTCGTCACGGCGTCGCGCAACGGCGTGCTGGCGACGCAGGAGGCACTGCCGTTCGGCATCGCGGCCTGGCGCCTCGGTGCTGGTCGGGCCAGGCAGCAGGACCCGGTCATCCACGCGGCGGGCATCGACCTGCACGCGAAGCCGGGCGACGAGGTCCGGGCCGGACAGCCGCTCTTCACGCTGAGTGCCGACGACGCGGCACGCTTCCCGCGGGCGCTCGAGGCCCTCGACGGTGCGTACACGATCGAGGACACCGCGCCCCCGCGCGGCCCCATCGTCCGGGCCCGCATCGAGGCCTGAGCCCGTTGAGGTGAGGCAACTCGTCGTCCATCGCCGTTCCGGACGACGAGTTGCCTCACCTGAGTACGCGACCTGTGGAGAACGACGGGGGAACCTCCTGCCGGCGGCACGATCGAGGGATGACCTTCCGATCCTCGATCCCGATCATGGCCGGGCCGAAGTCCGCTCAGTCGGCGGTGCGCGCCGGGTTCACGCCTCGTCAGCTCCGGAACCCCGCGCTCGGTGCTCCCTTCCACGGGATCCGGACGCCGCCGGGCTACCCGGCCGACCTGTACCACCGGGCGGTCGCCTACCTGAGCGCTCTCCCGATCGGGGGAGCCTTCAGCCATCAGACGGCCGCCGCCCTGCACGGCATTCCGACGCCCAGGCCGACGAGCCCGGAAGACCCGCTGCATGTCATGTCGCCCGCCGGTGTCCGGGCACGCGAGGGGCGGGGCGTCGTCGGGCACTGCGGCACCCTTGCTCCCGAGGACGTCGTCGACCTGGACGGCCTCCCGGTCACCAGTGTCGAACGGACCTGGTGCGATCTCGCTACGGTGATACCGCTCCCGGCATTGATCGCGGCCGGGGATGCCCTCCTCTGGTTCCTTGAGCCTCGAACGTCTGTCGATCAACTGCAGGCGGCCGTCACGGAGTATCCGTCGCGTCGTGGCGTCGTCGCCCTTCGGGCTGCGATCCCGCGACTGCACGACCGATGCCAGTCGCCGAAGGAGACCGAGCTCCGGTTGATCCTCGAGGCGTCGGCGCTCCCGAAAACGGAGCACAACGCCGAGATCGTCCTCCACGGCTCCGGGCGAGTGGTCCGGGGCGATGTGGTGTTCCGCGACGAGCACCTCGTCCTCGAGTACGAAGGCGACCATCACCGCACCGACCGCTCGCAATGGCGGAAGGACATCGCGCGCACGGAGGAGCTGGCTCACGAGGGTTGGACGGTGATGCGCCTGACCGCCGACGACTTGCGCCGACCATCGGCGCTGGCGGAGCGCATCCGGGCGCGCCTCCACGGTCCCGCCCGAGGTGAGGCAGTTCGTCGTTGAGGGTGATGGGGAGTGACGAAGTGCCTCACCTCGGCAGAGGGTGGAGCGGTACAGTGAACCCCGTGACCTCTGCAGACGAATCCCCCCTCTCCGGCGTCGACCTCCGCGCGCTCCCGAAGATCTCGCTCCACGACCACCTCGACGGCGGTGTGCGGCCCGCAACGATCATCGAGCTGGGCGAAGCGAACGGTGTCGACGTCCCCGTGTCGGACCCCGACGGCCTGGCCGACTGGTTCTACACGCAGTGCAACGCCGGCTCGCTCGTCGAGTACCTGAAGACCTTCGACCTCAGCACCGCGGTCATGCAGACCGAGGAGGGGCTCGTCCGCATCGCGCGCGAGTTCGTCCAGGACCTCGCTGCGGACGGCGTCATCTACGGCGAGGTGCGCTGGGCTCCCGAACAGCACCTCACCCGGGGTCTCAGCCTCGACGCGGTCGTCGAGGCCGTCCAGGAGGGCATCGAGCTCGGCATCAAGGACGCGGCCCACTCCGGCTCCGACATCCAGATCGGCCAGCTCGTCACGGCCATGCGGCATGCCGACCGCGCGCTCGAGATCGCTGAGCTCGCCGTGCGCCATCGCGAGCGCGGCGTGGTCGGGTTCGACATCGCCGGCGCTGAGGCGGGCTTCCCCGCCAGCAAGCACCGGCTGGCGTTCGACTACCTCGCGGCCGAGCTGTTCCCGGTCACCGTCCACGCGGGGGAGGCCGACGGCATCGAGTCGATCCGGAGCGCCATGCTCGACGGCCGTGCGCTGCGACTCGGCCACGGTGTCCGCATCGCGGAGGACATCTTCATCGAGCGCGACGACGCCGAGTCCCTCTACGCCACGCTCGGTCCCGTCGCGGAGTGGGTCCGCGACCGCAAGATCCCGTTGGAGCTCAGCCCGCAGTCGAACCTGCAGACCGGAGCCATCGCGGCCTGGGGCGAGGAGCTCGAGGACCACCCGTTCGACCTCCTCTACCAGCTCGACTTCGCCGTCACGGTGAACGTCGACAACCGCACGATGAGCGACACGAGCCTGACGAAGGAGCTCGCGCTCCTCTCCGAGTCGTTCGACTACGACCTCACCGACCTGGAGACCTTCCAGCTGAACGCCGCCGCCGCGACGTTCCAGCCGCTGGAGATCCGTGAGGCTCTGGCGGACCGCATCAGCGAGGCGTTCGACGAGTTCCTCGACGACGACGACGAGGACTGACGATGCCGGCAGGTGCTGTTCCGGCGACCGCCTGGGCGGCACCTGCGCGGCAGGCTTCCAGCCTCGGAGCGTTACGATGGTTCCGATCCATTCGGGTCGACCGATCCTCTGATTGAAGCGATGCCACTCCCAGAACTGTCCGAAGCCAGCGTCGCGCTCCACGTCGAAGCCGACGACTGGCGCGAGGCGATCCGCGTAGCCGGAGCGCTGCTGTCCGACACCCACGCGACGGACGCCGCATACACCCAGCGGATGATCGACGTCGTCGAGGAGTTCGGCGCATATGTCGTGATCGCGCCGGGCCTGGCGCTCGCGCACGCCCGACCGGGTGCCGATGTCCACGACGACGCCCTCGTCGTCGCGACCCTGGCTGCTCCGGTGCGGTTCGGACACCCCCACAACGACCCCGTCTCGGTGGTCCTCGGCCTCGCCGTCACCACCGCCGAGTCGCACGTGGGCTGGGTGGCGGAGATCGCCAATGTCTTCAACGACGAGACCGCCATCCCGCGGCTCGCAGCGGCCACGACGCTCGACGAGGTGCGCGCCGTGTTCGGTGCGTCCCCCCTGCGCATCGGAGACCAGGCATGAAGATCGTCGCCGTCTGCGGTTCGGGGGTCGGCTCTTCCGCGATCCTCAAGCTCAACGCCGAACGCGCGCTCGAACGCCTCGACCTCGAGGCCGATGTCGTCGCCGGCGACATCGAGAGCCTCGGCACGACCGCGGCCGACGCCCAGGTGATCCTGACCTCGCCGGAGCTCGTCGAGCGCATCGGCAAGACCTTCGCCGACATCGTCGTCATCGACAACTACTTCGACCTCGCCGAACTCACCGAGAAGCTCGAACGAGCCATCGGCTGACGGGTGCGGCCCGGTCTCCGGGCCGCACCCGTCAGGCCGCTCAGCCTGTCGAGGCGCTAGGAGACGAGCGCCGTGAGATCCGTCCGCAGCGCGGCGAGCCGCGCGGTGACCGTCGCCGCCCGCTCGGCGGCGTCGCCGTCGGCGGACTGGACGTCGACGTACACCTTGAGCTTCGGTTCCGTGCCGCTCGGCCGGATCATGACCCGGGTGCCGTCGTCGAGCCAGACGCGCAGGACGTCGCTCGGCGGGAGCGCCTCGAAGCCGTCGGCGAGGTCGTCGATCCGGGTCACCCGGGCTCCCGCGAGCTCCGTCGGCGGGAGTGCCCGGAGCCCGGACATGACCTCGCCGATGCGGCTGAGCTCCGCGTAGCGGATGGAGATCTGGTCGCTGCCGAAGGAACCGAAGGTGTCCGCGAACCGGTCGAGGAGCCCCGCGACGCTCTCGCCCGCCTGCGCCGACGCCGTCGCGAGACCGAGGAACGCCACGGCGGCCGAGATGCCGTCCTTGTCGCGTACGGTCCCGGGGTTCACGAGGTAGCCGAGGGCCTCCTCGAAGCCGAAGATCATGCCCGGCGTCCGGGAGATCCACTTGAACCCGGTGAGCGTCTCCCGGAACTCGAGGCCGTGCGCCTCGGCGACGATGCGCAGGGCGGGGGAGGAGACGATCGAGCACGCGAGCGTGCCCTCGGGTGCCGCGTCGCCGTCGAGTGCGGCACTGGCGGCCTGGGCGGCCCGCCAGCCGAGGAGGAGACCGACCTCATTGCCGGTGAGTCGACGGAACCCCGACGGCGCCGCGTCGTCGGGGATCGCGATCGCCAGGCGGTCGGCATCGGGGTCGTTGGCGATGATGATATCGGCGCCGACTGCTCGCGCCGTCGCGAAGGACAGGTCCAGTGCGCCCGGCTCCTCCGGGTTCGGGAAGCTGACGGTCCGGAAGGTGGGATCGGGATCGATCTGCTCGGTGACGAGTTCCGGTGCCGGGTAACCGGCGGTCTCGAGGACGCGTCGGGTCGTCTCCCAACCCACGCCGTGCATGGCCGTGTAGACGACGCGCAGCTGGCTGCCCGCCGGGGCGGGTGCGACGGCCGCGGTCTCGGCGACATAGGCGTCGACGACGTCCTCGCCCGCGATCTCGAACCCGTCGCTGCGCGGGAGGTCCTGGACGAGCGCCGTCTCGGCGATGCGCCCGATGTGGGCGGCGATGGCCGCGTCGGCGGGGGAGACGATCTGGGACCCGTGGTGCTCACCGCCCAGGTACACCTTGTAGCCGTTGTCGGCGGGCGGATTGTGACTCGCGGTCACCATGACTCCGGCGGAGGCGTCGAAGAACCGCACGGCGAACGCGAGGACGGGCGTCGGGAGGAGCCGTGGGAGCAGGATTGCGCGGACACCGGCACCGGCCATCAGCTCGGCGGTGTCGCTGGCGAACACGGCGGAGTTCTTCCGGCCGTCGTATCCGATGACGACGCTCGGCGTCACCCCTTCCGGCGCCTGCTCGATCAGGTAGGCGGCGAGCCCGGCCGCGGCCTGCGACACGAGAACCCGGTTCATCCGGTTGGAGCCGGCCTCGATGCGACCGCGGAGCCCGGCAGTGCCGAATTGCAGTCGGGTGTCGAAGCGGTCGTGCAGCTCGGCGACGGCCACGTCGTCGGACACCCGGGCGCGTTCGACGAGGCCTGCCAGTTCGGCCCGGGTCTCGTCGTCGGGATCCTGGGCGAGCCAGGCCTCGGCGGTCGCGAGCAGGCTCGTCGCCTCGCTCACAGGGCCGCGACGATCTGCGCGAGGAGCTTGCTGATCACCGGCTCGGCCGCCTGGCCGGCTTCGATGACCTCGGCGTGGCTGAGCGGCGTCTGCTGGATGCCGGCGGCGAGGTTGGTGATGAGCGACATCCCGAGGACCTCCATGCCGGCCTGACGTGCGGCGATCGCCTCAAGCGCGGTCGACATGCCGACGATGTGGCCGCCGATCGCCTTCGCCATCTGGACCTCGGCCGGGGTCTCGTAGTGCGGTCCGCGGAACTGCGTGTAGACGCCTTCGTCGAGCTCCGGAGCGACGCTGTGCGCGATGTCCCGCAGCCGCTTGGCGTAGAGGTCGGTGAGGTCGATGAACGTCGCGCCCTCAAGCGGCGAGTCGGCCGTGAGGTTGATGTGGTCGCTGATCAGCACGGGCGTGCCGGGCGTCCAGTGGTCCTTGATGCCGCCTGCGCCGTTTGTCAGCACCATGATGCCCGCGCCGGCCGCAGCGGCCGTCCGCACGCTGTGCACGACACGCCGGACACCATGGTTCTCGTAGTAGTGCGTCCTGGCGCCGATGACGAGCGCACGCTTCCCGCTCGGGAGCAGGACCGAGCGCAGGGTGCCCACGTGGCCCTCGAGCGCCGGCTTCGAGAAGCCGACGATCTCGGAGGCCGGGATCGTCGCCGTCGTCTCGCCGATCAGGTCGGCCGCCTTGCCCCAGCCACTGCCGAGGGTGAGTGCGATGTCGTGGCGTTCCACGCCGGTCTTCTCAGCGATCTGGCCGGCGGCTTCGCGGGCGATCTCGAAGGGATCGACATCGGACAGATCGAGTGGGTTCGCAGAGGTTTCGGACATCCTCTCACTCTAGACAGGGGCGGGGCCGCCGCCCAACCGTGCCGACCCCGCTCATCCGCGCACGATGCCCACCGCCGCAGGCCCGAACGGGTTTGGTCCCGCCCCTGGTGGCGCGCGAGAATGGACGCATGGCCTACGAGTTCGAACGCAAGCAGCGAGTGGCGATCATCGGAGGCGGACCCGGCGGGTACGAGGCTGCCCTCGCCGGGGCACAGCTCGGGGCCGACGTCACGCTTGTGGAGCGCACGGGCGTCGGCGGCGCGGCGGTCATCACCGACGTCGTCCCGTCCAAGAGCCTCATCGCCACGGCCGACGCGGTCGGGGCCATCGGCGAGGCGGCCGACCTCGGTGTGCAGTTCTTCGTCCGCTCGGAGACCACCGGCAAGCCCAGCCGTCCCGAGGTCGCCGTGAACCTGGCCGCCGTCAACAAACGGCTGCTCGGATTGGCCCGCCAGCAGTCCGAGGACATGCGGGCGAGTCTCATCCGTGCCGGTGTCCGCATCGTCAACGGTCAGGGGCGGCTCGACGGACCGAACGAGGTCATCGTCTCGACCGACCTGTCCGGCGGCACCGACTTCGACCGCATCGAGGCTGACACCGTCGTCGTCTCCGTCGGCGCGAGCCCGCGCCAGTTGCCCTCCGCCCTGCCGGACGGCGAGCGCATCCTCACCTGGACGCAGCTCTACAACCTCACCTCCGTCCCCGAGCACCTCATCGTCGTCGGCTCGGGCGTCACGGGCGCCGAGTTCGCCTCCGCCTACACGGCGCTCGGCTCCAAGGTCACGCTCATCTCGAGCCGCGACCAGGTGCTGCCCGGTGAGGACGCCGATGCGGCAGCGGTCATCGAGAACGTCTTCAAGCGCAACGGCATGACGGTCCTGTCGAAGTCGCGGGCCGACTCCGTCACACGGACCGAGACCGGCGTCGTCGCCACGCTCTCCGACGGGCGCACGGTCGAGGGTTCGCACTGCCTCATGGCGGTCGGTTCGGTGCCCAACACCGCCGGGATCGGTCTCGAGGAGGCTGGCGTGCAGCTGACCGATTCCGGGCACATCCGTGTGAACCGGGTGGCCCGCACGAGCGTCCCCAACATCTACGCCGCCGGTGACTGCACGACCTTCCTGCCGCTCGCGTCCGTCGCGTCGATGCAGGGTCGCACCTCGATGCTGCACGCGATGGGCGACGCGGTGAACCCGACCGAGATCCGCAACGTCGCCGCGAACATCTTCACGCAGCCCGAGATCGCGACTGTCGGCTGGACCCAGAAGCAGATCGAGGACGGCATCGCCCAGGGCGAGATCTACAAGCTGCCCCTCGCCCAGAACCCGCGCGCGAAGATGATGGGCATCAAGGACGGTTTCGTCAAGCTGTTCGCGCGGACCGGCAGCGGGACGGTCATCGGCGGGGTCATCGTCGCCCCGAAGGCCAGCGAGCTCATCTTCCCGCTCGCCCTCGCGGTCGAGCAACGGCTGAACGTCGACCAGGTGGCACGTGCCTTCACGGTCTACCCGTCACTCACCGGGTCGATCACCGATGCTGCGCGCGCCATGCACATCGTCGAATAGGCGTCGTCCTCGTCGAACCGGCGCTGAGACGCCGGAGTTCACCGATCGCGGTTCGCGAGCACGATGCGTGCGACGGCGACCCGCGAGCGCACGCCCCAGGCCTGGAAGACGGCGCTCAGATGCTTCTCCACGGTCTTGCGGGAGATGCCGAGGGCCGTCGCGATCTCGTCGTTCGACAGGCCGTCCGCGACGAGTTCGGTGAGGTCCCGCTGTCGGGGCGTCAGCGGCGCGGTCGGGACGGGGACGGCGGTCAACGGCAGCGTGGCCGGGAGCCGAGAGGGGAGCTGGCGGCGGGACACGATCCCGAACGCGGCGAGCACCCGGGTGACGTGCGCGTCGACCGTGCGCGAGGAGAGCTGGAGGACGGACGCTATCTCCGCCGTCGAGTTGCCCTCCGCGGAGAGCAGGGCGACCTCGCGTTCACGGGGCGACAGTCCGTCCCAACCGGATCCGGCGACCGGCGCGAGACGTCGGCCGATCGCCTTCAGCTCCCGGGCGGCGGAGCGGGTCGCGGCGGTGTGCCCGCCGAGGACCGCCTGCTCGGCGAGCGCGGCCAGCTCACGGACGGCCTGCGTCCGGTCGGACATGGCGATGAGGGCACGCGTCGCGAGGATCTCGCCGATCCCGGCTTCCAGCATGCGGCCGTCGACCAACGCGCGGGTGGTCGCCGTGCGCGCGAGCGCCAGCGCCTCGGCGGGTCGCCCACGGAGGAGTTCGAGCTTGCACTGCATCCGGAGGATGGCCGGCCCGGGGACCCTGCGGTCGACATCGGCGGCGATGAAGCCGATGAGGCGTTCCGATTCGACGAGGTCGCGGTCGAGGAAGGCGCTCGAGACGAGCAGCTCGATCGCGAGGGCGCGGTCCTGGACGGACAGGCCGCTGAAGTCGTTCCCCGAGGCGCTCCTCGCGAGGGCTGCGGCTCCGTGGTCGTCCGCGAGGGCGGCGAGACCGTAGCCGACGAGGAGGTAGCACGTCGTCTGGAAGGCGCCCGTGGGCTCGGGGATGGCCTGGCGGACGCGGCGTGCGAGTGTCCTGGTCGCCCCCTGCTCAGCACGGTTCCCTGCGACGAGGCACTGCACGGCCTCCGCGTACAGCGCGGTCGGTCCGCTCCCGGCCCGCTCGAACATCGCGAGCGCGGCGGCCTCGGCCTCGGCGACGCGTCCCTCGTTGAGCAGGAGGCGGGCGAGGACCCCGTCGACGAGCGTCCGGTACAAGCGGCCCGGGGTGGCGGCGATGTCGTCGGCGAACGCGTCGGCGAAGCGCCGGGCGGCGTGGATCAGGACGTTGACGACGGCACCCTCGACCAGCAGATACCCGACGAGCCAGGCCAGGGCCGGCTCGAGGTCGCCGCCGTCGTCGACGAGGGCGTCCGCCTCCGCGAAGCACCCCTCCAGCTCCGAGCCGGACGAGCGGTCCGAGCCGAGGGCCAGCCCGGCGGCCCCGAGCACGAGCAGGCGCGTCGTCCGGTCGGAGTCCGTCGAGGCGGCGAGCGCGTCCACCGCGTCCCGGCGACAACCCGCGAAGTCGGCGGTGGTGAACCGGGCGTAGGACAGGAGGGCGAGGACGCGGGGATCGGACGCCGCGTGCGGCTCTGCCTCGAGCAGCGCGATCGCACCGGCGGCGTCGAAGTCCGCCACACGATCCAACGCATCTTCGAGGAGGTCGGCTGCTGACACCTGTTCAGCGTATCGTCGCCGGGTCCGATGCGACGCCCGAAGGCGCCGGTCGGGTCAGCTGATGGTGAGGAGCTGGTGACCCGAGGAGACCGTGGCGCCGACCGTCGCGTCGATCGCGCCGACCGTGCCGTCCTTGTGCGCCGTGATGGGCTGTTCCATCTTCATCGCCTCGAGGACGACGACGAGGTCGCCCTTCACGACGACATCGCCCTCGGCGACCGCGAGCTTCACGATGGTCGCCTGCATGGGCGCCGAGACCGAATCACCCGTCGCACCCGAGACCACCGCTGCACCACCGCGGCGGTGCGGAGCGGGAGCGGCGACCGGTGCACCGACGTTCAGCCCCAGCTGTCCGCCCGGAAGGCTGACCTCGAGCCGCTTGCCGCCGACCTCGACGACCACCGTCGAGCGGGCAGCGGGTGCCTGCTGTGCATCGATGGATCCGTCCCAGGGCTCGATGTCGTTGACGAACTCCGTCTCGATCCATCGGGTGTAGACACCGAAGGTACCGTCCTCCGCGGTGAACGCGGGGTCGCGGACGATCTTGCGGTGGAAGGGGATGACGGTGGGGAGGCCGGCGACCTCGAACTCGTCGAGCGCGCGACGACTGCGCTCGAGCGCCTCCTCGCGGGTGCGTCCCGTGACGATGATCTTGCCGAGGAGCGAGTCGAACGCCCCCGAGATCGTGTCGCCGGCCGTGACGCCGGAGTCGAGGCGGACACCGGGGCCGCCGAAGGTCTTGAAGACGTGGATCGGGCCCGGCTGCGGGAGGAAGCCGCGTCCCGGGTCCTCGCCGTTGATGCGGAACTCGAAGGAGTGGCCGCTCGGCTGCGGGTCGTCGTAGTCGAGGACGCCGCCCTCGGCGAGACGGAACTGCTCACGGACGAGGTCGATGCCGGTGATCTCCTCGGAGACCGGGTGCTCGACCTGCAGGCGGGTGTTGACCTCGAGGAAGGAGACGGTGCCGTCCTTGCCGATGAGGAACTCGCAGGTGCCGGCGCCGAGGTAGCCGACCTCCTTGAGGATCGCCTTCGACGCGCGGTAGAGCTCCGTCACCTGGTCGTCGGTGAGGAAGGGTGCCGGTGCCTCTTCGACGAGCTTCTGGTGGCGACGCTGCAGCGAGCAGTCGCGGGTGGAGACGACGACCACGTTGCCGTGCGCATCGGCGAGGCACTGTGTCTCGACATGGCGCGGCTGGTCGAGGTACTTCTCGACGAAGCACTCGCCCCGTCCGAACGCTGCGATGGCCTCGCGGGTGGCGGACTCGAAGAGCTCGGCGACCTCCTCGCGCTCACGGGCGACCTTGAGGCCGCGACCGCCGCCGCCGAAGGCAGCCTTGATGGCGACGGGCAGGCCGTGGATGTCGACGAAGTCGAGCACCTCCTCGGCACCCGAGACGGGGTTGAGCGTGCCCGGGGCGAGCGGAGCGCCCACCTTCTCGGCCACGTGGCGGGCCGAGACCTTGTCGCCGAGCCGCTCGATGGCCTCGGGCGACGGGCCGATCCAGATCAGCCCGGCGGCCATGACGGCACGCGCGAAGTCAGCGTTCTCGGCGAGGAAGCCGTAGCCCGGGTGGACGGCGTCGGCGCCGGACCGTCGGGCGATGGACAGGAGCTTGTCGATGACGAGGTACGTCTCCGCGCTCGTCGTCCCGTCGAGGGCGTAGGCCTCGTCGGCGAGACGGGCGTGCATGGCGTCGCGATCCTGGTCGGCGTAGACGGCGACGGAGGCGATCCCGCTGTCCTTCGCGGCTCGGATGACGCGGACGGCGATCTCGCCACGGTTGGCGATGAGGACCTTGGTTATACGTGGCACAGTCCACGAGCCTACCGGGAGGCCCGGGTGAGCCTTTGGCTCACACGCACAAAAAAGCCGCAGGAACGACGTGTCGCCTCTACAAGTGCTGGGGTGTCAGAGGGCGCCGCGCCGGTTGCGGAGCTCGTGCCAGTCGTGTCCCAGCGTGCGGACGAGACGCCGCAGGGTCGGGAGCGAGAGTCCGACGACGGTCGACGGATCGCCCTCGATGCGGGTGATGAAGGCGGCACCCAGACTGTCGATCGTGAACGCCCCCGCCACCGCCAGGGGCTCGCCCGATGCGATGTAGGCGTCGATCTCGGCGTCGTCGAGGTCGTCGGCGAAGGACACCTCGGCGCTCGCGACCGCGCCGATCCCGACCGGCGAGGCGCCGGTGCAGTCGATGAGCCAGTGACCGGAGTACAGGGTCCCCGTCCGGCCGCGCTGGGCGTGCCAGCGTTCGCGGGCGCGCTCGGGGGTGTGGGGCTTGCCGTGGACGACGCCGTCGAGGACGAACACCGAGTCGCCGCCGAGGATGAGGTCGGCCGCGTCGCCACGTTCGCGCACGACGGCCAGAGCGGCCTCCGCCTTTGCGCGGGCGAGGAGGGCCACGACCTCGTCGGGGGCGAGGGGGGCACCCGCGGCGCGGGTCGCATCGTCGACGGCCTGTTCCTCGTCGACCGACGACGGGACGACGATCGGCTCGATGCCACTCGACCGCAGCAGGGCGAGTCTGGCCGGTGACGTGGAGGCGAGCGTGAGGCGCATGACGGTTCCTTCTGCAGTGGACGGTGGACTCCCCGCGGCCGCCCGTGTGACATGCTCGACGCATGAGCACGACGACTGCACGCACCGTGGAACTGGACATCACCAACGTAGCCCACGGGGGTGTCTTCGTCGCCCGGCACGAGGGCCGGGTGGTCTTCGTCCCCGACACGCTCCCCGGTGAGCGCGTGCGGGCGCGCATCGTCGACGAGAACGAGAAGCGCTTCTGGCGGGCGGAGACCCTGGAGGTCCTCACGCCGTCCGAGCACCGCCGTCCGCACGTCTGGGCCGAGGCCTCCGTCGACCGCGAGCCGAGCGAGCGGGCCGGGGGAGCGGAGTTCGGACACATCGAGCTCGCCCACCAGCGCGCGTTGAAGCACCAGGTCCTCTCGGAAGGGCTCGAGCGGTTCGCCGGCGTCGCTCCCGAGTTCACGGTCGCCGCGGTCGACGGCGAGACGAGCGACGGCACCCGGTGGCGGACGCGGGTCTCCCTGCACGTCGACCAGCACGGCAACATCGGCCCCTACGCCTCGAGGTCCCACCACGTCGTCCCCGTCGACGACCTGCCGCTCGCGATCGAAGCGGTGGCCGAGGCGGCCAAGCTCGAGGAGCTGCCGCACGGCACCACCTCCATCGACATCGTCGCCTCCTCGACCGGAGCGGTCCGCGTCCTGACGCGTGCGGACGAGGCGGGAGGCGGCGACCGCCGACGCGGTGGCGGGCGCGGTCGACGCGGGGGACCGAAGCCGGTCCGTCCCGCGGCAGACCCGATCCGCGAGCTCGTCGGCGAGCGCGAGTTCATCGTCGACGCGAACGGATTCTGGCAGGTCCACCGTCAGGCTGCGACGACCCTCCAGCAGGCGGTGTCGGCGGCCATCGACGACGCGCGCTTCGACCCGCGCGCCGCGAACCTCGACCTCTACGGCGGCGTCGGCCTCCTGGCCGCGGGCGTGGGGGACCGCTTCGGCTCCACCACCCGCATCACGACCGTGGAGAGTGACGAACGCGCCACCAAGTACGCGGGCGAGAACCTGTCCGAGTGGGTGGGCGCACAGGCCGTCACCGCGAAGGTCGACGCCTTCCTGCGGTCGGAGATCGCGACGGGCAGCCGGATCGAGCGGTCCCGGTACGCCACCGCGACCGTCGTGCTCGACCCGCCCCGCTCGGGTGCCGGCGCGGAGATCGTCGCCATGCTCGGCGAGCTACGGCCCGCGTCGATCGTCTACGTCGCGTGCGACCCCATCGCGCTGTCCCGCGACGTCGCCCTCCTTGCCGAGCAGGGGTACGAGCTCGACCACCTCGCGGCCTACGACCTCTTCCCCAACACGCATCACCTCGAGGCCGTCGCGGGCTTCTCGCGAACGGCTTGAGCGGGCCCGTGCCGACGGAGGCGACTCGCGATCCGGCCGTCGCGCCCGGCGGGTCCGTCACTCGCTACGATGGTGCCGTGGTGACCGTCGCAATCATTGATGATCACGAGTCCGTCAGGCTCGGGATCGAAGCGGTGTGTGCGCACGCCGGGTATCAGGTCGTGGCGAGTGCCCCGACCGCCGTCGAGTGCATCGCCGCGTTGAACGGCGTGGTGCCGGACGTCGTCGTGCTCGACCTCTCGCTCTCCGACGGCAGCACGCCGACCTCGAACATCCAGGCGGTGCAGGCCGTGGGGGCGCACGTCCTCATCCACTCCATCGCGGATCGGGTCGCACTGGTGCGCGAGGCGCTGGCCGCCGGAGCGTCCGGGGTCATCCCCAAGTCGTCACCGACGGACACGGTCATCGCCGCCATCGGCACGGTGGCCCGTGGCGAGGCCCTGAACAACATCGAGTGGGCGAGCGCGATCGACGCCGACAGCGACTTCGCCCGGGCGCAGCTGGGCCGCCGTGAGCGCGACGTCCTGCACCTCTACGCGTCCGGCCTGCCGCTGAAGACCGTCGCCATGCAGCTCGGTATCGCCTACTCCACGGCCCGCGAACACATCGACCGCATCCGGGTGAAGTACGTCGAGGTGGGTCGCCCGGCACCGACGAAGGTCGACCTGCTCCGCCGAGCGGTCGAGGACGGGATCCTCCCCGGCCTCGATCAAGGCGGGACGGATGTCTCCTAGCTTCCGGGCACCGACCAGGCATCCCGCGATCCCCGCGACCACGAAAGATGCCCAGGTTCAGCGCCGGATGCTGAACACCGCGAACTTCGAACGCCTCCTCGGCCGTTCGGTCGCCATCATCGGACTCGTCTTCGGACTGCAGACCGCGTTCACCACGCTCGGGCAGGGTGTCCAGATCACCGGCTGGTTCGGCGTGCTCTACGTCTCCCTCGTCTTCGGGACGATGTTCGGCGCCATCATCTGCTGCTTCTTCCTGTGGCACCACCGCATCGCCTCCGGCGTCTTCGCCGCCGTGTTCTTCGTGGCCCTCCTCATCTGGCCCGCGGTGAACGCGCAGGCGTCGGCGGACATCAACCAGGAACCGTGGATCTGGTACCTCTGCACGATCGCCGTCGCGTTCGCCTGCATCCCGCTGCAGTTGCGGGGGGCCATCGTGTACCTCGTGGTGACCTCGGTCATGTACGGGGTCAACCGCGTGATCGACGCGGACTTCGCGCCCGCGTCCTTCGAGATCGGGGCGCTCGACGCGTCCTACGCGACGATCATCGGTGGGCTCATCGTCGTGCTCGTCGGGCTGTTCCGCGTGCTGGCCGGTCGGGTCGACACCGCGAGGGCGGCCGCCCTCGCCACCTACGACGCGGCCGTCAAGCAGCACGCCACGGAGGTGGAGCGCGTCGAGGTCGACTCGATCGTCCACGACAGCGTCCTCGCCTCCCTGCTCGCCGCGGATCGGGCGCTGACCCCGAAGTCGGAGGCGCTCGCCGTCATGATGGCGCGGGTCGCGATCGAGCAACTCGAGGGCGTCGGAGCGCCGATGACGAACGAGGACGAGGTCACCGGGCTCGCCGAGCTCATCGAACGGCTGCGTGCGGCCGCGTCGATGCTCGGTGAACCGTTCTCCGTCACGGTCGAGGGGGCGTCCGGCCGGGTCCTGCCCGTCACGGTCGCCAACGCGGTCTACTGGGCGACGGTGCAGGCGATGGTCAACAGCGTCGAGCACGCGGGTTCGGGAGCGGCGCGGAGCCTGTCGATCGAGGGCACGGTCTCCGGTGGCGTCTGCGTCATCGTCGGCGACGACGGCGTCGGGTTCTGCCCCGAGCAGGTCGCTGAGGAGCGGCTCGGGCTGAAGGTCTCGATCGTCGAGCGCGTCGCCGCGGTCGGCGGCCGCTCGACGGTGATCTCCCGTCCGGGTGAGGGCGCCGTCATCCGCATCGAGTGGTCACCGGAGCACGGCTCGTGACCCCGGCACCGCGGTACGCCCTCGTCATCCTCGCCGCCCTGTTCTCGGCGTACCACCTGCTCCGTGCGGCGCTGACGCTCGAGACACCCCGCGACGTCGTCCCGGTCCTCATCGCGATGCTCGTCTACGCCGTCGCGAGCGTCCTGAGTCTCTGGCCGATGGGCACGACGCGCATGCCGTCGTGGCTCGCGAGCATCAACCTCGCGACCGCGATCATCGTCCCGTTGCTCGTGACCAGCCAGCTCGACCCCACGCGGAACAACGGGTACGCCACCTGGCACGTCGCGTCGATCGGGACACTGATGACGATCACCGTGGTCCGGCAGCGGGAGGCGGTCGCCTACATCGGGATCGTCTTCCTCACGTTCCAGTCGCTCCTCTGGGCGGGTCCGGGACTGGCGCTCGGGATGGGTGTCACGGGCAGCCTCATCTGGGTCATCCTCGCGAGTGTGCTCACCCGATCGATCGCCGGGGCCCAGCACGACGCCGAGCGCCTCACGCAGGCGGAGCATGCGACCTCGGACTGGCAGGCGGCGCAGTACGCGCACGTACACGAGCGGCGGCGACGCCTCAGTCAGACGGGCCGCCTCGCGACCCCGATGCTGCGTACGATCATCGCCAACGGCGGCAGGCTCTCCGTGGCCGATCGCACGGAGTGCCGCACGTTGGAGGCCAGTCTCCGCGACGAGATCCGCGGGCGTCACCTCCTGAGCGACCCGGTCCGGTCCGAGGTGCTCGCGGCCCGGCGGCGCGGAGCGATCGTGAACATGCTGGACGAAGGTGGCCTCGAGGAGCTGGACGCCGGCGTCCTCGACGCGATCCACGAGCAGATCGCCGAAGCGCTCGCCGCCTCGCACGCCACGCGCCTCATCGTGCGGAGCGTCCCGGACGACGAGCGCGTCGCGGTGACCGTGGTCGGCCTGCGCGCGGTGCAGCGCGAACCGGGCGTCGCTGCGGGTCCGGACGACGACGACGAGGAACTCGACGTCTGGCTCGAGATCCCGCGCGACGGCTCCCGTGCCGGCGTGGGCGCGGTCGGTGTGTCCGACGAGGGCTGAACCGCTTCGACGAGGACAGTGCCCGTCGACAGGCTCAGGGACCGTTCCCGGTGAACCTCCTCCGGTCACTGAGCTTGTCGAAGTGCCCACGAGGACGCCTCATCGTTCCGGGCACACCTTTCCCGGTCACTGAGCTTGTCGAAGTGCCCACGAGGACTCCTCGTCGTTCCGGGTAGGCCTCTTCCGGTCACTGAGCTTGTCGAAGTGCCCACGAGGACTCCTCGTCGTTCCGGGTAGGCCTCTTCCGGTCACTGAGCCTGTCGAAGTGCCCACGAGGACTCCTCATCGTTCCGGGCACACCTCTCCCGGTCACTGAGCTTGTCGAAGTGCCCACGAGGAACCCTTCGACAGGCTCAGGGACAGGCAGCGGTCAGAACGGCGCGGGGTCCGGTTCCGTCCGATGGCGCTTCCCGTCAGGAGTAGTCCACTCGAGCGCCCCGCCGGGTCCGTGGTCGAGGTTCCATCCGGGCAGATGCTTCATCCGGTGATGATGTCGACACAGGCAGGCGAGATTGCCGACATCCGTTGCCCCGCCGCCCTCCCACGCGACCGAATGGTCGAGGTCGCAGGCTCTGGCGCGTCTGCCGCAGCCTGGTGCGCGACAGGTGCCGTCCCGGAGGCGGACCGCCCGTTGCAGGTCGGCCGGGACCCGGTACTGTCCGCGCCCGACGGAGAGCACCGCACCCGTTTCCGGTTGGACGAGGATCCGGGTGAAGCTCGGGGCGTTCACCGCGATGCGCGACGCGATCTCAGGATCGATCGGGCCGTACCCGTCGAGCATGGCCGGTGCGTCGCTGACGCCGGCCATACTGAGCGCCGGGACGGTGATCTGCACGGTCGGCTTGATGTGTTCCTGGACCTCGATGGGGTGCGGGAGCACTGGGCTCGACGCCACGTCGTCAGGCGTGACGCCGGTGAGCGCGAGCGCCGCGAGGGCGTCGGCCTGCAGTTGGGCGCACGTGCGGGTGTCACCGGCCTTGCGTGACTCCGCGGCAGCCGCTTCGACCCGCTCCGCGAGGCCTTGCGCGATGGGCGCGGTGGTGAACAGGTGTACCCACGCCATGCCGTCCGCTGCCGGCTCGAACTCCACCCGGCGGTCCGCCTCGGACCGCCGGGCGCGTGCCGTAATGGACTCGGGGTGAAGGCGCTCGCGCAGGACGCGGGCGCGCCTGCGGAGGTTCGCGTTGGTCAGCTGCTCCGCGGCCGGCAACACAGCCTCCAGGAACGCCGCCCGCCCCGCGGTCGGCACGTCACTGAGTTGGTCGATGATCGTTTGCGCGTGCCGGGCCGAGATGCGCCCGGCCTCGAGGGACGCGAGCACGGCCGGTGCGTCGTTCACGAGACGCTCGGCGTCGTTCGTCGCCCGCTGCACGGTCCGCTCGGGCGTGCGGGTCGCCATCGCGAGGGCTGCGCAGGTGGATCGGCGCGAGAGCGCCTGGCGCTCGGCCGGCGGGAACACGGCCGGAACGACCGAGTCCGCGAGCGCGTCGGCGTAGGCCGCGGAACGGGCGAGGAGCCGGGCCTCCTCGGCGTCCAGAGCAGCACGCCGCCGCTGGATGTCCGCGTAGTGGTCCGAGAACTCCGCGAGCTGCGCGGCGTGCTCGTCGCTCGCGCGGATCGCGGTGAGGGTGGTCTCGGTCATGGAACAAGTCCACCATGAACCACTGACATTCCAGATGCCGAGTCGAGTTGGTTGTGGAAGTTGCTCGTGGGCCCTTCGACAAGCTCAGGGACCGGAGGGGGTTGCTCAGGGACCGGAGGGGGTTGCTCAGGGACCAGAGGGGGTTGCTCAGGGACCGGAGAAGGTCGCCGGAGCGGGAGGTTCCTCGTGTGCACTTCGACGAGCGCATGAGCCGGACACATCCGAGCACAGCTCGCACGATCACTGAGCCTGTCGACGTGCCAGGTCCTGGACGAACGAAAGGAGGGCCAGCACCCGATGCTGGCCCTCCGTGACGTTCGTGGGTCAGAGCGGTAACCCGAATACCGCTCTGACCCGCCCCCGAACTCCTGCCCGCTTACCCTAGATGGAGCAGGAGCTGGTGAAGTGGTCTCGATGAGACGCAACTTTCGAGAATGATGATCCTCCATCAGGGGTACCCCCAACAGTCGGCACTATGGAGGACACGAATGGGGGACAGCACCGCGCGCCGCGAGGGGCAACCGGCGTGAGTCCTCCGTCGAGACGGCTCAGCCCGTGAACGCGCGCCAGTGTCCTGGGCCCACGGTGATCCCCGTGCGGAGGTTCCGCCTCGTCCGCTCCCACGTCGACGGGACGCGAGGTGCCGGGGCGGTGTCGGCGTCGCGCAGCGCCTGTTCGGCGATCGCCACGCTCAGCACCGCGGTGAGTGCCGCGAGCTCCTCATCGGTGGGGGTACCGCGCTCGATCCGGAGATCGATCGACGACGGCTCGGTCGTGCTCGGCTCGGTGCCGGTGCTCACAGCGGGATGTTCCCGTGCTTCTTGGCGGGCAGGCTCGCACGCTTCGTCCGGAGTGCACGGAGCGCCTTGATGACCGAGACCCGCGTGGCAGCCGGCTCGATGACGCCGTCCAGCTCGCCGCGCTCGGCGGCCAGGAACGGGCTCGCCACGTTGTAGGTGTACTCGTTCGCGAGGCGCGTGCGCACGGCGGCGACGTCCTCGCCGGCCTCCTCGGCCCGCTTGATCTCGCCGCGGTACAGGATGTTGACGGCACCCTGCCCACCCATGACCGCGATCTCGGCCGTGGGCCAGGCGAGGTTGATGTCGGCCCCGAGCTGCTTCGAGCCCATGACGATGTAGGCGCCGCCGTAGGCCTTCCGCAGGATGACGGTCACCAGGGGCACCGTGGCCTCGGCGTAGGCGTAGAGGAGCTTCGCGCCGCGGCGGATGACGCCGGTCCACTCCTGGTCGGTGCCGGGCAGGTAGCCGGGGACGTCGACCAGGGTGAGGATTGGGATGCTGAACGCGTCGCAGAACCGGACGAACCGACTCGCCTTCTCGCCCGCTTCGATGTTGAGCGTCCCGGCCATCTGGGAGGGCTGGTTGGCGATGACGCCGACCGACCGTCCCTCGACGCGCGCGAAACCGATGACGATGTTCGGGGCGAAGAGCGGCTGGACCTCGAGGAAGTCGGCGTCGTCGACGACGTGCTCGATGACGGTCTTCACGTCGTAGGGCTGGTTCGGCGAGTCGGGGATGAGGGTGTTGAGTCGGCGGTCCTCGTCCGTCGTCTCCAGCTCCACCTCGACGTCGAAGACCGTGGCCTCGGACAGGTTGTTGTCGGGCAGGAAGCCGACGAGGGTGCGGGCGTAGTCGAGGGCGTCCGGCTCGTCGCTCGCGAGGTAGTGGGCGACGCCCGAGCGGGTGTTGTGCGTGTACCCGCCGCCCAGCTCCTCCATGCCGACGTCCTCGCCCGTGACGGTCTTGATGACGTCGGGGCCCGTGACGAACATCTGGCTCGTCTTGTCGACCATGATGACGAAGTCGGTGAGCGCGGGGGAGTAGACGGCGCCGCCGGCCGCCGGACCCATGATGATGGAGATCTGCGGGATGACCCCGGAGGCCTGCGTGTTGCGTCGGAAGATCTCGCCGTACTTGCCGAGCGCGACGACGCCCTCCTGGATGCGCGCGCCGCCGGAGTCGAGCATGCCGATGATCGGGACGCCCGTCTTTAATGCGAGGTCCATGATCTTGATGATCTTGTCGCCGGCGACCTCGCCGAGCGAACCGCCGAAGATGGTGAAGTCCTGCGAGTACACGGCGACCTGGCGGCCGTGGATGGTGCCGGTGCCGGTGACGACGGCATCGCCGTACGGCCGTGAGCGGTCCATGCCGAAGGCGGTCGTGCGGTGCCGCACGAACTCGTCGAGTTCGACGAAGCTGCCGTGGTCGAGCAGCTGCTCGATGCGCTCCCGCGCGGTGAGCTTGCCCTTCTTGTGCTGCTTCTCGATGGCGGCTTCGCCGCTCGCCGTCACGGCCTCGTGATAGCGGTTCTTGAGGTCGGCGAGCTTCCCGGCCGTCGTGTACAGGTCAGGGCCGGAGGTGGTTTCGTCGGTCACGCTTTCACCTTACCCGGTGGTCCCCCGGCCGACCCGTTGACGATCGGGTACAAGCGGCGCGCCGATCCGTTGTCGGCATCGTCCAAGCGTGCCGGCGGGCGACGCAGGCGCCGACGACCGGCCTCAGTAGGGTTGTGCCATGGATCTGCCCCTCACCGCCGCCCTCGTGCCACGCCTCGAGATCCTCGCCCACGCCGGCTCCACCAACGACGAACTCGCCCGACGCGTGCGCGAGGACGGCGGCGACGCGTGGCCCGACCGCTCGGTGGTCCTCACCGACGACCAGCGCGGGGGACGAGGCCGCCTCGGTCGCGTGTGGACGGTGCCACCCGGCACGTCTCTCGCCGTCTCGGTCCTGCTCCGGCCGGTCACTCCGACGGGTGATCCGCTCCCGCTGCAGGCCTACGGCTGGCTCCCGCTCCTCGCGGGTGCGGCGCTCGCGGAATCGCTCCGGGAGCTCGGGGTGCCCGCCGACGTGAAGTGGCCGAACGACGTGCTCATCGGCGGTCGGAAGGTGTCCGGCATCCTCGCCGAGCTGCTGCCGAGCGGGGACGCGGTGATCCTCGGGACCGGTGTCAACCTCCGTCAGCGTGCCGAGGAACTGCCGACCGACCGGTCCACCTCGCTCGCGCTCGCCGGGCTCGCCGATCCTGACCCGGACACCGTCCTCGTCGGCTACCTGCGTGCGTTCGGCGCCCTGTACGACGCCTACCTGGCCGCGTCCGGTGACGCCGAGGCCAGTGGGCTCCGAGCGGCGGTCACCGAGCGATGCGTGACGTTGGACAGCTCGGTGCGGGTGGAGCTCCCCGGCGGCGACGTCCTGACCGGCACGGCCGAGCGGATCGACGCGGACGGGCGGCTCGTCGTCCGACCGACCGACGGTGGTGCGCCGGTCGCGGTGGCGGCCGGCGACGTCACGCACGTGCGCTGAGCGTTCCCGCCTGTTCGCTGAGGGACCGGCGTGCGAGCACCGTCGCGCCGGAGACGGCTGCCGGCATGACCAGCACGGACAGGACCGGCACGAGGAAGAGGACCGCGACCGTCATCCCGAAGCCCAGGGTGCGGGCGCGTCTCCTGGCGAGGACCTGGCGGCGGTCGCGCAACGACAACCCCCTCGCGTCGAACGCGTAGCCCGTCAGTTCGAGGGCGAGGAACCAACCGCTCACGGCGAGCCCGAGCACCGGGACCACCGTCTGGCCGATCACCGGGACGAAGCCGAGGAGGAAGAGGACGGCCGCCGTCGGGATGGTGAGCAGGAGCAGGCCGAGTGCCCGGGTGACACCGGTGAGGAGTCCGCGCCAGGCGGACTCACCCGACTCCGGAGGGGCGTCGCCGAGGGTGCGTTCGACGTCGGCCCAGATCCGCTCGTAGAAGGGATCGCCGACGAGGAGCGTCGCTGCGGCGTAGGCGTACAGCATCACCACGACGGCGACGGCCACCAACGCCACCGCGGCGGCCACCCGGATGGACGAGCGGTACGGCTCGTCCCAGGTGTCGGCGAACGGTGTCGCCCAGTCGACGATCGTGGCGGCATTGACGCCGAGGAGGACGAGCAACGCGATGAACACGACGCCCACGATCGCGGCGGGGACCATGCCGAGCAGCATGCGCTTCGGCGAGGTGCCCCAGAGGCGGAACCCGCCGAAGAGGATGCCGATCCCCTCGAGGAACGACCCGACCACGCCGGGGTGCTGCGCCGTCGGTGCGGTGCTCTCGGCCGGTTTCACGCCTTCATGCTAGCCGGGCGGCCGATGCACGGATGTTCGGGATCGCCGACGGGCGGGGTGGGAGCAGGCGGCGGGTTCCCGCGACTGCTAAGAATGGGAGTATGGCTGATCCCGGTATGACGGGGCCGGGCAGGCCGGCTCCTCCCGCGGCGGCGACCGAACGTGTGGTCGCACGCCTGCGTCCGCATGCCCGGCGGCTCCTGCTCCCCGCCCTCCTGCTCATCGCGGTGAGCGGCGCCGGTGCGTACTTCTTCGGCTCGTTCGACCTCGAGTGGCAGAACTGGGCCGTCCTGATCGGCGGCGGGGTGATCGTGCTGGTCGCCTGCGTCCTGCCGTTCATCGCCTGGCTGTCGGTCCGCTACGTGATCACGACCCGGCGACTGATCGTCCGTCGCGGGTTCTTCGTGCGGACGCGCCAGGAGCTCTACCACGCCCGCGGCTACGGCATCACGGTGCACAAGAGTTGGGTGCAGAGCGCCTTCGGGAGCGGCAACGTCCGGGTGACGAGCGGTGGCGAGGTGCCGGTCGTCCTGAGGGACGTGCCCGGTGCGGTCCTCGTCCAGAACGCCCTGCACGAGCTCGTCGCGGAGAACCAGAGCATCGCCGCGCCGTACCCGGCAGCACCGCCTCCGATGCAGCAGCCACCGGTCCGACGCTGACCGGTGCGGGGCGCGCCCGGCCGGTACGATGTTCGAGTCGGGGCACCCGCCGATCCGCCTCCGGATCCGCCCGTCCCGCCTGCCGAAACGAGACCCGCCGGCCGGTCGCCGGAGAGCTGGAGTGAACCCATGAGCATTCGCGTCGGAGTGATCGGCGGCGGTCAGCTGGCCAGGATGATGGTGCCTGCGGCCGTGAACCTCGGGCTCGACATCCGCGTGCTCGCCGAGCAGGAGGGCATGTCCGCCCGGCTCGCGACCGTCGAGGTGGGCGACTACCGCGACGCCGACACGGTGCTCGCCTTCGCCGAGACGGTCGACGTCATCACCTTCGACCACGAGCACGTGCCGCAGCACGTCCTGCGGGCACTCGTCGACGCCGGTGTGCAGGTGCACCCGGGACCGGACGCGCTCGCCGTCGCCCAGGACAAGCTGCTCATGCGCGAACGCCTGACGGAGCTCGGACTGCCGGTGCCCGACTGGGCGCGCGTGCACGATCAGGAGGAGCTTGCGGCCTTCCTCGCCGAGCACGGCGGGAAGGGCGTCGTGAAGACGCCGCGTGGTGGCTACGACGGCAAGGGCGTCCGTGTCGTCCATGGACCGAACGAGGTCGACGACTGGTTCACGGCGCTCTCCGAGGATGCCAACGGCGGAGCACTGCTCGTCGAGGAGCTGGTGTCGTTCCGGCGCGAGCTCGCCCAGCTCGTCGCCCGGCGCCCGTCCGGCGAGGTGGTGCCATGGCGCGTCGTCGAGACCGTGCAGCTCGGTGGGGTGTGCAGCGAGGTCATCGCTCCGGCGCCCGGCTCGGCTGGTCGGCTCGCCGACACCGCGGAGGAGATCGCCGTGACCGTCGCGACCGCGCTCGGGGTGACAGGCGTCCTGGCCGTCGAACTGTTCGAGACCGACGACGACCGCCTGCTCATCAACGAACTCGCCATGCGTCCGCACAACAGTGGGCACTGGACGCAGGACGGCAGCGTCACGAGCCAGTTCGAGCAGCACCTGCGCGCCGTCCTCGACCTGCCCCTCGGCTCGACGGGCTGCCACCGCGATTGGACCGTCATGGTGAACGTGCTCGGCGGGCCTGCCGAGGGGACGCTCGACGACCGCTACCCGCAGGTCCTCGGTGCGCACCCGGTGGCGAAGGTGCACAACTACGGGAAGGACCCGCGCCCCGGGCGCAAGGTCGGCCACGTCAACGTCGCGGGCGACGACCTCGACGACGTCGTGTACGAGGCACGTGCCGCCGCAGCGCTGCTCGGCGCCGAGAACGCCTGACCGGACGCCGAGCCTGTCGAGGCGCGCCCTTCGACAGGCTCCGGGACCGGTCGAGGAGCGCCTCAGTACACGTCGCGGATGTAGCGCTTCTCGCGCTTCAGCGTGTGCACGTACTCGGCCGCGGCCTCCGTCGAACGCCCGCCGTGCTCGGCGATGAGCTCGTGCAGCGCCTGGTCGACGTCCTTCGCCATCCGTGAGGCGTCACCGCAGACGGCGAAGTGGCCGCCCTCCTCGAGCCAGGCGTAGAGCTCCTTGCCGTTCTCGCGCATCCGGGTCTGGACGTACACCTTCTCTCGCTGGTCGC
This sequence comes from Plantibacter auratus, assembly GCF_050587365.1. Lineage (NCBI taxonomy): Bacteria > Bacillati > Actinomycetota > Actinomycetes > Micrococcales > Microbacteriaceae > Plantibacter > Plantibacter auratus. The sequence goes on along the minus strand of NZ_JBOBFV010000003.1, from coordinate 389,703 downwards.
GGGAGAACGCGAGGTCCAGACGGTCCAGCACCCCTCCGGTGAGCAGCTCGCCCAGTTCGTCCTCGTAGATGAAGTCGTGCGCCCGGTGCTGGTCGCCGAAGAACAGCCAGTTCCGACCGATGGCCCCGCGCTCGCGGCGCTCTTGCAGGAACGAGCGGAACGGCGCGATCCCGGTTCCCGGGCCGACCATGATGAGCGGCGCATCGTCATCCGACGGCACCCGGAAGCCGGCGTTGGCCGAGACGAAGATCCCGCTCGTCCCGCCCTCGGCGACCCGGTCGGCGAGGTGCGTCGACGCGACGCCCCCGTGGGCCCGGTCACCGACGGCGTAGCGGACGCTCGCCACGGTGAGGTGCACCCGCCCGTCGGCAGCCAGCGGGCTGGACGAGATCGAGTAGGCGCGGTGCTGGAGGGGACGCAGGACGTCGAGGAGCGACTCGGCGTCGAACCGCACGGACGTGGAGCGCAGGAGGTCCAGGATGTCCCGTTCGCGCAACCAGGAGTCGAGCGTCTCCGCCTGGGCGAGCGCCAGGATGCCCGCGAGTTCCGAGTCGGGCGCGCGGTCGGCGAGCTCGGCCACGAGGTCCTTCGAAGGGGTCCGGATCTCGAACCCGTGGGTGAGCCGGTCCGCCAGGGTCGAGCCGTCGACGGACTCGTCCGCGCTCGCATCCAGTTCGGCGATGATGGCATCGACGAGCGCCGGGTCGTTGCTCGGCATGACGCCGAGGGCGTCGCCCGCCGCGTACTCGATGCCGCTGTCGGCAAGGTCGAACTCGTAGTGCCGGATCTCCTTCGACGAGGCCGGCCCGGAGAGGACGCGGTTGACGGCGAGGGTCGCGCCGTACGGCGTCTTGCGGGTCCACGGTGAACGCGTGCGGCCGGGCTTCTTCGCCGGTTTGGCGGCCGGCGCGGGAGCGGATGCGGCATCGGCGTCCGTCGGGGCGAGGGCGCCGAAGAGCGACAGGGCCTGCGTGGTCCACGCCGCGGCGGGCTCCTCGTAGTCGACGTCGCAGTCCACGCGCGCGAGGATGCGTTCCGCGCCGAGCTGCTCCAGACGCGTGTCGATGAGCTTGCCCGCCTGGCAGAACCCGTCGTATCCGGAGTCGCCGAGCGCGAGCACGGAGAACTTCAGGCCGTCGAGGCGTGGTGCGGTGCTCGCCTGGAGCGTCTCCCAGAACAGTTCGGCGTTGTCGGGCATCTCCCCTTCGCCGTAGGTGGAGGTGATGACGACGACGTGTCCCATCGCCGGGAGCCGGTCCACCTCGACGTCGTCGAGTCCGATCGTCGTCACCGCCACACCGTAGCCGGAGGCGGCTCGGCCGAGATCCTCTGCGATGGCCTCCGCGGTGCCCGTCTGCGTCCCGACGAGCACGTGCAGGGCGAGCTGCGGTGTCCGGCCACCGGCGTCGGTGACATCGATGGCGCTGGAGCGGACCCCCGCCAGGAATCCGGCGAGCCAGACCCGCTGCTCGGGGCTGAAGGGCGCGTCAGCCGGGATGAACGGGTCGTCTGCGCTGCTGCCGAGCGCGGCGAGCGCCTCGAAGAGCACCGGGCTCGGTGTGCTGGTGGCCGCCGGGGCCTGGGTCGAGGTCATCGTCCCCTCCAGTTCGGGCGCGTTCATCGGGAACCCGCCAGGGTCAGTTCGGCCAGAGCGGCCGATGCAAGGAGTGCTTCGGTGCCACCGGTCGCTGCGGATCGGGTCCGGTTCTTGGCGTGCTGGTGCATGATCCACCCCGTGGTGCCCGGGTGGTCGATCGACAGCACGTTCCGCAGGCGCAGGGCTTCCGTGTAATCGTGGAGGCGCTTCGCGGCGATCATGGCGGCCAGCGCCTCGTCGTCGTACCGTTCGAGCAGCTCTCGAGCCGCCCGCTGCACCCGCTGCATGACGAAGAAGTCCTCAGTGAGGATGAGCGTGCGGACACTCGCCTGCACGAGCGGGTGCGACGGGTCGTCGACGCCGGGCGTGCGGGACATCGCGACCTCCTGGGCGAGCTTCAGCACCGTGTAACTCGTGAGGAGCGCGTAGACGTCCTGCGGGTCGGCCGCGGGCTCGCCGAGTCCGGGGGCGCGACCGCCGCGGACCGGCCGGCGGTCGCGGTAGTCGAGCTTGAAAGTGCGCAGCTGCTGTGCCGCGAGGGCCGCGCCGAGCTCGTCGAGGAGTTCCTTCCGGCTCTTGGCCGCGAGGATCGCGTCGCTGTCCTGATAGAGGAGCAGCGCGCGCGGCATGCCGAACACGAACTGGTGCCTGGCCGTGTCCCAGTCGGCGAGCAACCGGGAGGCGAGCGGCGAGCCGGTCGCCTCGACGTGCCACTCCAGCAGCAGGAGCACGGCGGCCTCGTGGAATGCCGCCTGCTCGCCCTCGGTGATCGATCCGAGGAGGAGGGAGTCCGCGCTGACCTTGCTCGGCAGTTCGCCCCGCGGGTCGTACTGGTAGACGAAGCCACCGCTCATCCCGTTGCCGAAGCCGATCCCGAAGCCGCCGAGGTTCAACACGGCGCCGTTGGTCATGTACTCGCAGGCGTAGTCGCCGACGCCCTCGACGACCGCCGTGGCGCCCGAGTTGCGGACGGCGAAGCGGTCGCCGGCCTCGCCCTGGACGAAGGTGCGGCCACCGGTCGCCCCGAAGAGCGCGAAGTTGCCGATGAGGACGTTGCCGCCGTCCTCCGAGCTGCCGCCGCCGGGGGAGAGGATCGCGATGGTGCCGCCGGATGCGCTCTTCCCGACGCCGTCGTTGCAGGTGCCGGTGTGTCGCCAGTGCAGGCCGTCGACGCAGAACGCCGCGTACGACTGCCCCGCGGAGTGCTCGGTGCGGATGGTCACGGTGTCGGCGGCGAGCGAACGGTGGCCGCGGTCGTCGGTGACGACGGAGGGGATCGCCGCCGCCTGGTCGTCGTCGAGCTCGTGGTTGAGGATGCGCTCGAGGTCGATCGCGAGCTGCCCGCCCACGGAACGCCAGCGGTTGCCGAGTCGGATCCCGCCGTCGGCGTCCTCGGCGCCCAGGTCGAGCGTCGTCCGGCCGTCGTCGAAGAGTCCTGCCCGTACCCGCTCGATGAGGGCGTCGTCGAGCGTGAAGTCCTTCTCCAGGTACACCGGGTCGGTGACGACGACCTCGGGGACGACCGCGAGCATGGCACGCAGGTCGAGGTCCGCGACGGCCGCCGGGTGGTCGACGAGGTGGAGGAGGTCGGTGCGACCGCGGGCTTCGCGAAGCGAGCGGAGGCCGAGGATGGCGAGCCGCTCGCGGACGTCGTGCGCGATGTTCAGGAGGTACTGCGCCAGCGCGCGCGGGTCGCCGTCGAAGGTCTCCGGGTTGGTCGTGAGACCAGCCGGGCACTTCACGTTGCAGTTCTTCGCCATGACGCACTTGAGCATCATGAGCGCAGTGGTCCCGAACTCGAAGCTGTCGCCGCCGAGCAGGGCGGAGATGACGACGTCGCGACCGGTCTGGTGCGCGCCGGAGCAGCGCAGGGTGACCTTCGATCGCAGACCGTTCGCGCTGAGGGCCTGGTGGACCTCGGCGATGCCGATCTCGGCGCTGCGTCCGGCGTACTTGAGGCTTGTCACGGCGGCTGCGCCGGTCCCACCGGTGTTGCCGGCCACGTTGATGACGTCGGCGCCGGCCTTGGCGACGCCGACGGCGATCGTGCCGATGCCCTCGGAGGAGACGAGCTTGACGACGACGCGGACCCGTGCCGCCTTGCAGTCGTGGATGAGCTGCGCGAGGTCCTCGATCGAGTAGGTGTCGTGGTGCGGCGGCGGCGAGACGAGCTCGATGCCGGGCGTGCCACCCCGGGCAGCGGCGATGTCCACCGTCACCTTGGGAGCCGGGAGCTGACCGCCCTCGCCGGGCTTGGCACCCTGGCCGATCTTGATCTCGAGCTCCTGCAGCATCGGGTCAGCGAGGTAACCGGCCCAGACACCGAAGCGCCCGGAGGCGAACTGCTTGATGCGCGAGCCGCGGATGGTGCCGTAGCGGGACAGGTGTTCGCCACCCTCACCGCTGTTCGACATCCCTCCGACCATGTTGGTGCCGTGCGCGACTGCCTCGTGCGCGGTCGCCACGAGGGCGCCGTGGCTCATCGCCCCGGACGCGAGGGATCGGGTGATCTCGCTCGCCGGCTGGACGAGGTCGGTCGAGATGCTCTCGGCACCCTCGACGAGCATCGAGAAGTAGTCGTCGGCGGACCCCGTCGCCTCCACGATGAGGTCGCCACCGGAGATCCAGTGCCCCGTCACCTCGCCACCGAAGCGGTGGACGTAGTACTCGCCGAGCGCCGAGACCCGCGTGAGGTCGCCCGCGAGCGGGCCCGTGAGCTGCAGCCGGTGCCGCCCCTGCTCGGTCCGCGTCGCACGCAGGCCCCGGACGACGATCGAGGAGTTGCCGACGGGGCCGAGCCGGTCGAGCTCGCGAGCGAACTCCTCCGGGGTGGTCAGCCGGGTGATGTCCTCGGGCAGCACGAGCACGTCGCGAAGGGCCGCCGGGCGACGGCGCCGCTCGGTCGTCATCGACTGGACGAAGGAGCGGTAGCCGGGCGTGATCGTGAAGGCGTCGATCTCGTCGTCGTCGAGGGCGTCGAAGGAGGTGTGCTGGTAGGCGTCGTCGTCGATCCCGAACGCGTCCTCGAGGTTCCCGATGGTGTGGAGCCGCAGCGGGTCGTCGCCGAGCGTGCCGCCGTCGCGGTCGACGGCCGTGGTGTCCGCTCGCGGCAGCTGCACGGGCTCCTCGGTGAGGTCGACGAAGCCGCGGACCGCGGTCGTCCCGTAGGAGTGGCCGGCGCCCTCGGCGCGTTCCTTGAACAGGCCGAGGAGCGGGACGTCCGCGTCGCTCGACGTCGTCAGGGCGCGCTGGTGCCAGGCGCTCGCCGTCCGGGCGATCCCGGCGAAGCCGACGCCGCCGACGGGGGCGCGGAGGTGCGGGAAGGCGCGCGCGAGCACGGGGTCGCTCGTGTCGAGGTAGTTCGGCTCGAAGAACTCGCCGCCGATGTAGCTCTCGACGGTGCAGAGGCCGACCCGGCCCATGGTCTTCAGGAGCGACTTCTCGGCGGCGTAGGCGAACCGGCGGAACGCTGCTTCCACCTCGTCGGGGTGCTGCTGCTCGGCGCGGAGGCGGACAGCGAGCGGGTGGACGGCCGACGCACCGAAGCCGAGGGCGGAGGCGACGTGGTGCGAGGACGGCAGCTGGCCGCTGTCGACCACGAGCGACACGCGGAGCCGGAGGCCGTCGTCGATGAGTCGCTGGTTGACGGCCGCCACGACGAGGATGAGCGGCAGGGCGGCACCCTCCGCGTGGACGCCGCGGTCACTGAGGATCGCGATGCCGCCGTTCTCTGCGGCGAACCCGGCGACCGCCGCGGCCACACGCTCGACGGCGGCCTCGAGCGCGTCGGCGTTCGCCTGCGCGTCCACCTCGGGCCGGTAGAGGATGTCGAACCACGCGGCCGGCGACTCGTGCTGAGCGCTGAGGCGCCGCAGTTCGTCCTCGCTGATGATGGGGGATCGGAGGACGAGTTGCTTCGTGCCGACCGTGCCGCTGCCGGGCTTCGGGCCGAGCGCGACCCGGAGGGTCATGCCGTCCGCCTCACGGATGCTGTCGAGCGGCGGGTTGGTCACCTGGGCGAAGCGCTGGGAGAAGTACTTCGCCAGGCCGCCCTCCTGGTCGGACAGGGCGTTGATGGCATTGCCGTAGCCCATCGCCGAGATCCGCTCCTTGCCCGAGGCGAGCATCGGGTCCGTCATGAACCGGAAGCTCTCCTGGTTGAGGGAGTACGCGACGTAGCGCTGCACCTGGCTCAGCCCACCGCGGTAGGCGAACGCGTCGTCCGCCGAGGCCGTCGGTGCCGACACCGGGACGCCCCGGTCCTCGAGCGCATCGAGGTCGGTGGCCGATGCGGCGAGCATCGCCGGGTAGTCCTTGCGCGCCGCGAGGAGCTCGAGCGCCTCGCCCGTGCGGAGGCGGGTGCCCGTGCGGTGGTCGTAGGCGAGCATGCCGCCGGCCTCGATGCGACCGCGGTGGACCACCTCGTCGTCCGGGAACGGCAGCTGCCCGGCCTCGGAGGTGACGCAGAGGTAGTCGGCCGTCTCGACGCTGCGCAGCGGGCGCAGGCCGAGCCGGTCGAGCCGGGCGCCGACGGTCGTGCCGTCGTTGAAGATGAGCGCGGCCGGGCCGTCGTTCTTCTCCTCGACGAGCGAGAAGTACTCGAGCATCGCGCGCACCTCGCGGCTCAGGGTGCGATCGTTCTCCCAGGCCGGGGGCATGACGGACACGACCGCCTCGAGCAGTTCGAGTCCGTCCTCGACCACGCGGCTGTGCAGCGTCTGGTCGAGGCGCGAGCTGTCCGACTGGCCCCTGGCCCGGATGATCTTCCGGCCTCGCGATGCAGCCAGCGCCGTCTCGGACAGACGGTTCTTCCGGTCGGTGTTGAGCTCGCCGTTGTGCGCCATGAGGCGGAAGGGCTGCGCCATCGACGGGTGGGGAGCGGTGTTCGTCGAGAACCGGGTGTGGAAGGCGAGGGTCCTGACCCGGTGCAGGGGGTCGGCCAGGTCGGCGAAGTAGGGGATGACCTCGCCGGAGTTGAGGCGTCCCTTGAGGACCTGGGTGCGCGTGCTGAGCGACAGCGGGTAGAGGCCGTCGAGGGTGAGGTCCGTGTAGGCGGTCGCCTCGATCGCGAGCAGGGCCGCGTGCGCGCGCTGGTCGAGGTCCTCCGTGGAGGCGTCGTCCGAGGGCTCGAAGATCCACTGCCGGATCGGCAGTTGGTACTGCACGGCCTTCGGGCGCAGGACGGCGTCGACCGTCGGCACGGCGCGGGCGAGCAGCACGGTGAAGCCGGCCTCGCCGAGCGAGCGTTCGATGAGCGCCTCGGCGTCACCGATCCGACCGTGGTCGACCGGGAGGAAGACGTTCGCGACGCCGAACCGCCCGGCGACGAGCGGCTTGCCGACGAGGGAGCTGAAGAAGTCGACCGAGAGGTCGATCTGCACGCCCGCTCCGTCGCCGACACCCTCGGAGGACATGCCGCCGCGGTGGGGGATGGCGCACAGGGCGGTGTCGCCGAGTGCGATGACGTCGTGGCTCTGCACGCCGTCCTTGCGGGTGATGAAACCGACGCCGCAGTCGCTCTTGTCGGTCTGGCGATCGACGAGGTCTGGCAGGGGCGACGGTGCGGCGGTGCGCGGGCGCGGTGGAACGGAAGACGAGATCACGACGGGGTACCCCTCGGAATGCGGGCGCTGGACGGCCCGGAGACGGTGAGATGACGGGACCGGATCTACGTCGCTGGAGGGAGGGTCCGTGTCGACGCGGGCGCTGGGTGCGGCGGCCGTCGTCTGCATGAATGGAGGTGTTCCGATACTAACCGGGCCGTCCCGCCCACTCAACCGTAACGAGCCGAACCGGGCCGTTCGGCGTAGGCTGGGTGTTTCCGGTACGCATGGGACACGCCGTGAGCGCTCCGGCAGCTCCCGTCGACGGCCCATCGTGCAGCGCCCGGATGCGCTGCGGGACGGCTCACGAGCCGGCCCCGTGGCGGATCGGATCGCGACCGGACGACCGATGTGCAGCCAGCTGCATGTTTTTCGGACCAGAATGGTGAGATGACGACAGAGCACACGGCTGCGACCGGTCGCGGCTTCGCGCACGCCAAGGCGATCCTGCTGGGCGAGCACGCCGTCGTGTACGGGTCTCCAGCCGTCGCCCTGCCCATCCCGTCGCTCCGGGTCGAGGCGACCGCCCGACGCATCGACGGAGCCTCGGTGCTCGACACCGAGATCTCGCTCGGCCCGCTCGACGCCTCCGATCCGCTCGGGACCACCGTCCTCGAGACCCTCGCGCACGTCGGTGCGGCACCGGCCGGTGTCGAGGTCGTCGTCCGCGGGACCCTGCCGATCGGCCGAGGCCTCGGTTCGAGTGCCGCGGCCGCCAACGCGATCGTCGACGCCGTCGCCGACCTGCACGGCGTGGCGCTCGACGACGCCGACCGGTTCGAGCTCGTGCAGCGCGGCGAACGCGTCGCCCACGGGACGCCCAGCGGTCTCGACGCCCGGGCCACGAGCGCCTCGACACCCATCCTCTTCACCGCCGGCCGCGTCGAGCATCCGCCGATCCGCTTCGGCGGCAGCTTCGTCGTGGCCGACACCGGTGCGCGCGGGTCGACCCGGAAGGCGGTCGCCGACGTCCGCGCCTTCGTCGAGCTGCACCCCGAGCGTGGTCGCGCGCTCCTGGCCGAGCTCGAACGCGGGACCGTGGCGGGCGTCGCCGACCTCGCCGCGGACCGCCGCGACGACCTCGGGACCCGCATGGACGCGGCGCAGGTGGTCCTCGACGAACTCGGCGCCGGCCACCCCGCCATCACCGCGCTCATCGCGGTCGCCGCGGCGAACGGCGCCCTCGGCGCGAAGCTCACGGGCGGCGGGCAGGGCGGATGCATCATCACCCTCGCCGCAGACTCCGCGTCAGCCCGACGTATCTCGCAAGCCCTCCTCGAGGCCGGAGCACTCGGCACCTGGACGATCGACGCGGAGGACTACGCGTGACCCTGACCCCACAGCAGCACGCCGAGACCGCGTCGGTCGATGGCGCCGCGACCGCGTTGGCGAACCCCAACATCGCCCTCGTCAAGTACTGGGGCAAGCGGGACGAGGCGCTCATCCTCCCGTGGACCGGAAGCCTCTCACTGACCCTCGACGCAGCGCCCACGACGACGACGGTGCGACTGACGGACGCAGCCGACGACGTCGTGCTCCTCGGCGGACGAGCCCTCGAGGGCACCGCCCGCTCCCGCGTCACGCGCTTCATCGACCTCGTACGCGCGCTCGCCGGCCGGGACGAGCGCGTCACCGTCGACTCCCACAACGAGATCCCCACGGGCGCCGGCCTCGCCTCCTCCGCCTCGGGCTTCGCTGCGCTGGCGCTCGCCGCATCGACCGCGTTCGGACTCGACCTCGATCGGCGTGCCCTCTCCCGGCTGGCCCGCCGTGGCTCGGGGTCGGCCTCACGCTCGATCTTCGACGGGATCGCCGTCTGGCACGCCGGGCACGACGACGAGAGCTCCTTCGCCGAGGCGGTTCCCGCGCCCGGACTCGATCTCGGCATGGTCCTCACGGTCCTCGACGCCCGGGCCAAGTCGGTCTCCAGTCGCGACGGCATGCGGCGCACGGTCGACACCTCGCCGTACTACCCCGCCTGGGTCGAACGCACCCCCGTGGAACTCGAGGAGATGCTCGCCGCGATCACCCGTGCCGACTTCACCGCGGTGGGCACGATCGCCGAGCGGAACGCGATGCGGATGCACGCCACGATGCTCGGCGCCGAGCCGCCGGTCAGGTATTGGGGACCGGCGAGCGTGGAACTGCTCGATCTCGTCGCAAACCTCAGAGGCGACGGCCTCGAATGCTATGCGACGATGGACGCCGGCCCGAACGTGAAGATCCTGTGTCGAGCCGACGCGGTCGACGAGCTCGCGACTCGGATCCTCGAGGCGCAGCCCGACATCGGCGTCATCCCCGCCAGAGCCGGACGGGGCGCGAGGCTCATCACCTCGGAGCCCGGCGGATCGGCGGGCGAGCAGACAACGGAAGGAGCGCGATGATCGAGATCAAGGCGCCCGGCAAGCTCTTCGTGGCCGGCGAGTACGCCGTCGTCGAACCAGGGCACCCCTCCATCCTCGTCGCGGTCGACCGGTGCGTCACCGTCCGACTCGAGGCGAGCGAGCACGAGGGCCGCATCTTCTCCGACCAGTACGGCCGAGCGCCCATCATCTGGCGTCGCAACCGCAACGGGGTCGTCGTCGAGCACGAGGAACGCCCGCTCGACCACGTCCTCTCCGCTGTGAGCACGATGGAGACCCTCGTCGCCGAGCTCGGCGTCGCGCAGCGGTTCTCCGCGCTGTCCATCACGAGCGAGCTCGACGACGCGAGCGGACGGAAGTTCGGCCTCGGCTCGAGCGCGGCCGTGACGACCGCCACCATCCGGGCCCTCGACGAGTTCTACCAGCTCGACCTCACCCGCACGCAGATGCTCAAGCTCGCGATCCTCGCCACCATCGACGTCGCGCCGGCGGCGTCCGGGGGCGACCTCGCGGCGAGCATGTTCGGCGGCTGGCTCCGCTACACCTCGCCCGATCGGGCGCGGCTGCGGGAGGTGCGCCACCGCGAAGGGGTGCTCGCCGCCCTCCGCGACCCCTGGGCCGAGCTGGGGCTCGAGCGCCTGTCGCCGCCGACCTCGCTCCGGCTCCTCGTCGGATGGACCGGCGAACCCGCCTCGACCACGCGTCTCGTCGACGAACTGCAGTCCCGCAAATGGGCGGAGACCGCCCACTACACCTCGTTCCTCGCGGCCAGTCGCGCCGCCGTCGACGCTCTCACGATCGGCTTGAACGACGAGGATCCGGCCCTCGTGCTCGGTGCCGTCCGCTCCGCGCGCGCGACGCTCGCCGGTCTCGGCCGCGACGCCGGTGTCGACATCGAGACCGCCGCGCTCGCTCAGCTCTGCGACGCCGCCGAGCGCCTCGGCGGGGCGGCCAAGTCCTCCGGTGCCGGTGGTGGCGACTGCGGGATCGCGTTCATCGGCCAGTCCGTCTCCACCGCCGCCCTCGAGGACGACTGGTCGGCGCACGGCATCGAGCGGCTCCCGCTCACGGTGCACCCGCCGACCGGACTCATCGACGCCGCCCACAGCCCGTGGGGGCCGTCGGAGATCAGCCGTACCGACGACGACGCGGTCGAATCCATCAGATCCACCTACGCTCGTGCCTTCGCCGAGCAGCACGACGTCCTCCGGGGCGGAACGGAACCCCACGCATGAGCAACGAACCCGACGGCGTCGCACCGGTCCCACTCAAGTGGATCGGTCCGCTCCACCTGAGCGGCAACGTCATGGAGGGCGAGCAGGAGGTCCCGCTCGCCACCTACGAGAGCCCGCTCTGGCCGTCGGTCCGTCGGGGCGCCCGCATCTCCTCCATGGTCCCCGGCGGCATCCGCGCGACGCTCGTCGACGAGCGGATGAGCCGCTCCGTCCTGTTCGAGGTCGACTCGGCCGGCGACGCCCTGCAGGCACTCCGTGAGATCGAGCGCAGCCTGCCCGAGCTGCAGGCCGTCGTCGCCCAGTCGAGCCACTTCGCAGAACTCATCGAGATCAACTCGCAGATCGCCGGCAACCTGCTCTTCCTGCGCCTCGAGTTCCGCACGGGTGACGCGTCCGGTCACAACATGGTCACGCTCGCGGCGGACCGTCTCATGCCGTACATCATGGAGCGTTGGCCGATGCTCCGCTACGGCTCGATCTCCGGCAACTTCTGCTCCGACAAGAAAGCGACCGCGGTCAACGGCATCCTGGGTCGCGGCAAGAACGTCGTCACCGAGATGACGATCCCGCGGGCGATCGTCGAGCGGTTCCTGCACACGACGCCCGAGCAGATCGTGCAGCTGAACGTGCGCAAGAACCTCGTCGGGACGATCCTCGCCGGCGGCCTGCGCAGCGCGAACGCCCACTACGCCAACATGCTGCTCGCGTTCTACCTGGCGACCGGCCAGGACGCGGCGAACATCGTCGAGGGCTCGCAGGGCGTCACACACGCCGAGGTGCACGACGGCGACCTCTACTTCTCCTGCACCCTGCCGAACCTCATCGTCGGCACGGTCGGCAACGGCAAGGGACTCGGCTTCGTCGAGGAGAACCTCACCCGCCTCGGGTGCCGCGAGGACCGTGAACCCGGCGCCAACGCCCGGCGACTCGCCGTCCTGTGCGCTGCCGCCGTCTGGTGTGGCGAACTGTCACTCCTCGCCGCGCAGACCAACCCCGGTGAGCTCATGGCCGCCCACCTGAAGCTCGAACGCAGCGCGCAGACCGCAGCCGGCGCGCCCGCCTGACCCTCCCACCGCACCGGGGGACCGGTGCATCGTCGACGCTCGAACGGAGCACCCCGCACGTGAACACCAACCAGACCAGCAGCCCCGCCGTCGGCATCGACGACATCGCCTTCGCGACCGGGGCGAACCGCATCGACCTCGCCGAGCTCGCGGGGCGCTTCGGTGTCGAACCCGCCAAGTACTACGTCGGTCTCGGCCAGAGCGAGATGAGCGTCCCGGCCGCCGACGAGGACATCGTCACGATGGCCGCCGCCGCTGCCGCGCCCATCATCGAACGCCACGGCAGCGACCGGCTCAGGACCGTCCTGTTCGCCACCGAGTCCGGGATCGACCAGTCGAAGTCCGCTGGCGTCTACGTGCACCGGCTGCTCGGCCTGCCGCAGGCGGTCCGCGTGGTCGAGCTCAAGCAGGCCTGCTACTCGGCCACCGCGGCGCTGCAGTTCGCTGCTGCGCTCGTGGCGCGGAACCCCGAGGAGACCGTCCTCGTGATCGCGAGCGACGTCGCGCGGTACGAACTGCACTCCAACGCCGAGCCGACGCAGGGCGCCGGGGCCGTCGCCATGCTCGTGGCCGCCGATCCGGCCATCCTCGAGCTCGAGACCGCGACCGGCGTCTACACGCAGGACGTCATGGACTTCTGGCGCCCGAACCACAGTGCGACGGCGATCGTCGACGGCAAGCTGTCCATCTCCGCCTACCAGGACGCGATCGAGGGGGCCTGGGCGGACTACCGGTCACGCGGCGGAGCGGACTTCTCCGAGGTCGACCACTTCTGCTACCACCAGCCGTTCACGAAGATGGCGATCAAGGCGCACCGGCACCTGGCCAAGTCGCTCGGCTCCGAGCGCACCCAGGAGGAGTTGGACGCACAGATCGAGCCGACGACCGGGTACAACCGCCGGATCGGGAACAGCTACACGGCCTCCGTGTACCTCGCACTGCTCGCGCTGCTCGACGGCGACGACGACCTCACCGGTCGGCGCATCGCGTTCCTCAGCTACGGCTCGGGTGCGGTCGCGGAGTGCTTCAGCGGCATCGTGCGTCCGGGCTACCGCTCGGCTCTGCGGAGCGACGCGAACCGTGCGCAGCTCGATGCCAGGACGGTCGTCGACGACGCCCGCTACCTGCAGCTCCTCGAGGATGCGGCGTCGGCCGATGTCCACGACTCCGACCGCCCTCGCGAGACCGGTGCGCCGTTCCGTTTCGCGGGCGTCATCGGCGACCGTCGGCAGTACGAGCCCACCTCCGCCTGACCGCTCCCGCGCCCGTGCTCTCCTGGGTGGTCGCCAGCGCGGTGCGCTGACGTCACCGCGGGTCGGGGACGTCAGCGCGGGTCTCCGGAGGGGCGCGCTCACGCCTGTGCCCCGCGGTCGTGCCGGTTCCGCCGCGCTCGCGTCAGCGCACCGCGCCGACGCCGGGTTCGACACCCTCGCGTCAGCGCACCGCGCTGGCACTCCACCCGATCGGGGACTGGTCACCCTCGGGAGGTGGCGGCTCGGATCCGGTCGACGAGGAACGGGCCCAGGGTCCGCGACCAGGTGGCCGTGATGTGGTGCAGATCGCGATAGACGAGCACGTTCCCGACGGCGAGCGGACAGGTTCCGGCCGCGCAGTACAGCTCGCCGAGATCCACGACCGGCACGGCGCCGTCGGTCATCGCCGCCGTGGCGGTGTTCAGGTCGAACGTCGGGTACGCCTCGGCCACGGGGAAGGCGCACGCCCCCGCGATGAGCTCGGCGGCGCTCGTGCGGTCGACGCACGCCGCGGCTTCGGTCGGCACGCGGGGATTGTCCCGCAGCACCACGATCGACGTCCCCTGCTTGAGCACCGGTCTCCACGCGGCGAGCGTCGCGCCGCGGATCGCGGCCTGTTCGGCCACCGAGGTCTCGTCCGGACTCTTGGAGGTCACCAGGATGATGTCGTACGGCCGCTCACCCGTGAACGCCTCCTGCATGAGCGCCCGCCGGGCGTCGCAGGCCGCCGAGTCGTCGGGTCCCGGTGCCCGCCACTCGCAGCCCTTGCCGACGTACACGTCGAGTCGCCAGTTGCGTGCCTCGAGCTGGTCGACGAGTCCGGGGATGAGCATCGTGGCGTGCGAGTTCCCGGTGAGCGCGACCCGCGTGGCGTCCGGGCGCTCGGAACCGAAGGTGCAGCCGGGGAAGTCCGGTGCGTCGGCCGCCGCGGAGCACCGGAAGGTGTCGCCGGTGTCCTCGGTCCGCACCGACAGCGGCGGCAGGAGTTCGTCCGCCAACGCCGGATTGGTGCAGCCCGACACGGCCGCATCGGCACCGAAACACGGTTCGCCGTCCGCGACGTAGGCGTCCACGGTGCTCGCGAGGGTGCGTTCCTCCGTAGCGACGGTGAGCAACCCCGCGGTCGGGATGCAGAGCACGAGTGCGGTCGCCGCGCCCGCCAGCAGGACGGTCCGTGCGGAGCGTGCGTGCGCGAGGACGGGGGCTCGTCGGACAGGGTCCTCGACGAACCGTTTCGTCAGCGCGGCGAGGATCACGGCGACGACCAGGAGTGCGGCAGCGACCGCCCACCCGAGCGGGTCGCCGAGCGCGACGGGCACGCCGAGCACCCACGGCGCGACCACGATGAGCGGCCAGTGCCACAGATACAGCGAATAGGAGAGATCGCCGAGGAGGAGCGACGCACGTGTGCGCGCAAGGGTCGTCACGGACCACCGGTGGGTCGACGACCCACCGACGATCACGAGGAGCGTCCCGAGGACCGGGAGGGCGGCGGCGATCCCGGGGAACGCCGTCCGCTCGGTGAAGGCGACCAGGGCGACCGCCAGGAGGACGACACCGAGGACGCCGGAGACCGTTCGCCACCGGGTGCGGTGCACGACCACGACCGGCCCGAGGAGCGCGAGCAGACCGCCGGCCGCGAACTCCCAGGCACGGGTCGGCGTGGCGAAGTACGCCGGAGTCGGGTCCGCCGCCGTGTACAGGATCGAGCACAGGAGAGAGGTGGCACCGATGATCCCGAGCGCAACACCGAGGGTGCGGCGGAGGGCCGACGGTCGACGCCGGGTGAGCCACACGCACAGCACGACGACGAGCGGCCAGCCGAGGTAGAACTGCTCTTCGACGGAGAGCGACCAGAAGTGCTGGACCGGTGACGCGGCGCTGCCCTGTGCGAGATAGTCCACGGAGCTCCCGGCCAGGAACCAGTTCTCCCAGGAGGTCGCGCTCGCCACGGTCTCGGTGAAGAACTGCGTCCAGGCGCTCGGCGGGGCCAGCCGCCAGATCAGGACGGCGGTGACGGCGAGGACGAGCAGAGCGGCCGGCAGGAGTCGCCGGATCCTCCGGGCCCAGAACGCCGGGAGGTCGACGCGGCCCGTCTGGTCGGCCTGGCGTGCGAGGTGGCTCGTGATCAGATAGCCACTGACGACGAAGAACACGTCGACGCCGACGTACCCGCCGGGCAGGAGGCTCGACGACAGGTGGAAGACCACGACGGACAGGACGGCGATCGCGCGGAGCAACTGGATGTCGGGCTGCGTTCGCGGAACCGCTCCGAGGAGAGGAGACACGTCGGTCCGGTCCTGCACCTGCCTCACGCGCCCCCCCCGCCCTCCGGGTCGACGGACGGCGGGCTCAGCGTAGGGAACGCCGGTGACGCACTCGTGGACGGCAGATTACGTGTTCGCATCGGCTCCCGGTGTCGCGCGGCGGACGACCGACGGCCGGGTCAGCCGACGTTCGCGCCGAAGAGCAGGCCGAGCACGTAGGTCGCCGCAGCAGCGCCGTACCCGATCGCGAGTTGTCGCAGTGCCCGGCGAAGCGGTGGCCCCCCGGAGAGCAGCCCGACGACGGCGCCGGTGCCGAGCAGGGCCACCCCGACCAGGAGCGCGGCGACCAGCAATGCAGCGACACCCTGCAGTCCGAACAGGTAGGGCAGGACCGGGATGACGGCGCCCGACGCGAAGAAGCAGAAGCTCGAGAGCGCGGCACCGAGCCCGGTCCCGATGGCCTCGTGCTCCATCGCCGTCCGGGCCTCGCGCTGGTAGGTACCGGCGCCGACGCGGGCCAGGACGTCCGCTGCGTGGGCCTCGGCTTCACCGACCTCCATGCCGCGTGCCCGGTAGACGAGCGCGAGTTCGTTCGCGTCGACGTCGAGGTGGGGGAGGGCGTCGTCGGCCGCCGGGTTGGGGCTGGACGCCTCGAGCAGTTCCCGCTGCGACCGGACCGAGACGTACTCGCCGGCTCCCATCGACAGCGCGCCCGCCAGGAGGCCCGCGAGCCCGGCGGCGAGGACGACGCCGTTGCCGACGCCGGTGGCGCTCATGCCGATGACGAGCGCGAGGTTCGAGACGAGTCCGTCGTTCGCTCCGAACACGGCCGCCCGGAAGGTTCCGGACAGGCGGTTGCGTCCTCGGGCGGCCAGGCCCCGGACGACCTCCTCGTGGATCTGCTCGTCGGCGGCCATGCGCTCGGTGGCCGCCCGTTCGGTCGCGTAGGGCGAGCGCGACTCGGCGCGCTGGACGAGCGCCAGGACGAAGACGGATCCGAACCGCCTCGCGAGCCAGCCGAGCAGCCTGGTCCGCAGGTCACCGCGTTGCGGCTTGCCGACGTCCTCCCCGAGCAGGGCGATCCAGTGCGACTCGTGGCGTTTCTCGGCCTCCGCGAGCGCGAGCAGGATGTCGCGCTCCTCACCGCTCCGCCGCCCGGCGAGATCCCGGTAGACGGCGGCCTCGGCGCGTTCGTCGGCGAGGTACCCGCGCCACCGCCGCAGCTCGCGCTGGCTGGGCGGCTCGTGGCGTGCTGCGGATCCGTCCGCGGTCGACGTGCTCATCCGCCGATTGTCCCAGACACCTGTCGACCGGTGCGCTGCGCGGTACCGAGGCGTCCCCGGACTGGGGGCTCCTGGGCGAGGGCTTGTCCGCCAGCTGCGGTGCGTCCTGAGCCGATCTTCAGGCACCGCGATCTACGATGGTGCTCATGCCCGAGAACTCCGCCCCGTCCCGTGACGCCCCGCCGCTCGTCGGCGTCGTGATGGGCTCGGACTCCGACTGGAACGTCATGAGCGACGCGGCGCAGGTGCTCCGCGACTTCGGCGTGCCGTTCGAGGTCGAGGTGCTGTCGGCCCACCGCACGCCCGAGAAGATGATCGCCTACGGCAAAGCCGCCCACGGCCGTGGCATCAAGGTCGTCATCGCCGGTGCCGGTGGAGCGGCGCACCTTCCCGGAATGCTCGCCTCCGTCACCACGCTCCCGGTCGTCGGCGTCCCGGTGCCGCTCTCCCGCCTCGACGGCCTCGACTCGCTCCTGTCGATCGTGCAGATGCCCGCTGGCGTGCCGGTCGCGACCGTGTCGATCGGCGGCGCGAAGAACGCCGCGCTGATCGCCGTCAAGATCCTCGCCACGGCCGACGACGCCCTGCACCAGGCGCTCGTGGCCTACGCCGCGGGCCTCGCCGACTCCGTCGAGGAGAAGAACCGGAACCTCAAAGCGCAGCTATGACGAGTGCAGCCACCGCCGCGAAGCCGATGCGGTATCCCGACACCCGTTCGCGCGAGGTGATGACGAAGCGCGCCTGGTGGCTGGTCCTGCTCAATCTGCTGATCCCCGGCTCCGCGCAGGTGCTCGCCGGGAACCGGAAGCTCGGTCGGTTCGGCCTCGGGTTCACCCTCTTCCTCTGGCTGCTCGTCGTCGTCGGCGTTGCCCTCATGTTCCTCGCCCGCGAGGTGCTCTTCACCCTCGCGACGAATCCGATCGCCCTCACCGTCGCCCAGATCCTCCTCGCCGCCTACGCGATCCTGTGGATCGTGTTGACGCTCGACACCCTGCGGCTCGTCCGCCTCGTGAAGGCCTCGCCGAACGCCAGGCTCGGTGTGGCGCTGTTCACGACCCTCGCCATGGTGCTGGTGGCCGGTGGGGCCGGCTACGGAGCGGTGGTCGCAGGCGCCACCCGCGGGTCGATCTCCTCCATCTTCGGCAACACCGGCCCGTCGGAGCCGCCGGTCGACGGCTACTACAACATCCTGCTGCTCGGTGGCGACGCCGGCCCCGACCGCGACGGCATGCGGCCGGACAGCATGTCGGTCGTCAGCATCAACGCCGAGACCGGGCAGGCGACGACCATGTCGATGCCGCGTGACCTCGTCGACATCCCGTTCCCCGAGGGCAGCGAGATGGCGTCCCTCTATCCGGACGGCTACGACGACTCCTGCGACGTCGACGTCTGTCAGCTCAACTCGATCTACACCGAGATCGAGCTGAAGAACCCCGAACTGTTCCCCAAGGCGACGGCTGAGGCGAGCGAGCCCGGCATCGAGGCGATGAAGCAGGCAGCCGAGGGCATCACCGGGCTGCACATCCAGTGGTACGTCCTCATCGACATGTACGGCTTCGCCACGCTGATCGACACGCTCGGTGGCGTCGACATCGACGTCAAGGAGCGACTACCGATGGACGGCGACGCCGACCTCGAGAACGTCACGAAGTGGATCGAACCCGGCGAGCAGCACATGGACGGCTGGACCGCGCTCATGTACGCCCGGTCGCGGCACTCGACGAGCGACTACGACCGCATGGAGCGCCAGCACATCCTCCAGACGGCGATGCTCAAGCAGTTCAACCCGGCGAACGTCCTCGCGCGCTTCCAGGACGTCGCAGCTGCGGGAGGCGACGTCGTCAAGACCGATGTGCCCCAGGGAATGCTCGGTTACTTCGTGAACCTCGCGCTCAAGACGCGCGAGCTGCCGATCAACTCGCTGCAGTTCGTCCCGCCGACGATCGACCCGGAAGAGCCCGACTACACGCTCATCCACCAGATGGTGCAGGACCAGCTGTTCCCGCCGTCGCCGAGCCCGGAGCCGGACGCCGGCTGAGGCCGCTCTGAGAGGTCGTCCGTCCGGCTCGGCGTCGGTGTCAGATCTCCGCGTGCAGCTGCCAGACGCGTTCGGCGGAGTCGCGCCAACTGAAGGCCTGCTCGCGGTCCATGCCGAGGATGCGCAGGCGGGCGAGGCGTTCGCTGTCGCCGATGACGTCGTTGATGGTGGCGATGAGTCGATCGGCGTACCCCTTGGCACCGGACTCGACCACGACGCCGGCGCCGCCGCCGACCTCGACGAGCGCCGGGACGTCGGAGTGGATGACGGGCGTGCCGAAGCGGAACGCCTCGACGAGTGGGAGCCCGAACCCCTCGGCGAGACTCGGGTAGATGAAGGCGGTCGCGCGGTCGAGGACGACGGCGAGGTCGGCGTCGTCGAGGAACCCGAGCGCACGCACGCGACCCTCCGGCAGCCCGGCCTCGTCGGCGACCTGCGCGAGGGTGACGTCGCCCCAGCTGTCCGTGCCGACGATGAGCAGGGGGAGGTCGGGTGCACCGGGTCGTCCGAGGCCGGTGATGAGTTCCGTGATGCCGCGACGGGGGTCGAGTGAGCCGACCGACACGAGGTACTCGGCGGGGAGGTCGAGCGTCCGTGCTCGACCGTCGGCGTCGGTCGGGATGGTGAGCGTGGTCGCGGCGGCCCCGCCGATGACGCGGACGCGGTCGCCGAGATCGACGATGTCGCGCAGTTCGTCGGCGACGGCGTGCGTCGGGACCACGATGGCGTCCGCGTGCTTCCGCGCCCGCTTGACCATCGCCTTCTGCCACGCCACCGACATCGGTGTCAGTGACGACGGGTGCGACCAGGCGAGCGTGTCGTGGATGGTGACGACGATCTGGTTGCCGTCGTTGATGCGGTCGTGGCGGTTGAGCGGGGCGAGCAGGCCCGGGGCGTGCACCATGCCGTTCGCGGTGCCGGGCGCGACGATGCCGAGCTGCCAGGCGGCACTGAGCTCGCGGCGCGGGAGCGTCGTGCGATGCAGCGTCGCCAGTCCGGGGAGCTTGGACTCGAGGAGGTCGATCTTCTCCTTCGATACCGCCGAGACGATGCCCTCGACGTCGCATCCCGCTGGGGCGCTCGCGATGAGCTCACGGGTGAGTTCCTCGGAGTAACGACCGACCCCGCCGGCGACCGGCGCGACGATCTGGTCGACGACGACGCGCAGGGTGGTCACGGTGCCGTGACGACGCCGTGCTGCGTCGCTGCCTCGAAGGCCTCCCGCCAGTCACGCATCGGGGCGAGACCGGCGGTGGCCCAGGCGTCGTGGCCGAGCACCGAGTAGGCGGGGCGCGGCGCGGGGCGGACGAACGCCGAGCTGTCGGTGGGGGAGACCCGGGCCGGGTCCGCGCCGACCGCCGCGAAGACCGCCTGGGCGAACTCGTACCAGGAGGCCTGTCCGGCGTTGGTGCCGTGGTAGACCCCGGCAGGAGCGTCGGCGTCGAGCAGTGCGACGATTTGCGCGGCGAGGTCGGCGGTCCACGTGGGCTGACCCAACTGGTCGGTCACGACGGCCGGGTCGACGCCGTTCGCCGCGAGCTTCGCCATGGTGGCGGCGAAGTTCGGTCCGTTCTTGCCGTACAGCCATGCCGTCCGCACGATGTAGCCGCCGTTCGGGTGCTCGGCGAGGACGGCGCGCTCCCCGTCGGCCTTCGTCCGGCCGTACGCGCTGATCGGGGCGAGCTCGTGGTCCTCCTGGTACGGCGAGGTCGCGGAGCCGTCGAAGACGTAGTCGGTCGACACCTGGACGAGCTTCGCGCCGGCCTCCCGAGCGGCGATCGCGAGGTTGCGGGCCCCGATGGCGTTCACGGCCGCGGCGTCTGCTTCGTGCGACTCGGCGTCGTCCACCTTCGTGTAGGCGGCGGCGTTGATGACGGCCGAGTGCCCTGCGACGGCGGAACGGACGGCCTCGAGGTCGGTCACGTCGAGCTCGGCGCGACCGAGGGCGGTGACCTCGCGACCCGTCAGGGCCTCCTGCAGGTCGTGGCCGAGCATGCCGGAAGCGCCGGTGATCAGGTACGTCAAGATAGGGGTCCTCTCGGGAGTGGCCCGTTCATCGTACCCGGCTCGGGCAGGGCGGAACCTGTCGGTGCCTGAGTCGCCGGTGGCTCCTCGAACAGCGTTCGCTGGGCCTCCTCAACGCGAGCGAGGTTGGCCAGGCCGTCCGCCCGATGGTGTCCGTAGACCCAGAAGCGGTAGAGGAAGAAACGGAAAAGGGTCCCGAGGCCGAGCCCGATGACGTTCGAGGCCAGGTTGTCGGCGAGCAGCGAGGTGAAGCCGAGGACGTAGTGGCTGACGTAGAGACACCCGACGGCGATGGCCATGCCACCCAGGGAGACGATCACGTACTCGCCGAGTTCCAGGACGAAGTTCTTCCGGCGATGCTCGCGGAAGGTCCAGTACCGGTTGCCGATCCAGTTGAAGACGATGGCGACCGAGACACTGATGACCTTGGCGCCGAGGGGGGACTGCGCGAGGTGGTCGTGTCCGAAGACGCCGACGCGCAGCAGGTTGAACACGAGCACATCGAGGCCGAAGCCGATCAGCCCGACGACGCCGAACTTCACCGCGTACGCGGAGACACCGTTCCAGAGGCGGCGGAGCAGAGGGATCATGGCGGGCCGTTCTGTGCGCGGACACTCGATTATGCCTGAGACAACCGGTGACGGAACCGCGGAATACTGTCGCCGAGCGCCGACTTGGTAGACTCCCCGGGTGCAGATCCGCGAACTGAACGTCCCCGACAGCTATGAGATCACGCCGAAGCAGTTCGGCGACGACCGAGGCGTGTTCCTCGAGTGGTACCGCTTCGACAAGCTCGAAGAGGCCTCCGGTCGGTCGATCAAGCTGGCCCAGTCCAACACCTCGGTGTCGAAGCGCGGCTCGGTGCGCGGCATCCACTTCGCCGACATCCCGATCGGGCAGGCGAAGTACGTCACGGCCACCCGCGGTGCCGTCCTCGACTACGTCATCGACATCCGCGTGGGCTCACCGACCTTCGGCCAGTGGGACTCGGTGCTGCTCGACGACACCGACCGCAAGGCGATCTTCATCTCCGAGGGCCTCGGCCACTGCTTCGTCGCCCTGACCGACGACGCCACCGTCAGCTACCTCGTGACCGACGTGTACCGCCCCGACCGCGAGCACGGCATCAACCCGCTCGACGAGCGGATCGGTCTCGTCATCCCACCGGAGGCCGGCACGCCTCTGCTCTCACCGAAGGACACCGAGGCCCCCGGTCTCGACGAGGCGGCCGCCGCCGGTCTCCTGCCGACCTGGGACGACGCCCGGGCGTTCTACGCGACCTTGAAGGGGAACTGACGATGCGCGGCATCATTCTCGCCGGTGGATCCGGCACGCGTCTCTGGCCGATCACCAAGGGCATCTCCAAGCAGCTCATGCCCATCTACGACAAGCCGATGATCTACTACCCCCTGTCGACGCTCATGATGGCGGGGATCAAGGAGATCCTCATCATCACCACCCCGGAGTACAACGAGCAGTTCCGGGCGCTCCTCGGCAACGGCGACGATCTCGGCATCCGCCTCGAGTACGCCGTCCAGCCGTCTCCGGACGGCCTTGCGCAGGCGTTCATCATCGGTGAGGACTTCATCGGAGACGAGAGCGTCGCCCTGGTCCTCGGCGACAACATCTTCCACGGCACCGGCCTCGGTTCAGCTCTCCGCAGTCACAACGACATCGACGGCGCGCTCATCTTCGCCTACCAGGTCGCCGATCCGAAGGCCTACGGCGTCGTCGAGTTCGACGACGACTTCAAAGCGCTTTCCATCGAGGAGAAGCCCGCGCAGCCGAAGAGCAACTATGCGGTGCCCGGACTGTACTTCTACGACAACTCGATCGTCGAGATCGCCAAGACGATCGAGCCCTCCGCCCGAGGCGAGCTCGAGATCTCGACGGTCAACGAGCGCTATCTGGAGCGCGGCACCCTGCAGGTCCAGGTGCTCGACCGTGGCACCGCCTGGCTCGACACCGGCACCTTCGAGTCGATGATGCAGGCGTCCGAGTACGTGCGTGTGATCGAAGACCGCCAGGGCTTCAAGGTCGGCTGCATCGAGGAGATCGCGTGGCGTGCCGGTTGGATCGACGATGAGCAGCTCGCAGCCCTCGCCGCTCCGCTGGTGAAGAGCGGTTACGGTCGCTACCTGCAGACGCTGCTGGCCCAGCAGGCCTGACCGTGTCGCCTCTCAGCTCGCGGCTGACGGCGGTGCGCACCCGCGCCGCCCGTGTCAGGACCCGTGCCGCCCGCCTCCTCCGGTTCTTCAAGGACCTCGGTCCGAAGGCCTTCCTCGGTCGGGTGTTCAGCAAGCTCTCGACCCAACTGAGCCTGCAGAACGCCGGCGGGGAGATGCTCGTCAACCTCGAGCACGCCGCAGCCGTCGACTGGACGGTGCCCGGCGAACGCTTCGCGAACCCGGTGACCGTCGCCGACGGCCCGGTCCGCATGGCCTGGATCATGTCGCCGCCGGGAGCCGAGAGCGGCGGCCACCAGAACCTGTTCCGGTTCATCGACTTCGCTGAACGGGCAGGTCACCACTGCACGATCTACCTCTACGACAATCTGCACCTGACGCCGAGTCTCGACGCGACGAAGCAGATGCTCGCCGCTTCGAAGTCGTACCCGGATCTCAAGGCCGACATCCGGATGTACGACGCCTCCGTCGGCGTGGATGCGGACACCCAGGCGTTGTTCGCCACCGGCTGGGAGACCGCCTACGCCTCCTACCTCGATCGCTCGACGGCGAAGCGCTTCTACTTCGTGCAGGACTTCGAGCCGTACTTCTATGCGATCGGCTCGGAGTACATCCTCGCGGAGAACACCTACCGCTTCGGATTCCACGGCATCACGGCTGGCGGGTGGCTGGCCCACAAGCTCAGCACCGAGTACGGCATGGCATGTGACTCCTTCGACTTCTCGGTCGACACCTCGCTCTACCGGATCACGAATGAGCGTCCACGGAACGAGATCTTCTTCTACGCACGCCCGGTCACCTCGCGGCGCGCGTTCGAGCTCGGCGTCCTCGCGCTGAAGGACTTCTCGGAGCTGAAGCCGGATGTCACCATCAACCTGGCCGGTTGGGACGTCTCCGGATGGGACTTGCCGTTCGCGTACAAGAACCACTCCAGCATGCAGCTGGCCGAGCTCAACGAGCTCTACAACCGCTGTGCTGCGGGGCTCGTGTTGTCGCTGACCAACATGTCGCTGCTCCCGCTCGAGTTGATCTCGAGCGGCGTCGCCCCGGTCGTGAACGACGGTCCGAACAACCGCATGGTGTCGGACAACCCGTTCATCGAATACGTGCCTCCGGTGCCCATGGCGCTCGCTCGTACGCTCGCCGGCGTCTTCGACCGGCCGGATGCGACCGCTCGTGGTCTGGCCATGTCCGCCTCGGTCGCCGGTGCAAGCTGGAGCGACTCGGGTGACGCGTTCGTGTCGGCAGTCGAACGGGTCATGCGTGGCTAAGGCACTGGTCATCGGTGCGAACGGGTTCATCGGTTCGCACCTCGTCGACGCGCTCGACGGTGCCGGCCACGAGGTGACCGCGTTCGACCGGTTCAGCTCGGGCACGACGACCTTCAGCTCCGAGCGGGCCCGAGTGCTGACCGGGGAGTTCCTCAGTCGGAGCGACCTCGAGGAAGCCGTCCGAGGTCAGGAACTCGTGTTCCATTTCCTGTCGACGACCACGCCGGCGACGGCGGAGAGCGATCCGACGCTGGACGTCCGCACCAACATCGCCCAGACGATCGAGCTCCTCGAGTCGAGTGTCGCCGCGGGTGTCGGCCGATTCGTGTTCGCATCGACCGGCGGGGCGATCTACGGGCAGCAGGGTCAGGACGTCTACTCGGAGACGGACCAGGCGCTCCCGATCTCGCCCTACGGCATCGGCAAGCTCGCGATCGAGCACTACCTCGACTACTTCCGGGCGAAGCACGGTCTGGCCTCGACGGCCCTGCGGGTGTCGAACCCCTACGGCACTCGCCAGCGTCCGAACCGCAAGCAGGGGCTCATCCCGATCGCGCTGAGACAGATCGCTCTCGGCCGGCCGATCCAACAGTTCGGCGACGGGTCGATGGTCCGCGATTACGTCTACGTCGAGGATCTCGTACGGATGATCCTGCCGGTGGTTGCGACCACGCCGGAGCACTCCACCTACAACCTCGGCAGCGGCATCGGGTTCTCCGTGTCCGAGGTGTTCGCCTCCTTGCGTCGCGTCACCGGCGTCGACTTCGCGATCGAACGCCTGCCGCAACCGAAGACGTTCGTCGATCGGGTCGTCCTGGACGTCTCCCGGTACGAGGGCGAGTTCGGTCGGCCGCAGTCGCCGACCTCACTCGACGACGGCGTCAGCGCGCTCTGGGCCGAACTGGGACGGGACGCCGGCTGACAGGGTCCGGCTCGAAGGGTCTCGTCGGGGACCGCAGCGTGGCGTCTCTCCGGTGCTGGTCCGCTCGATACCCTCAGAGGACGACATCCCCGAGCGAAAGGCCCCGAGATGCCAGAGACGACCGGGGCCCGACACGTCGGTCCGAGACCACGACGCAGAACCTCGGTCGCGATCGGCGCGGTCGTCGCCATCGCGGTGGGCTCGACTGCCCTCGGTGCCGTCCCCGCGGCCGTGGCCGAGGCTCCGCAACCGGCTCCGACGGGCGCCTACGTCTCTGCACCGTCCGTCGCACCGGATGGCGCATTCACCGTGGACTTCATCGGCGAGACCGCCGAGTGCGGTGACGGCGGTGACGCGTTCTCCCAGAGCTGGGCGTTCGTCGACGCCGCAGCATCGACACCGCTGCCGTCGCCCTCGGAGGCGAATTCAGCGCTCGGCGTGACCTCCCGGGACGGTCAGATGTCGGCGTCGATCCCCGATGGTACGGCCGGGTCCCTGCAGCTCACGTGCACACCCTCGGGAGGTGGCGCAGCACAGACCATCTCCCTACCGCTGACGGTCCGTTCGGGCCCGACGGCGACCAGGTGGAGTTGGAGCATCACGGGCCCCGTCGGGGCGGGAGCCGTGGTGACCGCCAGCGCGTTCGGCTTCACGCCTGGTGAGCAGGTGACGGCCTCGATCACGAACGTCACGCGGGGACTCGCGTCGGGCGGCGACCTGTCCGGTGCGGTCGCTGCACCTGTCGGGGCGACGGTCGACGGATCGGGTGCGGTGACGGTCGACATCGTCGTTCCGAGCGGCTGGGTTCCCGGGGACGACCTGGACCTCTCGATCGCGGGCGCCACCAGCCGGTTCCGCCTCGCGTCCGGTCCGGGCACCCCGATGCCACTCAGCTCGACGGAGGCGCTCTCGACGAGCGGGGCGGTCTTCTCGGGAGGCGACCTCGTCGTCCAGGCAGGAGGGTTCGCACCGGCGGAGACGGTCACCTTCTCCCTGCACCCGTCGACGGGTTCCGCTGAGCAGGTCGGAGCGCTGGTCGCCGATGCGGGCGGCGGGGTCGCGGGGACGCTTCGACTGCCGGCCGACGCTCCCGCCGGCGTGCAACGACTCTGGGGGGTGAGCGGGTCCGACGACGGACGACTGGTCTCCGCCGCGCTGACCGTGGCCGCTTCGCCGGAGGTCGTCCGGATCTCGGGGGAGGACCGCTACCAGACCGCGGTCGCGACGGCGCAGGCGTTCGCTCCGTTCGACACGGGTACCGGAACCGTCTACCTGACGTCGGGGAACACCTTCCCGGACGCGCTGGGAGCCGGAGCCCTCGCCGCCTCGATCGGTGCGCCGGTCCTCCTGACGGCACCGGAGGTCCTGCCGGACGCGGTGCGGGCGGAGCTGCTCAGATTGCGTCCTGGGACGGTGAAGGTGGTCGGCGGGACGTCGGCCGTGTCCGACGCGGTCCTCAGCCAGGTCACGGGGCTCGCATTCGCACACGGTACGACCCGCATCGGTGGGTCGGACCGGTTCGAGACGAACCGACTGCTCATCGCGGACGCGCTGCGTAGCGCCTCGACGGTCTACCTCGCGATCGGGTCCAACTTCCCGGACGCACTCGCCGCCGGCCCGGCCGCAGCCAGTCTGGGAGGTGCCGTGGTCCTCGTCGACGGTGGTGCGTCGACCGTGGACGCTGCGACGCTCCGGATGATCGCCGGGCTCGGGGTCCGCGACGTCAGACTCGTGGGCGGGCGTGCGGCGATGAGCGCCGGTATCCAGTCGCAGTTGGAACACCTCTACCCGGGCAAGGTGACGCGGTATGCGGGAGCCGACCGCTACGACACGGCCGCGCAGATCGTGGCCGCCGCGTGGCCGGGCGCCGTCGATCAGGTGCTGTTGGCCTCGGGGGCGAACTTCCCCGACGCACTCGCAGCCGGCGCGTTGGGTGTACCGATGCTCACGAGCGGGTCCACCTGTGTGTCGTCTTCCGTACTCGACCGCCTTGCGGCGTTGCAGCCCAAGACGGTGTCGGTGGTCGGCGGGACCACGGCACTCACGCCGGCGGTGGCGGCACTGAAGCGCTGCTGACCCCGATCATCGGAGCCGTGCCTCGAGGGTGCAGTACTGAGGTGATCACCTCTGCTAGAGTTCAGCTCGCCTGCCGAACCCGAGCGGTCGGCGGCAAGGACAGCGCTGTGCACAGAACGTTCGCTCCACGCGGTCGATTGGCGATGCTCGCCGTGGCGGCGACCATCGCTCTCGCAAGCGCCGGCCTGATGGCTGGCACAGCCGCTCCAGCTCAGGCGGCGACGGTCAGACTGGCGGGCGACGATCGATTCTCGACGGCGGTCGCCATCTCGCAGGCAGCGTTCCCCGACGGCGGGGCCACCGTTGCGTACTTGGCGACCGGCTTCAACTTTCCGGACGCCCTCAGCGCGGCGCCCGCAGCGATGGTAGAAGGTGGTCCACTCCTCCTCACGATGCGCGATCGGCTTCCCGAGACCGTTCGAGCGGAACTCTCGCGCCTCGGCGTCACGAAGGTCGTCGTCGTCGGCGGTGTGAACGCCGTCGACGCTTCGGTGGTCGACGAACTCGGTGTTCTCGGTATCACCGTCGAGAGAGTCTCGGGTACAGATCGGTTCGCGACGTCGCGAGCGCTGATTCAGCGAGCGTTCTCGGTGACCGGAGCAACGCAGGTCTTCCTCGCGACAGGATCCAACTTTCCCGACGCCCTCTCCGCGGGGGCCGCAAGCGGACCCCGCGGGATCCCGGTGTTGCTGGTCGACGGAAGCTCATCGGGCCCTAGCTTGGATGATCTGGGACTGTTCCAGGCGTTGGGAACGACGAGTGCGACGCTCATCGGCGGTTCGGCCGCTATCGGGGAAGGCTACGCGGGCGGACTGCGGAAGTCCGTCTCATCCGTTGGCCGCATCGCCGGCCAGGATCGCTACGAGACGTCGGTCCTCATCAACAGTCAGTTTCCATCGGGAAGTTCGTCTGCCCTGATTGCAACGGGAACCGCGTATGCGGACGCACTGGCGGGTGCCGTCCTCGCGGGCCGCACCGGCTCGTCGCTGTACGTCGTGACGCCGACTTGCCTTCCGCCTGTCGTCGCCAACGGTTTGGCTTCGGCAGGAGTTACGGAACTGACCTTGCTCGGTGGTGCCGCGGCGCTTTCTCCCGCTGTGGCAGATCGCTTCGTCTGCCTTCCGCCACCTGCGCCGGCTCCTGCTCCGAACCCGCCTCCGGCGCCGGCGCCACCGCTCGGTTCAGCAGGGAACCCGCATCGGGACGGTGTCACTCCGGGGGCGTTCTGTAAAGCTTCGCTCGACGGGCAGTACGGCCGAACGGCGACCGGGCTCCTGATGGTCTGCTCGCGATCCGCGACAGATTCCAGACTTCGCTGGCGTCAGGCCTGACTCAGCATCGGCGGGACCACGGCACTCACGCCGGTGGTGGCGGCACTGAAGCGCTGGTGAGACCGGTCAGCGACGGCGGACGAGTCGTGCGAGTCGATCCGTGGCGCGCACGACCCGCCTCGAGCGCAGGGCTGCCGCCTCACCTTCCACAACGGCGAGGCGGGCTGCGAGGTCGGCCTCGCGCTCCGCTGCGGCTTCGAGTCGATCCTCGAAGCCGGAGGCGATGCGCTTCGCCCGCTGCACACGGTCGTACCGGAGCGCCTCGCTGAAGGCGAGCTGTGCTTTCCGGGTCGCCTTGTCGAAGTCCGCATCCGGCACGGGCGCCGTGAGCGCATCGGCGAGCACGTCATCGCGCACCAGGGTGCCGTCGACCGCTCCCTGCTCGAGCTCCTCGGGCGTGGGGTGGCGCATGAAGTAGTACGGCAGCAGCGCACCCGCCTTCAATCTCGCATAGTCGCGCATCCCGTGGTGGTTCGGGCTGGGTGTCAACTCGGGGTTGCTCTCGTAGGCGCGCCCGGAGATCTCGACCTTGTTCTTGTACTGCTTCCACGAACGCCACGGCAGGTGGAGGACCTCGATGGCGAGTTCCGGTGGCGGGGAACCCTGCGACGCCAGGCTCACGAAGTGGTTGCCCTGGATCACGTCGATGTCGGGGGACCCGATGTGCACGGCGTCCGGGGTCGGGTGGGCACGCACCCCGGCGAGCTCGAGCTGGTCCTGGGTTCGGGCGTCGCGGTAGACGAGCCGATCGAAGCCGGTGCCGTCCTTGGCCGGTGCGCCGGTCAGGTTGACGACCGGGACGAGGAAACTGAGGTAGGTCTTGGGGATCTGCTCGAACACCTCGTGGAGGGTCTTGGTGCGATCGACGGGCAGGAAGAACTCGTCGGCATCGGCGTTGATGACCCAGTCCGCTCCATAACGGGTGTAGGCGTCGCGCGCCATCTGCGTGACCACGGGTGCCTGCTGCTTGCGGTGCACCGGGTCATGACGGAGGTCGATCCGCCCCTCGGCCGCGTAGCGCTCGAGGATCTCGGTGGTGCCGTCGACCGACCCGTTGTCGGTGACGATGAAGGTGTCGACCCCTTGGGCCTCGTGGTGGTCGAGCATGGCCGCGATGATGTCCGCTTCGTCGCGGACCATGATCGTCATGGCGAGTTTCATCGAGTGTGTTCCTGTCGGGTCGGCATCGGGACAACCGCTCCAGCTTACGCGTCGGTCGGTCCGGTGTGGTCGTGGTGCAGGTAGGCGTAGAACTCGTCTTTGATGTACGCGAGCGTATGGTTCTGATTGGTCTCGTCGAGGACGAACGTGACGGGGAGGTCCGCCTTCTCCAGACGCCACCCGAGGCGGGCGGCCAGGAACGACATCCAGATGTCCTCGAGGAACCGGTACCGCTCGGGCAGGTCGGTGAAGAACGCGTCATCCGTGACGATCTCGGAATCGCAGACGCAGCCGCCGGTGCCGACGTAATCGGCCCGCTCGCGGTCGGCGAGATCCGTCCGGTTCCAGTAGGAGCCGTGGTTCGCATAGGCCCAGACCCCCGCGATCACCCGCTCGCCCGCTCGTTCGAGGAGCGATCGGATGAAGTCCGGTTCGACGTCCTGATCGTCGTCCAACATCACGAACGGTCCGCGATAGCCGGCGAGTCTGAGCTTGCGAGCCGCCCAGAAGCGTCCGATGCCGCCGATGTTCTCCGGGCTGGCGCGGAACTCGATGCTGCGGAGCGCACCGCCCACGCCGACCTCCGCGATGACCCGGCGATAGTGTGCCTCGTCGTCCGGCTGGTTGTTCCAGAGCACCAACCGGAGGTGGCGGTCGACTCGTTGGTCGCGCAGCAGACGGATCACGTCGGCGAGCCGCTCCCGCCGGTTCCACAGGCACACGACGACCGCGAGGTCCTCCTCGTGCACCTCACCCGCCAGGAGCTCGATGGTGAACCGTCCGTCGAGCATCCGCCGCATCCGCTGGTCGGCCCGGCGCTGCTGGTAGGCGAGCACGGCTCCACGGTAGTCACGCGCCGCGCGGCCGAGGGCGCGCCGCGGGAGGCTCCGGTATCCGTCGGGCACACCGACCTCGCTTTCCTGGAGATTGCCTGGCGGGAGTCCGCTTCGAACCCCAGCACGCAGTCTCTCATGTTCACTCCTGTATCCTCGGAGGCGTCTCTGCTCGAAATCAGCGGAGAGCTGTTTCGAACTGCTAGGAGATCCACTGCATGGCTATTGCTGCGCCGAGCCCGGACGATCGGGCGGAACGACTGGCGGGACTGCCCTGGGAGGACGCCGGTTCACCCGGGTCGTCGCTGGGGGGTTCCACCTCGCAGCTGAAGGACATCTGGCGGCACCGCGAGCTCCTCGGTCTGCTGACGAACCGCGAGGTGAAGGCGCGGTACAAGGACAGCGCACTCGGCTTCTTCTGGAGCCTCATCAAGCCGCTCATGCAGCTGCTCATCTACGCGGTCGTCGTCGGGCAGTTCCTCGGAGCAGCCCGCAACATCGAGAACTTCGCGATCTACCTGTTCGCGGGTCTGACCGCCTACGGGCTCTTCAGCGAGATCGTCGGCGGCTCGACCTCCTCGATCATCGCCAACTCGGGCCTCGTCAAGAAGGTCTACCTACCGCGTGAGATCTTCCCCCTCTCCGCTGTGGGCTCGGCGATCTTCAACTTCTGCATCCAGTTCGTGATCCTGTTGGTAGCCGCCGCGTTGTTCGGGACACTGCAGTTCTCAGGCAACCTGCTGTTCGGCCTCGGCGGCTTCTTCGTGCTGCTGGTCTATGCGACGGCGATCGGACTCCTGCTGTCCGCCCTGAACGTCTACCTCCGCGACGTGCAGTACCTGGTCGAGGTGCTCCTCATGCTCTTCATGTGGGGTTCGCCGATCCTGTACCACTGGACGTTCGCGGTGCAGCACATGCCGGGTTGGCTGGCCGACATCTACCTCAACAACCCGATCACGCTCGGGGTCATCGGATTCCAGGAAGCGTTCTGGGCGAGCACAAGCAACGGCGAGACCCTGCCCGACCTCGGGCTCCGCCTGGCCATCGCCGCCGTGGTCGGCATCGTCCTCCTCTTCGGAGCCCAGCGCGTGTTCGCGAAGCTCCAGGGCAACTTCGCGCAGGAGCTGTGAACATGAGCACCTCAGTCCCCATCGTCCGTCTCGACGACGTCTCGAAGCGGTTCGTCATCCGCAAGGAGAAGAGTCTCAAGGAGCGGCTGGTCAACGCCGGCCGGTCGGCGAAGCACAAAGAGGACTTCTGGGCTCTCCGGAACATCTCGCTGGAGGTCGACTCAGGCTCGACCATCGGGCTCATCGGGCC
The DNA here is from genome assembly GCF_050587365.1 of Plantibacter auratus. NCBI lineage: Bacteria > Bacillati > Actinomycetota > Actinomycetes > Micrococcales > Microbacteriaceae > Plantibacter > Plantibacter auratus. The sequence goes on along the minus strand of NZ_JBOBFV010000003.1, from coordinate 357,875 downwards.
GAACGGCTCCGGCAAGAGCACCCTGCTCAAGGCGATCGGCGGCATCATCGAGCCGACCAGCGGTTCGGTGAAGCGTCGCGGTCGGCTCGCCGCGCTCCTCGAGCTCGGTGCCGGGTTCCACCAGGACCTCACCGGTCGCGAGAACGTGTACCTCAACGCCTCGATCCTCGGGCTGTCCCGCAAACAGACCGACTACTACTTCGAGGACATCGTCGAGTTCTCGGGGATCCGTGACTTCATCGACACGCAGGTGAAGTTCTACTCGAGCGGCATGTACATGCGGCTCGCCTTCGCCGTGGCGATCCACGTCGACCCCGACCTGCTCCTCGTCGACGAAGTGCTCGCCGTCGGCGACGAGGCGTTCCAGCGGAAGTGCCTCGACAAGATCCGGTCCTTCCAGGCCGAGGGCCGCACGATCGTCATCGTCACCCACTCCCTGGGCCAGGTCACCGAACTGTGCGATCGCGCCGTCCTGCTGAACCGCGGCGAGGTGCTGTTCGACGGCGAACCGCACGTCGCGACGACGGAGTTCCGCGACGTGCTCGAGGAGCGACGTCAGGAGGAGATCGCCGAGCACCCCGAGGAGCAGGAGGGCGCCGGACGCATCATCTCGGTGAACGCCCACGCCGTCGGCAAGGCGGTCGGTGAGCCCGTCGCGCCCGGAGACGACCTCATCGTGTCCGCGACCTTCTCCCACAGTGAAGGGCTTGACGACTGGATCGCCGCGGTGCAGATCGACAGTGCGCTCGGCCAGGTCGTCTATGGCACCACGAGCAAGCGCATCGGGCTGTCGCTCCCGCGGCTCCGGAGCTCCTGCACGGTCGACTTCGTGCTCGAGAAGGTGACCTTCGGCGAAGGCAAGTACTTCGTCAACGTGTCGCTGATGACCCACGACGGGGTCCACCTCGCAGACCGGCCCCAGATCGCGTCGTTCGATGCCCCGCACTTCCAGCTTGCCGTCGGGACCGTGCACGCCGTGCCGACCGCCAGCGTGGTGGATTCCGTCGCGTGACCTCTGGGTCTCGCCTACACGCAAGCCCAGCGAACTCCAAGTCGGCGCCTCGGTAGGATGGAGCGTTGACTCGTGGGGAACGGACGAAGGTGGGACGACGTGACTGAAGAGGCCGGAACCGGAGAGCTCCGACAGGCGAGGCTCGAGATCGCCCGCCTGCGAGCGGAAGCGGCCCGCCTGGCACGTCAAGCCGACGACGCAAAGCGGCTGCTCCGGGCTGAGCGTGCGAAGTCTGCGAAGTACGCGGAGCAGGTGCGCGAACTGCGCCGATCCTCCTCCTGGCGCCTGACGAAGCCGGTGCGAGCCGTGAAGCGGCGCGTGTCATCGCTCCGCAGGGGCCGCTGAGGTGGGCGGTACCGTTCTGCGTGAGGTCCTCCCTCGGGTGGTGGTCGAGCGCCCTCGAGCGCTCCCGACGCACCCCGAGCGGGTGGCGTTCGTCGCCAGTTGGGGCGCGGATCCGCACGTCTCACGGTCGCTCTCCACTCTCGTCTCGGAACTCGCCCGTTGCGGCTACTTCGTCGTCGTCGTCCGTGCGTCGGACTCGGTCGAACCACTGGTCTGGCCGACGCCTCCCGAGGCGCTGGTGGTGCGCAAGCCCAACATCGGGTACGACTTCGGTTCATGGGCGACCGGGATGGCGTTGTACCCGCAGCTGCTCCGGGCCCCGTTCGTGCTGCTTGCGAACGATTCACTCGTCGGCCCGTTCGGGTCGCTGCAGCCGATGCTCGAGGACTTCGAGACTCGCGACACGGACGTCTGGGGCGCGACGAACACGCTCCAGTTCTCGCCGCATCTCCAGAGCTACCTCCTGGGCTTCCGGAACGGGATGCTCCGGGACCGCCCGGTCCGCACCTTCTGGCGCACGCTCGTCGACCACGACGACAAGCAGCAGATCATCGACCAGTACGAGATCGGGCTGAGCGAGCTGCTCCATGTCGAGGCCTACGTCACGAGCGCCTGGATCGATCACGCCCAGGTCGTCGAACCGGGGGAGAACCCGGTCATCCGTGGCTGGCGCCGACTCGTCCAGCTCGGGTTCCCGTTCGTGAAGCGGGAGATCATCACCAACCCGAGCGTGGTCGCCGACGGCGTCCGCGCTCGCGAGACCGTACGAGCCGCCTTCGGGGAAGACCCGATGGACTGGTTGCCGACCACACCGGACACGAAGCCGAGGTAAGACATGAGAAGAATCACCCCCGGCGGCGCGAAGCGGTTCGCCGGCCGCAAAGGGATCTCCGCGGGCGTCAAGCTCGCCGAGCTCGACCCGGCCATCGTCCAGCACCACGTGCCGACGGCCTATCCGGCCGGGTTCGAGAACTGGCTGCGACGACGCAACGACCGTCTGACTTCGCTCTTCCCGAGCGAGTGGCGCATGCGCGAGCCGTCGACGGTGCCCGCCGCGCGCGTCGCTGTGGTCGTGCACGTCTTCTACGCCGAGCTCGTGCCGGAGATCCTCCACGAGCTCCAGCACCTGCCCGTCGAGTTCGACCTCATCGTCACCAACGCCACCGGCGTCCCGCTCGAGCTCGACACCTCGTCCCTCGACCGCGTCGGGCGGGTCGAGGTGTACGAGGTGAACAACCAGGGACGCGACATCCTGCCGCTCGTGTCGCTGGTCAACGCCGACATCCTGGAGCCGTACGAGCTGGTCCTCAAGATCCACACGAAGCGCAGTGCCTGGCGTGCCGAGCACACGGAGCTCAGCGGCACGGGCGATGAGTGGCGCCGTTCGTTGTACGCCGGCCTGCTCGGCTCGCCGGAGCACGTCGAGTCCATCCTCTCGGCATTCGCCGGGGACCCGTCCCTCGGTCTCCTGACCGCCGACGGCAACCTCGTCGGTCCCGAGTTCTGGGGCGGCGACCAGCAGATCGTCGAGGCGCTCCTCAAGCGTCTCCAGCTCGAACTCGAACCGGAGACCCTCCACTTCGCGTCCGGTTCGGTCTACTGGGTCCGCGGCTTCATCCTGCAGGGTCTCCGCGCGCTGCAGTTGAGCGAGTGGGACTTCGAGGCGGAGGCCGGGCAGGTCGACGCGACCACGGCGCACGGCGTCGAGCGCCTCATCGGCATCGTCACGGAGGAGGCCGGATACGACCTGCGCGAGGTCGGTTCGCTCACCGCCTCCTCGACCGATGTCGAGTCCGACGGTTGGAAGCGGTTCCGACGGGATGCCGAAGTGGAACCGCGGGCCAGGGCGGTCCCCTTCTACCTCCCGCAGTTCCACGCCTTCCCCGAGAACGACCAGTGGTGGGGCACCGGCTTCACCGAATGGTCGAACGTCGCCGGAGCACAGGCCATCTACGAGGGGCAGAACCAGCCGCTGCTCCCCAGCGACTTCGGCTTCTACGACCTCCGGGCGCCCGGTACCCGGCGGAAGCAGTACGACCTCGCCCAGTCCATGGGGATCGAGGGCTTCATGTACTACTACTACTGGTTCGCGGGCAAGAAGCTCATGAACCTGCCGGTGGAACAGCTGGTCGCGGACTCCGATGACGAACCGTTCTGCATCATGTGGGCGAACGAGAACTTCACGCGGCGATGGGACGGACGTTCGACGAACGTCCTGATCGGTCAGGACTACGAGCGGGTCCCCGCGACGCAGTTCATCCACGACGTCATCGACCTGCTCACCGACGACCGCTACATCCGAGTCGACGGTCGCCCGGTGCTCGGTGTCTACCGGATCACCCAGATCCCCGAGTACCGTTCGGTCGTCGCCTACTGGCGTCAGGTCGCTCGTGAGGCCGGGTTGGACGACCTCCTGCTCCTCAGCGTGGACGTGAGCGGCGCGTTCGACGGGGTCGAAGGCGACCTCTCCGAGCACGGCATGGACGCGTACATGGAGTTCGCTCCCCACAACAAACTGTGGAGCCCATGGGACCGCGCGGACACGGAGTTCGACGACCGGTTCCAGGGGAACACGTTCCGCTACGACGCCATGGTGGAGAACGCCGAGCTCACCTTGTTGGAGGGTGTGTCCGATGACCGCTACCCGGGCGTGATGGTCAACTACGACAACACGGCCCGACGCCAGTGGCAGCCGGATCTCTGGTGGGGCTCGAACCCGTACACGTTCCGACGCTGGTTCGATGCGGCCGTGTCGGCCGTCGCGGACCGCGACCACGAGCACCGTCTGGTCTTCGTCAACGCCTGGAACGAATGGGCGGAGAGCGCCGTCCTCGAACCGACGCTCCGCTTCGGCAAGTCCTACCTGATGGCGATCCGCGACGTCCTGTACCGCTGAGCGCGATTCGCGCGAACGTCGAAGGGGCTGCACCGAACGGTGCAGCCCCTTCGACGTTCACGGCTCCGGTCAGGGAACCGTGGTCGCCTTGCACCCCAACTTCACGCTGGTCGATGCTTCGTAGATGCACACGTTCCGCGCCCCGGACGCCGCCGGAACCGTCAGGTCGAACCCATGGTCGGTGCCGGCACCCGGGTAGAGGCCGTCGAACCAGGACAGGGTGCTGTTGGCGCGGTAGGCGGCACCGACCCCGTCGACGTCCACCCAGACGAACGACGTCGTCGTCGCCGGGTCCACGCCGGGCTGGTACGCCCAACCGGTCACCCGGACCGTGCCCGCCGCGGGGGTGATCGTGTCGAACGATCCGGTCGCGGTGGTCGGGGTCGGCGTCGGTGCGACCGGCGTCGGCGTGGGGGTGGGCGTGGGGGTGGGCGTCGGCGTCGGCGCGGGTGCCGGAGCCTTCCCGGCGCCGACGGTCACCGTCTTGCAGCTGAACAGCACCGAGGTCGCGGATCCGTAGGCACAGATCCGGTAGGTCCCCGGCCCCTTCGGCAGGGTGACGTCGAACCCGTGGTTCTTGCCGGCTCCGGGGAACAATCCCTCGAACCAACTGAGGCTCGTGTTCGCCTTGACCGCGGTTCCGACGCCGTTGATGTCGAACCAGACGTAGGACGGGTCCTTCGTCGCGGAGTTGTAGGCCCAGCCGGTCAGCTTGATGCCGCCGTCGACGGCGGTCGCGGTGTCGAAGGAACCGTATTCTGCCGGAGCGGGGACGTTGACGGTCTTGCAGCCGAGCAACTTCGAGGTCGCCGAACCATAGACGCACACTCGATTGTTGCCCGCCGTCGTCGGGATCGTGAGGTCGAACCCGTGGTTCTTCCCCGCCCCCGGGAACATGCCCTCGAACCAGCTCAGTGCGGTGTTCGCGCGGTAGGCGGAACCCTTGCCGTTGACGTCGACCCAGACGAACGTCGAAGCCGTGGTACTCCGGTCGAACGCCCAACCGGTGAGCCGGAGCTGATTCGCCGAGGCCGTCGCGGTATCGAACGACCCCACCTCCTCGGACTTCAGCGTCACGGTCTTGCAACCCAACCGACCCGAGATCGCGTCGACGCACACGTTGTACGTCCCGAGTGGTCTGTCGAGCTTGATGGAATACCCGTGATTGGCACCGATGCCGGGGAAGTATCCGTTGATCCAGGGCAGGGAGACGTTGGCGGCGACCGCCGGTTCAGCCTTGCCGTTCACGGAGACGGTCACGTTGGTCGGGTTCTTCGTCGTGTAGTCGACCGCCCAACCGCTGAGGATCATGCCGCCCGGGACCTGCGTCGCGGTGTCGAACGATCCGGCACCCTTCGGGACGGTGACCTGCTTGCAGCCGAGGAGCGTGTTCATGGTCGAGTTGTAGACGCACACCTCGTACGTCCCCGGCGGCTTCGCGATGGTCCCGTCGAAGCCGTGATTCGGGCCGTAGCCCGGGTAGAGGGAGTTGAACCACGCACGGGACGTGTTCGCCAGGAACGGTCCTCCCTGGCCGTTCACGTTGACCCACACGTATGCGGGCGCCGTGCTGTTCGGGTTCATCGCCCAGCCGGACACGGAGATGCCCTGGTATCCACCGGACACGCCGTCGTACGAGCCGTACGAGGAGCCCGTCGTCGGACCGAACCAGTCCGTGTAGATCCGCCAGAAGTTCCGATTGCCGTAGGCACCGCAGCCGTCGCCGGTGCCGTAGAGGTTGGCGAGCGCGGAAGCGTTCGGCTGATACGGGGTGTAGTTGTAGAGTCCGGCCGTCGCAGCGTTCTGGATGTAGACGGTGCTCGAGCCGCAGGCGGCGTTCGGGTTGAACCGTACGGCGTTGTTGCGACCGGGGACGTGGTTCCAGCGGGTCGGGTTCGCCTGGTAGTTCTTGAACTGCAGCGCGGCTGCGTACACCTGGTTGAAGAAGCCGTAGTAGTTGGTGTCGCAGTCGGCCGTGTCCGGGCAGCCGTAGCCCATGGCGCTCCGGTACTGCCGCGCGGAGGGCCAATCGTCCGTGATGAGGCTCTGCTCCTTCTCGAGCATGACGATCAGGACCTTCTGGCTGATGCCGCAGGCGACGCCGACGCGGGTGATGATCTCCGCCGCGCTCTGATTGCCTCCCGAGTACGCCGCACATCTGCCGGAGACCGCCGCGCGGTTCGGGGTGTTCTCGCGGAAGTCCTTGAGGCAGGTGTAGCCGGACCGACAGGTGGACACCCGAGAGCTCAGCACCGACTGCACCGCTGCCGCCGACATGGAGATGTCGTTGTAGAAGAGCTGGTCGCTGATGATGTTGCCGGGGTCGAAGTTCCGTGCCTCGGCGGCTTCGGACGTCTCCGGCGTCGAACCGACGACGAGGCCGGCCACGAGGAGCGAGAAGATGGCGAAGAATGCCGCCAAACGATGTTTCACGGGATCTCCAGAGTGGTCGGGGCGGAGGTCGTCGTGACCGCCGCTGAAGCGTAGTCGAGGGTGACGGACCAGGTGCCCGTGAGCAGGGCGCCGGTGTCCAGCTGGACGACCCCGCACGAGGTCTGCCCGGCGTCAGCCGCCCCGACGGACTCGATGCGCTGTTCGTCGCCGGGCCCCGTCAGGACGTAGGTGCACGAACCGTCGTTCTCGATGACGCCGGCGACGTAGCCGGAGATCGAGATGGTCGCACCGTCGGGATCGATGGTGGCGAACACGATCACGGCCTCCGGCTCGATCGGCGCCGGCTCCGGGCTCTTGCCCTGTACCTCGCTGGTCGAGCCGGTCGGTGAGGGGCTGGAGTCGGGAGCCGCGTCACCGCCGAAGCAGCCGGTCAGCCCGAACATGGCCACGAGACCGACCACTGCGAGCAGTCCTCCACGACGTGCGACCAGCATCGGCTTCCTCTCATCCACCCCCGGATGGGTGACCGGCGGTTCTCGGCTCAGTATACGGCCGGACTGGAGAGTCGCTGAGAACGGCCCCGAACCGCTGCGTTCCGTGCAACTCAGCGCGCGATGCGGCGCTGCAGCCCGTTCACGGCGCGGCGGGCGAATCGCTCGGCCCGCGCGATCGGGCCGGCCTCCTCGCGCCTGAGGACGACCATCGCCTGTTCGAACAGCTCTCCGGTCGGGATCCAGGACTCGACGACGAACCCATTGGCGCCCCACGTGCGCTCGACGAACTCCCGGGGTGCGGCCGCCCAACCGTAGAACGACTGTTCGCGCGGTCCGTCGTCGCCGCCGCCTCCGAAGATGAATTCGCCGTTGCGGAACTGCTCGAGCGCGAGCTGCGCGTCGGGGACCACAGCCGCGAGGTTCGTCGCGAACGTGTCGGCCTCTCCTGCGGCCACCGCAGCCTGTGCACCGGCGACCTGGGCGAGGAAGTTCTCCTCGAGCACCGTGATGAAGACCTTGCTCCCCGGCCGGGTCATCCGCGCGAATTCGGCGGACCACCGGCGGTGGGCCTCCTCGGAGAGGTGGGAGAACACGCTGAACGCCGTCACGGCGTCGAAACTGCCGCTGTGGAAGACGGTGGGCGGCATCGGGCGGTTCGTGACCGCGTTGACGCCGGGCAGGGTGTGGTGCAGGAGCGCCGTCATCTGTGTGTCGACGTCGCTCGACCAGATCTGGTCCGCCCGGAGGCGACTCATCAGGAGGCGGGTGATCCGGCCCCAGCCGGAACCGAAGTCGAGGACGAGGTGTTCGCCCTGGTCGCCTGTCGGCCACCGGTCGAAGGCTGCTCCGATGAAGCGCTCCGCCTCTCGGTAGGCGTCGAGGTAGCTCGCGCCGACGAACTTCTGCTGGATACGCCGCGGTGGATTGGACGGTGCCTGGACCCTGGGGTCGACGATCCCGGGGACGTCATCGAGGGTCTCGGCGTCTGCGAGTCGTTCCACGTAGGAACGCTCGGTCTCGGCTTCAGTCAATCGGGGCCTCCTGGTGGGAACGGGTGGGTTCAGTCTTCCACGACCTCGGAAGCGACGGGTGACCTGTGACGAGCGGTCCGTGCTCGGGCGGTGACGATCGTCATCAGAGCTGCAGCTGTCGACTAGGCTCGCGGAGGGCGACCGGGCCGACGGCCGCCGCGGATGAGGGGGCGGTCGTGGTCGAGGTTCGTCGTCAGCAGACGGATCCGGGGGAGACCGGGACCGTCGCGCACCGCAGCAATGCATCGCCTCCCCTGGCGCTCTCGTCCGGGACGGTCCTCGCGGCCGCCTACCTGGTCGGCGTCGTCCTGCTCGCCGTCTGGGCGCTGTGGTTCGGGGGAGCGGGATGGCCGCTCTGGCTCGCCGTCTGGCTCGGTGTCGGTGCGCTCGTCGCCCATCGGACGGACTGGTTCCTCGGCATCGCCGCCGGCCCTGCCGTCGGTCTCTTCGTCGTCACGATGCTGCTCCGTCTGACGCCCCTCCTCGGTGTCGGCATCGCCACACCGGTCCTGATCGTCCATCTGGCGATCGGCGTCGCCGTGGCGGTGCTGCTCTGGCGACACGGTGTTCTGACGCTGGATGCTCGCCTCGTCCGACCGCTCCGCCAGATCCTGGTCGCCTCGGCGAGCGCGCTCGCCGGACTCGTGGCCGTGTTCGCGATCGTCGTCGTCCCCGGCCGGTGGAACATCGCGTGGGTGACGAGCGGCGACTCCATCACCAGCCTGATGTTCTCCCGATACATGTTCGGCGACGGCGGGATCAGCCCGGAGCGGACCAACCCGGTGCCGGTCCCGTATTCGCTCGTGGCCGCAGCGCTGGCACCCGGGCGGCATTCCATCCCACCCGAGGAGTATCTGCGACACGACCTCGGTCAGCTCGCCCAACTCTGGATCCTGGTGCTCCTCGGTGCTGCCGTCCTGGCCGGTGCGGTCGTCGTCGCGTCGCGGGGTACGGCCTCCTGGTGGGTCACGACCCCCCTTGCGCTGGTCGCCGGTGCGCTTCCCCTCAGTTGGTTCGTCGCGGGGAACGCCCTGCAATTCGGCTTCTTCAACGCTGCGCTCGCCTGTTTCCTGCTCCTGGCCGGGTGGCTCGTCTACCTGCGCGCCGAGCAGTACCCGGTGCCGGCCTACGTCGTCCTCACGCTGATCATCACGGTGCTCCTCGGCACGTGGGGTCCGGTCGCCATCGTCCTGGGGTCGGTGCTGCTCGTCCTCGCCGGACGGAACCTCCGAGTGCTCACCAGCAGGGTCGACGTCCCCCGGTTCATCCTGGTGATCGCGGCGACCGCGCAGATGGTGGGGTACGCGTTGTTCGTCACCGTGCCCGACTTCCTCCGTGAGCAGGGTGCGCTCTCCGCCGACGGCGGCATCTTCACCTCCACGTCCAACACCGCCATCGCGGTCGGGGCCGCTCTGCTCGTCGTCGCCGCGTGCGCCCGCCTGCAGCAGGGCCGATCGCACGTCTTCGCCGGCGTCCTCGCCCTCACCGGCGCGGGGGCGCTGCTGGTCGTCGTCTTCGTCCTCCTGCGCCACGCCGTGCCCAACCCTTGGGGGTACTATCCGGCGAAGTTCGCCTGGTTGCTGGAGGCGCTGGCGCTCGTCATCATCCTCGCCCTGATCGCTCAGGCGCTGTCCGTCCGGCTGGACCAGGTGCGGAGCGCCCGTGTGGTCCTCGTCGCCGGTGGCATCGTGCTGGTCGGATCGCTCGCGTGGCAGATCACGCCGCTCGGCCCGGAGACCTCGGCGGTGTCACCGATCGTCGAGGTCTGGCGGAAGACGGGTATCGCCGCGTCGGGCGACGCCGCGGAGCTCGCCATGCGGTTCGCGACGCCGGGGGAGAAGAACATCCTGGTGGGGTACGCCGATCCCTCGACGGACGCCTACGTGAACTCCTGGAGCCTGCAGATCAACACGACGGACGCGACCGACCCCATCCGGATCTCCGCCTACGCCCTGGACGTGACGAAGATCGACGACGTCTGCACGGCGATCGGTCGGTTCGAGAGCGGAGCGACGATCCGGACGCGGAACCCCGACCTCGAGGCCTCCCTGCGTGCCGAGTGCTCGGATCAGGACTTCTCGGTCGTCCTCGACGGCTGATCGTCCAAGCGGTCGGCGCTCGGTTCGACGGCCCGATGGTCGGGTGCTCCCAGGAAGAGCTTCCTGCTCAACCAGACGGCGACGACGAGCACGAGGAGGAGCGCGACCGACAGCGGGCGCCAGCCGATGGGCGGCTCCCAGCTCGGGTCGAAGACGAATCGGCCGAAATCGCCGTCGATCCCGACGGCGTAGCGCCTGAGGGTCATGACGAAGGCGAACAGGTGGCCGATCGCCAGGAGGACGAACCCGCCGACGACGAACCGCGCGATGCGACGGTCGGCACCGATCCCGACACCGGCGTCGTCGAGCGCCAGACCGGCGACGATGACGAGGCACAGCAACATCGCGAGCATGTAGCGGCCCTGCCAGATGTACCCGTACTGCGCGTAGACGGAGAGGGTCGTGAGGACGGGCACGACGAGGCACACGACGAGGAGGCCCCAGACCGCGACGGTGGTGCGTCGTCGACCCCACACGACGGACGCCGACAACAGGAGCAGCAGTGCGGCGCTCCACGCGATGATCGTGGCTGACGGGGCGGGGGTGTCGACCCAGCCGAAGAACCCGATCATGCCGAACACCCAGTCGATGGACTGGATGAAGGTGTAGCCGGCCGCGAAGAGGTAACTCACGATCCCGAGACTCGCGGGGGCCGAGCCGGCGAGGGCTGGCGGTTGCAGGTACCAGGCGACGGTCACGAGACCGACGACGGCCGCCCCGACGAGCAGTGCCAGGCCTGGTGGCGACTTCAGGAGGGCCGCCACCCGCGGCCGGTTGCCCAGGAAGATGGCGGCGACGACGATGAGGAGCACCCAGAGCAACGAGATGCTCCGCGTCGTCATGAGCAGGCTCGCGGTGACGAGCGCGAGGCCGGCCTGTTCCCAGAGCCGTCGACCGGTGGCCGTTCCTCGGGTCATCGCGAGCAACGTGGCGAAGAGCCCTCCGGCAGCCGCGACCTCGAGGCCGTTCGGGTTCAGGGAACCACTGAGGTAGAGCACCATCGGGGTGACCCCGACGATCGCGCCGACCATGGCCCACCGCCAGCGGGGGAGGAGGGTGAGCTGCATGACCATGACGGCGAGCGCGAGGGCGCAGACCGCGGCCCCGGCGATGCGCATGGCGTAGAAGGCCGCGTCACCGGTGACGAAGAGTGACGGCCAGCCGACGATCGCGTAGAACGCCGGACTGTTGAGCCCGGCCGAGGACCCCGTGGTCACGAGATCCTCGTCGCGATCCCGGAGTCCCGCCTGGCAGTCGGCGGTCAGTTCGCCGTCGAAGGCGAAACACACGAGCTGATGCGCGTTCGCGATGTTCTCGGGTACCGTCGCCTCGGTCAGGCTCGGATTCTCGGGCCAGGGTACGGACACGAGCTCTCCGCGCGCCACCGCAGCGGCGCGGATGGCGTGGGACGGTTCGTCCGGAATGGACCCGATCGGCGAGGCCAGCGCCCAGAGGACCATCGGCGTCAGGATCGTGACGAATGCGAGGAGGAAGGTCAGCCAGCGTCGTCGCTCCCAGCGGGTGGGGGCGGAGCTGCGGGCGGGAGAATCCATGTGGCGGAGGTTCCGATCAGGTCGATGCGCGACGGTTCGCGGTTCCGTCGCCGATCAGCTTAGCGGCGGGTCCGAGCGGATCCTCAGAGCGCCGCCCCGGTGTCTGGGCGACGGAGCCGACCGGTGCGTCGTGGTCATTGAGGAGGCGTCGGCGAAGGAGGACGGCCCCGGTCGTCAGCACGACGAGATATGCCACGGAGAGCGGCAGCCAGCCGGCGGGAGGCTGCCAGGTGACGTGCTGGAGCATGTCGGCGAAGGAATACTGCGAACCGACGGTGTACCGCCGCAGGGTGTTCACGAAGGCGATGAGGTGCGCGATCACCAGGGCGCCGAGTGCGATCGTCGCGAGTCGACGGGTCGTCCTCACCCCGAGGACGACGTCGCTCCCATCGATGACGACGCCGCACAGGACGAGGAGGACCGCGAACATCGCGAGCGTGTACCGTCCCTGCCAGATGTAGCCCATCTCGGTGACCAGGGCCGCCTGGACGAATGCCGGGACGAAGACCAGAACGAGCACCAGCAGGAGCGGGGCGAGCAGAGCGCGACCTCGGCCCACGACGAAGGCGGCCGCCACGAGCGATCCCGCCGCGACCGTCCAGATGGCCATCGCGGAGAGCGGGAGTGCCGTGTCGATCCAGCCGAAGAGCCCGATCCACCCCTGGGCGTAGTCGAAGGTGCTCACGAGCATCTGGAGGAATCCGGTCCAGTACCCGGTGCCCACCTCCGGATACGTCTGCCCTCCGTCACCGTAGGTGGTGAGCGGGGTCAGGAACCAGGCCATCGCTCCGACCGCGACGAGCCCCGAGACCACGACGGTGACGATCGCGGCCGGTCGTCTGAACAGGTCCTTCGCGGATCGCCAGTCGGCGGCGAGGAGCGCGGCGACGACGATGACGAGCACCCAGAGCAGTGAGATGCTGCGGGTGCTGGACAGGAGCAGTGTCGCGAGGACGACCATCGCTCCGCGCTCCCAGAGCAGTCGCGTCGACGAGGCGCGCCTGAGGGTGAGGAGCAGGACCGAGATCAGGGCCACCGCGGCGGTGACCTCGACACCGTTGGGGTTGAGCGTTCCCGACAGGAACGCGACCATCGGTGTGAAGCCCGCGACCAGCCCCATCAGGGCGAACCTCGCCCGTGGGAACTGCCAGAGCGACATCGTCGCGATGGCGAGCATCGCCGCGTTGAGCAGGGCGCTCATCCCGCGCATCCCGTACAGGGCGGCGTTGCCCTCGAGGACCAGCGTGGGCAGCCCGGTGATGGCGTAGAAGAGCGGGTGGTTGGAGTTCGCCGTGGTGACGGCCGGGGTCGGTGTGTCGTCGGGGTCGACGGGTCCGTCGCAGCTCGCGCTGACGTCGGGCTGGTAGGCGTAGCAGGTGCGCCCCTGGGTGTCGGCGATGTACTTCGGCACGAGCGACTCCGAGAGCCAGGTCTCGCCCGCCTTCGGCTGCCCGGTGAGGTCGCCACGGACGACCGCGGCGGCGCGGATGAAGTGGGCCGGCTCGTCAGGCGAGGAGCGCAGCGGGGAGGCGAGCGACCAGAGGAGGTTGGCTGCGAAGAAGCAGACGAACGCGATCACGAACACGCGCCAACGGTTCCTGACCGGGCGTGCGCCACCGGACGGTTCGAGCGGGCCTGCGAGCGAGATGATGTTCCATTCGACGTGATGACGGGCGATCGTGCGCCGACCGCGGAGACTGCAGACAGTTTATGCGGAAGCCGTCACGGGCGACGGCTGACGACGGGGTATCCTGACTCCACCTCGGACCGCCCATCGGCGTCCGTCCAGGGGCCGGCCCCGCACTCAGGAATGGAACGCATGACGTCGACGACGAACGTCCCGTACGACCAGCCGCGTCGTCCGGGCAAGCGTCTCCGCCTCCCGGGCGGTGGCATGTCGCTCAGCGAAGGACTGGGCGGCCACCGCAACTCGCTCGGCGTCCTGCGGCTCATCCTCGCGTCCATGGTCATCTTCTCGCACGCGTTCCCCACCGGGGGCTGGGGGGAGGATCCGTCGAAGGGGTGGACGAACGGCCAGGAGACGATCGGTGGGTTCGCCGTGGTCGGCTTCTTCACGATCAGCGGCTACCTCATCGCGAAGAGCGGTGCGTCCGCGGACATCCTCCAGTTCGTCTGGCGGCGCGCCCTGCGGATCTTCCCGGCCTTCTGGACCGTGCTCCTCGTCGGTGCCGTCATCGTCGGACCGATCGCCTGGCACCTCTCCGGCCGCGGTCTGCGCGACTACATCGGGGTCAGCCCGGTCGCCTACGTCTTCTCCAACGCGGACCTCACGATGCGGCAGTGGGGAGTCTGGGACATCTTCCAGAACACGACGCCGTACGGCGAGGTCGTCCAGTACAGCGTCTTCAACGGCTCGCTCTGGACGCTCACGCTCGAGTGGGGGTGTTACATGCTGATCGCCGCCCTCCTCGTGGTCGGCGTGCTCCGCCATGCCCGCTGGGTCGTGCCGGCGCTCGCCGCAGGGTTCTGGCTGGCCGACATCGCCTACAGCGTCGCACCGCAGATCGTGACGGTGTTCATCCCGCAACTGGTCGACGCGAACCCCATCAAGCTGGGTCTCGCCTTCCTCATCGGTTCTTCGCTCGCGATGTACTCGAAGCGGATCCCGCTGAACGACTGGATCGGCGTCGCGTGCGGTGTCGTGGCGGCGGTCACGCTCGTGACCGGAGGGTGGGTGCTCCTCGGGTACCCGGCTTTCGCCTACTTCATCCTCTGGCTGGCGGCTCGCCTCCCGAAGCGCGTCCAGTGGATCGGCGCCAAGAACGACTACTCCTACGGCATGTACGTCTACGGGTTCCTCGTCCAGCAGTTCACCGCCTTCCTCGGGTGGAACGCCCTGGGTTACTGGCCGTGGGTCGGGCTGACCATCCTCGTCACCGCGGCGTGCGCGTGGTTGAGCTGGCACGGGGTCGAGAAGCGGGCGATGGCGTTGAAGGATCGCGGTCCCGGGCGGGGACTCGAGTGGCTCGCGACGCGTCGGACCGCGGATCCCGTGTGACGGTGACCGCGTCGAGTACCATCGAATGTCGGCCCGCCTACAGCTAAGGACACCCATTCGTGACTGCAACAACGCTCGGAACCGTTCTGGTGACGGGAGGCGCCGGCTTCATCGGCTGCGCGCTGTCCCACAAGCTCGCTGCCACAGCCGAGCGGTGGGTCGTCATCGACAAACTGCACCCGCAGGTCCATCCGAGCGCAGAACGGCCAGCCGACCTCCACGAGGCTGCCGAGCTGGTCGTCGGTGACGTCACCGACGCCGCCGCCTGGGACGCCCTGCTGGCGGACGTCGAGCCGGACGTCATCGTCCACCTGGCCGCCGAGACCGGCACGGCGCAGTCCCTCCACGCCGCCACGAGCCACGCTCAGGCGAACGTCGTCGGAACGACGGAGATGCTCGACGCACTCGGCCGGGCGGGGCAGGTCCCGGGACACTTCGTCCTGTCGTCGAGCCGGGCGGTCTACGGCGAGGGCCAGTGGCGGCGCACCGACGGGTCCGTGTTCGAGCCAGGGCAACGTTCGCACGCCCAGTTCGAACGTGGCGAGTGGGACTTCCCGGAGGCCTCACCCCTGCCCAGCCGGGCCGCGGTCACCATGCCGGCCCCGACGAGCGTCTACGGAGCGACGAAGCTCGCCCAGGAGCACATCCTGTCCGCTTGGACCGCCGCCCACGACGCGAAGCTCACCGTCCTCCGGCTGCAGAACGTGTACGGTCCCGGCCAGTCGCTCATCAACTCCTACACCGGCATCGTCTCCCTCTTCTCCCAGCTCGCGATGGACGGCGGCACGATCCAGGTGTACGAGGACGGTCGGATCGTCCGTGATTTCGTCTTCATCGACGACATCGCGGAGTCCTTCCGCGCGGTCATCACCGCCGGACCGTCCGCCGACGTGTCCCGCTTCGACATCGGTTCCGGCGTCGGGACGACCATCCTCGAGCTGGCACAGGCCATCGCGGCCTATCACGGCGCGCCCGCGCCGGTGATCAACGGGATGTACCGCGACGGCGACGTCCGGCACGCCGAGTGCAGCATCGACGACACGCTCGCCGGACTCGACTGGGCCCCGGCCTGGGACGTCACGCGGGGGGTCGCGGCGCTGCAGGAGTGGATTGCCGCCCAGCGATAGCGCCGTTCCGCCCGAGGCCGTGCGCCGCGGGCCGAACGGTGCCGTCCTGATCCTCGCGGCGACCGCCATCGGGGGAGGCGCGGGCTACCTCCTCCAGATCATCACGGGGGCAGCCCTCGGGACGGCGGCCTACGCGCCGTTCGCGGTCTTCTGGTCGGCGCTCTACCTGCTCATCAGTGCGCTGTCCGGCGTCCAGCAGGAGGTCGCGCGTGCCACCCACGTCCTCGGTGAGGGAGCACGGGGCGCATTCCGTGCACCGGTCGTCCGCAATTTCGCTGTGGTCGCGGCGCTCATCATCGCCGTGCTCATCGCCGGCACCGCCTGGATCTGGGTCGGCGCGGTCTTCCCCGCGAACGGCTGGTCGCTGGTGCTTCCGCTCGTCATCGGCCTCGCCGCCTACGTCGTGGTCGCTGCGACCGCGGGCGTGCTCTACGGCCTCTCGCTCTGGGCGTCCGCTGCGGCCCTCACGATCGTCGACGGGCTCGTCCGGTTCGCCATCGTGGCCGTCATGCTCTCGCTCACCACCGATATCGCGGTCCTCGCCTGGGGCGTGACGCTTCCCTTCGCCATCACCCCGCTCATCCTCTGGCCGTTCATCCGGCGCGGTGTCGTCGGGCGGTTCGGGATCGACGTCGGACCGCGGGAACTCAGCTGGAACGTCCTGCGGACCGTCACCGCCGCCGCCGCGACCGGGGTCATGGTCAGCGGCCTGCCGCTGATGATCCAGGCGACCGGCGACATCGTCTCCTCGGACGCGTTCGGTTCCCTGAGTTACGCCATCACCCTCACCAGGGCACCGATCGTCATCGTCGTGCTCGCACTGCAGAGCTATCTCGTGGTGGTCTTCCGTACCGACGCCGACGCCATGCTCGGCCGGGTCGTCCGGTTCGCGATCATCGTGCTCGCCGGTGCGGGCCTCCTCTCCGTGCTCGCCTGGTGGCTCGGTCCGTGGGCCCTCTCGATCCTGTTCGGGCGTGCGGACGTGCTGTCCGGGGGCACCATCGCCCTCCTCGTGGCGACCGCGGGCCTCGTCGGTGTTCTGTGCGTCACGGGCGCGGCCACCCTGTCGCGCGCGCAGCACGGGCCGTTCGCCGGTGGCTGGATCGTCGCCGCCGTCTCCACGATCATCGCGTTGCTCCTGCCGCTGGGCTTGCACGAGCGCACGATCCTCGCGATGGTCGTCGGCCCGGTGGCCGGTCTGATCGTGCACATCGTCGCTCTGCGGCGGCCGGCGTCGGTGCATCTCGGCCCGCCGGCGCCGGACGACCCGATTTCCTGATCCGGCGCGGCGCGGATAGCGTGGGCGGGCGCATCGACAGGCCGCAGCATGGCCCGTCACCGTCAGGAGGCAGACCGTGAGTCCCAATTCGTTCACCGCACTCCGCCTCATCGCGGCGGTCGCGGTCCTCGTGCGGCACTCGCTCATCATCCTGGACGACGAGATCTCGCCGTTCGGTGCGCCGGACATCCCCGCACTCGGGCTCTGGGTCTTCTTTGTGGTCTCCGGGTTCCTGCTCCCCGGCGCGTGGGAACGCCGTCCGCAGCTCGTGCGATACGTGTCGGCCCGGGTCCTGCGCGTCTTCCCCGGACTCTTCGTCAGCCTCCTCGTGACGGTGGTCAT
This sequence comes from Plantibacter auratus, assembly GCF_050587365.1. Lineage (NCBI taxonomy): Bacteria > Bacillati > Actinomycetota > Actinomycetes > Micrococcales > Microbacteriaceae > Plantibacter > Plantibacter auratus. The sequence continues at coordinate 340,284 of NZ_JBOBFV010000003.1, read as the reverse complement.
CATCGGCGCGATCGCCACGCCACTCGGCGTGCGCGCATACCTGTCAGATCCGCAGACACTCAACCACCTCACGAAGAACCTCGTGCTTCTGCCGGACTACACGCTGCCGGGCGTGTTCTCCGACAACCCCTACGCGAACGCCGTGAACGGTGCCCTCTGGTCGCTCGGACCGCTGTTCGCGATGTACCTGCTGGTGCCGGTCATCGGATGGATCCCGTGGCAGCGGGTGCGGGCCTCGGTCTGGACAGGGCTGCTCGTCTGGAGCGTCGTCGCTCCGCTCGTCGACGCCATCCCGACGCGTGACATCGTCTGGGGCAACTTCGTCGACGACATCCTCCGGGTCGCCGCGTTCTTCTGCGCCGGCGCGGCGCTGCGCGAGTGGCGTGTCCCGCTCCGACTCGACGCGGCGATCATCGCCGCGTCCGTGTTGGCCATCGTGATGGTGCTCGAGCCGGAGCTGACCTGGTTCGTCGCGCACCTCGTGGTCCCGTACGTCCTCGTGACCGTCGGATCGCAGCCGATCCCGGTCCTGCGATCGGCCGGTCGCTTCGGAGACCCGAGTTTCGGGATGTTCCTGATCGGTTTCCCGGTCCAGCAACTCGTCATCCATCTGAACCCGCAACTCGACTGGGTCCCGAGCATCCTGACGACGCTCGTCCTGTCGGTCGCCTACGGCTATCTGCTGTGGTGGTTCGTCGACCAGCCGCTCGCGAGGATGCGGGTCAGCTCGCGTCGTCCGGGGACGAACCGTCTCGAGGCACCTCGGCCAGCCGCTGTTCGAGCGCCCTGATCCGAAGATCCTGCAGAGCGCTCTCCTCTGCCAGCGTCCGGCTCCGGTTCTCGAGGGTGGTGAGCTCCGAGCTGTGCTGAATGCTCACGAGGAACAGGATGAAGATGCTCACGAAGAACACGAGGTTCGTCGGGATCTCGACGCCGATGACGCCGGCGGCCCAGACGAGGACCTGCGGGAACACGCCGATGACGAGTGCGAGCAGGCCGGCGATGAGCCACCAGACGGCGTGCCGTTCGCGCAGTCGCCGTTTCCGCAGCATCTCCACGACGATCCCGAGGGTCAGGACCGCGCCGACGATGCCGAGGATGTAGGTGCCGATGGGGATCATGCGGTCACCACCTCGTCTCCGTTGTGCAGGGCCACGGGCGGTCGGATGAGCGCGAACACGAGCGCGAGACCGGCTCGTGCGAGGTACTTGGCGGCCTTGAGGGGATTGTGGGAGGGCGTGCCGCCCGCGCGAGGGCGCATGGCGACGGGGACCTGGCGGATGACACAACCCGAGCGGGCGGCGATGACCAACGATTCGATGGTGTCTCCGAGGTACTCCGCGGGGTAGTGCTCGGCGAACAGTCGCACGGCGCGGGGGCCCGTGGCGCGGAAGCCGCTCGTCGTGTCGGTGAGTCTCGTCCGCGCGACCCTGCTGAGGACGCCAGAGAGCACGACCATCGCCCACTTCCGTGGACCACGCACCTCGTAGTCGCCCTCTCCGGCGAAACGGGCGCCCAGCACCAGGTCGGCGGTCTGCAGCTCCTCGACGAGTCGCACGACACCCGAGGGGTCGTGCTGGCCGTCGGAGTCGACCTGCACCACGTTCCGGTACCCATGGGCGAGGGCGTACTTGAACCCGGCACGCATCGCGCCACCGACGCCGAGGTTGTAGGGCAGTTCCGCGACGATCGCGCCGGCCGACCGGGCTTCGACGGTCGTGTTGTCGGTCGAGCCGTCGTTGACGACGAGCACGGCGACGCCCGGGAGTTTGGCGTGCACCTCGCGGACGACGGCGGCCACGGACGCCTCTTCGTTGAGCGCCGGCATGACGATGAGCGTGCCGGCGAGAGAGGTCGTCATACGGGGAATCCTAGCAATCGGGGGCGGAGCCGACCCGTCGACAGGCTCGGGGAGCGGGATCCGGGGCGGGGAGCGAAGCCATCGTCCTGGGCGAGGGTGCGGTGCGTGGGCGGGACGGGGCCCGGCTCAGACTCGCGCGAACACGTGCTCCAGCAGGGCACGGCGTCCTGCGGTGTTCCGAGCGCGCAGGGCTGCGGGCAGCTCGCTCAGGGCGTTGGCGCGGGAGGTCCAGTGGTTCGCGGCGGCGCGCGCGGCCCGGTTCCATCCCATCGCCCGGAGATCGCGCCGGGCCTCTCCGAACAGCGTGCGCTCCTGACGGAATTTCGAGCCGTCCGGACCGGTGACCGCGGAGACGCTCTGCGAGTGCCGGCGGTAGGCGAAGCAGATCTCGTCGTCGAGGACCAGACTCCCGCCGTCCTTCGTGATCTCGAGCAGCATCGCAAGGTCCTGCACGACATCGAGGTCCAGTCGGAACTCGTGCTTCCTGAGCGCCTCGACCCGCCAGACGAGCGACGGGAAGTACGTCCAGTTGCCGCGGAGCAGGCTCGTCGCGAGCTGCTCCCCCCGGTACTCGCGGGCACCGGTGCCGGAGAACCGGTAGAGCGCTTTGATCCGGTCCGCGAGCGGACGGGAGGGTGTGCCGTTCTCGTCGATGACCGAGACACCGGGCTGGATGATCGAGGCCTGCGGGAATGCGGCGATGAGCTCGCGCACGCGGCGGACGTAGTCCGGCAGCATGACGTCGTCGCAGCCCATGATGACGGAGAACTCCCCGGACATGAGGGACACGCACTTGCGATAGTTCTTCGAGGGGCGGAGGTTCACCTCGTTGCGGATGTAGGTGATGCGCGGATCGCCGAGCCCGACAGCCCACCGGCCCGGGGCGAGGTCCGGGTAGACGTCGTCGACGATGGTCAGGTGCCAGTCGGGATCGGACTGCGCGAGGACGCTCTCCACCGCCGCCTGGAAGTGGTCGAAGCGGCCGTAGAAGGGCATCATGATGTCGAGCGTCACTCAGGTAAGCTAGCAACGATTCTCGGGCAGTGCGGAATTCTTCGACGATCTCCCGGCCCGATCACACGCACCGATCCAGAGCGGAACCTCATGACTGACACCCCCGTGAAGAAAGCTGTCATCACCGGCATCACCGGTCAGGACGGCAGCTACCTCGCCGAGCTCCTGCTGTCGAAGGGCTACGAGGTGCACGGCTTCGTGCGTCGCGCGTCGACCTTCAACACCGGCCGGATCGACCACATCTACGACCCCGAGGCGACCCACGACGGTTCGCCCAGGCTCCAGTTGCACTTCGCCGACCTGGCCGACGGGTCGCGGCTGGCGACGCTGCTCGCCGAGGTCCAGCCAGACGAGGTCTACAACCTCGCCGCCCAGTCCCACGTGCGCGTCAGCTTCGACGAGCCGGAGTACACGGGCGACACGACCGGCATCGGGACGGTCCGGCTCCTCGAGGCCATCCGTCAGGTCGGTCTCCACTGCCGCTTCTACCAGGCGTCGAGCTCCGAGATGTTCGGGGCGACGCCGCCGCCGCAGAACGAGGAGACCCCCTTCTACCCGCGCTCGCCCTACGGCGTCGCGAAGGTCTACTCCTACTGGATCACCCGGAACTACCGTGAGGCCTACGGCATGTTCGCGGTCAACGGCATCCTGTTCAACCACGAGTCGCCGCGACGCGGTGGCACCTTCGTGACCCGCAAGATCACCCGCGCCGCGGCGCGCATCGCCGCCGGCCAGCAGGACTTCCTGTACATGGGCAACCTCGACGCCGTCCGCGACTGGGGCTACGCGCCCGACTACGTCGAGGGCATGTGGCGGATGCTGCAGGCCGACGAACCGACCGACTTCGTCCTGGCCACCAACACCGCGTACACCGTGAAGGACTTCCTGCAGTTCTCCTTCGAGCGGCTCGACCTCGACTGGGAGAAGTACGTCAAGTTCGATGAGCGCTACCTCCGTCCCACCGAGGTCGACGCGCTGATCGGCGACTACGCGAAGGCCGAGTCGGTCCTCGGCTGGACCCCGAAGGTGCTGCCACCGCGCCTCGCGCAGATCATGGTCGACTCCGACGTCGCCGAGCTTGAGGCGTCGGGCAAGCCCTACATCGACACCGCGGAGGTCTAGGCGCGGTGCGCGTCCTCCTCACCGGTGGTGCCGGCATGCTCGGTTCGAGCATCGCCGAGGTCTGGCCCACGCTCCGCGCTGCCGACGAACTGATCGTGGCGACGCGCGCAGACGCCGACCTCACCGATCGTGCCGCCGTCGCCGCCCTCATCGGGCGCACGTCGCCGGACGCGATCGTGCACGCCGCCGCGAAGGTCGCCGGCATCCAGGCGAAGCTGCAGCGTCCCACCGACTTCCTGCTCGACAACCTCCTGATCGACACCTCGGTCATCCGAGGCGCGATCGACGCCGGTGTCCCCGAGCTGCTTTACGTGTCGAGCGCGGCGATCTACCCCGAGGGGCTCCCACAGCCGATTGGCGAGGGCGCGCTCCTCAGCGGCACGCTGGAGGGCGCGAACGAGGGATATGCGCTCGCGAAGATCGCCGGGACGAAGCTCTGCGAGTACGCGAGTCGGCAATACGGGTTCGCCTATCGCGCAGCCGTGCCGTCAAACCTCTACGGCCCGGGCGACGACTACACCCACGGTCAGGCGCACCTCATCGCCGCCGCCCTCGGCAAGGTGCACGCCGCCGTGACGAGCGGCTCCGACGAGGTCGAGGTCTGGGGCGACGGCACCGCCCGACGCGAATTCACCTACACGCCCGACCTCGCGGCGTGGCTCGTCACGCAGCTCGGCTCGCTCGACGCCTGGCCCGTCACGCTCAACCTCGGGCCGGGTGTCGACCACAGCATCACCGAGTACTACGAAGCAGCCGGTCGCGCCGCCGGCTTCACCGGTCACTTCCGGTACGACGCCACCAAGCCGTCCGGCGTGCACCAGCGCCTGCTCGATTCGGCCGCCGCCCGTGCGCTCGGCTGGAACCCCACCACCCCGCTCGCGGCCGGCGTCGCCGCGAGCTACCACGCCTACCTCGCAGCTCAGGAGCCACAGACAGCATGACCGACGACACTTTCGACTCCGGTTTCCCCCTCGCCACCTCCTCCTGGGATGCTGCGGAGTACGCCGCCATCCAGCGCGTCGTCGACAGCGGCCGCTTCACCATGGGTCCGCTCGTCGCGCAGTTCGAGCGCGATTTCGCCAGTGCGTTCGGCGCCGGATTCGGCGTCATGGTCAACTCCGGGTCGAGCGCGAACCTCCTCGCGATCGCCGCTGCGGTCCTCGACGAGCGGGTCGACCTGCAGGCGGGCGACGAGGTCCTGGTGCCCGCCGTGTCGTGGGCCACCACCTACTACCCGCTCCAGCAGTACGGCCTCATCCCGAGCTTCGTCGACATCGACGTCGACACCCTCAACCTGGACCTGTCGCTCGCCGAGGCCGCCATCACCCCGCGCACCAAGGCGATCTTCGCGGTCAACCTCCTCGGCAACCCGAACGACTTCGCGGCGCTCACGGCACTCGCCGAACGTCACGGTCTCCTCCTGCTGGAGGACAACTGCGAGTCGCTCGGCGCGAAGGACGACGGTCGGTTCGCCGGAACGGTCGGAGCGATGGGCACGTTCAGCGCCTTCTTCTCCCACCACATCTCGACGATGGAGGGCGGGATGATCCTGACGGACGACGAGGCCACGGCGCAGATGCTCATCTCGCTGCGGGCCCACGGCTGGACCCGTGGGCTCCCCGAGAAGAACGCCGTCCACGACAAGTCGGGCGACGAGTGGGACGACCTCTTCCGCTTCGTCCTTCCCGGTTACAACGTCCGTCCGCTCGAGATGTCCGGCGCGATCGGCATCGAGCAGATCCAGAAGGTCCCGTCGCTCATCGCAGGTCGTCGGGAGAACGCCGTGTACTGGACGGAGCGCTTCGCCGACCTCGATTCCGTGCGCATCCAGCGCGAGCAGGGCGAGAGCAGCTGGTTCGGCTTCTCCCTCGTGCTCGAGGGCGCGCTCGCCGGCCGACGCAAGGAGGTCGTGCAGGCGTTCGCTGCCGAGGGGATCGAGTCACGGCCCATCGTGGCGGGCAACTTCACGAAGAACCCGGTCATGAAGTACCTCGACGCGAAGGTCCCGGCCGAACTCCCCGCCGCCGACAAGATCCACGAGGACGGGCTGTTCGTCGGCAACCACCACTTCCCGGTCCACGCCGGTATCGACCGCGTGTACGACGTGGTGGCCAAACTCTCCTAGGCTGGGTCTGCGCGGCCGCCCCACCGGTCCGCAGCAGCTTCCGTTCCACTGTCCACCTCTTCCCCCAAACCGACGAGGACCGTGCACCGTGACCCAGCCGATCAACGCGCCATCGAACGACGTCCTGACCCTCGGCGAGGCGGCCTCGCGGCTCCTCGGCTGCCGGGCGGTGCTGTTCGACCTCGACGGCGTCATCACCCCGACCGCCGAGATCCACATGCACGCCTGGGCGAAGCTCTTCACCGACGAGCTCCTCGCCCATGGGATCACCGAGCCGTACACCGACGCCGACTACTTCCAGTACATCGACGGCAAACCGCGGTACGACGGGGTGCGCGCGATGCTCGCGTCACGCGGCATCACCCTCCCCGAGGGTTCGCCGACCGACACGCCTGAGCTGGAGACCGTGTGCGGTCTCGGCAACCGGAAGAACTCGGTGTTCACGGCCGTCCTGGAAGCGGACGGCATCGCCGCGTACCCGGGATCATTGACCTTCCTCGACACGGTCGAGCAGGCAGGGCTCGAGGTCGCCGTGGTGTCGAGTTCCAAGAACGCCGAGGTCGTCCTCCGCGCGGCAGGACTCCGTGAGCGGTTCCCGGTCGTGATGGACGGCGTCGTCGCCGCGCGCGAGGGGATCGCCGGCAAGCCTGCGCCGGACACCTACGTCGAGGCCGGTCGTCTGCTCGGTTACGCGCCGTCTGAATGCGTCGTCGTCGAGGACGCGCACTCCGGGGTCGAGGCCGGTCGACGTGGCGACTTCGGTCTCGTACTCGGCGTCGACCGCGGCATCGGGCACCAGGCGCTCATCGATGCGGGAGCCGACGTCGTGGTCGACGACCTCGACGAGCTCGTCGACCCACTGCGGTCGGCTTCGCGAACAGCGGGGCCGGACGATCCGGCCGACTCCCAGACCTTCACGGCACCCCACGACTCCTCCGAGGACCAGGCATGAACCACATCACCAGCGACCCGCTCGACCGTCACCGGTTCCCGCTCGACGACTGGGCACTCGTCGAGACCCATGTCGACGCGGACGACGAGGGCACGACCGAGACCCTGTTCGCGCTCGGCAACGGCTACCTCGGCTTCCGCGGCAACGTCGAGGAGGGCCGCGACGGCCACGTCCACGGCACGTTCATCAACGGGTTCCACGAGACCTGGCCGATCCGTCACGCCGAGGAGGCGTTCGGCTTCGCCCGCGTCGGTCAGACGATCGTCAACGCGCCCGACACGAAGGTCGTGCGCCTCTACGTCGACGACGAGCCGTTGATCCTCAACGACGCCGACCTCCTGAGCTTCGAGCGTCGCCTCGACTTCAAAACCGGTGTCCTCAGCCGCGAACTCGAATGGCGGACGCCCTCGGGCAAGCGGGTCCACATCCGCTCCCGTCGCATGGTGTCCTTCACCGACCGCCATCTCGCGGTCCTCGACTACGAGGTCACGTTGCTCGATGCGGACGCGTCGCTCGTGCTCTCCAGTCAGATCATCAACCGGCAGGACCGTCAGGACGACTACCTCACGAACGCACCCGAGCCGGGGATGGGCGACCCGCGCAAGGCGGAGTCCCTCACCGAGCGGGTGCTGCAGCCGCGGTTCAAGCTCATCGACGGTCCGCGCGCCATGCTCGGCTACCAGACGACGAACTCCGGGATGACGATCGTGGCCGGCGCCGACCACATGATCGAGACCGAGAACGAGTACGAGGTCTCGACGCACATCGAGGCCGATCTCGCGAAGCACGTGTACACGATCCGCGGCCGCGCGGGCGTGCCCACGAAGCTCACCAAGATCATCAGCTACCACACCTCCAACGCCGTCCCTCCAAAAGAACTCGCCGACCGTTGTGCCCGCACGCTGGATCGTTCCGCGGAGAACGGCATCGAATCGGCGATCCGCAACCAGGAGCTGTGGCTCGAGGACTTCTGGGCGCGCTCCGACGTCGAGGTCCACGGACAGCCGGCAATCCAGCAGGCGACGCGCTGGAACCTCTTCCAGCTGGCGCAGGCGTCCGCACGCACGGACGGTGGCGGTGTCGCGGCGAAGGGCGTGTCCGGCTCCGGGTACGGCGGCCACTACTTCTGGGACACCGAGGTCTACGTCCTCCCGTTCCTCAGCTACACGGCGCCGCTCGTCGCGCGGAACGCCCTCCGGTTCCGTCAGAACATGCTCGACGCCGCCCGCTCACGCGCGACCGAGCTCAACCAGCACGGCGCCCTGTTCCCGTGGCGCACGATCAACGGGCTCGAGTCGTCCGCGTACTACGCGGCCGGCACGGCGCAGTACCACATCGACGCCGACATCTCCTATGCGCTGCGGCAGTACGTCGCGGCGACCGGGGATGAGGACTTCCTCGCCCGCGGAGCCGTCGACATCTTCGTCGAGACGGCGCGCATGTGGGCCGACCTGGGCTTCTGGCGCGCGAACGGCAAGGACTCGTTCCACATCTACGGGGTCACGGGGCCCGACGAGTACACGACCGTCGTGAACGACAACCTCTACACGAACGTCATGGCGCGGGCCAACCTGCTGTCGGCCGTCGAGGCCGTGGAGCGCCTCCGCGAGGACGATCCGGCCTCCTTCGAACGCCTGGTCACGCGGCTGTCGCTCGACGACGCCGAGATCCGCGAGTGGCAGCGCGCCGCCGAGCACATGCACATCCCCTTCGACAAGCGGCTCGGCATCCACCCGCAGGACGCCCAGTTCCTCGAGAAGGAGCTGTGGGACCTCGACCACACCCCTCCCGAGCACCTCCCGCTGCTCCTCCACTTCCACCCGCTCGTCATCTACCGGTTCCAGGTGCTCAAGCAGGCGGACGTCGTGCTGGCTCTGCTTCTGCAGGGCGACCACTTCACCGACGAGGAGAAGCTCGCCGACTTCGACTACTACGACCCGCTGACGACGGGCGACTCGACCCTGTCGGCGGTCGTGCAGTCGATCATCGCCGCCGAGGTCGGGTACCAGCGGCTCGCGCTCAAGTACTTCTGGTCGGCGCTGTTCGTCGACCTCGCCAACCTGCACCGCAACACCCCGGACGGTGTGCACGTCGCCTCCACCGGCGGGGTGTGGAGCGCGCTCGTGCTCGGCTTCGCCGGGATGCGCGACCACGGCGGCGTGATCTCCTTCTCGCCGCGACTGCCGGTCGACTGGCAGGGCATCACCTTCCGGCTCACCGTCAAGGGCACGCGGGTGCGCATCTCCGTCCGGCGCACCGAGATGCGGTTCACCGTCGAGGAGGGCGATTCCGCCTCGTTCGTCGTCGGCGGCGGCAACGTCCTCGTCGAAGCCGGCACGACGGTCACCGTTCCGCTCGACAACCAGGGTCCGCACCTCGTCGGCGAGCCGAGCGCGAGCGACATCGAGGGCAGCCGCCGTGCCGACGGTTCGCTCATCACCGTGTCGATGCCGACCATCGCGCTCGGGCCGGCGGACACCGAGTCGATCCCGATCATCCAGCCGCAGTCGGAGTAGGCGACTCCCGTTTTCCACTGACCCGCTCGACCGACCGTCGAGTGGGTCAGTCGACGACGGTCGGCTCCGGGCTCGGTTCCTGGCCGCTGGGACCGGGGACGGCGCCGCGCTAGACGGTCAGTGCCCGCCGGAACGTCTCGAGCGTCTGGGTCGCCGTGCGCTCCCAGGAGAACCGCTTCGCCTGTTCAAGACCGGCCGCGGCCAGTCGTCGCATCTCATCGGGCCGGGTCACGGCGGTGCGCATGACCGACGCGATGCTGTCGAGTGACGTGGGGTCCAGGTACAGGGCCGCGTCGCCGCACACCTCGTGGTAAACGGGGATGTCGCTCATCATGACGGGGAGGCCGACCATCATGGATTCGAGCGCCGGGAGGCTGAACCCGTCGACGAACGAGGGCATCGCCATGATGGTCGCTCGTCGGTAGAGCTCACCCAGTTCCTCGCTCGTGAGCCAACCTTTGAGTTCGACCCAGTCCTGCATGCCGGTCTCCTCGACGACCGCCTGCAGGGGATCGTCGCCGTGACTTCCCGTGATCACGAGCCGCGGCCGTTCGTGCTCGAGGAGCAACGGCAGGGCGCGGATGAGGCTCGCCCAGTTCTTGTGCGGGCGGCGGTTCCCGGTCGCGAGGACGAACGGATGCTCCTGATCCGGGTCGCGGTCGCCGTCGATCGTCGGCATGGTGCCGGCCAGGGGCACGAGGTCGATCCGGGCCCGCGGGACGTGCAGGTACTTCTCGATCTCGGCACGTGAGACCTCGCTGATGGTGAGGACCCTGGTGGCGTTCCTGGAGGTGAGGCGCTCCATGAGCTTCACGGGAGCGGTGTACAGCGGCGTCGTCATGAGCTCCGGATTGCTCCAGTACAGCATGTCGTGCATGGTGACGACCGACGGCATCGACGATCGAGCCGGCCCGAGCGTGGCGGGGGAGTGGATGAGGTCCGCCCCGTGTCGCTTCGCCTGGCGGGCCACCTGGAACAGCTCGCCGTAGGCCCAGATGAACCGGTTCTCCCCGCTGATCCCCGTGTCCACCATCTCACCGGGGAACCAGGAGCGGTCGAGCTGGTAGCCCTCTCGGCTGGCGAGCCCCACGAACTCGAACTCGCTGCCCTGCCGGCCGATCTCGCGGTACAGCTCGCGGGCGTAGGTCTCCATACCGCCCTTCGTGCCGGTGTACGAGAGGAGGTCGACGGCTACGCGGGGCATAAGGCACGAGGATACCAGTGGGGCGGCCGGGATAGGCTGTCGGGTGGTCCGGTGAGCGGTGAGGAGCGGATCCATGCCAGCAGCATCAGTCGACGCACGCGTGTCCGTCGCCCTCTGCACCTACAACGGTGGGGAGTTCCTCGCCGAGCAGCTGGAGAGTGTCGCGCGGCAGACGGTGCTGCCCGGCGAGATCGTGATCAGCGACGACGGGTCGACCGACGGTACGTCGGCCATCGTCGAGCGGTTCGCCGAGGCGTCGCCGATCCCGGTCCGCTTCCTGCGGAACCCGACCGCGCTCGGCGTGACGCGCAACTTCGAGAGCGCCATCCGCGCGACCGTCGGGGAACTGGTCGTCCTGTCCGATCAGGACGACGTATGGCGGCCCGACCGCGTCGAGCGTGCCCTTGCCGCCTTCGACGCGCGTCCGGAGCTCCAACTGGTGTGCTCGGACGCCAGGCTCGTCGGAGCCGACGGTATCCCGCTCGGCACCACCCTGTTCGCCTCGCTGTCGATCGGGCCGTCCGAGCGCGACCGTATCCGCGCGGGCGAAGCTTTCGGCGTGCTCTTGCGACGCAACCTCGTCACTGGCGCGACCGCGATGTTCCGACGTGCGGTCTTCGACGCGGCAGCGCCGTTCCCCGCTCCGTGGGTGCACGACGAGTGGTTGGCGATCGTGGCCGCAGCACGAGGACCGATCGAGTTCCTGGACGAACCGCTCGTCGACTACCGGCAGCACGGCGCGAACCAGATCGGGATCGTCGAGCCGACGCTGGCGTACAAGATCTCGAGACTGATGCAGCCGGGGCGCCAGCGCAACCGCGACATCGCAGATCGCGTCGCCGGTCTCGCTTCCTGGCTCGACGATGCCCGTGAGCCCGCGCCGCGCGCCGACCCCTCGGACGTCGTCGCCAAAGCGGCCTTCGAGCGGTTCCGTGCCGATCTCGCTCCGGCCCGGTGGCGACGGATCCTCCCTGTCATGCTGCGTGCTCCCCGCGGCGAGTATCAGCGGTATGCGAGCCAGGGGGCGCTGGACATCGTCAGGGATCTGCTGCAGCCGGCCTAGCCTCGAGTCACCTGCCAGACGGCCGCGCCGACCACGACGACGCCGAGGGCGAGGAGGCCGCCCCGCCACGGGGCTCGGTGGCGCGCGGCGAGGAGGAGCAGCGCCATCACGACGAGTTCCCGGGCGTTCACGAGCCAGGCCGCGAGCTGCAGGTCGTGGAGGGCGACGATGCCGACCGGGAGGGACAGCAGCACGCCGACCGCTTTGACCGGACTCGCCCAGCGCATCCGGCTCTCGGCCTGGAGGACCGCCGTGACCGACCAGGCGACGACCGAGGGAGCGACCGACAGGGCGAGGACGGGGACGAGTGCGAGGGCGGGGTCCCAGTCGTCTGCGAGGACGGGGTCCGCGACCAGCTCAGCCCCGATGCTCGTCGCCACGGCGGCCACGACCGCCAGGACCAGCGATCGTCGGAGCGAAGCCTCCGTGACCGCGACGATCTCGGACCCACGGCCGTCGCGTGCCGCCTCGGCGAGGACCGGCCGGAGGACGTTGATCGTGGCCAGCGCCGCCGCATCGCCGATGCTCCGTGACAGCGACATGGCGAACGCATACTGGCCGAGACGTGCCCCGCCAGCGAGAGCCCCGATCGAGAGGCGGTCGGTCTGCCCCTGTCCCCAACCGAGGAGCGAGAACAGCGCCGTGTGCAGGTAGTCGCCCAGGACGTTCACGGTCGGTTCGCGGGAACGCGCGTCGGCGGCGGACGCGCTGGGGAGTCGCGCTGCACGTCGCCGGTTGAGCAGGGCGAACCCCGCCTCCGCGAGCATCGCCTGCAGGGCGCTGGCGAGCAGCGATCCCGTCGCCAGGAGGGTCGGCACGCTGCAGAGCAGGGCTGCTGTCGACGACCACGCCTGATGCGATGCGATCTCCTTCCATCTCCCGGCTCGCTGCAGGCGGACCAGGGCGTCGATGCCTACGGCCGAAGCCGCCGGGACGAGGACGAACGGCGCGAGGGCGATCGCCTGCCATCGGTCCTCCGCGTGATGCGTCAGGAGCAGGGCTCCGACGGTCACGGCGAGCGCGGCGCCTCCGATCAGCGCGGACCAGACCCGGAACCGGTGGACGAACCGGTCCCCGGCCTCGGTGCCTCCGTGGACGACGGCGGTCTGCCGGGCGGCCGTGTCGCCGACGGTCTGGACGAGCGTGAGGGCGAGGACCATCCACGCGTACATGCCGACGAGGGACGGCGTGAGCCGGGCGGCCAGGACGAGCATGATGAGAGCCGACGCCACCCGGGGAAGGATCCGCTCGACGATCGCCCAAGCGAGGTGGATCATCGTCCGCTCACCCGCACGGTGGTCGATCCGCGTCTCGGTCGGTGAGCGTTGTCGTGGCGTCGGCGGGACCCTCGTCGTCGTCGGATGCCACGATCGTCGTGATCACAGGTACCACGTCCTCGATTGCAGGCTCTCGAATACGCGCCCTGCCCTCGACGAGAGCCGCTCGACACCACGTCGACGGCGCGTGCCGTCGCGGCTCGGGCTGATGACCTGGAGCGCTCCGACGACGAGGACGATGGGGAGCTCCCAGCCGAAGGACCTCGGCATGCCCAGCCCACGGTGTCGTCGGAACAACCGCACCGTTCCCCGGCCGTAGCCGAAGAACTGCCGAGCCACGGCTCGAAGGTCACCGCGAAGGCGGTACTCGACCACGGCCTCAGGGACCGCGGTGGTCGGGTGACCAGCCGCCGCCGCCCGCCAGAAGAAGTCCGTCTCGTCGCCACCGCCGAGCAGGGTCTCGTCGAATCCACCGAGCCGGTCGAACACCCGTCGTTGAAACCCACAGTTCGCTCCCGGCGGCCATGGATGGAAGCCGTGCACGGTGCTGACGGCCTCCTGTCTTCCCGCAGGTGTGCCGTCCGGGAGGGTCCGCTCGAGCGCGCCGCCGACGCAATCCGCACCGGCTTCCAGCGCGCGCCGGTGAGCCTCGATCCAGCCGGCCTGGACGACGTCGTCGGCATCGCAGAGGAGCACCGCTGAACCCCGTGATGCCCGGATGCCGGTGTTGCGAGCGTGGTTGATACCCGGCCTGCCGCTCGCGTCGACGAGGCGAACGCGCCCGTCCTTCTCACTGAACCGGCGGACGAGTGCTGCGGTGCCGTCGACAGAGCCGTTGTCGGCGACGATGATCTCGATGTCGACGGACGAGCCTTGAGCGAGCAGGGCTTCGAGTTGCGTGGCGAGGGTCTCCGAGCCGTTTCGGCAGGGAATGACGATCGAGTACACGGGCCTCCGGATCTGGCATGGGCGAGGTGACCAACTTTGCCGTCGACTAACATACAACATATGAGATATGAGCCTGATCGTCGTCGTCCACCCGCTCATCCCGTTCGACGAGCGGCAGACATGACGACCGTGCTCCATGTCACCGACTGCTACGCGGGTGGGATCCCCGTGGCGATCGAGGCCTACGTGCGGAATTCACCGCCGGGCGTCGAACATCACCTGCTCGCGCAGATCCCGGACGGCGCTCCGCTCGACGAGACGCTGTCCGACTGCTTCGCCTCCGTGACCGCGCTCGGGCGGCGGCCGCTCGCTGCCGTGCGGGCGATCCGGCGGGTGCGCCGTCGTACCGGGGCCGACATCGTGCACGCCCACTCGAGCTTCGCCGGTGCGTACGCGCGGGTCGCCCTGCGCAGCTCGCCGCGGACCCGCATCGTCTACACCCCGCACTGTTACGCGTTCGAGCGCGCCGACCTCTCCGTCTGGAGCCGCCGTACGTTCCGCGCCGCCGAATGGTTGCTGTCCTTCAACGTCGAGACCATCGCCGCCTGTTCCGAGGGCGAAGCAGCAGCGGCGGAACGTCGCGGCCCCCTCCGGCCGCGCGTCGTCCACGTACCGAACGTCGTCTCGGTTCCACTGCCCGATGCCCGCCGAGAGGGCGCGGGGCGGCACCGGCCGCTGCTGGTCGCGAGTCTCGGACGCATCGCTCCACAGAAGGATCCGATGCGGTTCGCCGACGCCGCGGCGTCGATCCGTGCCCGAGGGATCGAGGTGGTCCCGGTCTGGATGGGTGATGGCGCGGACGACGACGTCGCCCGGTTGGAGGCCTCCGGTGTGCACGTCACCGGGTGGATCCCGCATGCCGAGGTGGGCAGACGGCTCGCGCACAGCGACGTCTACCTCCACACCGCCGCCTGGGAGGGGTTCCCGCTCGCCGTCCTGGAGGCGGTGCAGGCCGGTGTCCCGTCGCTCGTCCGGCCGATCGCCGCGTTCGGGACGCTCCCGGACGCCCTCACACTCGACGGTGGTCTCGAGGCGCTGATCGCCAGCAGACTGGCCGGACCCCGGGCGTTCGCCGCGTGGGCCGAGACGAACGTCGCCAGCTGGTCGGATCGCCTTCGGGGCCACACCCCCGCCCATCAGCGGACGGCGCTCGCCGAGGCCTACCGGATACCGCAGGTGGCCTGATGCGGGTCGCTGTCGTGCAGTGGGGCCGCACCGGTGCGGGCCCGCTCTTCGCCGCCGAGTTGGCTCAGGCGCTCCGCGACGGCGGGTGCGACGTCGTCGTGTCGCACTCGCTCGACGCCGAGGTGGCCGATCGGTTCGTCGCCCTCGGTGTGCCGTCCTTCACGATCCGCACGTATCGCGACAAGCGCGGCGCGGTGCTCGGCCTCCCACGCCTCCTCTGGGCGGCGCTCCGGCTCGACCGCTTCCTCCGGCGGCATCGCATCGACGTCGTCGTCATCGCCATGGAGCAGCTCTGGCAGGGGGTGGTCGCGCCCGTGTTCCGCTTCGGCGGTCGTCGGAGTCTGCTCTGCGTTCATGACGCGGCCATGCACCCCGGGGACTTCTCGCGGCTCGAGCATCTCCTGCGTCGTGCCGAGCGCAGGGCGGCGGACGGAGCGATCGCGTTCTCCGCGCCGGTCGCTGCCGCACTCACGTCCCGTGGCGAGTTCCGCGCAGACCGCGTCCACGAGACCGTCCATGCCGCGTACCGTGTCGACGCGGACCGTGCCGTGGTCCGGTCGACGTACCGGGAGGGTGTTCCGGTCATCGGATGCTTCGGTCGGCTTTCGGCGTACAAGGGGCTCGGTCTGGGGGTGGAAGCGATCACCGAACTGCGCCGCCGCGGGATCCGGGTCCGGTTGCGGGTCGTCGGGTCCGGAACCGACGACGCCCTCGACCTCCTCCGACACGAGGACGACGAGCTCGAGAACCGCTGGGTCGGCCAGGAGGAGATCGCGCAGGTGGTCGGCGGGTTCGACATCGCCCTCCTGCCGTACACCGAGGCCAGCCAGTCCGGTGTGCTCGCCTACGCGATGGCGCTCGGGGTACCCTCCGTCGTGACGCCGGTCGGCGGCCTCGCCGAGCAGGCGATCGCGTCAGGATCGGGCATCGTGGCCACGACGCTGACGTCGACCGCGCTCGCCGACGCTTTGGAGGAGATCCTCGCCGACGCCGATCGTTACCAGGCGCTCTCCGCGGCGGGTGTGCTCGCCGCAGCGGGTCCGTTCTCCTGGGCGCGAGTCGCGGCCGACGTGCGCGTCGCGGCAGCATCCGTCGTGTCCACGGGTCGCTGACCCCTTCGAGATGCGGCGGATGGCGGCCCCCACCGGGCCGGGGCTCCCGTCGCTCCGGGCCGCAGGCTCAGGAGGAGGCACACGGCGACGATCAGCATCGGTGTGAGATGCCGGAGGAACGAGCCGTAGTCCGGCTCGAAGATCGACTGCACGATCAGGAAGGCGAGGATCGCCGCGAACAACCGGTTCTGGAACGCCGTGAGGACCGACGAGCCGCGGGGCGCTCGGATCCTCGCCGACCGGATCGCGGCGATGAGCGACCCCCAGATGGCGAGCAGGACGAGCGCGACGACGAGGTAGATCGCCCCGCCGCGAAGCATCAGCGGGATCGGGATGATGAACGAGGCGAAGGTGAGGGCACTGTTGACGAACCCGGACACGGGGCCGGCACCGGGGAAGAACTGCACGATCAGGGTGTTGACCGATTCCGCGCTGCGGTGCTCGTTCACCGTGAGGCGGTAGTGGTCGAGGTCGACACCGACGATCAGCGGGAAGACGACGGAGAGCCCGGCGTAGAGCGTGAGAATGACCGCCAGCGTGGCTGTCCAGCCGCGCCGCGCCCGCAGCGCGAGACGGAGCGCCAGATAGAGGCCGGCTACGAGGAACCAGTACGTGCGGAAGCCCTGGGCGTAGAGCAGCATCGCGGCCACCGGCACCAGCTCGGCCGACAGGCCCCGTCCACGGTGCGCGATGAGGGCGAGTACCGCGCCCACGGTCAGCAGGTCCTTCGTGTACGCGCCGTGGTAGACGGCGGCGAGTGCGACGCAGCTGATGATGATGGCCCAGTCCACCCACTCGGCGGTCGTCGTCCGGGTGCGCGAGATCGCCACCGTCAAGACGAGCAGGTAGCTCGCGACACCGACGAGGGCGGCGAGCGTCGGCAGCTCGGCGAGGCCCATCCAGCGGTAGACCGCGGCGATGAGCTGGAACGACGAGTCGGCCTCGGTGAACGTCCCCCGGTTCACGCTGATGATCGTGCCCTCGTCGTTCGCGAAGTGCCCGGGCAGTCCTGGTTGGTCGGCTGCCACCCAGGCGAGCGCGAGGAGCGAGGCGATCATGAGGAGCGCACCGCCGGCGAGCGGACGGTCAGGTCCCCGCCCGCCGATATCGGGCGTCGGTCGCGTCAGCTGCCGACGCCACGCGGCACGGTGGGCGCTGGCCTCCGCGCGGGCTCTGGCCGCGTCCCGCCGCGTCAGCTGCGCGGAAGGCTGCCCGGAGGTCACGGACGGATCGTGTGCTCGAAGCGCAACCTCGGCTGGAGGTCACCGAACCAGGTCTCCGCGTAGTTCGACAGCTTGCGGTTGTTGTTGTCGAGCGCGACGACCCGGCGGCCCATCTGCAGCCCGATGAGCATGGCGTGGAGGCGATCGGTGACGACCACCTCGCCGCGGGCGATCAGCCGGACGGCGGCGTCGAATCGGCGTTCGGCTCGCCGCATCCACGCGGCATGGTCGCGCTCCATGAGGGGTTTCAACACCGGGTGCTTCGCCGCCCGCCAGCCGAGCCACTCGTGCGCCCGGAGGTCCAGGGGGTCGGCCGGCCAGTCGGCGCTCTCGGAGTCCGCGAGCCCACCCGCGGTCTCATCGTCCGTCCGGGCGATGACGATGCGTCGCTGCGTCGGTTCGGGGGCGCTGATCGGGCCGAGGAGATGCACCGCGTCCGGCGAGAGGTTGAGGTCGTCGACCTCGTCGCGGAGGAGGTCGTAGGAGCTCTGGTCGCGAACGGCGACCCGCAGCTTGGGCCGGGCGGCGAACCGTCGGGAGAACGCCCGGCGGTCTGCATCCGTAGGGAACACGACCGACTGCGGTGCCTGGATGAGCAACGTGTCGACCGGGAGGTGCTCTGCGAGATCGTAGCGAGCCTCGCTCAGCACCGGGTAGAGGCCTCCGAGATTGCCGCCGCCCTGGATGAGGACCGGGATCGACGAGTCCCGGACCCGCTCCGGGATGCTGCCGGCGCTCGAGGTCGTGCGGACGGCGATGTCGTGTGTGCGCCAGAACCTGGCCTGTCCGAGGGCGATGGCCGAGTCGCCCGAGTTCCGGTGATCGGGGAACTGCGTGTAGTGGAGTTCGGTGACACCGCGATGCAGCTCGACGAAGGAGGCTTCGGCGCGCTGTCGCATGGTCTCGAGGTAGGGCATGGGTGCTCCGTCCGGATCGACACCGAGCGTTGCGCTGGAATCGGATACTTCAGTTGGTCGAATACATTATGCTCGATTGTCGCCGGGTCGTCTCGCACTCCGGCCATCGACCTCGCCCACCGACCGGTGCGCGCCGAGGCTCGATCCGATGCACACCGGAACATCCCCAGGGAGGCCACCGTCATGCCCTTCGTCGAAGCCCGCCGCTGCTGGGAGCGACGGTGCTCGCGCATGGTCCTCGTCCTCGACCTCCTGGCCGTCACCCTGGCGCTCACCGTGACCCAGCTCCTGTGGTGGGACGCGTACTGGCGCGGGACCGTGGAGGTCGTGGGGCCGTTCGGACGCCTCGACCTGGGCTACCCGGCGGTCACCCTCGCGCTCGCCGTCGCGTGGTGGTCGCCCCTGGCGGCTGCCCGGTCGCGCCACCCGCGGGTCCTGGCGGACGGCTGGACGCCGTATCGGCGGGTCGTCGTCGTGACGACGACGGTCTTCGGCACGGTGGCGATGGCGTCCTACCTCCTCAAGCTCGAGATCGGACGCGGGTTCCTGCTCACCGCCATGCCGCTCGGGGTCGCCCTCCTCCTGGCGGTCCGCTGGGGCGCCCGTCGACACCTCCGTGCGCGGCGACGCGGAAGCGCACTCGTCTACCGCACGCTGCTCGTGGGGGACCGCGACCAGGCGGTGCATGTCGCCGAGCGCATGCGCCGGGGAGACTGGGCAGGGCATCGGGTGGTGGGCGTCGCGACCCCGGGCATCGTCGACGATGACCGCATCGTGGGTGCCCCCGTCCTCACCGGGCGACCCTCGATCGTCGACGCCGCCGAGGAGGTCGAAGCGGACACGGTGATCCTCGTCGGCCCCGTCGAACTCACCCCCGCCGAGCTCCGCCGCCTCGGTTGGGACCTCAGCGAGCGCGGGGTGAAGTTCATCATCGCGCCGACGCTCACGGGTGTGGCCTCGACCCGCCTGCACCTGCAGGCGGTGGCCGGTATCCCACTCATCCACGTCGACCACCTGGAGCTGTCCCGGCTCGAGGCGGCGGCGAAGCGGGCGTTCGACGTCATCGGTTCCGCGACGCTGCTCCTGCTCCTGGCCCCGGTCATGCTCGTGGTCGCGCTCGCGGTGAAGACGACGAGTCGGGGGACCGTGCTGTACCGGCAGGAGCGCGTCGGCCTGCGCGGCCGCCCCTTCCAGATCCTGAAGTTCCGCTCGATGGCCGCAGACGCCGACACCGGAGCAGCCCTCGCCAGGCAGCAGCATGCGGACGAACTGCTCTCGAAGGTTCCGGACAACCCGCTCGTGACGCCGATCGGACGGATCCTCCGGAAGTACTCGCTCGACGAGCTCCCGCAGCTGTTGAACGTCCTGGGTGGTTCGATGAGCCTCGTCGGCCCGCGGCCTCACCGTGGGTGGGAGGTCGAACGCTACGACCTGCTCGCCCAGCGACGCCTCCTGGTCAAGCCGGGTATGAGTGGACTGTGGCAGGTCAGCGGGCGGTCCAACCTCTCCTGGGACGACTCCGTCGATCTCGACCTGTACTACGTGGAGAACCGGTCGGCCGCGATCGACCTGAAGATCCTCGCGCAGACGGTGCGGGCGGTCGTCGCCCCGGGAACCGATGCACGGTGATCCGGCGCCGCTCGGGCCGGGTTCAGCGTTCCGGAAGCTTGTGCCGCCAGCTCAGCCCGCCGGCACCGATGACCGCGCAGACGACGAGGAGCAGCCAGCCACCGCTCAGCAGCAGGCTGCTCTCGGCAGCGCCCGATGCGAGCAGGGTCACGACGATGAGCGCGGCCCAGACGTGCACGACGCTGCGCCGATTGGTCGCGATGAGCCAGGTCCGCACGAGCGCCAGACCGCCGAGGAGGAGGAACAGGGCGAGCCCGATCAGTCCGAGCTGCAGGTACACGTCCAGGTAGGCGTTCAACGCCGAGTCGTTCGTGCGGCCGAGGCTCGCGTCGATGAACCGGTACGGGACCGCATCGGAGACCCAGCCGCCCGTCCACCCCCAGCCGTTGAGTTCGCTCGGGGCCAGGCGTCTCAGGGTCTCCTGCCAGAGCGCGTAGCGTTGCTCGATCTCGAGCCCGAGACCGAGGACGCGGAACACCTCGGATCGGAGGAGGTACCCGACCAGGCCGACGAGCGCGAGGACGGTGAGGAGGACGAACTGCCAGGTGCGGCGGAGTTCCGGTCGGAGTTGCCTGAAGACGTAGAGCACGGCGGTCGCGATGCCGAGGGCCGCGGCGAGGAGTGCGACGCTCGGCGAGCGCGTGCCGAGGATGAGCCCGATGGCGAGGGCGATGGACCCGATCGTCACCCCGTGCCGCACGGAACGGGTCCGCCATTCGACGACGAAGGTGACGAGACCGAGCAGGGCTGCGATGCCGAGGGCGCTCCGGGTTCCGAAGACCCCTTCCAAGGGGCCGCCGAAGGCGAGGTTCCCGCTGATCCCGAGGAACGGCAGCGGGGTGTCGATGAGGACGCCGCTCACGACCTCGAGCGCCAGGGACGTGCCGAGGAGTGCGCGGAAGGCGGTGCCCGTCGCCCGGACGATCTGGATGGTGTCGCGGGTCAGCGCGATCACGATGGCGATGAAGGCCCACGCGAGCTGCCCGCCGATGGCGGGTAGGGTCGCGAGGGGCGTGGCGCTCCACACCACCGACACCGCGCTCCAGGCGAGGAACAGCAGGACCGAGATCGGCAGGAGGCCACGCCACTCGATGATGGGGAGGCGTGCGAGGAGGATGCCCGTGCCGATCGTCGTGAGGCCGACGAGCATCGCGCTGAAACCGGCGACACCGATCAGGCTCGTGACGAGGTGCTCGCCGAAGGCGGTCGCGACGGCGATGGTGGCGAACGCGGCGGCCAGCGGCGCTGACGAGAGGACGCGTGCGGCGACGGAGAACGCGTCGAAGTCCGCCGGTCTCACGCCGGGCTCATCCGCCGACGACGTCGCGCCGGTGCGTGGGTGCGAGGTCGGCCGAGGTCGCGACGGCGGGGATCGGCCAGGCGGGTTCCTGCTTCGTCTTCACGACGAGGAGCACCAGGAGGACCCAGCCGGATTCGATGAGTAACCGACTCTCCGCGACCGACTGCACGACGAGGGAGACCGCGATGAGGACGGGGGCGAGCGAGAGGGCCGTGTACGGCCGCCGTGCGTCGAGGTCGACGCGTGGACGGTCGACGGCCAGGAACCAGGTGCGCGTCAACATGGACAGGACGACCGCGGCGAAGAGCACGAGGCCGATGACGCCGAGTTGGAACCAGACGTCGAGCCAGGCGTTGTGCGCCTGGAGCTGTCGGACGCCGCGTCGGATGACGAGGTCGGTGAAGAGCGGCTCCCACGGTGCCCACGGGCTCGAGAAGCCCCAACCGAAGACCGGTCGCTGTTCGATGAGGCGCCACACGGTCGCCCAGATGTCGAGTCGACCGGTGAGGTCCGGGCTCTTCCCGAGGAGGCTGAGGAGTTGCGTACGGAAGACGACCGCTCCCACCGCGCCGACGACCCCGATGCCGAGGAAGCCGAGGTACACCGGTGTCCTCGCCTCCGGGCGAGGTGCCCGACGGATCGCCAGTGCGGCGGCGAGCACCACCGCCGTCACCACGGCGGCGAGCAGGATGGTGGTCGAGAAGCTCAGGAGGAACATCACGACGGAGAGACCGAGGCGGATGAGCAGGGTCCAGCGACGTTCGGGGCCGGCCAGCCTGGCTGCGCCGGGCTCGTCGCGGCGCGCCGCCAGCCGGAGCCCGAAGACGATGATCCCGAGCAACGCCACCACGGCGAGGAGGTTGGCGTTCCCCGAGATGCCCTGGATGCGTCCTCCGGAGAACAGGAGGTCCCGCGACCAGTAGTCGAGCAGGGGCGGGTCCGCCGCGTCACCGGCGTAGAAGTTCGGGAGCACCGGGTGCCGGATGATCGCTGCGACGACGAACTCGAAGAGGAGGGAGAGTGACAGCACCCACGTCACGGCACGGCCGAGGACCCGGATGACCTCGGGCCAGGAGAAACAGCCCGCGAGGGTCACGCCGAGGACGGTGCACAGCGCCGCACCGAGCAGGGTCGCGGCCGTGCCGCTCGGGTAGGCGGACCAGGCGAGCGAGACGATCGACAGCACCCCGTAGCCGACGAGCGACCACGGTACCCGTGTGCGCCGCCAGTTCGGTCGGACGACCATCAGGCACGCGAGCGCGGCACCACCTGAGACGAGTGCCACCGCCGTGTAGCCCCAGATGGTGAAGAGGTTCGTCCAGAACGTCCCGGCGAGGACTGCGAACGTCGCGAACACGGCGACGTGTCTGACGACGAGCGCGCGTGTCGTCAGCGCTGCCGGCGGGCGGGGCGGGGCGGGTTCGGTGGACAGCATCGTGCCCCCAGGGTAGCGGCTGCGGCCGGCACCGAGGCCCTGGTCCGGCCCGGTGGTCAGACGAACGCCGCGGTGCCGGTGATGGCCCGCCCGACGATGAGCGCGTTCATCTCCCGCGTGCCCTCATAGCTGTAGAGGGCTTCGGCATCCGCGAAGAACCGGGCGGCGTGGTAGTCCAGCACGATGCCGTTCCCACCCATGATCTCCCGTGCCCAGGCGACCGTCTCGCGCATCCGCGCGGTGCAGAACGCCTTGGCGAGCGCGGAGTGCTCGTCGCGCTGGGTGCCCTCGTCGAGCATCTGCGAGACCCGGACGCACATCGCCATCGATGCCGTGATGTTCCCGAGGCACCTCGAGAGGAGGTCCTGGATCAGCTGGTGGCCCGCGATCGGCTTGCCGAACTGCACGCGCTCCTTGGCGTAGGCGACCGCCGCCTCGTACGCGCCGACAGCGACGCCGACACTCGACCAGGCGACGCCGGCGCGGGTGAGCCGCAGGACCTTCGCCGTGTCGCGGAAGGAGTTCGCGTGCTGCAGCCGGAGGCGCTCGGGGACCCGGACATTTTCGAGGGTGATGTCGGCGTTCTGCACCATGCGCAGGCTGATCTTGCCCTCGATCTTGGTCGCGGAGTAGCCGGGGGAGTCGGTCGGCACGATGAAGCCCTTCACCTGACCGTCGGCCGTGTCCTTCGCCCAGATGATCGTGATGTCGCTGAAGGTCGCGTTGCCGATCCACCGTTTCGAGCCGGACAGGATCCAGTCGTCGCCGTCCCTCGTGGCCGTGGTGCGGAGCCCCTGTGCGCTGTCCGACCCCGACTGCGGCTCGGTGAGACCGAAGGCGCCGAGGACCTCGCCGGAGGCGAGCTTCGGAAGCCACTCGTCCTGCTGCTCCTGGGACCCGCACTCGCTGATCGAGCCCATGGTGAGGCCGTCCTGCACCCCGACGAAGGTGGAGATCGACGCGTCGATCCGGGAGAGCTCCATCGAGGCGAGGCCGCGGAACACGGCGCTGTTCTCGAACGGCGTCGTCTCCGGCCAGGCCCACCGGGCGACGTCGAGCTCGAGGAGCGGCGTGATGAGGTGCTTCGGGAACTCCGCCCGCTCCCAGTACTCGTTCACGATCGGCTTCGCCTCGGTCTCGGCCCAGGCTCGGAGGCGGGCGATGGCCTCCTGCTCGGGAGCCGTCAGGAGGCTCTCGAAGCCGTAGAAGTCGCTGGCGAGGGGTTCGAAGATCATGGTCCGTTGCTCCATTGCGTCCGCTGGCGCCGGATCGGCGTCCCGGCCAGCCTAGGCAGGTGTGCTCGGCGCGGACAACGGCTTGGTAGTTTGGTGCACGGTGCCGGGCGACCGCGTCGCACGGCTTGTAGGACGACGCCAAGCGGCCCCAGGGTCCGGCTGGCGCGTCACCCTCGTCCGTCGAAAGGGCTCCACCATGTTCGTGCCGCTCCGTGCCACTCCTCGTGACTACGCGTGGGGGTCGTCGACGGCGATCGCGGAGGTGCTCGGGTCCGAGCCCTCGGGACGTCCGGAGGCGGAACTCTGGCTCGGCGCACACCCCGGGGCCCCGACGCCGATCGCGGATCCATCGACGGTGGGGGGACATGCCGACCTCGAACGTTGGCTCGCCGCCGATCCCGCCGCGCTCGGCGGGCACGGCTCGCTGCCGTTCCTCCTCAAGGTCCTCGCAGCGGCCCATCCGCTCTCGCTGCAGGCCCACCCCGACCTGCACCGGGCCGCCGCGGGCTTCGCCGCCGAGAACGAACGCGGGGTGCCGCTCGACGCTCCGCACCGCAACTACAAGGACGCGCTCCACAAGCCGGAACTCATCGTCGCGCTCCGGGACGGCTTCGAGGCGCTCTGCGGGTTCCGCGAGCTCGCCGCGACCGATGCGCTGCTCGTCGAGCTGGTGGCCTCGGCACCCGATCCGGCTGCGGCAGCGCGCATCACCATGCTCCGCGGGATGCTGGTCGCCCCCGACGGGCTCCGCGACACCGTGCGGATCCTGCTCGAGCAGCTCCCCGGCGGGCTGCTCGACGCCCTCGTCGCGTCCGCCGCGGCTCCCGGTTCGGGTGCATTCGACGCCGAGCGGGCCCTGGTCGGGCGGCTCGCGGAGGAGTATCCGGGCGATCCGGGCATCGCGGTCGCCCTCCTGCTCAACCTCGTCACGTTACGAGCGGGGGAAGCGCTCTACCTCCCCGCCGGCAACATCCACGCCTACCTCCGGGGGATCGGCGTCGAGCTCATGGCCGCGAGCGACAACGTCCTGCGCGGGGGGCTCACGCCGAAGCACGTCGACGTGACCGAGCTGCTCGAGGTCCTGGAGTTCGAGCCGAGGCCGGTGCCGTGGCTGAACCCGACGGACCTGGGCGGTGGACGCAGCCTCTTCGTGCCGGACGTGCCGGACTTCGAGCTGCTGCGAGTGGATCTGCCCGCAGAGCCGTCTGAGCAGGATCCCTCGTTCCACCTCCCCGGACCCGGCATCGCGATCGTGACCGACGGTTCGGCGCGGATCACCGGAGCCACCTCGTCGGTGGAGCTCGATCGAGGTGGCTACGCCTTCGTCACGCCCGACGAGGCGGAGCTGCGCTTCTCCGGGACCGGGACCCTCTTCCTCGCGACGACCCAGGGCTGACCGCCCGGCCGGGTGGTCCGGTCCAGGCGGCTCAGGCGCTCTCCCGCACCCCGAAACTCCGCCGGTAGGCGGCGGGCGTGGTGCCGAGGACGCGGTCGAAGTGGTGACGGAGGACCGCCGCGGTGCCGAACCCGGTGTCCGCAGCGATCCGCTCGACACCGTGGTCGGTGCGTTCGAGCATCTCCTGCGCTCGGAACAGGCGTTGTCGGTTCAGCCAGGCGGCCGGCGTGCTGCCGAGCTCTGAGCGGAAGCGGCGCGCGAAGGTCCGCTCGGACATGTGCGCCTGCCGCGCGAGACGCCCGATGGGCAGGTCCTCGGCGAGGTGGTCGAGCATCCAGTCGACGACCGGGGCGAGCGACTCGCACTGCTGCGCCGCGACGGGGGAGAGGACGTACTGCGCCTGACCGCCGTCGCGCTGCGGCGGGACGACCATCCGGCGGGCGATGACGTTGGCGCTCGCCGCGCCGTACTCCTGTCGTACCAGGTGCAGGCACGCGTCGATGCCGGCAGCGGTCCCCGCGCCCGTGATGACCTTGCGGTCCTCGACGAACAGCACGTCGGGGTCGACGGTGGTGCCCGGGAACGTCGTCTGCTGCTCGCTGGTGTACATCCAGTGGGTCGTGCTGCGGCGACCGTCGAGCAGCCCTGCCTGACCGAGGACGAACGACCCGCTGCACACGCTGAGGACCCAGGCACCCCGCGCCTCCGCCGCTCGGAGGACGTCGAGGTAGGCCTCGTCGACCGCTCCGCCACGCGATCCGCCACGACCGGTGATCACCACGAGGTCCGCCTCGGCCGCGAAGGACAGGTCGTCGTCGACGATCATGTCGAAGCCCCGCGCACCGTCGTCGCTCAGGTTCATCCGGACCGGACCGGGGTCCTTCGTGACGATGCGGAGGTCGAAGGCGGGACCGCCCTGGTCCGACCGGTCGATGCCGAAGACCTCGCAGACGACGCTGAACTCGAACGGCTGGAGCCCCGGAATGGCGAGCAGGGCGACCTTCGACAGCATGGGACCTCCGGATGATCGATTTGGCAGGAATGTGCTTATTTGCGTCCATTCTGCCACTGGTGGCAGTTTTTCACCATTCCTAGAGTTTCAGACATGTCCATCATCGCACTCGTCGTCGGCTTCCTCATCGTCCTCGTCGCGGTCGTCGCCTCCGCCGCGACCATCCGTGCCGTCCTGACGGACGGCTATCGCCGCGTCCCCGTCCGCCCCGCCGCGCGGGGCACGCGCCTCCAGTAGTCTGGTCACTCCGTCTGCAGCACGGCAGGTGGAGGACTCCCTGGAGGAAGCATCGTGGCGTGGCTGGTGACGGGCGGAGCCGGATACATCGGAGCCCATGTGGTTCGGGCCTTCCAAGCGGAGGGGATCGACGTCGTCGTCCTCGACGACCTGTCGAGCGGGCACGAGCGCTTCGTCCCGGCCGGGGTGCCGTTCGTCCGCGGAACCCTGCTCGACGGCTCGGTCCTCGAGCGCACCTTCTCCGAGTTCGAGCTGAGCGGTGTCGTCCATGTCGCCGGGTACAAGTACGCGGGTGTCTCCGTGCAGCGCCCGCTCCACACCTACGCCCAGAACGTCACGGCCACCGCGATGCTGCTCGCCGCGATGGAGGAGCACCGGGTGGAGCGCATCGTCTTCTCGTCGAGCGCCGCGGTGTACGGGACGACGGACGTCGACCTGGTCACCGAGGACACCCCGAAAGCGCCCGAGTCGCCCTACGGCGAGTCCAAGCTCATCGGCGAGTGGCTGCTCCGCGACCAGGGTGTCGCCACCGGGTTGCGTCACACCTCGCTGCGGTACTTCAACGTCGTCGGTTCCGGGACGGACGAGGTCTACGACACGAGCCCACACAACCTCTTCCCACTCGTCTTCGACGCGCTTCTCGCCGGACGCACCCCCCGCATCAACGGTGACGACTACCCGACGCCGGACGGCACCTGCGTCCGCGACTACCTGCACGTCGCGGATCTCGCGGCCGCGCACGTCGCCGCAGCCAAGCGGCTCGATGCGGGTGAGTCCCTCGAGGCCGCCTACAACCTCGGGAGTGGGGACGGGTCGAGCGTCGGCGAGATCATGACCGCGATGGCGGAGGTGACCGGGATCGACTTCACCCCCGAGATCATGCCGCGGAGGGCGGGCGATCCTGCGCGGATCGTCGCGTCCGGTGCGCTCGCAGCTCGCGATCTCGACTGGCGGATGCGACACGATCTGCGCCAGATGGTGGAGAGCGCATGGCGGGCCAGGCGCGCCGCCGACTGACGTCGCGCGACCGCTCGATCCGCCCAGGCGGGCCCCGACACCCAGTTCGGGTCACACCCGGCGCGTCGCGAACCCTCACCTCGTGATTGAGGCTTTACGATGCGCGACTTGACTCGACCATAACTACAAGGGTGTAATTATGTATCGCGCCGCGTGGCGCAGGGTACGACTAGGTGGGGAGACGGTATGGCGATTCCTGAGTATCGTGCCGGAGTACCCGACGACTGGTTCGTCGATCCGGTCAATCTCGGAGTCCCCGGCGTCCGTCAGCCTGCTGCCGAGGGCGAGGACGACACCCAGCTCTCCTGGCAGACCGACGCGCTGTGCGCGCAGACCGACCCCGAGGCGTTCTTCCCCGAGAAGGGTGGCTCCACGCGCGACGCGAAGCGGATCTGCACCAGCTGCGACGTGAAGTCGCAGTGCCTCGAGTACGCGCTCGCGAACGACGAGCGCTTCGGCATCTGGGGCGGCCTCTCCGAGCGCGAGCGCCGGAAGCTGCGCAAACGCGCTGTCTGACGCTCCGTCGGACGCTGACCGAATCGCTCCCGACTCACCGGAACACCCCCGATTCGGGGCGCGCCCGCTCGGTTCCCGCTCTTCCGGCCGGACCCGCTTAGTCTGAATCCGATGTCTCCCCGAGTAACGGCGATTCTCGTGGTGCGCGACGGCTCAGAGCCGCTCGCACGCACGCTCGACGCCCTCCGTGCCCAGACCCGTCCGGCGGACGGGATCATCGCCGTCGCCACCCGCGCGAGTGAGGCGACGATCGAGGAACTCGGTCGCGTCCCCGGCATGAAGCTCGTGACCTCGACCGAGGACCTCAGCTTCGCGCAAGCTGTGGCCGCCGGCGTCCGCGTCACCGATCAGCCGGAGGACGCCGAGCAGATGCTCTGGTTGCTCTCCGAGGACACGGCTCCCGAGCCGACGGCGCTAGCCGCCCTGTTGGGCGCCCTCGAGGTCTCGCCGTCCGTCGGTGTGGCCGGCCCGAAGATCCTCGACTGGGACGACGCATCGTTCCTCCGGCGCTACGGCGAGACGATCACCACCCTCGGGGCGGCGGTCCCTGTGGTCGAGGACGAGCTCGACCAGGCCCAGCACGACACGATGAACGACGTGATGGCGGTCGGTCCGGCCGGCATGCTCGTGCGCCATCAGCTGTGGGACCAGTTGGGCGGCTTCGACCAGGCCCTCGTGGCGGACGACGCCCTCGACTTCTGCATCAGGACCCGCCTCGCGGGCTATCTGGTCGCGGTCGTGCCGACGGCGCGGGTCGCCTCCGCCGGCGAAGGCATCGCCGGGCCCTCCTGGTCGAACCGGCTCGGCGCGCGTCGTCGTCGCCATCGCCAGGCCCGCGCCGCACAGCTCCACCGGCGTCTCGTCTATGCGCCCGGGATCATGGTCCCCGTGCACTGGCTCAGCCTCGTGCCACTCGCCATCCTGCGGGTCATCGGCCACTTCGTGAAGAAGCAGCCCGAGCTCGTGCTGGGCGAGCTCTCGGCGGCGTTCGCCGTCGCGTTCTCCGGAACGAAGGTCGGGAGTGCCCGGCGCCAGCTCGCGAAGAACCGCACCTTGGGCTGGTCGAGCATCGCCGGCTTGCGGATGCGACTCGACGAGGTCCGACGCAAACGCGCGCTCGCGCGGGAGGCGACGCAGATCGGCTTCATCGGTGAGGAACGCGACCTCCGCTTCTTCTCCGGCGGAGGCGCCTGGGTCGTCCTCGCGACGGCGGTCATCGGAGCGGCGATCCTCGCTCCGCTCCTCGGAGCCACGTACCTCACCGGTGGGGGACTCCTCCCGCTCTCGGCGACTGTCGGCGAACTCTGGCAGCACATCGGCTTCGGGTGGCGCGACGTCGGCCTCGGCTTCGTCGGTGCCGCCGACCCGTTCAGTGCGGTCCTCGCGGTGCTCGGGACCATCACCTTCTGGCAGCCTTCGTTCTCCCTGGTCCTGCTCTTCCTGCTCGCGCTGCCGCTCTCGGCGCTCGGCGCCTGGTTCGCCGCCACCCGGCTCACGGAGCGCAGCGGTCCTCGTGCGGTGGCGGTGCTGCTCTGGGCGCTCGCCCCGACGCTCCTGACCGCGCTCGCCGATGGCCGTCCCGCGGCCGTCATCGTCCATGTCCTGCTGCCCTGGCTCTTCTACGCAGGTGTGGTCGCGTCCCGGTCGTGGGCCGCAGCCGGCACGAGCGCCTTCCTGTTCGCCGCGATCGTCGCGAGCTCGCCGTCCCTCGCCCCGGCGTTGCTCGTCATCTGGGTCGTCGCGATGGTCTTCGCCGGTCGAGGTGTCGCCAGGGTCGGACTCATCCCGATCCCCGCCATCGCGCTGTTCGCCCCGCTCGTCTGGCAGCAGGGGCTCCATCGCGACAACTGGCTCGGACTCCTCGCCGACCCGGGCGTCGCGACGCCCGGGACCGCGGCGTCCGGCTGGCAACTGTCCCTCGGCTTCCCCGGCGGCAGCCTGGGTGGATGGAGCCAGCTCGGCGCAGCGCTCGGGCTACCGGGTGCGACTCCCGCCATCGTGGTACCCGCGCTGCTCGCGCCACTCGCGATCGTCGCTCTGCTGGCCCTGTTCCTCCCGGGCTCCAGACGGGCCGTCCCGTTGCTGATCGCGGCGTTCCTCGGACTCGTGTCGGCGGTGTTCGCCACGCATCTCCTCCTCGCCTCGGCCGCCGGAACGGCCGTCCCCGTCTGGGCCGGCGCGGCGATCAGCCTGTACTGGCTCGGGATCGTGGGTGCTGCGACCCTCGGCCTCGATCGCATCCCGCGGTTCCGGGCTGCCCCGGCGCTCGTCATGGTCCTCGCCGCCGCGGTGATCGCCCTCCCGCTCGCGCTCGCGCAGCCCCTCGGCACCTCGGTGGTCCGTGAGAGCTCCGGTCGCCAGCTGCCCGCCTACGTGACGGCCGCTACACAGACCGATCCGCGGCTCGGCACCCTCGTCATCACGCCCGGCGACGACGGGACCATCACCGCAGTCGTCATCCGTGGACAGGGGGAGACGCTCGACGGCCAGTCCACCATCGCCCAGACGGCCCCCGGCGTGTCCTCGGACGACCGCGTCGTCGCCGAGCTCGCCGGCAACCTCGCGTCGCAGAGCGGACTGGACCCGACGGAGACTCTCGTCAAGCACGGCATCGCCTTCGTGCTGCTGTCGCCGGTCGCCGACGGCGAAGAGCAGACGGCGGCGGGTCAGACCGCCGGCCGTGCGGCGAGCGCGCTCGACGCGAACGCGGCGTTGGTCGCCGTCGGTGACACGACGAGCGGGACGCTCTGGCGCACCGTCGCGGACGTCGGCACCGGTCCCGAGCTCCCCACGTCCAACGTGCTCGGCACCCTCATCGGTGTCGGCCTGGGCGTCGTGTTCCTCATCACCCTGCTCCTGAGCATCCCCAACGGTGCGTCCCGCGACGGGTACCGGGCGGGATCCAGGAAGCCTGCGAAGCTGAAGGGCCGTGCCGCTCGCAAGGCGGCCGCGTCCGGGGCGACGGTCGCCGTGATCGACGACGACGCGTCCGGCTCCTACGACGACGAGGAACCGACCGCCGATCTCGACGAGGAGGCGGAGGGACCCGAGTCGGCCACCACCGCCGACGCGTCGACCCGCCCGTCCAAGCCGCGTTGGTGGCGTCGGGGGCAGGCCTCCTCCGCCGAGGCGCCCGTGCCCGCGGCGGTGAATGCCGAACCAGCCGATGACGCCGATTCCGTCGACGACCGCGCGTCGACCGCGGACACCGGGTCGGCCGACGACACCGTCGCTCGCGATGGAACCGACCCGGTCACGGACGTCGCCGTCGACACGGACCACGACGTGACCGGGTCGACTCCAGACGCCGACGCCGACACGAACACCACAGCCGGCCAGGTCCCCGACGAACCGGCGGTCGCCACGGGCGAT
Organism: Plantibacter auratus; assembly: GCF_050587365.1. Lineage (NCBI taxonomy): Bacteria > Bacillati > Actinomycetota > Actinomycetes > Micrococcales > Microbacteriaceae > Plantibacter > Plantibacter auratus. The sequence goes on along the minus strand of NZ_JBOBFV010000003.1, from coordinate 308,616 downwards.
GTCGCCGTGCCCGATCCGGATCCGAGCGACTCCACCGAGACGACGCCGGATCCCGACACCACCCGCCGGGACACCCCGGGAACGGAGCAGCCGCATGCCCAGTAAGCGCGGAGTCGCCATCACCTCCGGTCGGATCGTCACCGGCCTCGTCGGGATCGGGATCGCCGCGGTCACGATCGCGGCGGCCGGGCAGTTGCCCCTCCCGACGGTCGAGATCGCCCCTCAGGACATCCGAGTCACCCCGGTGGCCGGTGACCAGTCGGTCGTGTGCCCTGGGCCGCTGCTCGCCCTGGCCCAGGATGCGACGGCCGCTACGGCAGCCGGCTCCTTCGGCCCGGCGACCGTGGACTTCGGAGCGAACGGGGTGACGCCCACGACGAGTGAGTTGGCCGCACCCGACAACACGAGCGGTACGGCGGACGGTGGACCCACGGTGATCACCGTCCCCGGCGCGACCGACGGGACGGTGACGCCCCTGAGCGGCGCGCAGTCGCAGATCGCCGCGGAAGCCGAGGTCGCCGGTCTGGCAGCCGCCGCTTGCACGCCGGCATCGGCCGAGAGCTGGCTCGTCGGCGGATCGAGTGACATCGGTCGCACCACGCTGGTCCTGCTGAGCAATCCGTCGGCCGTCGATGCGAACGTGACCCTCGAGGTCTTCGGCGCCGCCGGGCGGATCGACGCTCCGGGTGCCGCCGGGATCGTCGTCGCCACCGGCACGCAGCGGGTGATCGCCCTCACCGGCCTCGCACCCAATGAGCCCACCCCGGTCGTGCACGTGACGAGCGAGGGCGGCCAGGTGGTGGCGGCGCTCCAGCAGAGCACGGTCCGCGTCCTGACCCCCGGTGGCGTGGAGGTCCAGGGACCGACCGCGTCGCCTTCGACCGACCTCGTGATCCCGGGCGTCGTCGTCACGGCCCCGGCGGCCGCAGGGGCGAGCTCCGACACCGCGTCCGTCGACGACCGAGCAACGGCCCTCAGACTGTTCGCGCCGGGATCCGAGCCAGCCGACGTCGTCATCACCGCCACCCGAGAGAACGCGAAGGACGAGCCGATCGTCATCGACGCGACCATCCAGCCGGGCGTTCCCGGTGAGATCGCCCTGGCCGAACTCCCGGTCGGTGAGTTCTCGCTGGAGATCACCTCGACCCGACCGGTGGTCGCGGCGGCCAGGACGAACTCGCGCGGCGGAACGCTCGAGGACTTCGCCTGGTTCGGAGCGACGCCCGCACTCGACGACACCGCGGCCCTCACGGTCCCCACCGGGCCGGGGCAGAAGCTCCACGTCTTCAACCCGTCTGGCTCCGACGCCGAACTCACGTTGACGGGGGCTGACGGCAAGGAGACCACGGCGAAGGTCGGCGCTGGAGCGGCCGTGACCATCGGCGTCGGCGCCGGTCAGAGCTACGTCCTCGCCGGGGCCGACGGCCTCCACGCCTCGATCAGTCTCGCTGCGGCGGGGCGGCTCACGTCGCTGCCGGTCACGCCGCCGAACCCGCTGGCGGCGCCGATCAGCGTCTACCCGCGCTGACCGCGGCGGCCTCGGGTCAGAGGAACCGGTACCTTTCCGGCCCGAGGTCCCAGGGGTCCTTGCCGAGGAGCTCGGCGACGGCGCGGAACACGCAGCTCTCCACCATCATGCGCTGATGCAGCTCGTCGTTCCGGTGGAGCTTGCTCATCCGCTGGATGGGCAACCGGTACAGGATGATGCGTCGGCGTGCTCGGTCGACGAACCAGCGGTCGACGCCGTCCGTCCCGGAGTTCTGCGCCGGCATCGCGCCGACCTCGAACCGGACGTCGGCGAGTTCGGCGGGCCAGGCTCCGCGGAGGTAGTCGGCGGTGGTGGCGACCGTCAGGTCGAACTGGTCGATCCGGGTGTCGATCGGTGGCACGTCCGGTCCGACGACGCTCGAACGACCGTTGCGACCGTGCCGTGATCGGCGGCGCGAGAGGGCGCCTCGCGTCTCCTCGTCAGCCTGCGCCATGCGTCCAGTCTAGGTGTGGTCGGCGGCCCGGTTCAGACCCGCTCGACCGGCGAGCCGGACGGTGCCGTCGGCGCCCGCGGGCTACGCTGGAGCAAATGGTGGACAGGATGTGTTCGAAGGTCGGCTGCTCGCGCGAGCCCGTGGCGACGCTGACCTACGACTACCGTGACTCGATGGCCGTCCTCGGACCGCTGAGCATCGAGAAGAGCCCGCACAGCTACGACCTCTGCTCCATCCACGCCGTACGGCTGAGCGTGCCGCAGGGCTGGAGCGTCGTGAAGCACAGCGTCCTCGGCGACGTCGGCTACGGTTCCTGAGCGTCGGCAGCCCACCGCGCCGTGCCCGATCTCGGGACCGACATGAAGGTCCACCACGCCTGACGGTCTGCGAGAATGGCGTCATGAGTTCTTCCGCACCGTCTGCCCCCACGACCACCCTGCCCTTCAAGGTGGCCGACCTGTCGCTCGCCGAGGCCGGCCGACACCAGCTCCGCCTCGCCGAGAACGAGATGCCCGGCCTGATGGCCCTCCGCGAGGAGTTCGGCGCGAGCCAGCCCCTCGCCGGCGCCCGTATCGCCGGTTCGCTGCACATGACGGTGCAGACCGCGGTGCTCATCGAGACGCTCGTCGCGCTCGGTGCCCAGGTGCGCTGGGCGAGCTGCAACATCTTCTCGACCCAGGACGAGGCGGCGGCCGCCGTCGCCGTCGGTCCGCACGGGACCGTCGAGGCACCGGCCGGCGTGCCGGTCTTCGCTTGGAAGGGCGAGACCCTCGAAGAGTACTGGTGGTGCACCGAGCAGATCTTCGACTGGTCGACCGAAGCCGCCACGGCCGGAGCCGAGTGGACCGGACCCAACCTCATCCTCGACGACGGCGGCGACGCGAGCATGCTCGTCCACCAGGGCCGTCGGTTCGAGCTGGCCGGAGCGGTCCCCGACACGACCGACGCCGACAGCCATGAGTACAGCATCGTCCTCGACGTGCTCCGTCGTTCGCTCGCCGGCAGCAGCGACCGCTGGACGAAGGTCGCCGCCGACATCCTCGGCGTGACCGAGGAGACCACCACCGGTGTCCACCGCCTCTACGAGCTGGCGAAGCAGGGTGAGCTGCTGTTCCCCGCGATCAACGTGAACGACTCGGTCACGAAGAGCAAGTTCGACAACAAGTACGGCATCCGGCACTCGCTGCCGGACGGCCTCAACCGCGCGACCGACGTGCTCATCGGTGGCAAGGTCGTCTTCGTCGCGGGCTACGGCGACGTCGGCAAGGGTGCAGCTGAGGCCCTCCGCGGCCAGGGCGCTCGGGTCATCGTCTCCGAGGTCGACCCGATCTGCGCCCTCCAGGCGTCGATGGACGGCTTCCAGGTCGCGACCCTCGAGAGCGTCGCCGACCAGGTCGACATCATCGTGACGTGCACCGGCAACTTCAACGTCGTCACCCTCGACCACATCCTCGCGCTCAAGCACCTCGCGATCGTCTCGAACGTCGGGCACTTCGACAACGAGATCGACATGGCCTCGCTCGAGGCGCTCGAGGGCGCCGAGAAGATCGAGATCAAGCCACAGGTCCACGAGTGGCGCCTCCCCACGGGGCGCAGCGTCCTCGTGCTCAGCGAGGGACGACTCATGAACCTCGGGAACGCGACGGGGCACCCCTCGTTCGTGATGAGCAACTCCTTCACGAACCAGGTGCTCGCACAGCTCGAGCTCTGGACGCGGATCGAGGAGTACCCGATCGGCGTGTACGTGCTGCCGAAGCACCTCGACGAGAAGGTCGCACGCCTGCACCTCGACGCGCTCGGCGTGCAGCTGACGACGCTCACGGGCGAGCAGGCCGACTACATCGGTGTGCCGGTCGAGGGCCCGTACAAGGTCGACCACTACCGCTACTAGGCGGTGCCGCCGGTTCCCCGCCTCAGCGGTCGGGGAACCGGTGCGGCTGACCGCTCAGCACCGGCTGGAGGAGTGACAGGCGCTGACGGGCCGCGAGTTGGGCCTGGTACTCGCGCTCCCGGCGGATGACGGAGACACCGACGAGGAACGCCTCCGGGGGAGCGATCGGCAGCGGCGACACGAATCGGGACACCTCTGCCGCGAGTTCGGCCGCCAATCGGGTCCTCGTGGCCGGGGTGAGCGAACCGGCCTGTTTGAGGAACTGGGTGACGCGCCGCGCCAGCGGATCGGGCAGCCGGGCCACGTCGGCGCCGCCGGCCCAGGCCGCGAGCTGCGGTGGGATCATCGCGACGGGCTCCACCACCCGCGGCAGACGCTCACGTTGACTGTAGGTCCCGGCGAGCACGTCGCCGAGGCGCTTCGAGCGAGCACTGAGCAGGCCGGTGAGTGCTGCGATGCCACCAGCTGTGGCGTAGATCTCGAAGTACCCGGTGAGGGCACGGATGAACGCGTGCCGGAAGCCGGGTGCACCGCCGTCGTCTCGGACGATGCGGGCACCGACCACGAGTCTGCCGAGCGACCGTCCGCGGGTGGCGATCTCGACCGCTGCCGGCAGGACGACGAGACAGAGCACCGTCAGGCCGAGCACGATGGCGGTGAACATCGCGGTGTCCATGGCGACCCCGGACAGGATCCAGGAGAACATCGCGAGCATGAGGCCGACGAACACGAGGATCGACACCACGTAGTCGATGATGGCGCCCGCCGCGCGCAGGATGAATCCGGTGGGCCGCACGTCGAGGGCGACCGCCTCGCCGGTGATCAGCTCGGTGCCGTCGTCCAGCGTCGTCTCGTGCAGCGGGACCCGGGCTGGTTCGGACATGTGCTCCATTCAAGCAGATGCGCGGGGGACCGGCCATGGAGCGCCACCAACGCGTAGCATGGCTGCGATGGACCTCGACGCCTACTCCGCAGCCCACCTTCAGGAATGGGACCGCCTCGACGCGCTCGGCAAGCAACGGTTCTTCAGCGGGCCGGAGGCCGATGAGCTGATCGACCGCTACCAGGCCGGAGCGACCCAGCTCTCCGCGATCAAGACGACGGCCGGATCGACCCTCGTCGGCGACCGCCTCTCGGTGTCGCTCTCGCGGGCGCGCCTCCGGTTCACCGGCGCCAGCGCGAACGTGTTGTCGAGTGTCCCGCGGTTCTTCGTCCTGGCGCTGCCGGCCGCGCTCTACCGGGTCCGGTGGGTGACCCTCGCCGTCGCGGTCGCGACGGTCGTCATCGCGACCCTGTACGCCGTGTGGATCGCCGGCAACCCGCAGGTCCTCGCGAACCTCGGCACCGACGCGCAACTCAAGCAGTACGTCGAGGACGACTTCGTCGCCTACTACTCCAACAACCCGGCTGCGAGCTTCGCCGGCCAGGTGTGGACCAACAACGCGTGGATCGCAGCGCAATGCGTCGCGTTCGGCATCAGCGGTGTCTGGGTCCCGTACATCATCGTCACCAACGCCCAGGGGGTCGGGCAGGCCGCAGGGGTCATGTTCGCCTACGGCAAGGGCGACGTGTTCTTCGAGTACATCCTCCCGCACGGCATGCTCGAGCTCACGGCGGTGTTCGTCGCGGCAGCGGCGGGTCTGCGCATCTTCTGGGCCTGGGTGGCACCGGGGCCACGGACGAGGGGCCAGGCGCTTGCCGAGGAGGGCCGAGCGCTGTTCACGATCGCCATCGGGCTGGTGGTCGTGCTCTTCGTCTCGGGGCTCGTCGAGGGTTTCGTGACGCCCGCACCATGGCCGTGGGCGGTCAAGATGCTCATCGGCGGGGGAGCGCTCGCCGCATTCCTGAGCTACATGTGCTGGTGGGGCGGCCGCGCGTACCGCTCGGGCGAGCGCGGTGACCTGGCTGAGTTCGAGGCCGGCGCGAAGCGGATCGTCGCCGGCTGACGGCTACTCGCCGGCTTCGGATCGTGCGCGGCGCTCGGCGTTCCTCGCGTTGACCCGGGCGTTCTCGGCATTGACCTCGGCGTGGACGGCGCGCTCCTGCACGAGCCAGGCGGGCAGCGTGCGGAGGAGCTCCTGAATCTGTTCGGTGGTCAACGCCTCGGTGATCTCGGCGCGAGCCAGACCGGAGGTCGACACACCCAGCTTGCGGGCGACGACGTCCCGCGGGTGCGGTCCGTTCTTGCGGAGCTCGACGAGCCAGTCCGCCGGGTTCGCCTGCAGTTCGAGGAACGCCGACCGCGTGATCGGCTCCTCCTGGAACGACGCCGGGGTCGCCGGCAGGTAGACCCCGAGCTTCTTCGCCGCGGTCGCCGGTTTCATGATCTGTTCGCTCGCACCCATCCGCTCAGCGTACCTCGCTGCGGTGTCCTCGCCCAACCGGCCGGATCACCCGTCGACCGAGCTGCAGTAGTGTGGCAAGCCGAGCAGTGGAGGCTTCGATGGACAGGCAGGACGACCAGGTCGACGGGATCGAGGTCGGCGACGACGGGATCGGTGCCGACACGGTGCCGGAGATCGTCCCGCCGGCGCTGACCGTCGCCTACGCGCGCGGCGTGAACCCGGGGAAGTGGGCGCGCATCTGGAGCGAGCGCCGTCCGGACGACGAACTCCGCCTGATCCGAGTGGACCTCGACGAGCAGCGAGCGGTCCTGGCCTCCGGTGCGGCGGACCTCGTGCTCGCCCGGGTCCCGATCGACCAGGACGGGCTGAACACGATCGCCCTGTTCGAGGAGCTCCCCGTCGTCGTCTTCGCCAAGGGCGCTGCACTCGGAGCCGAGGACACGGTCGGGATGGCCGCGCTCGCCGACGAGCAGCTGATCATGGCGCCGCTCGTCCTCGAGTGGGCCGAACGTGCGGCCGTGCTCGGGTTCGACGCCCCGGCGGCTCCGTTGACCGACGACCCGGAGGCAGCGGTCGAACTGGCCGCGTCCGAGGTCGGGATCGTCGTGGTCCCGCAGTCGGTCGCGCGACTGCACCAGCGGAAGGACGTGGAGTACCGTCCGATCGTCGGTCTTCCTTCGATCCCGGTCGTGCTGGTCTGGCCGCAGGACCGCGAGGACGAAGCCGTGGAGGAGTTCATCGGCATCGTGCGCGGACGCACGGCCAACAGCTCGCGACGGTCCGCCCCGACCGAGCAGGCCGCCGCTCCTGCACCGCAGCAGGCCGCGAGACGACGGAAGGCGCAGAAGGCCGGTTCGACCCAGGGCACCGCCGCCGGGACGAGCCGGGGCGCCCAGCTCGCCGCGCGGAAGGCCAAGCAGGAGGAGCTCGCCCGGGAACGCCGCAAGAAGCGTAAGGGCCGCTGACCCGTCGATCCGGTTCCGGTCGGCACTCGGAGGAAGCCGATCGATCGGCGACGGATCGGGCTAGAGCCGACCGGAGGCCTTGAGCGCGATGTAGGCGTCGGCGAGCGCCGGGGGGAGGGTCTCCGGCGAACCGGTGACGACGTCGGCCCCGAGCTGTCTGATCGCCGCCGACACGCGTTCGATGTCCAGCAGGGCGCGTTCGGCCGCAGCGGCGCGGTAGACGGTCTCGCGGTCGCCGCGGTCGCGCGTGGCCTCGAGGGTCGCCGGGTCGACGACGCTCGTCACGACGACCGTGTGGCGCTGCGTGAGCTGGGGGAGGACGGCGAGGAGCCCGCGCGCGGCCCCGGGGGCGTCGATCGAGGTCTGCAGGACGACGAGGGCGCGCTGGTTCGTGATCTGCCTGACCTGGCCGGGGACGGCGTCCCAGTCGGTCTCGATGAGTTCCGGGTCGACGAGCGCCATCGCATCGACCATCCTGGAGAGGAGTTCGGCGCCGGTCGCCCCCTGGACGCGACCACGCACGCGACGGTCGTAGGCGAGATAGTCGATGCGGTCGCCTGCTCTCGTGGCGAGCGCGGCCAGGAGGAGCGCGGCTTCGAACGCGGTGTCGATGCGCGGCTCGTCGGCGATGCGCGCGGCGGAGGTGCGGCCGGTGTCGGTGACGATGACGACCCGGCGGTCGCGCTCGGGCCGCCAGGTGCGGATCATGACGTCGCCGCGTCGTGCCGTGGCACGCCAGTCGATCGAACGGACGTCGTCACCTCGCACGTATTCGCGGAGGGAGTCGAACTCGGTGCCCTGACCGCGGACCATGACGCTCGTCGCGCCGTCGAGCTCGCGGAGGCGTGCGATCCGGCTCGGGAGGTGCTTCCGGGAGTTGAACGCCGGCAGGACTCGGAGGTGCCCGGCGCTGTTCAGCGTCGCCTGTCGAGCCAGGAGACCGAGCGGACCGAACGACCGCACCGTGACCTGGGACACCCGTCGCTCGCCCCGACGGAACGGCGTGAGCACCAGGCTGACGCTCCGCCGCTCACCGGGCGGGAGGTCGACGCGGAGTCGCTCGGCGGGCGCGCCGGCGGACGGCTGCCAGGCGTCGCGTACCAGCGCCCGGACGCGGCGACCTCCGCGGTTGGTGAGGAAGAGGGTGCTCGTCGCCGAGTCACCGAGCCGGACCCGGGACGGCAGCTGCCGTTGCAGGACGATGTCCCGAGGCGAACCGGCGACCACGAGGTCGAGCGCTCCGAGCGCGGCGGCGAGCACGAGCCACGCGATGAACGCCGGAGCTGCGTCGCCCGTGAGCACGCCGAGCACCACGATCGGCACGATGCCGAACGCGACGAGCGCGACGAACCTCCCGGTGACGGCCATCTAGATGGGCACCTGCACCTGCTGCATGATCGAACGCAGGATCGCGTCGACCGAGACACCCTCGAGCTCGGCCTCGGGCCGCAGCTGCATGCGGTGGCGCCACACCGGGAGGACCATCGTCTGCACGTGGTCGGGGGTGATCGACTGGTAGCCGCTCAGCCAGGCCCAGGCCTTCGCCGACGCGAGGAGGGCGGTCGTCCCTCGAGGGCTGACCCCGAGCCGGACGGACGGGCTGCGCCGAGTGGCGCGCGCGAGGTCGACGATGTAGGCGAGGACGTCGGCGCTGGCACCCACGCGTCCGACCTCGAGCTGCGCCGCCCGCAGATCGGCCGCGCCCATGACCGGCCTGACACCCGCAGCCGTGAGGTCGCGCGGGCTGAACCCGGCGGAATGCCGTCGGAGCACCTCCACCTCGACGTCGCGTTCTGGCACGTCGAGGACGAGCTTCAGCAGGAAGCGGTCGAGCTGCGCCTCCGGGAGCGTATAGGTGCCCTCGTACTCGATCGGGTTCTGCGTGGCGGCCACGATGAACGGGTCCGGGAGTGGGAGCGAACGGCCGTCGACGCTGACCTGGCGCTCCTCCATCGCCTCCAGCAGGGCGGACTGGGTCTTCGGGGGTGTGCGGTTGATCTCGTCGGCGAGCAGGATGTTCGTGAACACCGGGCCCTCGCGGAACTCGAACTCGCCGGTCTTGGCGTCGTAGACGAGCGAGCCGGTGACGTCGCCGGGCATGAGGTCGGGCGTGAACTGCACGCGCTTCGTGTCCAGACTCAGCGCGTGGCTGAGCGATCGGACGAGGAGCGTCTTCGCGACGCCGGGCACACCCTCGAGGAGCGCGTGGCCCTTGGCGAGAAGCGCGATGACGAGCCCGGTGACGGCGGCGTCCTGACCCACGACGGCCTTGCCGACCTCGACGCGGACCTGGGCGAGTGCTCGCCGGAGGTCGTCGGGGTTCGGTGCGGTGGATCCTGGCACGGGGGCGTCGGTCATGGATGGTTCCTTCCGGTGAGGTCCGTGGCGCGCGCGACGGCGGCTTCGAGATCGAGCAGGTGATCGGACAGGGAGACGAGGTCGGCGTCGCTCGTCGGTACGGCGTCGAGCAGGACGGACCGCACGTGCCGCGGGTCGAGTCCGGCGAGTCCGGCGACCGTGTCGGCGACCTCGACGACCGAGGCGTGGCGTGAGAGGCCTGTGGCGACCGCGAGGCGGGACACGGTGCCGATCCGCAGCGCGTCGAGCGCCCGCTGGCGGTTGCCGGACCGCTGGTAGAGGCGTGCGCGCCCCTCCATCGTCTCGCTCGCGCGGACCGCGACGGGCAGGTCCTCGATGACGAGCGGGCCGAAGCGTCGCCCGCGCCAGAACATGGCCAGGATCGCCGTGACGACGACGGTGCCGGTGACTCCGGCGACCCAGCTCGGCGTCAGCTCGTCGAGGCTCGGGGGACCGGTGACCGGCACGTCGGCGAGGCTCGGCAGGTACCAGACCAACTGCTCGGTGGAGCCGAGCAGGCCGAGCGCCAGGGCGGCGTTCCCCGCCCGGTCGATGACATCGTTCGTCAGGGCGTCGGCGGAGCCGAGCAGCACCCGTGCGCCGTCCGCCTGCGTCACCACCGCGCTCCCGCCGCCGTCGGCGGTGAAACAGCGCTCAGCGTCGGCGTCGGTGGTCGTGTACAGGGTCCAGCCACCGGTGACCGTCCCCGCCCGCTCGGCGGTGGGGTCGCCGCAGTCGGACGACAGGACGTCGGCGGTGTCCGAGCTGCCCGCGAACGACACGCCGGGGAACAGGGTGCGGAGCGCCGCGGCCCGGGGGGTGACGACGACGAGTGCGGCGTCGGCGACGCTCAACCGCTCGAGCTGCGAGGCGTCGAGCAGTCCGCTGGGATCGAACAGGAGGACGGTGCTGTCGGTGTCCTCGACCGCCTCGAGCGTCGCGTCGAGCGTGGTGGTCTCCGTCACGGTGACGCCCTCCTGGCGGAGCACCTGCGCAAGCGCGCGTCCGCCGTTCGGGGTCTGGTTTCCGGGGCTGAGCAGGGCCGCGTCGATCGACGCGCCTCGCGTCGCGAACATGAGCACGAGGGCGATCCCGACCGCGAAGACCGCCGCGACGATCCAGAACCGGTTCCGCCGCAGCCGGGTTCGCAGCCGAGGCGTGGCGACGTCGGGCTCGGGCTCCCGCTGCACCGTGGGCTTCGTCGTGAGCGTCACCGGACCAGCTCCTCGGGGTCGGCGAGCAGCTGCGGCGCGGCGGAGGAGAGCCGTGCGTCGAGCGCTTCGAGCTCACGGTACTGTGCCTCGGTGCCCGTCGCCTCGAGGTAGCGGACGGCGTCGAAGACGTCCGCGGCCTCCGCGAGCGCCCGCCCGTCCTGCGGGAACGCGGCCGCCGCCCGGGCGGCGAAACCGTGCGCCGTCGTGCCGGGGGTGACCACGACGATCGTCCGCTCGGACAGTCCGCGAGCGATCGCCCGGTACAGCTCCTGGAGCGCGAGAGTCCAGTCGCCGGCCGCGGCGGCGGCCCTCGCGTCCTGGCGCAACCGATCGGCGGTCCGATCGTCGCGTTCGCCGAAGAGGTCGAGCTGACGGGCGCTCCGTCGGTTGAGGCGGGGGACGCCCCACACGATGAACGCGATGACGATCCCGACGACGACCACGGTCATCGCGATGATCGGGAACAGGCCGGTGAAAGGGCCCTCACCCGGCACCCGGAGGGAGTTCACCCAGTCCCAGAACGCCTTCGACACGATGTCCCACAACGACGGTTGCGCTGTCTGGTACTCGGGCTTCGACAGCTCACGCTGCAGGAGGTCCCGGGCGCCCGGTGCATTAGGGACGAGCGGGACGTCGAGGCGCGACGCGAGGAACAGTGGGCTCATCGGGTCGCTTTGCCTCCGGCGGCGGCGACGTCGAAGGGGTTGTCGACCGTCTCGCGACCGCCGGCGCGCGCCTCGACGAACCGCGCGAGGTCGAGGTCGAGCCCCTCCTTGCGCATCCGCAGGTCCACATAGATGACCGCCGACGTGGCACTGATGACGACGACCGTGATCGCACCGATGATGACGGAGACGAGCAGGGAGAGGCCCTGCGCGGCGATGGTGGCGACGATCATGGTCGCCTCCGAGTCCACCCCGACGAACAGCACGGGGACGAGACTGGCGAGCAGGCTGATCGGGGTCGCGACGACCTGCGACGCGACACTGACGACCGAGGAGACGAGGAACTGGACGCCGAAGGTCCGCCAGAAATAGCCGTCGGTCAGGCGCCAGGAGCGAGCGAGCGAGGCGAAGACCTTGCCGTTCTCGAGGACGATGATGCTCGGTGTGAGGGAGAACTTCGTCCCGAGCCACACGGAAGCGGCGATCAGGACGAGCAGTGCGCCGATGCCCATGACCACCGTCAGGGCCACGCCCGCGGTCCCGCCGAGACCGGTCAGCACGAATCCGAGGCCAACCGCGACGGCGATGAACACCGTCACGACACCGATCAGGAGGAAGGTGTAGCCGATGAGCGGCAGGAACCGCGCCTTCGTGCGTCGCCAGAGCACGCCGAGCGGCAACTTCTCGCCGAGGGTGCCGCGGGCGACCTCTTGCGCGATGATGCCCTGCAGGACCGCGCTGCCGGCGATCGAGACCGCCACCGGGATCAGGAAGGACAGGATGATGGCCGTGATCGCCCCGGCGCTGATGGCGTCCTCCTCCCCGGGGGCCGCCTGCGACAGCCGGCTCAACGAGAGCCAGGTGACGACGCCGACGATGACGAGGGAGAGGACGGCGGTGAGACCCTGCAGGAGGAGGGCGCTCCCGAACGTCGCCTTCGGGTTGCGTCGCAGCACGAGGAAGGGGGCGCCGAACAGGTCGCTGAAGGACAGCGGCCGGAGCGGGATGAGCCCCGGCTTCGGCGGCGGTGCCCATCCCTGCTGGGCCCCCGGGGCCCAGGACGCACCGGTCGCGTACGGGTTCGCGTCGTAGGCGGCGGTCGGAGCCGAGGGAGGGGTCCCGTACCCGGGCTGCTGCGCCTGGGTATACGGCTGGGTGTGCTGGGGCGGGATCTGCTGTGGATACGGCTGCTGGCCGTATCCCGGCTGTTGGTACCCCGCCTGCGCCGGATACGCGGGCTGCTGCTGATATCCCTGCTGCGGCGGGTACCCGGGCTGTTGCGGGTGTCCCTGCTGCGGCGGGTACCCGGGCTGCTGTGGGGCTCCCTGCGGCGGCAGCGGCGGATAGCCGGGCTGCTGTGGATACCCCTGCTGCGGTGGCAGCGGCTGCGGTGTCGCCTGCTCCGGGGCCACCGGCTGTCGTGGCCCCTGCGGCGTCGCCCACGGGTTCGGATCCTGATCGCCCATCTCGCCCCCGGCTCGCTGTTCCGTGTCCATCAGCAACACCCCCTCGCCGTCTCGAACCCCTCCATGTTGTCACACCGAGCCTGCCCGCGACCGGCGGTTCGGCGGTTCTCCTGGACACTTCGACTACGCTGAGGCGAGACGTAAGGACACCGGTCAGGCAGCGCGGCCGGCCGGTCACACCCGAGACGGAGCTATGAACGCACGCATTCTCGTCGTCGACGACGACACCGCACTCGCCGAGATGATCGGCATCGTGCTGCGCACCGAGGGCTTCGAGCCGTCGTTCTGTGCGGACGGCGGCGGCGCGCTCCAGGCGTTCCGCGACACCAAGCCCGACCTCGTCCTCCTCGACCTCATGCTCCCGGGGATCGACGGGATCGAGGTGTGCCGCCTGATCCGTCAGGAGTCCGGTGTCCCGGTCATCATGCTGACCGCGAAGTCCGACACCGCGGACGTGGTGAAGGGGCTCGAGTCCGGCGCCGACGACTACATGGTGAAGCCGTTCAACCCGAAGGAGCTCGTCGCCCGGATCCGCACGCGGCTGCGCGCGCCGGCCGCCGACCTCGCGGAGACCCTCCGCATCGGCGACCTCACCGTGGACGTCGCGGGCCACGAGGTCCGTCGCGCCGACGGGGTCATCGGGCTCACGCCGCTGGAGTTCGACCTCCTCCTCGCACTGGCGAGCAAACCCCAGCAGGTCTTCACCCGCGAGATGCTGCTCGAACAGGTCTGGGGATACCACTACAAGGCCGACACCCGACTCGTGAACGTCCACGTGCAGCGGCTCCGCGCGAAGGTCGAGGAAGACCCCGACAACCCGAAGATCGTCATGACGGTGCGTGGCGTCGGATACCGCGCCGGCGCGGTCACCGGCTGATCCGACATGGCCTCCCGACTCGCCGGCTGGGCGGCCGACTGGCGGCTGTGGCGGAGGTGGCCGCAGCAGGTGCGCTCGCAGTGGCGGCGCTCGCTGCAGTTCCGGACGGTCGCCATCACGGTCGGCCTCTCGGGACTCGCCATCCTCCTGACCGGTGCCTACCTCTCGTTCAGCATCGGCAACGATCTCTTCCAATCCCGACTGCAGCAGGCGCTCGGCGGCTCCGGTCGTGCCATCGCGTCCGCGCAGAGCATCCTCGACGCGTCGGACGCCAGCGAGCGCGTCGCCCTCCAGCAGCTCATGGGGACCGTGCGGACCGATCTCCAGACGACCTCCGGCAGCAGCCTCATCGCCGCCTACCGGGCTCCCGGGCAGGACCCCAGCCAGGTCACGCCTCCGGGCTTCGAGTCGCCGGGGCTGGGAGGGGGTGTCATCTCGGACGCGCTCAGTGAGGCGGTCCGGGCCGACCCGGACACCCTCCAGTGGCAGTCGGTGACCCTCACATCCGCCGACGGCTCGACCACCGCCGGCATCGTCGTCGGTTCCATGGTGTCGATGCCGACCGCGGGGTCATACGAGATCTATCTGGGCTTCGACCTGAGCGACTCGGAGCAGACGCTCGGCTTCGTCCAACGGACGCTCTTCCTCGCGGGCGTCGGCCTCATGATCCTCGTCGGTGGTGCCGCGTGGTTCATCGTCCGCTTCGTGGCGACACCGATCCGGTTCGCAGCCGAGACGAGTCAACGTCTGGCCGGCGGCGACCTGGACGTGCGGATGCCCGAGAAGGGCGAGGACGAGCTCGCCATCCTTGCCCGCTCCTTCAACGGGATGGCCGCCAGCATGCAGAAGCAGATCAAGGAACTCGCGGAGCTCTCGCTCGTGCAGCAGCGGTTCGTGTCGGACGTCTCGCACGAGCTGCGCACGCCCCTGACGACCATCCGCCTGGCCGGCGACGTGCTCTACGACCAGCGCGACTCCTTCCCACCGGCCACCGAGCGGACGGCCGAGCTCCTCCACGACCAGGTCGGGCGGTTCGAGATCCTGCTGGCCGACCTGCTGGAGATCAGCCGCTACGACGCCGGCAGCATCGAACTCGAACTGGAACCGACGAGTCTCGTCCATCTCGCGGAGGAGGTCGTGGAGGAGCTCCGCCCGCTCGCGGAGCCGACCGGTTCGGACCTCCGGATCGTCGCACCGGGTGGCTACTCGGCGGTCCCGATGGACCCGCGGCGGATCCGGCGGATCGTGCGCAACCTCGTCGGCAACGCCATCGAGCACGGCGAGGGCAAACCGATCGTGGTGTCGGTGGACAGCAACGAGTCCTCGGTCGCGATCGCGGTACGCGACTACGGCCAGGGCATGACGCGTGAGGCCACCGAGCGCGTGTTCGACCGCTTCTGGCGCGCGGACCCGTCCCGCAAGCGCACCATCGGCGGCACCGGGCTCGGACTCGCGATCTCCCTCGAGGACGCGGTCCTGCACGAGGGGTGGCTGGAGGTCTGGTCGGAGCCCGCCGCCGGCTCGTCCTTCCGCCTCACCATCCCACGCGAACCCGGGACGGAGATCGTCCGCTCGCCCATCAGCCTGCCGCCCGACGATGCGATCGAGTCCATCGTCGACGAGCTCACCGCGCCGACGACCCGCTCACTCCCGACCGTGCGATCGGCGGACGACGACAAGGAGGATGCTCGTGGTTGACGTCCCCGCACGATCGCCGAGACGACGATCCGCAGTACGTCGGATCGCTGCGGCGGCGCTGCCGATGCTCCTCGTGGTGGTGCTCAGCGCCTGCGTGGGCATCCCGCGGGGCGGTTCCGTGCAGGACGGCGGAACGGTCGAGGGGGACGGCGGCGACGTCGACGTCAACTTCATCGCGCCGGGCCCCGCCGAGGGGGCGACGCCGGAGCAGATCCTCCGGGGCTTCATCGACGCCGCCGCGAGCCCGCAGAACAACTACGAGATCGCGCGCGAGTTCCTCGCACCCGCGCTCCGGTCCGACTGGGATCCCGACGCCGGAGTGACCATCGACCAGGGCGGCCGCACGTTCGCCCCGGTCGCCGACACGGTGCAACTCACCGTCAGCCCCGTCGCGGCGGTCGACGACCGGGGTGAGTACCGCGAATCGGGGAACTCGTCGCCACTGAGCTGGACCTACTCCTTCGAGCAGGTGCGGGGGGAGTGGCGGATCGCGGCCGCTCCGCCGGGCATCGTCCTCGAGTCATCGACCTTCGCCGACGTCTTCGCGGCCTACTCACTGAGCTACTTCGACCCGAGTTTCACCCGACTCGTCCCCGACCAGCGTTGGTTCCCCTCGCGGGCGTCGACCGCGACGAGGATCGTGGGGGCGCTGCTCGACGGACCGGCGGAGTGGCTGAAGGGCGCGGTGGCGACGGCGTTCCCCGAGGGGACCTCGCTCACGAGCGACGCCGTTCCGGTCGAGGCCGGGACCGCGCGCGTGGACCTGACCAAACCGGCCCTGCAGGCGGACGCCGTCACGCTCCAGCGGATGCAGCTCCAGCTGAGCAGCAGCCTGGTGCAGCTGTCCGGCAGCGTCGGCGGGGTGGCCGCCGTCTCGAACGTCGCGATCACCGTCGTCGGCAATTCCACGCAGACGGTCTCGCCGCTGTCGCTCGCCGCACCGCGGGTCGACCCCCGGGCGCTCGTCCAGCGCGGGGACGAGTTCGGCTTCGCCTCGGGGAACCGGCTCGAGGCCGTGCCGGGGATCTCGACGGCGGTCGTGGCGGCCGGGGCCGACGCGGGCGTGTTGTCCGCCGACCATGACCAGGCCGCGGTCCGTTCCGCCGCCGGTGTCACGGTGATCCAGGCCGACGGCGACATCCGGCTCGTCGACAACCGCCCGGGACTCCTTCCGCCGACGATGGACCCGTTCGGCTTCACCTGGACCGTGCCGGCGGCGGCGCCGTCCGCGCTGCTCGCGCACGACGCCGCGGGTGGAACGGTGCAGGTCGCGACGAGTTGGACCGGCGCGTCCACGATCGATTCGATCCAGGTGTCCCGGGAGGGTACGCGCCTCGTCGCGCTGCTCCGGGACGGGACGCAGTCGCGGCTCGTGGCCGCCGCGATCATCCGCGGTGACCGGAACGCGCCGTTGCGACTCGGCGATCCCGTCGAGCTCCGCGTCATGTCCACGCAGGCGACGACCGTCACCTGGGTCGACGACATCACCGTCGCCGTCCTGCTGGGCGGCGGTGACGGGACGACGATCGTCACGCAGCAGATCGGCGGCCGCTCCGCGCCCGTACCGAAGCTCGCGGACGTCACGAACCTGGTCGGGGGCAACGGACCGACGCAACTGCGGGCCCTCACGAGTGAAGGTCGGCTGCTGTTGCCCCGTGGTTCGAGCTGGCAGGAGGCGGGCAGCGACGTCCGGTTCATCGCGACCCAGCTGGGGTCGCCCGACTGAGTGAACGCGCTCCACAGCGCGTTCGGAGTGCCGGAGCCGTCCGCGTCTCGGACGATGCGCCACCGGACGCGCCGCGTGGGCGCGACCATCGGATGATGCGATCCTCGTCGAGTCGAAGCACGCCCCTCGCTCATGCCCGCGGGGCCTGCCTGGACGCATGGGCCCTCGTGGTCCCGGTCACGTGCGCCGGATGCGGTGCGCCGGACCGCGGGCTGTGCGACGACTGCCGCGGGCGTCTGGTCCGACCGGCGGCCCCCGACGACGACGCCCTACTCGTGCGGTGGAACGGTGCGGACGGTACCCCCGGTCTCGCCGCCCGTCGCTACGACGAGTTCGTCGGCGCCATCCTCCTCGCCTACAAGGAGGATGCCCGGACCGGCCTCGTCCGACCGCTGGCCGCCGCACTCGAACCGGCGTTCCGGTCCGCCGTGCTCGAGGCGAGCCGGGCGATGGGCGGCGTCTCGCCGGAGATCGCGACGATCCCGGCCAGACGACGCGCCGCCCGCGATCGGGGCTTCCACCCGGTGGAGCAGCTCGTGCGCCGGCTCGGCGCCAGACCGTCGCGCCCGCTGCGATGGGCGCGGGAGCCCGCCGACCAGCGGGACTTCGGCCGGGCGGAGCGTCTCGAGAACCTCGCCGATGCCCTGGTCGCGCCACGGCGGCTCGACGGGCGCCGCTTCCTGCTCGTGGAGGACGTCGTCACGACGGGCGCCACCGTCGGGGAAGCGGTCCGGGCGATGCACGACGGCGGTGGCCTCGTCGTCGGTGTCGTGGCCCTCGCCAGGGTCGGACCGTGAACGGACGGCGGGTCACGAGGCCGGAAGATGAACGTTCCCTGAACACCGCTGATGACTTCCGCAGGCTCGGGCACTACGGTTGCAGAACGGCGTGAAAGGACCGCCCGGGACCGGGTGGTCAGCCGGATGAGGAGGTCGAACGTGGATATCAACATCGTCGGACTTGGACTCGGCATCACCGATCGGTTCCGCGAGTACGCGACCGAGAAGGCGGAGAAGGTCGCCCATCTGGTCGAGCAGGCGCAGTCGCTCGACATCAAGGTGTCCCGCCATCACGACGCCAACGGACGCAAGGGCGAGGACCGCGTCGAGCTGACGCTCGTCGGCCCCGGACCATTGGTCCGTGCGGAGTCGACCGGCTCCGACAAGTACGTGGCCTTCGATCTCGCGATCGCGCGGATGCTCGAGCGCGTCCGCCGCTCGAAGGACCGCAAGAAGGAGCACCGCGGCAAGCACCGCACCTCCCTGCACGCCGCCAGCAGCGAGGGGTTCAGCGGCGTCGACATCACTCCTGCCGCGCCGGAGCTGCTCGAGCAGGTCGCGACCGGCAGCGTCGCGACGCTGACCCACGAGGACGAGGAGCAGGAGGCGTACTCGCCCGTCGTCATCCGCACGAAGGAGTTCCCCGCGGAGTGGATGAGCGTCGAGGACGCCGTCGACCGCATGGAACTCGTCGGCCACGACTTCTTCCTGTTCATCGACGCCTCGTCGGAGCGGGCGAGCGTCGTGTACCGCCGCAAGGGCTGGGACTACGGCGTGATCAGCCTCGAGGACGGCTCGAACTAGCGTCCTGCACCCCGATTGACGCGGTCGCCCGGTTCGCCGGGCGGCCGCGTCGTGGCATGTCGGTGGCGACGTCGAAGACGGCGTCGTGTACCCGCAGGCGTGCCGAGGTCACCTCGAGCCAGTCGAGCTCGGCCAGGGAGCGTCGCCGTCTGGCTTCGAGCCCGATCCACGCGATGTCACCCTGCGGCGTCGGGGGGAGCGTCGACAGATCCTCGTCGAGCTGCTGCACGAGATCGAGCGCCCACGCGCGTTGGACGGCGATGACCCCGAACACGTCGACGCCGTCGAGTGACGCCGCGAGGGCGACCTTGTTCGGGAGTTCGTCTCGCGAAGCGCTGGCCGCGACGGGTGTCGCCCACCAGCGTTCGAGGACGTCGCGCCCGTCGGCGGTGATGCGGTAGAAGACATGCCCCTGCGCATCCACGGCGGCCCGCTCGACGAGCCTGTCCCGCTCGAGACGATCGAGGGTCGCATAGGCCTGGCCGACGTTGAGCGGTGTGTCGGGTGTCGTCCGCCGGTCGAACTCACCGCGCAGACGGTACCCGTAGTCGTCGCCGAGCGCGAGGATCGCGAGCAGACCGTGCTTGACCGACATCGAACCTCCATGAAATACCTACGCCGTAGGTGTCGCCAGCCTAGTGACCCGTCCGTCCCGCGCTGCGGCGGCGCTCCGTCGACATCCGTCCGCCCCTCGATACACAGCGTCCACTCAAGGGACTCCCCGCTAACATGTTCAGAGGACTGCCCCGTTCTGGTGCACCCCGTCCGTCCCGGTCAGTCGACCAGGACGGAGATCAGGAACACGTAATGGAGAGCAATTCGTGGCCTCACCACTTGAGAAGATCCTTCGCGTCGGCGAAGGTCGCATCCTCCGGAAGCTGACCAGCCTCACGAAGGCGGTCAATGCCCTCGAGGACGACTTCACGGAGTTGAGCGACGAGGAGCTGAAGAGCGAGACCGTCGAGCTGCGCGAGCGCTTCGAGAACGGCGAGACCCTCGACGACCTCCTCCCCGAAGCCTTCGCCGCGGTGCGCGAAGCTGCACGCCGCACGATCGGCATGCGCCACTTCGACGTCCAGATCATGGGTGGCGCCGCGCTGCACCTCGGCAACATCGCCGAGATGAAGACCGGTGAGGGCAAGACGCTCGTCGCGACCCTCCCGGCCTACCTCAACGCCATCGCCGGCAAGGGCGTGCACATCGTCACGGTGAACGACTACCTCGCGTCGTACCAGTCGGAGATCATGGGGCGCGTCTTCCGCGCGCTCGGCATGACGACCGGCGTGATCGTCGAGGGTCAGACGCCGGAGCAGCGCCGCGAGCAGTATGCGGCCGACATCACCTACGGCACGAACAACCAGTTCGGGTTCGACTACCTCCGCGACAACATGGCGTGGCAGGCCAAGGACATGGTCCAGCGCGGTCACTTCTTCGCCGTGGTCGACGAGGTCGACTCCATCCTCATCGACGAGGCACGGACCCCGCTCATCATCTCCGGGAAGGCCTCCGGCGAGGCGAACCGCTGGTTCCAGGAGTTCGCCCGGCTCGCGGTGCGACTCGAGCCCGGTGAGGACTTCGAGGTCGACGAGAAGAAGCGCACCGTCGGCGTGCTCGAGCCCGGCATCGAGAAGGTCGAGGACTACCTCGGCATCGACAACCTCTACGAGTCCGCCAACACCCCGCTCATCTCCTTCCTGAACAACGCGATCAAGGCCCGCGCGCTCTTCAAGAAGGACAAGGACTACGTCGTGATGAACGGCGAGGTGCTCATCGTCGACGAGCACACCGGTCGCATCCTGGTCGGACGTCGCTACAACGAGGGCATCCACCAGGCGATCGAGGCCAAGGAGGGCGTGGCCGTCCAGGCCGAGAACCAGACCCTCGCGACCGTGACGCTCCAGAACTACTTCCGTCTCTACGAGAAGCTGTCCGGCATGACCGGTACGGCTGAGACCGAGGCGGCGGAGTTCATGTCGACGTACAAGCTCGGCGTCGTCCCGATCCCGACCAACCGCCCGATGCAGCGCATCGACCAGTCGGACCTCGTGTACAAGAACGAGGAGGCGAAGTTCGCGCAGGTCGTCGAGGACATCGTCGAGCGCCACGAGCAGGGCCAGCCGGTCCTCGTCGGCACGACGAGCGTCGAGAAGAGCGAGTACCTGTCGAGGCTCCTCGCCAAGAAGGGCGTCAAGCACGAGGTCCTCAACGCGAAGAACCACGCGCGTGAGGCCGCGATCATCGCCCAGGCCGGTCGACTCGGCTCGGTCACCGTCGCCACCAACATGGCCGGTCGTGGAACCGACATCATGCTCGGCGGCAACGCCGAGTTCCTCGCCGTCGCGGAGATGAACGCCAAGGGTCTCAGCCCGATCGACACCCCCGAGGAGTACGAGGCCGCGTGGGACGAGGTCTTCACCGAGGTGAAGGCCGCGGTCAAGGAGGAGGCCGACAAGGTCATCGACGCCGGCGGACTCTACGTCCTCGGTACCGAGCGCCACGAGTCGCGCCGCATCGACAACCAGCTGCGCGGTCGCTCCGGCCGTCAGGGCGACCCCGGCGAGAGCCGGTTCTACCTGTCCCTCACCGACGACCTCATGCGCCTCTTCAACGCCGGAGCCGCGGAGAGCCTCATGGGGCGCCAGAACGTGCCGGACGACCTCGCGATCGAGTCGAAGATCGTCAGCCGCGCGATCCGCAGCGCCCAGTCGCAGGTCGAGGCGCGGAACGCGGAGATCCGCAAGAACGTGCTCAAGTACGACGACGTCCTCAACCGGCAGCGCGAGGCGATCTACTCCGACCGCCGCCACATCCTC
Organism: Plantibacter auratus; assembly: GCF_050587365.1. Lineage (NCBI taxonomy): Bacteria > Bacillati > Actinomycetota > Actinomycetes > Micrococcales > Microbacteriaceae > Plantibacter > Plantibacter auratus. The sequence goes on along the minus strand of NZ_JBOBFV010000003.1, from coordinate 287,033 downwards.
GAGGGCGACGACCTCCACGATCGCGCACAGCAGTTCCTGGAGAGCGTCGTCGACGACGTCCTCGACGAGCACACCGGCGAGGGCAACGGCGACGACTGGGACTTCGACGCACTCTGGGCCGAACTGAAGACGCTCTACCCCGTCGGCCTGACGATCGACGAGGTCGTCCAGGAGGCGGGGACGAAGGGGCGGATCAACCGCGACTTCATGCGCCGCGAGATCCTCTCCGACGCCAAGCTCGCGTACACCAACCGCGAGGAGTCGCTCGGTGCCCCGGCGATGCGCGAACTCGAGCGCCGCGTCGTCCTCCAGGTGATCGACCGCCGCTGGCGCGACCACCTGTACGAGATGGACTACCTGAAGGACGGCATCGGCCTGCGGGCCATGGCGCAGCGCGACCCGCTGGTCGAGTACCAGCGCGAGGGCTACGCGATGTTCCAGCAGATGATGGGGCAGATCCGCGAGGAGAGCGTCGGCTTCCTCTTCAACCTCGAGGTCGAGGTCGCCGGCGAGGTCGATGCGGGCACCGCCGCACCGGCGATCACGGCCAAGGGGCTGACGCAGGAGACCCCCGACACCGAGAAGCTCAGCTACTCCGCTCCGAGTGAGCAGGGTGGGGTCGAGGTCCGCAACCAGCGCGGGCAGATCGAGAAGGCGGCCACCGAACGCGCACAGCGGCTCCAGCAGACGAACCGTCCCGCCGGCGATGCGGCTCCGGCGACGAAGGCCGCCCCGGCCGCGAAGGCGTCGCGCGGGGCTTTCGGTCAGCAGTCCGAGGCGCCTGCGGCTGCTCCGAGCAACCGTTCGGACCGTCGGAAGCAGGGCAAGAAGAAGTAGGCCCACGCCGGAACGAACGGGAGCCCTCCGGACCATGGTGACATCGGTTCGGAGGGCTCCCGTCTGTCGGTTGCGGGCGGATGTGCAGCGGCGGTCAGAGCACGCTCACCGAGGTCGCCCGCCAGCGGCCGTCCAAGCCCTCCAGCCGGATGGCCACGGCTCGGGACCGTGCTCGTCCGTGGACGATGACCACGGACTCGACGACGCCGTCGCGTGGCTCGGAGACGGTCACGGTGCCGATGGAGACGACCGGGACGGTGCCCGGGACGCCGCGGACGCGTCGTGCCCGTTCGGCGAGGATCACGCGCTTCAGCAGGACGGTGTGCACGTCGGCGGTGATCCACCGCGCGAGCTGTGTGAGGTCGCGGGCTCCGGCGATCACCTCGATCACGCTCCGCGTGAGGTTCTCGAGCAGTGGTCGCGGATCAGGGAGTTCGGCTCGGGGCGCCGGCTGCGGCGCGAAGTAGTCGTCAGCGCCGGCGCGCGCCGCCGCCCGCATCTCCGGCGTGCGTCGCTCGGGGAGCGGAGGCGCCGGCCGGAGGCGAGCCGTGCGTGCTCCGGGCTCGTCGTCGTCGTGCCGGGCAACGGTGCTCATGGGGCCTCCGAGGGGTGAGCGGGCGCCACGAGTCGGGCGACCAGAATCTGACATGTCACACTCATCATGTCAGTTCCCTGGGGTCCAGGACCAGGGGTCTGTGGAGAACGCAGGACGCCCCCGCCCTCTGCGCACTACCGTCGGCGTATGCGTTGGGACAGCCTGTTCGACGATCTCGCCGGTCAGCTCGACGACGAGCTCGCCGTCGACGACGACGCCGTCCGCATCGAGGCCGAGCGGCTTCGGCGTGGGCGTCTCACGCTCCGCGAGCGGCTGGTCGCCCTCTGCGGCGACGCCGACGCACCAGGACCGCTCGTCGTCGAACTCGTCGACGGGACGACCTGGCGGCTGCGGGTCCGGAGCATCGGCAAGGACTGGATCCAGGCCGAATCCGGTACCCCGGGCGGCCGGGAGGTCGTCGTCCCGCTCGATGCCATCGCGGCGGTCGCCATGACGCAGACCCAGATCGATTGGAGTCTCGACGACGTCGTGGTCCGCGAACCGCGACTGCTCGACCGCCTGACCGTCTCGTTCCTGCTCCGTGATCTGTGTCGACGTCGTGCTGCAGTGGTCGTACGGACCCGGACGGGGAGTTGGACGGGCACGGTCGACCGGGTGGGCCGCGACCATCTGGATCTGGCCGTCCACGAGCCAGGGTCGGCGCGCCGCAGCCGGAGCGTCGAGCAGATCCGCATCATCGTGCTCGCGGAGGTCGTCATCGTCGAGCGTGCTGCCTGAGGCGTTTCGTCGGTCGACTGTCGGAACCGGGCTCAGCCGAGGGGCGGCACGGGCCGGAGCATCGGGGCGCCGGTGAACTCGGCGAGTTCGGTGAGCTGGGCCTGGTGCCAGAGGCCTGCACGACGTGCCTCCTCGTACTGACCGCTGATGAATGCTTCGAGTGCGGGGAACTCGATGCGCCACGGTCCGCTGCGCCCGATTCGGATGGCGGGCAGCTCACCGCTCGAGATGAGCTCGGCCACGTGCTGGGCGGAGACGTTCAAGACCTCGGCCGTGTCGGCGACGGTGAGGAAGCGACCGAGCGGGGCCGCATCGCGCTGCGATTCCATTCCTCGATTATCCTCTCGCGCGGGCGGCGTCCGCCGGGCTGTGGATAACTTCGGCGCGATGTCCGGAGCCCGGGCAGCATGGGACCGGAGGCGGCGCACGGGGTGCCCATGAAGGAGGAGACGGTGCGGGGAAGCGAGCGGGGACACGGATCGGAGTCGGGAGGAGCGCGAATCGACGGCGGGGAGCGGATGACCGACCGTCTCGCCGGACTGCGTCATGGTGTCGGTGGACGGCAGGTGTCCCGGTCGCGCATCTGGGTGGACCCACGCTTCCTGGTGGGCCTCATGCTGGTGGTCGCGTCGATCCTGGGAGTGTGGTGGCTCGTCACGACCTCGAGCCGGACGGCCCCGGTGTATGCGGCGTCCGAGACGCTGACGCCCGGAACGCGGCTCGACCGCTCCTCACTCCAGGTGATCGACGCACGTCTGGGATCGGTCGAGGGCGGGTACCTCGGAGCTGGAGCGGCACCGCCGCCGGGGATCGTCGTCACGCGGACGATCGCAGCGGGGGAGCTCGTGCCGCTCGACGCGCTCGGCGAGGCGAGCGCCGTCGGCGTGACCACGCTCGTCGTCGAACCGGCCGGACGGCTCGGCGCCGACATCGTGCCGGGGACCGTCGTCGACCTCTGGGCGGCCGCGCCGGACGGCGACGGGTACGGTGTCCCGGAGGTGCTGGTCTCGGCCGCGACCGTCGTCCGGGTCGGCGAGGACGAAGGGCTCCTGTCGGGCCGTGGTTCGGTCGCCCTCGAGCTCGCGGTCCCGCGCTCCGCCGTCGCGACGGTGCTCTCGGCGACGGCGGCGGCGCACCTGCTGTCCGTGGTCCCCACCGAGCCCGGCGAACGCTGATGCTGCGCGTCGGACTCGCCCTCGATCCACGGGTCGAGGGTGAGATCCTCGCGACGATGCTCGACCTCGGACACCGCGTCGCCTGGCGCTGTCACGACGGCGCCGAACTCGAGGAGCGCGTCGGCGCCGGTACGCCCGTCGACGTGCTGCTCGTGTCACCCGGGACCGACCGCCTGCGCGCCGAACTCATCGACCTCGCGGACCGCGTGGGCACGAGGGTCGTGGCGCTCGCGTCCGGCGAGTCCGAACGGCGCCATGCGGCTGGGCTCGGTCTCGTCGACATCGTCCTCCTGCCGGTCGATCCCGAGGAGCTCGATCGGAGCATCGCGCCGCTCGACCTCGGCGGCGACAGCCCTCGTCCGGTCGCCCAGGCCGCAGGGCGGGTCATCGCCGTGTGGGGTGCGGCCGGGTCGCCCGGCACGACCACCGTCGCCGCAGGCATCGCCAGTGAGCTCGCTGCGCGCGGCCGCCGGGTCGTCCTCATCGATGCGGACACCTACGGGTCATCCGTCGCGGCCATGCTCGGCCTCCTCGACGAGGCACCCGGGTTCGCCGCGGCCTGCCGACTGGCCGGAAGTGGGGCGCTCGACATCGAGCAGCTCGAGCGGATCGCGGTAGTCCATCCGTCGCCGTCCGGCGCGTTCCGGGTCCTGACCGGCATCTCGCGCGCGGCACGCTGGACGGAACTGTCGACGGAACGCGTCGCGACGACCATCGAACGGTGCCGGGCGTGGATGGACGACATCGTGATCGACACGGCGTTCTGCCTGGAGGCGGACGAGGAGATCTCGAGCGACCTGTTCGCGCCCAGACGGAACGGCGCGGCGTTCGCCGTCCTCGGGTCCGCAGACCGGGTGGTCGAGGTCGGTGCGGCAGACCCGGTCGGGGTCACGAGGTTGCTCCGCGGCCACGCGGAACTCGTCGAACTCGTCGACCCGTCGCGCATCTCGGTGGTGGTGAACCGGCTGCGTGGCGTCGCGCTCGGTACCGGCCCGGCCGGTCAGTTGGCGTCCACGCTCTCCCGCTTCGGCGGGATCGAGGCGGCCGCGCTCCTGCCGGAGGACCAGCGGGTGGTGGACGCCGCGGTGATCGCGGGGAGGAGCCTCCGCGACCAGGCCCCGCGCGGGGCGCTGCCCGTCGCGTTGCGGCGGTTCGTGTCCACCCTCCTCGACCAGGAGCCGGCGCCGGTGCGCGACCGCTCGCGGCGCTCGGCGGGTGGAGCACGCGGGCGTCGTGCGCGGAGTCGGTCACGCCGAGCGGAATAGTCTCGACAGATTCACTCAATACAATTGGGTGATCAACCGAATATGCATTGGCTAGCCGATATATGCATCTGCATTCTTCTCCGATGCATCGCTATCCGTTGGGTAGTGAATTACTCCGGTATCGTGTCGGTATTCAAATTCGCTTGGTGGTGTTCGATATGATCGGATAACCGTCGGACCCACCACGGATATCTTCAGGAGGACCCCCATGGCTCAGAAAGTCATCACCACATACATCGACGATCTCGACGGCAGCGAACTCGCTTCCGGTGCAGGAGAGACCGTCCGGTTCGCGATCGACGGAACCGAATACGAGATCGATCTCGGGGCAGACAATGCGAAGAACCTCCGCGAGTCGCTGAAGCCCTACATCGGAGCCGGACGCCCGGTCAAGCGTGGGCGCCGCACCTCGAGCACCAGCACCCGCAACAGCGCCGAGAACCTCGCCGCGATCCGCGAGTGGGCCGCGAAGAACGGGCACGCCGTGTCGTCGCGCGGACGCATCCCCCAGGCGGTCCAGGACGCCTACCGCGCAGCCAACTGACCCATCACGTCCGGCGACGGCGCTCAGCGGCCCCCCACGGGCCGCTGAGCGCCGTCGTCGTTCCACGCCTGCCTGACCAGTGGTCGCCAGGGCACGCCCGGCGCACTCGGTGTCGGCCGGCCGAGCCTAGACTGGAATCGTGTCGACGCTCAGTGATCTCGTTCTCGCCCAGGGCCGCTCCAGTGCGGCCGACGTGGAGTGGCTGCACATGCTGCTCGCGGACAGCCAACTCCTCGCGGATCTGGCGTTCGCCGATATCGTCATCTGGGTACCGACCGATTCCGGCAGTTTCATAGCGGTCGCGCATTCGCGTCCGTCGAGTGCCGCGACACTCTTCTATCGCGACTTCGTCGGGCAATCCATCAAGCAGGAATGGCGCAAGCAGGTCACCGACTGTTTCGAGAGTGGACGGATCATCGAGTCGTCCGCACCGGACTGGTACGAGGAGACCCCGACCAGGGTTCGTGCCGTACCCGTCGCCCGGCGGATATCTCCGACCGAGACGACCAATGCCGACGGACCGATCGCGGTCATCACCCGCCACACCAATCTCGGTGAGGCTCGGACGCCCAGCCGCCAGGAACTCACGTTCAACGACTGCGCGAGCGACCTGTTCGAGATGATCGCGGTCGGCGACTTCCCGGATCTCGGAGCGCCGACCGGACCGCGCCGGGGCGCGCCGCGCGCGAGCGACGGCCTGATCCGTCTCGATGTCGACGGCACCGTCACCTTCGCCAGCCCCAACGCGCTCTCGGCCTTCAACCGGATCGGATTCGCCGAGGAACTCGAGGGCGAGTCGCTCGCGGACGTCACGACCCATCTGCTCTCCGGGACGGGGACCGTCACCGTCGACGAGTCCCTGCCACTCGTCGTCACCGGTCGGGCGCCGTGGCGGACCGACATCGAGGACAAGGGCGTGACGGTCTCCCTCCGGGCGATCCCGTTGCGGAGCCGCGGCGAGCGGGTCGGCGCGATCGTGCTCTGCCGCGACGTCAGCGAACTGCGTCACCAGGAGCAGGAACTCATCACCAAGGACGCGACGATCCGCGAGATCCACCACCGGGTGAAGAACAACCTCCAGACGGTCGCGTCGCTCCTGCGGATCCAGGCCAGGCGGACCCACTCGGAGGACGCCCACGACGCCCTCACGCAGGCCATGCGGCGCGTGGCCGCCATCGCGGTCGTGCACGACACGCTGTCCGAGGGGCTCAATCAGAACGTCGACTTCGACGAGGTCTTCGAGCGCGTGCTCCTGCTCATCGCCGAAGTGGCGAGCTCGCACAACACCACGGTCCGCCCGAAGTCCTCCGGCTCGTTCGGCGTGCTCCCGAGCGAGTACGCGACGCCACTCGCCCTCGCGCTCACCGAACTCGTGACCAATGCGGTGGAGCACGGACTCAACGGCCGCGACGGCGACGTGGAGATCACGGCCGACCGCACGGACGAGCTGCTGAGCGTGCAGGTCCGCGACAACGGCGTGGGGCTCCCGGAGGGGAAGGTCGGGTCCGGTCTCGGCACCCAGATCGTGCGGACGCTCATCCAGGGTGAATTGGGCGGGACCATCGACTGGCACACGCTCATGGGGAGCGGAACCGAGGTCACGATCGCGATCCCGATGCGCTGGGTCGCCAAGAGCTGAGGTCCTGGTCCGTCACGAACGGCCGCAGACATGCGAGAACCCCGGGGCCGTTGGGCACCCGGGGTTCTCGTCTGCGACTAGGAGGCGCGGCGAGCGCGAGCAGCGCGACGCTTGAGGGCGCGACGCTCGTCTTCGCTGAGGCCGCCCCACACGCCGGAGTCCTGGCCGGTCTCGAGCGCGTACTGGAGGCAGAGCTCCGTGACACTGCAGGTGGCGCACACGGCCTTCGCCTTGTCGATCTGATCGACCGCCGGACCGGTGTTCCCGACCGGGAAGAACAATTCCGGGTCGACGGTCAGGCAGGCAGCTTTATCGCGCCAATCCATAGGGGAGCTCCTTTTATTGCATGGTGAGATTTCTTCAACCGAGTGAGGGGTCTCGGGAAGCGAAAGCCGAAATGCGAGGGGGATGATCGTCCGGGATTCGGGATCTGTCCACACCCTCGTGGACCTCATGTCGGCCTCAAACATGGTTTCATATCGGTAAGAGCAAATCAATAGTCAAGTTTGGGTGAACCCTGTGAGTACCGATCGAAACGCCGCCTCCGCTCCGAACCCGGAGGAGCGTCGTCGTCCGGCGGTGCTGGCCTTCATCGTCCTGCTCGTCGCCGAGGCGCTGCTCATGATCGGGCTCTCGGCCTGGTTCCTCTTCGAGCTGGTCGCGGCGACGCCGGCCTCGTTCACGAGCGCGCTGGCGATCTTCGTGATCCTGCTCATCGCCACGGCGTTCGTCACGGCGCTCGCCCTCGGCGCGATCCGCGGACGGAGCTGGATCCGCGGGGGAGCGGTCACCTGGCAGCTCGTGCAGATCGCCGTCGCCGTCGGCGCGTTCCAGGGGGTCTTCGCGCAACCCTCGATCGGGTGGTTCCTGCTGCTGCCGTCGCTGGCCGTCCTCGGGCTCCTGTTCACGCCCGCGGTCGCCGCCGTGACCCGACGCGAGATCTGAGCGCGACGCGTCGGTCGTGATGGTCCAGCAGCGACGCGTCAGGCGTCGAGGCCGAGGGCCTTGCGGAGGCTCTTCACGTGGCCGGTGGCCTTGACGTTGTACCGGGCGAGGGTGAGGGTGCCCGTCTCGTCGATGACGAACGTCGAGCGGAGGACCCCCGTGACGATACGTCCGTACGAGTTCTTCTCACCGTAGGCTCCGTACGCCTGATGGACCGTCAGCTCCGGGTCGCTGAGGAGCGGGAACGTGAGCCCGTCCTCCTCCTGGAAGGCCTTGAGCTTCTCGACGGAGTCCTTCGAGACGCCGAGCACCACGTACCCGGCACCGCCGAGCGATGCGAGGTTGTCGCGGAAGTCGCACGCCTGGGTGGTGCAGCCGGGCGTCATCGCGGCGGGGTAGAAGTAGAGGATCACCCGTCGTCCGGCGAAGTCGGACAGGGACACGCTGGTGCCGTCCTGGTCGGTGAGGGTGAACGCGGGGGCCGGGTCGCCGGCGGAGAGACGGAGTGCTTCAGGCATACCCCAAGCCTAGTCAGGAGTACTGGTCCGCTTTGATCGTCGCGAAGGTCCCCAGCAGCCGCTGGAGCGAGTCGAGGCGTGCCGGGCCGTTCTCCCCGAGTCGTCCCTCGGCGACGGCCTCGATGATCGCGCAGTCGGGCGCGTCGGGCAGATGGGTGCAGCCACGCGGGCACTCGAGGGCGATCTCCGCGAGGTCGGTGAACGACTTCAGGATGTTGGCGGTGTCGACGTGTCCGAGACCGAACGAGCGGACGCCCGGGGTGTCGATGACCCACCCGGACCCTCCGGGCGCCTCGATGCGCAGCGAGACGGTCGAGGAGGAGGTGTGGCGCCCACGCCCGGTGACGACGTTCACATGCCCTGTGGCGCGCTCAGCGGTCGGGACGAGGGCGTTGACCAGGGTGGACTTGCCGACGCCCGAGTGGCCGACGAAGACCGTGTCGTGGCCGATGAGGGCCTCGGTGATCTCGGTGAGCGGGACGTCGTCCTCCCGGCTGCGGAACACGCGCAGGCCGAGCCCGGCGAAGTTCGCGAGGAACTCGTCGGGGTCCTGGAGGTCCGTCTTCGTGATGCAGAGGATCGGGGTGATCCCCGCGTCGTAGGCGGCGACGAGGTAGCGGTCGACGAGTCGGGCCCGAGGCTCGGGGTTCGCGGCGGCGACGACGATGAGCATCTGGTCGGCGTTGGCGACCACGACGCGCTCCATGGCGTCGGTGTCGTCGCCACTGCGGCGGAGCAGCGTCGTGCGCGGCACGATCCGCACGATGCGCGACAGCGTGCCCTCGGCACCCGAGGTGTCGCCGACGACGTCGACCCGGTCGCCGGTCACGATGGCCTGCTTGCGGAGTTCACGAGCGCGTGTGGACGTCAGGACGCGCTCCTCGGGCGTGCCCTCGTCGAGGAGCACGGTGTAGCGACCGCGGTCGACCGCGAGGACGCGTGCGGTCAGTGCATCGAGGTGCTCGGGCCGCGTCTTCGTCCGTGGGCGGTTCGCCTTCGGGTTCGGCCGCATCCTGATGCTCGACTCGTCGAGTTCCGGCTCGTCGTCGTCGACGCCGTCGTCCCACCAGCTCATCGGCTCAGCCCCCGAGCATCGCGTGCCACAGTTCGGTGAACTGTGGGAGCGTCTTCGCGGTCGTGGCGACGTTCTCGATGGTGACCCCGGGCACGACGAGACCGAGGATCGCTCCCGTGGTCGCCATGCGGTGGTCGTGGTAGCTCGACCACTCGCCGCCGTGGAGGGGGCGCGGCTCGATGCGGAGACCGTCCGGCAGCTCCGTGACGGCGCCCCCGAGCTTGTTGATCTCCGTCGCGAGGGCCGCGAGGCGGTCGGTCTCGTGGTGACGGATGTGCCCGATGCCCGTGATGGTCGACGGTCCGTCGGCGAGTGCCGCGAGCGCGGTGAGGGCGGGCGCGAGCTCGCCGCCGGTGGTCAGGTCGAGGTCGACAGCGGTGATCCGCTCGCCGCCGGTGACGGTGAGGCGGTCGCCGTCCAGGGTGACCGTCGCGCCGAAGCGAGGCAGGAGGTCCGCCAGGTCGGCACCGACCTGGGTGGTGGAGGTGGGCCAGCCGCGGAGCGTGACGCTTCCGCCGGTGACGAGCGCCGCGGCGAGGAACGGTGCGGCGTTGGAGAGGTCGGGCTCGAGGTCGACGTCGAGCGCGGCGATCGTGCCGGGGGCGACGACCCACTCACCGACGGCCGGTTGTTCCACGGTGACCCCGCGGGCCGCGAGGGCCGCGATGGTCATCTCGATGTGCGGCAGGCTCGGCAGGCGCTCGCCCTCGTGGACGAGGTGGAGACCCTGCTCGAAGCGGGCCGCGGCCAGCAGGAGGCCGGACACGAACTGGCTCGACGATGACGCGTCGATCGTGAGCTTGCCACCCGCGACCGCGCCTGTGCCGTGCACCGTGAAGGGGAGCGCCTTCCGGCCGTCGTCGCTGATGTCGACACCCAGCGCCTGCAGCGAGGCGATCATGGTCGCCATGGGGCGGTTCCTGGCGGAGGGGTCGGCGTCGAACACGGTCGGTCCGAGGGCGAGCGCTGCCAGCGGCGGGACGAACCGCATGACGGTGCCGGCGAGCCCGCACTCGACGGTCGTGCTGCCGAACAGCTCGCCCGGCGTGACGAGCCAGTCCTTGCCGAACGCGCCCGACGCGGGTCGCTCGACGATGGTGGTCCCGAGTGCGCGCAGCGCCTCGACCATGTTGGTGCTGTCCATCGAGTGGAGCGGGGCGCGCAGGAGGGAGGGCCCGTCGGCCAGAGCGGCCAGGACGAGCTCGCGGTTCGTGAGCGACTTCGAGCCCGGGAGCGAGACGGTCGCATCGACCGGACCGCCCGCGACGGGCGCCGGCCAGGCGGCGTCGTCGTGCTCAGGTTCGGCATCGCCGTACACGTCGAAATCTGGTGCGGAATACGGATTGGTCAACATTGGTTCCAACAGTAGTCGGGGTCGAGAGCAGAAGGAGGAGCGGATGTCCACAGCGGTACTGGAACGACCGGTGACGGAGGCCGATCACGGCCGTCTGGCGCTGGCCGTAGACTGGCCGGTGATGACCTCCGTCGACCCAGAAGCCCTTCCGGCCGAGCCGGACCCCCGATCACTGTTCGAAGCACAGGCACTGCCGTTCATCGATCAGTTGTACGGCGCTGCCATGCGCATGACGAAGAACCCGTCGGACGCCCAGGACCTCGTCCAGGAGACGTTCGTGAAGGCCTTCGCCGCGTTCGCGCAGTTCGAACAGGGCACCAACCTCAAGGCGTGGCTCTACCGCATCCTCACGAACACGTACATCAACACGTATCGGAAGAAGCAGCGCGAGCCGTACCAGGGCACCATCGACGACCTCGAGGACTGGCAGTTGGGCGGCGCCGAGTCGATCAGCGCGACCTCCAGCCGATCCGCCGAGGCCGAAGCGATCGATCACCTGCCGGACAGCGACGTGAAGAACGCGTTGCAGGCCATCCCGGAGGACTTCCGCCTGGCGGTGTACCTCGCCGACGTGGAGGGCTTCGCCTACCAGGAGATCGCCGACATCATGAAAACGCCCATCGGGACCGTGATGAGTCGTCTGCACCGTGGCCGACGACTCCTCCGCGACCTGTTGGCCGACTACGCCGAGTCCCGGGGGTTCACCGTGACGAAGCAGGGGAGCAAGAAATGAGCGACTGCGGCTGCGACAAGGCCAAGAAGGACCTCGAGGAGTACCTCCGTCACGAGGTGTGCACGACCGAAGCGGCCGACATCCGCGAGCACCTCGCGAACTGCCCGGAGTGTCAGAACGAGGCGCTCGTCGCGCAGACCCTCACCGAGGCCGTCCAGCGGGCGTGCAAGGAGACGGCACCCGAAGACCTGAAGAACCAGGTCCTGGCGTCGCTGCGGGCCACCCAGGCCACCCACGAGAGCGCCTGACGACGGACCGACCGCATTAGCCTGCGCCGTCGAGGCGTGACTCCTCGACGTCCAGCATCCGCTGCGCTTTCGCCAGCACCTCGGAGGAGTAGCTGCCGGTCGCCCGAGCATCGAGGAGCGCATCGCGTTCGGCGTCGAGCACTCGGCGTCGCAGTTGTCGGAACTGCTCGTGCGGGCCCACGCCGGCATCGGTGCGTTCCGCCGCCGACTCGACGCGGATGAGGCTGCTCGTGCGCACCCGGTCGACGACTGCGGAGTCGAACGGCTCCCCGCCGTCCGTGCGCAGCTGCGGGTCGTCGAGGGCGGCCACACCGACGGTCGAGATCTCCTCGACGAGACCGGCCAGCTCCGCCATCGCCGCCTGCTCGTCCGTCCCGCCGACCCGGGTCAGCCGGATGACGAGCGGGAGGGATCCGCCCTGGAGCAGGAGGGTGACGATCGCGACCGTGAACGCGATGAGCACCAGCTCCGCCCGATACGGGGTGTCGAGTGGCAGCGACTGCGCGGCGGCGATCGTGACGACACCACGCATCCCCGCCCAGGCGAGCACCGCGCCGCCCCGCCACCCGAGTCCTTCACGTTGCAGGAAGTCCAGGTCGGCGCTCCGCCGGGCGATCGACCTCGAGAAGGCGGCTTTGCGCTTGGCCGATCGTGCGTTCTCCGTCGGATGCTCCTCGAGGCGTGCGGAGACCTGCTCCAGTCTCGGCCGCCGGGCGAGGGCCTCCCGTTCATCGCGTCGCAACGACCAGACGAGGACGCCGACGAACACGATGCGGACGACGATGAGGGTGATGGCGGTCAGCAACCCGAGGCCGATCGACGACCAGATGCCGAGGTCGTCCTGCTCCACCTGCGAGACGATGGCCTCGAGCTCGAGCCCCATGAGCAGGAACACCCCGTTCTCGAGGAGGAACTGCGTCGTCCGCCAGTTGATGCGCTCGCTGATGCGGTCCTGGGCGGTGAAGTACTTCGCGCTCTGATGCCCGGTGTAGAGTCCGGCGACCACGACCGACAGGACCCCTGAGGCGTGGAAGTGCTCGGCGGGCAGATACGCGATGAACGGCACGGCGAAGGAGATGACCGTCGTCAGGACCGGGTCCCCGAGGCGGGAGCGGATCCGGACCGTGATGAACCCGACGACGATCCCGATCGCGATCGCGAGCGCGACGGCATAGGCGAAGTCGCCCAGGACACCCCACAACGAGACCGTGCCGGCGGTCGCGGCGATGGCGGAGCGCAGGAGGACGAGGGCAGAAGCGTCGTTCACGAGGCTCTCGCCCTCGAGGACGCTCACGAGGCGCGACGGCATGCCCAGTCGCTTACCGATGGAGGTCGCGGCGACCGCGTCGGTCGGGCTGACGACGGCACCGAGGGCGATGCCGGCGGCCAGGCTCAGGTCGGGGAGGATCGTCGACAGGATCCAGCCGATGAGGACCGACGACACCACGACGAGGACGACCGAGAGCCCGGAGATCGCCTTGAGGTTGCGGCGGAAGTCGACCAGGGGCACGTTGACGGCGGCCGAATAGAGGAGCGGTGGCAGCACGCCGGCGAGGATCCACTCCGGCTTGACCTCGACGTCCGGCACGAACGGCAGATAGCTGAGAGCGAGCCCGACCAGGACGAGGATGAGCGGGGCTGCCACGCGCAGCTTGTTCGCGAAGCGGGCCACCGCGACGATGGTCACCACCGCGACGACGGCGAGGAATGCGAAGTCCATGGCGTCAGCCTATTGGCGGCGGCTCACCGCCCACTCACGGATCGCTGTCGCCGTGCTGACCACCCGCGTCCGGACGACGACGCAGACGACGACGACCGCCTGTCGGAACAGGCGGTCGTCGGTCGTGCGGCTGAGGTCAGAGCGACAGCGCGGTGCGGAGGAGCTCCGCCTGCTCGGCGGCGTGACGCTTCGCCGAACCCGTGGCGGGGGAGGCGGACGCGGTGCGCGACACGTTGCGGATCGTCCGACCCTCGAGGTGCTTGGCGGCCTCCAGGCAGATGAACGGCCACGCGCCCTGGTTCTCCGGCTCGTCCTGTACCCACACCAGTTCGGCGTTCGGGTACTGCGCGACCACGGCGTTCAGCTCGGCCACCGGGACCGGGTAGAACTGCTCGACGCGGACGAGGGCGATCTCGTCGTTCGGCTGCTTCTGCAGCTCGCTGAGGAGGTCGTAGTGGATCTTCCCGGAGTGCAGGAGCACCCGCTTGACCGCGGCCTTGTCGGTGATCCGTGCGTCGTCGATCACCGGCTCGAAGCGGCCGGAGGTGAAGTCCGCCACCGGGCTGGTCGCGCCACGCAGACGCAGCATCGCCTTCGGGGTGAAGACGACGAGCGGCCGACGCGGGCGGGCGTACGCCTGGCGACGCAGGAGGTGGAAGTACGACGCGGGGGTCGACGGCCGGGCGACGGTCATGTTGTCCTCGGCGCAGAGCTGCAGGAACCGCTCGATCCGCGCGGACGAGTGGTCGGGGCCCTGGCCTTCGTAGCCGTGGGGGAGGAGGAGCGTGACACTCGACCGCTGCGACCACTTCTGCTCGGCGGAGGAGATGAACTCGTCGATGATCGTCTGCGCGCCGTTGGTGAAGTCGCCGAACTGCGCCTCCCACAGCACGAGCGCGTCGGCACGTTCGACCGAGTAGCCGTACTCGAAGCCCATGACCGCGTACTCGCTGAGGAGCGAGTCGTAGATCCAGAAGCGGGCCTGGTTGTCGCTGAGGTTCGCGAGCGGCAGCCACTCCTGGCCGTTGACCCGGTCGTGGAGGACGGCGTGACGCTGCACGAAGGTGCCGCGGCGGGAGTCCTGTCCGGACATCCGCACCGGGGTGCCCTCGATGAGTACCGATCCGAGTGCGAGCAGTTCTCCGAAGCCCCAGTCGATGTTGCCGTTGCGGCTCATGTCGAGACGCTTCTCGAGGAGCTGCTGCACCTTCGGGTGCACGGTGAACCCGGCGGGCTTGTTGTTGAACGCGTCGCCGATGAGCTGCACGACGCCCTCGGAGACGCCGGTCGTCTCGAGTTCGCCGGAGTAGCCGTCCTCGTCGAGGACCTCGGTCGGGATCGGCGTCGGCGAGGTCTGCTCGGCGTGCGTCTCCATGAAGGCGCGTTCGAGGCGGTCCTGGAAGTCGCGGTGCGCGGCCTCGTACTCCTCCTCGGTGATGTCGCCACGGCCGACGAGCGCCTCGGTGTACAGCTTGCGGACGGAGCGCTTCGCCTCGATGAGGCTGTACATGAGCGGCTGCGTCATCGACGGGTCGTCGCCCTCGTTGTGGCCGCGTCGGCGGTAGCACACGAGGTCGATGACGACGTCGCGCTTGAACTCCTGGCGGTACTCGAAGGCGAGCTCCGCGACCCGCACGACGGCCTCGGGGTCGTCGCCGTTCACGTGGAAGATCGGCGCCTGGATGGTCTTCGCGACGTCGGTGTTGTAGATGGAGGAGCGGCCCTCGCCAGGAGGCGTGGTGAAGCCGACCTGGTTGTTGATGACGACGTGGACCGTGCCGCCCGTGCGGTAGCCGCGCAGCTGGGACAGCTGCATCGTCTCGAGGACAACGCCCTGACCGGCCATCGCCGCATCGCCGTGGATGAGGATCGGGAGGGTGCCGAACGCGCCGATCGGCCCGCGGTCCTGCTTCGCGCGGACGATGCCCTCGAGCACGCCGTTGACGGCCTCGAGGTGCGAGGGGTTCGCTGCCAGGTAGACCGGGATCTCGCGGCCGTCCTCGGCCTTGAAGGTGCCCTCGGTGCCGAGGTGGTACTTCACGTCGCCGGAACCGTGGCTCGCAGGGTCCTGCGTTCCCTCGAACTCGCGGAAGATCTGCCCGTACGTCTTGCCGGCGATGTTCGTGAGGACGTTGAGGCGGCCGCGGTGGGCCATACCGATCGCGACCTCGTCGAGCTGGGCCTGCGACGCACCCTGGAGGATGGTGTCGAGCAGGGCGATGGTGGACTCGCCGCCTTCGAGGCTGAAGCGCTTCTGGCCGACGTACTTCGTCTGCAGGAAGGTCTCGAAGGCCTCGGCCTCGTTGAGCTTGCCGAGGATGCGCATCTGCTCGTCGTGCGTCGGCTTCTCGTACTTGCGCTCGACCTTGCTCTGGATCCACTTGCGCTGTGCGGGGTCCTGGATGTGCATGTACTCGATGCCCGTGGTGCGGCAGTACGAGTCGCGGAGGACGCCGAGGATGTCGCGCAGCTTGGCCGTGCGGGCCGAGCCGAAGGCGCCCGTGACGAACTCGCGGTCGAGGTCCCAGAAGGTCAGGCCGTGGGTCTCGATCTCGAGGTCGGGGTGCGAGCGCTGCACGTACTCCAGCGGGTCGATGTCGGCCATGAGGTGGCCGCGGACGCGGAACGCGTTGATGAGCTCCTGGACGCGGGCGGTCTTGTCGACGGCGTCGGCGAGGTCGACGCTGATGTCGGGCGACCAGTGGATCGGGTCGTACGGGATGCGGAGCGCGGCGAAGATGTCCTGGTAGAAGCTGCGGCTGCCGATGAGCAGCTCGTGGACGACCTTGAGGAACTCGCCCGAGCCGGCACCCTGGATGACGCGGTGGTCGTAGGTGCTCGTGAGGGTGATCGTCTTGCCGATCGCCAGCTCGTTGAGCGTGCGCTCGGAGGCGCCCTGGAACTCGGCCGGGTACTCGAGGGCGCCGGCGCCGATGATGCAGCCCTGGCCCTTCATGAGACGGGGGACCGAGTGCACGGTCCCGATGCCACCGGGGTTCGTGAGCGAGATTGTGACGCCCTGGAAGTCGGCTCCGGTGAGCTTGCCCTTGCGGGCGCGGGTCACGAGGTCCTCGTACGCCGAGAGGTACTCGTTGAAGGTGAGGGTGTCGGCGCGCTTGATGCCCGGCACCATGAGGGCGCGGGAGCCGTCGGGCTTCGGGAGGTCGATGGCGATGCCGAGGTTGATGTGCGCCGGGGCGACGACCGTGGGCTTGTCGTCGGTCTCCTCGTAGTAGACGTTCTGGCTCGGGAAGTCCTTCAACGCCTGGATGAGGGCCCAGCCGATGAGGTGGGTGAAGCTGACCTTGCCGCCTCTGGCGCGCTTCAGGTGGTTGTTGATGACGATGCGGTTGTCGATCATCAGCTTCGCCGGGATGGTGCGCACGCTCGTCGCGGTCGGGACCGTCAGGCTCGCGTCCATGTTGGTGGCGAGCGACTTGGCCATGCCCTTCAGCACGGTGACCTTGTCGACGTCCTCCGGAGCGGGTTCGGTCTGGTCGCTCTTCGGCTGCTGGACCTGGTTCGGGCTCGTCATCGGGGCGTCGGCCGGGATCGGGGCCGGCTTCGCCTGGACCGAGGTGGTGCGCGCGACCGGCTGCGCGCCGATGACCTGGATCGGGGCCGTCGGCGGGTTGACCCGGGCCGCCGCCTCGTCCGCCGCCGCAGGGGTGGGGGCCGACGCCGTGGCGCCGGCGGCTGCCGCATCGTCGTCCGACTGGCCGCCCGTCGTTCCCTGGGCTGCGCCGTTCACCGGCCGGTAGTGCTCGAGGATCGGCCACCAGGAGCGGTCCACGGAATCCTTGTCGACGAGGTACTGCTCGTACATCTCGTCGACGAGCCATTCATTGGCTCCGAATTCGTTCGTTGCGCCGTCATCGGCGCCCACTCCGGTCATCTGGCTCGACACCGTCGATCGCCCACTCTCTCCGTTGAATTCTCACTGTTTGCAGGCAGGGAACATGCCCGCACGATCCAGTCATCAAGCCTAAACCCATTCCGTCGTCGGTGCGGCTCGGACGCCGGTCGGGATACGGTGTTCTCATGCGGTTCATCGGTGAGATTCCCAGCCACGACCTGACGTACTCGGACGTGTTCCTCGTCCCCAGCCGCTCCGGGATCACGAGTCGACTCGACGTCGACCTTGCTCCGGACGACGGCACCGGCGCCACGATCCCGATCGTCTCCGCCAACATGAACTCCGTCACCGGGCCACGCCTCGCGGCGGCACTGGCGCGGCGCGGCGGACTCGGCGTCCTGCCGCAGGACATGCCGCTCCAAGAGCTCGACGCGGCGATCCGCTGGGTCAAGGAGCAGCCGGTCGCCTTCGACACGCCGCTGATCATGCGCGCCGATCAGACCGCGGCCGACGCCCTGCGCCTGATCCCCGCGGTCGCCGGTCACGGCATCGTGCTCCACGACGAGCGCGACGCATTCGCCGGCTGCATCCCGGCCGCACGTCTCGCCACGGCGCTTCCCGACGCACGGCTCGGCGACCTCGCTCGCGGGTCGCTCGCCTCGATCGACGCCGACGACGTGACCGGTGGCCGGGCCGCGTTCGACCTCATGGTCGCGGCCGACCTCGAGTTCGCGCCCGTGCTGCACCACGGCGCGGTCGTCGGCACCCTCAGCCGGACGAGCGCGCTCCGCTCGACCATCTACACGCCGGCGCTCGACGCGTCGGGCCGACTGCGGGTCGCCGCGGCGATCGGCATCAACGGCGACGTCGCTGTGAAGGCGCAGGCGCTCGCCGCCGCCGGGGTGGACGTCCTCGTGATCGACACCGCCCACGGGCACCAGGAGGGCATGCTCCGGGCGATCGCGGCCGTCCGTGCCCTCGGTCTCGACCTCCCGATCGTCGCCGGCAACGTCGTGTCCGCCGTCGCGGTGCAGGACCTCGTCGACGCCGGTGCGGACATCCTCAAGGTCGGTGTCGGACCCGGTGCGATGTGCACCACGCGGATGATGACGGCGGTCGGACGTCCGCAGTTCTCGGCCGTGCTCGAGACGGCCGCGACCGCCCGCGCACTCGGCGCGAAGGTCTGGGCGGACGGTGGCGTCCGCTACCCCCGCGACGTCGCCCTCGCCCTCGCGGCCGGTGCGTCCTCGGTCATGATCGGGTCCTGGTTCGCCGGCACGATCGAAGCCCCCGGTGAGCTGCAGCGCGCCGCTGACGGGTCGCTCTACAAGGAGAGCTGGGGCATGGCGTCGACCAAGGCCGTGCACGAGCGCTTCGGTCGACTCGACCCGTTCGAACTCGCGCGGAAGACGCTCTTCGCCGAGGGCATCTCGTCCTCCCGCATCACGATCGACCCGCTCCGGCCCTCGGTCGAGGACCTCCTCGACATGATCACCGCCGGGGTGCGCTCGTCGTTCACCTACGCGGGTGCCGACTCGGTCCCCGGCTTCCACGAGCGCGCCATCGTCGGCGTCCAGTCGGCCGCCGGGTACGAGGAGGGCAAGGCGCTGCCCGTCTCCTGGTGAGCCGGGGCGCTGGTGCGGCGCGCACGACCGCGGTGGGATGATGGGCCCATGGTGGTGAACGGTGGGACGCACGGGTTCGGTGTCGGCATGCAGGTCCTCGTGCTCGTGGACCCGGGATCCGATCCCTCGACGGGGGAGCGTGTCTCCGGGATCATCGTCGCACCCGGCCGCCAGCGTGCCGCGGCGTTCGTCTCGGTGTGGACCGAACAGTTGACGACGTGGATCGTCGAGTTCGACGAACCCTTCACCGCGCCCGACGGCAGCGGCCCGCACGAATCGGCCGAGGTCCGCGAGACCTACCTCATCCCGGCGCCGTTCGCCGAGCAGTCGGAGTCCGTCGACGCCTGACCGCCATGTGCTCGCTCAGGCCAGCGACCGGTCCATGATGGCCGAGGAGAGCGCCTCCACCGGGCCGGCAGCCGCCAACGGGTTCGCGAGCAGGGTGAAGTCGACGCCGCCCAGGGTCGGGAGTTCCAGCCGGTTGCTCAGCATGACGAGGTCGCTCGGGATCAGGCTGCGCGGGAAGACCGCGACGCCGAGCCCGGCCCGCACCGCCGCGAGGACGCCGTTCACCTCCCGGGTGCTGCAGGTGATCCGCCAGGTGCGCCCGGCGGCCTCGAGGGCGTCGATCGCCAGCTGCCGGGAGAGACTCGGGTCCTGGTAGGCGATGAGGGGGACGGGCTGGCCCGGCTCGATCGTGGTCTTCTCGAGACCGACCCAGACCATCGAGTCGGTCCGTACGAGCTTGCCCTCGTTCTGGCCTGGGTGCATCTTGATGAAGATGAGGTCGAGGGCGCCCGCCTTCAGCCGACGGTAGAGCGGCCCGCTCTGGTTCACCGTGAGTTCGAGGTTCAGCTGCGGGTGACCCTGACGGAAGTGCCGCAGGATCCGGGGGAGCTGGGTCATCGCGAGGTCGTCGGCGGCCCCGAAGCGGAGGCGACCGCTCATCGCCGAGCCGGTGAAGTAACTCTCCGCCGAGGCGTGTGCAGCGAGGATGGTCCGCGCGAACCCGGCCATCGCATCACCGTTGTCGGTCAGGCGGACCGCTCTCGTGTCCCGGACGACGAGCCACCGGCCGGCGGCCTCCTCGAGCCGTCGGATCTGCTGACTGACCGTCGGCTGGCTCAACCCGAGCTGCGCGGCGGCACGCGTGAAGTTCTTCGTCTCGGCGACGGCCAGGAAGGTGCGCAGCAGGGCGGGGTCGAACATGCATGAGCCGATCATTCGGGAATCGAATAGGACTGATAGGGATCATCCTGCTCGGAAATGGCCGCGTCGGCAATAGCGTGGACGGGAGCCGACGGCCTCCGCGGCTCCACCCATACGACACGCACTCGACATACGAAACGCTGGCCCTCTCCGTGACCCCTCCATCCGACACCGCCGTCGCTCCACCGCCGCCCACCGCCCCCATGCCGATCGTGGGGGAGCGTCCCGCCTGGCGGGACACCTTCTCCTCGCTCCGCGTCCCGAACTTCCGACTCTTCACGATCGGTCACATCGTCGCGACGACCGCGATCGGGATGCAGCGCATCGCGCAGGACTGGCTCGTCCTCGAGCTCTCCGGCAGCGTCGCCGCCGTCGGGATCACGGTCGCCATGCAGTTCGCGCCCATGCTGCTGTTCGGACTGCTCGGCGGCGTGATCGCGGACCGCTACTCCAAGCGCGTG
Source organism: Plantibacter auratus (assembly GCF_050587365.1). Classification (NCBI taxonomy): domain Bacteria; kingdom Bacillati; phylum Actinomycetota; class Actinomycetes; order Micrococcales; family Microbacteriaceae; genus Plantibacter; species Plantibacter auratus. The sequence goes on along the minus strand of NZ_JBOBFV010000003.1, from coordinate 266,496 downwards.
CTGCTCATGATCACGCAGTCGCTCGCCGCCGTCCTCGCGGTCGCGCTGTCGATCCTGACGCTCAGCGGCGCGGTCGAGGTGTGGCACATCTACGTCATCGCCTTCATGCTCGGTCTCGTCACCGTCGTCGACAACCCGGCGAGGCAGGTGTTCGTGAACGAGCTCGTGGGCCCGGCGAGACTGCGGAACGCCATCAGCCTCAACTCCGCCGTCTTCCAGCTCGGCCAGCTCGTCGGTCCGGCCGTCGGTGGTGTCCTCATCACCGCCGTCGGTTCCGGGTGGTCCTTCGCGATCAATGCCCTCGCCTGCTCCGGCGTCGTGCTCACCCTGGCGCTCATGCGCGTCTCGGAACTCGTCCCGACGCCGGTCGTCGCGAAGGCGAAGGGCCAGCTCAAGGAGGGACTCGGGTACGCCATGCGGAAGCCGGCCATCCGGTGGACGGTCATCATGGTCGCGTTCATGTCGGTGTTCGCGTTCAACCTGCCGGTCCTGCTCGCCGCCTACGCCTCGGACGTCTTCGACATCGGCGCGAGCGGCTACGGGTTCCTCAACGCCCTCGTCGCCGTCGGCGCGCTGACCGGTGCGCTCGCGTCGACGAGGCGCGGGGGGGTGGACCTGCGCATCGTGATCGTCGCGGCGGCGGCGGTCGGCGTCCTGCAGGCGGCCGCCGGGGCGATGCCCGTGCTCCTCCCCTTCGCCCTCCTGCTCGTCGCGGGCGGGGTCGCGAACCTCCTCTTCATCACGGCGGCGAACTCACTCGTCCAGCTGTCGTCCAACATGGCGATCCGTGGCCGGGTGATGTCGCTGTACATCCTGGTGCTGCTCGGCGGACAGTCGATCGGCGGTCCGCTCATGGGGTGGCTCGTCGAGGTCGCCGGGGCACACGTGGGCATGATCGTCTCGGGTGGGGTCCCGGCGCTCGCCGCGGCGTGCATCGGCGTGCGGTTCCTCCTCCTGCGGCGTCGGAAGCATCGCGCGGCCGAGGAGCGCCGGCGTCTCGCGGAGGCTGAGAAGAACCCCGGAAATCCGGGGTCCACAGCCGCGGATGTCCGATAGACTCGTCCGCACAATGGACGACCCTCCTTCAGACAGATCCCCCGGCCACCATCCCAGCCCCGTGCTGACCCGATCACGGGCGACGACCGCCCACCCGGGCGACGGAACCCCCACTCCGGCATCGACCGCTCAGCACGGACGGGATCGTCATGTCTGAGTGGATCATGCTCGGCGTCGGCCTCGTACTGACCATCGGGACGGGCTTCTTCGTCGCCTCCGAGTTCGCGCTCGTGAACCTCGACCGCGCCGACCTCGAGGCCCGCCGCGACCGTGGCGAGACCCGCCTGACGATGACGATCGCCGCGCTCAAGATCACCTCGACGCACCTGTCGAGCGCGCAGCTCGGGATCACCCTGACCACGCTCCTCACCGGGTACACCATGGAGCCGGCGCTGTCGTCGATGCTCGCCGGTCCGCTCGGCTCCATCGGGATCCCCGAGGGCGTCGTCGCCGTCGTGGCGACGATCGTCGCGATCACCCTCGCCACGCTGCTCAGCATGATCATCGGCGAGCTCGTCCCGAAGAACTTCGCGCTCGCGCTGCCCCGACAGACGGCCAAGTTCGTCGTCCCGTTCCAGACGGCCTTCACCTGGGTGTTCAAGCCCGCCATCGTCGTCCTCAACGGCAGTGCCAACGGCTTGCTGCGGTCGATGGGCATCGAGCCCAAGGAGGAGCTGTCGGGAGCCCGGACGGCCGAGGAGCTGTCGTCCCTCGTGCGTCGATCGGCGCTCGAGGGCACACTCGAGGCCGACACCGCGACCCTGCTCAACCGCACCCTCCGCTTCTCGAGCCACGATGCGTCGGACGTCATGACGCCCAGGCCGCGCATCGCGTCGATCCAGCGCGGCGAACCCGCCCAGGCGGTGCTCGCCCTCGCGAGGTCGACCGGCCACTCGCGCTTCCCGGTCACCGATGCCGACGTCGACGACATCACCGGTGTCGTGCATGTGAAGCAGGCCATCGCGGTCCCGCGCGACCGACGCGGCGAGGTGCCCGTCTCGGCCCTGCAGTCGCCGGCCCTGCGCGTCCCCGAGACGATGAAGCTGGACGTACTGCTCTCGCAGCTGCGCGGACGCGGCTACCAGATGGCCGTCGTGGTCGACGAGTACGGCGGCACCGCCGGCGTGACCACCCTCGAGGACCTCGTCGAGGAACTCGTGGGCGAGGTCGCCGACGAGCACGACCGTTCGCGTGCCGGGGTGGTCCGCGGACGCGACTCCACGACCTTCCCGGGCAGCCTCCGTCCCGACGAGCTCCTCGAGCGCGCCGGCGTGCGTGTCCCCGAAGACGGTCCGTACGAGACGGTCGCGGGCTACGTCATGAGCGAACTCGGACGACTCGCGGTCTCAGGCGACGAGCTCGAGCTCGAGGACGGCACGCTCCGCGTGGAGCGACTCGACGGCCGACGGATCGATCGGATCCGATTCACCCCGAGACCCGTCGTGTCGGAGGACGGTGGTGACGTATGAGCGACTGGGCAGGAATCGCCTGGCTCGTGGTGCTGCTGCTCGCGAACGCCTTCTTCGTCGGCGCCGAGTTCGCGGTCATCTCCGCGCGTCGGTCGCAGATCGAACCCCTCGCCGAGCAGGGGAGCCGGAGCGCCAAGACCGCGCTGTGGGCCATGGAACACGCCACGCTCATGTTGGCGACGAGTCAGTTGGGCATCACCGTCTGCTCGCTGCTCATCCTGAACGTCTCCGAGCCGGCGATCCACCACCTGCTGGAGGTGCCGTTGGCGCTCACCGGCTGGCCCGAGGAGACCATCGGCACGGTGGCGTTCATCATCGCGCTGCTGCTCGTCTCCTACCTCCACGTGGTCTTCGGCGAGATGGTCCCGAAGAACCTCTCCTTCTCGATCCCGGATCGTGCGGTCCTGCTGCTCGCTCCGCCGCTCGTCTTCGTGGCGCGCGTCTTCCGTCCGATCATCGTGTCCCTCAACGCGACCGCGAACGCCGTCCTCCGTCTGTTCCGGGTGGAGCCGAAGAACGAGGCTGCCAGTGCCTTCACGCTCGACGAGGTGGCGACCATCGTCGACCAGTCCACCCGCGAGGGTGTGCTCACCGACTCGACGGGTGCGCTCGTGGCGGCGTTCGAGTTCACCGAGAAGAAGGTCCACGACGTGGCCCTGCCGCTCGGGAGCCTCATCACGCTGACGGAGGAGGCCACCCCCTCGGACGTGGAGCGCGCCGTCGCCAAGTACGGCTACTCCCGCTACGTGATCGTCGACGACGAGTCGGTGCCGATCGGCTACCTGCACCTGAAGGACGTCCTGCGGTACGACGACCTCGACGGCAGTGGCGACGAGGAGCGGCCGGTGCCCGCGAAGCACATCAGGCAGCTCGTGTCGGTGTTCGAGGATTCGGACGTCGAAGACGCACTGACCACGATGCGCCGCTCGGGAGCACATGTCGCCCGGGTGTTCGACGAAGCGGGCGCCACCACCGGGGTCCTCTTCCTCGAGGACATCATCGAGGAGCTCGTCGGCGAGGTCCAGGACGCCACCCGGCGTCGCTGATCGGACGCCGGAGCACGGACACGACGACGGCCCGCACGCGATCGCGTGCGGGCCGTCGTCGTGTCGGGGTCGCGCTCAGGCGCGCGGCTTGGCCCGCTCGTACTGGCCCGGCCAGGCCACCTCCACACCGAGCTCGGTGGCGGCGCGCAACGCGAAGTGCGGATCACGGAGCGCCTCGCGGGCGACCATGACCGCCTCCGCCTGCCCGTCGGCGACGATGGCCGCGGCCTGCTGGGCGTCGGTGATGAGTCCGACGGCGCTCGTGTCGACACCCGTCGACCCGATGTGCGCGGCGAACGGGACCTGGTACCCGGGGGAGAGCGGGATGCGGACGCCGCCGACGGCTCCGCCGGTGGAGATGTCGAAGAAGTCGGCCCCGCGCTCGGCGCACCAGGCGGCGACGGTCGCGGTCTGGTGTTCGTCCCATCCGTCGTCCACCCAGTCCGTGGCCGAGAATCGGACGAACAACGGCAGACCGGCCGGGAGGACCTCGCGCACCGCATCGACGACCCGCAGGAGGAGCTTGGCCCGGTTCTCGAGCGAGCCGCCGTAGCCGTCCTCGCGGTGGTTGACGAGCGGGGAGAGGAACTGGTGCAGCAGGTAGCCGTGCGCGGCGTGGAGTTCGATCACCTGGAAGCCGGCGTCGACCGACCGGACGGCCGCCGCCCGGAAGTCGTCGACGACGCGGTCGATGCCCTCATCGTCGAGGGCTTCCGGCACCGCGTAGCCCGGGAAGGCCTCGGGCGACGGGGCGACGGTCGACCAGCCGCCGTCCTCGATCGGGACGCTGCCCTGACCGTCGGTGCCCCAGGGGGCGAACGTGGAGGCCTTCCGGCCGGCGTGCGCGAGCTGGATGCCGGGCACGGAACCCTGCTCGGTGATGAACGCGGTGATCCGTCGCCAGGCGTCGCGCTGTTCGTCGTTCCAGATGCCTGCGTCCTGGGGCGAGATCCGGGCCTCGGGGCTGATCGCAGCCGCCTCCGAGATGACGAGGCCGAAGCCGCCCGCCGCGAACTGGCCGAGGTGCACGAGGTGCCAGTCGGTCGGGACGCCGTCCTGGGCGGCGACGCTGTACTGGCACATCGGGGCGATCCACAGGCGGTTGGGGATGGTGAGGTCGCGGATGGTGATCGGATCGAACAGCTGGGGCACGGAACTCCTCGGGTCTCGGGGCGACGGGCGTCGCCACTCGGCCCAACGTTCCGGAATGCGTTCGGATTCCCGCCTGCAGGATGACCGACGATCGACGGCTCAGCGTCAGTCCGCCGCGACGACTGGCCTAGGGTGATGGCATGGCCGAACCGCGACTCTGGACCCCTGCCGACGCACGAGACTGGATCGCCGTGCCCGACGCCGACTCGGACAAGTACTCCCGGGGTGTCCTCGGCGTCGTGACCGGCTCCGACCGCTACCCGGGTGCAGCCGTCATCGGTGTCGAGGCGGCGATCCGCACCGGCGTCGGCATGGTGCGCTACCTCGGCGCGGACCGTCCGGCGAACCTCGTGCTGCAGCGCCGCCCCGAGATCGTGACGGCGGAGGGGCGGGTGCAGGCGTGGCTCATCGGCTCCGGCATGGACCCCGGCAAGCTGACCCGCGAGGAGAGCTCCCTGCTCGACGCCGCCCTGCACGGGGGCGAGCCGGTCGTCGCCGATGCCGGGTCGCTCCGTCGCGTCGCAGCGGGTGCGCACCAGCGGGCGTTCGGTGTCGACGAGTCGTGGCGCATCGTGGCCACACCCCACGTCGGAGAACTGGCGACCATGTTGAGCGGACTGGGGAGCCCGGCCGAGGTCGGGGCCATCCGTGCCGACCCCGTGTCGTACGCGGCCGACGTCGCCGCCCGCCTCGGCATCGTCGTGGTGCTGAAGGGCGGCACGACCCACGTGGTCGCGCCGGACGGCGACGCCATCACGGTCTCCGGCGGATCGCCGTGGCTCGCGACCGCCGGCACCGGCGACGCCCTCGCCGGGATCATCGGTGCGCTCGTCGCCACGAACGCCGAGCGCGTGCTCGCCGACCCCGGCTGCCTGGCGAGCGTCGCCGCCAGCGGGGTGCTGCTGCACGCGGCTGCCGGGGACGCCGCGGCGGCCGAGGGCCCGCTGGCCGCGCTCGACGTGGCCGAAGCGGTGCGCGGCGTCGTCGGTGGTCTCCTCCGCTGAACGGTCGTTCATCGGTGGACGAAGGACAACTCCCAGAACGCTCATAGCTCGCCCATAGGGAAGCTCAGGACACTGGTGCCACCGCGGCAGAGACCTCGCCACGGCGGCCGCCGCACCGCGGCCCACACATCGCCCGAGGAGATTGAACGATGCGCAACCCCACCACCACCCAGCCTCCCGTCCGCACGCCACGCCTGTCCGTGGCGGCGAAGAAGACGACCTTCGCAGCCCTGACCGGCCTCACCCTCGTCGGCAGCCTGGCCGGTTGCTCGGCGGCCGACGCCGGCAGCTCGACCACGACCACGTCTCCCGAGACGAAGAGCACGGTGGCGCCGGAGGCGACCACCTCCACCGATGCTGCAGCGGGCTCCGGCGCCACCGACTACCAGGACGGCTCGTACACCGCGGACGGCAGCTACCAGTCGCCGAACGGCACCGAGTCGATCACGGTGACCGTCACGCTCGCCGAGGACAAGGTCACGGCGGTCGACGTCGTCTCGCACGCCGAGAGCGCGAACAGCAAGCGCTACCAGGCGGAGTTCATCTCCGGGATCGCAGCCGAGGTGGTCGGCAAGGACATCGACAGCCTCAAGGTCTCCAAGGTCGCCGGTTCCTCGCTCACGAGCGGCGGCTTCAACGCGGCCATCGACACGATCAAGACCGAAGCGAAGGGCTGAGCCGCGGGGCCGGACCGACGATGAGCGAGACGACACTGCGCTTCGAGGCGATCGGCACCGGATGGGAGCTCGACACGACTCTCCCGCTCGAGCCCGAGACCGCTGAGGCCGTCGCCGCGTGCATCGACCGGTTCGACCGGACGTGGTCGAGGTTCCGGGACGACGCGTTCATCGCGCGGTTCGCCGCCGGCCCGGTCTCGACCGCCTTCCCCGACGACGCGCGCAAGGACGCGGTCGCACTGCTCGACACGTACCGGCGTCTGCACGATGCCACCGCCGGGGCCGTGACGCCGTTCATCGGCACCTCGCTCGAACGGCTCGGCTACGACGCCTCCTACTCGCTCGTCCCCCAGGGCCCGGCGGTCGCCGCCCCGCACTGGGACGACGTGGCCCGGTGGGACGGCGAGGTGCTCGAGACGAGCCTCCCGCTCGTGATCGACATCGGTGCGGCCGGCAAGGGGCGGCTCGTCGACCTCGTCGCGGACCTCCTCCGCAGCCACGGTCACGAGTCCTTCACGGTCGACGCCTCGGGCGACCTGCGTCACGAGCACGGGTCCCGCCCGGCGGACCCGCTCCGTATCGCGCTCGAGCATCCGTACGATCCCAGTAAGGCCATCGGGGTCGCGACGATCGACGACGGAGCCCTGTGCGCCTCCGCGACCAATCGTCGTGCCTGGGGCGACGGACTCCACCATGTCATCGACGGCCGGACCGGCGAACCGACGAGGACCGTCGCGGCGACCTGGGTCACCGCCCCGGACGCGATGGTCGCCGACGGACTGGCCACCGCGCTGTTCTTCACCGACCACGAGACCCTGGCGGAGGCGTTCACCTTCGAGAGCGTCCGCATGTTCACGACCGGTCTCACCGACCGGTCCGTCGGGTTCCCCGGCGAACTCTTCACCTGAGTCACGCGCCACAGGGCCTGAGCCCGGACGGCACCATCTCCCAGAAAGCAGACCGCACATGAACGGCCGCACCGGCTCCTTCTTCGGCACCGTCCTCGGGCGGGTCACCATGTACCGCCTCGTGACGCTGTCACTCGGCACCCTCGCGATCTACGCCTTCGTGCTGTCGCTGTTCGGGCAGGTGTTCTACAAGCCGCTCGAGCTCCTCGCCACCCTGGCAACGCTGCTCGTCGTCGGCTACCTGACGAACCGCCTGTTCGGCGCGCTGTTCCAGGTGCAGCCGCACAGCGAGTCGTCCGTCATCACCTCCCTCCTGCTGTTCTTCATCCTGTGGCCGACGAGCGAGCCCACCGCGCTGGCCTGGATCGCCCTCGCCGCCACGGTCGCCTCGGCGTCGAAGTACCTGCTCGCGATCCGGGGCCGACACGTCCTCAACCCGGCGGCCATCGCCGCACTCGTGATGAGTGTGCTGGCGAGCTACGTCACCCTCCCCGGCGTGTCACCGTCGGTCTGGTGGGTCGCCAACCCGTGGCTGCTGCCCGGTGTCGTCATCCTCGGCGGCCTCGTCCTCATCCGGACGAAGCGACTCACGATGGCACTCGTCTTCATCGTGCTCTCCTGGGCACTCGTCACCGTCCGGCTCGTCACCGGTGGTCAAGAGCTGGGACCGGCACTGCTGGCTCCGCTCACGTCCTACCCGATCCTCTTCCTCGCCGCGTTCATGCTCACCGAGCCGCTCACGCTTCCACCGCGGCGCTGGCAGCAGCTCGCCGAGGCGGCGATCGTCGCGGCGCTGTTCTCCATCCCGTTCACGCTCGGCCAGGTGGCGTCGACCCCCGAGCTCGCGCTCATCGTGGGCAACGTGCTGGCGTTCATCGTCGCCCGTCGTCGGGGGATGCGACTGACGCTCGAAGGCACCCGCGCGCTCACCCCGACGGCGGTCGAGTACCAGTTCAGCTCGAAGCGATCGATCCCGTTCGCGGCCGGCCAGTACCTCGAGCTGTCGCTGCCGCACCGCGGAGCCGACGTCCGCGGCTCGAGGCGCGTCTTCAGCATCTCCTCGCCACCCGACGACGACCGTACGATCCGCGTGGCCATGCGTGTGCCCGAGCGGGCCAGTAGCTTCAAGCGGGCGCTGAACGCGCTGCCGGTCGGCGCGAGCCTCTCGGCGACCGGTGTGTGGGGCGACTTCGTCCTGCCGAAGGACACGAGCAAGCCGATCCTGCTCCTCGCCGCCGGGATCGGGATCACCCCGTTCGTCAGCCAGCTCTCACGACTGCACCTCCGTGCCGACCAGCGCGACGTCGTCCTCGTCTACGTCGTGTCCGACCCGCAGGAGCTCGCCTACGCGGCCGAGCTCGAGACCTGGGGGACACCGGTGCTCGTCGTGGGACCGACGGACGACGTCCGGCTGCCGGACGGCTGGCGTGGTCTCGGACCCGGGCGCCTCGACCACGAGCGCCTCGCCGAGGCCGTCCCCGACCTTGCCGAGCGCGAGGTCTTCATCTCCGGTCCGCCCGCGATGATCGAGGCCCTGAAGCCAGCCCTGCGTGGGATCGGCGTCGGACACGTCCGCACCGACGCCTTCAGCGGGTACTGATCAGCAGGCTCGCGGACCCGACCCGCTCGGGCGTCGAGCGAGTGGCGGACCGGTTCCACCGGCGGCACGAGCCTAGGATGGTCCACGTGATGCGGCGTTGGCTCCTCTGGTGCGGGTTCGGCCTCGTGCACCTCCTCGTCGGCTGGCTGTGCCTCGTGGCGGAGGGCCTCCCGCTCGGCGACGTGGTCCTCGTGTACCGGCCGTGGGTCGAACAGGCGACGTCCGGCGGCCCGATCCCCGCCATCGACGAGCCCTGGGTCTATCCGATCCTCGCGATCGTGCCGATGCTGATCCCCCTGCTGCTCGGCAGCGCCGGGTACGGCGTCGGCTGGCTCCTGCTGGTGACCGCGATGAACGCCGGGGCGTTCGCGGTCCTCCTCGGCAACGGCCACTCGCGCCCACGGCTGATCGCGGCATGGTGGTGGCTCGCGTTCCTCCTCCTGCTCGGACCGATCGCGCTCGCCCGGATCGACTCCGTGACCGTCCCCATCGCGATCGTCGGGCTCCTCTGGGTCGCCGGCCGCCCGCGCGTCGCCGCCGTCCTCCTGACGCTCGCCGCCTGGATGAAGATCTGGCCGGCGGCCCTGATCGGCGCGATCGTCCTGGCGCACCGCCATCGCGGACAGGTCCTGGTCGCGGCGGCGGCGACGTCGGTCGTGGTCCTCGGGGTCGGCCTCGTGCTCGGCGGTGCGAACGCCGTCAGCTTCGTGACGGAGCAGACCGGACGTGGTCTTCAGATCGAGTCGCCCATCGGCAACGCCTACCTGTGGCTCGCCGTCCTGGGTGTCCCGCAGAGCTTCGTCTACTACGACCGCGACATCCTGACCTTCCAGGTCACCGGCCCGGGTGTCGACACGGCGATCGCCGTCATGACGCCGCTGCTCGGCCTCGCCGTCGCCGGGGCGGTGCTCCTCGGGGTGCTCGCGGTGCGGTCCGGACGCCCCCTCGTGCAGGTGCTCGCGCCGTTGTCGCTCCTCTTCGTCCTCACGCTCATCATCTTCAACAAGGTCGGGTCACCGCAGTTCGCGATGTGGTTGGCTGCACCGGTGATCCTCGGGATCGTCCTGCAGCGTCGGCGCTTCGTCGCGCCGGCCGTGCTCGCGCTGATGATCGCCGCGCTCACGCAGCTCGTCTACCCCTACCTGTACCTGTGGTTGCTCAACGTCGACCCGGTCCTCGTGACCGTGCTGACGGTCCGCAACCTCGCCTACCTGGTCCTCGCCGGCTGGGCCGTCCACGCACTGTTCACCCCGTCCCACCACGACGAGGACGTCTCGTCGGTGTCCATCCCCGTCCCCGCTCGAACCCACAAGGAGTGACCATGCTCGTCGCCTTCTCCGTCGCCCCCAGCGGCTCCGGCAACTCGGACGGTTCCGTCCACGACGCGGTCGCCGCGGCCGTGCGGATCGTCCGCGAGTCCGGCCTGCCGAACCGGACCGACTCCATGTTCACGACCATCGAGGGGGAGTGGGACGAGGTGTTCGCGGTCATCAAGGACGCCACCGAGGCGGTCGGCGCCTACGGCAGCCGGGTCTCGCTCGTCCTCAAGGCCGACATCCGTCCCGGCTACACGGGTGAGCTGACCGCCAAGCTCGACCGCCTCGACGCCGCGCTCGAGAACGACGGCTGAGCCCACCCCCGAGCGGTCGTCCGGTTTCGCCGCTCGGGGACTCGAATCGATTCGAGGATTCCCGTACACTCGATCCATGCCCACCATCCTGGACGGGTCGACGCAGCTGTCGCCGACCCGTGTTCGTCTTGCCATCCTCGCGCTCGCCGTCGGGGCCTTCGGCATCGGTACGACCGAGTTCGTGGCGATGGGTCTGCTGCCGAACATCGCGATCGACCTCCTGCCCGAGCTGGCCGCTCGCAGCCAGGAGCAGGCGAACGCACAGGCCGCCTGGTTGATCACGGCGTACGCGCTCGGCGTCGTGGTCGGTGCGCCGACGATCGCCGCGCTCGTCGCGCGATACCGGCGCAAGACCGTCCTGCTCTGGCTGGGCGTCGCGTTCACCGTCGGCACGTTCGCGTCTGCGGTCCTGCCGAGCTTCGGCCTCGTCCTCCTGGCCCGGTTCGTCGCGGCCCTGCCACACGGCGCCTACTTCGGCATGGCCGCCCTCGTGGCCGCGAGTCTCATGGGGCCGGGGAAGCGCGGCAAGGGCGTCGCGCTCGTCATGACCGGGCTGACGATCGCCAACGTCGTGGGCGTGCCGTTCGCGACCTGGGTGGGCCAGGAGTTCGGGTGGCGCTCCGCCTACCTCATCGTCACCGGCATCTTCGCGCTCGCGACCGTGACCATCTGGTTCGCCGTGCCGGTGCAGGCGGGCAACCCGCAGCAGACGATGCGTCGGGAACTCCGTGTCTTCCGACGCGGCCAGGTGTGGTTCGTGCTCGGGTTCGGGTCCATCGGGTTCGGCGGGCTCTTCGCCGTCTACAGCTATCTCGCGCCCCTGGTGACCGAGGTCTCGGGGGAGTCGGCGACGCTCGTCCCGTGGGCGCTCGCGACCATGGGGGTCGGCATGACGATCGGCAACCTGGTCGGTGGGCATCTGGCGGACCGTGGGGTGAAGCGAGCCCTGATCGTCTTCTTCGCGCTCATGATCGTGGTCCTGACCGCCCTCGCGCTCACCGCGACATGGACCCCGACCATGTTCCTCTTCGTTTTCGCGGTCGGCTTCGCGTCGCAGGGCCTCGGTCCGGCCATCCAGACGAGGCTCATGGACGTCGCCGGCGACAGCCAGTCGCTCGCCGCAGCGCTCAACCACTCGGCGCTCAACATCGGCAACGCGCTCGGCGCCTTCCTCGGCGGTGTGGTCATCGCCGGTGGCCTCGGCTACCTCGCCCCGGTCTGGACCGGTGTGGTGCTGACCGTGATCGGGCTCGCGATCGTCATCACGAGCTTCTCCGTCGAACGCCGGCAGCTCCGGCGCGAACTCCTGCGGGCGAACGACGCCGAGGATCGCCGGATCGCGGACCGCAACCCGCCGACGGCACCGATCCCCGTCTGACCGACACCCGCGCGCTCGCGTCGGCGCACCGCGCTGCTAGTCGACGATGATGCCGTCGAGGATCGCACGCTTGCGCAGGGCGACCTTCGTGCCGACGTCGATGCCGGCGTTGCGGTACTTCTCGCGGATGCGCTTGAGGTAGCTCTTCGCGGTCTCGTCGGAGATGCCGAGGCTCTCGGCGACCATCTTCACGGGCTCACCGGCGGCGTACAGCGCCATGACGCGACGCTCCTGCGCGCTGAGGCGGGGGCCGGTCCCGGAGGCGCCGCTCGCGAGGGCGAGGTCGAGCTCGGGGGAGATGTAGGACTCACCGCGTGACGCCGCACGGAGGGCGTGCACGATGGTCTCGGCGTCCTCGCTCTTCGCGAGGTAGCCCAGGGCACCGGCGGCCAATGCCTCTCGGACGACCGCCGGGTCGCTGTAGGTGCTCATGAGGACGGTCGTGACGCCCGTGGTCTTCAGCGTCGCGAGCTTCACGGCGACCGGGACGTTGTCCTTGAGGTCGACGTCGAGCAGCAGGACGTCGACGGGGAAGGCGGGGTGCGTCAGTAGCTCCGGCCAGGACGGGGTCACGACGACGAGTTCGATGTCGTCGGCGACGCTCCTGATCCATTCGGTGAGCGCACCGAGCAGCATCCGGTGGTCATCGACGATGCCGACCCTGATGCGAGACTCCTGTGACGTCATTGACGTTCCCCTTTCCGCTGGCCCGCAGCAGGATTGTCGACGGTGCTGTCGATCTCGATCCTGATCCGGGATTTCTGGTACGTGTCCGTGGAGCTGCCCACTCGTCCGAGCGCTTCCCACACCGCGGGATCCACCTTGGCGCGTTGCACTCCGACCGCTTCGAGGACGATCGGGATGACGAGCGCACCAGATCGGCCCGGTCGTTCGGAGCGGTCGACCGGTCCGAGCGTCAGCACAGCTCTGGCACTCTGCGCATCTGCTTCCCCGAGGAGCAACCATACTGCAGAGAGCAGTCCATCCCGCTGATCCGTTGCGAGATACGTCGCAAGTCGCTCGGGGTCGCGCAGGGTCGCGCGGTCCGACAACACGGACGACTCCTGGAACGCGTGCTCGAGCCAGGACTCCTTGCCCTCGGACATCAGATGACGCCGGAGCTCGGTCGCGAGGCGTGAGGCGCGCGCCGCGAGCTCGGGGCTGAGGGGGAGGTCGACCGAACCGTCGGCGACACCGACGAACAGCTCCTCCGCTTCGAGGTCGAGGGTGACGAGTTCCTCCGAGTCGAAGAACCCGAGTGCGTCCCGGACGCTCGCGACCGTGGAGGCGACCATGACCCGGTCGAGTTCGAGGCGGACGATCCGGCGGTACTGGGAGACGATCGCGCAGGCGATGAGCGGGGGGACGACGGCGACCGCGGCGAAGAGCAGCTCAGCCCCGAGCGTCGCGGTCTGGGTCCGCGTGACGGTGAGGATCGACCCCACGAGCATCAGCCCGAGCACCACGGTCGCGGCGGCGATGTCGCGGACCGGGCGGAGGGCGACGACCGCGAGCAGGACGCCGCCGACCGCCGCGGCCGCCGTCGGATAGACGCCAACGGCGTCGCGACTCCAGACGCTCGCGAGGTCGAGGGCGGCGACCACCACCAGCTGGATCAGGAGCGCGACGAACAGCCGGTCCGAGAGGTGGAACGCGGAACGGCGGAGCAGGAGGAAGGTCGACGCGATCGCCACGGTGAGCAGCAGCCAGGCGACGACGCTGAGCAGTGGCCGCGGATAGTGGTGGACCGATCCGACGAATCGGATCGCGGCGTAGACGACGAGGATGAGGCCGGACACCGACAGTCCGATGCCGAGCTGTGTCGTTCCGAGCGACGAGCGCTGCCGGTCGATGGCGCGCCGATGGCGGTAGCGCCGGGTCGGCCCGGTGGCCTCAACGAGGGCGTCGACACTCATGCTTGCGGGACCTCCAGGATGACGGTCGTCCCGGCCCCCGGGGCGGAGAAGACGCGCGCCTGCCCACCGACCTCCTGGATGCGCGCGACGACCGATTCCGCGACGCCGAGGTGGCCGTCCGGCACGGCCGACGGATCGAACCCGGTGCCGGTGTCGGTGATGAGGAGTCGGGCGGTCAGCTCGTCGATCGAGACCGTGACGTCGGCCGAGTCGACCCCGGAGTGACGCCGGACGTTCTCCAGGCACTCCCCGAGCGCGAGGAGGAACGCCTCCCGCACGCGTGGGTCGAGGTTCGCCTGTCCACCGCCGTAGACGTTGACCGTGAGTCCGAGCCCGGCGAACCGGTCCGTCACGGCCTCGATGCCCTCGTCGAGGGTGAAGTCGGCACCGCGCTGGAGGATGTACGAGCCGGAGGAGACGGGGCTGAGCTCCTCGCCGAGGCGGAGGCTGCGGAGCAGATGCGCGTCGTTCCCGGCCTGCGAACGGAGGGCTGCGGCGTCGACGCCGCGTCCGGAGTGGGCGAGCATCGTGAGGGTCGCGAGCGCAGTGTCGTGCAGCAGTCGTGCGTCCTGGCGTCGCTGTGATTCGGCCTGGCTCGCGAGCCTCTCGGCGTTGTAGGCGTTGCCGATGGTGTCGACCCGGCGGATGAGCCGCGGGATGCTCGTGTCGAGCCACCCGCCGAAGGCACCGATCGCGACCCACACGACCGCTGTCAGGCCGATGGTCGGGACCGTGAGCGCGGTGGGCCCGGTGACGACGATGATGGTGACCGCCGTCACGACGAACGCGGTCAGGAGCAACGGCCAGGTGCGCCGGAGCGGCACGAGTCGGGCCGCGACGGCGCCCATGCCGAGGGAGGTGATCGCGGCGATCGCGCTCGCGGAGCCGACCTGGCCGGTGTTCCCGTCGGACAGACCGATCACGATCACGACCCCGACACCGACCAGGAACACCAGCACCACCCACCGACGGCCGTCGTACTGCTCGGCGGCCACGTGGGTGAGCGCGAGGGCGGCGACGAGGACGAGGAGGACGGTGTACCGACCTCCCGAGACGACGCCCGGGACGCTGAGGATCATCGCGGCCGTGACGCACCCCGCGAGTCCGAAGAGACGCGTCGTACGCAGCAGCAGCCGTCGCTGGGTCCTCGCCACCCGATCCATGCTCACGCTCCTCTGAGGAGTCACCCTATCGGGTGACACGACCGCCGCGGAACGGGTGTCGGACAGACGGGGCGCAGCTGTCAGACGGCGAGGAGCCGGCTGAGATGCGGGGCGACCAACGCGTTCTCGATGAGGAAGCCGTCGTGTCCGAAGTCGGACCGGAGGACCGACGGTCGTGTGCCGTCGAGGTTGCCGGGGAGGTGGAGCGCGATCTCCTCCTGCCCACTGACCGGGAAGAGCCGGTCGCTGTCGATCCCGAGCACGAGCGATGGACCGGTGTAGGCCCGCAGCGCCGCGCCGACGCCGCCGCGATCGCGTCCGACGTCGTGCGAGTTCATCGCCTCGACGAGGGTCACGTAGCTCCCGGCGTCGAAGCGTCGCGTGAACTTGTTGCCGTGGAAGTCGAGGTAGGACTCGACGGCGAAGCGTCCGCCGTGCCCGAGCGGGCTCACGCTCGACTGCCAGCTGCGCTCGAACCGGGCGTTCAGCTCACCCGGGCTGCGGTAGTTGAGCAGGGCCATCCGGCGGGCGAGCGCGAGGCCTCGGTGCGGGCCCTCGCCGTCCGGGGCGTCGTAGTAGTCGCCGCCCTGGAAGTGCGGGTCCGTGCGGACCGCTTCGAGTTGCACGAAGTTCAGCGAGATCTGGTCGGCCGTCGTGACCGGGGGCGCGGCGATCACGGCCAGTCGGTCGACGAGCTCGGGGTGGGTGGCGGCCCACTCGAGGGCGTGCATGCCGCCCATCGAGCCACCGATCACCGCGGCCCAGCGGTCGAGTCCGAGGTGTCCGAGCAGTCGGTGCTGGGCCTCGACCTGGTCGCGGATCGAGGTGTACGGGAACCGCGAACCCCACTCGACGCCGTCGGGCGCGAAGGAGGAGGGGCCGGTGCTGCCCTGGCAGCCGCCGATCATGTTCGGCGCGACGACGAACCAGCGGTCCGTGTCGACGGCGAGTCCCGGACCGACGATGCCGGCCCACCACCCGGCGGTCGCATGCCCGTTGCCGGCGCCTCCGAGGACGTGGCTGTCTCCGGTGAGCGCGTGGAGGATGAGGACAGCGTTGCCGCCGTCGTCGTCGAGCGTGCCCCAGGTCTCGTAGGCGAGTCTGGCGTGCGGGATGCTCCCGCCGTGCTCGAAGTCGAGGCGGCCGAGCGGGGCGAAGAGCCGGTCGCCCGGCCGGTCGCCGTCGCGCCAGGCGCCGCTCGAGGGCGGGTTCGCGAGCAGGGCGCCGACCTCGGCTTCGGTCACGAAGCGGGAGGGCACGCTGTCTTCCGGGGTCTGCCAGTCCATAGGTCTCCATTGTGGCGTGCCCTGGGGCGTCGACCGGCCGTGTTACGTCACCCGATCGGTCGAGGTCGGCGCGGTGCGCTGGCGCGAGTGCACTCCCGTCGGCTCCGGCGCACCGGAACGGGCTCGAGTGACGGGGAACGGGCCCGAGCGACGCGGAACCGGCCCGAGTGCGCAACCAACGACGCGAGCGCGGGTCTCTGGAGACCCGCGCTCGCGGTTGTGGGGTGCGCTCGCGTCAGCGCACCGCGCTGGCGCAACCCAGGAGGGGACGCCTCGGGACGGACTCAGACCCGGGCGGCCTCGACGACCTGCTTCGCGGCGGTCAGACCGGCCTGGAGGTCGGCCGTGATGTCGTCGATGTTCTCGAGTCCCACCGAGAGCCGTACGAGTCCAGGCGTGACGCCGGCCGTGAGCTGTTGCTCCGGCGTGAGCTGCGAGTGCGTCGTCGACGCCGGGTGGATGACGAGCGAACGGACGTCGCCGATGTTCGCGAGGTGCGAGAACAACTGCAGCGAGTTCACGAAGGCGCGGCCGGCGTCGACCCCGCCCTTCAGCTCGAAGGACAGAACTGCTCCGACACCCTTCGGGGCGTACTGGTTGGCCGCCGCGTACCAGGGGCTCGACGGCAGACCCGAGTAGTTGACGCTCGCGATGTCTGGGTGGGCGTCGAGCCACTCGGCGACCTGCTGGGCGTTCTGCACGTGGCGCTCGATGCGGAGGCTGAGCGTCTCGATGCCCTGGATGAGCTGCCAGGCGCTCGCCGGGGCGATGGCCGCACCCAGGTCGCGCAGGAGCTGCACGCGCGCCTTGATGATGTAGGCGAGCGAGTCGCCCACGGCGTCGGTGTAGACCGCGCCGTGGTACGAGGGGTCCGGCGTCGTGAGGCCCGGGAACTTGTCCGCGTGCCCGGTCCAGGAGAAGGTGCCGCCGTCGACGATGACACCGCCGATGACCGTGCCGTGACCGCCGAGGAACTTCGTCGCCGAGTGCACGATGATGTCCGCTCCGTGCTCGAAGGGACGGATGAGGTACGGCGTGGCGATCGTGTTGTCGACGATCAGCGGGACGCCGGCCTCGTGCGCGACGTCGGCGACGAGGCGGATGTCGAGGATGTTGATCTTCGGGTTGCCGATCGTCTCCGCGAAGAACAGCTTCGTGTTCGGGCGCACCGCACGCCGCCACTCCTCGGCGTCGTCCTGGTTCTCCACGAAGGTGGTCTCGATGCCGAGCTTCGCGAGCGTGTACTTGAAGAGGTTGTACGTGCCGCCGTAGATCGACGAGGACGACACGATGTGGTCGCCCGCCTGCGCGATGTTGAGGACCGCCGAGGCCTCTGCCGCCTGCCCGGAGGCGAGGAGGAGGGCGCCGCTGCCACCCTCGAGCGCGGTCAGGCGCTCCTCGACGACGGCCTGCGTCGGGTTCTGGATGCGCGTGTAGATGTTGCCGAACTCCGCGAGGGCGAAGAGGTTCTTGGCGTGGTCGGCGTTGTCGAACACGTAGCTCGTCGTCTGGTAGATCGGCGTGGCCCGAGCCTTCGTGACCGGGTCGGGCGCAGCTCCGGAGTGGATCTGCTTCGTCTCGAACTTCCAGTCGTTCGTGGCATCGCTCATGGTGGATGGTCCCCTCTGCTCGGGTGGTCGGTGCTGCTCGGGTGATGGGTGCCGCCGGTGTGGCCGCTCGGTCCGACAGCGATGTCGCCGGGCGTGGCTCCGGGTGGTGCTCCGTCGTGACCCCGAGGCTACCGGCCCCACCTGCACGCGCCAACCACGCGGAAACACGGCGTAACGCCTCGGACCGGTGGCTACCCTGGAGGCATGACGACGAGACGTGTGGTGGTGACCGGTGCGAGTTCAGGGATCGGGGAGGCGACCGCGAGGCGATTTGCCGCCGACGGCTGGGACGTCGTGGCGGTGGCCCGCCGAGCAGAGCGGCTCGAGGCGCTCGTCGCGGACATCGGCGGTACGGCGGTCGTCGCGGATCTGACCGTGCAGGCGGACGTCGACGCGCTCGCCGCCCGGGTGGAGGTACTCGGTGGCGCCCAGGCGCTCGTCAACAACGCGGGCGGTGCCTTCGGCCTCGCGTCCGTCGAGGACGGCGACGCCGAGGACTGGCGCCGCATGTTCGACATCAACGTCCTCGGCACGAAGCGCGTGGTCCAGGCGCTCCTGCCGATCCTCCGCCGGAGCATCCGGGAGGGTGGTGCCGCCACCATCGTCGGTGTCACCTCGATCGCGGGCCACGTCGCATACGTGGGTGGCGGCGGGTACAACGCGGCGAAGTTCGCCGAGCGGGCGCTCTTCGAGGTGCTCCGGCTCGAGCTCAACGGCGAACCGATCCGGGTGATCGAGGTGGCGCCGGGCATGGTCCACACGGAGGAGTTCTCGCTCGTGCGCTTCGGTGGCGACCAGGACCGCGCCGACGCCGTCTACGAGGACGTGCCGGATCCGCTCTCGGCCGACGACGTCGCCGAGGCGATCGTCCACGCGACCTCCCTGCCGCCCCACGTCAACCTCGACCTCATCACGATCAAGCCGGTCGCCCAGGCCGCCCCGTACCGCCTGGCGAAGGGGCCGTTGCGTGTCGCGGAGTAGACCCTTCGACAGGCTCAGGGACCGGGCGGGAGGTCAGTGCTCGGCAGCGGGATCGATGCGTGGCCCGGGTTCCGCGTCGACCGGGGCCGCGTCCGCAAAGGCGAGTTTCGGGACGAAGCAGAGCAGGACGGCGGCGACGAGCGCACCCGCCCCGCAGATCGCCCAGACCGTGAGGTAGCCGGACAGGCTCGACGCCCCGGCTGTGACGGCCTGCGCGGCGCCGGCGAACAGCACCACGCCGAAGACGGCCGAGGCGAAGGAGCCACCGATCGTCTTCGTCGAGTTGGTCAGTGCCGACGCGACGCCCGTCTGCCCGCGAGGTGCCGCGGCCGCGGCCGCGGCCGGCATGGCTCCGACGAGGGCACCGGAGCCGAGCCCCGCGATCGCCATGTTCAGGAAGACCTGCCACGTCTCGAGGTGGAACGGGAGGAACAGCAGGTACCCGACCGCGACGAGTGAGGCGGCGATGATGAGCGCGATCCGAGGCGTCGCCCAGCGCGACACGAGTGGGAACAGGAGCGCACCGACGATCATCGAGATCAGGTAGGCGCCGATGAGCGTGGAGATGTCGCCGGCGTCGAGCCCGAGTCCGTATCCGTTCTCCCGGGGTGTCCCCGCATAGGTGCTGAGCGGGGCCTGGGCGCCGAGCAGGCTGATCCCGATGAGCCCTGCGGTCAGTTGCACCGGCCACATGTTGGGTTGCCGGAGCACCCGGAGGTCGATCGCCGGGTCGGGCTGCCGCAGTTCATGTCGCCCGAACGGCAGGAACGCGAGCACGCCGATCGCGATGAGCCCCCACACCCACCACGTCTGCGGACCGTTGAGTCGCAGGAAGGTGAGCCCAGAGGTGATGAGCAGGAGCGCGAGGCTGAGGAGTACGAAGCCCGCGAGGTCCAAAGTCCTGCCCGGCAGGGGTTCGGACTCGGGGACGCCGAACAGGATGGCGAAGAAGACGAGGGTCACCGCGACTGCCGGCAGCATCATCGTGAGTGGGATGTCGCCGCCGAGGGCGGTGAGGATGCGTCCGCTCGACAGCGCACCGATGATGGCGCCGGCCTCGAGCGCCACGACGAGCAGGCCGGCGGCCCGGCGGGTCTGCGAGGCCCCGGTGCCGGAGCGACGGCCCCGCTCGAAGATGAGTGCGATCTCGAGTGGCAGCCACACGACGTAGAAGCCCTGCAGCGCCCAGGCCGCGAGGAACGACCAGAAGTCCCCGGCGAGGACGAGCCACCAGCTGGCGCCGGCCGTCAACACGGTGGAGACGAGGAGGACCCGCTTGTGCCCGAACATGTCGCCGAGCTTCGCGAGGATGGGGACGACGAGCGCCGACAACAGCAGTTGCGCGGCCTCGAACCAGTTGAAGTCCGCGTCGTGGATGCCCAGGTGCTCGACGAGGTCCGGGATGAGCGGGACGTAGTAGCCCTGCAGGACGCCGCTCGTGATCTCGACGAGGAACAACCAGCCGATGAGTCCTGCGGTGATGCCGGCTGCCGACCCACGGATCGACGTCCGCCATCCGGTCGCCGAGGCTCCGCCGGTCGTCGTGCTGTCTCGCGCCATGTGGGGATGGTACAGGCGGCCCGGCCGGCAGGATAGCGTTGGAGGATGTCGACCGAGAACCCCAGCGCAGCGTCCCCGGAGCGAGAGGTCCTCGACTGGCCCACGTTCGGTGACGCGGCCCGCGAACTGTCCAGTGCGATCGTCGCGAGCGGGTTCCGGCCCGACTCCGTCGTCGCGATCGCGCGCGGTGGGCTCCTGCTCGCCGGTGCCATCGCCTACGCCCTCGACGTGAAGGCGTGCGGCGCGCTGAACGTCGAGTTCTACACCGGGGTCGACGCGCGTCTCCCCGAGCCCGTCGTGCTCCCGCCGCTGCTCGACGTGGCCGGGTTGCCGGGGAGCCGGGTGCTGCTCGTCGACGACGTGTCCGACTCGGGTCGCACGCTCGCGATGGTGCTGGAACTCATGCAGGCGAGCGGTGCGGAGGTCCGCACGGTGACGCTGTACGAGAAGCCGCAGACGGTGCTCCGCCCCGACTACGTGTGGAAGCGTGTCGACCGCTGGATCTCCTTCCCCTGGTCGACGCTGCCGACGATCACGGCCTGATCGTCCCCGCCTGATCCGGGGTGCCGGGTAGGGTCTCAGGGTGAGTGTTTTCCTCCTCGGCGGTCCGGCCGCCCCAGAGACCGAGTCGACCGTCTACGCAGCGTTCATCGCCGAGGCGGCCGCGCTCGCGGTCGTCGCCGGTCGGTTGGCCCCGCGCATCGCGATCGTCGTCGTGCACGACGGTGACGGGCTCGAGCAGTCCGCCGCCCTGGAACGTGCCGTCGCACGCTCCGGTGAGATCGAGGCGATCCGCGTGGTCGTCCGCGAGGGCGGCGTGGTCGCGCAGGCTCAGCTGGCCGAGGTCGACGGGATCGTCGTCGGCGGCGGACTGCCCTCGGCCTACGCGGAGGCGGTCGCACCGGTCGCCACCGACATCCGACGCCTCGTCGCGTCCGGTCTGCCCTACCTCGGCATCTCGGCCGGCGCGATGATCGCCGCCGAGCACGCGATCATCGGCGGATGGCGTGTCGGCGAGGTCCCCGTGAGCCCCGAGGCGGCGTCCGAGGAACTCGACGAGGTCACGATCGGCGACGGTCTCGGGCTCGTCGACATCGCGGTCGAGGCGCATGCCGCACAGTGGGGCACCCTCGGGCGGCTCGTCGCCGCGACGGAGGCCGGGGTCGTCGACGGCGGGGTCGCGATCGACGAGAACACGGCGCTCGTCGTCGGGCAGGGGGCGCTCTCCGTCCTCGGTGGCGGCAGTGTCTGGCAGGTCTTCACCGCCGAGCACGGGGTCGTCGTCCGCACGATCGGTGCCGAGCAGCCGCAGCAGCAGTAGTCCATGACGAACGGGATCCTCGGCGGCACCCCGGCACAGCTCGCCGCGGCGGGGTCGATGGACGAGGGGTGGGCCGGCGCGCTCGCACCCGTCGCGGACGACCTCGCGACGATCGACCACTGGCTCGCGGCGCAGACAGCGGCCGGTGCCCGATGGTTGCCGGCACCCGAGCTCGTCCTGCGGGCCTTCCGTACGCCGTTCAGCGCGGTCCGGGTCCTCATCGTCGGGCAGGACCCGTACCCGACGCCGGGTCATCCGATCGGCCTGTCGTTCGCCGCGGACCGGGAGGTTCGCCCGGTGCCGCGCAGCCTCGCGAACATCCATCGGGAACTCCGCGAGGACCTCGGTGTCCCGACGCCGGAACACGGCGATCTCAGTTCGTGGACCGGACAGGGCGTGCTGCTCCTCAACCGCGTCCTCACGGTCGAGGCGGGTTCCGCCGGGTCGCACCGCCGACACGGCTGGGAGGCGGTCACGGAACAGGCGATCCGCGCGCTCACCGCACGCCCCGCACCGCTCGTGTCGATCCTCTGGGGCAAGGACGCCGAACGACTGGCACCGCTGCTCGAATCATCGGGCGACCCCGACCGCCACGTCATCGTCTCGGCGCACCCGAGTCCGCTCTCCGCCTCGCGGGGCTTCTTCGGCTCGAAGCCGTTCAGCCGCACGAACGACTTCCTCGTCTCCCGCGGCGTGGACCCGATCGACTGGTCGCTCGACTGACGACCGGGTCGTGGCGTCGGCCGCAAGGGCTGTCCGCCGACCCACCCCCTCGTTAGGCTTGGGGGATGCTGGAAGAGGAGTACGAGCCGAGGCGCCGGCTGCCGCCGCACCTGCGCAAGCCGCCGACCCCCGAGACGCCGTTCGCCTTCACGATGCGCGACGCCACTGCGGCCGACCTGCCCGACATCCGGGCGATCTACAACCACTACGTCGCCAATAGCATGGTCACCTTCGACGAGGACGCGATGACCCTCGCCGAGTGGCGCTCCAAGTTCGCCTACCTGCAGCGGCTCCAGCTCCCGTTCATCGTCGCCGTCAACCCGACCGGACAGATCCTCGGGTACGCGCTGTGCGCGCCGTGGAAGCAGAAGCGCGCCTACCGATTCACCGTGGAGAGCTCGATCTACCTCGGAGCGGCGGCGACCGGCAAGGGCCTCGGCACCGATCTGCTCGGTGAGCTCATCGAGCGCTCGAAGGCCGCCGGGCTCAAGGAGATGCTGGCCGTCATCGCCGACAAGGGCGCCGAGTCGTCGATCGCCCTCCACGAGAAGTTCGGGTTCACCGAGGTGGGCCGCATGGGCCGTGTCGGCTTCAAGTTCGGCCGCTGGATCGGCACGGTCCTCCTCCAGAAGTCCTTGAAGCGCTGAACCGGTCGACACCCTTCGACAGGCTCAGGGACCGGAACGGACAGGGACCAGAGACCGGAACGGCCGGGGAACGGGGACCACAGGAGAGCGCCGCCTCTAGGCTGGTCGCATGGCGGAACTCCACGAGCTGACGGCGCTCGAGCAGTGGCAGGCGTTGCAGCGGGACGAAGTCTCACCGACGGAGCTCGCCCGGCACTACCTCGACCGCATCGAGCGCCTCGACGACGCGATCGGCGCCTTCACCTCGGTCGCCGCCGGATCGCTCGCCGAACGCGTGGAGGCGGTCGAGGCACTTCCTCGGACCGCACCGCTCTGGGGGCTCCCGATCGGCGACAAGGACCTCGTGTCCCGTGCCGGTCAGCCCGTCCGCTTCGGGTCACGGCTCACCGCGGAGGTCGTGGCGACGACCGACGACGAGCTGGTCGGCGTCCTCGACCGGGCCGGAGCGGTGAGCCTCGGGAAGACCGCGACCCCGGAGTTCGGGCTCTACGGCTACACGGAGCCGCTCGACGGGGTGCCGACGCGGAACCCGTGGGCCCTCGACCGCGGAGCGGCGGGGTCGAGTGGCGGGGCCGCAGCCGCCGTCGCCGCGCGGCTCCTCCCGTTCGCCCCCGGCTCCGACGGTGGCGGCTCCGTCCGCATCCCGGCGGCCGCCTGCGGGCTCGTCGGCCTGAAGCCCACGCGGGGGCTCGTCCCCGCGGGCTCCGGTGTCGACCGCCTCGCCGGCCTCGTCGTCCCCGGGCCGATCGCCCGGACCGTCGCCGACGCGGCGCTCCTGCTCGACGCGATGATCGAGCGCGTGCACGGACGCATCGACCATCACTTCACGCTGCGAGCACCCGACGCCGACGACGGACCCCTGCTCGGGCACGCCGTGCGCGGCGAGGGCCGGTTCCAGTTGGCGGTCCTCGACGGCTCACCCTGGGACAGCGCCTTCGAGCTGGCGGTGGACCCGGAGGCCCGCGCCGCCGTCGACGTCGCCACCCGGGCGTTCACCGCGATGGGGCACGGCCTGGAGGAGCTCACCCTTCGCGACGCCGAACGGTACCCGACCGACTTCACGACGATCTGGCAGGCCTCAGCGGCCGGTGTCCCGGCGTCCTCGGAGGCGGAGCTGGCGCTCCTCGAACCCATCACGAGGTCCCTCGTCGAGCGCGGTCGGGCGCTGCCGGCGACCCGGCTCATGGAGACGCTCGCCAGTCTCCACCGGTTCGAACGCAGCGTCCTCGCGCAGTTCGCGCCGTTCGACGCGATCATCACGCCGGCGCTCGCCCAGACACCACGGCCGATCGGCTGGTACGACCAGGACTCGCCCGAGCTGAACTTCGAGCAGCAGGTGCGCTACGCGCCGCACACCTCCTTCGTGAACGCGACCGGCCTGCCGGCCATCACGCTCCCGGTGCACGAGACGTCCGAGGGGCTGCCGATGGGCGTCCAGCTGATCGGGCGTCCCGGAGGCGAGGCCACCCTGCTCGCCCTCGGTGCGCAACTGGAGCGGCGACTGCGTTGGCAGGACCGCGTCCCGTCCGTCGCCCGCTGACCGATCGTCGCCCTCGCGTCGCCCGGTGGCGTATGACGGGATGTGACACCGCGGCCGGACCTCGTCCCTCCCGCTGCGCCTAGGGTGCTGAGGCGGCCCGGTCCGGACGGACCGATCGCCGCTCCACCGGAGGAGTCGATCATCAGCGAACAGTCCAGCCCAACGCGGTCCAGCCCCAAGCAGCTCATCCTCAACCTGTTCGAGATGAACTGCGTGAGCCACATCACCCACGGCCTCTGGCGCCTGCCGGACAACCGACGCGACCAGTACACCGACATCCGGTACTGGACGACACTTGCCCGGACAGCGGAGGCGGGCGGGTTCGACGCGATCTTCATCGCGGACGTGGTCGGCGCCTACGACGTCTTCCGCGGCGGCCCGGCCGACGCCCTGCGTGAGGGCCTGCAGATCCCCAACAACGACCCGCTGCTCGTCGTCCCCGCGATGGCCGCCGTGACCGAGCACCTCGGCTTCGGCATCACCTTCTCGACGAGCTACGAGCCGCCGTTCGCCTTCGCGCGTCGCATGAGCACCCTCGACCACCTGACGAACGGCCGCGTCGCGTGGAACATCGTCACCTCCTACCTGCCGAACGCCGCACGGAACTTCGGCCTCGCCGAGGAGATCCCGCACGACGAACGGTTCGCGATCGCCGAGGAGTACCTGGACGTCCTCTACAAGCTCTGGGAGGGCTCCTGGGACGACGACGCCGTCATCCGTGACCGGGAGGCCGGCGTCTACTCCGACCCCGACAAGGTGCGGTATATCGATCACGTCGGGCGCTATTTCCAGGTCGCCGGACCGCACCTGTCCGAGCCGAGCGCCCAACGGACACCGCTGCTCTACACCGCGACCGCCTCACCGGCCGGCATCGCGTTCGCCGGACGGCACGCCGAAGCCGTGTTCACGGGCGTGCGGGGTCCAGGTGGTGCAGGCCCCCTCCTGGAGCGGTTCCGTGCGGCAGCGGCCGACAACGGACGCGACGGGGCCGCGCTGAAGATCGTCGTCCAGGCGGCCGTCATCGTCGCGCGGACGCAGGAGGAGGCCGAGGCCAAGGCCGCGCAGTACCGCGAGCATGCGAGTATCGTCGGCCGGTTCGTGCACGCCGGGCTGCCGTTCGATCCGCTGGCGCACCCGGAGGACCGGACCGTCGCCGAGGCGCTCGCCGCAGAGGGGGTCCCGGCTGACGCCCTGCCGCCGCAGGTGACGGCCGGCACCGTCGGCGAGTTCATCGTGCGGGTCGGCAGCGACCTCGAACGGGACTTCTTCGCTGTCGGCCCCCCCGAGGTCGTCGCCGACGAGATCGAGCGATGGTTGGACGAGGTCGGTATCGACGGGATCAACCTGCGGCAGTACCACAGCCTCGACACGCTCACCGATTTCGTCGAACTCGTCGTGCCGGAGCTGCGTCGCCGAGGGCGGCTGCGCGACGCGTATCGACCGGGGGAGACGCTCCGCGAGCGCCTGACGGGCGGGGCGGCCCGGCTCCCCGACGACCACCCGGCCGCACGATATCGCGGAGGACGGAACCTCGGCGACCAGCACGAGAGGGCGCTCGACGGTCACACGGCGTCATCGAGGGAACCCGCGGGAAACCTGTCGTAACAGAGCGGCGGGGTGGCCCGGTGTGCCGACCAGGATGGGCAACCACACCGGCACAGCACCGGACCACCCCGACCCACAGGAGTACCCGTCATGACCCGAACCACCAGACGGCGAGCACGACTCGCCGCCGCAGCCCTCGTCGCCGTGAGCATCGCGCTGACCGGCTGCTCGGCGGCGTCGGCCTCGTCAGACGCGGACGGTGGCAGCCTCACCTACCTCGACGCGGAGATCCCCACCTCGGCGCAGGTGCAGGAGGCGGGCACGTGGCAGACCCGTGCGCTCCAGCAGAACATCACCGACCGCCTGCTCTACCGGAACGCGGAGACGGGCGAACTCGAACCGTGGATCGCCGACTCCTGGACCGTCAGCCCCGACGGTCTCACGTACACCTTCGTGATCCGTGACGGCGTCACCTACAGCGACGGCACCGCCGTCGACGCCTCGAGCGTCGCGAAGAACCTGAACTGGCAGTCGACCGGCGACGAGGCGAAGGGGACGACCCCGAACGCGCAGTTCCCGCCCGGTCTCATCGCGACGCCGGACGACGCGACCAGCACCGTCACCGTCGTCCTCGCCGCGCCGTACGCGCCCTTCCTCAACGTGCTCACCGGGTGGGGATCCGGGCTCGTCGCCGACGCCACGATCGACGCGAGCAAGGAGGAGCAGTCGAAGTTCGTGAACCTCATCGGCTCCGGTCCCTTCGTCGTCGCCTCCGAGACCTACGGCAAGGAGATCGTGCTCGACCGTCGTGAGGGCTACGCCTGGGCCCCGCCGTCCTCTCCGAACCAGGGCGAGGCGCATCTCGCCTCGGTCACGGTCATCCCCGTGCAGGAGGACAGCGTCCGGCTCGGCACCCTGAAGTCGGGCGAGGCCGACGTCATCCGCTACGTCCAGCCGAGCGAGGAGCAAGGGCTCGTCGACGCCGGCTACGACATCGTGTCCAAGACGGGTGTCGGTCTCAGCAACCAGTGGTTCCTCCGCAGCCAGGCGCCGTTCCTCGACGACGTCGACGTCCGCAAGGCGCTGCTGCACGCGATCGACCGTGAGCAGATCATCGAGACGCAGTACACCGACAGCTGGACGCCCGCGACGTCGGTCCTGTCGCCGGGCACCTTCGGCTACGTCGACGAATCGGCGAAGTTCGCCTACGACCCGGATGCGGCGAACCGCCTCCTCGACGGCGCCGGCTGGACCGATCGCGACGCGGACGGCTACCGCACGAAGGACGGCGAGCGGCTCACGGTGAAGACCTACATCGACGTCTACGACAACACGGCGAAGAGCCTCTTCCAGCAGATCCAGAACCAGTTCAAGGACGTCGGGATCGAGCTGTCGCTCAACGAGCTCGACTACTCCACCTACTGGGCGACCGCGTTCGCGGACCCGGAGGTCGGGGCGCTTCGGGTCGGTTGGCCGCACCCTGACCCCTCGAAGGGCCTCAGCGAGTACTACAGCAAGGACGGCTCGGACCTCCTCGGTCTCGCCGGCTCCGACACGACCCTGCAGTCGCTGCTCGACTCGCAGAACGCCGCGACCGACGACGACACCCGTGCGGCGATCCTCGGACAGATCCAGGACCACCTGATCGACCAGGCCTACGTCGTCCCGATCCTCAACGACAGCCAGGTGTTCGTCACCCAGCAGCGAGTGAAGGGCTTCTCCCTCTCCGACGGCGCCCTGCCGGAGTTCTACAACACCTCGATCGAGGACTGAGCGAGCGGGAGGGCCGTCGATCGGACGGCCCTCCCGTGTCCGGTCCCGTCCCTTCCGAGAGGAGGCCCCACATGTCCAACCAGCATCCGAACGCCAGCGCGGCGGACACGCGACGCCGGCAGTACCGCGACTACGTGATCAGGCGCGTCGCCCAGGCGCTCCTCGTCATCGCGCTCGTCTACACGCTCGTCTTCTTCACCCTCTTCGTCCTGCCCGGCGACCCCATCGAGAACAAGCTGACGAGCCCGCTCAACCCACTGCCCCCGTCCGCCGGCGAAGCACTGCGGGCGTACTACCACTTCGACCTGTCGCCGCTCGAGCAGTTCACGCTGACGGTCGGGCGGCTCCTCCACGGGGACCTCGGCTACTCGCTCGTGAGCGGTCGTGCCGTGTCGGACCTCGTCGCGCAGGGCTTCTCGGACACGATCGTGCTCGCGGGCGTGGCGTTCGTCATGACGATCGTGCTGTCGCTCGCGATCGCGCTCACCGCCGTGTACGCCCCCGTCAGGGCGATCAGGAGCATCGCGGCATCGGCGCCCATCGCCTCCATCTCCGCGCCGAGCTTCCTCATCGGCTTCGTGCTCCTCGCGATCTTCTCCTTCCAGCTCGGCTGGGTGTCGTCGGTGCGCGATCAGGGCTTCGTGTCCTACGTGCTCCCGGCGCTGACCCTGGCGCTCGCCGTCAACGGTCCGTTGACGCAGGTGTTGATCCAGGGACTCCGGAAGGCTGCGGACGAACCCTTCGTCACCGTGCTCCGCGCGAAGGGGACGAGCGAGGTCCGGATCGCCCTCGGCCACGTCCTGAAGAACGGTGCGATCCCGTCGATCACGATGCTCGCCCTCGTCGTCGGAGAGTTGCTGGCCGGTGCCGTCGTCGTGGAGGCCGTGTTCACCCGCACCGGCCTCGGATTCATCACCTTCGAGAGCGTGCGCGATCAGGACACCCCGGTGATCCTGGCCGTCGTCATCCTCATCTCCTCCATCTACGTCGGCATCAACCTCGTGACCGACCTCGTCTACCCCGTCCTCGACCCGCGCATCGTCCGGCCCGGGCATGGGAGGTCACGACGCTCCCGCCTCGCCAGGGCCGCTGTCGCGACAGCGGCGGCGACGGGGACGGCGGTACCCGGCGGTATCCCGACGAAAGCGAGCGTGGACGCATGAGCCTCCGACTCCAAGCGGACCGCGACGTCACCGCGGCCGACGACGGACCGGACGCGTTCCGTCGACTCCTCGGCCGCCTCGGGCTCGCGGACGTCCTGGCGATCATCGTCGTCGGTCTCGTCCTCGTGTCCGTGATCGCACCCGGCCTCCTCACACCGTACGACCCGCTCGAGCCCGACGACGCCAACGCGCTCGCCGCACCGTCGGTCGCGCACTGGTTCGGAACCGACTCCCTCGGTCGCGACCTGCTGTCGCGGGTGATCCACGGCACCGGTCGGACCCTGCTCGGCTCGGCGGTCGCCGTCCTCATCGGACTCGGCGCCGGCACGGTCCTCGGGCTCGTCACCGCGTCGTTCGGCGGTCTCGTCGACGCCGTCATCAGCCGGATCGTCGACGTGCTGCTCTCGATCCCCGGGCTGCTCCTCGCGATGGTCGTCGTCGTGGCGCTCGGCTTCGGCACCCTGAACGCGGCCGTCGCCGTGGGGATCTCCTCGATCGCGGCGTTCACCAGGATCATGCGCTCCGAGGTGCTGACGGTGAAGGACCTGCCGTTCGTCGAGGCGAGTCACCATCTCGGCGGTTCGCGGGCGTACGTCCTCGCGAAGCACGTCTTCCCGAACTCGTACTCCGCGGTGCTGTCGCTCACGGCCCTCCAGTTCGGCCTCGCGATCATCTGGATCTCCTCGCTCAGCTTCCTCGGGTACGGAGCTCCGCCGCCCGACCCGGAGTGGGGCCTGCTCGTCTCCGAGGGTCGTCAGTACGTCGTGTCCTCGCCGTGGCTCGTCGTCGTCCCGGGCCTCGTGATCGCCGTCACCGTGCTCGCCATCAGCCGTCTCAGCCAACTCACCCGCGAGAGGACCACCGCATGAACCAGGCAGCCCTGCAGCACAGCGCACTCCATGTCGTCGACGCGGCTCCGGTGCCGTTGCTCGTCGACGGACTCGCCGTCGGGTACCGGACACGTGGCTCGAGGGGGCCGACCGACACGGTGCGCGACGTGTCGTTCCAGGTCGGCCGCGGCGAGACGGTGTCGCTCGTGGGCCAGTCCGGTTCGGGGAAGAGCACGATCGCCCGGGCGGTCGCGGGACTCCTCCCGGGCAACGGCTCGGTCACCGCCGGTCGGGTCGCGGTCGCCGGACACGAGGTCGCCGACTTCTCCCGGAAGCAGTGGCGCCCCCTGCGCGGCTCGACGCTGGGTTTCATCCCGCAGGATCCGCTCAGTTCACTCGACCCGCTGCAGCGGATCGGCGTGCAGATCGCCCAGGCGGTCCAGGTGGCGGGCGACACCCCGCGCTCGGAGGTCCCCGCGCGCGTGATCGAGTTGCTCGAGCACGTGGGCATCCGTCAGGCCTCGGCCCGCGTGCGGTCCTACCCGCACGAGCTCTCCGGCGGGCAGTTGCAGCGGGTGCTCATCGCGATCGCCATCGCGGCGAGGCCCAAGCTGCTCATCGCCGACGAGCCGACGTCCGCGCTCGACGTGACCGTCCAGCGGCGCATCCTCGACCTCCTCGACGGCCTCCGGCAGGAGCTCGCGCTCGGGATCCTCTTCATCACCCACGACCTGGCGCTGGCGCAGGAGCGCAGCGACGCGATCGTGGTCCTGCAGGAGGGGAACGTCCGCGAGTCCGGTCCGGCCGAGGAGGTGTTGCTCGCACCGCAGCACCCCTACACGGTGGGGCTGCTCTCGGACTCGCCCGCGTCGTCGCCGCTGCGCTACCGGGAACGCATCCGCGTTGCGGCCGAGCAGGTGCAGGCGGAGCAGCGCGGCGAGACGAACGCGGCGCCCGCGGTGGTCGAGGTGTCGCACGTGTCCAAACGGTTCGGACGCGATCCGCAGGCGCCGCCCGCACTCGACGGCGCGTCGCTCGTCCTCCGTCCGCGTTCGATCCACGCGCTCGTCGGCGAGTCCGGGTCGGGCAAATCGACGCTCGCGCGCATCGTCGCCGGGCTCACCTCCTTCGACGACGGCTCGGTGCGGGTCGCCGGCCGGGAACTCCCGCAGGACAACGCCGTCGCCAACCCCTTTGCGCGCGACCTCCAGCTGGTCTACCAGAACCCGCTCTCGGCGGTCGATCCGCGGTACACCGTCGGACAGATCATCGAGGAGCCCCTGCGGATCCACGGGGTGCGGAGCGCCGCCGAACGCCGGCGCCGCGTCGCGACCATCCTCGACCAGGTCGCCCTCCCCACGAGTGCGCTGGGGCGTCGTGCACGGGAGGTGTCGGGCGGTCAGCGCCAGCGGGTCGCACTCGCGAGGACGCTCGTCCTCGCGCCGTCGGTGCTCGTCCTCGACGAGCCCACCTCGGCGCTCGACGTCTCGGTGCAGGCGCAGATCGTCGAACTGCTCCTCGACCTCCGGGACGAGCACGCGCTCAGCTACCTGTTCATCTCGCACGACCTCGGTCTCGTCCGGCAGATCGCTGACGAGGTGACGGTGCTGTCGACCGGGCGCGTCGTTGAGTCGGGCCCGGCCTCGGCCGTCCTCGGGCATCCGCAGCACGCGTACACTCGGGAGCTGCTCGACGCGGTGCCGCGGTTCGACGTCGAGCGGCTCGATCCGAGCCGGTTCGAGACCGTCGGATGAGCGCACCGCCCACGGAGCCACGCACGGAGGGGACCATGTCACGATCGTTCGACGACCTCGTCGCCGAGGCCGACGCCGCCTCGGTCGACGGGTGGGACTTCTCCTGGCTCGACGGCCGGGCCAGTGAGGAGCGCCCCTCCTGGCGGTTCTCCGAACTGCTGGGGAGACGTCTGGCCGACGTCCCGTCGTCGCTCGACCTCGAGACCGGCGGGGGAGAAGTGCTCGACACGGTGCCGGTTCTTCCGCCGCTCGCCGCCGCCACCGAGTCCTGGCCACCGAACCTCGCCCGAGCCGCCGCCCGCCTGCACCCGCGGGGCGTCGTCGTCGTTCGCACGGAGGAGGGTGCTCCACTGCCGTTCGCGGACGGCTCGTTCGCGCTCGTGTCGAGCCGGCATCCCGTCGCCGTGGACTGGAGCGACGTGGCGCGGGTGATCGCGCCAGGAGGAAGCTACCTCGCCCAGCACGTCGGACCGGCGAGCGTGTTCGAACTCGTCGAGGCCTTCCTCGGCCCGCAGCCCGAAGCCGTCCGTCGAGCACGTCACCCTGACGACGAGTCCGACGGTGCCCGCGCCGCCGGACTCGAGATCGTGGACCTGCGGACCGAACGACTGCGGATCGAGTTCCACGACGTCGGTGCGATCATCTGGTTCCTGCGCAAGGTGATCTGGATGGTGCCCGGATTCACCTCCGCGCGGTACCTCGACCGCCTGCAGGAGCTGCACCGTTCCCTGCAGGATGACGGCCCGTTCGTCGCGCACTCGTCACGAACCCTCATCGAAGCGCGCAAGCCAGCCCGGTGACCGGGCCCCTGCCGAGGCGCCCTTCGACAGGCTCAGGGACCGGGATACAGGCTCAGGGACCGGGATACAGGCTCAGGGACCGGGATAGAGGAGACGATCCCCCTACGGGTGGGGCCACCGGCATCCCGACGTAGGCTCGTCGTGACGGCGAGTGGAGGACGATCGAGTGGTGGATGTCGGCACTGGACGGCGACCGGTCTCCCGCCTGCGCACCCGCCTGCTCGCCGGGCTCCGCTCACGTATCCTCGCGGTCTTCGCGGTGGAGCAGGACCGCCCGCCGCAGTGGACGCTCGATCTCGAGGACGGCACCGACACGGGGTTCTTCACGCCCGACTCCGCGGCCTGGACGGTGCACGGCGGTGTCGAGACCATGGTCGCCGGCATCCGGGCGCTCCTCCTGCAGGCGGCCCACCCCGGGGCCCTGGCCGGCGTGCACGACTGGTCCCGGTACCGGGAGGACCCCCTCGGACGGCTCGACGGCACCATCCGTTGGATCTTCACTGTGACGTACGGCGACCGTGACACGGCGCGTCGGACGAGCGACTACGTGCTCAAGCTCCACGAACGCGTCGTCGGGGAGTACCTCGACGCCCATGGCGTGGTGCGCCCGTACGCGGCCAACGACCCGGACCTCCTGCGCTGGGTGCACCTGGCGTTCACCGACGCCTTCTTGAGCGTGCGACAGACCTGGGGCGGCCGGATCCCCGGTGGTGCGGACGCCTATGTGGCCGACTGGGCGCTCGCGGGTGAGCTCATGGGCGTCGTCGACCCGCCCCGCTCGGAGGCGGAACTGGCCAGGCAGCTGCGCGGGTACCTCGACGCCGGCGACCTGACCGGCGGCCCGCGGGTAGACGAGACCCTGGCGTTCCTCCGTCGACCGCCGCTCGACCGCTCGCTGCTCCCCGCCTACGGGATCCTCTTCGCGGGAGCCGTCGCGACGATCCCACCCGAGTACCGCCGCATCCTCGGGCTCCGCACCGCCCATCTCGGCCCGATCCCGCTGCCGGTCGTGACGGCGACCCGGGTCGTCCTGTGGATCGTGGGGCTCGTCCTGCACGGCGAGTCGCCGAGCCAGCGCGCGGCTCTGCGCCGGCATCGGCGCCTGGCGGACCCGTCGGCCTGAGGCCCTTCGACAGGCTCAGGGATCGGGGCGGTGTCAGAGGCGGGGGACCGAGGCGAGCAACTGGGTCGTGTACGGATGTGAGGGCCGACTGAGGACCTTGGCGACCGGACCCTCCTCGACGATCGCCCCGTCGCGCATCACGACCACCCGGTCGCAGAGGTGCTGCACCACGCCGATGTCGTGCGACACCAGCACGATCGCCAGCCCCAGTTCCTCGCGGAGACGGCCGAGCAGCTCGAGGATCTGCGCCCGGACGGTCACGTCGAGCGCACTGAGCGGTTCGTCGCCGACGAGGAGGCGCGGGCGGTGCACGATCGCGCGCGAAAGCGCGATGCGCTGGCGCTGACCACCCGAGAACTCATGAGGGAACCGATCAGCCGCATCGGCGTCGAGCCCGACGAGCCGGAGCACCCCTCGGACCCGGGAACGATGGTCGCCCTCGATGCCGAGCGCCGCGAGCGGCTCGGCGACGATCCGACCGACGCTCATGCGCGGGTCGAGCGACGCGTACGGGTCCTGGAACACCACGCCCGTCTGTCGACGGAACCAGTGCAGGCTCCTGGCGCTCGCCGTGGCGCTGACGGGACGGCCGTCGAACGCCACGGAACCCGAGCTCGGGGTGTCGAGCGCGAGCAGGAGCCGGACGAGGGTCGACTTGCCCGACCCCGACTCACCGATGATGCCGACGGCCTCACCGGGGGCGACGACGAGGTCGCTCGGGTGGAGCGCGACGGTGCGGCTCGGGCGCTGGAAGAGCGACTCCCGCGGGTTGGTGTAGACCCGTCCGAGCCCCTGTGCGTGGAGCAGCGGCTCAGTCATCGTCCTCGCCCTTCCAGCTCATGGTCTTCGCGGCGGCCAACAGCCGCTGCGTCACGGGCGACACCGGCATCGACAGCAGTTGGGCCACCGGCCCGGCCTCGACGACCTTCCCCTGCGCGAGCACCACGGCGCCACTGGCGATCCGGGAGAGGACCGCGAGGTCGTGGGTGATGAAGACGAGGGATGCCCCGGTCTCGCTCACGAGACGCTCGAAGAGGCCGAGGATCTCCGACTGGATGGTGACGTCGAGCGCCGTGGTCGGCTCGTCCGCGATGAGCAGGGAGGGTCCGCAGGCGAGGGCGATGGCGGCCGCGACCCGCTGGCGTTGCCCGCCCGACAGCTGGTGCGGGTATCGCCGGACGATGCGCTCGGGGTCGGGCAGACGGACCCGCGCGGCGAGTTCGACGGCCCGGTCGAACGCCTCCCGTTTCGACAGCCCCTCGTGGATGCGCAGCGGCTCGCCGATCTGGCGTCCGATGGTGCGGATCGGGTTGAGCGCCGTCCGAGGTTCCTGGAACACGATCCCGATCTCACGCCCGCGGATCCGCGCGAGTTCGCGGTCGTCGCGGCCGAGGAGTTCCTCGCCCTGCCAGCGGATGCTGCCGCTCACCGCGGCGCCGTCCGGGAGCAGTCCGAGGATCGCCAGCGCCGTCAGCGACTTCCCGGATCCGGACTCGCCGATGAGGCCGAACCGTGCGCCCGCCGGCACGCTGAAGCTCACGCCGTCGACGACCCGGCGGCCGCCGAGCGTGACGACGAGGTCCTGGACGTCGAGACTCATGCGGTCACCCCCTGGGGCGAGGTGGGGGTCGAGGCGGGTCCCCGGCGACCGAGGGTCGGATCGGTCGCGTCCCGGAGGGCGTCGCCCAGCAGGTTCAGGGCGAGGACGGTGATGGTGATGGCGAGCCCCGGCCACAGCACCGACAGCGGGTGCACGGCGAGGTAGGTCTGCAGTTCGCTGAGCATCCGACCCCAGGACGGGACACTGGAGGGGGCGCCGTAGCCGAGGTACGACAGGCCCGCCTCGGCGAGCACCGCGACCGCCATCGACCACGACAGCTGGACGATGAACACCGGTGCGACGTTCGGCAGCAGATGCCGCGTCAGGTTCCTCACCGGTCCGAGACCGGCGGCCTTGCCGGCGAGCACGTACTCGCTGTGCGAGACTCGGCGGATCTCGGGTCGGGTCACCCGGGCGATGTTCACGCCGAAGCTGATGCCCACCGCCCAGATGACGACCCACAGCGAGCCGCCGAAGACGGAGGCGATCATCATGGCGATGAGGAGGGTCGGGAACGCGATGAGGATGTCGATCAGCACCGCGACCGTCTCCCGGACCCAGCGCCGCGTGAGCGAACCGAGGGCGGCGAGGGCGACCCCGATGACCGTCGAGACGACTGCGGAACCGATCGCGACGGCCACGGTCACACGCGCGCCGACGAGCAGCAGGCTGAAGATGTCGCGTCCGACCTCGTCAGTGCCGAGCAGATGGGCCGGCGACGGAGCCAGCCACTTCGCGAACGGATCGGTGAGCTGGGGGTCGTACGGCGTCCAGAGGAAGGAGACGCCGGCACTCAGGAGGAGGAGGGCGACGACGACGAGCCCGAACACGCCGGCCGGGCCGGCCACGAGCGTGCGGAGTCCGCCTGACACCGCGCGCCGACGCGGGTGATCCTGACGGGCGGTCATGTGGTCCGCTCCTGTTCTCGGAGTCGGGGGTCTGCGAGACGGTGGACCACGTCCACGACGGCACCGATCACGAGGACCACCCCGGTGAGGACGAGGAGCTCGCCCTGCACCTTCACGAGGTCGCGGTTGCCGACGTCGGCGACGAGCATGCGCCCGATGCCGGGCAGCGTGAAGAGCTGTTCGATGATGACGCTGCCGACGATGAGCCCGGCGATCTGGAGCCCGAGCACGGTGACGACCGAGAGCGCCACGTTCGGCAGCCCGTGGCGGATGAGTGCCTGCGAACGGGTCAGCCCCTTCGCCGCCGCCGTCCGGACGTAGTCCTGGCCGATCGCGTCGAGGGCGGCGGAACGGACGAAGCGCAGCAGGACCGCGCCCTCGACGACGCCGATCGTGAGTGCCGGGAGGAGGAGGGCGCGGATCGCCGCCAGCGGATCGTTCCAGCCCGCGCGCGGGAAGCCCTGCGCCGGGAGCCAACCGAGCACGACGGCGAAGAGGAGCACGAGCATCATGCCGGCCCAGACGACCGGGACGGCGGCGAGCCCCTGCGACGCGAAGGAGATGACGACGCCCGTCGCGCGGGTTCGCCGGACGGCCGCCAACACCCCGAGCGGCACACTGAACGCGAGGGCGATGACGAGGGCCATGATGCCGAGCGGGACGGTCACCTGCGCCTTCTGGGCGAGTTCGCTGGCGACGGGGGTGCCCGTGATGAGCGAGTTCCCGAGATCGCCGCGGAGCAACCCGCCGATCCAGTCGAGGTACTGCAGGAGGACGGGCTGGCCGAGTCCCAACTGTTCACGGATCGCGGCGACCGCTTCGGGCGTCGCGTCCGTCCCTGCGATGACCTGGGCGACGTCGCCCGGGAGCACCCTGATGGTGAAGAAGATCAGGGCGCTCGCGGCGAGGAGCCCGACGAGGAGGAGTACCAGCCTCGTCAGGATGAAGCGGGTCACCCGGTCACGGCGACCTTCGCCAGGTTGATGCGCGAGTTGACCGAGTCCACGGGGAAGCCGGTCACGCCGTCGCGCACCACCGTGAGGGTGATCGCGGTGTAGAGCCAGTCGGCGGCGTTGTCCTTCGACACGAGGTACGCCGCCTCCTTGAGCTTCTGGGCTGCGACGGCCGGATCGGTCGCCGCTACGGATTCAGCATAGAGCGACTGGACCTGCGCGTTGTCGTAGCCGAAGTAGTAGTTCGGGTTCGCCCAGTTCTGGAAGTCGCGTGCCTCGACGTGGTTCACGTAGCTGAGGTCGTAGTCCTTGTTCGTGTAGACGTCGTTCAGCCAGGTCGGGAACTCGACGCTCTTGACGGTGAGGGTGACGCCGATGGCTTTGAACTCGGACACCAGGACGTTGGCCACCGAGGTTCCGTAGAAGCTCGGGATCGTGAGCGTCAGGGACAGGTTCTCCTGGCCGGCCTGGGCGAGGAGCGCCTTCGCCTGTTCCGGGTCGTACTTCACGAGCTCGCTGAGGTTCTCGTAGCCCGGATCGAGCTCGGGGATCGGTCCGTACTGTTCGACCGCGGCACCGCCGACGGCCTCGACGATCGCGGCGTGATCGATGGCGGAGCGGAGCGCCTGCCGGACGAGGGGGTCGTTCAGGGGAGCGCGCTGGTTGTTGAAGGCGAGGGTGTACTTGTCGGTCGTCTTGCCTTCGGTGATGCTGAACCCGTCGGCGCGGGTGATCTGGTCCTTGAGGTTCGCGTCGAGCGCCGTCTGCACGTCGAGTTCGCCGGCGAGGGTGGCGTTGACGGCGGAGGAGGCGTCGGGGATGTAGCTGAAGACGACCTCCTTGACCTTCGGAGCGTCGCCCCAGTACTTCGCGTTCCGGTCGAAGGTGATGCTGTCGCCCTGCTTCCAGGTCTTCAGGGTGAACGGCCCGGTGCCGTTGGCGGTCGTCGACAGGTCGTTGGTGGCGCCCGACTCCAGCACGAGTCCTGCGCGTCCGGTCAGGGTCCACAACAGGTTGGAGTCGGGCGAGGTGAGCTGCAACTGCACGGTCGAGTCGTCGACGGCCGTGATCGAGGCGACCTTCTGGAGGGCCACGTTGTCGACGAACGTCGGGTCCTGCTGCACCTGCGTGATGGAGTCGACGACGTCGGCCGCGGTCAGGGCGGCGCCGTCGTGGAAGGTCACGCCGTCGCGGAGGACGAAGGTGTAGGTGAGACCGTCGGCGCTGATGTCGTGGCTCTTCGCGAGCGTGTCGACGATCTGGTTGTCCTCGGTGCGGGACACGAGGCCCTGGTAGACGTTGTCGATGAGGATCTGGTCGAGCGCGGCGCCGGAGGTGGTGCGGATGTTGAGGTCGGAGGGCTCCAGGACGAGACCGACCCGCAGGGTCGCGTCGGCGTCGGGCGTCGGCGTCGCGGCCGGGCCTGCGCAGCCGGTGAGGACGAGGGCGGCGCCGGTGACCGCGATCGCGGCGGTGAGGAGCTGACGACGCAGCTGACGATGACGCATGGAGGTCCTTTCGGGGATGCTGGAGTGGCCGGCATCTGGAGACGCACAACCGGTTCCGGGCAGCGGGCATTCCCGCCTGGGCCGCGTGAATACTGGACCGCGTCCGGAAAGCCGCATCGCTGGGGCTCCAGCGAGCGTACCCAGTCGACGTGTGTGGTGCCAGCCACGGTGTCAGGGGGCGTCACAGAGTGATCGGATCGTGATGTGCTCCGCCGCCTTGGAAGACCCTGCGCGGGGGCCGAGGTGAGCTTAGGCTCGCCTATACTGATCGTGTGAGCTATTTCGAGGATCCGGCGGAGTTCGCCGTCGCGGACGCACGCCACGTGCTGCTCGCGGGCGACGAGTCGTCGGTCGGCGAGCTGGCGGAGGTCCTCGCGCTGCTCCCCATCTGCGCCCGCGGTCAGGTGTTCGTCGAGGTCGACGACGCCGCGTCGATCACCACCCTCGACTCGCCGGGACGCGTCGTCGTGACGTGGCTCGTCCGCGCAGCGCGTTCGGGGGAACCTGGAACGGGCAGCCGGTGCGCACGCGGTCAGGCCGTCGCACGAGCGACCCGGGCCTGGGCGAGCGAGATGCTCGACGTCGACGGACACGACGCGGCCGACTACCGCGTGTGGATCGGCGGCGAGACGGAGCACCTCACGGGCCTCCGGAACGACCTCAGGATGACGCTGGCGAGCATCGGCGCGCGTCAGCGCTCGAACTCGGTCGAGCGCGCATCGCACTGACACGACCTCGAACCGGCACGGCAGCGCACAGACGCCGCGACGCTCGTCAGCGGCGTTTCGGCAGGTAGCCTCCCGCTTCGAGGCCGGCTTCGATCTCGAAGCGGTTCCGGAGCGGATCACGACCGGCGATCGCGTACATCAGTGGGAAGAGCATGCCGTACCGCTGCCATTGCCGCTTGTGCACCGCCTCGTGTTCGAGCACCCGGGTCGACACGTTCCGGTCGGTGAGGTACACCCCGCCGACGCATGAGCCACCTCGGCCGAACGTCCACGACGGCATCCCGCGGAAGACGATCATCCCGCCCCGGCGTTCGACCGGACCGGTGCTCCAGAGTGCGCCCCAGACGAGCCCGGTGAGCGTGGCGTACCAGTACCCGATCCGGCTGAGGGGTGAGTCGAGCCACGGGCCGCCGGAACGACGGCTCCGCGGC
This sequence comes from Plantibacter auratus, assembly GCF_050587365.1. NCBI lineage: Bacteria > Bacillati > Actinomycetota > Actinomycetes > Micrococcales > Microbacteriaceae > Plantibacter > Plantibacter auratus. The sequence goes on along the minus strand of NZ_JBOBFV010000003.1, from coordinate 226,713 downwards.
TCATCGACGTCGCCGGGACGGGTCACGCACCGCTCCGGTAGGTCTCGAGGAGTCGCAGCCAGATCTCGCTCATCGTCGGGTAGGACGGCACCGCGTGCCAGAGGCGGTGCAGCGGCACCTCACCCACGACGGCGATCGTCGCCGCGTGGACGAGTTCGGCGACGTCCTGACCCACGAAGGTCATCCCGATGATCACGCCGCGCTCCTCGTCGACGACCATCCTCGCCTGCCCGGTGTAGCCGTCGGCGTGGAGGCTCGAGCCCGCGATGCCACCGAGGTCGTAGTCGACCACCCGGTGGTCGATCCCCGCCGCCTCGGCCTGCGCGGCAGTGAGTCCGATGGCGGCGACCTCCGGTTCGGAGAAGACGACCTGCGGCACGGCACGGTGGTCGGCGGTCGCCGCGTGGTCGCTCCACGGGCTGGTGTCGACGTCCTCGCCGTTCGCCCGTGCCGCGATGACCGCGCCCGCGGCGCGTGCCTGATACTTGCCCTGGTGCGTCAGGAGAGCCCGGTGGTTGACGTCGCCGACGGCGTAGAGCCAGTCGCTGCCGTGAGCGAGGAGCTGATCGTCGACCTCGATCCAGGCACCCGGTTCCAGGCCGACGGTCTCGAGCCCGAGGTCGTCCGTCCGTGGCGTCCGGCCGGTGGCCACGACGAGTTCCGCCGTCGTCACCGCGTCCCGGTCGTCGAACTCAAGCGTGACGGCACCGTCGGCGGCCCGCGAGACGGCGGTGGGGGACGCGTGCACGATCGTCACGCCGAGTTCACGCAGGGAGGACTCGACGAGCTCGCCGGCGAACGGCTCGGTGTTGCCGAGCAGGCCGCTGCGGGCGACGAGCGTGACGTCGACCCCGAGCGAGCGGTAGGCGGTCGCGAGCTCGACGGCGACGACGCCGCCACCGAGGAAGGCGACGGACGCTGGCAGGGTCTGGACGCTCGTGGCCTCGCGGCTCGTCCACGGCTCCACCGCCGCCAGCCCTGCGATGTCGGGCAGGAGCGCGGCGGAGCCGGTGCAGACCGCGACGGCGTGCGTCGCCGTGAGCACCGTCGTCGAGCCGTCGGCGGCCGTCACGGTGACCTCGCGTTGGCCGGTCAGGCGACCGTGCCCACGCACCAGCTCGATGCCGGCGCCCTCGAGCCACTCGACCTGGCCGTCGTCCGACCAGTCGCTCGTGAACGAGTCCCGTCGCGCGAGGACCTTAAGCGGATCGAGCGCGGTGTCCTCGGGGATGGCTCCACCCGTGCGCTTGGCGGCCCGCAGGGCGGCTCCCGAGCGGATGAGGGCCTTGGACGGCATGCAGGCCCAGTAGGAGCACTCACCGCCGACCAGTTCGCTCTCGACGATGACGACGCTCAGACCGCTCTTGTGGGCGTAGTCGGCGACGTTCTCGCCGACGGGTCCGGCTCCGATGACGACGAGATCGACGGTACGGCTCATGGGGTGACTCCTGTCGGGTTGGTGCTGTCAGGTTTCGGTTCGCGACTGATCGCGCCGATGATGCGGAGGATGGTGCCGAGGTCGTCGGCTGCGGCGTCGGGGGAGCCGGGTGAGAAGCCCGTGACCCCGGCCCCGGCGAAGCCGAATCGGGCGCGGAGGGCGGTGATGCAGTCGAGCAGGGTGCCGAGTTCGAGACCGAAGGGGACGGCCGAGCTGACGCCGGCGATGACGGCGGGGTCGAGGACGTCGACGTCCACGTGCAGGTAGACGCGGTCGGCGCCCGTCGCCTCGACGGCGGCGACCACCTCGGCGGCGCTCGTCATCACCGAGGAGACCATGGGGATGCCACGCTCCTCGATGTGGGCGAGTTCACCGTCGTCGAGGTCACGCACCCCCACGAGGACGAGTCGGGCGGGATCGAGTGGGGCCTCGGGCAGCAGCATCGCGGCGCCTTCGCCGGTCAGTGCCCGGGCGACCATGCCGCTGAACGACCCGGACGGCGAGCTGAGCGGGGTGTTGAGGTCGCCGTGGGCGTCGAACCAGACGACGGCGATGCCGGGGTCGCGTCGGAGGGCCTCACCGACCGACGCGAGTTCGACGCCGCAGTCCCCGCCGATGGTGATGACGGGCTCGTCGATCCCGACGAGCGCCTGACGTTGGAGTTCCGCGGTCGTCACGAGGGAACTGGCGCGCCGGATGTCGGTGTCGAGGGCCTCGCCGGCCTCCGTCGGCACGTGGACGAGTGTCGTGGCCGCCGTCGGCAGGTCGCCGCGGATCGCCTCGGCTCCATCGATCAACTGCATGGCCCTGGACGAGCCGGAGCCCTGCCACTGGGGGACGACGACGAACTTCGTCATGCGGTGCCTTCCTGGAGATGGTGCGAGGGGGCGAGGGCGACGGGCCCTCGGGAGGTCCCGAGGGCCCGTCGGATCGGTACTACTGTCCGGCGTTCGGCGTGTACTCGGGTCCGGAGGACTCGATCGCGGGAGACGCGGAACCGCCGCCCTTCAGCGCGGCGAGGCGGGCCTCGACCTCGGTCAGCTCGCCGAGGTCCTCGAGGTCGTTGAACTGCGCGTCGAGACTCGAGGCGGCGAGCTCCTGCTGGCCGAGCACCTTCGCCTCCTCGCGGCGGATCTTGTCCTCGTAGCGGCTCAGGTCGCTCGTCGGGTCCATGATGTCGATGCTGCCGACCGCATCCGCGACCTTGCGCTGGGCCTCCGCGGTCTTGGCACGGGCGACGAGCTCGCTGCGCTTCGTCTTCAGCTGCTCGAGCTTCGTCTTCATGCCGTTGAGGCCGTTCTTCAGCTGCTCGACGACCTTCGTCTGCGAGGCCAGCTGCGGCTCGGCCTGCTTGGCCTCGTTCTCGGCGCCGATCTGGCGCTGGAGCGCGATCTTCGCGAGGTTGTCGAACTTGTCGGCGTCCGCGGCGTTGCCCGCCTGACGGTATTCGTCGGCCTTGCGACTCGCGGCCAGCGCCTTGGTGCCCCACTCGGAGGCCGCCTCGACGTCCTGCTGGTGGTCCTGCTCGAGGAGCCGGAGGTTGCCGATCGTCTCGGCGATCGCGCTCTCGGCGTCGGCGATCGAGTTCGTGTAGTCCCGGACCATCTGGTCGAGCATCTTCTGCGGGTCCTCGGCGGAGTCGAGCAGCGCGTTGATGTTGGCCTTGGTCAGCTGGGCGATGCGTCCGAAGATGGACTGCTTCTCTGCCATGGTGTGGTTCCTCTCTCGTGTCCTGCTGGATCGTGTCGGTCGGTGTCTGGTGATGAGGTGGGTGGTGCCGCGGATCAGAAGCGACCGCCGCCGCGTCGGGAACGGGTGCCGCCGCCACCGAAGCTGCCGGCGCTGCGTGAGCGACCGGAGCCGCCGCCGAACATGCCGCCGCTCGATCCTCCGCCGCCGAACATGCCGCCGCCGGAACGGGACCCGCCGCCGCCGAGGACGGAGTTGATCAGGATGCCGCCGAGGACGGCACCGAGCATCCCGTTGCCGCCCTGCTGCCCCTGGCCGCCGCCGAACATGCCGTCGAGTCCGCCCGCCGACTGGCTCTGGAACTGCCCGAGGTCGGCCTGGGCGAGCTGCACCGCTTGACTCGCGAGCGAGTTGGCGCGCTGGGCGAGGGAGAGCGCCTGCGTCGGGTCGTTGGCGGCGAGGCCCTGGGCCTGCACGAGGCTGCGGCCGGCTTCGGCGAGGCGCGTCCGGGCCTCCGGGCCGACGGCTCCGCGCCGCGAGACGATGAAGTCCTCGGCAGCCGACACCTGCGCGCCCGCCGTCTGCAGGGTCTGTCCGAGGGCGGCTGCAGCGCGTTGTCGCTGCTCCGCCGCGGTGCGCACCCCTTGGAGAGCACCGTCGATCTGCGTGTTCGCCGCATCCAGGCGGGCGAGGAGGGCGATCGGGTTGTTCGGTGCGCCGAGCGCGCCGCGAACCTGGGAGACCGTCGCGGTGGTGCTCGCGACCGCCGCGGCGAGGGTGCCGGTCGGGTCCGGTTGGCCGCCAGCCGCGGCGACGTCTCCGTCCAATTCGGCCAGTCGGGCGGCGAGGTGCTGCTCGGCGGTCGTCAGGTCGGCCTGCAGCCGCTTCACGGCCCCGGTGAGCTGGGTGGCCTGGTCGAGCGCTTCCTCGGCGGCTCGGATGCCGACGGCGGCCTCGCCCGAGTCTCCGGCGGCGAGCCGTGCAGCTGCGTCCGAGATCGCCGCGGTGGCGAAGGCGAGACGCTCCGTCGCCTGCGCCGGGTTGTCGATCACGGTGATGAGGGCGTCGGGGCTGTAGCGCGTCTGCAGGGCGCGCACCGCGTCTTGCGCGGCCGTCACCGTCGGTCCGGCCGCGGCCGCCCTGGCTCGCAGCTCCTCGACCGCGGCGGGTGCGTTCTTCTCGAGCGCGCGGAGCTCGTCGAAGGAGGCTGCTTGTTCATCGAGCACGTGGTTCGCGTGCTCGCAGAGCCGGATGATCTGGAGGTTCCAGTCGCGCTGTTGCTGCTCGGTGTCCGGCTCGGCGTCGTCGAGCCGCTGCTTGAGCGCGAAGGCATGTGCGAGGTCGTCCTTCGCTCCGGCGAGGGCGGCGGTGAACGCGGCCGTGGCCGGTTCGCCGTAGGAGGCGGTCGCGAAGCCGAGCTCCTCCTCGCTCGTCCGGACGGCGTCGTCGGTCTGGACGAGCGCACTGCCGGCGAGTCGTTCGAGCTCGGGGATAGGGGCGGTGGCCAGCGGGTCGACCGGTGCCCCCTGCCGGCCCGCGATCACGGCGCCGTCGCCGTTCGCAGCGCGGCGTCGGCGGAGGAAGACGACCAGGAGGACGACGGCCACGACGGCGACGACCACGATCAGCAGGATGGTCAGCCACCCGGCCGAGCCGCCTGAACCACCACCGCTGCCTCCGATCGACCCGCCGCCGACGGCGGCACCCAGGCCTTCGGCGGCAGCGACGCCGGCGCCGGCCCAGTCGTCGTCACGCAGCTGCGGCAGGATGCGCTGCTGCTCGATCTCGGTCAGCTGATCGCCGCTCACCGGTCCACTGGAGTCGCCGGAGAGGTAGTAGGCGCGGTCCTCCGTCGCCACGGCCAGCAGGTACTGGTTCGGTCCGAGGTTGTTGTCCTTCGCGGTCTGGTTCGCCCAGGACTCGGCGTCACTCGGGTCGGTGAAGGTCGGCACGTAGACCACCCAGAGGTCGACGCCGTGATCCGCGGCCAGGTCGTCGACGGCCGTCGTGATCTCGGAGACCTCGCCGCTGCTGAGGACGCCCGCACTGTCGGACACGCGCCCGGCTCCGAGCTGCACCGGGCTCTCCGCCCAGGCGGCGGTGGCCCCCGCTCCGAGGAGCACGGCCACGCAGAACGCCCAGATCGATACCGCCCAGCGAACCCGCATCGGTCACCTCGTCACTCGTTCGGACCCTGGAGCCCCACCCCGCGGCTCGGTTCCGAGTCTAGGTCCGGGCCCTCGACATCTCTACAGCGGGCTCCCAGCGAGCGCGCCGAACCAGAGCTGTGCTATGCGGCGGTGACGGGGCTTCGCCGACACCGACCGTGACGCCGACACCGACCGTGACGGACTCTGTTACCGACCGTGACGCGGCCGCTCGCGCGAGGGCGTCTGCCCGGCGAGACTGGTCGAGTCACCTCACGGAACCCCTGGAAGGAGCATCATGCAAGGACACGTCTCACCCATGCTGGCGCTCGTCGAGGTCACCAGGTTCCGTGAGGACGACCAGGCGTACCACGAGTACGTGCAGATCCTCGTCGGACGGACCATCGCCGCCGCCGAACGGGCCGGCTGGCGCGTGACCCGGTTGGCCGCGCACGACCTCGGCACCGATGCGCTCCTCGCCTCGACCGACGGGGCTTCCGCCGTCGTCATCATGGGCGGCGCCGACATCGATCCCGCCCAGTACGGCGGCACCACCGGCTACCGCGCCGAGGGCCAGCACTTCCCCGAGGCCGACCGCGCCCAGCTGGCGGTCGCCCGTCGCGCCGCCGAGCGAGGCACGCCGCTGCTCGGGATCTGTCGCGGTCACCAGATCATCAACGTCGCCCTCGGCGGGACGCTCGTGCAGGACCTCGGTGAGCACAGCGCCCACCGCAACGAGGGTGTCCCGGTCGATGAGAGCATGACCCCGCACGAGGTCGAGCTCGACCCCTCGAGTGCCCTCGCATTCCGACTCGGTGCCCGTCACCTCCAGGTGCAGAGCGCCCACCACCAGTCGGTCGGCGAGCTCGGCGAGGGCCTGCGTGCCGTCGCCTGGGCCTCCGACGGCACCGTCGAGGCGATCGAGCACCGCACCCTGCCGATCACCGGCGTGCAGTGGCACCCCGAGGACCCCGGCACCGTGGACGACCAGCTCGGGCTCCTGCTCGGCGGTCTCGCCCGCGAGGCTGAGCGCGCCGCAGCCTAGTCGGGGCGTGTCTCCGCACCGGGCGGCTTCCCACGCCAGCAGGCCCTCCCGCCGCGGGCGACCCACCGCTCGACCTGTCCCCGACTCAGGACGGCGTCGGCGTGTCGAGCCTGGATTGCGGCGTGTCGGCCGCGCCACGCCGGGGCCGTCCTGAGAAAGGTCGGAGGGTTGGTTAGCGTTGACGGGTGTTCGAAGACAGGTATGGTCAGGACGTCCTCGCGGGGGACTGGCGGAAGAAGAACCGCGTGGTGGCCCGTGAGGTCGAGGCGGTGACCGACCTCGTGGTCGAGGAACTCGGCGGCTTCTGCGGCGCGATCACGCGCGTCGAGGCGAAGACGGTCGAGCTCGAGGACTACCGCGGCAAGCGACGCGTGTTCCCCATGGGGGCGGGGTTCCTCCTCGAGGGTGAGCCCGTCGTCCTCGTCGTGCCGAAGCGCGCACCGACGGGGCGGGCGCGCACCGCCTCCGGCTCCTTCGCGGTGGAGACGACCGCTCGGGTGGCTCGCGCGAGCCGGATCTTCGTCGAGGGTCGCCACGATGCGGAACTCGTCGAGCGGGTCTGGGGCGACGACCTCCGCGTGGAGGGCGTCGTCGTCGAGTACCTCGCGGGCGTCGACCACCTCGACGCCGCGCTCGCCGAGTTCCGGCCGGGCCCGGACCGCCGTGTCGGCGTCCTCGTCGACCATCTGGTCCCCGGCTCGAAGGAGCAGCGCATCGCCGACGCCGTCATGGCCGGACCGAACGGCCGGAACGTCCTCATCGTCGGGCACCCGTACGTCGACGTCTGGCAGGCCGTGAAGCCCGCCAGGGTCGGCTTGCGCGAGTGGCCGACCATCCCTCGCTCCATCGAGTGGAAGAAGGGCATCTGCCAGGCGTTCGGCTGGCCGCACGACTCGCAGGCCGACATCGCCCGGGCCTGGAAGCGCATCCTCGGTCAGGTCCGGACCTTCAACGACCTCGAGCCGGAACTCCTCGGTCGCGTCGAACAGCTCATCGACTTCGTCACCGTCGACTGACCCGCTTTCGTCGGTTGCGCCAGCGCGGTGCGCTGACGTCACCGCGGGTCACAACCGCGAGCGCACCCCTCCGGAGGCCCGCGCTCACGCGCCCGGACCGCGCCCGAGCCGATTCGGGCGGGTTCGCGTCAGCGCACCGCGCTGGCGGACGGGTTCGGCGGCCACAGACCCGCGCTCGCGTCAGCGCACCGCGCTGGCGACCCCACCGGCCAGCGACGGTGGCGCGTCGGTCAGGAGGAGACCTGCCCCAGGGCGTCCTCGAGGACGGACACCGCGTCGCGGAGGAGCTCGTCGGACATGACCGCGCTCGGGAGGAGTCGCAGCACCGAGTCCCATGAGCCGGCGTCGAGCACGAGCACGCCCTGGGCGATCGCCGCGTCGATGACGGTCTGCAGTGCCGTGGGGTGCGGCTGCTTCGTGCCGGGGACGACCAACTCGACGCCGGCCATCGCACCGATGATCCGGACTTCGCCGACGATGTCGAACCGCTCGGCCCAGTCACCCATGAGCGATCGCAGGGTCGCCTCCACCCGACGGGCCTCGCCCAGCAGGTCCTCGCGCTCGATGACCTCGAACGTCGCGAGCGCGGCCGCCGTGGACACCGGGTTGCCGCCGAAGGTACCGCCGATGCCACCGGGCTGGACCGCGTCCATGATCTCGGCGCGCCCGGTCACGGCCGACAGCGGGAAGCCGCCGGCGATGCCCTTGGCGCTCGTGATGAGATCGGGCACGACCCCGTGGTGCTCGATCGAGTACCAGGCGCCGGTGCGTCCGATGCCGGCCTGGATCTCGTCGGCGACGAACACGATCCCGTTCTCGGTGCACCACTCGCTGATGCGCCCGAAGTAGCCGGGCGCGGGGATGACGATGCCGCCGTCGCCGAGGACCGGTTCGGCGAAGAACGCGGCGACCTCACTCGCACCGATGTGCCGCTCGATGTAGTCGATCGTCACCTCGGCAGCCGCCGGTCCGTCGAGTCCGTCGCGGAAGGGGTAGGAGAGCGGGACGCTGTAGATCTCACCGGGGAACGGGCCGAACCCGAGGCGCTCGGGCGCAGGCCGGTAGGTCATCGCCATCGTCAGGTTCGTGCGTCCGTGGAAGGCGTGGTCGAGGGCGACGATCGCGCGACGTCCGGTGTACTTCTTCGCGATCTTCACCGCGTTCTCGACGGCTTCGGCACCGGAGTTCAGGAGGATCGAGCGCTTCTCGAAGTCGCCCGGCGTGATCTCGGACAGCTTCTCCGCGACGCGCAGGTAGTTCTCGTACGGCGTCACGGTGAAGAGCGTGTGCGTGAGCTTCTTCGCCTGCTCGGCTGCGGCTGCGGCGACGTCGGGGTGGGCGTGCCCGATGGTCGTCACGCCGATGCCCGTTCCGAGGTCGATGATGTGGTTGCCGTCGACATCCACGAGGATGCCGCCGGAGCCGTGGTCCATCCACACCGGCGCGAGGTTGCCGGCACCGCGCGACACCGCGCGGCGGCGCCGTTCCGTGAGGGCGAGCGATCGGGGGCCGGGGATGGCGGTCACGAGCTGGCGTTCCTGGGGCACGGAGTAGTCGATGGTCATGCAGGCCATGGTAGGCGCGCGTCCTCCGAGGATGCCGGGGGCCGACGGAGCGTCTCCGACGATTCCACGACATCTGGCGGTTGACTGGTGTTCACCAACCGTCCATGCGCGCTGCCTACCGTTGGCGGCGCTGAACAGCCGGACGACAGGGGATCGCGTATGGACGCCGACACCAGCACCGCCCTCCTCATCGAGCGGCAGCCCGCGCTGCTCGGTGGCGTGCGTGCACCGGCCGAGCGCACCCTCCTCGACGTCCTCCGTGACGTCGCCGCGTCGCACCCCGAGGCCTCGGCGATCGAGGACGCGGAGGGAGCGCTCAGCTACCGCGAGCTCGTCCTCAGCGCGGAGCGGGTCGCGGCCGGGCTGTTCGCCGCCGGGGTCCGGCGCGGTGACCGGGTCGGTGTCCGGATCGCCTCGGGCACCCGCGACCTCTACCTCGGGATCCTCGGGATCCTGTTCACCGGAGCGGCCTACGTGCCCGTCGACGCCGACGACCCGGAGGAGCGGGCACGACTCGTGTTCGGTGAGGCGGCCGTCGTCGGCGTCCTGGTCGACGGCGGTGTCTTCGAGCGTTCGCGCCGAGGCACGGAGGACCCGGCCGATGACGGCGCCGATCCCGACCGGGTGCAACTCGCGACGGGCGCGGCACCCCACCCGGGCACCCGGGCGATCCCGGTCCTCGAACCACCGCGACCGGGCGACGACTCCTGGATCATCTTCACCTCCGGCTCGACGGGCACGCCGAAGGGCGTCGCCGTCTCGCACCGCTCTGCCGCCGCGTTCGTCGACGCCGAGGCGCGGATCTTCCTCCAGGCGGAACCCCTCGGCCCCGGTGATCGTGTGCTGGCCGGCCTGTCCGTCGCCTTCGACGCGTCCTGCGAGGAGATGTGGCTCGCCTGGGGACACGGCGCGTGCCTGGTCCCGGCGCCGCGCTCGCTCGTCCGCAGCGGCATGGACCTCGGACCCTGGCTCACCGCGAAGGGCATCACCGTGGTGTCGACGGTGCCCACGTTGGCGGCGATGTGGCCCGCCGAATCCCTCGAGAACATCCGCATGCTCATCTTCGGCGGCGAGGCCTGCCCGCCGGAGCTCGCCGCCCGGCTGGCCGTGGACGGTCGCGAAGTCTGGAACACCTACGGACCCACCGAGGCCACCGTCGTCGCCTGCGCCGCGCTGTTGACCGGCGAGCAGCCCGTGCGCATCGGACTGCCACTCGACGGCTGGGACCTCGCCGTGGTCGACGCCGAGGGCATCCCGGTCGAGGAGGGCGGCGTCGGTGAGCTCATCATCGGCGGCGTCGGACTCGCCCGGTACCTCGACCCCGCCAAGGACGCCGAACGGTATGCGCCCATGCCGAGCATCGGGTGGTCGCGGGCGTACCGGAGCGGCGACCTCGTCCGCTACGAGGCCGCAGGACTCGTGTTCCAGGGGCGCGCGGACGATCAGGTGAAGATCGGCGGTCGGCGCGTGGAACTCGGGGAGATCGAGGCCGCCCTGCAGGCGCTGCCGGGCGTCTCGGGTGCGGCAGCAGCCGTCCAGCGCACCGCCGCCGGGAACGCCGTCCTCGTGGGGTACCTCGCGGTGCCCGACCGCGACGGGTTCTCCGTCGAGCGGGCGCTCGACACCCTCCGTGAGCAGCTCCCGGCACCGCTCGTCCCGCTCCTCGCGGTCGTCGGCGAGCTGCCCACCCGCACCTCCGGCAAGGTCGACCGGGCCGCGCTGCCGTGGCCGCTCGACGCCGCCGACGGGGAGGACGCCTCGACCCTGTCGGGCACCGCCGCGTGGCTCGCCGAGCAGTGGACGGCCGTCCTCGGGGTCCGGGTCACGGCCGAGAGCGACAACTTCTTCAGCCTGGGCGGCGGGAGCCTTGCGGCCGCGCAGCTCGTCTCGCTCATCCGCACCCGCGATGCCGAGTTCACGGTCGCCGACATCTACGGCCACCCCCGACTCGGCGCGATGGCAGCCGAACTCGACGGCCGACGCCCCGAGCGTCGCAGTCGGGCTGCCGTCGCGGACCCCGTGCTCCCGACGCCGCTCGCGACCCAGTGGGCGCAGACCCTCCTGGGTGTCCCGCTCCTCATCCTCGTCGGACTCCGGTGGCTCGTGTACCTCCTCGCCGGCAGTCGGGTCCTCGGCCTCGTCGCGGACGTCCCGTACCTCCCCATGGTCTCCTGGTGGTGGATCGCCCTCGGGTTCCTCGTGGTCATCACCCCGATCGGACGCATGGCGATCTCCGTCGTCGCGGCGAAGCTCCTCCTCGTCGGCGTCCGCCCGGGCGACTACCCGCGCGGCGGCTCGGTCCATGTGCGACTCTGGCTCGCCGAACGCGTCGCCGACACGGTCGGCGCGGTGAGTCTCGCCGGAGCCCCCTGGATCTCGAGCTACGCCAGGGCGCTCGGCGCGAAGATCGGTGCCGACGCGGACCTCCACAGCGTGCCGCCGGTCACCGGGTTCCTCACCGTCGGGGCGCGCGCATCGATCGAGCCCGAGGTCGACCTCCGCGGCTACTGGGTCGACGGCGACACGCTCAGACTCGGCCACGTCCACATCGGCGCCGAGAGCACGGTCGGCGCTCGCAGCACCCTGCTCGCCGGCACCCGGATCGGCAAGCGTGCGGAGATCGCGCCGGGATCGTCCGTCTTCGGCCGCGTCCCCTCCGGACACCTGTGGTCGGGGTCGCCCGCCGTCCGCGTCGGCAAGGCGAAACCGGTGTGGCCGACCGAACGACCCCCGCGTCGCCGACGCTGGCTGTTCGCGTACGGCGCGGGATCGGCGCTGCTGTCGGTGCTGCCGTTCCTCGCCTTCGTGCTGGCGGCGGCGGTCGTGGCGGCGGGCGCGTCGGGCGCGACCAGCCTGCTCGAGTTCTCCTGGCGCGCGCTCCTCTGGGTGCCCGTCGCCACCCTCGTGTGGTTCGTCGTCCTGGCGATCAGCACGATCGGCCTCGTCAGGCTGCTCGGCCTCGGTCTCAGCGAGGGCTACTTCCCGGTGCGCAGTCGGGTCGGTTGGCAGGTGTGGGCGACGGAGCGGCTCCTGGACGCCGCGCGCACCCTCCTCTTCCCCCTGTACGCGAGCCTCTTCACGCCCGTCTGGCTCCGCCTGCTCGGGGCGAAGGTCGGGCGCAACGTGGAGGCGTCGACGGTCCTCCTCCTCCCGCGGATGACGACCGTCGGCGACGGTGCGTTCCTCGCGGACGACACGATGGTGGCCTCCTACGAGCTCGGTGGCGGGTGGATGCGGATCGCCGGTGCGTCCGTCGGCAAGCGCGCCTTCCTCGGCAACTCCGGCATGGCGGGCCCCGGCATGCACGTTCCGAAGAACGGGCTCGTCGCCGTGCTGTCGGCCGCACCGCGGAAGGCCAAGTCCGGCTCGTCCTGGCTCGGGAGCCCACCGATGCGACTCCGGCGGCAGGTGTCCGACGCCGATCTGGACCGGACCTACGACCCGCCGCTCCGGCTCCGGATCGCCCGTGCGCTGTGGGAGCTCTGCCGCATCGTCCCCGTCATGGTGACGACGGGCATCGCGCTCCTGGTGCTCCTCGCGCTCGCCTGGTTCGCCGACACCTGGGGTCTCGGTGTCGCGATCGCCGTCAGCGGAGCCGTGCTGTTGGCCGCCGGCGCGGTCGCGGCCGGGATCACGACCGTCGCCAAATGGGTGATCGTCGGCCCGATCCGCACGGGGGAGCACCCGCTCTGGTCCTCCTTCATCTGGCGCAACGAGGTGTCCGACACCTTCGTCGAGATGGTCGCGGCGCCCTGGTTCGCGGCACCCGCCACCGGCACCCCCGCCCTCACCTGGTGGTTGCGCTCGCTCGGAGCCCGCATCGGTCGTGGGGTCTGGTGCGAGAGCTACTGGCTGCCCGAGGCCGACCTCGTCCGACTCGGCGACGGCGCGACGGTCAACCGGGGCTGCGTTGTGCAAACGCACCTGTTCCATGATCGAATCATGAGTATGGATCAGGTCGAACTCGCATCGGGCGCCACGCTCGGGCCGCACAGCGTCATCCTCCCCGGAGCGCGGATCGACGACGACGCGACGGTCGGACCGGCCTCGCTCGTCATGCGCGGCGAACGCGTCCCCGCGGGCACCCGGTGGAGCGGCAACCCGATCGGCCCGTGGCGCGAGGTGACGACGGCGGAGTACCGGGAGCCCCAGGTCGCGTCCTGATGGGGGAGGCTCTCGCCCGTCTGCGGAGCGCAGGCGACCCCTACACGCCCTCCAGCGGGAACCGTGGCTACCGCGTCGTCCGGTACGAGCTGGAGCTCGACTACGACGTCGACCGCAACGCCCTGTCCGGGACGGCTCGACTCACCGCCGTCGCGACGGAGGAGCTCACGCGGTTCTCGCTCGACCTCGCCGCGCTGCGCGTCACCCGTGTCCAGGTCGACGGGGTCGAGGCGAAGCGGACGCACAGCTCGGGCAAGCTCACGCTGACGCCCCGGAACACCATCGCGGACGGCGCCGAGTTCTCCGTGCTCGTCCGGTACTCGGGTGCGCCCCGTCCCGTGCGCAGCCCCTGGGGCGAGATCGGCTGGGAGGAACTCGAGGACGGCGTCATCGTGGCGTCCCAGCCGTGCGGCGCATCGAGTTGGTTCCCCTGCAACGACCACCCCTCGGACAAGTCGTCCTACCGGATCAGTGTCACGGCGTCGTCGGCGTACACGGTCGTCGCCCCCGGGGAGCTGGTGTCGCGGCTCGCCCGCGCGAGCCGGACCACGTGGGTCTACGAGCAGCCTGAACCGATGGCCGCCTACCTCGCGACGGTGCAGATCGGCCGGTACCAGCGGCTCGCCGTCAGCGCTCGGGTCGCGACGAGCACGGTGCCGGTCGTCGCACACCTGCCGCGCGACCTCACCGCGCGGTTCCGACACGACTTCGCCGACCAGGTCGACATGCTGGCGTGCTTCGAGCGCGCCTTCGGGCCCTATCCCTTCGGCAGCTATGGCGTCGTCATCACGGACGACGTGCTGGAGATCCCCCTCGAGGCGCAGGGGATGAGCGTGTTCGGCCGCAACCACGTCGACGGCGTCAGCGGTTCGGAGCGGTTGATCGCGCACGAGCTCGCCCACCAGTGGTTCGGGAACAGCCTGACGATCGCCGCCTGGCGGGACATCTGGTTGCACGAGGGCTTCGCCTGCTACGCCGAGTGGCTGTGGTCGGAGGAGTCGGGCGCTGAGACGGCCGACGCCTGTGCTCGGGCGCACTACGCGGCGCTCCGACGGGCGCCGCAGGACCTCGTCGTCGGCGACCCGGGACCCGCGGACATGTTCGACGACCGGGTCTACAAGCGGGGCGCGATCGCCCTGCACGCCGTGCGTCGACTGCTCGGCGACGAGGCGTTCTTCGACCTCCTGCGTGACTGGGTGGCGTCCTTCCGGCACTCGAGCGTGTCGACGGACGACTTCATCCGGACGGCCGATCGACATGCGCCGGCACCGGTCGAGCCGCTCCTCGACGCGTGGCTCTTCCAGGAGGCGCTCCCGCCGTTCCCCGTCGGCTGAACCGGGTCAGGGGAGCAGGAGGGCCGTCGCGACGACGAATCCCGGCGCGGGATCCGGGCGGTCGACGACGAAGCGGTGGCCCGCGGTCTCGGAGACGTGTGGTGCGGCATCCGGCCCGAGGTCGATCGTCGCCGGATCGGTCATGAGGCCCGTACCGAGGGCCTTCGTCACGGCCTCCTTCGCCGTCCAACGCTCGGCGAGCGCCCGGAGGCGTCGTCGGTCCGGCAGTCGCTGCCACTGCTCCCGTTCCGCGGGGGTGAGGGCGACGTCCTCGACGCCGGCGAACCGGGCCGCGTCGAGCCGTTCGACGTCGACACCGACGGGGTGCTCGATCGACACCGCCACAGCGGAGGCGTCGGCGGTGTGGGAGACGCTCACGTGGACGGTCCGGTCACCCGTGCGCACCCGTGGTCGTCCGTGCGCGAGACCGCAGTCCGAGCAGACCGCCGTGACCTCGATCCGCTCGGGGCCGGTGCCGATCGTCTCCGCGACGGTGCGCACGAGCAGTGCGCGACCGAACAGGAACCGACGGGCCGCGGCCTCGGACGAGGTGTCGAGGCGGTCACGGGCGGACGCGTCCAGCCGGGCGGCCGTGCCGGCGAGGTCGAGCTCAGCGGCGCTGGCCCAGCGCAGGAAGCGGACCGTCGGCTGCGGGAGGGGATCGGCTCGGTGCATGGCCCCCGCGTCCCGGAGTCGGAGCGATGCGAAGCAGGACCTCGCGAGATGGTGATGGTGCCCTCGACTGGATTCGAACCAGCGACTTCTTCCTCCGGAGGGAAGCGCTCTTCCGCTGAGCTACGAAGGCGGAACGTGTCCAAGCTACCAGAGTCGGGACCCACGCCGGTACCGGAGACGTGCGGGATCGGCGTCCCCGGTCGCGTGGGACAATGAGGTCATGCAGCGCACCCTGACCGCGTCGCTCGATCTGCGGGTGCACGATCGAGCCGACCTCATCTTCTCCATCGCTGCAGCCGGCGGCACCCCGCTGGCGAGCGAGCGACTGCAGGTGCACTCCTCGGACGGCCCGTGCGCCGTCACCGAGATCGTGGGTCCGGACGACACACGACTCCACCGGGTCATCGCCGAGCCCGGCCGCTTGCAGGTCGACTACGAGGCGGTGGTCGTCGGGCAGGCCGTGCCGCGTCCCGTGGACGCCTTGGAGACCGTGACCTACCTCCGTCCCAGCCGGTACTGCGAGTCGGACGCGCTGTTCTCGCTCGCGCGTTCCGAGCTCGGCTACCTCCTCGAGCACCGTCGCCTGCACGAGGACGGCACGGTGTCCGGCGGTCTGCAGGTGCTGCCATGGGTGGCTGCCTGGGTCGGACGCCACCTCTCCTACGTCTCCGGCTCCACGACCGTGTCGGACAGTGCGGTGTCGACCCTGGCCGCGGGCCGTGGCGTGTGCCGGGACTTCGCGCACCTGACCATCGCGATGCTTCGGGCGCTCGACATCCCGGCCCGGTACGCCGCTGTCTACGCCCCGGGTCTCGTCCCCATGGACTTCCACGCGGTGGCCGAGGGCTTCGTCGACGGCGCCTGGCACGTGGTCGACGCGACGGGCCTGGCACCGCGTCAGTCGCTCGTCCGCATCGCCACCGGACGCGACGCCGCGGACGTGGCCTGGTTGAGCAACCATCACGGCAACGTGACCGTCGAGGACATGCGGATCGACGCCCTGATCGACGTCCTGCCCGCCGACGACCCGGCGCAGGCGGTCGTGCTCGCCTGACGGTCGCCCCCGAGGCCCACCGTGTCGCCGGTGCGACGCGCCCGGGTAGAATCGCTCCTCGTGACTCCTGAAGACCTCGCCTCCGCCCTGCACGCCATCGTCGTTCCGATCGTCGAACGACGACGCGAGGCGGCGGGCATCACCGACGAGGTCGCGGTGTCGGTCGACGACGTGGTGCTGGAGCGCCCGAAGAACCGCGATCACGGCGACTGGGCCTGCAACATCGCGATGAAGCTCGCGAAGCGGGTGGGGGCCAACCCGCGCGAGCTCGCGCAGGAGTTCGCCGACGCGCTCGTGCAGGTCGACGGTGTCGCCTCGGTCGAGGTCGCCGGCCCCGGGTTCATCAACGTACGCCTCGACGCCGCTGCCGCGGGTGCGCTCGCGAAGGTGATCGTCGACGCCGGTGACGCGTTCGGCCGCAACGACAGCCTCGCCGGTCAGACCATCAACATCGAGTTCGTCTCGGCCAACCCGACCGGCCCGCTGCACATCGGCCACACGCGCTGGGCCGCGCTCGGCGACTCCCTGGCTCGCGTGCTGAGCGCGTCCGGTGCGACGCTCGTCAGCGAGTACTACATCAACGACGCCGGCAACCAGATGGACACCTTCGCGGACTCGATCCTCGCAGCGGCCAAGGGGGAGCCGACGCCGGAGGGCGGCTATCCCGGGGCGTACATCGGCGACCTCGCGAAGACCGTGCTGGCCGAGATCCCCGACCTCCTCGAGCGTCCGGACGCCCGCGAGGTCGCGCGGGAACGCGCCTACGCCCTGCAGCTCGGTGAGATCCGCGCGTCCCTCGAGCGCTTCAACGTCCACTTCGACGTCTGGTTCAGCGAGCGCACGTTGCACGCGACGGGCGAGGACGGCACGAGCCTCATCGACCAGGCCGTGGACCGCTTGCGCGAGCAGGGGCACGTGTTCGACGAGGAGGGCGCCGTCTGGGTGCGCACGACGGACTTCGGCGACGACAAGAACCGCGTCATCCGTCGCTCCAACGGCGTCTACACCTACTTCGCCGCCGACGCCGCGTACTACCTGAACAAGGGCGACCGCGGCTTCCAGCACAAGATCTACCTGCTCGGCGCCGACCACCACGGCTACGTCCACCGGTTGAAGGCCCTCGCGGGCGCAGCCGGAGACGACCCGGACCGCGACATCGAGGTGCTCATCGGGCAGCTCGTGAGCGTGAACGGCGCCCGACTCTCCAAGCGAGCCGGCAACATCATCGAGCTGGACGACCTGCAGGCCTGGATCGGGACGGACGCCCTGCGGTACTCGCTCGGTCGCTACCCGGCCGATTCGCCGTTGGCCCTCGACCCGGAGCAGCTCCGCAGCCGGACGAACGACAACCCCGTGTTCTACGTCCAATACGCCCACGCCCGCACGAATTCGGTGGCGCGCAACGCCGCCTCGGCCGGGGTCGACCGCAGCGCCTTCGCTCCGGAGCTGCTCGTCCACGAGACGGAGTCGGCGCTCCTCGGCGTCCTCCAGGAGTTCCCGCGGATCGTCGCGCAGGCCGCACAGCTGCGCGAGCCGCACCGCGTCGCCCGGCACCTGGAGGAGACCGCGAGCCTGTACCACAAGTGGTACGACAGCTGCCGGGTCGTCCCGATGGGGGAGGAGCCGGTCACCGACCTGCACCGCACGCGCCTCTGGCTGAACGACGCGACCGGCACCGTCATCCGCAACGGTCTCGCGCTGCTCGGCGTCTCCGCCCCGGAGCGCATGTAGTCGCATCCCGCGGGAGATCCGCGCGGGCGCAGGACGATTCCCCGGAAGGGGTCCTGCTCCCGCGCCGACCTGCTCCGGCCGCGGGCCCGGTGACGCGACGGTTCGCTACCCTCGGACCATGAGTGAGCATCAATCGTCGCGTCAGCGGAGGCGTCCCTGGCTCCCGATCGTCATCGTCGTCGGGGTGCTCGTCGTCCTCGTCGGCGCGTTCCTGATCGCCGACACGATCGTGCGCGGCGTCGCCGAGGAACGCGTCGCGACGCAGATCGAGCAGAGCCTGCCGGACAACGTCGACGCGGACGTCGCCGTGTCGATCGGCGGTGCCTCGGTCATCGCCCAATACCTCTCCGGAACGTTCGAGCACGTCGACCTGCGTGCACCGGACGCGAGCGTCGACGGCGTCCCGCTGGACCTCCGGGTCAGTGCGGACCGGGTCCCCCTCGACCCGGAGCAGACCATCGGTCGAGTGGTCGCGACCATCAGGATCGATGCTGCCGGAGCGGCGGACCTCGCCAAGACGGCCGGGCTCCCGGGCACGCTCACCCTCGGCGACGACGAGATCGGGTACGCGGGCGAGGCGACCGTCCTCGGGTTCACGATCCCGTACGACTTCTCCGTGGCGCCGACCACCACGGCCGACCGCGTGAACCTCATGCCGACGTCCGTCAACGTCGACACCGGCCTCCTCGGCGTCATCGACCTGCGGGCGCTCGTGACCGGGTTCCTGCAGGGCGACCCGCCGAGCATCTGCCTCGCCCAGTACCTGCCAAAGGGGGTCGACCTCGACGGGCTCGCGGTGACGCCGGAGGCGGCGACCGCCACCCTGACGTCGACGACGCTCCGACTCGACGAGGCATCGCTGCAGACGCTCGGCAGCTGCGACTGAACCTCGCCCCGCCACCCGGCGGCGGAGGGGAGCAGGCCACCCGACGTCACGATGCTGCACGGGCACGCGCGTCTCGCTAGACTTTCCGTACACCCACTGCTCCGACCGGGCGGTGAGGTGTGCCGTCGGGCCCTCGGGCCCGTGTTCCACCACAGTCGTTCCAACCGAGCGGCGATGGGTGCGGACGACTGTGATCACCAACCACCGGGTCGTGCGCATCCACCTTCATCGGTGCTCTGCAAATCGGTGCTTCAGGGGCCAAACCGGGTCCGCTCGCCCAACGAGAACCTCCTTTTCCGCTCAACAGGACTCAGGACACCCCGTGGCCAGAAACCCCCTCGCCCCCGACTGGCTCGCCGAGCCCGTCGATCCGAACGCGCTCGATCCGGCCGTGTGGCCGGCCTCGGCCGCCCGCGACACCGACGGCCTCCTGCAGCTCGGCGGCGTCGACGTCCGCACGCTCCGGGAGCGCTTCGGCACGCCGCTCTACGTCGTCGACGAGGACGACGCGCGGGCCCGCGCCCGCACGCTGAGAGAGGCGTTCGAGCGTGAAGCGGCGGCCCGCGGCACGAGTGTCGCCGTCTACTACGCGGGGAAGGCGTTCCTCTCGGTCGAGGTCGCGCGGTGGATGACGGCGGAGGGCCTCCGCATCGACATCTGCAGCGGTGGAGAACTCGCCGTCGCACTCGCCGCCGGAACCGATCCGGCCCAGCTGGGCTTCCACGGCAACAACAAGTCGGTCGCGGAGATCGAGCGAGCCGTGGGCGTCGGGATCGGCGCCATCGTGCTCGACAGCCTCACCGAGATCGACCGCGTCGCCGCGGCGGCCGAGCGCGCCGGCCGGATCCAGTCGGTGCGCCTGCGCGTGAACAGCGGCGTCCACGCCCACACGCACGAGTACCTCGCGACCGCCCACGAGGATCAGAAGTTCGGCCTGCCGCTCGAGGACGCCGTCGACGCCGTCACGCGCATCCGGGCCCACGCCTCGCTCGACTTCCTCGGACTCCACTGCCACATCGGCTCGCAGATCTTCGGGTCCGACGGGTTCGCCGAATCAGCCGCCCGCCTGCTCGCCGTGCACGCGCGCCTGCTCGAGGGCGGCCCCGTGCCCGAGCTCAACCTCGGTGGCGGCTTCGGCATCGCCTACACCAGCGCCGACGACCCGACGCCGATCGAGCAGCTCGCGGCGGACATCCTCGCCGGAGTCCAGGCTGCGGCGGACCTCCACGGCGTCCGGATCCCGAAGCTCGCCTTCGAACCGGGACGCGCGATCATCGGCGGCGCAGGCATCACGCTCTACGAGGTCGGCACGATCAAGGACGTCGTGGTCGCCTGGAACGACGAGGGCGAGACGGCGGTCCGCCGCTACGTCAGCGTCGACGGCGGGATGAGCGACAACGCCCGGCCGTCGCTGTACGGCGCGGACTACACGGTCCGGATCGCCGATCGCGTGAGCGACGCGTCCCCCGCGCTCGTCCGGATCGCCGGCAAGCACTGCGAGTCGGGCGACATCGTCGTGAACGCCGACTACCTGCCGGCGGACGTCCGCGACGGCGACCTCCTGGCCGTCCCCGCGACCGGGGCCTACTGCTGGTCCCTCGCGAGCAACTACAACTACCTCGGTCGCCCGGCCGTCGTCGCCGTGTCGGGTGGCGCGGCCCGCGTCATCGTGCGGGGCGAGACCGAGCACGACCTCCTCAGCCGCGATGCGGGATTGGACACGGAATGATCGAATACCGCGGACTGAAGGTCGCCCTCCTGGGTGCCGGATCGGTGGGCTCGCAGGTGGCGCGTCTGCTGCTCGAGCACGCCGACGAACTGGCGTCCCGAGCCGGAGCGAGCCTCGAGCTCATCGGCATCGCCGTGCGCGACGTCGACGCACCTCGCGACGTCGACCTGCCGAAGGAGCTGTACACGACCGACGCCGAGCAGCTCATCCTGAGCGCCGACATCGTGATCGAACTCATCGGCGGCATCGAGCCGGCGCGCAGTCACATCCTGCAGGCCATCAACGCCGGTGCCGACATCGTCACCGCCAACAAGGCGCTGCTCGCGACGCACGGCCCTGAACTGTTCGACGCCGCTGAGCAGGTCGGCGCCCAGCTGTACTACGAGGCGGCCGTCGCCGCGGCGATCCCGATCATCCGACCCCTGCGGGAGAGCCTTGCGGGCGACCGCATCAACCGGGTGCTCGGCATCGTCAACGGCAGCACGAACTACATGCTCGACCGGATGGACCGCTTCGGCGACACGATGGAGGACGCGGCAGCCGTCGCGAGCGAGCTCGGGTACCTCGAGGCCGACCCGACCCTCGACGTCGAGGGCTACGACGCGGCGCAGAAGGCGACCATCCTGGCGAGTCTCGCCTTCCACACCACCGTCCCCGTCGAGGCCGTCCACCGTGAAGGCATCACCGGGATCACGAAGGCGCAGGTCGACCTCGCCCGCAGCGAGGGCTACGTCATCAAGCTGCTCGCGATCGCCGAGCGGATCGTCGACGAGACGACCGGCGAGGAGGGCCTGTCCGCCCGCGTCTACCCGGCGCTCATCGGTCGGGAGCACCCGCTCGCCGCAGTGCACGGCGGCAACAACGCCGTGTTCGTGGAGGCCGAGAACGCCGGGAGCCTGATGTTCTACGGCGCCGGTGCCGGTGGCAAGGAGACCGCCTCCGCGGTGCTCGGCGACCTCGTCTCGGCGGCCCGTCGTCACGTCGCCGGCGGCCCCGGTGTCGGCGAGTCCACGCACGCCGACCTGCCGGTCCTCGAGATCGGCCGCGTCACGACGCGATACCAGGTCACCCTCGAGGTGGCCGACGAACCCGGCGTGCTCGCCGCGGTCGCTGGGATCCTCAGCGACGGCGGTGTCTCGGTCGAGACCTTCCAGCAGTCCGTGGCCTCCTCGGACGGGACGCTGTCGACCGCTACCCTGGTCATCGGCACCCACCGGGCGCTCGAATCGGCCCTCGCGGCCACCGTCGAGCAGCTCGCCTCGAACGCCCACGTCGAGCGGGTCGTGTCCGTGCTCCGGGTCGAAGGAGCCGAGTAGGTGCCGAACCGCACGACCACCGACCGCGTCGCTCGACGACCTCTCACCAGATTGCAGGCATCCCTATGAGTCAGACCGAACCGCTTGCGATCGGACGCACCGTCACCGTGAAGGTGCCGGCGACCACCGCCAACCTCGGCCCCGGCTTCGACACGCTCGGTCTGGCGCTCGCCCTGTACGACGAGCTGACCGTCACGGTCCGCGAGGAGCCGGGCGTGTTCGTGGAGGTCATTGGCGTCGGTGCCGGCGAGGTGCCGACCGACACGTCGAACCTCGTGATCACCGCGATCGCACATGCTCTGCGTGCCTACGGCCACGACCTCCCCGGTCTCGACGTCGTCGCGCGGAACGTCATCCCGCACGGCCGCGGCCTCGGTTCCTCGGGCGCTGCGATCGTCTCCGGCATCATGGCGGCGAAGGGGCTCCTCGAGGGTCGGGTCGAGCTCGGACCGGACGACCTCCTCCGGCTCGCGACGGAGATGGAGGGTCACCCCGACAACGTCGCTCCGGCGCTGTTCGGCGGCCTGACGATCGCGTGGACGACGGACGACGGCCCGCAGCACAAGAAGCTCATCGTGCACCGCGGGGTCTCGCCGCTCGTGCTCGTCCCCGAGCACACGATGTCCACGGAACTCGCCCGCAGCCTGCAGCCCGCCAACGTGCCACACGCCGACGCGGCGTTCAACGTCTCGCGTTCGGCGCTCCTCGTCGCCGCGCTCACGCAGAGCCCCGAGCTCCTGCTCGCAGCCACCGAGGACCGGCTCCACCAGAGCTACCGCGCCGCCGCGATGCCCGAGACGAACACCCTCATCACGCTGCTGCGTGAGCACGGCTTCGCCGCCGTCGTGTCCGGCGCCGGCCCGTCGATCCTCGTCCTCGCGGACGATCCCGGACGACGCCTCGAAGCCACCGCGCTGGTCGCCGAGCACGCCACCACCCCGTGGCAGTCGCTCATGCTCGCGGTCGACTTCAAGGGTGCTACAGTGGGAGGGCACCCGGCCCACCCCGCCTCTTCGGCGTAACCGGCTTCCGGGGCAATTCCGCACAATCATCGCTTTCGCACCAATTGATCGCGTCTGTTCGGGTCCCACCGTGTTTCCATCCTGCTGAGCAGCGCTCCGCCGGGTCGTCGCACCGGGCTATCCGCACAGGCTCTGCGTCGTGTGAACATCACCCACCCGCCGCACAGGATTCCGGTGCGATCGCCGCCTGCGCGAGACAGCTCTGTCTCGACGCAAGGGAAGGAAGACACACGTGACAGACGTCAACGAAGGCGCCTCAGGCGTCTCGCTGGATGCCGACCCGAAGACGCTCAAGGTCGCCGACCTGCAGCGTCTCGCCGCCGCTCTCGGAGTGGCCGGAGCCTCAAAGCTCCGCAAGGGCGAGCTGGTCGAAGCCATCCAGACCATCCAGAACAGCACCGACACCGACACCGACGCCGCGGTCACCGAGACCGCCGACGTCATCGAGTCGGTCTCCGCGCTCGAAGTCGCGCCGGAGGCACCGGTGCAGTCCAAGCTGCCCGAGCTCGACCTCGCGCTCGACCAGGCCTTCGGTGCCGAGAAGGCGGCCCCGCCGGCGCGACGCAAGTCCCGCCGGGCCACGACGGCCACCGTCGCCCCGAACGCGACCCCGATCGTCGGCGCCCCCGTCGTCGAGGCACCGGCTGCGCCGGCTGCCGCACCCGCCCCGGTCGAGGCCGAGGCACCGTCCGCTCCGGCCGACGCGGCTCCCGCCGAGCAGTCCGATGACGCCGCCGCGACCGCCGAGTCGCCGAGCGCCGACGAGACGACCCCCGAGCAGACGCCGAGGCGTTCGCGCGGCAACCGCCGTGGTCGCGGACGCGATCGCGACCGCAACGCCGACGACGCCGAGCAGAACACGGCTGAGCAGGGCACCGGCGAGCAGGCCGGCGGCGAGCAGAACCGCGCCGCACAGAACGCCTCCGAGCAGGACTCGAACGACGACGCCGCGAACACGGACGCCGACGACACCCAGGACGGCGAGCAGCAGGACGGCCAGTCGTCCGGCGGGCGCCGCGGTCGTGGCCGAGGCCGCAACCAGAACAACGGCGGCCAGAACAACGGCAACCAGAACACCGGTGGCCAGAACGCCGACGCCGGCCAGAAGGCCGACGCCAAGCAGGAGCAGCAGGGGCAGAACCGCGGCAACCAGGGCGGTCAGGGCAACCAGGGCGCACCGGGCGACGAGTCCGAGGGTCGTGGCGGCCGCAGCCGCTACCGCGACCGCAAGCGTCGCGGATCCGTGCAGAACGACGACGTCGAGCCCGAGATCGCCGAGGACGACGTCCTCATCCCGGTCGCCGGCATCCTCGACGTCCTCGACAACTACGCCTTCGTGCGCACCTCCGGCTACCTCCCGGGCACCAACGACGTCTACGTCTCCCTCGGCCAGGTGAAGAAGTACCACCTGCGCAAGGGCGACGCCGTCGTCGGGGCCATCCGTCAGCCGCGCGACAACGACAGCAGCAGCCGCCAGAAGTACAACGCGATCGTCAAGGTCGACTCCGTCAACGGTCTGTCCGTCGACGAGGCCGGCGCCCGCGTCGAGTTCGGCAAGTTGACCCCGCTGTACCCGCAGGAGCGCCTCCGTCTCGAGACGGAGCAGACGAAGCTCACGCAGCGCATCATCGACCTCGTCGCACCGATCGGCAAGGGCCAGCGCGGCCTGATCGTCGCCCCGCCGAAGGCCGGGAAGACCATCGTCCTGCAGCAGATCGCCAACGCGATCTCGATCAACAACCCTGAGGTCCACCTCATGGTCGTGCTCGTCGACGAGCGTCCCGAAGAGGTCACCGACATGCAGCGCACGGTGAAGGGTGAGGTCATCGCCTCCACCTTCGACCGTCCGGCCGAGGACCACACGACGGTCGCTGAACTCGCGATCGAGCGCGCCAAGCGTCTCGTCGAGCTCGGCCACGACGTCGTCGTGCTGCTCGACTCGATCACGCGTCTCGGTCGTGCCTACAACCTGGCCGCACCCGCCTCGGGTCGGATCCTCTCCGGCGGTGTCGACGCCGCGGCGCTGTACCCGCCGAAGCGTTTCTTCGGAGCCGCTCGCAACATCGAGAACGGCGGATCCCTCACGATCCTCGCGACCGCGCTCGTCGAGACCGGTTCCAAGATGGACGAGGTCATCTTCGAGGAGTTCAAGGGCACCGGCAACTCGGAGCTCCGGCTCTCGCGCCAGCTCGCCGACAAGCGGATCTTCCCGGCCGTGGACGTCAACGCGTCCTCGACCCGCCGCGAGGAGATGCTGCTCGCCCCCGACGAGGTCAAGGTCACCTGGAAGCTGCGTCGTGCCCTCGCCGGCCTCGACCAGCAGCAGGCCCTCGAGGTCGTCCTCGGCAAGCTGAAGGAGACCACGTCCAACGTGGAGTTCCTCGTCCAGATGCAGAAGTCGATGCCCGCACCGACCTCGCACAGCCACGGACACGAGAACAACCACCGCTAGCGGTCCCGACCGACCCCATCCGTACCCGCGCCGCACCGGCATCGGGAACGGGTGGGGTCGGTCCCGTTTCGCCCCCGGTGCCGCATGATGGTGATGAAGGAAGAGAACGATGTTCGAATCAGTTGAGACGCTCGTCGCCGAGCACAAGGATCTCCAGGATCAGCTCGCCGACCCGGCGGTCCACGCCGACCCCGCACGGTCGAAGAAGATCAACCGCCGCTACGCCGAGCTGTCGAAGATCATCGCGGCCTACCACACCTGGCAGGCGACGCAGGAGGACCTCGACGCCGCTCGAGAACTCGCCAAGGAGGACGAGGCGTTCGCCGAGGAGGTGCCGGTGCTCGAAGAGCTGCTGGTGACCAACCAGGAGAAGCTCCGCCGGCTGCTCATCCCGCGCGACCCCGACGACGGCCGCGACGTCATCATGGAGATCAAGGGTGGCGAAGGTGGCGCCGAGAGCGCGCTCTTCGCCGCCGACCTGCTCCGGATGTACCTGCACTACGCGGAGTCCAAGGGGTGGAAGACCGAGCTCCTCGAACGCACCGAGAGCGACCTCGGCGGCTACAAGGACGTCCAGGTGGCGATCAAGTCGAACGCGACCGACCCGTCGCAGGGGGTCTGGGCGCACCTCAAGTACGAGGGCGGCGTGCACCGCGTGCAGCGTGTGCCGGCCACCGAGTCCCAGGGCCGCATCCACACCTCCACGACGGGTGTCCTCGTCTTCCCCGAGGTCGATGAGCCGGAGGAGGTCGAGATCAGCCAGAACGACCTGAAGATCGACGTCTACCGGTCGAGCGGCCCCGGCGGTCAGTCGGTCAACACCACGGACTCCGCGGTGCGCATCACCCACCTGCCGACCGGCATCGTGGTGTCGATGCAGAACGAGAAGAGCCAGCTGCAGAACCGTGAGGCCGGTATGCGCGTGCTCCGCGCCCGCATCCTCGCGCGTCAGCAGGAGGAGCAGGCGGCACTCGACAGCGCGGCCCGCAAGACGCAGATCCGCACGATGGACCGCTCCGAGCGCATCCGCACCTACAACTTCCCCGAGAACCGGATCGCCGACCACCGGACCGGGTACAAGGCGTACAACCTCGACGGCGTCATGAACGGCGCGCTCGGGCCGATCATCGAATCGGCGATCACCGCCGACGAGGAGGCACGCCTGGCCGACATCGGCGACCAGGACTAGGACTCGGGAGCGCAGTCGTGGTCGTCATCCCGCTCGGATGACGACCACGACTGCGCTTTCGTCGTTCAGCCGATGCGCAGCCGCTTCGTCGCGACCTTGTCGGCGAAGAACCGGTCGTGGCTGACCACGACGATGGCGCCGGGGAAGTGCACGAGTGCGCGCTCCATCACCTGCGTGCTCGCGAGGTCCAGGTGGTTCGTCGGCTCGTCGAGGAGGAGCACCGAAGCTCCGGAGAGCAGGCACTGGGCCATGGCGACGCGGGCGCGCTGCCCACCCGAGAGCATGCCGATCTTCTGTTTGAGGTCGGCGTCGGAGAACTGGAACATGCCGAGGAAGCGGTTCACCGACTTCTTCGTCGCTGCGAAGGCGAGGCTGTCGGGCATGGCGCCGACGGCGTGCGCCACCGTGTCGGTGAGGTCCAGCTCGTCGACCATCTGGTTGTAGGACGCGTATCGGACCCCGCCGGTCCAGGTGACGTGACCGGCGTCGGGGCGTTCGTCGCCCTCGAGGATCCGGAGGAACGTGGACTTGCCCGCGCCGTTCGGTCCGTGGACGACGATGCGTTCGCGGCGGCCGATCTCGAGGTCGAGTCCGTCGAACAGCGTGTGCTCGCCGTAGGCCTTCGTGAGCCCCTGGATCCGGCAGAGCGTGTCCTTGATGTGCAGGCCGCCGTAGATGTCGGTGATGATGTCGTCGACCGGACGCGGCGGCCTGGCCTTCTTGATCTTCGCCAGCTGCGAGGAGAGGTCCTTCTTCCCGGCGGCCTTGGCCGCCTCGCGACGGTCCGAGATGCCCTCGGCCTCGAAGGCGAGCAGTTCGGACTCGTGGACGAACTGCGCCTCGAGGCTCTTGAGCCGGAACTGCTTCTGGACGACGTACTCGTCGAAGCTCCCGGGGTACTCGTGGAGGTGGAAGTTCTCGACCTCGACGATGCGTGTGACTACGGCGTCGAGGAAGGTCCGGTCGTGCGAGACGACGATCGCCGCGCCGCGGAACGAGCCGAACCAGGATTCGAGCCACTCGACCCCCGCGACGTCGAGGAAGTTCGTCGGCTCGTCGAGGAGCAGGACGTCCGGCCGCTCGAGGAGGATCTTCGCGAGCGCCGCGCGGTTGCGCCAACCACCGGAGAGTGAGTCGATGGGGAGCACGCGGCGCGCGGCGTCGAAGCCGAGCGTGGTGAGGGCGGTGTCGATGTGGCGCTGGTAGTCCCAGCCGTCTTGGCGCTCCATCTCCTCGAAGAGTTCGGCCTGCCGTTCGATGAGCTTCGTCATCCCGTCGAGGTCGTCCGGGTCGGCGGCGATCGCGGCGTCGATGGATGCGAGTTCCGCCTCGATGGCGTGGATGTGACCGAAGAGTCCCTCGAGGACCTCGGTGATGGTGGCGCTGCCGTCGAGCTCCGAGAACTGCGAGAAGTACCCGATCCGCGTCCCGTCCTCGATGGTGACCGTGCCAGAGTCCGGCTGGAGCTGGTCGAGGGCGAGCTTCAGGAGGGTGGACTTGCCGGAGCCGTTCCGGCCGATGAGCCCGACCCGGTCGCCTGGCTCGAGCCGGAAGAAGACGTCGCGGAGTACCGGGCGCTCCTCGAACCGGACGGTGACGTCGTGCAGGCGGATGAGACTCATGGGGACCTCTCGAGGAACGGGGATGCGGGTGGGATGCGGGAGATCGTCGTCCGGGGGAGGCGTGGACGACGGACCGCCCCACCTCGCGCGGATCAGATGTGGTACTCGGGATCGAGCAACGCGAGACCGTGCGTGCCGCTCCCGCGCGGGCGCTCGACCGCCGGGACGCCGAGCAGCAGGCTGCGGGGTGGGCAGGCCTTGGTGACGACGGCGTTCGCGCCGACGATGGTCCCCGCACCGATCAGGATGGGCCCGAGGATCTTCGCCCCGGCGCCGACGGCGACGCCGTCACCGATCGTCGGGTGGCGCTTGCCGACGCCGCGGCTCTTCCCGCCGAGGGTCACGCCGTGGAAGATCATGACGTCGTCGCCCACCTCGGCCGTCTCGCCGATGACGACGCCCATGCCGTGGTCGATGAAGAACCGCCTGCCGATCCGGGCGCCCGGGTGGATCTCGATCCCGGTGAGGAACCGGGTGAACTGGGAGCCGAACCGGGCGAGGGTGCGGAAGCCGCGCCGCCACAGGCGATGGTGCAGCCGGTATGCCCAGACGGCATGCAGGCCGGAGTAGCTGAGCGCGATCTCGATGGTGCCGCGGGCCGCCGGATCGTGTGCGCGTGCGGCACCGATGTCCTCGCGGACCCGCGACAGCATTCCCATGCGTCGAGCCTAGTCGCGCAGGTCGTCGTACATCGTCGTCGACAGGTAGCGCTCGCCCGCGTCGGGGATGATGACGACGATGGTCTTGCCGGCCATCTCCGGACGGCGTCCGACCTCGAGGGCCGCCCACACCGCGGCGCCGGAGGACATGCCGCCGATGATGCCGTCGTCGGTCGCGAGGCGTCGTGCGGTCGCGTAGGCCGTGTCGGTCTCGACCGGGATGATCTCGCTGAACAACGAGGTGTCGAGGATGTCGGGCACGAAGTTCGGGCCGATGCCCTGGATCTTGTGTCCACCGGCGCGACCCTCGCTGAGCAGCGGGGAGTCCGCGGGTTCCACGGCGATGATCTGCACGTCGGGGTTGTGCTCGCGGAGCCAGCCGCCGACGCCGGTGATCGTCCCGCCCGTCCCGATGCCCGCGACGAACGCGTCGACCGTGCCGGCGGTGTCCTCCCAGATCTCGGGTGCGGTCGTCCGCCGGTGGATGGCGGGGTTCGCCTCGTTCTCGAACTGCCTGACCCAGACGGCACCGGGGTTCTCGGCGACGATGCGCTGCGCCTCCTGCACGGCGTTCGCCATCCCCTTCGTCGGATCGGTGAGGACGAGCTCGGCACCGTAGGCGCGGAGGAGGGTCCGGCGTTCCTTGCTCATCGAGGCGGGCATCGTGAGGATGACCCGGTAGCCCCGCGCGGCTCCCACGAGGGCGAGCGCGATGCCGGTGTTCCCGCTCGTCGACTCGACGATGGTCCCTCCGGGCTGCAGCTGGCCCGAGGCCTCCGCCGCATCGACGAGCGCGATGCCCAGGCGGTCCTTGACACTCGATCCGGGGTTGTAGAACTCCAGCTTCGCCAGGACGGTCGCACCGACACCCTCGGCGATACGGTTCAGACGGACGAGCGGGGTGCGGCCGTAGGCCTGGGTGATGTCGGTGTAGACGGTGCCGGTCACGGTGTTCCTCTTCCTCGAACGGGGCTCGGTTCAGCCTACGACCTGGTCGATCGGCGGGGTCCCGTGTGACGACGAGGGTTGCCGGCCCGCGGCCGCACCGAGGCGGTGGGGTAGGCTCGGTGCGGCCCACCCGACCAGGCCGCCCCAGATGATGACCTCGCTCATGCCCAGCACCCCTTCCGCCGCCGCCGCAGACACCCCGTCCGCCGGCCACCCTGCGACCGTCGAACTCGCGCGCCAGCACGCCGTCGAGATCCTCACCCGCGCGGCCGTGCCGTCACCCGACGTCGACGCCGAGCTGCTCCTCGGACACGTGCTCGGCCTCGGTCGCGGGGCCGTGCAGGCCGCGGCGATCACCGGCCGCGTGCTCGACGCCGAAGAGCGCACCGTGTTCGCCGAGCTGGTCGAGCGTCGGGCCGCGCGCGAACCGCTGCAGCACATCACCGGTCGCGCCGCGTTCCGTTCGATGGAACTCGCGGTCGGACCGGGCGTCTTCGTCCCGCGCCCCGAGACCGAGTCGGTCGTGCAGTTCGCGATCGACGCGCTCCGAGCCGTGCCGATCCCTCGGCCCATCGGCGTCGACCTCGGCACCGGCAGTGGAGCGATCGCGCTGGCGATGGCGACCGAGGTCCCGAACGCGGCGATCTACGCGACCGAGAACTCGGTCGAGGCGTTCATCTGGGCGAGACGGAACTTCGCCGAATCCGGTGCAGACAACGCCACCGTGGTCTTCGAGCACCTCGCCGACGCCTTTCACGAGCTCGACGGCTCGGTGGACGTCGTGATCTCGAACCCCCCGTACGTCCCGGACGACGCGATCCCGCGCGATCCCGAGGTGCGTCTCCACGACCCCTCGGCCGCGCTGTACGGCGGGCCGGACGGTCTCGACGTGGTGCGTCAGGTGTCCACCACCGCGCAGCGCCTGCTCCACCGGGGCGGCACGCTCATCATCGAGCACGGTGAACTCCAGGGGCAGGCCATCCGCGAGCTGCTCACGGCCGACGGCTGGCACGCTGCGGCGACGCACCGCGACCTCACCACCCGCGACCGCACCACCATCGCGATCCGCTGACCCGTCGTTGAGCCCGCGCTTCTCCGCTCCGTAGGCCCCTCTTCCGGTCCCTGAGCCTGTCGAAGGGCGAGTCCGAGCCGTGGATCCGCCGCCCTTCGACAAGCTCAGGGACCGATGGTTCGGTCCAGGGAGTCGTGGTTCGGTTCGGTGGCCGGTGGGACGCATCGCCCGGTGGGCCGAGTCAGGGTGTGGCCGCCACGAAGGCGTCGACCGCGGCGTCGAGTCCCGCGACGTCGAATGCGCCTGAGGCGTCCTTCGTCAGTTGGAACGCGTGCATCCCCACGGCCTCGGCGCCCGCGCAGTTGGCCGCGGAGTCGTCGATGAGCATGGTGCGGCCGGGTGCGACGCCGTACCGACTGAGCGCGCGGGTGTAGACACGGGGCTCGGGCTTCTCCGCTCCGAGGACGGCGGACACGAGGTCGTTCTCGCCGAGGAGGGCTGCGGCCTCGGGAGCCAGCTGCGCGAAGGAGTCCCGGAACGGGATCGGATTGTTCGACAGCAGGGAGACCGTGCCGAGGGTCGCGGCACGGGCGAGGGTGGCCAGGACGCCGGGAACCGGCGTCATCGCCGCCGCGCGGGCCTCGCGCCACTCCTCGAGGGACAGCGGGTATCCGGTGACCTCGGCGAACACCGCCAGATAGTCGTCGCTGGTGGGGTACTCACCGATGTTGGCCGCGGCCTCGTGGCCGCCGACCCACCATTGCTTCGCGAGCCGATACTGGCTCACGCCTGTCAACCGGGAGAGCGCCGGGAGGCGTTTCCGGAAGTCGTAGTCGTACAGGGTCTTGTCGCAGTCGAAGAAGAACACACGCTCTGGCACCACTCCAGTATGCGGCCTTGGGCTCCCAGGACCGGACGCGGGCAGCACGTAGACTGACCAGGCGCGTCGGGCCCACGTCCGTCGTGCCTCGGCGGTGCCGTCCCCGCCGCCGGAGAGGGTGAACCGTGGACCGTCCTGTGACCGCCTGCATCGTCATGTACCGGAACGATCGCGACAAGCTGCGTGCGGCCATCGACTCGACCCTCGGGAGCCCGCTCGTCGAGACGCTGTACCTCGTCGACAACTCGCCGACGGACGAGCTCCGCGACCTCGTGGCCGACCCGCGGGTCGAGTACCTGCACAACCCCTCGAACCCCGGCTTCGGCGCCGCCCACAACCTCGCGATCGCGAAGGTCCTCGGGCGTTCGAAGTTCCACATGGTGGTCAACCCGGACGTGTACTTCGAGCCGGAGGCGATCGAGCAGCTCCACGAGTTCATGCTCGAGCACCCCGAGGTCGGGCACGTCATGCCGAAGGTGCTGTACCCCGACGGATCCCTCCAGTACCTGGTGAAGCGGAACCCCTCCGTCTTCGACCTGTTCGCCCGCCGGTTCCTGCCCGGTCCGCTGAAGCCGCTCGTCGCGAAGCGCATGGCCCGCTACGAGTACCGCGACATCGACGAGAACCCGGCGCACGACTACAACAAGACGATGTTCGACGTGCCCTACCTCTCGGGGTGCTTCATGTTCCTCCGGACCTCGACCCTGCACCGCGTCGGCTTCTTCGACGAGCGGATCTTCATGTACATCGAGGACGCCGACCTCACCCGACGCTTCCTCCAGGTGTCCCGGACCGCGTACTACCCCGGGGCGACGATCCACCACCACTTCGCGAAGGGTTCGCATCACAACCGGAAGCTGATGTGGTACTCGATCCAGGGGGCGTTCGTGTACTTCCGCACGTGGGGATGGTTCGGACGATGAGCCGGGTGCTCGTGACCGGTGCGACCGGCTTCATCGGGACGAACCTCGTCCCCGTCCTCGAGGCGGCCGGCCACGAGGTCGTGCCGTTCTCATTGCGCGGGTGGACGGGGGAGCCCTTCCCGGCGGACGTCGACGTCGTGGTGAACCTCGCCGGGAAGGCGCACGACCTCGACGGCACCGCCTCTCCCGAGGTGTATCGCCGGATCAACACCGACCTCGCCGAACGCGCGTACGTCGCCTTCCTCGCGTCGGACGCCACCACCTTCATCCAGCTGAGCAGCGTCGCCGCGGTCAACGAGGCGACGGTCGACGGCGTGCTCGACGAGTCCGCCGAGCCCCACCCGGTGACCCCGTACGGGAAGTCGAAGCTCGCGGCAGAGCGGCTCCTGCTCGCCGTCGAACCGCCCGCCGGTCGCCGGACGGTCGTCCTCCGTCCGACGATGGTGCACGGGCCGGGGGACAAGGGCAACCTGCGCCTCCTGTTCGGTCTGCTGTCCCGCGGTATCCCGTACCCGCTCGACGCCTTCCGCAACGAGCGCAGCTTCGTGTCGATCCAGAACCTCACGTGGGCGATCACGAGCATCATCGACACGCCAGCCGTCACGACGGGTGTCTACCTCGTCGCCGACGACGAGCCCGTGTCGACGGGGCACCTCGTCACCCTCATCGCCGAGGTCACCGGTCGCCGGGTCCGTCGCCTGGCGCTCCCACCGGCCCTCGTGCGGTTGGCGGCCGCCGTCGGCGATCGCGTCCCCGCCGTGCCGCTCAACTCCGGGCGTCTCGCGAAGCTCACCGAGGACTACCGCGTCTCCGGAGCCCGACTGCTCGGTGCACTGGGGCACGAGCGCATGCCGACGGCGACGGACGACGGTCTCCGGTCCTCGATCGAAGCCCTCGCGGCGGAGCGCGGTGCGCCCGGCCCCGACGCGCAGTCCGTGCGCAGCCAACGCGAAGCCGGCGATCGGTAGGATCGACACGTTATGACCTCCACGCTCCCCGACGCCCCCCGTAGATGGACGCAGGCGCCCGGTCCTCGTTTCGCCGCGAAGACCGCCCTCGACGCACTGTGCTGGGTGCTCGCCATCGTGGTCGCCCAGCTCGTCCGGTTCGAGCTCGAGTACGAGCGCGTGGCCCTCGTGGGGACGGTCCTCCTGTGCGTCATCGCCGTGGTCGCCCAGCTCATCGTGGCCTACCTGTGGAGCTACTACCACGGCCTGCACAGCTTCGGCAGCTTCTACGAGGCGAAGCAGCTCATCGTCGTCGCGCTGATCGTCACCGCGATCCTCATCGCGGTCAACGCGGTGTTCGGCGTCGCGTGGGGGGTTCCACGGTCCACGACGGTGATCGCGTTCCCGTTCGCGATCGTCTTCATGGGCATCACGCGGTACATCAAGCGCCTCTTCGTCGACAGCCGCAGTCGGCCGATCGAGGCGCAGCGCGTGCTCGTCTACGGAGCCGGTGCGCTGGGGATGTCGATCATCCCTCGGCTCATGCGCGACCCGCAGTCGCCCTACCTCCCGGTGGGCGTCATCGACGACGACCCGTCGAAGCGCAACTTCCGCATCGCCTCGGTCGCCGTGGTCGGCACGGGAGCCGACCTGGTGGCGGCCGTCAAGCGCACCGGTGCGCAGGCACTCATCATCAGCATCGCGGACGTCGACAACGACTTCATCCGCCAGGTCAGTGAGCGAGCCGACGAGGCGAAGCTCCGGGTGCTCGTCGTGCCGCCCATCGACACGATGCTGGCTCCCGGGACGGGCGAGAGCGCGCCGAGCCTGCGCGACCTCAACGTCGAGGACTTCATCGGCCGCAACACCGTCGACCTGCAGGTCGAGAGCATCGCGGGGTACCTCACCGGTAAGCGCGTGCTCGTCACCGGTGCCGGCGGATCCATCGGCTCCGAGATCGCCCGGCAGGTCAACCAGTTCGGTCCGGCGGAGCTCGTCCTGCTCGACCGCGACGAGACGGGGCTCCACACCACACAGCTCTCGATCTCCGGACACGGTCTGCTCGACACCAAGGAGGTCGTGCTCGCCGACATCCGCGACCTCCCGTCACTCATGGAGATCTTCGAGGACCGCCGTCCCGACGTCGTGTTCCACGCGGCAGCGCTGAAGCACGCTCCGATGCTCGAGCAGTACCCCGACGAGGCCTGGAAGAACAACGTCCTCGGCACCCTGAACGTCCTCAACGCGGCGCGGGCGGTCGGCGTCGGCACCTTCGTCAACATCTCGACCGACAAGGCGGCGAACCCGACGACCGTCCTCGGGTACAGCAAGCGCATCGCCGAGAAGCTCACCGCATGGATGAGCGCCCAGGAGACCGACGCGCGGTACCTCTCGGTCCGGTTCGGCAACGTCATCGGCAGCCGCGGTTCCGCCATCCCGGCGTTCACCGCCCAGATCGAGGCCGGTGGCCCGGTCACGGTCACGCACCCCGACGTCACCCGCTTCTTCATGACGATCCCCGAAGCGTCGAAGCTCGTCATCCAGGCCGGCGCGATCGGCGACCCGGGCGAGGTCCTCATCCTCGACATGGGCCGTCCGGTCCGCATCCTCGACGTCGCCAAGCGCATGATCGCCGCGTCCGGCAAGGACGTCGAGATCGTGTACACCGGTCTCCGGCACGGCGAGAAGCTGCACGAGGTCCTCATCGACACCGACGAGATCGCCGACCGCTCGAAGCACCCGAAGGTCTCGCACACGCGGATCCAGCCGCTCGACCCGGCACTCCTCGACATCGCCGTCTGGCGGGAGACCATCGCCGACGAGGGCGCCGGCACCCACCACCTGGTGCAATGACGGTTGCCATCCTGGCGGGGGTGCTCGCGCTCGTCGTGAGCCTGCTGTCCCAGCTCGCCATCCGCCCGATCCTCCTCCGTCGGGCGGTCGTCGACACCCCGAACCACCGATCCATGCACGTCACCCCGACGATTCGCGGGGGAGGGATCGGGGTCGCGCTCGCGGTCGCCGTCGGTCTCGGCACGGCCGCTGTCCTGCTCCACAGTCTGCCGCTCTGGATCGTCGCCGCCGTGTCGATCGTGAACGCGGCCATCGGAGCCGTGGAGGACGTCCGCGGACTCCCCGTCCGGGTGCGCTTCGGCTTGCAGGTCGTGCTCGGACTCGTGGCGACCTGGGTGCTCGTCGTCTCGATGGCCGCGAGTTCCTGGTGGATCCCGCTCGGGATCGTGGCGCTCGTCGCCTACACGAACATCGCGAACTTCATGGACGGCGTCAACGGCATCTCCTCGATGCACGGCACGGTCGTCGGCGGGTTCTACGCCGGTCTCGGCGCCGTGGCCGGTCTCCCGGGCGTCACTGCAGCCGGCCTCGTCGTGGCGGCCGCGTTCCTCGGGTTCCTGCCGTGGAACCTCGCTCGGCGCCGGATGTTCCTGGGCGACGTCGGCAGCTACCTGCTCGGCGGTTCCCTCGTCGCGGTCGCCATCTACGCGGCCTTCAGCGGCATCTCCTTCGTCGCGCTGATCGGTCCGGTCCTCGTGTACGTCGCCGACACCGGCACGACGATCATCGCGCGCTGGAGGCGGGGGGAGCCGCTGCACGAGGCGCATCGCAGCCACGTGTACCAGCGTCTCGCCGCCGGCGGACTCGGCCACCTCGGGTCCACCGCCGTCGTCAGCGTCGCGACCCTCGCCACCGGGCTCCTCGGGGTGGTCGTCGCGACGGGCGCCTGGCCCTTCCAGGTCTTCGCCGTCCTCGGCATCCTGCTCGTCCTCGCCGTCTACCTGTGCCTGCCAAGACTGCTCGGAAGACGCCCGAGGCTATGATTGAGCGTCGTCACCCCGATCATCCGGCCGACTGATCACCGATCGGCGGCCCCGTTCAGCCAGGACCCACCACATGCCGCAGACCTTCGATTGCCAGGATCACGCGCAGCTGCTCGCCGGGATGCGCTTGGCACGGACGGCCCTGGCGAGGGGTGAGCTGGTCGTGCTCCCGACCGACACGGTCTACGGGGTGGCCGCCGACGCGTTCTCACCGGCCGCGGTGCAGCGCCTGCTCGACGCGAAGGGTCGGACCCGGCAGTCACCGCCGCCCGTCCTCGTGTCAGGTGTGAACACGCTCGAGGCCTTGGCGGCGTCCGTCCCGGATGCCGTGCACCGGCTCGTCGAGGCGTTCTGGCCCGGCGGCCTGACCATCGTGCTCGAGGCCCAGCCGTCGCTCGCCTGGGACCTCGGCGAGACCGCGGGCACGGTCGCGCTCCGGATGCCGTCGAACCCGGTGACCCTCGAACTCCTGCAGGACACCGGCCCGCTGGCGGTCTCCTCTGCGAACCTCACCGGCCGACCGGCCGCCACGTCCGCCGCTGCCGCGCTCGAGATGCTGGGCGACTCGGTCTCGGTCTACCTCGACGGCGGCGAGAGCGGCGAGCAGTCGTCGACGATCATCGACGCGACCCGACTCGGCACAGCCGACGAACGGATCGTCGTCCTGCGCGACGGAGCCGTCTCCCGCGAGGCGATCCGCGGCGTGGTGGGCGATCTGCTCCCCGAGCCGCGCGAACCATGAGCCAGTTCTCCGGGTACCTCATCGTGCTCGTCGTGAGCGCGGGCATCACCTTCGGCTTCGCCCACCTCGCGCGGCGGGTCGGCGTGAAGTACGGTCTCCACCCGCCGATCCGCGAACGCGACGTCCACCAGACGCCGACGCCGCGGCTCGGCGGGGTCGCGATGTTCATCGGCATCCTGGTCGCGTTCGGCGTGGCCTGGCAGCTGCCGTTCTTCGACCTCGTGTTCGCCGATCCGGAGCCGGTGCTGGCGATCCTCGGTGCCGCCCTGTTCATCGTCGGGATCGGCGTCGCCGACGACCTGTGGGACCTCGACTGGATGATCAAGCTCGCCGCGCAGTTCATGGCGGCAGGGCTCGTCGCCTGGCTCGGTGTGCAGATCTACTCCTTGCCCATCGGTGGCCTGACGGTCGGCTCGTCGTGGGTGTCCTTCTCGATGACGGTCTTCGCCATCGTGCTCGTGATGAACGCGATCAACTTCGTCGACGGGCTCGACGGGCTCGTCGCCGGTGTCGCCGTCATCGCGAACACCGTGTTCTTCGTCTACACCCAGCTGCTCGTGACCTCCACCGGGGCGAGCGACTACTTCAACCTGGCCTCGCTGATCGCCGCGATCCTCGTCGGTGCGTGCCTCGGCTTCCTCCCGCTCAACTGGCACCCCGCCCGATTGTTCATGGGCGACGCCGGCGCCCTGCTCGTCGGGCTGCTCATGGCGACCTCCGCAGCCGCCGTGACCGGCCAGGTCGACCCGGCCGCCCTCGGCCGCACGCAACTGTTGCCCGCGTTCATCCCGATCCTGCTGCCGTTCGCCATCCTCGTCGTGCCGCTCGCCGACTTCGTCCTGGCCGTCCTCCGTCGTCTCCGCGCCGGAAAGTCACCGTTCAGCGCCGACCGGATGCACCTCCACCACCGGCTGCTCGACCTCGGTCACAGCCAGGTGCACGCCGTCCTCATCTTCTACGGCTGGACGGTCGTCATCTCCGTCGGATGCCTGGCGTTCTTCGCTGCCCCGACGTGGCTGGCCGTCCTCTTCGTCTCCGTGGGGGTCGTCACCTGCACGGCGTTCACCCTCCTGCCGATCGGTCGCCGCAGGCGGGCCGACCGGCTCGCGCAGCGCGTTGCCACCGGCACGGAGGGCGCTCCCGGGTCCGCGCTGTACGATCGGCTCGACGAGGCCTCCGGGCAGCGCGACCCCGAGGCGCCCGTGAGCGGCGACACCCTCGACACCCTCGACTCTCTCGCCAAGAAGGACCAGCACCCATGACTCCTCCCGCCCAGGCCGGCTCGCACGCGAGCGCCAACCGGGTCTTCCGCACGGCACTCCGGTACAGCGCGCTCCTCGCGCTCGTGATCGCCGTCGTCGGGGGAGTGGTCGGCTGGAGCGTCGACGGTTCCCGCGGGCTGACGAGTGCGCTCATCGGCACCGCGATGGCGCTCGTGTTCCTCGGCATCACCTCGGTGAGCATCCTCTTCGCCAACCGCTGGTCCGGCCAGGAGTTCTTCGTCGGCATCCTGTTCGGGGTGGTGATGGGCAGCTGGCTCGTGAAGTTCGTCATCTTCCTCGTGCTCGGCTTCATCCTGAAGGACCAGCCGTGGGTCAACGCACCGATCCTGTTCGGGAGCGTCATCGTGGGTGTCGTCGGATCGCTCGTGATCGACGCCGTCGTGGCTGCGAAGGTGCGGGTGCCCTACGTCTCGGACGACATCCTCCCGAAGGCGTCGCCGCAGGACTCCGACCAGGGCTGACGCCGCAGTCGCAACGTGGTCGCGCGGGAGCATGCCGGAACCGGTATCCGAGGCGCAGCCGAGGTCGCGGCTCGGAATATAGCCGTGGAATACCACCCCTGGGTTCGTCGGGGCACGGTTTCCTTGCTAGACTCGTCAACGAATCCTCCCACTAGCACCGCTTCGGCGTGCGGCGAGGAGACATCCCCCCTGTTCGTCGCCGCGAGAGCTCTGCTCCACGCCCCCGAAACTGGAGATACGTGCTGTTCGCTAACGCCGTGCACCTGATCGCACCGATGGCCGCCGAAGATGGCGAGTTCCACGGTCCGTCGATCGACGAGTTCTTCCCCGACATCATCCTCTTCGAGGGCACGCCCTTCGCGATCAACCGGGTCATCCTGATCCGGTTCATCGCGGTGATCGCGCTCCTCCTGTTCTTCTGGCTGTCGACGCGCAAGATGCGCCTCGTCCCCGGCCGCGCACAGAGCCTCGCCGAGATGGGGCTCGGCTTCGTCCGCGTCAACATCGCGGAAGACCTGCTCGGCAAGAAGGACGGCCTCCGGTTCCTGCCGATCCTGACGACCATCTTCTTCATGGTCCTCGCGATGAACCTGACGGGCATCATCCCCGGGCTGAACCTGGCCGGTACCTCCGTCATCGGTGTCCCGCTGGTGCTCGCGCTGGTGTCCTACGTCACCTTCATCTACGCCGGTATCAAGAAGAGTCCGGGCAAGTTCTTCAAGAACTCCCTCTTCCCCTCCGGGGTGCCGTGGCCGGTGTACATCATCGTCACGCCGATCGAGCTCATCTCGACCTTCGTCATCCGCCCGCTCACGCTGACGCTCCGACTCCTCATGAACATGATCGTCGGGCACCTGCTCTTGGTCCTGTTCTTCGCGGCGACCCAGTTCTTCATCGTGAACCTCGGCGGATGGTTCGCCCTCATGGGCGTCGGGACGCTGGCCTTCGGCCTCGTCTTCACCCTCTTCGAGCTCCTGGTCGCAGTTCTCCAGGCGTACGTCTTCACCCTCCTCACCGCGGTCTACATCCAGCTCGCGGTCGCAGAAGAGCACTAATCGAGCCCGGCACCCGCCAGGTCTCACCCAACGGAAGGAAACAAACGTGGACGCAACTACCGTTCTCGCCGCCCTTGAAGGAAACATCGCGACGGTCGGTTACGGTCTCGCAGCCATCGGCCCCGCCATCGGTGTGGGTATCGTCGTCGGCAAGACGATCGAAGGCACCGCGCGTCAGCCCGAGCTGGGTGGTCGTCTCCAGGTCCTCATGTGGATCGGTATCGCCTTCACCGAGGCGCTCGCCTTCATCGGCATCGCGACCTACTTCATCTTCGTCTAAGCCCCCTTTCACATCTCCGAAGGAGGCAAGATGTTTGATGCAGTGATCATCGCTGCTGAAGAGGGCGCTCCAACGAACCCTCTCATCCCAGCGGTCTACGACATCGTCTGGTCTGCCGTCGTCTTCATCATCATCCTCGGCTTCTTCTGGAAGCTGGTCCTGCCCAAGGTGCAGAAGCTCCTCGACGACCGCGCAGCGGCCATCGAGGGCAACATCGCCAAGGCCGATGAAGCGCAGAAGCAGGCCGAAGCGGCGCTCGAGCAGTACAACGCTCAGCTCGCCGAGGCCCGTCAGGAAGCCGGCCGCATCCGCGAGCAGGCTCGTGTCGAGGGTCAGACGATCCTCGCCGAGCTCAAGGAGCAGGCCACGGTCGAAGCCGCTCGCGTCACCGCGAGCGCTCAGGCACAGATCGAAGCCGAGCGTCAGGCGGCCGTCGTGTCGCTGCGTGCCGAGGTCGGCACGCTCGCACTCGACCTCGCCAGTGGCGTCATCGGCGAGACGCTGAACGACGACGCGAAGGCCACGGCGGTCGTCGACCGGTTCCTCGCGGACCTCGAAGCGTCGGAGAAGGCAGCCAAGTAATGGGAAGCGCGACCAGAGAAGCACTCGCCTCGTCGAAGGAGGCCCTCGCCGCCCTCGGCGCCGGGGCCGATCTGGCCACCGCGGACGGACTGTTCGCAGCGGGCCGGGCCATCGGCGGCTCGAGCC
The DNA here is from genome assembly GCF_050587365.1 of Plantibacter auratus. Taxonomy (NCBI): domain Bacteria; kingdom Bacillati; phylum Actinomycetota; class Actinomycetes; order Micrococcales; family Microbacteriaceae; genus Plantibacter; species Plantibacter auratus. The sequence goes on along the minus strand of NZ_JBOBFV010000003.1, from coordinate 185,904 downwards.
ACCTGAGCGCGGCGCTCAGCGACCCCGCAGCCGAGGCCGGTGCCAAGCGCACCGTCGTCGAGCGGATCTTCGGCACCCAGCTGAGCGCTCAGGCGCTCGGCCTGCTGCAGACCGTCGTCTCCGGCCGCTGGTCCAGCGAGGCCGACCTGCTCGCGGGCATCGAGGAGCTCGGCCTCCGGGCCGCCTCGATCTCCGCCGGCGCGCAGGGCGACATCGAGGCCGAGCTGTTCGAGTTCGGGAAGCTCGTGTCGAGCAACCACGAGCTCGAACTCGCGCTCAGCAGCAAGCTCGGCTCGTCCGCTGCGAAGGGCGCCCTCGCGGCGTCCCTCCTCGCGGGCAAGGCGAGCCCGCAGACCGTCAGCATCGTCGGTCAGCTCGTGCAGCAGCCGCGAGACCGTCGGATCGGAGAACTGCTCCGGTACGCATCAGGCATCGTCGCCGACCAGCAGGGCCTCGCGGTCGCCACGGTCACGGCAGCCGCACCGATCGAGGCGTCGCAGCTCCAGCGCCTCGAGCGCCACCTCGCCACGGCCTACGGCCGTCAGGTGAAGATCAACCAGGTGATCGACCCCGCCGTCGTCGGTGGACTGCGCGTGCAGCTCGGGGACGACGTCATCGACGGCAGCCTTGCTGCCCGACTGAACGACCTCCGTCTGCAACTGGCCGGATAACGGCCCGTGCAGCGCGGGGACCGGCCCGACGGTCTCCACAACTCAAGACGTTGATCCTGACGGATCGCACCTCTCGGAACCCCCGGGTTCCACAACCAAAAGGAACATGATGGCAGAACTCACGATCAGCCCAGACGAGATCCGGGATGCTCTCAAGGACTTCGTCAAGGCCTACGAGCCCGGCACCGCCGCGGCCACCGAGGTCGGACGCGTGATCGATGCCGCTGACGGCATCGCCCACGTCGAGGGCCTCCCGGGCGCCATGGCGAACGAGCTCCTCCGCTTCGCGAACGGCACCCTCGGCCTCGCGCTCAACCTCGACGAGCACGAGATCGGCGTCGTCGTCCTCGGTGAGTTCGACGAGATCGTCGAAGGCATGGACGTCACCCGCACGGGTGAGGTCCTCTCGGTCCCCGTCGGCGACGGCTACCTCGGACGTGTCGTCGACACGCTCGGCAACCCGATCGACGGCCTCGGCGAGATCGCCAGCACCGGCCGCCGCGCGCTGGAGCTCCAGGCTCCCGGCGTCATGCAGCGCAAGTCGGTGCACGAGCCGCTCCAGACCGGCATCAAGGCGATCGACGCCATGATCCCCGTCGGCCGTGGCCAGCGCCAGCTCATCATCGGCGACCGCCAGACCGGCAAGACCGCGATCGCGATCGACACCATCATCAACCAGAAGGCCAACTGGGAGTCGGGCGACGTCAACAAGCAGGTCCGCTGCATCTACGTCGCCATCGGCCAGAAGGGCTCGACCATCGCCTCCGTCAAGGGTGCGCTGGAAGAGGCCGGCGCGCTCGAGTACACGACGATCGTCGCTTCGCCTGCGTCCGACCCGGCCGGCTTCAAGTACCTCGCTCCGTACACCGGTTCGGCCATCGGCCAGCACTGGATGTACGAGGGCAAGCACGTCCTGATCATCTTCGACGACCTGTCGAAGCAGGCCGAGGCCTACCGTGCCGTCTCCCTCCTCCTCCGTCGTCCGCCGGGACGCGAGGCCTACCCGGGTGACGTCTTCTACCTGCACTCCCGTCTGCTGGAGCGTTGCGCGAAGCTGTCCGACGAACTCGGCGCCGGTTCGATGACGGGTCTGCCCATCATCGAGACCAAGGCGAACGACGTCTCGGCGTACATCCCGACCAACGTGATCTCGATCACCGACGGCCAGATCTTCCTGCAGTCCGACCTCTTCAACTCCAACCAGCGCCCCGCGGTCGACGTCGGTATCTCCGTCTCGCGTGTCGGTGGTGACGCTCAGGTGAAGAGCATCAAGAAGGTCTCCGGAACGCTGAAGCTCGAGCTCGCGCAGTACCGCTCGCTCGAGGCGTTCGCGATGTTCGCCTCCGACCTCGACGCGGCCAGCCGCCGTCAGCTCGCCCGAGGCGCCCGCCTCACCGAGCTGCTCAAGCAGCCGCAGTACTCGCCGTACCCCGTCGAGGAGCAGGTCGTCTCGATCTGGGCCGGAACCAAGGGCAAGCTGGACGACGTCCCGGTCGAGGACGTCCTCCGCTTCGAGCGCGAACTGCTCGACTACCTGGGTCGGAACACCGAGGTCCTCACCACGCTGCGCGACACGAACGTGCTCGACGACGACACCGTCTCGAAGCTCGATGCCGCTGTCGACCAGTTCAAGCTCGAGTTCCAGACGGGCGAGGGCGCTGCCCTCGGTTCGGAGCAGGTCGAGGAGCTCCCGGTTGAAGACGTCAACCAGGAGAAGATCGTGAAGGGTCGCCGCTAGTCCATGGGCGCTCAACTCCGGGTCTACACGCAGAAGATCAAGTCTGCGCAGACGACCAAGAAGATCACGAAGGCGATGGAGCTCATCGCCGCGTCGCGCATCCAGAAGGCGCAGGCGCGGGTGGCGGCTTCCGGACCCTATTCTCGTGCGATCACTCGTGCCGTGTCCGCCGTCGCGACGTACTCCAACGTCGACCACGTGCTCACGACCGAGCCGGAGAAGGTTGAGCGGGCTGCGGTCGTCGTGTTCGCATCCGACCGAGGCCTCGCCGGCGCCTTCAACTCGCAGGTCCTCCGTGAGGCCGCCGAGCTGACCGAGCTCCTGCGTAGCCAGGGTAAGGACGTCACGCACTACCTCGTGGGCCGGAAGGCCGTCGCCTACTTCACGTTCCGACGGATGCAGGCTGCAGGGGAGTGGGTCGGCAACACGGAGAACCCCGACTTCGCCACGGCGCAGGAGATCAGCGAGTCCATCCTCAAGGCGTTCCTCACGGACGCCTCCGAGGGTGGCGTCGACGAGATCCACATCGTCTACAACCGCCTCGTGAGCATGATGACGCAGACCCCCGAGGTCGTCCGTCTCCTGCCGCTCGAGGTCGTCGAAGGCGTCGAGGAGCCCACCGACACCGCTGTGCTGCCGCTGTACGAGTTCGAGCCGGATGCCGAGAGCGTGCTCGATGCACTGCTCCCGAACTACATCGAGAGCCGGATCTTCAACGCGCTGTTGCAGTCCTCCGCCGCGAAGCACGCCGCGACGCAGAAGGCGATGAAGTCGGCCAGCGACAACGCCGACAAGCTCATCACCGACTACACCCGCCTCCGCAACAACGCGAGGCAGGCCGAGATCACCCAGCAGATTTCCGAAATCGTTGGCGGCGCAGACGCGCTCTCGTCCTAGTCATCGCAACACGCACACGTATCTGTAGAGACAGAGAAGAGAAGAACATGACTCCCACCGCAACTGCCGAGCAGGGCGCTGCAGAGGTGAAGGCCGGCGCCGTCGGCCGCATCTCCCGCGTCACCGGCCCGGTCGTCGACATCGAGTTCCCGCACGACGCGATCCCGGGCATCTACAACGCCCTGAAGACCAGCGTCGTGATCGGCGAGCAGACGATGGTCCTCACGCTCGAGGTCGCACAGCACCTCGGCGACGACCTCGTGCGCGCCATCGCCCTGAACCCGACGGACGGCCTCGTCCGCGGCCAGGAGGTCACCGACACGGGTTCGCCCATCTCGGTGCCCGTCGGCGACGTCACCAAGGGCAAGGTCTTCAACGTCATCGGCGAGGTGCTCAACGCCGAGCCCGGCGAGCAGATCGAGATCACCGAGCGCTGGCCGATCCACCGCCAGCCGCCGTCGTTCGACCAGCTCGAATCGAAGACGCAGCTGTTCGAGACCGGCATCAAGGTCATCGACCTCCTGACGCCGTACGTCCTCGGTGGCAAGATCGGTCTCTTCGGTGGTGCCGGTGTCGGCAAGACCGTCCTCATCCAGGAGATGATCCAGCGCGTCGCGCAGGACCACGGTGGTGTGTCGGTGTTCGCCGGTGTCGGTGAGCGCACCCGTGAGGGCAACGACCTCATCCACGAGATGGAAGAGGCGGGTGTCTTCGAGAAGACGGCCCTCGTGTTCGGCCAGATGGACGAGCCGCCGGGAACGCGTCTCCGCGTCGCCCTCTCCGCGCTGACGATGGCGGAGTACTTCCGCGACGTCCAGAAGCAGGACGTGCTGCTCTTCATCGACAACATCTTCCGCTTCACCCAGGCCGGTTCCGAGGTGTCGACCCTGCTCGGTCGTATGCCGTCCGCCGTGGGGTACCAGCCGAACCTCGCAGACGAGATGGGTCTCCTCCAGGAGCGCATCACCTCGACGCGTGGTCACTCGATCACCTCGCTGCAGGCGATCTACGTCCCCGCCGACGACTACACCGACCCGGCACCGGCGACCACCTTCGCGCACCTCGACGCGACGACCGAGCTCTCCCGTGAGATCGCGTCGAAGGGTCTGTACCCGGCCGTCGACCCGCTGACCTCGACGAGCCGTATCCTCGACCCCCGCTACCTGGGTGCCGACCACTACCGCGTCGCCACCACGGTCAAGCAGATCCTCCAGAAGAACAAGGAACTGCAGGAGATCATCGCCATCCTCGGTGTCGACGAGCTCTCCGAGGAAGACAAGATCACGGTGTCGCGTGCGCGCCGGATCCAGCAGTTCCTCTCGCAGAACACCTACATGGCGAAGAAGTTCACCGGTGTCGAGGGTTCGACCGTTCCGCTCAAGGAGACGATCGAGTCGTTCGACGCCATCGCCAAGGGTGAGTTCGACCACGTGGCCGAGCAGGCCTTCTTCAACGTCGGTGCCATCTCCGACGTCGAAGAGAAGTGGGCTCAGATCCAGAAGGAGAACGGCTAGTCATGGCCTCCGCTCCTCTGACCGTGAGCGTCGTCGCGGCCGACCACGAAGTGTGGTCGGGCCCGGCACGCCAGTTGATCGCGAAGACCGTCGACGGCGAGATCGGTATCCTGCCCGGCCACGAGCCGATGCTGGCCATCCTCGCCGCCGGTGAGGTCCGTGTCACGCTCGAAGACGGCTCGAAGATCGTCGCGAACGCTGAAGACGGCTTCCTGTCGGTCGAGAACAACACCGTCACCGTCGTGGCCGGCAACGCCACGCTCGTGACCAGCTCCTGATTCGGTGCTGATCCTCCTTCCCCCTTCGGAGACGAAGCGGGACGGCGGCGACGGACGAGCCCTGGACACCGCCCTGCTGCGGTTTCCAGGGCTCTCCTCGTCCCGGAACGATTTAGTCGACGCCCTGGTGTCGCTCGCTGCCGATGAGACCGCGACGGTCAAGGCTCTGAAGCTCGGCCCCAAGCAGCTCGGTGAGGTCCAGCGCAACCGCGAGGCGGCGACGTCCGCGACGATGCCGGCGATCGACCGGTATACGGGGGTGCTGTACGACGCGCTCGAAGCAGCCACGCTCTCAGCGGACGCGCGACGCTTCGCCGCTGAGCACCTGGTCGTGCACTCGGCGTTGCTCGGCCCGGTCGGCGCGCTCGATGCCATTCCGGCCTATCGGCTCTCCCACGACTCCAGGCTCCCCGGGTTCGTCCTGAAACGTCACTGGGCGGTGCCGGTCGCGCGCGAGCTGGACGGCGTCCAGGGTGTCCTGTTGGACCTGCGCTCGGAAGGCTACGCGGCGCTCGGGCCGTTGCCGGATCGCGTCGGGGCCGTCTACCTACGCGTGCTCACGGTCGGCGACGACGGCAGACGCCGGGCGCTCAACCACTTCAACAAGCAGGGTAAGGGCCGGTTCACCCGCGCGCTCTTGGAGGCCGGTGTCGACCACCCTGATGTCGACTCGTTGCTCGACTGGGCGCGATCGACCGGATGGGTGCTCGACGTCCACGTCCGTGCCGACGACGGTCGGGTGACCGAGCTCGCCCTCGTCGTCTGACCCCTCCGGATCAGGGAGCGCTCTCGGAGCGCCAGCAGCCGACGAGGTGGTCGTCGACGAGCCCTCCGGACTGCATGAGGGCGTACATCGTCGTCGGGCCGACGAACCGGTAGCCGCGCTTCCGCAGGTGGGCGCTGAGCGCGGTGGACTCGGGGGTCACCGCGGGGACCTCGGTCCACTCGGCGAACCGCGCGGGCCGTGGCGGGGGAGCGAAGCTCCAGAGGAGCTCGTCCAGGTCATCGCCCAGCTCGAGGGCGGTGCGGGCATTGCCGATGACCGCGTTGATCTTCCCGCGGTGCCGGATGATCCGGGCGTCATCGAGCAGGCTCTCGACATCCGTCTCCGTCATGGCTGCGATGGCGTCGAGGTCGAAGCCGTGGAACCGTTCCCGGAAAGCCGGTCGCTTCCGGAGGATCGTGATCCAGGAGAGCCCGGCCTGGAACCCTTCGAGACTGATCTTCTCGAAGACCTGCCGCTGTCCGTGGAGCGGCACGCCCCACTCCTCGTCGTGATAGCGCTGGTACTCCGCGTCCGTCCCGGCCCAGGCGCAGCGGGTCAGGCCATCGGTGCCGACGATGGTCGGGGAGGCTGGACTCATCGGCGGTACGGGATCCCTTCGTGGTCGAGGAGCCAGCGTTTGGTGGCCGGTCCGTCCCCGCCAGAATAGCCCGTCACGATCCGCCCGGTTCCGAGGACGCGATGACACGGGATGAGGAGCGCGATGGTGTTCGCCCGAACCGCCTGGCCGGCCGCCCGGCCGCCCTGCGGGGCACCGGCCGCGGCCGCTAGGGCGCCGTACCCGATGGTGTCGCCGAACGGCACTTCGCCGAGCGCCGACCAGACCGCCTGCTGGAACGGCGTGCCGGTCGTGACGAGCGGGAGGTCGAACACGGTGCGTCGTCCGCGGAAGTACTCGTCGATCTGCTCCGCGGCGTCGAGGAGGACCGCGGTGGGGCGTTCGTCCACCCCGTCGAGTGGGAGTCGCCCGTGGTGCTCGAAGCGCACGGCTGAGACCGCGTCGTCGACGGAGCGGAGCTCGATCCGCCCCACCGGTGTCGGCATCCTGAGGAAGCCCTCGGCGGTCGGGTCGGCGATGACGGAGCAGGGGAGTACGGGATCGGTGATGGTGAGGTGTGTGATCATGCACCGAGCGTAGGAAGCCCGTGATCGGCGCGATGCGTCACGTGGTCCTGGCCGCGGCGTCGGGGGCCGACAGGTGCCTGTGGAGGACGCTCGGGCTAGCCTGGATGCATGTCTGATCTCAGCTATCGCCCACTCGGTCGCAGCGGCCTCCTCGTCTCAGCGGTCGGTATCGGCTGCAACAACTTCGGACGAGAGGGCACGGTCACCGAGAGCCTGGACGGCACGCGAGCCGTCGTCGACGCGGCGATCGACGCCGGGGTCACCCTCTTCGACACCGCCGACATCTACGGCCGGGAGTACGGGCTGAGCGAACAACTCCTCGGGCAGGCGATCGCCGGACGGCGGGATGAGATCGTGCTCGCGACCAAGTTCGGCCATGTGGACTACGAGAGCCCGATTCCGAACTGGGGGGCCAAGGGCTCCCGTCGCTACATCCGGCTCGCGGTCGAGGGCTCGCTCCGCCGCCTGGGCACCGACTGGATCGACCTGTACCAGCTGCACACCCCCGACCCGTTCACGCCGATCGAGGAGACGATCGCGGCCCTGGACGAGCTCGTCCACGAGGGGAAGATCCGCTACGCCGGCCACTCGAACTTCGCCGGTTGGCAGCTGACCGAGGCGGACTGGGCGGCTCGTACCGCCGGGCACCCCGCATTCATCTCGGCCCAGAACGAGTACAGCCTGCTCGTCCGGGGCGCGGAGCGCGAGCTGTTCCCGGCCATGCGCGCCGCCGGTGTCGGCTTCCTCCCGTACTTCCCGCTCTACAACGGCCTGTTCACGGGGAAGTTCTCCCGTGACGGCGGGCCGGCGGACAGCCGCATCATGCGCCAGCGCAAGCACCTGCTCGACACGGCGCCCTGGGACGCGATCGAGGCCTACCAGGCCTTCTGCGACGAGCGCGGCATCTCCATGCTCGAGGCGACCTTCGGCTGGTTGCTCGCCCAGGACGGGCTCACGAGTGTCATCGCCGGCGCGACCACTCCGGAACAGATCCGCGCGAACGCCGCGGCCGGTTCGGCGTGGTCGCCGACCGCCGAGGAAGCGGCCTGGATCTCGGACCGCTTCCCCGTCGGTTGAGCCGCCCGGTCAGTCCTTCGAGCGGGGCTGCTTCGGGTCCTGCTTCCGCGGGTCCGAGGACACGGCCGATGATCCCGGGGCGTCCGGAGACGCGAGCTGCCGGAGGTCGAGCTGGGCGGTCATCGTGCCGAAGTGCTCCGTGACCTGCTCCGAGACCTGATCTGACAGCTGTTCGCTCACGTCGGCTGAGACGCTTTCGGTGAGCTCTGCGGCGAACAGACGGCGCTTCGCCCGCTGCTCCCGCCGCACCTCGATGCCGAAGGCCTTGAACGAGGAGACGCACATGAGGATGATCACGACGCTGAAGGGCAGCGCGGTGATGATGGCCGCCGTCTGCATCGACGCGAGACCGCCCGCGATGAGCAGCGAGATGGCCAGGAGGCTCGTCACGAGTGCCCAGGCGATCCGGACCCGGTTCCTCGGCTCCGTCCCGCCGGTCGTGAGCATGCCCATCACGAGCGATCCCGAGTCGGCCGAGGTCACGAAGAACAGGAGGATGAGCAGGAGGGCGCCGACGGTCGCGATCGATCCACCGGGCAGGCCGGCGAGCATGTTGAACAGGGCGGTGTTGAGGTCCACGGGACCGTCCGCACCGCTGAAGTCACGCCCCTCCAGCGACTGCATGATGGCGGTGCCGCCGAGCACGGCGAACCAGAGGAAGGTCACGAGGGTCGGGACGAGGAGGACGCCGAGCACGAACTGCCGCACGGTGCGCCCCTTCGAGATGCGGGCGATGAAGACGCCGACGAAGGGTGCCCACGACATCCACCAGCCCCAGTAGAAGGTCGTCCACGAGGACTGCCAGGCCTCGCCGGCAGCACCCTGGTACGCGGAGACGTTGAAGGTGAGTCCGACCACGTTCTGGAGGTACGCGCCCATCGACTGCACCCACTCGCGCAACAGGAACAGCGTCGGGCCGGCGAACAGGACGAAGAACAGGAGGAGCCCGGCGAGGATCAGGTTGGTGTTCGAGAGCCACTTCATGCCCTTGTGCACGCCGGAGACGAGGGAGAAGATCGTGACACCGGTGATCACGAGAATGAGGATGACCTGGGTGAGGATGTTCGGCTCGGCGATGCCCGTGTAGCCGAGTCCTGCGGAGATCTGCAGCACACCGAGCCCGAGTGAGGTCGCGACGCCGAAGACGGTGCCGATGACGGCGATGGTGTCGATCGCGTTGCCCCAGCCGCCCTGCACGCGCTTGCCGAGGAGCGGTTCGATCGCCCAGCGGATCGACATCGGCCGTCCCTTTCGGTGCACGGCGTAGGCCAGGGCAACACCGACGACCGCATAGATCGACCAGGCGTGGAGTCCCCAGTGCAGGTACGTCTGACTCATCGCCTGTTGGGCGAGGGACTGCTCGGACCCCGTCACGCCGGGGCGCGGCTCGAGGAAGTGCGTCAGCGGTTCACCGACGCCGTAGAAGACGAGCCCGATGCCCATGCCGGCGGCGAAGAGCATGGAGAACCAGGACAGGAGCGAGAACTCCGGTTCGTCGTCGTCCTTGCCGAGCTTGATGTCGCCGAACTTCGACACGGCGAAGACGATGGCGACGATGACGAAGGCCGCGACGAGGAGGACGTAGTACCACCCGAGGCTCCCGATGATGCCGGACTGGATCGAGCCGAAGACGGCCTCGGCCTGCTTCGGGAGCAGGATCGAGAACAGTGCGACGCCGAGGATGACGACGAGGGACGGCCCGAGCACCCACGGGATGACCTTCGCCGGCGCACCACCGGCGGCCGCATCGGAGGTGGGGATGGTCTTCGTGCTCACGTGTGTGCTCCTCGGGCCCTGGGGCGACCCTGCGTCGCTCCGATCATCAAGGGTAGGGAGCCGCGGCGATCCGGACAACGTTGCGCAGCGGGCCCTGGTGTGCAGTCCGGCGTGCGCGCTCGTGGAGCGGGCCGAGCGGCCCCGGACGCTTCGGTGCCTCCCAGCCACGGCGTCCACCCCCCACTCGGGGCACGGATTCGAGCGAATCGGCACCGTGGCGAGGCTTTGTCGGGCACAATTGCGGATGACCATGCAGGAGGATCCGTGCCGAGAACGCCCCGCGACCGACGACGTACCCGGACGGCCGTCGCCCTCGGCGTCGTCGCCGTGCTCCTCGCCGGCGGTGCGCTCGCGGTGTCGCTCGTGAGCCGCGTCCCGAACGCCGCCGCCGGCCCGTTCGACGGCGCGCAGTTGTACGTCGATCCGTCCTCACTGGCCGCTCGCGCCGCCGCGGCCGATCAGGTCGCCACGACCGAGCAACCGTCGAGTTCCGCCACGACCGGGACGAGTGGTGGGTCCGACGGTGACCCGACGGATGTCGCCGACCAACTCGCGGCAGCGTCACGGCTCGCAGCGGAGCCGACGGCGATCTGGCTCGTCCCGGAGCGTTACCCCATGAACACGGTGCAGGGCACTGTCTCCGAGATCGTCCGGTCAGCCGAACGCGCCGGCTCCATGCCGGTCTTCACGGTCTACGGCATCCCGGAGCGGGATTGCGGCAACCAGTCGGCAGGTGGGTTGTCGAGTGACGAGTATCAGGATTGGGTCGCCGAGATCGTCGCCGCCGTCGCGGATCATCGCGTCGCGGTCATCCTCGAACCGGATGCCGTCGCGCTCGCACCGGATTGCGGTGACCGAACCGCGAGGATGCGGCAACTGGCAGCCGCGACCGAGCAGTTCGCGGACGCGTCCGTCCCCGTCTACCTCGACGGCGGCCACTCCGACTGGCGACCGCCCGCCGAGATGGCCGAGCTCCTCCGGGAGGCCGGTGTCGCCGACGCAACGGGCTTCGCCACCAACGTCTCCAACTACAACACGACCGAGGACGAGATCGCCTATGCGGAGGAACTGAGCGGCCTCCTCGACGGCGCCCATTACGTGATCGACACCTCTCGGAACGGCAGCGGCTCGAACGGCGAATGGTGCAACCCGTCCGGCCGGACGGTGGGGCAGCAGCCCCTCACCGCGCAGGCCGAACACCTCGACGCGAACCTCTGGGTGAAAGCCCCCGGCGAGAGCGACGGAGCGTGCAACGGTGGCCCCCTTGCTGGGGTATGGTGGCCGGAGCAGGCCGTGCAACTGGCCAAGGGATTCAGCGCGTGGTGAGTCGGCAACGGCCACATCCGGCACGTCGCTGACGGGTGGAACGGGTAGGGGCATCGTGACCGAAGAGCTGAGCGAACGTCGGACCGCGGTCGTCATCGAAGACGACGCGGACATCCGCCAACTGCTCGAGACCGTCCTCGAGCAGGCCGGCTTCGAGACCGTGTCCGCCGCGAACGGTCTCGACGGCGTCGAGGCGGTGCGGAGGCACAACCCCCTCGTCACGACCCTCGACGTCAGCATGCCGGGTATCGACGGTTTCGAGGCGGCCAAGCGCATCCGAGCCATCAGCTCCACCTACATCGTCATGCTCACCGCCCGCGGCGACGAGATCGACACCCTGCAGGGCCTCGATTCCGGCGCCGACGACTACATGACCAAGCCCTTCCGTCCGCGCGAGCTCCGTGCCCGCATCGAGGCGATGCTGCGTCGGCCTCGCGCGAACGGTGATGCTCCGGCCGTCGCTGCGGCGGCACCGGCACAACCGGCTCCGACCGCGGTCGAGCCGGCTCCCGTCGCCCAGGTCGCGGCACCGCCGCTGCAGCAGCAGGTGTCGTCGCCCGACCCCACGATCGTGCACGAGACCGTCGCGCGTCATGCCGCGCCCGTCGGGCAGTCGGTCGTCCCGATCATCATGCAACCGGCTGCCGCAGGGCCTGACGACGGCGAAGGGTGGCTCGTCCACCGCGGTCTGAAGCTCAGCTCGGCCACCCGCATCGTCGAGGTCGACGGCACCGAGGTCGACCTCACGCGGAGCGAGTTCGACCTGTTGCAGGCACTGATGGAGTCCCGCCGTCGAGTGCGCAGCAAGGCGGACCTCGCGCTCATGCTCCGTGGCGAGAGCTACATCACGGCCTACTACGTCAGCGAAGCCGACAAGCGTGCGATCGAGGTGCATCTCGCCAACCTGCGACGGAAGCTCGCGGACAGCACCGTGGCCCCGCGGTTCATCGAGACGGTGCGCGGCGTCGGCTACCGCATGACCTCCGACGACTGAGACCACCGCGGTCCCGACCGCGACGGAGCCTCGCCGGCGACCAACGACGCCCGGTGGACGGAGCTCAGGATTCCGCTGCGTCTGCCGCGTCGAGTTCGAGCAGCCGTTCGCAGCTGCGACGGCCGACCTCCTGGAGGGCGGTGTGGATCTCGCGCGCGCGTTCGAGTCGCCCCAGCTCGATCGCCTGGAGACCGGCACTCGCGAGTCCGGCCACCCCGATCACGCCCAGCATGACGCTGGAGGAGCGGATGCTGAGGAGGACGACCTTGGACTCGTCGGTGTCGTCGGCGTCGAGTGCCGCTCCCAGGCGCGCCAGACGGGTGGGCCACATCTCGACGTAGGTCTGGACGAACCGACGACGACTGCGCAGGTCGCCCGAGAGTTCTCGGAGCAACCTGCGCAGTTCGTCGGCGTCGACCGTGCCCGGGTCGGGGGACGTCACACGCGGTAGCCGCGCTGACGACGGATGAGCTTGCCGAACATGCTGAGCGTCTGCAGCACGGTGATGACGCCGAGGACCGGCCAGCCCGCCCAGAGGATCGTGGACTGGACGACGGGGGAGAGCTGGGTCCAGGCGGCGACGATCGCGATGATGGCGGCGAGGACGAACAGGAGCGGCGCGAGGTGCGCGTTGCCCGAGCCGCGTTCTGCCTTCGCCTGCTCGGCCCAGTTGTCGACCTTCTTGTTCGACGCGAACTTCGACCAGGCACGGATGAAGTGGCCCATTCGGATCCACATGTAGAACTCGGCCGGGAAGATGAGGACCGCGAAGAGGATGTCGCGGGCGTTCCGCTTCTTCATCGACAGCGCGATGCGCAGGTTGAGGAAGATGGCGACCAGCGGCGGGATGAGCCACACGGGGCTGAACACGAAGGCGTGGATCGACAGCGACCCGGCGAGCAGCACGACGAAGAGGATGCGCGTGACGATGTTGAGGAGCATCTCCGCGTTCTCGAGCCACCGCAGTCGCAAGTTCGGGTGGAACGGCTGCCCCTTGGTGTCGCCGCGCTGGCCGGGCCACATGAGCTCGATCGCGCCGTAGTTCCACTTCACCTGCTGGGCGTCGAGGGAGCGGACCGTGGTCATCCCACCGACGTCGGCACGGGCGCGGGCGCTGATCTTCGTGAGGTAGCCGGCGCTCTTGATCTGCAGCGACAGGAGCGAGTCCTCCACCTCGGAGTCCTTGACCCACGGGGTGGACTGGTGGTTCTGCTCCATGGCGTCGCGCAGGGCCTGGACGGAGAAGATCGAGTACTGCCCGCCGAGCACGGCCATGTTGCGGCCTCGGAGCATGTTCTGCATGTTGAACGCGGCGAACTGCGTGCGCTGGCCGGCGATGAGGAACGCCGGGACGAGCTGCTTCTTGAACGGCTCGTCGTCGATCGAGAAGATCGCGGAGATGCCGCCGATGCGACTGTCCGAGACGATCTCGGCTTCGAGCGACTCGATCGCGGTCGGGTCGGCGACCGTGTCACCGTCGACACCGAGCAGGTAGTCGTAGCCTTCGACGAGCGTGAAGCCGTAGTTGAGCGCGCCCACCTTCTTGTCGGGGTTCTTCCCGATGTCGTGGATGAACACCTCGGTGAACTGCTCGTAGCCGTCCTCGTCGACCCGGGAGTGCGGGCCGGCGTAGGGCGCGGCGACGTCGACCGACCGGTCCGTGGTGTTGTTGATGACCACGTGGATCACATCGGGCATCCGCGTCTGCTCGAGGAGGGACGCGAGCACTGCCGGCAGCGACTCCTCCTCGTTGTAGGCGGGGATGATGCACCCGATGGTCGCGCGGTACTCGGGGAGCGAGTTGACCGAGTCGATGAATTCGTTGGCATACGCTTCAAGTTCGGGCGCGAGAAGCGGCTGCGTCTGAATGTACCGAGGGTCAGGCTGCTGGGCGTTGGGCCGAGAGCTGTCCGGTCGCGCTTCGAGTTCTGACATCAGGGGTCCTGTTCCGAGTGGGTCGAGTGCAACGGTTCGCGCTGCAGTTGCAACTCTGCCGCGTTGGGCGCGGCTTTCGCGCGTGAATGCGATAGCGTCGGCTCAGGATTTCCTCAAGATTCGCGCTGGCCCCAGTTCGTGGGTCATACGGACCCTCGAGGGTCACTCGATCATCCCTCCGACACCCGCCAGGAGCCTCATGTCGAACCACCCAAGCCCGGTCCGGAACCGGCACGTCAGGCACGCCCTCCAGGCCGCGACCGCCGCCGCGCTCGTCCTCGGGCTGAGCGCCTGCGGCACGCCTCCGTGGGAGGAGCCGGGCGCGCAGCCGACCAGCTCGCCGCGCGTGTCGAAGACGCCGAGGCCGACGGTGAGTGCGATCACCAACGAACTCGCGAGCGGGAGTGCCAAGCACACGCTCACGGCGGGCTCCGCCACCCTCACGGTCGACTACTGGTCCACACTGTCGATGGACGCGTGGACCGCGGACGTCAACAAACCGGTGAGCTTCTCGCTCAGCGGCGTGCTCAACCCCGACGATCTGCAGGCGCTCTACCTGTCGCGGGTGACGCTCACCACGACGGTCCACGGACCGAAGGGGCAGCTGGAGTCGCCTGCCCCGTTCACCGACCAGTCGACGGTGGCACCGGGGTACCTGATCAAGGCGCCGTACAGCTACAGCCAGACGTTCGTCCTCCCCGAGGTGGACAGCGCCGCGACCGGCGTCACGTTGACGATCACCTACGAGCTGCTGGTGCAGGCGACGCCGACGTCCGCCGAGTATGCGAAGCAGACTGCGGTGGACACCCTCACGATCGCGATCGCCCCGCAGGCCTGACCGAGCTCGGTCCGAGCCGTCAGCGGCCCGTGGCCGTCGACGAGGCGAGGACCGTGCGGTTCCCGCCGGCTGCAGCGGCACGCAGGCTGGCGTCGCTTGCGGCACGCGTGAGGACGGCGACGTCGTACCCGAGGTAGTCGGTCAGAGCGATCCCGATGCTGGCCGTCGGGCGCAGGCGCGGCGTGGTCTCGACGGGGTGGTCGAGCAGGCCGTCCTGGATGCCCTTGGCCGCCTGGAGTGCGACGTCGGCGTCCGTTGCGGGGGTCGCGATCAGGAGACACCCCGCGCCGTCCTCGCCGATGTCGGAGAGCGTCGGGCCGTACCGACGGACCGAGGAGATGAACCCCTCGGCGACCTCACTGCTGAACGCTGCTCCGAACGCCGTCTTCATCTCATCGAGGTCGTCGAGCCGGACGTGGAGGATCGCGAGCTGCTCGTCATGGAAGTTCGCCCGTTCCAGCCAGTCGTCGACGATCCGGACGAAGGACTCCTGGAGGAGGACGTCGTCGCCCGTGTACGCGACGATGCTCCCGTGCCGTCGGCTGGCGGGTGCGGCGCGCTCGGCCCGCAGGACCGAGAGCACCACGGTCGCGACGATGAGGAGCGCGATGAGCAGCAGCGAGGCGGCCACGGTCCCGAAGAGCGTCGTGAACAACGAACCGTCCGGCCCCTCCACGAGGAGTGCGACCAGCCGAGCCGCGAAGAACGCCGACGCGATGCCGAGCACGATGGTGAAACCACGGGTGGTCGGGTTGTCCCGCATCGCGCCGACGAGCGTCTCAGCCGCGCCGAGGCCCGCGAAGAGGGCGATGCAGAGGAACGTCGCAGGCGCGCCCGCCCAGGGGCCTCCCGAGGGGCCGGCGGCGAGCGCGGCGACGATCGTGACCGCCGTCCCGATGAGTGAGACCCAGAGCAGACTCGATTTGCCGTTGAAGAGCCGCGCGCCGGACCACAGGGCGGCGATGCTCAGCACGTATCCACCGTTCCCGGCGGCGATCGCCCACCAGGCCTCCTGGCTCAGGGCGCTGACGACGTAGGAGAAGCTGGTGAACATCCCGGCCATGTAGGACACGGACCACACCCTCCCGCTCGCGTCGTCCTTCCGCATGAAGGTGTTGACGATGAACGTCGCGCCGCAGACGAAGATGACGAGCGCGTTGATCACCGCGACGGTCTGGCTGTCGAAGGTCATTCGGTGCCGCCTCTCGGAATACGGACGACCGCGGTCGTGCCCTCACCGAGCACGCTGTGGACGGTGAGGTCGCCGCCGTGCAGACGGACGATGTCCCGACTGATCGCGAGGCCGAGACCGCTGCCGTGCACCGTGGAGTTGCGGACGAGGTCGGAGCGGAAGAACCGCTCGAAGAGCTTCGCTTGGTCCTCCTCGGAGATGCCGATGCCGGTGTCCCGCACGATGACCCAGGCAGTGTCGCCCTCCGCGGTGACACCGACGCTCAGCTCGCCGCCGTCCCGGTTGTACTTGATGCCGTTCGAGAGCAGGTTGTCGACGACCTGCCGGAGGCGGAACGGGTCGGCGAACAACGGCACGGCCTCCTCGTCGTGGCGCACGATGGTGATGCTCCGTTCGGCGGCCACGTGCGCCAACGACTCGACCGAGCGGTCGACGATCTCCCGGAGCTCGCACTCGGAGCGTTCGAGCACCATGGTCCGGTTCACGTCGCGGGAGGCTGCGAGGATGTCCGCGATGAGTTCGAGGAGTCGATCGCCGTTCGTCTGGGCGATCGTGAGCTGCTTCGCGACCCGCGGTGGGAGCCCCGGGTCGTCGAGCGCGAGGTCGAGGTACCCGAGGATCGACGTCAGCGGCGTCCGGAGCTCGTGCGACACGGAGGCCACGAGGTCGTCCCTGGCCCGGATCGCGTTGATCTCGCTCGTGACGTTGCGTGAGACGAGCACCGTGCCGTCGTAGCCGCCCTCGTGGTCGTAGAGGCGGCGGGAGGTGAGGGCGAGGGCGATCCGCTCGGTACCGGGGGCGCCGAGCCACACCGTGAGGTTCTCGAACTCCTCACCACGGCGTGCACGGATGTACGGCTTGTCCTGCGGCTGGAGGAGGGTCAGTCCGTCCTCGGCCCACACCGGGAGTGCGGGATTGACGTCGGACAGCTCGCCGACCTCGTCCTGCAGCCGCGTCTGGAACCGGTTGACCATCGCCCGGGCTCCGATGCGGTCGAAGCGGACGACGCCGAAGTTCACGGCGTTGAGGATCTCCGCGAGGCGGCTCTCCTGGTCCTGGGCGCGCCCCAGGGCGGTCTCGAGCTGGCCGGCCTGCTTGTTCAGCAGCACGCGCTGCGCCTCCGTCCGCTTCGCGGTCATCGCGGTGGAGACGGCGACGAACGCGAGGACCGTGGGCAGGATGACGAGCGCCGGCAGGTTGGCGATGGTGATGTCCCCCGGGGTCATCGCGAGGGATGACCAGCTCGACGTGCAGACGAGCACGATGGCGGTCACGGCACCTGCGAGGCCGAAGGCCGTCGCCATCCAGATGGTCGGGAAGACCCAGAGGAGTCCCGCGCCGATCAGGGGTTCGCCTTGCCGGATGAGCGCGATGGCGATGATGTCGAGGATCGGGAGCGCGATGAGGAGCCGCGGCACCTGGTGCCACGGCACGATCGGCGCGAGCGCCGTCGCGATGAACGCCAGGATCACCCCGATGTAGAAGAGGACGGAGTTGTCGTCGACGCCCTGGAACAGGAGCGTGGCGAAGAGGATGGCGACGACCGCCAGGCCGAAGAGCAGCTGTGGGAAGGCGCTGTAGCCGGTCATCCGACCGACGCGTCGTGGGACCTCGACCGCGTGCGGGCCCGTTCTCGTGGGCCCGGTGTCCGCGAGACCGGGTGCCGAGGCGGTGTCACCCGACGCCGACGGGCCGGACGGGGGAGTCCGTTCTCCGATCGGCTTCGCGGGCATGGGTTGAGCGTACCTCTGTCGGGGGTGGCGGAACGTGATACTGGGGACGGCTTGCGCCGGTGCGGGGATCCCCTCTAGCGGGTGCCCCAGTCGTAGAGCTGCTTGTGCAGGCGCAGGTAGACGAAGGTCTCCGTTCCGGAGACACCGTCGACGGTGCGGATCTCGTCGTTCAGCAGCGCGATCAGTTCCTCGTCGTCCTCGCAGACCACTTCGACCAGCAGGTCGAAGGAGCCTGCGGTCAGGACGACGTAGTCGACGGCCGACAACGCGGACAGGCGGTCCGCGACCACGCGGGTGTCACCGGTCACCCGGACGCCTATCATCGCCTGTCGGGTGAAACCGAGCTGCATCGGGTCGGTCACCGCGACGATCTGGATGACGCCGGACTCCGTGAGTTTCTGCACCCGTTGCCGCACCGCGGCCTCGCTGAGTCCGACGGCCTTCCCGATCTCGGCGTAGGAGCGGCGTCCGTCGGTCTGGAGCTGCTCGATGATCGCCTTCGAGGTGTCGTCGGGCGGCGCCGCCTTCGCCGGTGCATCGGAGCTCGCTCGTGTCATGCGTCGATCATGACAGCGTGGACGGGTCGCGGCAAGCGGATCCGCAGGACCGACCGACCCCGGCGTCCGGATCCGTCGTCGCCGATCCCCGTACGGAATCCGCCGAGCCGGGTGGGGCGGTCCTGCGGTCGGCCGGTACCGTACTATCGTCGAGGGTGCATCAGCCACCGCCAGCCGTATTAGAGGAGCAGACGTGACCGAGCACGGGCAACGGATCGTCACGCTGCCCGGCGGGCGTCGAGTCTCACTCGCGTGGGCCGGCATGACCGATGTCGGCAAGCGACGCGAGTTGAACGAGGACGCCTTCGTGGCGCTCCCTCCCGTGTTCGCCGTGGCCGACGGCATGGGTGGGCACTCCGCCGGCGAGGTCGCGAGTGCCGCGGTCGCGCACCGCCTGACCAAGGCCACCGAGGGAGCCGAGATCCTCACCGTCGACGGCCTCGTCGACGCGCTGCGCATGGCCGTCGCGGACATGATCGACACCGCGGAGGAGGGCGAACTCGGCATGGGCACCACCGTCACCGGTGTCGTGCTGACGGCCGACGAGGGCGAGGGTCGCGTCGCGGTCTTCAACATCGGCGACTCCAGGGTGTACCGGCTGCAGGACGGCGAGCTGGTCCAGGTCACCGAAGACCACTCGATCGTCCAGGAGCTGATCCGCGCGGGAGCGATCAGCCCTGAGGAGGCGGAGTTCCACCCGAACAGCAACATGATCACCCGGGCCGTCGGACCGTCGGACGACCCCGTACCTGACGTCGAGCTCTTCCCGATCGAGACCGGTGCCCGATGGCTCGTCTGCTCGGACGGGCTCACGAAGGAACTCACCGACCACGGGATCTGGTACTTCCTGACCGAGGGGGCCACGCCGGTCGACGCGGCCGAACTTCTCCTGCGTGCCGCCCTCGACAACGGCGGACGCGACAACGTCTCGGTCATCGTGCTCGACATCGCAGCGGTCGACGAGAGCGTCGAGCAGCCCGCCTCCTGAGCCCGCTCCACAGCCGCTGCTCGCGCGGGCTTCACGCCCGGTCGGACCGTCCCGTCAGCCGGTCAGGGCCGCAGAGTGCTCCACTGGAGCCATGAGCCCTTCGGACGTGACGCCCTCCGCGACCACCTCGCACCGGCCCGCGACGACGCCGGCCCGCCTCCGTGCCCCCAGCCCGCCGGCAGAGCCGCACACCGGGTCGCTCCCGATCCTCGCAAGTCTCGCCCCGGTCGTCGGGTCGGTCGCCCTGTTCGCGATCACCGGCTCACCCGTGACCCTCGTCTTCGCCGCGCTCGGGCCCCTCATCGCCGTCGCCGGCTACATCGACGCACGCTGGACCAGACGTCGGCGCGGACGGCGGGCGCGCGCGGCGTATGACGCTGCGGCGCAGGAGCTGGAGCAGGACATCGCGCGAGCACACGTCGAGGAACTCGAGGAACTGCGAGCACTCCACCCTGCCGGTCGGCTCCTCGGGGTCATCGACGGACCCGATCGTGCCAGGTGGCGGGTACCGGAGGCCCGCCGCACGCTCGTCTGCGTCGGGCGAGGGGAGACGAGGAGTGCCGTCCGAGTGGACGCGGGGGCGGACGACGACCGATGGGATTGGGCGGCACGGCTGTCCGAGGCGCCGGTCGTGGTCGAGGCGGTCGAGGGGATCGGCATCGTCGGTGGGAGGGTGTTCGCGCGCGCGGTGGCCCGCAGCATCCTCCTGCAGCTCGCCCGACAGCTCCCGCCGCAGGCAGCGCAGTTCTCCGGTGAGCCCGCGGCTCCCGACGACCGCACCTGGGCGTTCCTCGAGGACCTCCCGCACCGTGCGGTCTCGGACCCCGCCGACCCGATGCCCGGTGGGCGACCGGCGGAGCCGACCCTCGTCTCGGTCGTCGAACGCTGGGAAGCGGTCGGGTCCGCCGCGGGGCGATCGGGAGGACGCCCGCCGACCGGCGGTGTACTCGTCGCCCTGTCCGACACTGTCGAGCTCATCCCCACCCGCTGCCGACACCTGCTCGTCCTCGATACCGACGGCCAGACCGTCCTCGCCGACGGTACCGGCGCCTCCACGTCCGTGCCGGTGTCGCCAACCCTGCTCGCGGAGGCCGAAGCGGAACACGTCGTCGAGGCGCTCTCCGCCGCCGCACTCACGACGGGGGAGTCGCCGACCCTCTCGAGTCTGCCGACCGACGTCGCCTTCGCGCAGGTGCATCCGGTGCGGGGCCGTCGCCCGTCGGTGGGATCCGACTGGCGGCCCGATGCGCTCCGGGTCGCCGTCGGCACCGGCGTCGAGGGCGTGCAGCTGCTGGACCTCGGAGCGGACGGACCCCATGCACTGGTCGGCGGCACGACCGGGAGCGGCAAGAGCGAGCTGCTCATCACCTGGATCACGGCTCTCGCCGCGCAGTGCTCACCGCAGGAGCTCTCCCTGCTCCTCGTCGACTGCAAGGGCGGCGCCTCCTTCCAAGCGGTGGAGACTCTGCCGCACGTGGTCGGGATGGTGACCGACCTCGAACCGGGAGCGGCGGACCGCGTCGTGTCGAGTCTGCGTGCCGAGCTGCGCCACCGCGAGCGTGTGCTCGCCGGACACGGGGCGCGGCACCTGCTCGACCCCGTGCTCCTGCCGGAGCATCGCCCGGCACGGCTCGTCGTCGTCGTCGACGAGTTCCAGGCACTGCTCGACGCGAGCCCGCACCTCCATCAGGTGTTCGCCGACCTCGCGGCCCGCGGGCGATCACTCGGCCTGCATCTGATCCTCTGCAGTCAGCGTCCTGCGGCGGTCGCCGCCGACGCCATCCTCGCGAACTGCACGCTCCGCCTCTCGCTCCGGGTCACCTCGCGCCCCGACAGCGCCGCGATCCTCGGTGTGCCCGATGCGGCCGCGATCCCGGCCGGAACGCCGGGCCGCTGCATCGTCTGGAACGGCGACCGACGACTCGTGTTCCAGTCCGCGGTCACCACGTCCGACGACATCCTCGCGGTCCGTGAGCGCTGGCGCGACGCGCCTGCACCTCGGCGACCATGGCTCGACCCCCTGCCGGCACGCCTGGCCTTGAGCGCTGTCTCGGCGATCGAGGCGGGACGTGCCGGAGGCTCGGAGAGCACCGGTGTCGACTGTCCTCCCGGGGAGGGCATCGTGTTCGGCCTCGCGGACCTCCCCGAGGAGCAGGCACAACGCCCCGCGGTGTGGTGTCCGGAGCACGACGGCTCGCTGCTGGTGCTCGGCACCGGACGTTCCGGTCGAACGACCCTGCTGGACACGCTCGAGGTCGGCGCGCGCGATCGCTTCCGCGTGGAGCGCGTCGGCCAGGATGCCGAGCAGGCCTGGGACACCGTCATGGCGCTGTCGGATCCGCTCCGCCCGACCGAGCGCACCCTCCTGCTGGTCGACGACGTGGAGTCGCTCCTCGCGACCGCCGGGGACGAGCACGGCGCCGCCCTCCGCGATGCACTGCTCGGCCTGCTTCGAGACGGGGGACGCCGCGGGATCAGCGTCGTCCTCGTCGCCTCCCGGCTCGGTGGTGTGGTCCACCGGTTCTCGGCTCAGCTGAGCAGCACGCTCGTCCTCCGCCTCGCCGATCGGCAGGATCATCTCGTCGCCGGCGCACCCGCCTCCTGCTTCGATCCACGCCGACCCGCCGGCCGCGCGCACTGGCAGGACTCGGAAGTGCAGATCGCGCTCGCTCCACCGTCGCCGGCGTCACCGTCCTCTGCGCCCGGGGTCCACCGCTGGCGACCGAGCCCGCAACGCGCGACCGTCATCGTCACGCGCGCGACCGGAGCGGTCCGGGCGATGCTGCAGCGCTCGACCGGGACGGAGCGACGCGTGCGGCTCATCGAACCGGCAGCGCAGCTGTTCCCGTCCGCACCGCTCGCGGGCGTCGCGGGCGTCGAGAGCGACGTCCTGGAGGACGACGCCGCGATCGTCGTCCTCGTCGACCCCGAGACGTGGCTGTCGGGCCGGTTGGTCGTCGGGCGAGACCTTCCGCCGAGCACAGCCGGTGCCGACCTGGTGGTCCACGGCTGCTCCGCCGCCGACTTCCGGCAGGCGACCAGGAGCCGTGAACTCCCCCCGCTCCTCGGCTATGCGAGCGGCCGTGCTTGGTGGTGGCGGGCCGGACAGGAGGCGATGCGTGTGGACCTGCTCGGCTCCTGACCCGAAGCCGCCGAGGCTGTCGGCCGGGCGGTCAGACCGCGGTGACGGCGATCCGGCCGACGACGGCGGCTCCGCCGTGGATGGCCAGGTCGAGTTCCGGTTCGAGGGCGTCGACGGCGGCCGCATCGAGTGCTCCGACCGAGACGAGTAGACGGAGGGCGATGATCGTCGAGGCCCGGAGCGAGCCGTCGAGGACCTTGAGCGCGACGGTCGCGCCGCCGGGTGCCGACATGACCATCACGCCTTCCGCACCGAGCTTCGCGAACAGGCCGAGGCGTTCGATGACGAGCGTGTTCGCCCGACCGGGTCCATCGAGTGCCCAGCCGTTGGCGAGCACCGCCGCAGTGAGCAGCCCGGCGTTCCGGTACAGGGCGAACGGCGAGGTGGGGGAGGAGTTGACGACGCGTCCGATGCCACGTGCGAGTCCGGTCAGGGAGACGGCGTACACCGGCGCCCCGCAGCCGTCGACCCCGCTGGCGGCGGGCTTCTCGCCGGTGAAGCGCTCGACGGTGTCGCGGACGGCGAGCTGCAACGGATGGTCGGGTTCGAGGTACGTCGCCTGGTCCCACCCGTTCTGCGCGCAGGCGAGCAGCATGGCCGCGTGCTTCCCGGAGCAGTTCATGTACAGGGGGCTCGTGCCGAGGCCGTCCCGGACCAGCTCGTCGCGGGACGCGCGATCACCGGGCCAATCGGCCGGGCACTGCAACGCCGAGTCCTCGATCCGAGCCCGGCCGAGCATGCTGCGCACGACCTGGACGTGCTTGCGGGTGCCCGCATGGCTCGCGGTCGCGAGCACGGCCTGAGCGCCCTCGAGGGACACCCCGGCGTTCATGATCGTGATCGCCTGGAAGGGCTTGAGGCACGAGCGGGGGAAGACCGGAGCGTCCGGTGCTCCGAGGCTCGCGAGGACCTCGCCCTCCGGACCGAGGACGATCGCCGATCCGGCGTGTCGTGACTCGATGAAGCCGCTGCGCTCGACGACAGCCAGCTCCACCGCGTCCGCGACGCCGAAGGTCTGGGGGACCGCCGTGCTCACAGTGCTGCGAGCGCCTGATCGATGACCGTCATCGCGTCCGCGATGAGCTCGTCGGAGACGGCGAGGCTCGGGAGGAAACGGAGGACGTTGCCGTAGGTGCCGGCGGTGAGGACGAGCACGCCCTGCTGCGCGGCGGCTGCGGCGATGGCGCTGACGGCGGCCGGGTTGGGCTCCTTCGTCGTCGAGGCGGTACCCGGCTGGACGAGTTCCATCGCGATCATCGCGCCGATGCCGCGGACGTCGCCGATGATGTCGTACTTGCCCTGGAGCTCGAGCAGCGCCGCCGTCAGGGTGGCACCGATGCGATCCGCTTCGGCCAGCAGACCGCGCGACTCGATCGACTCGAAGACCGCGACCGACGCGGCACACGCGACGGGGTTACCGCCGAAGGTGCCACCGAGCCCGCCGGGCTGGCTGGCGTCCATGATCTCGGCGCGCCCCGTGACCGCCGCGAGCGGCAGACCGCCGGCGATGCCCTTCGCGCTCAGCACGAGGTCGGGGACGAGGCCGAAGTGCGAGCTCGCGAAGTACTCGCCGGTGCGCGCCATGCCGCTCTGGATCTCGTCGGCGATGAACACGACGCCGTTGGCCGTGCACCACTCCTGGAGCGCGGGGAGGTAGCCCTCCGCGGGGACGACGAAGCCGCCCTCGCCCTGGATCGGCTCGACGACGAGGCATGCGAGGTCGGTGGCACCGATGCGCTTCTCGAGGTAGGCGATGGTGCGGGTCGCAGCCGCAGCTCCGGACAGGCCGTCGTGGTAGGGGTAGGAGTTGGGGGCGTGGTAGACGTCGCCGGCGAACGGACCGTAGCCGGTCGCGTAGGGGGCGGCCTTGTAGTTCATCGCCATGGTCAGGTTGGTGCGACCGTGGTAGCCGTGGTCGAGCACCGCGACAGCCCGCCGACCGGTGTACTTGCGAGCGATCTTCACGCCGTTCTCGACCGCCTCGGCGCCCGAGTTCACGAGCACCGACTTCTTCGCGAAGTCGCCCGGGGTGTGCTCGGCGAGCAGCTCCGCGACGCGCACGTACTCCTCGTAGGGGGTGATCGTGAACAGGGTGTGCAGGACGTCGGCCGCCTGGTCCTGGACGGCGCCGACCACGGAGGACTCCGTGTGGCCGATGGTGGTGACACCGATACCGGCACCGAGGTCGATGAACTGGTTGCCGTCGACGTCGACGACGATCGCGCCGTGCGCGCGCTCGATGTACACCGGGAGGACACTCGATACGCCATCGGACACGACCGCGGTCCGGCGGGCGTGCAGCGCCTGCGAGCGCGGGCCCGGGACGGCCGTCACGATGCGACGCTCCTGCGTCACGCTGGGGGCGGAGGCGGTCGTCTGGTCCGTGGTGTCGAGCGTGTCAGTCATAGTCCTCCAGCGTAGCGCGACCTCCCGACAGCGGGGCCGCGAACGCGGGCCGCGGCGGAGAGGCCAGTGGGATACTGGTGGCATGATCACGGGCCACCACGACTACACCATCGGCGTCCGCTGGGACGGAGACCTCGGGACGGGCACGAGCGGGTACCGGGACTACTCCCGGGAGCTCACGGTGACGGCCGCCGGGAAGCACGACCTCGAGGGCTCGGCCGACAAACCGTTCCGCGGCGACCCGGGTCGATGGAACCCCGAGGAGCTGCTCCTCGCGGCCCTCGCCCAGTGCCATCTCCTGTCCTACCTGCACGTCGCCGTGACCCTCGGTGTCGTGGTGACGGCCTACACGGACGACGCCGTCGGGACCATGGTGGAGGACGGCGCGGGCAGCGGTGCGTTCACGGAGGTGGTCCTGCGTCCGCAGGTCACGGTCGCCGATGCGTCGATGGTCGAGGCGGCGCGCGCAGGACACGCCCGCGCGAACGAGCTGTGCTTCATCGCCAACTCGGTGAACTTCCCGGTCCGTCATGAACCGACGATCGTCGTCGCGACGACCACCTGAGGAGTGGACGGACGCCGCGGCTCAGAGCCGTTCCGGGCGGAAGGCGCGCTTGATGCGCTCGACGGTGTCGGCGGGCGGCGACTCGTTGTAGGCGTTCGCGAGCTCCTGGCCAGTGAGGGCGTGGATCGCCGCCATGATCTCGTCCGTCGCCTTGCGTCTGGCGCGTCCTGAGGTCGCCGGTCCATGGTGGCTCACGTCGATGGGTTCTCCGAAGATCACCGTGACCGGTTTGAACTTCGGGATCGTGGTGCCCACCGGCATGAGGTCGTCGGTGCCGATGAGGCCCACCGGGACGACCGTCGCGCCCGTGGTGAGTGCCAGCCAGGCGACACCGGTCCTGCCGCGGTACAACCGTCCGTCGAGCGACCGGGTGCCCTCGGGGTAGATGGCGAAGGCCTCGCCGCTCTCGAGGATCCGGCGTCCCTGGTCGAGCGCCTCCTGCGCCGCCTGTCCGACGCCACGTTCGACCCCGACCGCGCCGATCGAGGTGAAGAAGGTGCGCGAGACCCAGCCCTTCAGACCGCGTCCGGTGAAGTAATCGGACTTCGCCAGGAACTGCACCCGTCGTGGCGCGCTGATCGGGATCGCGATGCTGTCGATGAACGAGAGGTGGTTGCTCGCCAGGATGACCGGCCCACGCTTCGGGACGTTCTTCCGACCGATGATCTTGGGGCGGTAGAGCAGCTTCGCCGTCGTGTTCAGGACGGCTCGTCCGAAGTAGTAGACGACACCCGGTTTCGAGGGCGTGGACACCGTGTCGTCCGTCGACGGTTCGACCGTGGTCTGGTCGGAGGGTTCCTGGGCGCGTCGCTGCGTCTGCTCCTCATCGGCCATGCGCACGACTGTACCCGGCGACGCATGCGCGACCCGGCATACTCACGTGTGACCACCCACCGCGGATGTTCGGCGCGCTGTCAGCCAGCATGGAGCCTGGTGGGTGAAACTGGACCGACCCCTCAGCAACGACCGAAAGTTCCCCTGTGCGCAAGAGCCTCTGCCTTCTGGCCGTCATCGCGTCCCTCGTGTCGCTGACCGCGTGCAGTTCGGCGACGTCGCAGTCGCAAGCGCTTCCCAGTCCGGGGGAGTGCGCCGACACGAGCGCAGGCAAGGCGTCCAAGGCCATCAGCGTCAGTGGCGACTTCGGCTCGATCCCCGAGGTCACCTTCGCGAAGGGCACCCTCGCCGCAGACACGACCGAACGCACGATCGTGGCCAAGGGCGACGGAGAGCGGGTCGATCCCGGCGACACGACGTTCGTCGAGATGTCGATCTACAACGCCGTGACCGGGTCGATCGTCGCGCAGACCGCCTACGGTGCGAGCCCGGCGACGGCGATCGTGGTCAACGACCAGAAGTACCTGAAGGGCCTCGTCCGCGCCGTCGAGTGCACGAACGTCGGATCCCGCGTCGCGGCGTTCGTCACGGCGGGCGACGGGTTCGGTTCCGCAGGGTCGAGCGACGGCACGGTCCAGGCCGACCAGCCGCTGGTCGTCGTGGCCGACGTCCTCAGCACGGTGCACAGCGACGCCAAGGCGGACGGCGTCCCGCAGGAGCCCGTCGCCGGGATGCCCGCGGTCGAGCTCGACACCGCCGGACGACCCACGGTCACCATCCCCGAGGAGCCCGCTCCGGCCGATCTCCAGGTCGCGGTCCTCAAGCAGGGCGACGGGGCGGTGGTGCAGCCCGACGCCGAGGTCATCATCAACTACCAGGGTGTGAACTGGCGGACCGGCGAGGTCTTCGACGAGAGCTGGGGCAACGGACCGACCAACTTCCAGCTGTCCGCCGTGGTGAAGGGCTTCTCGAGCGCCATCGCCGGCCAGCACATCGGATCGCAGGTCATCGCCGTCATCCCACCCGACCTCGGGTACGGACCGAGCGGCGGCAACAGCCAGGCGGGCATCGAGGCCGACGACACCATCGTGTTCGTCATCGACATCCTCGACGCGAGCAGCACCACGGCTCCCGCCGCGGGCTGAGCGGCCCGCACCGCCGCCGACGTAGACTGACCGCCGTGAGACGCGTCATCATCCTCGGATCAACCGGCTCGATCGGCACGCGGGCACTCGACGTCATCAGGGGTGACCGCGACCGCTTCGAGGTCGTCGGCCTGACGGCCGGCTCGAACGCCGAGCTCCTCGCCGAGCAGGCCGCCGCCTTCCACGTCGACGACACGGCCCTGGGCGCGGCCGACGCCGAGCGGCTCATCCGCAGCGTCGACGCCGACGTGGTGCTGAACGGCATCACGGGCTCCATCGGGCTCGGCCCGACCCTCGCGGCCCTCGAGACGGGCAGGACGCTCGCGCTCGCGAACAAGGAGTCGCTCATCGTCGGTGGCGACCTCGTCCGGCGGATCGCGACACCCGGCCAGATCGTGCCCGTGGACTCCGAGCATTCCGCGATCGCCCAGGCCCTCCGATCCGGCACCGCCACGGAGGTGCGACGGCTCGTCCTGACCGCCTCGGGAGGACCGTTCCGCGGACGGGACCGCGCGTCGCTCGCCGGCGTCACGCCGGCCGAGGCACTCGCCCACCCCACCTGGGACATGGGTCTCGTCGTCACGACGAACTCGGCGACCCTCGTCAACAAGGGTCTCGAGGTGATCGAGGCGCACCTGCTGTTCGACGTCCCATACGACCGCATCGAGGTGACGGTCCACCCGCAGTCGATCGTCCACTCGATGGTCGAGTTCATCGACGGTTCCACCATCGCCCAGGCCTCCCCGCCCGACATGCGGCTCCCCATCTCCCTCGGGCTCGACTGGCCCAACCGGGTCCCAGGCGTCGGCGTCCCGCTCGATTGGACCTCGCGCCAGCAGTGGACGTTCGAGCCCCTCGACCACGAGGCCTTCCCGGCGGTGCGGCTGGCCAAGCTCGTGGGCGGGCAGGGTCGCACCTATCCGGCCGTGTTCAACGCGGCGAACGAGGAGGCCGTTGCGGCCTTCCACGCGGGTCGGCTGGGCTACCTCGGCATCCTCGACACCGTCCGCGCGGTCGTCGACGACCACGAGGCGCCCGAGGGCGAGCTCACCCGGGAGGCGCTCGCGGAGGCGGAGCGCTGGGCGAGGGCTCGCGCGCAGCAGCGCATCGGCTGACCTACCCGTCCATCGTCGGAAGCTTCAGAGCGGCCGTACAGCCGGCGTGCAGCCGGTGACCCGACCGCGCGAGTAGGGTTACGCCGTGGAATCCGTCCTCCTCTACCTCCTCGGCATCGTGATCGTGCTCGTGGGCCTCATCGTGTCCATCGGGCTGCACGAGGTCGGTCACCTCGTGCCCGCGAAGCTGTTCGGCGTGCGGGTCACCCAGTACATGATCGGCTTCGGTCGCACCATCTGGTCGCGCCGCAAGGGCGAGACCGAGTACGGCGTCAAGATGATCCCGCTCGGCGGCTACATCTCGATGATCGGCATGTTCCCGCCCAAGCAGCCCGGCGGTGCCGCCCGGAACGCCAGCACCGGCTTCTTCGACACGCTGGTCCAGGACGCGCGGGAGGCGAGTGCCGACACGATCGGCGCCGGCGACGAGGAGCGCACCTTCTACCGGTTGCCCGTCTGGAAGCGGATCGTCGTCATGCTCGGCGGGCCGTTCATGAACCTCGTCCTCGCCGTCCTGTTCATCGGTATCGCCGTGTCGGGGTTCGGCGTCCCGCAGCAGAGCAGCACGCTGACCTCGGTGTACGAGTGCGTGCTGCCGTCCACCAGCGACCGCCAGAGCTGTGCAGCTGGGGATCCGCAGGGTCCGGCGGCCGCCGCGGGTTTGAAGCCGGGCGACACGATCCTCTCGATCGACGGCACCCCGATCTCCACCTTCGCCGAGATCTCCGCGGCCGTGCAGGATTCGCCGGGCAAGCCGTTGGCCCTCGAGGTCGCCCGCGGAGAGCAGCGACTCGACCTCACCCTGACGCCGCTGCTGCTCGAGCGGGACGTCGTCGACGCCGAGACCGGCAAGATCGTCACGAACGCCGACGGCTCGGCGAAGACCCATGAGGTCGGCTTCGTCGGCATCACCCCGCAGCAGCAGATGGTGGCGCAGCCCGTCACCACGATCCTGCCGACCGTCGGCGACACGATCGCCCGGACCGCCAACATCATCCTGAACCTGCCCCAGCGACTCATCGACGTCGGGCAGGCCGCGTTCGGATCCGGCGAGCGCGACCCCAACGGGCCGATGAGTGTCGTGGGCGTCGGACGGGTCGTGGGCGAGGTGGTCAGCCTCGACGAGATCCCCGTCGCGTCGAAGGCGGCGACCGTGTTCGGCATCCTCGGGTCGCTCAACGTCGCGCTCTTCGTCTTCAACCTCATCCCCTTGCTGCCCCTCGACGGCGGGCACGTCGCAGCAGCGCTCTGGGAGGCGATCCGTCGCCGCTTCGCGAAGGTCTTCCGACGTCGCGACCCGGGACCGGTGGACGCGGCGAAGCTCATCCCGCTCACCTTCGGCGTGGTGATCGTCCTCGGCGGCATGAGCGCGCTCCTCGTGTACGCCGACATCGTCAAGCCGGTCAACCTCTTCGGCTAGGCCGACGCGACCGGAGCCCGCGGGACCGTCCCATCCCGGTACGGCCGTACTCCCCGGGGAGTACGGTGCAGGCTCCGTGCGGGCGACGCGGCGGCTCCGACCCGCGAGTAGCATGCAGGGATGGCATCGGTCGAGACGGGTTCGGCACCCTGGACGCCGCCGGGCGATCGCCGACCCGGACGCCCCGTCTGGCGCCTCTGGGCGCCGGTGGTGGTGTCCTTCCTCGTCCAGGTGCCCGCGACAGCGGTGCTCGCCCTCCACGGTTCCTTCGGCCCGGGTGCCGGTGCCTCGGGGTGGTCCCGTTCCTCGGCCGTCCTCCTGGCACTCGCCGGCGTGCTCTGCCTGCTCGCTGCCAGGCGGTCGCCCGGGCCGACGGTCGCGGCGGTCGCCGTACTGTCGAGCGCCTCGATGCTGACGGGTCCCACCTGGGGTCCTCCCGCCGTGGCGCTGGCGTTCGCCGCGGGTTCCGGCATCGTCCGTGGAGCGCGCGGCTGGACCTATCCGTCGCTGGGACTCGGGTGGGCACTCGCCCTGACCGTCACGCTCGCCGTCGGTTGGAAGGTGTCGGGATTCCGCGTCGGGGCCACGACCGCCCTCGTCATCGTCGCCGTCCTCCTCGCCGAGGGACTCCGCACCCGGCGCGAACAGCTCGACGCGGATCGCCGGCGTCAGGGTGAACGTCGGGCTTCCGCCGCCCAGGAGGAGCGCGTGCGCATCGCCCGTGAGCTGCACGATGTGGTCGCCCACTCGCTCGCGCAGATCACCGTCCAGGCCGGCATGGGCCTGCATCTCATGGACACCCAGCCCGAACGTGCCAGGGAGGCTCTGACGAACATCAAGGGGTCGAGCAAGGCGTCGCTCGACGAGGTCCGTGGCCTCCTCGACGTCCTCCGTGGTGCCGATGCGGCCCAGGATCCCACGACCGGCGCGCCGAGGCGACCGGGGCCGGATCTCGAGGCACTACCAGTCCTCGTCCAGTCCCTCCGAGACCAGGGCGTCGACGCGGTACTCGAGCTGCGCCTCGTCTCCACGCCCGGCGCGGCCGTGCAGCAGGCGCTGTACCGGATCGCACAGGAGAGCGTCACGAACGTCCTCCGGCACGCGCAGGCCGGACGGGTCTCCGTCGAGCTCGTCGAGGTCGACGGCACCTACCGCCTGCTCGTGGAGGACGACGGAGTCGGTGCCCCACCCGGCCCCGCGGAGCACGGCAACGGCCTCCTCGGCATGACCGAACGCGCCGAGCTCCTCGGTGGCACCCTCGAGACCGGGCGGAGTCCGCTCGGCGGTTTCCGTGTCACGGCCCGGGTGCCGGTCCGAGGCGTCGCATGATCCGCGTGGTCGTCGCCGACGACCAGGCCCTCATCCGCGGCGGATTCCGCGCCCTCCTCGACGCGGAGCCCGACATCGCGGTCGTCGGTGAGGCGGCCGGTGGGGACGAGGCGCTCATCGTCGTCCGTCGGGAACGACCGGACGTGGTCCTCATGGACATCAGGATGCCCGGAGGCGACGGCCTGGCCGCCACCGAGGCCATCGTCGCGGATCCGGCGCTCGAGGCCACCCGCATCATCGTCGTCACCACCTTCGAGCTCGACGAGTACGTCGCGCAGGCGATCCGGGCAGGCGCGAGCGGCTTCCTCGTGAAGGACACCGAGCCGGCCGAGCTCATCCGGGCCGTCCGAGTGGTCGCGTCGGGTGACGCCCTGCTGTCGCCCGGGGTCACGAGGCGGCTGCTCACCCAGGTCGCCGGAGCGATCGCCGCGCCGCTCGACGACGCCGTGATCGCCGGGCTCACGGAGCGCGAATGCGAGGTGCTGGGTCTCGTCGGACGCGGACTCACCAACGAGGAGATCGGAGGGGCGCTGTTCCTCAGCCCGCTCACGGCGAAGACCCACGTGTCGCGCATCATGTCGAAGCTCGCCGCGCGCGACCGGGTCCGGCTCGTCGTCATCGCCTACGAGACCGGGCTCGTCAGTCCCGGCGTCTGAGCGACCGGCGGTCGTACTCCCAGGGGAGCCAAGTGATGCGTCCCGTCGTCGGATGCCCTCGGCCACCATCCGGAGGAGGCTCGGGGTCGTGATGCGGACGACGGTCGTCGTCCGCCCGACGAACGGAGTCCTCCATGTCCACCTCCCTGATCGTGCTCGCCGCGACCGCCATGCATCCCGGTGGTCCCGGACCGGGCTTCCACCTCCTCTGGCTGCTGCTCATCCCCGCGTTCTGGATCGCCGTGATCGTCCTCATCGTCGCGCTCGTCGGTCGGCGGTGGCGTCGCCGAGCCTGGTCCGGGGCGTCCCCGGACGGCCACCAGGGCCCGCCGTGGGCCTGGCGCCAGGACGGGTCGCGGAGCGCCGAGCAGACGCTCGCCGAGCGTTTCGCCCAGGGCGACATCGACGAGGTCGAGTACCGGGAACGGCTCGGCGTCCTGCGAGCGAATCGCGAGGCACCGCCCGCCCGTTGACCGTGGATCGCGACGTCCCAGCAGGCATTCAGCTCACGGGGAGCCTGCGGGGCGTCGCGCGCGTAAGCTGAGGCTCGTGGTAGCTATCAATCTGGGTCTTCCGTCGGTTCCCGAGACGCTCAGCCCGCGGCGCAAGTCGCGACAGATCAAGGTCGGCAAGGTGCTCGTCGGCGGCGATGCCCCGGTGAGCGTCCAGTCGATGACGACGACCCAGACGACCAACATCAACGCGACCCTCCAACAGATCGCCGAGCTCACGGCCTCGGGCTGCGACATCGTCCGCGTGGCCGTCCCGACCCGCGACGACGCCGAGGTGCTGCCGATCATCGCGAAGAAGAGTCAGATCCCGGTGATCGCCGACATCCACTTCCAGCCCGCCTACGTCTACGCCGCGATCGACGCAGGGTGCGCGGCCGTCCGGGTCAATCCCGGCAACATCCGGAAGTTCGACGACCAGGTCGGCGAGATCGCCCGGCGCGCGAAGGCCGCCGGCGTCTCCCTCCGCATCGGTGTCAACGCCGGTTCCCTCGACCCGCGGCTGCTGCAGAAGTACGGCAAGGCGACCCCAGAAGCGCTCGTCGAGAGCGCCGTCTGGGAGGCGAGCCTCTTCGAGGAGCACGACTTCCACGACTTCAAGATCTCCGTCAAGCACAACGACCCGGTCGTCATGGTGAAGGCCTACCGGCTGCTCGCCGAGCGCGGTGACTGGCCGCTGCACCTCGGCGTGACGGAGGCCGGTCCCTCCTTCCAGGGCACGATCAAGAGCGCGACCGCCTTCGGCATCCTGCTCTCCGAGGGCATCGGCGACACCATCCGTGTCTCGCTCTCCGCGCCGCCGGCGGAGGAGATCAAGGTCGGGCTGCAGATCCTGCAGTCGCTGAACCTCCGCGAGCGCAAGCTCGAGATCGTCTCCTGCCCGAGCTGTGGGCGCGCGCAGGTCGACGTCTACAAGCTCGCGAACGACGTGACCGACGGCCTCGAGGGGATGAGCGTCCCACTGCGCGTCGCCGTCATGGGCTGCGTCGTGAACGGCCCCGGAGAGGCACGCGAAGCCGACCTCGGCGTCGCGAGCGGCAACGGCAAGGGCCAGATCTTCGTCAAGGGCGAGGTCATCAAGACCGTGCCGGAATCGGAGATCGTCGCGACGCTCATCCAGGAGGCCAACCGCCTGGCCGCCGAGATGCCCGCCGACGACACCTCCACGGGCGCACCGGTGGTGACGGTCGGCTCCAACTGAGCCTGGAGCGTCGCCCGACCGGTCTCCGGTCGAGCGGCGCTCCCGTCAGCGGGCCGTGCGGTGACGAGCCCCGTGCGGAGCGCGCACCGGCGTCTCCGTCTCGATCGGCGCGAGCCGACGGGAGGGGATCGGTTGGCGCTCGGCCGGCTGGACGCCACGAGCGCGACGGACCAGACGGCGAGCGATCTGCAGTGGCCGCCCGATGACGAAGGCGACTGTGCCCAGCGCGCTCGTGTCGGCCCGCCCGAACGCCCTACGCCGCTCCCAACCGGTGCGGAGCATGCCGCCGCGACTCTGTCGTGCCCGAGGACGGATCGGCAGGGTCCCGAGGTCGCGCGCGGCGAACGCCTCCTCCGACCGCTGGATCCAGTCGTCCTCCGGGGCGGGGTGGAAGTAGTTCTGCTGCAGCCAGTCCGGGTTCGGGTGCCGGAACCGGGCGGCCATGAGGTCGTCCTTGGAAGCCAACAGCCCGCTGCCCTCGAAGACGGTGTTGATGAGTGCCGGGTCCACACCGAAGTCGTCGAGCAGGATGACCGGGACCCCGGCCGCGATGGCCTCGATCGCGGCGGTGGAACTCACGGTGACGAGCCCGGCCGCGTGGCCGAGGTGGACCGCCATCGACCCGGTGGCGACCCGCAGGTTGTCGGGTGTCGGACCGGTCAGGAGGGTGTCGAAGGGGTAGTGCTCGTGATGGGTCTGCGGGTCGCCGGCGAGGCCGCGCACCTTGATCACGACGTCGAGGTCGCGGTGCCGGTTCGCGAGGGTCCGCAGCCAGGACAGGATCCGGAGCCGGTCGCCGCGATCGGCCGGGACGGTGGCCTGGGCGGCGAAGACGACCCGGGTACGCGGGGCGGGCTCGGCCGGTGACTCGGTCGCCGTGTCCGTCAGGAACGGCAGGGTCGCGAGCGCGAACGCCGGCTCGACCCCGTGCGTCAGCGCGAGTTCACGGTAGGCGGCGACCTCGCGGTGGCTGTGCAGGACGAAGACGTCCGCCTGCGCGCGGAGGAAGATCCCCTTCCACTTCGCCGGGATGGAGATGCCGGGGAGACCGGTGAGCAGCACCGGGCGGGTGGCGCGCCCGAGCGCGAGGAGTTCCGAGATGACGACCTCGGCGACCGGCCCACGCGTGGAGACGAACACGCCGTCCGGCTGCTCGGTCCGGATGAGGTCGACGAGTCCTCGGAGCGACAGGCGACGGACGGTCCTCCCCTCGAACGCCGTGTGGAGCAGGGCGATGTCCACCTGCCGGTCGGTGGCGGACACGTCACTCTCGATGAGGACGAGGTCGACGTCCCAGCCGGTCGCGCGGGAGAGGGTGGCGGCGCCCCACTTCACGAAGGAGTCGGAGTCCACCACCCCGATCACCCGACGGCGGGGCCCATGATCAGGCATCGACCCTGCGCAGCTTCGCGAGTGGGGCGAGTTCGCCGGGGAAGATGCGCTTGACGCCGTCACCCATGGCGGTCTCGATGACCCGGATGTCGCGGACGAGGTTCGAGAAGCCGTGCGGTTCGAGCGACGCGGCGTGGTCCGAGCCCCACATGGCACGGTCGAGCGTGATGTGGCGTTCCACCATCGTGGCCCCGAGGGCGACCGCGGCGAGGGAGATCTGCAGACCGGTCTCGTGGCCGGAGTACCCGATCGGCACACCGCGGTACCGGGCGGCGAGGCTGTCGATCATCCGGAGGTTCGCCTCTTCGGCGGGCAAGGGGTACGTGGAGGTCGCGTGCAGGATGACCAGCGGCGAGCCCCGGAGGATCTCGACTGCGCGGTCGATCTGCTCGAGCGTCGACATGCCGGTCGAGAGGATGATCGGCTTCCCGGTCGCGGCGAGACGGGTCAGGAGGCCCGAGTCGGTCACGGAGGCGGACGCGACCTTGTGCGCGCTGACGCCCAGGTCCTCGAGGAAGTCGACCGACGGTTCGTCCCACGGGGAGGCGAACCAGCTGAGGCCTCGCAGGGTGGCGTGGTCGCCGATCTCGATGTACTGCTCACGGTCGAACTCGACCCGGTAGCGGTAGTCGAGGTAGCTCATCTCACCCCACGGCGTCTGCCGCGGGACGTCGCGCATGTGCGCCGGCGTCGAGATCTCCGGTGTGCGCTTCTGGAACTTGACGGCCTGTGCGCCGGCGTCGGCGGCCACGTCGATGAGTCGCTTCGCGAGCTCCACGTCGCCGTTGTGGTTGAGACCGATCTCCCCGATGACGTACGCGGGGGCGCCGCCGCCGACGGGGATGCCGTCGATGCGCACGGGAGACGGCTGCGTCCGGCCGTCGAGGTCGGTGGTGTCGTTCGCGTCCTGGTGGATGCTCATGGTCGTGCTCCGTTCGATTGCAGCGTGGACAGCTTCAGGGGGTCGAGGGTCGCGCGTGCGGCGAGGACGAGGTCGGCGAGTTCGCGGACGGCCCCGTCGCCGCCTCGGCGTTCCAGGACGAGCCGGGAGACGGCACGGGCCTCCGGGTGCGCATCGGCGACGACGACCGGCCAGCCGACGATCTCGAGGGCCGGGATGTCGTTGACGTCGTTGCCGAGGTACGCGATGCGGTCGAGTGGGACACCCTTCGCCGTCGCCCAGTCGCGGAGCGCGGTCGCCTTGTCGGCTGAGCCGTACACGACGTCGACGCCGAGCTTGGCCGCGCGTGCGGCGACGATCGGGACCCGCTCGGTCGACAGGATCAGGAACGGCAGCCCGGCCTCGCGCAGCTGACGGACGCCGAGGCCGTCACCGCGATGGACGCTCACCCGTTCGACTCCGTCGGCGTCGATGCTGGCGCGGTCGTCGGTGTGGACCCCGTCGAAGTCGGTGACGACGGCGTCGACGTCGAGGTGGTGCTCCGAGCGTTCCGAGCCCGACGGGATCCCCAGCTGGCGTTCGGCGAGTCCGGCGATCGCCTCCGCGACGAGCAGATCCTCCGGCTCGTCGATGTCGAGTGCGGCGAAGGACCTGGTGACGGCCGGCGCGATCCGGCCGAAGAAGCGGTGCCGGGCCTCGAGGAAGCCGTCCGTGTCGAAGACGTAGAACGAGCCGGTCTCGCGGTACTGCGGCGCGCGGTCCTGCCGTCGGGGACGCTCGCGGTGGTCGTGACCGATCCCTCGGGCACCCTTCGTCTTCTCCGTCCAGAGGAATCCGTGGTCGAGCACCGCGGCGAAGACGGAGTCCGCCCGCCCGGAGGAGACCAGGGCGACGGCGTCGTCGAGTGCTTCAACGTCGAGGAAGGGCGACGTCGCCTGCGCGAACACCGTCACGGGGGTCAGCTCTCCGCGCTCCGCGAGGACGCCGAGCGCGTGGAGGAGCGCGGCCTCGGAGGAGGTGCTGTCCTCGGCGAGTTCGGCTGGCCGGTCGATGACCTCGGCACCGGCGGCGACCGCGGCGGCGGCGAGGTCCGGGTGATCGGTCGTGACGACCACGCGCGAGACGCCGCCCGACCGCAGCAGCCCTTCGACCGATCGCGCGATGAGGGTGCTCCCGCGGACCGTCCTGAGGTTCTTGCGGTGGATCCCCTTCGAACCGCCCCTGACCGGGACGATCGCCGTCGCGCCGTCGGTCTCCGGGTGCCTCCCGTGCGCTGCAGATGTCATCGATCCACGGTAGGAAGCGGCGGTGGACGCGAGGGGGACGGTGGGCGAACGGCGGCCGACGCCCTGGTGGCCATCCGGTGGCCGAGGCGTCCGAGCTCCGGATCTTCACACGTAGACTGTTCGGACCGCCGGGTTCCACCAGGCGGATCCGCGTTCGACGGTCATCCGTCCGGACCGCCAGCCTCGCCAGGGAGACCAGTGACCGTGACGCCGAGCACCCCCATCGCGCCAGCCGAGCTGCAGCGGGCCCGCAGCATCCTCTCCGATATCGTCGGTGCCTACGATGCGAAGGTGGTCGGCCAGCAGGGCCTGCGCACCACCCT
The DNA here is from genome assembly GCF_050587365.1 of Plantibacter auratus. Taxonomy (NCBI): domain Bacteria; kingdom Bacillati; phylum Actinomycetota; class Actinomycetes; order Micrococcales; family Microbacteriaceae; genus Plantibacter; species Plantibacter auratus. The sequence continues at coordinate 148,257 of NZ_JBOBFV010000003.1, read as the reverse complement.
GCTCGCGGCGCTCGTCTCGGGCGGACACGTCCTGCTCGAGAGCGTCCCAGGACTCGCGAAGACGACCGCGGCGGAATCGATCGCCCAAGCGGTGAACGCCTCGTTCAAACGCATCCAGTGCACCCCCGACCTGTTGCCGAGCGACATCATCGGCACCCAGATCTACGACGCCCGCACGGGCGCGTTCCAGACCCAGCTCGGCCCCGTGCACGCGAACTTCGTGCTCCTCGACGAGGTCAACCGGTCGAGCGCGAAGACCCAGAGCGCGATGCTCGAGGCGATGCAGGAACGCCAGACCTCCATCGGCGGCACGCACTATCCGCTGCCGAAGCCGTTCTTCGTCCTCGCCACGCAGAACCCCATCGAGCAGGAGGGCACGTACCACCTGCCCGAGGCGCAGCTCGACCGCTTCCTCCTCAAGGAGGTGCTCGACTACCCGACGATCGGCGAGGAGGCCGAGATCGTCCGTCGGGTGAACTCCGGGCTCTACGAGACCGACCAGGACCGCCCGGGGGTGAGCCTCGAGGACGTCCTGTTCCTGCAGTCCCTCGCCAAGCGGGTCTACCTCGACGCATCGATCCTCAACTACATCGTCCAGACGGTCTACGTGACCCGCCATGCGAGCGACTACCTGCCGCCGAAGCTCGCGAGCTACATCGAGTACGGGGCGAGCCCGCGTGCCAGCATCGCGTTCAGCACCGTCGCGCGGGCGCTCGCGATCCTCGCCGGGCGTGACCACGTCATCCCGGAGGACGTCAAGGGCTACCGCCACCAGGTGCTGCGGCACCGCATCATCCTGAACTTCGAAGCCGCGGCCGACGACGTCTCGCCCGAGACGATCATCGACGCCGTCTTCGGAGCGGTCCAGGCGCCGTAGGCCCGTGTCAGCCCCGCTGCTCCACCGGGTGAAGTCCAAACTCTTCATCCACGCCCACCGCCGCGTGCGGGGGATGCTCGACGGCGAGTACCGTTCGGTGTTCCAGGGCAGGAGCCTCGACTTCGACGACCTCCGCGAGTACACCCCGGGCGACGAGATCAAGGACATCGACTGGAAGGCGACGGCCAGACACGGCGCTCCACTCGTGAAGCGCTACATCGCCACGCGGAAACACCAGGTGCTGTTCGTCGTCGACACAGGTCGTGATCTCGCGGCGCTCGCCGAGGGTGGGAGCACCAAACGCGAGGTCGCCATCCTCGCGGTCGGGATCCTGGGATACCTCGCGATCCGGCACGGCGACCTCGTCGGTCTCGTCGCCGGCGACGCCGCCGCACCGGAACTCGTCCGACCCGCCGGCACCGAATCGGCACTCGAGCGCCTGCTGCAGCACATCGACCGGCGTGCGTCGCTCGCGGCACCCCAGAGCGATCTCGACGAGTTGCTCGGCTACGCGGCACGGTCGGTCAAGCAGCGCTGTCTGCTCGTGATCGTCTCGGACGACGAGGAGATCACGCCGAAGCGGTCGGAGATCCTCCGCCGCCTGCACGTCCAGCACGAGGTGCTCTGGATCTCGGTCGGCGACGCCGACCTCATGCGGGCGGAGTACACCGGTCGGGCGATGGTCGACGTCGCCGACGAGCGGTCCCTGCCGGCCTTCATCCGGTCGGACGACGCGCTGCGTCGTGAGTTCACCGAGGCCGTCACCAGCGCCACCGCCCGACACCTCGACCAGCTCGAGGAACTCGGCATCAGCGGTCAGCGCGTGACCGGAGCCGACGACGTCGTCCCCGTCCTCTTCCACCTCCTCGAGGCCCACCGACATGCCCGGCGATAACGGCTACTACGCACCGGTCCAGTACACGCTGCTCTGGCCGGTGCTCGGACTCGTGCTCATCGCGCTCGTGATCGGGTGGTACGTCTGGATGCTCGCCCACGTGCGCCGTCGCGCGCGCGGGAGCGCGCCGCGCCCGGCGCCGCAGCCGTCGCCGACCGTCCTGCGCGACCGCTACCTCGCACTCATCGGCGAGATCGAGCGCGAGCACGGGGACGGCGCCCTGAGTACGCGGCGCGCCCACCAACGGCTCGGCGCGATCCTCCGGATGTACGCGCACGAGTCCAGCGGCGTCCGCGCCCAGGTCATGACCCTCGCAGACCTCGATCGCGCCGGACTCGCGCCACTCAGTCGTGCCGTGTCGGCCTACTACCCGGTCGAGTTCCGCGAGGCCGAGACGGGCAGCGTCGCCGAGGCCGCCACGCTCGCCCGCCAGGTGGTGACGACGTGGAGCTGATCTACTGGTGGATGCCGCTCGTCTGGCTCCTCGCCGTGGCCGCGGTGGTCGCCGTCGTCGTCCTCGTGGCCCGCACCGGGCGGCGCCGGAAGGCGAACGCCGAGCCCCTGTGGGTCGCGCACTCCGAACGGCTCACCGCGCTCCCCGGTTACCGTCGCGCGCTGTCGCGGTACCGGCGCCTCATCATCGCGACGATCGCCGCGCTCGGGGTGCTGCTGCTCGCCGGCACGGCCCTCGGGTCACGCGTGGTGAGCACGACGGTGTTCCAGCCCGAACTGCGCAACCGCGACATCGTGCTCTGCCTCGACGTGTCCGGGTCGATGACGGAGTACGACGCCGCGCTGGTCGGGGTGTTCGAGAAGCTCGTGCAGCGGTTCGACGGTGAGCGGATCGCGCTCGTCCTGTTCAACGCGTCCGCGACCACGTACTTCCCGCTGACGAGCGACTACGACTACGTGGCAGCGCAGCTCGACCACCTCGTCGAGGACCTCACCTCGCCGGAGAGCGACTACGAGTACTGGAACGGCACCGATCTCGGGAACGGCTCGTCCCTCATCGGCGACGGTCTCGGGTCCTGCGTCATGCGGTTCGACCAGGTCGGCGAGGAACGGTCGCGCTCGATCGTGCTCGCGACCGACAACTACGTCGCCGGCGAGCCGATCCTCACGCTCAAGGAGGCCGGCGCCTACGCGAAGGCGCAGGACGTGACGGTGTACGGGATCAACCCCGGCGACGTCTCCAGCAAGGACTACCTCGACGACCTCGCCGCGGAGATGGACGAGGTCGTGACGTCCACCGGCGGGGACTACTACGCGCTCGCCGACCCCGGCGCGGTCGGCGGCATCGTCCAGCAGATCACGGCGGAGCAGACGAAGACGCTGAAGGGCGCCAAACAGCTCGTGCAGGTCGACGAGCCGTTCGTGTTCGTCCTGGCGGCGTTCGGCGGCCTCGCGGCGCTCATGCTGCTCGCCTGGAGGTTGCGCCGATGACCATCAACCCCGTTCTGCCGATCTGGGCCGTCGCCGTGCTCGGCACCGTCCTCGCGGCCTTCGCCGTCTGGCAGTTCCTCGCCGGGGTGCGGCGGCCAGGAGCCTGGCACTGGATCGCCCGACTGGCCATGGTCGTCGTGCTCGTGATCATCGCCCTCCGACCGACCATCCCCGGCAACCATCGCCCACCGTCCGCGATGGGCGACCTCGACGTCTACTTCGTCGTGGACACGACGAGCTCGATGGCTGCCGAGGACTGGCCGGACGAGACCGCGTCGGGGACGGACGAGAGCGGCGCCCCGAAGCCGCCGACCCGACTCGACGGTGCGAAGGCCGACATCACCGGTATCGCCGACCGGCTGGCCGGTGCCCGATACGCCCTCGTGACGTTCGACGCCGTGGCCGTCCAGCGCATGCCCCTCACGACGGACGCGACGGCGCTCCGGTCGGCTGCGGAGGCGATGACGCAGGAGATCACCACCTACTCCCGCGGCAGCAGCATCGACGCACCGGTGGAGTTCATGACCACGCTGCTGACCCAGGCCGAGGAGCAGGAGCCGGGTCGGAACCGGATCATGTTCTACCTCGGTGACGGCGAGCAGACGAGTGGCGCGGCCCCCGGGTCGTTCGAGAGCATCGCACCGCTCATCGGCGGCGGTGGCGTGCTCGGCTATGGGACCGAGGCCGGTGGGACCATGCGCGAGTTCTCCGGGTACCAGGACGGCAGCGTCCGCTACATCCAGGACTACTCGACCGGTGAGCCCGCCGTGTCCCGGCTGGATCCGGGCGCACTCGAGACGATCGCGTCGCAGCTCGGCGTCGAGTCGGAGATCAGGACACCGGGTGCGTCGCTCGACGACGCACTCGACGGCCTCGCCGTCGGCGGCGTCACCGTCGAGGACGAGGTGGACATCCGGCGCACCGATGAGCTGTACTGGGTGTTCGCGCTCGGGTTCGGTGTGCTGCTCCTCACCGAGCTCCCCGGCCTGGTCGGCGCGCTGGGCGAGCTCCGACGGACGAAGGGTGGGCAGGCATGACCCTCTTCGACGATCGGACCCGCACCGACCGGCCCGACGATGCGCCGCGCAGCCCGGAGCCACGGCCACGACTCGAGGAACCGCGGCGTCCGCCGCTGGCCCCGGCCGAGGTCGCCCGGTTGCGCCGTCGGCTGTTCTGGTGGTCCCTTCCGCTGGTCCTCGTCGCCCTCGTCGTCGGGGTCAAGTTCGTGAGTCTGCCGGTCGTCGCGCAGTCGGCGATCGCCGAGTACCGCGCCGAGGACTACTCCGGGGCGCAGTTGAGCGCGGGCCACCTCTTCACGGCGAACGTCGTCGAGCCGTGGATCGCCTGGTTCGACCGGGGCACCGCGGCCGCGGCCGGACAGGACTGGGTGCAGGGGACCGACGACCTCGGCAAGGCGCTCGAGCTCGCGCCGACGGAGGAGACCGCCTGCATCGTCCGGGTCAACCTGGCGCGCGCGTACGAGACCCAGGCAGACGAGTACGTGAAGGGCCAGTTCTTCCAGGGCGCCATCAACCTCTACGACACCGCGAAGCGCATCGTCGACGAGGGCGAGGGCTGCTTCGAGGGGGAGTCCCAGGATCAGAACGAGGACCCGCAAGACTCTCAGGACCCGCAGGACCCCCAGGACCCCCAGGACCCCCAGGACCCGCAGGACCCGCAGGACCCCCAGGACCCGCAGGACCCGCAGGACCAGGGTGATCAAGGTGGTCAAGGAGGTCAGGACGACCAGGGCGGTCAAGGTGACCAGGGCGACCAGGGTGACCAGGGCGACCAGGGCGGAACCGGGCAGCAGCCCGACGTGATCGATCCGAAGGGTACGCCCGGTGAGAACCTGCAGGACACCGGCGATCGCATCGACCGCAAACGTCAGGATGCGACCGACCAGCGCGACCGGTCCGGCGGGCAGGGCCAGCAGGATCCTTCGAACGGGGGACAGGGCGACGGCGACTCGAGCGGCTCGAGCGGTACCGGTGACAGCGAGGTCGACGGGAAGGTCGACAAGTTGAAGGACGCCGGCCAGGACGCCCAGCAGGACAAGTCGACCGAGGACGCCAAGAACCGCGGTCGGAACAACGACAACGGGAACTTCGCCGATCGCCCCTGGTAGCGGTTCCGGGCTGCCCACGTGTGACGGACTAGCATGGACAGGTGGTTACGCGCCTTTCGAATTACTTCCTCCGTACGCTCCGTGAAGACCCTTCCGACGCGGAGGTGACGAGTCACCGCCTGCTGGTGCGGGCGGGGTACATCCGACGCCAGGCGCCGGGTGTCTTCGCCTGGTTGCCGCTCGGGTTGCGGGTGAAGAACAAGATCGAGGCCATCGTCCGCGAGGAGATGGCGAACGCCGGCGCGTTCGAGGTGCACTTCCCCGCGCTCCTGCCGCGCGAGCCCTACGAGGTCACCGGCCGGTGGGAGGAGTACGGCGACGCCCTCTTCCGCCTGCACGACCGCAAGGGTGCCGACTACCTGCTGGCGCCGACGCATGAGGAGGTCTTCACCCTGCTCGTGAAAGACCTGTACTCCTCCTACAAGGACCTGCCCCTGTCGATCTACCAGATCCAGGACAAGTACCGCGACGAGGCCCGTCCCCGGGCAGGCCTCCTGCGCGGTCGTGAGTTCACCATGAAGGACGCCTACTCGTTCGACGTGTCCGATGCCGGGCTCGACGCGAGCTACCAGGCGCAGCGCGACGCCTACGAGCGCATCTTCACGCGGCTCGGCCTGGAGTACGAGATCGTGCAGGCCGACGCCGGCGCGATGGGCGGTTCACGGAGCGAGGAGTTCCTGCACCCCACCGCGGTCGGTGAGGACACCTTCGTGCGTTCGGCCGGCGGGTACGCCGCCAACGTCGAGGCCTACACCACCGAGGTCCCGGAGGCCCGCCCCATCGAGGGTCTGGCACCCGCGACGGTCTTCGATTCGCCGAACACCCCGACGATCTCGACGCTCGTTGACCTCGCCAACGAGCGGCACCCGCGCGACGACGGACGGGCCTGGACGGCCGCCGACACCCTCAAGAACGTCGTGCTGGCACTGCGGCACCTCGACGGCACACGCGAGCTGGTCGTCATCGGCCTGCCGGGCGACCGCGACGTCGACCTCAAGCGCGTCGAGGTGGCCTTCAGCCCCGCGGAGGTGGAGGCCGCGACCGAAGCGGACTTCGCCGCGAACGCCGGGCTCGTCAAGGGCTACATCGGACCGTGGTCCCCGCAGGGGCCCGTCCTCGGTGAGGAGTCGGCAACGGAGATCCGGTACTTCCTCGACCCTCGGGTCGTCGACGGCACCGAGTGGATCACCGGCGCGAACGTCGATCAGCAGCACGTCTTCGGCCTCGTCGCCGGGCGCGACTTCACCGCCGACGGCTTCGTCGAGGCGGCCGAGGTCCGCGCGGGCGACCCCGCGCCCGACGGCTCCGGACCGGTCGAGCTCGCTCGAGGCATGGAGATCGGACACGTCTTCCAGCTCGGGCGCAAGTACGCCGAGGCGCTCGGACTGAAGGTGCTCGACGAGAACGGCAAGCTCGTCACGGTGACCATGGGCTCCTACGGCATCGGGATCACGCGCATCCTCGCGATCATCGCCGAGGGCAACAACGACGAGCGCGGTCTCATCTGGCCGAAGGCCGTCGCCCCGTTCGACGTGCACGTCGTCGCAGCAGGACGCGACGCGGCGATCTTCGAGGTGGCCGAGGAACTCGTGGCCTCGCTCGAGGCCAGCGGCAAGGACGTCCTCTACGACGACCGCACCGGCAAGGTGTCCCCGGGCGTCAAGTTCGGCGACGCCGAGCTGATCGGCGTGCCCGTCGTGGTGGTGGTCGGTCGCGAGGCCACCGAGGGCTTCGTCGAGCTCTGGGACCGGGCCGCCGGCACGAAGGACCGGGTCGCGATCGCCGACCTCGCCCTCTGAGCCGCGAGAGCGCGGTAACGGTCGTCTTCCTGTCGGGATGACGACCGCTACTGCGCTCTCGTGCTGAGGCGGTAGCCGGCTCCGCGGACCGTCGCGATGGCGTCCTTGCCGATCTTGTTCCGGAGATACCGCACGTAGACGTCGACGACGTTCGAACCGGGATCGAAGTCGTAGCCCCAGACCCGGCTGAGGAGTTCCTCCCGGCTGAGGATCTGGTCCGGGTGGCGGAAGAACTCCTCGGCCAGGGCGAACTCGCGGGTGGACAGCTCGACCGGCACACCGTCGACGAGGACGCGCCGTTCGCGCAGCTCGAGCTCCAGATGACCGACCGACAGCCGTTCCTGGACGGCGGTGGTCGACGCCGGTGCCCGCTCGGCCAGGCGTCGGCGGATCCTGGCCAGGAGCTCCTCGAACCGGAAGGGCTTCGACATGTAGTCGTTCGCTCCGCCGTCGAGGCCCGCCACGAGGTCTCGTGCGGAATCGCGGGCGGTCAGGATGATGACGGGGAGCTCGCTGCCGTCGTCGCGGAGCCGTCTGAGCACCTCGAAGCCGTCGACGCCGGGGAGTCCGATGTCGAGGACGAGCAGGTCGAAGTCGCCGCTCTCCGCCAGCTCGACGACCTGCGAGCCGTCGACCGTCACGTCCGCCGTGTGTCCGGCGGCACGCAGGCCCTTGCTCACGAACGCGGAGATCCGCGTCTCGTCCTCGGCGACCAGGATCCGGCTCATGCGTGGTCCTCCGGCGCACTCCGCCGAGCCGAGGTGTCGACGAGGTCCGGGAAGTCGTCCTCAGGGGACGGCGCTTGCGAGCGCGGTGGTGCGTCGTTCGCGGGGCGTGCATCGCCGGGTGTCGGCCCGGCCTGCATCGCCGCGGTCGTCTGCGCCGCAGCGGCGTCCTGAGCAGCTTGCGCCTCTCGCAGCGCGATCGCCTGGGCCATCGCGCTGCGGGGGATCGCCGCGGTCTCGTCCGGGTCGAGGTCGAGGTCAGCGTCGGACCCCTCATCGTCGTCCGCCACCGCGAGCGGCAGTCGGATGCTGAAGAGGGAGCCGGCCCGTCGGGTGTCCTCGACCTCGGCCCACCCACCGTGTGCCGCGGCGATCGCCTGCACGATCGACAGGCCGAGGCCGGAGCCTGCGACACCCCGTCCACCGCTCACCCGGGTGAACCGGTCGAAGATGCGTTCGCGGAGCGCCTCCGGCACCCCGGGCCCGTCGTCGGAGACGGAGAGCACGAGCGCCGGGTCGTCCGACTCGTCGAACCGGCTCGAGATCACGATCGTCGACCCGGCCGGGGAGTACTTCGCGGCGTTGTCCGCGAGCTGCAGCCAGGCCTGGGCCAAGCGCCCGGCGTCGACGTCCGCGGTGAGTTCGGCCTGCTCGCCCAGGGTCCACTCGTGTTCGGGCGAGATCGCCGTGGCCTTCTCGTGGACCGAGGCGGTGAACGCCTCGATGTCGACCGGCTCCCGGTCGAGGGTCGACGCGAGTCCGGCCGTCGAGAGCTCCGTGATGTCGGCGACGAGGGAGCTCATCCGGTCGAGTTCGTCGAGGGCGAGGTCCCGGGTGGCGGCCACCTCCGCGGGGTCGGACGGATCGAGGAGCTCGAGGTGTCCGCGCACGATGGTCAGCGGCGTCTTCAGCTCGTGGCCGACGTCGTCGAGCAGCTGGCGTTGACTGGTGAAGGCCTCGTCGAGCCGGTCCAGCATGCCGTTCACGGTCGTGGTGAGCTCCGAGACGTCGTCGCGACCGACGACCGGGATCCGTTCGTCGAGGTCCGACTCGGTGATGCGGGCGGCGGCGTCCCGCAGCAGCCGGATGGGGTGGAGCAGTCCGCCCGCGAGCTGCCAGCCGACGAGGCCGAGCAGGAGCAGGCACACCACGGCGACCACGATCTCGACGGCGAGGATGCCTCGGGACTCCGCGAGTGCGGCGTGCACGTCGGTGGCGATGACGACGTGGGCCACACTCGGGTCGCCGACGACCTGCACCGGGATGATCGCGTACCGCACGGTGCGGTCACCGGTGGCCTCGCCCGTGACGACGCCGCGGGACGACCGGGTCGTGATGGTGTCGAGCAGCTGCGGGTCGTCGTCCAGGCGGAAGGCGGACGGGGCGCTGGGTGCGACCGTCGAGCCGTCGGCGCGCACCCCGATGGCGGTCTCGTCCTCGGCGAAGATCCAGCGTCGCATCACCGCGTCGACGGCCGCGTCGCTCGTCGCCGGGGCGTCGGCGGAGTCGCCCGAACCGACCACCATGAAGGCGATGAGCTCGGCGCTGTGCTCCAGGCGGGCGTCGATGGTCGCGAGTGTCTGCTGCCGGCCGAGCGTGTACGTGGAGACGCCCACGAGCGTCATCGCGAGCGTCGTCGCGAGCAGGATCGCGACGAGGATCCTCACCCTCGTGCTCCGCATGACGTTCCGCAGCTCGCCCAAGACCATTGGCCAATCATGTCACCCGCCCCGAGACACGGTCGAGCCGGGAGCGGGACCCTCGAGGACGCGCGGCGGCTTCCCAGCTGGGTGGATGACGTACCCCTCGGCATCCGGTACCGTAGACAGACGGGTTCGGCAGCACGGCAGCAGCATGCCCGTCGTGCCGCTGCACGTCTTGCCGCGGCACCACCAGTTGAATAGAGGAGGCCATCGATGGACATCGATCTCGGTTTGTTGAAGTCGATCGAACGCGAGAAGGAGATCCCGTTCGAGGAGCTCGTCGTGATCATCGAGCAGGCCATCCTGAGTGCGTACCTGAAGAGCACCGAGGGTACCGACACCACCGCGCGCGGCGACGTCCCGGCGGCCCGGGTCCAGCTCGACCGCAAGACCGGCCACGTCGGGGTGTTCGTGCCCGAGTTCGACGACGAGGGTGTCCTGATCGGTGAGGCCGAGAGCACGCCGGACGACTTCGGCCGCATCGCCGCCTTCGCCGCGAAGCAGGTCATCTTCCAGCGGCTCCGCGACATCCAGGACGACGCCGTCCTCGGTGAGTTCAAGGGTCGCGAGGGCGACATCATCGCGGGCGTCATCCAGCAGGGCCCGAATCCGCGCATGATCCACGTCGACCTCGGCACCATCGAGGCGATCCTTCCGCCCGAGGAGCAGGTGGCCGGTGAGGAGTATCCGCACGGTGCGCGCATCCGCGTGTACGTGACGAGCGTGACGAAGGGCCTCAAGGGTCCGCAGATCACCGTCTCGCGCACCCACCCCGGACTCGTACGGAAGCTGTTCGCCTTGGAGGTCCCGGAGATCGCATCCGGCATCGTCGAGATCGTCTCGCTTGCTCGCGAGGCCGGACACCGGACCAAGATCGCGGTGAAGGCGAACGACCCGAGCATCAACGCCAAGGGCGCCTGCATCGGTGAGCTCGGGCGTCGTGTCCGCGCGGTCACCGACGAGCTGGGTGCCGAGAAGATCGACATCGTCGACTACTCGCCCGACCTGCCGACGTTCGTCGCGAACGCGCTCTCGCCGGCCAAGGTCACGAGCTCGTACGTCATCGACCAGTCACTGAAGGCCGTCCGGGCGCTCGTGCCGGACTACCAGCTGTCGCTCGCGATCGGCAAGGAGGGGCAGAACGCCCGTCTCGCCGCCAAGCTCACCGGCGCCAAGATCGACATCCAGCCGGACTCGATCCTCGAGTCGGACTGAGCCGGATGGAACCGGTGCGGACCTGCGTCGGCTGTCGCCGTCGCGAGCCGCGCTCGGCACTGCTGCGCGTCGTCGCGGTCGAGGGGGCGCTCGTCCCCGACGCCGCGGCGCGCCTGCCGGGTCGCGGATCCTGGGTGCACCCGACGTCGGCGTGCGTCGACCAGGCGGTGCAGCGTCGGGCGTTCACGAGGGCGCTCAGACTGACCACGGGACCCGACGCGTCGGCGGTCCGGGCCTTCGTGTCGGCGGAACCGGCCGCGCCGACGGCTGAATGACGTCGTCGGGCTGGAACGACCCGCTCACGATCCGGTGGTGAGCCCGCACCCAGGGTCGGGGTGTACGATGGTGAGTGCACGCGAGAGCGCTCCGGCGCACACCGTGCTTCCCACCGCAGGTATCAGGCCCGGATCCCGGGCCTCCATCCTGCTGCCGCCCCACCCGGGTGCGGCATTCCGAGAGAACAGGCTGAACGGCTAATGGACAACTCATGAGCGGCTCGAAATGAGCACCGTCCACCACTAACGCTTGCCCCTGCCTGGGTGCAAGCTCAGACAGGAGAATTGTGGCTGCAAAACCACGTGTACACGAGATCGCATCCGAACTCGGAGTAGACAGCAAGATCGCCATGGCGAAGCTCAAGGAATTGGGCGAGTTCGTCAAGGGACCGTCTTCCAGTATCGAACCACCGGTGGCCCGCAAGCTGCGCGCGGCCCTCGAGGCCGAGGGCGCGAAGGCGTCAGCCGCCCCCGCCGCCCCGGCGAAGCGACCGGCCACGCCCGGCGCTCCGACCCCGGGTCCCGCCGCTCCCAAGGCTCCGGCCCCCGCGGCACCCGCCCCCAAGGCCGAGGCGCCCGCTGCGCCTGCGCCGAAGCAGGCCGCCCCAGGCCCGAAGGCTCCGGCCGCCCCCGCCCCTGCGGCGGAGGCACCCGCAGCTGCTGCTCCGGCGGCACCCGCGGCTCCGGCCGCCGGCGACTCGCCCTCCGGCGACGCCGCGAAGCCGGGCGGCCCCCGTCCCGGTGCTCCGCGTCCGGGGAACAACCCGTTCGCGTCCTCGCAGGGCATGGGCCAGCGCCCGACCGGCACGCCGCGTCCGGGGAACAACCCGTTCGCAGCGGCTCAGGGCATGGGTCAGCGTCCGAACCCCAGCAACATCCCGCGTCCGCAGGCTCCGCGCCCCGGCTCGCCCCGTCCGGGCGTCGGTCAGGGTCAGCGTCCCGGTGGCCCCGGTCGTCCGGGTGGCGCAGGTCGTCCCGCCGGTGGCGGCGGCTTCCGTCCCGGTGGCGCCGGTGGCGGTTTCCGTCCCGGTGGTGCCCCCGGTGGTGCACCCGCCGGTGGATTCGCGGGTCGCCCCGGTGGCGGCGGCGGTCGTGGTCGCGGACCCGGCGGTGGTACCGCAGGTGCCTTCGGTCGCGGTGGCGGCAAGAGCAAGGCACGGAAGTCGAAGCGGACGAAGAGGGCCGAGTTCGAGCTGCGGGAAGCCCCGTCGCTCGGCGGCGTGAGCGTCCCCCGCGGCGACGGCAACACCATCATCCGTCTGCGTCGTGGCGCGTCCATCTCGGACTTCGCCGACAAGATCGACGCCAGCCCCGGCAACCTCGTCACCGTGCTGTTCCACCTCGGTGAGATGGCGACGGCGACGGAGTCGCTCGACGAGGCGACCTTCGACGTGCTCGGTTCCGAGCTCGGCTACAAGATCCAGATGGTCTCGCCCGAGGACGAGGACCGGGAGCTCCTCGAGGGCTTCGACATCGACCTCGACCAGGAGCTGGAGGACGAGTCCGACGAGGACCTCGCCATCCGTCCTCCCGTGGTCACCGTCATGGGTCACGTCGACCACGGTAAGACGCGCCTCCTCGACGCCATCCGCAACGCGAACGTCGTCGCCGGCGAGGCCGGTGGCATCACGCAGCACATCGGTGCGTACCAGGTCGTCGCGGAGCACGAGGGCATCGAGCGTCCGATCACCTTCATCGACACCCCGGGTCACGAGGCGTTCACCGCCATGCGTGCTCGTGGTGCGCAGGTCACCGACATTGCGATCCTCGTGGTCGCGGCCGACGACGGCATCATGCCGCAGACGGTGGAGGCCTTGAACCACGCGCAGGCGGCCAACGTGCCGATCGTCGTCGCGGTCAACAAGGTGGACAAGCCCGACGCCAACCCGGCCAAGGTGCGCCAGCAGCTGACCGAATACGGCCTCGTCGCCGAGGAGTACGGCGGAGACGTCATGTTCGTCGACGTCTCGGCTCGTGCCGGCACCGGCATCAAGGACCTCCTCGACGCCGTGCTGCTCACCGCGGACGCCGGTCTCGACCTGCGCGCCAACCCGAACAAGGATGCACGCGGTGTGGCCATCGAGGCCAAGCTCGACAAAGGCCGCGGTTCCGTCGCGACCGTCCTCATCCAGTCGGGTACGCTCCGCGTCGGTGACGCGATCGTCGCCGGTACGGCCTACGGCCGCGTCCGTGCGATGGTCGACGAGAACGGCGACACCGTCGCCGAGGCGGGTCCCTCGCGTCCCGTCCAGGTGCAGGGCCTCTCGAGTGTTCCTCGGGCCGGCGACACCTTCCTCGTCACCGAGGAGGACCGCACCGCGCGTCAGATCGCCGAGAAGCGTGAAGCCGCGGAGCGCAACGCCGCTCTGGCCAAGGCTCGCAAGCGCATCTCGCTCGAGGACTTCACCCGTGCACTCGAAGAGGGCAAGGTCGAGTCGCTCAACCTCATCATCAAGGGTGACGTCTCCGGTGCCGTCGAGGCACTCGAGGAGTCGCTGCTCAAGATCGACGTCGACGACAGCGTGCAGCTGCGGATCATCCACCGCGGTGTCGGTGCGGTCACCGAGTCCGACGTCAACCTCGCCACGATCGACAACGCGATCATCATCGGGTTCAACGTGCGCCCCGACCCGAAGGCCCGCGAGCGTGCGGCCCGTGAGGGTGTGGACGTCCGGTTCTACTCGGTCATCTACAACGCACTCGAGGACGTCGAGCAGAGCCTCACCGGCATGCTCAAGCCCGAGTACGAAGAGGTCCAGTCCGGTGTCGCCGAGATCCGCGAGGTGTTCCGTTCCTCCAAGTTCGGCAACATCGCGGGTGTCATCGTCCGCTCGGGCACGATCACGAGGAACGCCAAGGCGCGGGTCATCCGCGACGGCGTCGTGGTCGGCGACAGCCTGGCGATCGAATCGCTGCGTCGGTTCAAGGACGACGTCACCGAGGTGCGTACGGACTTCGAGGCCGGTATCGGTCTCGGCAAGTTCAACGACATCCAGATCGGCGACGAGATCGAGACGATCGAAATGAAGGAGAAGCCGCGCGGCTAGTCCGCTCGGCCGGTCCCCGTCGTCCTCCTCCGGGAGGGCGGCGGGGATTCCTGCTTGTATTGTGTGTGCAGCATCCGTCGGACGGCCCTCCGCCCGACGGTCATCAGAGGAGGACGAGATGGCAGAGAACCCCAGGGCCCGCAAGTTGGCGGACCGCATCAAGGAAGTCATCGCCAAACGGCTCGACAAGGGCATCCGCGACCCGCGGCTCGGCTTCGTGACGATCACCGACGTACAGGTGACCGGCGACCTCCAGCACGCGAACGTGTTCTACACGGTGTACGGCTCCGACGAGGAACGCGCCGACACCTCGGCCGCGCTCGAGTCCGCCAAGGGCCTGCTGCGTGCCGAGATCGGCCGCAACATCAACACCCGGCTGACCCCGAGCCTCGACTTCTTCCTGGACGCGATCCCGGAGAACGCGCAGCACATCGAAGACCTGCTGCGCGAGGCGAAGAACCGCGACACCGAGGTGGCCGGGCTTGCCGCCGGTGCCGCCTACGCCGGCGACGAGGACCCCTACGTCAAGCCTCGCGACGTGGACGCCGAGGACTAGACACCTCGCACCAGCCCTTCGACAGGCTCAGGGACCGGGATTCCTTCATCCAGTCTCTGAGCCTGTCGACGTGCGCCCTTCGACAAGCTCAGGGACCAGGTGGGGCTCAGGGACCGGGTGGGGCTCAGGGACCGGGTGGGGCTGAGGGACCGGTCAGTCGTGGGGGAGCGTGTACCCGCCGTCGACGCGCACCGCGAGACGGTCGGCGACCAGTCCGGCGAGTGCGCGGTCGAACTGCTCGCCGTCGGGCCAGAGCGCCCGGAGCTCCTCGTCCGTCAGTGAGCGGTGGGTCGAGCGGAGCTCGGCCATGATGATGCCCCGGACCTGTCGGTCGCTGCCCGCGAACTGCTTCTGCTTCGTCTTGACCGGTCCGTCGTAGGCCGGGTATCCCGCCGCGCGCCACGCGCACACCTCGCGGAGCGGACACTCCTCGCACCGCGGTGCTCGAGCCGTGCAGACCACCGCGCCGATCTCCATCAGCCCGGCGTTGAAGACGGCTGCCTCCGAGCGGGACTCCGGCAGGAGCGCCTCCATGGCGGGGAGGTCCGCCTTGGCGTTCGGTGGGCCGGGCTCGCCTTGGCCGCGGACGGCTCGGGCGATGACCCGTCGGGTGTTCGTGTCCACTACCGGGTGCCGGTCCCCGTAGGCGAAGACGGCGACGGCGCGAGCGGTGTAGTCGCCGATGCCGGTGAGTGCCAGGAGCTGATCCACGTCCGACGGGACGATGCCGTCGTGCCGTTCGGCGATCTGGGTGGCCGCCGCATGGAGCCAGAGCGCTCGGCGCGGATAGCCGAGTCGGCCCCAGGCGCGGACGGCTTCGGCCGGTGGTTCGGCCGCCAGGTCGGCGGGCGTCGGCCAGCGCCCGAGCCACTCCTCGAGCCGCGGGATCACCCGGCTGACCTGCGTCTGCTGGAGCATGAACTCCGACACGAGCGTGCCCCAGGCGGGGAACCCCGGGCGTCGCCACGGGAGGTCGCGCGCGTTGGTGCGGAACCATCCCGTCACGAGCGGGGCGAGGTCGGAGGGTTCGGGCGGCACCGCACCAGCCTACGATCCGCGCGGGTAGGCTCGGCGCCATGAAGCTCGTCACGACACCACGGATCGAGTTGCTCCGGCAGCTGCGAGACCAGTTCCAGCGGGACTACCCACGAGGCCGCACCCTCATCGCGGTGGACGGCGTCAGCGGCTCCGGCACGGCGGCGTTCGCCGACGGACTGGCCGAGGTGTTCGACGAGGCCGGACGCGCGGTGTTCCGTGCCTCGATCGACGACTTCCACCGTCCTCGCGAGGAACGGTACGCGCGGGGGCGGGACTCGGCCGAGGGCTACTGGCTCGACTCGTTCGACTATTCGATGTTCCGCCGGGTGCTCGTCGAACCCTTCCGCCTGGCGGGCAGCGCCGGCTTCCAACTCGTCGGGTTCGACGAGCAGCGCGACGTCGGCGCTCCCTTGCGTTGGACGACCGGCCCGCAGGACGCCGTCCTCATCGTCGACGGCGTCTTCCTGAACCGTCCCGAGCTCCGCGGCCTCTGGCATGCGTCGGTCTGGCTCGACGTCCCGATGGCGACGGCCTACGAGCGGCTGCACGAGCGCCTCGGCGTCGACGGCGACCCGACGGCGCCGTCCAACGCGCGCTACGTGGGCGGGCAGGCGCTCTACCGCAAGGACGACGACCCGACCGCGCGGGCGACCGCCCTCGTGGACAACACGGACGAGCGGCACCCACGGCGGATCTTCGCCGACTTCTGCTGAGCGCCGCCGCCCAGGGGTGCTCCGGCCGCCCGGCGGTGCCGACCGCCGCTGGTACCGTTGCAAGGTGGTCGAGAACAGCACAGCAGCACCCGGGTCGGCGTCCGCCCGTCCCGGTATCCTCCTCATCGACAAACCGCAGGGGCACACCTCCCACGACGCGGTCGCCCGGGTGCGACGGCTCGCCGGCACGCGCAAGGTGGGGCATGCGGGAACGCTCGATCCCATGGCCACCGGGCTGCTCGTGTTGGGCACGCGCTCGTCGACCCGACTGCTGACGTTCATCGTCGGTCTCGACAAGGAGTACACGGCGACCATCCGCCTCGGCGAGGCGACCTCCACCGACGACGCCGAAGGTGAGGTCACCGAGCGCGCCGACCAGGCCGCGGTGGCAGCGGTGGACGACGATGCGATCATCGCCGCGATCCGTCCGCTGACGGGCGACATCGAGCAGGTGCCGAGCACGGTGAGCGCCATCAAGGTGGGCGGGAAGCGCGCCTACGCCCTGGCCCGCGAGGGGATCGAGGTTGAGCTGAAGTCCCGTGCGGTCACCGTCAGTGCGTTCGACGTGCTGGCCGTCCGTCGGGATGGTGCGGCCGTCGACGTCGACGTCCGGGTCGTCTGCTCGTCCGGCACCTACATCCGCGCCCTCGCCCGCGACCTGGGGGCATCCCTCGGCGTCGGCGGCCATCTCACCGCGCTTCGCCGGACCCGCATCGGACCCTTCGACGTCGCGGACGCGTCGACGATCGACGACCTCGACGTGGAGACGGCACTGTTGCACCCGGCTGACGTCGCGAAGCGCCTGTTCGGTGCCCTCGAGCTCACGGAGCAGGAGGCGGTCGACCTCGGCCATGGGAAGCGGCTCGACCGCGACCTGCCGGCCGGCCACACCGGTCCGATCGCAGCCGTCGCGCCGGACGGCCGACTGGTGGGGCTCGTGGAGCGCCGTGGCGGCTCGCTCAAGTCGGTCGTGAACTTCCCGGCGGAGGAACCGGCATGATCGAGTGGTTCACCCTCGCCCAGATCGCGGTCGCGGTCGTGGCCGGGCTCCTGTGCATCGTGCTCGGGTTCGCCGGGCGCGCGCCGAACGACCTGACGATGGGGGCGACGGCACTCGTCGAGGTCCTCCTCATCGCGCAGCTGGTGGTGGCGATCGCCGCGCCCGCGTTCGGGAACACCGCCACGGGGAGTGTGCCCGAGTTCTACACCTACCTTGTCTCCGCGATGATCCTGCCGATCGCCGGCGGGTTCTGGGCGCTCGTCGAGCGCACCCGATGGTCGACGGTCGTCCTCGGCGTCGTCTGTCTCGCGATCGCGGTGATGCTCTACCGCATGGAGCAGATCTGGACCGTCCAGCTCGGCTGACCGTCGGCGCACCGACGGCGGTGGAGGACGACGGCACCGCAGCTCGCGTGACCGTCGCGAAGTGCCTGGGCGAGGGCCTGCGTCGCATAGAATCGTCGGGTCATGCCTCTCCCCACCACCGCTCCAGCCCGTCCACGCGTCCGTGGTGTCGGGGTCGTGCTCGTCGCCGTCTACGGCATCCTGGCGCTCGCCGCCACCGGCCGGTCCGTGGTGCAGATCACGACCAAGTTCGACGAGGCACCCCTGGCCTATCTGCTCTCGGCCGTCGCCGCGGTGGTGTACATCCTGGCGACCGTCTCGCTCGTCGCTCCAGGCGCCGTCTGGCGGCGGATCGCCTGGGCCACGATCTCCTTCGAGCTCGCCGGGGTCCTGATCGTCGGCCTGCTGAGCCTGCTCGATCCCGAGCTGTTCCCCCACGACACGGTCTGGTCCGGCTTCGGCCGCGGTTATGTCTACATCCCGCTCGTCCTCCCGGTCCTCGGACTGTGGTGGTTGGCCGGACATCGGCGTACCGACAAATGATCACGTTCACCGAGCTCGACCAGGTCCCCGACGCGTTCGGACCGTCGGCCGTCACCATCGGCAAGTTCGACGGCGTCCACACGGGTCACCGCGCGGTCGTCGCCGCGCTCCTCGAGGAGGCCGCGGCAGCCGGTCTCAGCTCCGTCGCCGTCACCTTCGACCGCAACCCGCTGAGTCTCATCAACCCCGACCGCTGCCCGGCGTCGCTCGTGAGCAACGAGCAGAAGCTCGGTCTCCTGGCGGACGCCGGGGTCGACGCGGCCCTGCTGCTGCGCTTCGACCAGACACTGGCCCAGCTCACGCCGGAGGAGTTCGTCACCTCGATCCTCGTCGGAGCATTGCACGCCAGGACGGTGCTCGTCGGCGAAGACTTCCGTTTCGGCCATCGCGGCCTCGGAACAGTCGCCACGCTCGAGTCGTTCGGTGAGGTCTACGGCTTCTCCGTGCGCGTCGTCGACGACGTCCGTCCCGGCGGCGGGCGTCGGGTGTCGTCCACCTGGATCCGCGAACTCCTCGAGGAGGGTGACGTCCGCGAGGCGTCGCGACTCCTCGGTCGTCCGCCCGGCGTGCGGGGCGTCGTCGTCCACGGTGCCAAGCGCGGCCGGGAACTCGGCTTCCCGACCGCCAACCTGTCTCCCGATTCGCAGGGTCTGATCCCCGCGGACGGCGTGTACGCGGGTTGGTTGTTCTGGCGAGGACGTCGGTATCCGGCGGCGATCTCGGTCGGGAACAACCCGACCTTCGACGGCGTCCCGCAGAAGCAGGTCGAGGCCTACGTCCTCGACGAGACCGATCTCGACCTCTACGACGACGAGGTCGAGGTGCAGTTCGTCGAGCGCATCCGCGGCATGGTCGCGTTCACCGGGATCGAGCCGCTCATCGTGCAGATGACCGACGACGTCGAACGCGCGCGTCGGATGCTGTCCTAGTGGGTCCGCGGCCCCTGTGGCGGGGGAGGGCCCTCGCGCTCGTCGGTATCGTGCTGGTCGCGGCGA
Source organism: Plantibacter auratus (assembly GCF_050587365.1). Classification (NCBI taxonomy): domain Bacteria; kingdom Bacillati; phylum Actinomycetota; class Actinomycetes; order Micrococcales; family Microbacteriaceae; genus Plantibacter; species Plantibacter auratus. Next base: position 128,961 of record NZ_JBOBFV010000003.1, on the reverse strand, counting down.
ACCTCCGCACGGCCGTCACCTCGCTGTCGCCGATCTTCGCCGAGATCGACGGCGACATCGGCGTGGGGTCGGTCGGGCTGGGGCTCCTCGGGATGCTGCCGCCACTGTGCTTCGCCCTGTTCGGCGTCTTCACCCCGCGACTCGTGCGTCGGCTGCACCTCGAGCCGGTACTGCTCATCGCGCTCGGGTCGATCGTGGCCGGGCACCTCATGCGCTCGCTCGCCCCCGACTTCGCCGTCCTCGCGATCGGGAGTGCGCTCTGCTTCGCCGGGATCGGCATCGGCAACGTCGTGCTCCCGCCGCTGGTCAAGAAGTACTTCCCCGACCGCGTCGGCCTCGTCACCTCCCTCTATGCGACGGTCCTGTCGGTCAGCACGTTCATCCCGCCGCTGATCGCCGTACCGGTCGCCGATGCCGCGGGTTGGCAGGTGTCGCTCGGGGTGTGGTCCATCGTCGCCATGCTCGCCGTGCTGCCCTGGATCACGCTCATCGTCCGGGAGCGTCGGGATGCCCGGGCCGCCGCCGCGACGGATCCCGAGATCGAGGAGGTGCCCCGCGCCGGGCGTGTCCTCGTCCACCGATCGCCGATCGCGTGGGCCATCGCGGCGGTGTTCGCCACCTCCTCGCTGAACGCCTATGCGATGTTCACCTGGCTTCCCACCATCGTCGGTGACGTCGCCGGCGTCACCCCGGCCCAGGGCGGCCTGCTGCTCTCGCTCTTCTCCGCGATGGGTGTCCCGGCGAGCCTGGTCGTCCCGATGCTCGTCGCGAGGCTGCGGAACGTCGCCGTCCTCGTCTACGTGGCGAGCGCGTGCTTCGTGTTCGGCTATCTCGGGCTGCTCCTGTGGCCGGCGACGCTCACGTGGCTGTGGGTGCTGCTGGCCGGGCTCGGCCCGCTGCTGTTCCCGCTCGCCCTCGTGCTCATCAACCTGCGGACGGCGACCCACGAGGGCGCGGTCGCCCTGAGCGGCTTCGTGCAGAGCGTCGGCTACACCCTCGGCGCACTCGGCCCCCTGGTCGTGAGCCTGCTGCACGCCGTGACCGGATCGTGGACCGTCCCGTTGCTGCTCCTGCTGGCCACGGGCGCGCTGTGCGCGATCGCCGGCCGCATCACCGGCCGACCGACGACGATCGAGGCGGACCTCGCAGCACGCGGTCGCTGACCGGTCTGTTTCAGACCTCCGGACGGATCCACAGTGGCGATGCGCATCCGCGCAGCGGGCGCTGCTCATCTGAGCATGAGCACCAACAGGCGTTGTCCGGGTGGTGGTGGCGACCTAGGCTGGAGACGATCCGGAGGAGGCCCGAGGTGATCGAAAGCGACGAGCTGCTCGCGGTGCGCGCCGCGGAGCTCTACTACGACGAGACGAAGACCCAGGACGAGATCGGCGCGCTGCTCGGCATCACGCGGTGGAAGGTCGGTCGGCTCCTCGCCCAAGCCCGGGAACTCGGCTACATCCGCATCGAGATCGTGCACCCGCGCGCACGCCGCCTCCCGCTCGAACGGGCGCTCCGCGAGCGCTTCGGACTCGCGGACGCGGTCGTCGTGCCGAGCCCGAGCGACAGTGCCGACCTCCACGAACGCGTCGCTCGCGCGGCGGCCGACTACCTCGGCGCCATGCGACCGGTGCCGCGGACGCTCGGCGTGAGCTGGGGGAGGACGCTGCGCGACATCGCCGACCACCTGTCCGACGGCTGGGCGACGGGGCTCTCCGTCGTGCAGATCAACGGCGGCGTGAGCCTCAACCAGCGCGTCGGCACCGCGGCCGCCACGGCTGCACGGATCGCCGAGAAGGGCCGTGGCGACGTCACCCTGCTCCCGAGCCCGGCGATCTTCGAACGCCTGGAGACGAAGCTGAGCATCGAGTCGGACCGCACGGTCGCGGAGGTGCTCCGCACGGCCGCAGCGGCCGACACCTACCTGTACGGTGCGGGCGTGGCCGGGCCGGACTCCGCCCTCGTCCACAGCGGATACCTCACGGCCGCGGACGTCGACGTCCTGGTCGCACGCGGTGCCGTCGGGGACGTCGTCGGGCGCTACATCGACGCCGAGGGCATGATCGTCGACCCCACACTCGACGAGCGCACGGTCGGGCTCGGACTCGAAGCGCTCCGGCGTGCCGGTCGCAGCATCGCGGTCATCGCCGGAGCCCAGAAGCACGCCGTCGCGAGAGCCGTCGTCAGCAGCGGCCTCTGCACCGTGCTCGTCACCGACGAGGCGACCGCGACGGCACTGCTCGCCGACCACGAACCATCATCCGCCAAGCAGCACACCCCGGAGCAGGAACTGCTCGGAAGGAACGCACCATGACCACTCCACCAGGCGACCTCGTGGCGAAGCCGACGGCGCTCGAACTCGTCGACGGCCCCGTCACCGACGCCAGCCTCAGACGCTACCTCGACGGCCTCGCGGGCGTCGACGCCGTCGGGCTCGAACAGCGCGCAGCGGACCTCGGTACTCGCTCGATCAAGACGACGTCGAAGGCCTGGGCCCTCGACCGCATCATCGAACTCATCGACCTCACCACCCTCGAGGGCGCCGACACCCCCGGCAAGGTGCGCTCCCTCGTGGCCAAGGCCATCACCCCGGACGCCGGCGATCCGTCCACCCCGCGCGTCGCCGCGGTCTGCGTCTACGGCGACATGGTGCCGTACGCCGTCGAGGCGCTCGGCGCGGCGCACACGCAGCCGGGTGCGGCACACGACGCCGGCGGGATCAACGTCGCGGCGGTCGCGACGGCCTTCCCGAGCGGACGCGCCTCCCTCGCGGTCAAGCTGGCCGACACGGCCGATGCCGTCGACGCCGGAGCGGACGAGATCGACATGGTCATCGACCGGGGTGCGTTCCTCTCCGGCCGGTACGGCCAGGTCTTCGACGAGATCGTCGCGGTCAAGGAGGCCTGCCGTCGAAGCGACGGCACCTCGGCGCACCTTAAGGTCATCCTCGAGACCGGCGAGCTGAACACCTACGACAACGTGAAGCGCGCCTCCTGGCTCGCCATCCTCGCGGGCGGCGACTTCATCAAGACGTCCACCGGCAAGGTCGCGCCCGCCGCGACCCTCCCGGTGACCCTCCTCATGCTCGAGGTCGTCCGGGACTGGCACCGCCTCACCGGTGAGCAGATCGGTGTGAAGCCCGCCGGCGGCATCCGTTCCTCGAAGGACGCGATCAAGTACCTCGTGACCGTCGCCGAGACGGTCGGCGAGGAGTGGCTCCAGCCGCACCTGTTCCGCTTCGGTGCCTCGAGCCTCCTCAACGACGTGCTCCTGCAGCGTCAGAAACTCGCCACCGGCCACTACTCCGGCCCCGACTACGTCACCATCGACTAGGACATCATGAGCTTCCTCGAATACGCACCAGCCCCGGAGTCGACCTCCGTCCTCCACCTCCGTTCCGAATACGGCCTCTTCATCGACGGCGAGTTCACCGAGGGCACGGGTGGCTCCTTCCAGACGATCTCGCCGAGCACCGAGCAGTCGATCGCGACGATCTCCGCGGCGAGTGACGCCGACGTCGATCGCGCCGTCACCGCCGCGCGGCGTGCCTACGACCGCGTGTGGTCGAAGCTGTCGGGCGCCGACCGCGGCAAGTACCTCTTCCGGATCGCGCGCCTCGTCCAGGAGCGCGCCCGCGAGCTCGCCGTGGCGGAGAGCCTCGACAACGGCAAGCCGATCAAGGAGTCCCGCGACGTCGACGTCCCGCTCGTCGCCGCCTGGTTCTTCTACTACGCCGGTTGGGCCGACAAGCTCGACTACGCGGGCCTCGGGGCGAACCCGCGCGCCCTCGGCGTGGCCGGGCAGGTCATCCCGTGGAACTTCCCGCTCCTCATGCTCGCGTGGAAGGTCGCACCGGCGCTCGCCGCCGGCAATACGGTCGTCATCAAGCCGGCCGAGACCACGCCGCTTACGGCGCTCATCTTCGCCGAGATCCTCCAGCAGGCCGAGCTGCCGGCCGGTGTCGTGAACATCGTCACCGGTGCCGGAGCGACCGGCGCGGCGATCGTGCGCCACCCCGACGTCAACAAGGTCGCCTTCACCGGGTCGACCGCCGTCGGGCGCGAGATCGCGAAGACCATCGCCGGCAGCGACAAGCGCCTGACGCTCGAGCTCGGTGGCAAGGCCGCGAACATCGTGTTCGACGACGCACCGATCGACCAGGCCATCGAAGGCATCGTCAACGGCATCTTCTTCAACCAGGGTCACGTCTGCTGCGCCGGATCCCGGCTCCTCGTCCAGGAGAGCATCCACGACGAGGTCGTCGACCGCTTGAAGAGCCGTCTGCAGACGCTGCGCGTCGGCGACCCGCTCGACAAGAACACGGATGTCGGCGCGATCAACTCGGCCGAGCAGTTGGCCCGCATCCGCGAGCTCTCGGACATCGGCGAGCTCGAAGGCGCCGAACGGTGGAGCCCGGACTGCGAGCTGCCCGAGAACGGGTTCTGGTTCGCGCCGACGATCTTCACGAACGTGTCCACCAGTCACCGGATCGCCCGCGAGGAGATCTTCGGGCCGGTCCTCTCGGTCATGTCCTTCCGGACGCCCGCGGAGGCCATCGCGAAGGCGAACAACACCCCGTACGGATTGTCGGCCGGGATCTGGAGCGACAAGGGCAGCCGGATCCTCGCGGTCGCGGACAAGCTCCGCGCCGGCGTCATCTGGGCGAACACCTTCAACCGGTTCGATCCAGCCAGCCCGTTCGGCGGGTACCAGGAGTCGGGGTACGGCCGCGAGGGTGGTCGCCACGGGCTCGGTGCCTACCTCGCGCCGGCCGGTTCCGCAGTGTCCGCCCCCACCGCAGCTCCCAAGGCTGCCAAGAAGGGAGCCCAGCGATGAGCCGGCTCACCATCCCGAAGACCTACAAGCTCGCCATCGGCGGCAAGTTCCCACGCAGCGAATCCGGAAGGACGTACGAGGTGACGAACGCCAAGGGGGAGTTCCTCGCGAACGCATCGCTCGCCTCGCGGAAGGACGCCCGCGACGCAGTGGTCGCCGCACGATCGGCGCTGGCCGGCTGGTCGGGTGCCACCGCCTACAACCGCGGGCAGGTGCTGTACCGTATCGCCGAGCTGCTCGAGGGTCGGCGGGCGCAGTTCATCGAGGAGATCGTCCAGGCTGAAGGCGTCTCGCAGGCGAAGGCCGCAGCACAGGTCGACGAGGCCATCGACCTCTGGGTCTGGTACGCGGGCTGGGCGGACAAGTACGTCCAGGTGGTCGGGGGAGCGAACCCCGTCTCGGGTCCGTACTTCAACCTCTCGGTTCCGGAGCCGACTGGCGTCGTCGCGCTCATCGCGCCGCAGGACTCGTCGCTCCTCGGATTCGTGAGCGTCGTCGCTCCAGCGCTGGTCGCGGGGAACACGATCGTCGTGATCGCGAGTGAGCGCCTGCCGCTCTCGTCGATCAGCCTCGCCGAGGTGCTCGCCACGAGTGACGTCCCCGGCGGTGTCGTGAACGTGCTGACCGGATCGCCGGCTGAGATGGCTCCGTGGCTCGCATCGCGTGCCGACGTCAACGCGATCGACCTCGCCGGCGCCGGCGAGCTCGACTGGATCGAGCTCGAGGTCCTCGCGGCCGAGACGCTCAAGCGGGTGGTCCGCCCGAACGGTTTCCGGGGCTCGGTCCCCGCGAGTCTCGACCGGATCACCGCGTTCACCGAGGTGAAGACCGTCTGGCACACGAAGGCGCTCCTGTAGCGACTCGTGGCACCCGCGTGGTGCTTGCACAGCGGCGCCCGGCTGTACAGCCGGGCGCCGCTGTCGTCGACGGGTCGTAACGTTGCACCCATGACCGAATCATCGACTCCGAAGCGCGTGCTCGTCACGGGTGCCACCGGCTACATCGGCGGGCGGCTCGTGCCGCGGCTGCTGGAGGCCGGATACACGGTCCGGGTGCTCGTGCGATCGCCGCAGAAGCTCACCGACGTGCCCTGGCGCGATCAGGTGGAGGTCGTCGAGGGTGATCTCGGAGACGCGGCTCAGGTCGCATCGGCCTGCGTGGATGTCGACGTCGTCTACTACCTCGTGCACTCCATGGGTGGCAAGGGCGACTTCGAGCAGACGGAGCTCGACGCCGCGGAGCACGTGGCCGCCGGCGCTGCCGCGGCAGGGGTGTCGCGCATCGTCTACCTCGGTGGCCTGCACCCCGAGGGCGTCGAGCTGTCGAAGCACCTGCGGTCCCGCACCGAGGTCGGGCGGATCCTGCTCGCCTCGGGCGTTCCGACGATCGTCCTGCAGGCCGGCGTGGTCATCGGTTCGGGATCGACCTCCTTCGAGATGATCCGCCATCTGACGGACATCCTGCCGTACATGCCGGCGCCGCGCTGGGTCCGGAACTTCATCCAGCCGATCGCGGTCCGTGACGTCCTGCACTACCTGCTGGCGAGCGCCGAGGTCGACCGCGACGTGAACCGGGCCTTCGACATCGGCGGCCCCGACGTCCTCCGGTACGGACAGATGATGAACGGCTATGCGGTCGAGGCCGGCCTCCCGCAGCGCCCGATCGCGCCGCTCCCGGTCCTCACCCCGTGGTTGGCCTCGCAGTGGGTGAACCTCGTGACCCCGATCCCGCGCCGGCTCGCGTCGCCGATCATCGAGTCGCTGCTCGTCGACTGCGTCATGGGCGACCACGACATCGACGCGGTCATCCCGCCGCCGGAGGGCGGTCTGACGGGGTACCGACGCGCGGTGCGCCTCGCGCTGCAGCGCATGCGCGACGGTGAGGTCGAGACCTCCTGGCGGAACGCGACCGTGGACGGCGCGCCGAGCGACCCGCTGCCGAGCGACCCCGACTGGGCCGGACACACCGTCTACATCGATCTCAAGGAACGGAAGACCTCCGCGGGCGCCGACCGGCTCTTCTCGGTGATCGAGTCCATCGGCGGCGAGAACGGGTGGTACTCCTTCCCGTTGGCGTGGGCGATCCGTGGCTGGATGGACAAGCTCGTCGGTGGTGTCGGGTTGCGACGTGGTCGCGACGATCCGCAGCACCTGAGCGTCGGGGACGCCCTCGACTTCTGGCGCGTGGAGTACCTCGAACGTGGTCGGATGCTTCGCCTGCGCGCCGAGATGCGCGTGCCCGGTCTCGCGTGGCTGGAGATGAGCGCGACCCCGGTCGGGGACGGCTCGGTCTACCGGCAGCGCGCCGTCTTCTTCCCGAAGGGGCTCGGCGGACGCCTCTACTGGTTCGCGATCCTGCCGTTCCACGGGATCATCTTCAACGGGATGGCGAACCGCATCACGGAGGCGGCCGTCGCGCTGCCGTCCGAGTCCTCGGCCCAACGGAAGAGCCGGGTGGGGCCGGTGTCCCCGGAGGAGCACGAGGCGGTCGACTCCGCCGAGGCGGACCTGCAGGCCTCACGACCCACCCCGGAGGCCGCGGAGTAGCGTGGGCGTATGAGCGAACCCACCGTCGTCACCGTCACCGGAGCCGGAGGCCAGATCGGCTACTCCCTGCTCTTCCGCATCGCGTCAGGTCAGCTGCTGGGGCCGGACCGGCCCGTCGTCCTGCGCCTGCTCGAGATCCCGCAGGGTCTCGGAGCGGCCGAGGGGACGGCCTTGGAACTGCAGGACTGCGCGTTCCCGCTCCTGGCCGGGGTGGAGGCGACGACCGAGATGTCGCGCGCCTTCGACGGGGTGGACGTCGCCCTGCTCGTCGGTGCCCGTCCACGTGGTCCGGGCATGGAACGAGCCGACCTCCTCGCGGCCAACGGCGGGATCTTCGCACCGCAGGGCGCGGCGATCGGAGCCGGTGCGGCCGACGACGTGCGCGTCCTGGTGGTCGGCAACCCGGCCAACACGAACGCACTCATCGCGCAGTCGGCCGCCGCCGGGGTGCCGGCCGAACGGTTCACCGCCCTGACCCGACTCGACCACAACCGCGCCGTCGCGCAGTTGGCCGCCAAGACCGGCGCAGCCGTGTCCGAGATCGACGGCGTCGTGATCTGGGGCAATCACTCGGCGACCCAGGTGCCGGACCTCTCCCACGCGACGGTCGGTGGTCGTCCGGCCCTCGAACTCGTCGACGAGGAGTGGATCGCCGACGAGTTCATCCCACGGGTGGCGAAGCGCGGTGCGGAGATCATCGCGGTCCGGGGCTCGTCGTCCGCCGCCTCGGCCGCTGCCGCCGCCATCGATCACGTGCATGACTGGGTGAACGGCACGGCGACCCCGGGCCGGCCGGAGCGCTGGACGTCCGTGGCGCTCCCCTCGGAGGGCTGGTACGGCGTGCCGGAGGGGCTCGTGAGTTCGTTCCCGGCCCGCTCGGTCGACGGACGCTGGGAGGTCGTCGAGGGGCTCGACATCGCGCCCGTCTGGCAGCGGCGTATCGACGCCTCCGTGGCGGAACTCGAGGAGGAGCGTGCTGCGGTGGGTGAGCTCGGTCTCCTCGGCTGAACGCCGCGGAGGGTCTCCGGACGTCGACAGGGGACGTCGCTCCCTGGCGTCGGACTCGCCCGGTCGCTAGCGTGAGCGCATGCGCCGATCCCTCCTCACCATCACACCGCTCGCCGTCGTCCTGCTCCTGGCAGGTTGCGCGGGGTCTCCCGCTCCGTCCCCCTCGGCGATCGCGACGTCGGCGGCTCCATCACCGACGAGCAGCCCGACGTCGACGGCTGCGGTCGATCCGAACGCGCCGGCGGGCCAGTGCGCGGACAGCGTCCTCCAGGTCACCGTCTCGGGGGCCGATGCAGGTGCGGGCAGCATCTCCTCCAACGTCGTGTTCACGAACACCGGTCAGGAATCGTGTGTCCTCCGCGGGGCTCCGGGGGTCTCGGTCGTCGGAGACGGCGACGGCACCCAGTTGGGCGCCGCAGCGGTCCAGCAGGAGGACGCGGCGCCGACCGATGTGACGCTTCCAGCGGGAGGTTCGGCGTCGGCGACCCTCACCTCGGTCAACATCGGATCCGACGGCGGGCCGCTCGACGACTGCGAGGCGGTGACCGGCGACGGCTATCGGGTCTACCCGCCGCACTCGTTCACGGCGGTCTTCGTGGCCTCGTCAGCCGTCCCGGCCTGCTCGAATACGGCGGTCGCCTGGATGACGATCGGCCCGGTGCGGGCCGACTGAGCTCGTCCGCGCTCGGCGCCGGGATGCACGCGGTCGAGCGACGGCCGTCCCGGTGTCGATGCCTCATCAGTTCGCCGTCATGTCGCGCCGGATCGGTTGCAACAGGTACCCCCTGGGGGTATAGTGAAGGCTCCGATCCACTGAGGAGGACGCATGTCCGAAACCACCGCAACCATCACCTACCGGGTCGACGGCATGACCTGCGCGCACTGCGTGTCCGCCGTCACGACCGAGCTCTCCGCGCTCTCCGGCGTCGACGGGGTCGCCGTGGATCTCGACGCGGGGACGGTCACGGTCTCGGGCGCCTCGTCGGCCGACGAGGCGGCCATCGGTGCCGGCGTCCAGGAGGCCGGCTACACCCTCGTGGGTCGTCGCTGATGAGCGCGCCACTCATCCAGCTCGACCTCGACATCGAGGGCATGACCTGCGCGAGCTGCGTGGCACGCGTCGAGAAGCGGCTGACCGCGCTCGACGGTGTCGAGGCGCAGGTCAACCTCGCGACCGAACGGGCGACGGTGACCGCGCCCTCCACCGTCACCGCGGACGAGCTGGTCGCAGCCGTCGCGAAGGCCGGCTACACGGCGACGGTGCGTCCGTCCGCTGACGAACGCGCCGCGGCGAACCTGGAGCAGGCTCCGACGTCGGGAACGACGTCCGACCCGACGGCGACCGTGACGACGCTCCGCACCCGCCTCGTCGTCAGTGCGGTGCTGGCGTTGCCCGTCGTGCTGCTCGCGATGATCCCCGCCTGGCAGTTCGACCACTGGCAGTGGCTCTCGCTGACCCTCGCGACGCCGGTCGTCTTCTGGGGTGGGTACCCGTTCCACCGGGCGACGTTCGCGACGCTGCGGCACGGCTCGGTGACGATGGACACCCTCATCACGCTCGGGACGGGGGCCGCGTACCTGTGGTCCGTCTGGGCGCTCTTCTTCGGCATGGCCGGGATGACGGGCATGCGGCACGAGTTCACCTTCTTCGCACCCGACGCCGACCCGTCGAGCGCGCTGTACCTCGAGGTGGCCGCCGGCGTGACCGTCTTCCTGCTCGCCGGCCGTCTCATCGAGCAGCGCTCGAAGCGTGCGGCAGGCGAGGCACTCCGCGACCTCATGACGCTGGGTGCCTCCGAGGTCTCCGTGCTCCGGGACCGCGCGCCGGACCCCACCGACCTCATGGCGCCCACCCGCACCGAGGAACGGATCCCGATCGAGCAGCTGCTCGTCGGAGACCACTTCCTCGTGCGTCCCGGCGAGTCCGTCGCCACCGACGGAATCGTCGTCGAGGGGGCGGCGAGTGTCGACGAGAGTCTCGTGACGGGGGAGTCCGTCCCGGTCGAGCTCACGGCAGGCTCGCGGGTCATCGGTGGCACGATCGCACGCGGCGGCAGTCTCGTCGTGCGGGCGACGGCCGTCGGCGCCGAGACGCAGCTGGCGCGCATGGCTCAGGCGGTCGAGGCGGCGCAGCTCGGGAAGAGCCGGGTCCAACGGCTCGCCGACCGCGTCTCGAGCGTGTTCGTCCCGGTCGTCCTGGTGATAGCCCTCGGCACCGCCATCGTGTGGGCGCTCACCGGCTCGACCATGGAGGCGGCGTTCACCGCCGCGGTCGCCGTCCTCATCATCGCCTGCCCGTGTGCGCTGGGGCTCGCGACACCGGTGGCCCTCCTCGTCGGGACGGGGCGTGGCGCGCAGCTCGGCATCCTCATCGCCGGTCCGGAGGCGCTCGAGCGGGCGAGCGGCATCGACCGCATCGTGCTCGACAAGACGGGGACCGTCACGTCCGGGCGGATGAGTGTCACGGAGGTCTGGGCGTCCGGTGCGACGGATGAGGTGCTCGCCCTCGGCGCGGCGCTCGAAGCGGCCTCCGAGCACCCCATCGCCGAGGCGATCGTCGCCGAAGCGACCCGCCGCGATGCAACTCGTCCGGTGGTCTCGGACTTCGCGAGCCTCGAGGGGCTCGGCGTCACCGGCACGATCACCGGAGGAACCGTGTTGGCCGGACGTCCCGCCTTCGCGGAGGACCAGGGCTTCCGCATCGGACCGGACGCGGCGAGCGCCCTGGCTGCAGCCGCGGAGCGTGCGAGCACCGTGGTGGTCGTCGCCTGGGACGGCGAGGTCCGCGGCGTCGTCGAGGTCGCCGACACCGTGAAGCCGGAGGCCCGCGCCGCCATCGGACGCGCCGTGTCCCTGGGGATGACACCGGTGCTCCTCACCGGCGACAACGCGGCCGTCGCAGCGCGGGTCGCGGGGGAGATCGGGATCACCGAGGTGATCGCGGACGCGAGCCCCTCCGACAAGGTCGCCGCCGTCGAACGGCTCCAGGCGGCCGGTCACCGCGTCGCGATGATCGGCGACGGGGTGAACGACGCCGCGGCGATCGCCACGGCCGATCTCGGCATCGCCATGGGGACGGGTACGGATGCGGCCAAGGGCGCAGCCGACCTCAGCATCGTCTCCGGTTCCCTCGCCACGGCGATCGACGCCGTCCGGCTCTCCCGGCGGACGCTCGGGATCATCCGCGGCAACCTGTTCTGGGCGTTCGCCTACAACGTGGCGGCGATCCCGCTCGCTGCGCTCGGCCTCCTCAACCCGATGATCGCGGGTGCGGCGATGGCGTTCTCCAGCGTGTTCGTCGTGCTCAACAGCCTGCGCCTCCGCCGGTTCCGTCCGGCCGCCTGAGGTTACCCGTCGACCGGCGGGCTGCGGCGGATACACTGTCCGCAGAACCGGTCGACGTGGATGGGTGGTGGTGAGGTGTCCAGTCCGTGGCTGGCGGCCCCGGCGCGTGCCGAATCGCAGCGCGGACTCGTCCGACGGCTCGTCCGCGAGTCGTGGGAACGGTCGATGGGCCGTCACCTCGACCCGGACAACCTCATGCCGGAGCTCGCCTTCGACGAGGACGAGTTGCGCGACCACCGGCTCGGGCACCCGCTCGCCGGCGTCCTCCCGGTGATCACCAAGCTGCTGGTCAACGACGCGGACGACGACTCCGGCATGCTCGTCGCGGTGGGCGACGCCATGGGCAGACTGCTCTGGGTGGACGGCGACCGTCATCTGCGGCGACGGGCGGAGGGCATGCTCTTCGTCGAGGGTGCCGGGTGGTCGGAGCGGGAGGTGGGGACGAGCGCCCCGGGCACCGCGCTCGAACTCGACCACGGCATCCAGATCCACGCGGCCGAGCACTTCAACCGTCTCGTGCACCCGTGGAGCTGCACGGCGGTCCCGGTGCACGATCCCGAGACCCGGCAGATCATCGGCGTGATCGACATCACCGGTGGCCCGCAGGCGGTCGCCTCACATGCGCTGCCGCTCATGGAGGCGACCGCCGCCGCCGTCGAGTCCGAGATCATGGTGCAGCGGCTGCGCGCGGTCGCCGACCGCCGGTTCGCCGGTCGCCCACGCACGGACACAGCCCGCCGGACGACCACGGTGCGGCCCGGCCTGCAGGTGCTCGGCCGTGACACCGGCCTGCTGGTCGGACACGGGGCGAGTCGACCGACCGAGCTCAGCCGACGGCACGCCGAGATCCTGACCCTGCTGGCCTGGCACCACCAGGGCCTGAGCGCCGACGCGCTCGCCGGGCTGCTCTACGACGCGGACGAGGCGGCGGTCACCCTCCGGGCGGAGCTGGTCCGGCTGCGGAAGGTGCTCGGCGGGACCGCGCCGACACTCGTGCCGGCCTCGCGGCCGTACCGGCTCACCACCCCGCTCCAGCTCGACGCCCACCAGGTGCTGTCCCTCCTCGACCGCGGCGCCCACCGCGCCGCGCTCGCCGCGTACCCGGGCCCGCTCCTGCCGGACTCCACCGCCCCCGGTGTCGTCGACCTCCGCGACCGGGTCGCGACGCGCCTCCGCGAGGCGATGCTGACCGACGCCTCGGCGGACCTGCTGCACGACTACATCCGGACCGCGGCCGCGCCCGACGACGTCGAGGTCCTGCAGGCCTGCCTCCGACTGCTGCCGCCGCGGTCACCGAAGCGCGCCGGCCTCGTCGCCCGCATCGAGGCGATCGACGCCGAGCTCTCGGCGCCCTGACGGCCGATCCGGTCCGCGGTCCTCGACGCAACCTCCTGCAACCTCCGGCCGACTAGCGTCGACGGCACGCACCTGAGCGGTGCGCCACCGACAACGTCGTCGACAAGGAGTGACATGACCGTCTACGCCAACCCGGGTACCGAAGGTGCCGTGTTCAGCTACGCCCCCCGCTACGACCACTTCATCGGGGGCGAGTACGTCCCGCCCGCGAACGGGCAGTACTTCGAGAACCAGACCCCGGTCACCGGAGCCGTGTTCACCGAGATCGCCCGAGGCACCGCGGCCGACGTGGACCGAGCGGTCGAGGCGGGATGGAAGGCGTTCCCCGCCTGGTCGAAGACGAGCGTCGCCGAGCGCGCGGTGATCCTCAACCGCATCGCCGACCGCATGGAGGAGCACCTCGAGGAGATCGCCGTCGCCGAGAGCTGGGAGAACGGCAAGCCGGTCCGCGAGACCCTGGCCGCCGACATCCCCTTGGCGATCGACCACTTCCGCTATTTCGCGGGGGCGATCCGCGCTCAGGAGGGCGGCATCTCGGAACTCGACCACGACACGGTCGCCTACCACTTCCACGAACCGCTCGGCGTCGTCGGACAGATCATCCCCTGGAACTTCCCGATCCTCATGGCCGTGTGGAAGCTCGCACCGGCGCTCGCCGCAGGCAATTGCGTCGTGCTGAAGCCGGCCGAGCAGACCCCGGCGTCGATTCATCTCATCGTCGACCTCGTGAAGGACCTGCTGCCGGCCGGCGTGCTCAACGTCGTCAACGGCTTCGGCATCGAGGCCGGCGCCCCGCTGGCCTCCCACCCGCGGATCCGGAAGATCGCGTTCACCGGTGAGACCACGACCGGTCGCCTGATCATGCAGTACGCGAGCGAGAACCTCATCCCGGTGACGCTGGAGCTCGGCGGCAAGAGCCCGAACGTGTTCTTCGAGGACGTGGCGCGCGAGCACGACCAGTACTACGAGAAGGCGCAGGAGGGCTTCAGCATGTTCGCCCTGAACCAGGGCGAGGTCTGCACCTGCCCGAGTCGGGCGCTCGTCCAGCGCTCCATCTACGACGGCTTCGTCGGCGACGCGCTGACCCGCATCGGCACGATCAAGCAGGGCAACCCGCTCGACACGGACACGATGATCGGTGCCCAGGCGTCGAACGACCAGCTCGAGAAGATCCTCTCCTACATGGACATCGGCAAGCAGGGCGGCGCGAAGCTGCTCATCGGCGGCGAGCGAGCCGACCTCGGCGGTGAGTTGAGCGGCGGGTTCTACGTCCAGCCGACCGTCTTCGAGGGGACGAACGACATGCGGATCTTCCAGGAGGAGATCTTCGGGCCCGTGCTCGCACTCACGAGCTTCGCTGACTACGACGAGGCGATCTCCATCGCGAACGACACCCTCTACGGCCTCGGCGCCGGTGTGTGGAGCCGTGAGGCGACGACGCTGTACCGGGCCGGGCGGGCGATCGAGGCGGGACGCGTCTGGTCGAACACCTACCACCAGTACCCGGCGCACGCGGCGTTCGGCGGGTACAAGCAGTCGGGGATCGGCCGGGAGAACCACAAGATGATGCTCGACCACTACCAGCAGACGAAGAACCTGCTCGTGAGCTATGCGGAGGGGCCGATGGGCTTCTTCTGATCCACATCCCGGTCCCTGAGCCCCCACCCGGTCCCTGAGCTTGTCGAAGGGCGCCCTTCGACAGGCTCAGGGACCGGCGGAGGGGCAGGGCCGGATGCACGACACGACGAAGGAGGACACCATGACCGGACGGGTCGACGTCACCGACGCTGCGGCCGCACTGGTGCGGGAGATGACCGCGCTGCACGGACCGCTCATGTTCCATCAGTCCGGCGGATGCTGCGACGGGAGTTCGCCCATGTGCTACCCCGTCGGGATGTTCCGCACGGGCGCGGTCGACGTCCTGCTCGACACGCTCGACGTGCCCGGGCTCGACGCGCCCGTCGAGGTCTACATGTCGCGTTCCCAGTTCGAGTACTGGAAGTACACGCACCTGACGATCGACGTGGTGCAGGGGCGCGGCAGCGGGTTCAGCGTCGAGGCCCCGACGGGGCAGCGGTTCCTCATCCGTTCCCGCATGCTCGACGACGCCGAACTGGAGCGGTTCGGACTCGTCGACAGCGCGCCGGACTGAGCGCTCGCGACCGATGCGGCCGATGGCGTAGACTGGGCACACGCCCGTCGGGCGCCCGTGTCGGTCTCGTGCAACGCTCTGTTGCTCCACGACGACCAGTCGGGCCCGACGCCCGTCTCTTCCGGCCCCTCGGCCGATGAGGCTCTTCGACTGCTCAGGAGGAGCATGCCGCACACCGGCCAGCAACGCCGTTCCCAGGGGCGTTCCAGCACCCGTTCATCTGGCCGCTCGAACCCCAGAGGATCCTCGTCGCGTCACGACGACGACGCGCCGATCATCCCCATCCTCGCCCGCAAGGTGCGCGAGGTCGAGGCGAAGGCGCAGAAGGGCAAGGTCGGGCCAACCAACCGCACCAAGTACCAGGTGATCGCGTTCCTGGTCCGTGAGGAGCGCGCGCGGGTCAAAGCCGACACCACCTACAGCGACGCGACCCGCGCGGAGCTGTTGAAGCGGCTCGACGGCGTCGCGACGATCCTGGCGAAGACGGCCGCCCGCGACACCTCGCTCATCCAGCTCCTCGAGGCCGACGCCGCGACGAGCCCCGTCGCGCAGCGGCTCCGGCGCGACTGGCTCCTCGAGTCGGGCGCCGAACTCAGCGCCGACGAACTCATCATCACCGTCGAGAAGCCCGTCGTGGAATCAGTCGTCCCGGCCGAGCTCGTCGAGAAGCAGGTCATCCCGCAGTCGGTCAAGGCACGTCAGTTGGCGAATCCGTTCCTCGCCCCGGACTTCAGCCAGGCGGCACCGCAGCCGACCGTGCGTCGACGACTCGACAGCTGGGAGCTCATGGGCCCCCTGTACAAGGCGTTCGAGCTCGGTTCCGGCGGGGGAGCGGCCTCGATGGACCTGCCCGACGCCCCGAAGCTCGACCGGCTCTCGCCGCGCGGCCTCGAGGTCATGAAGCACCAGGCGCGCTTCGTCGAGAGCGTCCGTGAAGGACACCGTTCCTTCCTGCTCGCCGACGAGCCGGGCCTCGGCAAGACCGCGCAGTCCGTCCTCGCCGCCTCGGTCGCCGAGGCGTACCCGCTCCTCGTCATCGTGCCGAACGTCGTCAAGATGAACTGGGCGCGCGAGGTCGAGCGCTGGACGCCGCATCGACGCGCCACGGTCATCCACGGCGACGGCCAGGCGCTCGACGCCTTCGCCGACGTCATCATCGTGAACTACGAGGTCCTCGACCGCCACCTCGCCTGGCTCGGGACGCTCGGCTTCCGCGGCATGGTGGTCGACGAGGCGCACTTCATCAAGAACCTCCACTCCCAGCGCTCGCAGCACGTGCTGTCACTCGCGAACCGGATCCGGAAGGCGACGCCCGGCCAGGACCCGCTGCTGCTCGCGCTGACGGGTACGCCGCTGATCAACGACGTCGAGGATTTCAACGCCATCTGGCAGTTCCTCGGCTGGATCAAGGACGGCAAGCCGACCGCCGAACTCATGGAGCGGCTCGAGGACACCGGCCTGACCCCGGCCGAGCACGCCTTCTACGCCGCCGCGCGGTCCGCCGTCATCGACATGGGCATCGTGCGCCGCAAGAAGCTCGACGTCGCCAAGGACCTGCCCGCCAAGCGCGTCGCCGACCTCCCGGTCGAGCTCGACGACGAGGCGATCCGGTCCATCCGCGACGCGGAGGCCGAGCTCGGGCAACGGCTCAAGTCCCGCTACGTGCGGGTCCTGGAGTCGCGTGGTGAGCGCGTCGACGCGCTGCACGAGCCGAACACCGACCTCATGCGCATGGTCGCCCAGGCCGAGCTCGACGAGTCCAAGGCCGCCGGTGGCACGGAGAACGTGTTCACCATGATCCGCAAGATCGGTCAGGCCAAGGCCGTCCTCGCCGCCGATTACACGGCGCAGCTCGCGAGGTCCGTGGGCAAGGTCGTGTTCTTCGCGAAGCACATCGACGTCATGAACGCGGCCGAGCAGTTGTTCGCGGGTCGCGGCTTGAAGACGGTGTCGCTCCGCGGCGACCAGACCGCGCAGGCGCGTCAGGCCGCGATCGACGCGTTCAACACCGATCCGGAGGTCGCGGTCGCCGTCTGTTCGCTCACCGCCGCCGGCGTCGGCGTCAACCTGCAGGCCGCGTCCAACGTCGTGCTCGCCGAGTTGTCCTGGACAGCCGCCGAGCAGACCCAGGCGATCGACCGCGTGCACCGCATCGGTCAGGAGGAGCCGGTCACCGCCTGGCGCATCATCGCCGCGCACACGATCGACGCGAAGGTCGCGGAACTCATCGACAGCAAGCAGGGACTGGCCGCTCGCGCGCTCGACGGAAGCGACCAGGACGTCGCGTCGGTCGACTCGGTGCAGCTGAACGCCCTCGTCCACCTGCTCCGCGAGGCACTGGGCGCCTGACGGCCGGTTCGTCCGACCGGGTGACCACGGGTCGCCCGGCCGGACGTCGTCGGCTGGTCAGACGCCGAGTGCCGCCTTCACCTGAGCGAGCGACGGGTTCGTCGCGGTCGAGCGGTCGGGGAAGATCACCGTCGGGACCGTCTGGTTGCCGCCGTTCAGCGAGGCGACGAGGTCGGCGGTCCCCGGGACCTGCTCGATGTCGACTTCGGTGAACGGGATGCCGGCTGCGGACAGCTGATGCTTCAGTCGGGCGCAGTACCCGCACCAGGTCGTGGAGAACATCGTGATGCCGCCATCGGCGGGCAGGTAGTCGTCGGCACTCATCCCAGCAGCCTAACCCCGGTGGACGAGGCACCGACCCTCTGGGCCGGAGGACCGTCCGCGCCGGATGAAGCACCGTCGGCGAGACGGTATTGTCGGGGATGACTCCCGGCACCTGAGGTGCCCCGATCCCCATGAGGACTGTTGATATGAGAATTGGTGTGCTCACGAGCGGCGGCGACTGCCCCGGCCTGAACGCGGTCATCCGAGGAGCGGTCCTCAAGGGGACGAAGATCCACAACCAGGAGTTCATCGGCATCCGCGACGGCTGGCGAGGAGTCGTCGAGGGCCTGACGATGCCGCTCGATCGCCACAGCGTGCGTGGTCTCGCCAAGCAGGGTGGCACCATCCTCGGCACGAGCCGCACCAACCCGTTCGAAGGACCGCACGGCGGCCCGGAGAACGTCCAGCACACCATGGACCGGCTCGGCATCGACGCGCTCATCGCCATCGGCGGAGAGGGCACGCTCGCCGCGGCGAAGCGGCTGACCGACGCCGGCCTCAAGATCGTCGGCGTCCCGAAGACGATCGACAACGATCTCGACGCCACCGACTACTCCTTCGGCTTCGACACCGCCGTCGAGATCGCGACCGAGGCCATCGACCGTCTCCGGACGACGGGCGAGTCCCACAAGCGGTGCATGGTCATCGAGGTCATGGGCCGGCACGTCGGCTGGATCGCCCTGCACGCCGGTATGGCGGCGGGTGCCCACGCCATCCTCATCCCGGAACAGCCGCAGTCGATCGAGCAGATCTGCGAGTGGGCGGACAGCGTCTACCAGCGCGGTCGCGCTCCGATCATCGTCGTGTCCGAGGGCTTCACGCTCGACACCATGGAGACCGCGCACTCCGAGAAGGGACTCGACGCGTTCAACCGTCCCCGTCTCGGCGGCATCGCCGACGTGCTCGCACCCGAGATCGAGCGCCGCACGGGCATCGAGTCCCGCGCGACCGTGCTCGGCCACCTGCAGCGCGGTGGCGTCCCGAGCGCCTACGACCGCGTGCTCGCCACCCGCCTCGGTATGGCCGCCATCGACTCCGTCATGGCCGGCGACTGGGGCACGATGATCGCACTCCGCGGCACCGAACTCGTCAACTGCCGCTTCGAAGAGGCGCTCGGCAAGCTGAAGACCGTGCCGCAGGAGCGCTACGACGAAGCGGCGATCCTCTTCGGCTAGACACCCGCCGCACCGACGACGCCCCTGCTCCGGACGGAGCAGGGGCGTCGTCGCTTCCGATCAGGCCGGATCGGTGTCCGTGAGTTCGAGCACATCGAGCAGCCAGGCGAGCTCCTCGGCGCGCTCACGCCACGCGTTGTAGCGGCCGCTCACTCCGCCGTGCCCGGCGCTCATCTCGATCTTCATCAGCGCCGGTGCACCGGCGTCCCGCAGACGGGCCACCCACTTCGCGGGTTCCACGTACAGCACGCGGGTGTCGTTGAGGCTCGTCGTCGCGAGGATGCGCGGGTAGCGCTTCGCCGGGTCGACGTTCTCGTAGGGGCTGTACGCCTTCATGTACGCGTAGACCTCGGGGTCGTGGAGCGGATCGCCCCACTCGTCCCATTCGATGACCGTCAGGGGGAGCGACGGGTCGAGGATGCTCGTCAGCGCGTCGACGAACGGGACGCCGGCGAGGATGCCCGCGAAGCGGTCGGGAGCACGGTTCGCCACGGCGCCCATGAGGAGGCCACCGGCGCTGCCGCCCTCGGCGACGAGCCGGGCAGGCGTCGTCCAGCCCTCGCGGATGAGGTGGTCGGCCACGTCGACGAAGTCGCTGAAGCTGTTCTGCTTGTGGAGCTTCTTGCCGTCCTCGTACCAGTGACGCCCGAGTTCGCCGCCGCCGCGCACATGGGCGATCGCGAAGGTCACGCCGCGGTCGAGCATCGACAGCCTCGCGATCGAGAAGGACGGGTCCATGCTGGCCTCGTACGAGCCGTACCCGTAGAGGTGGAGCGGCCCTGGCCCCTGGACACCGACCCGGCGCACGATGGAGATCGGCACGCGGGTCCCGTCCACGGCCGTCGCCCACTCCCGGAACTGCTCGTAGTTTGCCGGGTCGTAGTCGCCGAGGACCGGCTGCTGCTTGCGCACGAAGCGTTCGCCGGACCGGACGTCGAGTTCGAGCACCGTTGACGGCGTCACGAGGGACCCGTATCCGAACCGGAGCATCGGTTGAGCCCACTCGTTGTTGCCGTGCCAGCCCACGGTGGACAGCGGTTCGTCGAAGGCGATCTCGTCGATGTCGCCACTCGTCGGGTCGAGCAGGCCGATACGCGTGAGGCCGTCGCGCCGATAGGAGACGGTGGTCACGGCCTCGAACGCCTCGACATCCTCGAGCCGGCGCTCGCTGCTGTGCGCGACGACGACCCGCGCCGTGCCGAGCGGATCCGAGAGTGGCACCTCGACGAGCTCGAAGTCCGGCGCGTCCCGGTTGTGCAGGATGAGCAACCGGTCTGCGCCGTCGGCCACCCGGTGTTCGACGCTGTACTCGACGCCGTCGGTCCGCGGCCAGACGATCCGCGCCTCCTCGGACAGTGCGTCGGCGGGGACGAGCCGGGTCTCGCTCGTGACCGAGGAGCCGGCCTCGATCAGGAGCAGCGCGCGGCTGCGGGTGAATCCGGCGCCGACCCAGAACCGCTCGTCGGGCTCGTGGAAGAGGACCGTGTCGTCGTCCTGGGACGTCCCCACCCGGTGCAGGTGCACGGTGTCTGGGCGCCAACTCTCGTCGACCGTCGTGTAGACGATGGCGGTGCCGTCGGGGGAGAACTCCGCCCCGCCCGCGGTCCCGAGGAGCTCGTCGTCGAGGTCGACGCCACTCGCGAGGTCCCGGACACGGACGGCGTACCGCTCGTCGCCTTCGACGTCGACGCCGTAGAGCAGTCGCGTGCCGTCGTCCGACACGTCGAAGCTGCCGAGGGAGAAGAACTCGTGGCCCTCCGCCTCGACGTTGGCGTCGAGGATGATCTGCTCGCCGGGGGCCGCGCCGCCCTCGGGCAGGGTCGGCGGCGTCCAGTCCTCCGGGTCGGCGACCGGGATGCGGCACTGGATGCCGTACTGGCGGCCTTCGACACTGCGGCCGTAGTACCACCACGCACCGGAGCGGGTCGGGACCGAGAGGTCGGTCTCGAGCGTGCGTCCCTTGATCTCCTGGAAGATGCGCTCGCGCAGTCCGGCCAGATGGGCCGTCTCCTGCTCGGTGTAGGCGTTCTCCGCCTCCAGGTGCGCGATCACCTCCGGTGACTCCTTCTCACGGAGCCACTCGTACGGGTCCACCACGGTGTCGCCGTGATGGGTGCGTTCGGTCGGTCGGGTCTGGGCACGGGGGGCAGAGAGCTTCGCCATGGTCCAACGCTAGTCGAGGCGCGCCCTCCCAGCCCGCTCGGAGCCATCCGAGGGCCGCCGGGTCTAGCGTGGGGTGATGACGACCATCCCAACATTCGCGCTCAACGACGGTTCGAGCGTCCCCGCGATCGGTTTCGGCACGTACCCCCTGCGAGGCCGCGAGGGCACCGACGCCACGCTGTCCGCCATCGACGCAGGCTACCGACTGATCGACACCGCCGTGAACTACCGCAACGAGGACGCCGTCGGCGCCGCGGTCCGCGAGACCGACGTCCCCCGTGACGAACTCGTCGTCGCGACGAAGCTGCCCGGCCGCGACCACGGCTTCGAGGAGACCATCACCTCGTGCCGCGGATCTCTTGCCTCGCTCGGCCTCGACCACATCGACCTGTACCTCATCCACTGGCCGAACCCCTCCGTCGGCCGCTTCGTCGAGTCGTGGAAGGCCATGATCCAGCTGCAGCGCGAGGGCCTCGTCCGCAGCATCGGCGTCTCGAACTTCACCGAGGAGTTCCTGACCCGCCTCGCCGACGAGACGGGTGTGCTGCCGGCCGTCAACCAGGTCGAGCTGCACCCGTACTTCCCGCAGGAGGAGCTCCTCGCCTTCCACCGCGAGCACGGCATCGTCACCGAGGCGTGGAGCCCGCTCGGCAAGGCACAGGCGCCGTTCGCCGAGGAACCCGTCGCAGCGGCCGCCGCGGCGCACGACGTCTCACCGGCGCAGGTCGTCCTCCGCTGGCACCACCAGCGCGGCGTGCTCCCGATCCCGAAGTCCGCGTCCCCGCAACGCCAGCGCACGAACATCGACGTGTTCGGCTTCGAGCTCAGCGACACCGAGGTGCAGGCGATCACCGCACTCGGGCGGACCGACGGCAGGCTCTTCGACGGAGACCCCAACACCCACGAGGAGATGTGAGTCCCGGCGGGCGCGTCCGCGCGCCCGCCGGCACCCCTCCTAGACTTGGCCGGGTGAAGCCCAGACGTCGTCGCCTGTCCCCGGTCCGTGCCCGCTCCTCGCGGGTGCTCCTCGTCGCCCTGGCCCTGGCGGTGGGTGCACCACTCGTCGCGACCCTGGCGAGCGCGCCGCCCGCCGCGGCCGACGCTCGGACCGACGTGTCCGACTTCACCTTCGCGTCATTCGACGGCGACTACACCCTGAGCCGTGGCGGCGACGGTCAAGCCGAGCTGCGCGCGGTCGAGACCTTCGTCGCGGAGTTCCCCGACTCCGACCAGAACAAGGGCATCATCCGAGCGATCCCGGACGAGTTCGACCGGGCACCACTGCACACGGAGATCGTCTCGGTGACCGACGCCGACGGTGCGCCCGTGGAGTGGGAGACCGACCGCGACGGTGACTTCCTCGAGCTTTCGCTCGGGACGGACGACTACGTGCGCGGCACGCAGAGCTACGTCATCACCTACACGCAGCACGGCGTCGTCGGCGCCTATCGCGACACACGCTCCGACGAGTTTTACTGGGACGCACCCGGGACCGGCTGGGACCAGCCGTTCGCCGACGCCAGCATGACGGTGCGGGTCGCGCCCGACATCGCCGACGCGCTCACCGGTGACGGCGCCTGCTACCGCGGGGATCCGGACGACAGCTCGCCGTGCGACCTCTCCCAAGCGGAGGACGCCGACGGAGACGTCTTCACGACCTCCTCCGTCCCGCTGCAGGCCCGGCAGACGCTGACGGTCGCGATCGGGTTCGAACCGGGCACGTTCGTCCAACCGGCCCGCCCCGGCGAGGCGCCGGTCTTCTCCATCGTCCCGATCGTCCTCGGCGCGCTGTCGGCCGCGGGGCTCGGAGCACTCCTGTGGATCCGACTGCGCTTCTGGCGGGACCACCCCGGTCGTGGCGTCATCGTGCCGCAGTACTCCGCCCCGAAGCAGATGAACCTCCTGCTGGCGGGCGACCTCGCCGGTCGCGCCGCCTCGTCGATGGCCGCCGAGATCGTCAGCCTCGCCGTCCGCGGCAAGCTCCGGATCGTGGACGGACCGGGCAAGAAGGACTACTCCCTGCAGTACCTCGACGACAGCGCGACGGATGAGCAGGAACGACGCGTGCTCGCCGCGCTCTTCCCCGACCGGAACCGACCGCGGGAGATGAAGGAGGTCGACCCGGCGCTCGGCAAGGCGGTCACCGCGGAACTCGCGGCCGCCAAGCGGAACGCCCTCGACCTCGGCCTCCGACGCTCGGTCTCCTCCGGGCGGGCGTGGATCATCGTGGGGGCGCTCGCCGTCCTGGGCGTCGCCGGGATCGTCTTCTTCGGGGTCGCCTACTCCCAGCGAGCGGACAACGGCTGGTCGGTCGCCGCGCTCTTCGTGACCGGGATCGCGCTGCTCGCGGGGATCGTGTTGGCCATCGCGCCGAAACCGCTCACCGCCACCGGTGCCGATGCGCGGGACGAGTTGCTCGGCCTCCGCGACTACCTCGCGCTGGCGGAACAGGACCGCTTCCGCATGTTGCAGAGCCCCGACGGTGCCGAACGGGTGGACCTCGGCGACCCCGGCCAGCTCGTCCGGGTCACCGAACGCCTCCTGCCCTTCGCCGTACTCTGGGGCGTGGAGCGCGAGTGGGCCAAGGAACTCGGTATCCGCTACGAGCAGGCCGGGAGTGCGCCGTCGTGGTACGCCTCGAACACCCCGTTCCAGGCGGCGATGTTCGCGAACGCGTTCTCCGGCTTCTCCGGATCGGCGTCGAGTACGTCGGCGTCCTGGTCGACCAGTGGGGGAGCGAGCTCGTCCGGCGGCTCGACGGGTGGCGGCTTCGCGGGCGGCGGCGGAGGCGGCGGAGGCGGCGGCGGGCGCTGATCGGCGTCGAGTTGACCTCGACCGGGCAGGGTGTAAGGATCGTGTACGGCGGGTGAACCGCCCGTATCCAACACGTGAATTCCCCCCAAACATCTCGTCGGGGAGCACTGTGTCCGTATTCGCTCCGCCTCGAGAAAGACACCAGTGGAACTCGTTACCCTGACTGTCGTGCTGGTCATCGCACTGGCACTGTTCTTCGACTTCACGAACGGGTTCCACGACACGGCGAACGCCATGGCGACCCCGATCGCCACGGGCGCCCTCAAACCGAAGACCGCCGTCCTGCTCGCCGCGATCCTCAACCTCGTCGGTGCGTTCCTGTCCACGGAGGTCGCGAAGACCATCTCGGGTGGGCTCATCCGAGAGGGCGAGGGCGGCATCCGGATCGGACCGGAGCTGATCTTCGCCGGACTCATCGGCGCGATCGTCTGGAACATGCTGACCTGGCTCCTCGGTCTGCCGTCGTCCTCCAGCCACGCGCTGTTCGGCGGGCTCATCGGCGCGGCGATCGTCGGCGCCGGCTTCGGCTCGATCGACTTCGGTGTCGTCCTCTCCAAGGTCATCCTCCCGGCGTTGATCGCCCCCGTCACGGCGGGTCTGGTCGCCTACTCGGCGACGAAGCTCGCCTACCGGATCACGCGCCGCTACGACGGCAAGCCCGACGGTCGCGACGGGTTCCGGTACGCGCAGATCTTCTCCTCGTCCCTCGTCGCCCTCGCGCACGGTACGAACGACGCACAGAAGACCATGGGTGTCATCACGCTCACCTTCATCGCGGTCGGGGTGCAGGCGGTCGGGACCGGCCCCGAGCTCTGGGTCATCGTCGTCTGCGCCCTCGCCATCGCGCTCGGCACCTACATGGGCGGCTGGCGGATCATCAAGACCATCGGCACAGGGCTCACCGACGTCAAGCCGGCGCAGGGCTTCGCGGCCGAGACGAGCACCGCCGCCACGATCCTCGCGTCGAGCCACCTCGGCTTCGCCCTCTCCACCACGCAGGTCGCCTCCGGCTCCGTCATCGGCTCCGGCCTCGGGCGACGCGGATCGAAGGTGCGCTGGGGGACCGCCGGGCGCATCGCCCTCGGCTGGTTGATGACCCTGCCCGCGGCCGGCATCGTCGGGGCACTCGCCGCCGCCGTCGCCCACCTCGGCCTCGTCGGCATCATCATCGACGCCGTGGTGGGGGTCGGTGTCATCCTCACCATCTTCCTCATCTCGCGCCGGAACCAGGTCGACCACAGCAACGTCGTCAGTGAGGTCGCCGACTCCGGTCGTGCGGTCAAGATCAAGCGCAACCCCAAGCCCAAGAAGGTGAAGAAGTGATCGACTGGGCAGCATTCCTGATCGTCTTCGCGACGTCGCTCATCGGTGCGACCGCGATCGTCAGTCTGTACTCCCTCGGGCTCCGGCTCCTGACCACCGCCGGGCGCGTGCCCGTGGTGGCGCCGGCCGAG
The DNA here is from genome assembly GCF_050587365.1 of Plantibacter auratus. Lineage (NCBI taxonomy): Bacteria > Bacillati > Actinomycetota > Actinomycetes > Micrococcales > Microbacteriaceae > Plantibacter > Plantibacter auratus. The sequence continues at coordinate 103,442 of NZ_JBOBFV010000003.1, read as the reverse complement.
TTCACCGATGCGATCACGGTCATCACGCCGGAGGAGGCCGCGAAGGCGGCGAAGCGGGCCGCGAAGGCCGCTCGGAAGAACCCGTTGACTCCGGCGCAGCAGAACCTGGCCCGCGCCGGTGCCTACGCCTGCTTCGCCCTGTGTGCGGCGGCGGTCCTCTTCGGCATCTACCTGATCGTGCCGTTCTTCCACCAGGGCTGACCCCTGGGGTTCGCCAGCGCACCGCGCTGACGCGAACCGCACCTACCCGGCGTGAGCGCGGGTCACACGCGTGGGCGCGGGGCTCCAGAGACCCGCGCCCACGCGTACGACCGGCGCTGACGCCAGCGCACCGCGCTGACGCAGCCGCACCGGACGGGTCAGGCGGTCTTCCGCCAGCGACCGATGGTCGTCATCACGTGGTAGATGACGATCGCGGCGATCGTGCCGAGCGCGATCCCGTTGAAGCTGACGTCGCCACCCGCCACCCAGGTGAAGTCCGCGATGCCGATGATGAGCGCCGTCGCCGCGGTGAACTGGTTGACGGGCTTCGAGAAGTCGACCTTGTTGTCGAGCCAGATCTTCACGCCGATGATCCCGATGAGTCCGTACAGGGCCGTCGTGACGCCGCCGAGGACGCCCGCCGGGATGGTGTTGATGACCGCACCGACCTTGGGGGAGAGGCCGAGGAGGACCGCGAACAGACCGGCGACCCAGTAGGCCGCCGTGGAGTAGACCCGAGTCGCCGCCATGACGCCGATGTTCTCGCCGTAGGTCGTCGTGCCCGAACCGCCGCCGAAGCCGGCCAGCATCGTCGCCAGACCGTCGGACAGGAGCGCGCGACCGGTCTGCTTGTTCACCGAGGCGTCGGTCATCTGCGCGACGCCCCGGATGTGCCCGACGTTCTCGGCGATGAGGACGAGCACGACGGGGAGGAACGCCGGGAGGACCGCCCAGACCGCCGGGTTCGAGATCGGGTTGTCCGCGAGGTGGAACTCGGGGAGGCCGACCCACGCGGCGTCCGCGATCTTCGAGAAGTCGATCTCCTGACGGATCGCCGCGACGATGTACCCGACCACGACACCGATGACGATCGACAGTCGGCCGAGGATCCCGCGGAAGACGACGGTCGACAGGATGACGGCCGCGAGCGTCACGAGGGCGGTGATCGGAGCCGCCACGAAGTTGTTCTTCGCGGCGGGGGCGAGGTTGAACCCGATGAGCGCGACGATGGCACCGGCGACGACCGGCGGCATGAGCGCATCGATCCACCCGGTGCCCGTGACCTGCACGATGACGCCGACGAGCGCCAGGAGGAGCCCCACCGCGAGGATGCCGAAGAGGGCGCTGCCCATGCCCTGGCTCGCGACCGCGGCGGAGATGGGGGCGATGAAGGCGAATGACGAGCCGAGGTAGCTCGGCACGCGGTTCTTGGTGATGACGAGGAACAGGATGGTGCCCACACCCGAGAAGAACAGCGTCGTGGTGGGCGGGAACCCGGTCAGCACGGGGACGAGGAACGTGGCGCCGAACATCGCGACGACGTGCTGCATGCCGAGGCCGATGGTCCGCGGCCAGGTGAGCCGTTCTCCGGGGCCGACGATCGCGTGGGTCGGGACGTGCTTGCCGTCGCCGTGCAGAGTCCAGGGCAGCGCCATGTGAGCTCGATTCCGTGAGGAGGGTGCTGGGTAAGGGGTCCAGCCGATCGTAGCGGCACCCTCGCATCCCGGTCGTCGCGGGGCGGTCCGCCGTGCCGGTACGCTGGTTGCTTCGATGCAGACCCAGGAGGTCCAGTGACCACGACGCCCACCGCTCCGCGCTCGTTCCGAGAGCGTCTCGACGGTTTCTTCGAGATCAGCAAGCGCGGTTCGACCGTCGGAGGCGAGGTGCGCGGCGGCCTCGTGACCTTCGTCGCGATGGCCTACATCGTCATCCTCAACCCGATCATCCTGAGCGGCTCGGCCGACGTCACCGGTGGCCAGCTCGGCTTCGCCCAGGTCGCCGCCGTGACCGCCCTGACCGCCGGCGTCATGACGATCCTCTTCGGTCTCGTGGCGCGGCTGCCGTTCGCCTTCGCGGCCGGACTCGGCATCAACTCGTTCCTCGCGGTCAGCGTCGTCGGTCAGGTCACCTGGGCCGAGGCGATGGGCCTCGTCGTCATCAACGGGCTCATCATCGTCCTGCTCGCGGCGACCGGACTCCGCGCCATGATCTTCAATGCGGTGCCCATCCAGTTGAAGATCGCGATCACGGTCGGCATCGGCCTCTTCATCGCCTTCATCGGCTTCGTCGACGCCGGCTTCGTCCGCTCGACGGGCGCCGGTTCGCCGCCCGTCGGCCTCGGGATCGAGGGCTCGGTCGCCACCGTGCCGACCGCCGTGTTCGTCATCTCCCTGCTGCTCACGGGCGTGCTCGTCGCGCGCAAGATCAAGGGTGCCCTGCTCAGCGGCATCGTCGCCTCCACGATCATCGCCATCATCGCCGAGGCCGTCTTCAAGGTCGGCGCCTCCAACGGCGGCGAGAACCCCGGTGGCTGGAACCTCAGCGTCCCGACCCTGCCCACCCAGGTCGTCGGGATCCCCGACCTCAGCCTGCTCGGCCAGGTGAGCTTCGGCGGCTTCGAGCGCATCGGCGTCCTCGCCGCGCTCATGCTCGTCTTCACCCTCGTGTTCACGAACTTCTTCGACGCCATGGGCACGATGACCGGGCTCTCGAAGGAGGCCGGTGTGGCGGACGCCAAGGGCGACTTCCCTCGACTCCGCTCAGCGCTCATCGTCGAGGGTGTCGGCGCGGTCGCCGGTGGCGCGACCTCGTCCTCCTCCTCGACCGTCTTCATCGAATCCGGCGCGGGCATTGGCGAAGGGGCTCGGACCGGCCTCGCGAACCTCGTGACCGGCGCGCTGTTCCTGCTCGCCATGTTCTTCACGCCGCTCACGCAGATCGTGCCCTCCGAGGTCGCCGCCGCCGCGCTCGTCATCGTCGGGACGCTCATGATGTCGCAGATCAAGGACATCGTCTGGACCGAGTTCTCGGTCGCGCTCCCGGTGTTCCTGACGGTCGTCGTCATGCCGCTGACGTACTCGATCGCCAACGGCATCGGCGCCGGCTTCATCGCCTGGGTCGTGCTCCGCTCCCTGTCCGGGAAGGCGCGCGAGATCAGCCCGCTGCTGTGGGTCGTCGCAGCCGGGTTCCTCGTCTTCTTCGCCCGCGGACCCATCGAGCAGCTCCTCGGCGTCGCGTCCTGACCGTCCGCGGTCGGCCGCCCTCTGGTGGTCGACCGCGGCGGAGCACGTCGGCGGTGGCTCCTAGACTCGGACCATGACTTCCGACGTCCGTTTCGGTCAGTACCCGGCTCCCGACAGGGTCATCGTCCATCTGAGCGACCCGCACCTCCTGGCCGACGGCCGACGCCTCTACGACGCGGTCGACGTGCAGGCCAACCTGGAACAGGCCCTCCGTCAGATCGAGCGGATGCAGCTCCGGCCCGACGCGATGGTGTTCACGGGCGACCTCGCGGATCTCGGAGAGGCCGACGCGTACCGTCGGCTCCGGGAGCGGGTCGAGCCCGTCGCCGAGCGACTCGGCACCACCATCGTCTGGCTCATGGGCAACCACGACGAACGGTCGGTCATGCGGACGGCGCTCCTCGACCTCCCGGCAGGGGAGCAGCCGCTCGACGCCGTCTGGGACTTCGGCGGCTTGCGCGTCATCGGCCTCGACTCGACCGTCCCGGGGTGGCACCACGGCGAGCTCGAGGACAGCCAGCTGCAGTGGCTGGAGTCGGTGCTGGCCACGCCGGCGCCGCTCGGCAGCATCCTCGCCATGCACCACCCGCCGGTGCCGTCGAGCATCCCGTTCTTCGACATCCTCGAGCTCCGCGACCAGCACCGGCTCGAGGCCGTGCTGCGCGGGAGCGACGTCCGGGCCATCCTGGGCGGCCATCTGCACTACTCCACCTCGAGCACCTTCGCCGGCATCCCCGTGCAGGTCGCCAGCGCGAGCTGTTACTCGATGAACCTCTCGCTCCCGTCCGCGGAGGTGAACGGGATGTTCGGCGGTCAGTCGTTCAACCTGGTGCACGTCTACGACGACCGCATCACCCACTCCACGGTCCCGCTCGGTGACTACACCACCGCCGACACCTTCAGTGCGGCGTTCATCGACCGCATGGCAGCGCTGAGCCCTGCCGAGCGGCTGGAGGCGTTCTCGCGCAAGCGGTGACCCACGGGCGCTGAACCGCAGACACGGAACCGCAGGCACGGAACCGTCTCGGGTCCAAGACACCGCAGAGGCATCGCGGATCGCACCCGGCTACGCTGGAAGGGACATCCACCCACCAGGCAACGGAGCCACGAGTGACGATCAGCACCACCAGCAGCAGCATCCCCACCACCCTTGGAGCAGACGACGACATGGCGGACAGGACGAACAGCGACGAGACTCGGACGGAGTCGGATTCACTCGGTTCGATGGAGATCCCGGCCGACGCGTACTGGGGCATCCACACGGCACGCGCGCTCGAGAACTTCCCCATCACGAAGCGTCCGATCTCCGTCTACCCCGACCTCGTCGTCGCCATCGCGAGCGTCAAGCAGGCCGCCGCCCGCGCGAACGCCGAGATCGGGGTCCTCGACCCGGCGAAGGCGAACCTCATCGACCGCGCGTGCCAGATCATCATCGACGGTGACTTCCACGAGGAGTTCATCGTGGGCGTGATCCAGGGCGGTGCGGGTACGTCGACGAACATGAACGCGAACGAGGTGATCACGAACATCGCGCTCGAGCTCGCCGGTCATGCCAAGGGCGAGTACCAGTTCCTGCACCCGCTCGACGACACCAACCGGTCGCAGTCCACCAACGACGTCTACCCGACCTCGATCAAGATCGCGCTCGCGTTCTCACTGCAGTTCCTCCTAACGGAGCTCGGCCTGCTGCGCGACTCGTGCAGCGCGAAGTCCGTCGAGTTCTCCCACGTCCTCAAGGTCGGGCGCACGCAGCTCCAGGACGCCGTCCCGATGACCCTCGGGCAGGAGTTCCACGGCTTCGCCACGACGCTGAACGAGGACTACGACCGCCTCCACGAGACCCTCTGGCTGCTCGCCGAGGTCAACCTCGGCGCCACCGCGATCGGGACGGGGATCACCGCCGACCCGCGCTACGCGGAGGCGGTCGTCCGTCACCTCAACCAGATCACGGGCCTCGCGCTCACCACGGCACCCGACCTCATCGAGTCGACGAGCGACGCCGGCGGGTTCATGTCGTTCAGCGGCACCCTGAAGCGGAGTGCCATCAAGCTCTCCAAGATCTGCAACGACCTGCGTCTGCTGTCGAGCGGTCCGCAGGCCGGCCTCGGCGAGATCAACCTGCCGCCCCGACAGGCCGGATCGAGCATCATGCCGGGCAAGGTCAACCCGGTCATCCCGGAGGTCGTGAACCAGGTGGCGTTCAGCGTCGTCGGCGCCGACATGACGGTCACGATGGCGGCCGAGGCCGGGCAGTTGCAGCTCAACGCGTTCGAACCGGTCATCGCCCACTCGCTGCTGCAGAGCATCGTCTGGATGGCACAGGCGTGCAAGACGCTGCGGGTGAACTGCATCGACGGCATCACGGCGAACGAGGAACGGCTCGAGGTGATGGTCGGCGCGTCCGTCGGCGTCATCACCGCCCTGACCCCGTTCATCGGGTACCAGTCCGCTGCGGCGCTCGCGAAGACCGCGCTGCTGACGGGCCGCAACGTCGCGGACCTCGTGGTCGAGGCCAACCTCATGACGCGCGACGAGGTGACGAAGCAGCTCTCGCCCGCGCGGCTCTCGGGGATCGAGGCCATCACCTCGGCCATCCCGATCATCGACCTGCCGATCCCGGGAGCGGACTCCGACCCGAGCCGCTGACCGACGCGGCTGTACACGACGAAGCCGTCCGGACCAGGGTCCGGACGGCTTCGTCGTGTGCTGTGGGGGAGTCGTTACCCGGCGGTGACCGTGCAGTGCGTCGTGAGCGATCCGACGCCTTCGACGGACACAGTGACGGTCGCGCCGTCGGTCAGGAAGACCTGCGGGTCGCGCGAGTATCCCGCGCCGCCCGGGCTGCCCGTCGAGATGAGCGTTCCGGGCAGGAGGGTCGCGGAGCCCGACAAGTGTTCGATGAGCGTCGCGACGCTGCGGACCATGTGACTGGTCGAGGAGTCCTGGAGCGTCACGCCGTCGAGGACGGTCGAGATGTGGAGGTCCTGCGGGTCGGGGATCTCGTCCGCGGTCACGACGACCGGGCCGGTCGGGGTGAACCCGTCGAACGACTTGCAGCGTGACCACTGTGCCTCGGAGTACTGGATGTTGCGGGCGGTGATGTCGTTGACGACGGTGTACCCGAACACGTACCCGAGAGCATCGGCCGCATCGACGTCGCGAGCGGCCCGGCCGATGACGACACCGAGCTCCGCCTCGTAGTCCACCTGCTCGCTGATCGCCGCCGGCCAGCTCGTGGTGCCTTCGTGACCGGTGAGCGAGTTCGCCCACAGGCCGAAGATGGTGGGGGCGTTGTCGGTCTTGAGGTTGAGCTCCTGCGAGTGCGCCGAGTAGTTGAGCCCGACCGCGAGGATCGTCGGCGGACGGAGGACCGCGGACGCGTGGACGAGCCCGTCGAGGGGTTCTCCGCTGACACCGTGGGCGAGCGAGGTCTCGACGAAGCTCCGCACGCGGTCCAGCTCGGCGGGGCCGCGCTCGATGAGCTCCTGGAGGTCGCGCGGGGCGTCCTCGAGGATCTCGTCGAGGAACACCGCCCCGGTGTCGCTGATGACGGCGAGTCGGACCCGCGGCTCTGCGGGGGTACTCGGCTGGTGGTCTGTGGCGACGAAATGGGCGAACTTCACCCGTCTACGGTATCGCAGGCGCGTCGGGCGCGGGCGTTGTGGACATACCGGTCCGAGCTGCGGATGCCCGGACACGACGGAACGGGATGCGAGGCGGATCCCCGGGCGACGGCCCCGGACAGACTCATCGCCCGGTGCTGCGGCAATGCCTGCGAGTCGCCCGGGCGATGAGTTGGTCTGTGCCTCCAGCATGCACCCGGGTGCCACGGCCCGCAACCCCCAAGTACCGGGCGCAGCGCCACGACCACCCCACCCGGCGTCGGCCCGGGGCGTCACGCGCTCAGCGAAATCCGCGTGAACCGATCAGGCGGAACTGCTTGGATGGAGTCATGACCGATTCAGCACGCACCAAGCCCGAGGTCGACGCCCCCACGGGCCCGGCCCCCACCGAACTCGTCATCGAGGACATCTTCCTCGGCGAGGGCGACGAGGCCCAGGCCTCCTCGACCGTCGACGTCCACTACCTCGGCGTCGGCTACGACTCCGGCGAGGAGTTCGACTCCTCCTGGAGCCGCGGGCAGTCCATCAACTTCCCGCTGCGCAACCTCATCCAGGGCTGGCAGCACGGCATCCCCGGCATGAAGGTCGGCGGCCGTCGCAAGCTCACGGTCCCGCCGGAGCTCGCTTACGGCCCGGCCGGCAGCGGCCACCAGCTCTCCGGCCAGACGCTCGTCTTCGTGATCGACCTCCTGGGCGTCAAGTAACCATCCGCAGGTCACCCCTCGTCTCTCTCGACCGACGCGTCGCTGAGGCGAGGGGTGTCGCATGTCTCCCAGACCGAACGAGGACCACATGACCACCGCAACCCAGTACGTCGACCGCCTGACGGCGACCATTCCGGACTTCCCGACGCCCGGCATCCTGTTCCGCGACCTGACCCCGGTCTTCGCCGACGCCGACGCCTTCCGCGCAATCATCGACGAGCTGGCGGCGCGCTTCGAGGGTCGCTTCGACGCGGTCGCCGGTGTCGAGGCCCGCGGGTTCCTGCTCGCCGCGGCGGTCGCGTACGCGACGCACACGCGGCTGGTCCCCATCCGCAAGGCGGGCAAGCTGCCGGGCGAGGTGCTCCGCGAGGACTACGGCCTCGAGTACGGTGCCGCCGCCCTGGAGTTGCGCACCGAGCAGCTACCGGCCGGGACGCGTGTGCTCATCCTCGACGACGTGCTCGCGACGGGCGGCAGCTGCGGCGCGGCGGTCAACCTCATCGAGCGCGCCGGATACGAGGTGGCAGGGCTCGGGCTGGTGCTCGAGCTCGAGGGACTGCCCGGCCGGGCCTCGCTCAGCGGTCGCGACGTCTTCTCGATCGCCACGGCCCCCGCCTAGGCGCTACGGGGTCGGCGTCCTGGCGTCGTAGCGTCGGAAGGCCCCCTGGACGCGGACGAGCGTCCAGACGAGCACGACGACCAGGAGTCCGCCGGCGAGCGCCGGTACCCAGAGCGCGAAGGCAGACGCGGCGAGGCCGATGTAGAGGTCGCCGACGCGGGGTCCGCCGGTCACGACGACGGTGAAGACGCCCTGCAACCGACCCCGCACGGCATCGGGCACGGCCGCCTGGAGGATCGTCATCCGGAAGATCGAACTGATGTTGTCGGCCGCTCCGGCGACGGCGAGTGCGATCGCCGCGATCACGATGGCGGGCAAGTTCGCGTCGGCCGCATCGTGCGTCGCCGTTCCGGAGAACGTGACCCACGCGAGGACCGCGCCGAAGCAGGCGATGGCGAGCCCGTAGACGATGATGGCCCGCTCGATGGCGCGGCCCTGACGGTCGATCCGGCCGAGTCGTCCGGAGACGAGGCTCGACAGCAGGGTGCCGACCGCGCCGGCTGCGGTCAAGACCCCGACGGTGATCGCGCCGCCACCGAGCAACAGGGTGCCGACGGCGGGGTAGAGCACCCGTGGGTTGCCGAACGTCATCGCGACGATGTCGACGATGAACGTCATCCGGACGTTGGGGGCCGTCCGGAGGAAGGTCCAGCCGTCGACCAGGCTCGCGAGGCCCGGAAGTCGACTGACGCCGCCTTCGGGCAGGATCTTCGGCAGCGACGCGATCCCGAGGAAGGCGGCGACGAACAGCACGACGTCGATCGTGTAGGTCCAGCGGAATCCGACACTGGCCACGAGGACGCCGGCGAGTGCGGGACCGACCGTCACCATGACCCCCGCGGCGATGCCGGACAACGCCGCGGCGGACGGCAGCAGGCGGGCCGGCAGCAGCCGGGGGAGGATCGCCTGCCGCGTCGTCCCGACGATGGTCGTCGACACGGCGTTGATCGTCGTGAGGAGGTACAGCGGCCAGACCAGCTCCGAACCGCTCCAGGCGAGCACCGCGATGATCGCCGTGGACACCCACGTGACCACGGCGGCCGTCAGGGCGACCGTGCGTCGGTCGAACGCGTCCGCGAGCATGCCGCCGTAGAGCCCGAAGCAGATCATCGGGATGAGGGCGATGACGCCCACGAGCGAGACGGCGAACGTCGACGCGGTGAGGTCGTAGACCTGGAGGCCGACGGCGACGATGGTCATCTGGCCGCCGATCCCGGTGATCGCCCCGCCGATCCACAGCCGGGCGAAGGCCGGACTCTCCCGGAGTGGACTCAGATCGACGAGGAGCCCGCGCCGCCCGGATCCGGGTGCAGCGCTCACCGGGGCATCGGGTGACGGGATGGAGCGCGCTCAGACATGCACCTCAGCCTACGCGCGTCGCGGCAGGGCTCCGCGGTGAGGGCAGGGGCTGCCCGGAGTCGGTTGTCAGCGCCCTCGGGCAGGATGGAGACATGCGTCTCTGGTCGATCCATCCCCGGTACTTCGACGCCCAGGCGCTGACATCGTCCTGGCGTGAAGGGCTGATCGCCCAGCGGGTCCTGCAGGAGCCCGGATCGAGCCTCCGTGCACACCCGCAGCTCCAGCGCTTCCTCGAGGCCGACGAACCGTTGGAGGCGATCGCGGCCTACCTCAACGGTGTCGCCGACGAGGCGCAGGAGCGCGACATCGTCTTCGACCGTGCGCGTGTCGTCGCCTCCGGCGTCCTCCCGGAACCCCTCGTCGTGACCGACGGCCAGCTCGACTACGAATGGGGCAACCTGCGGCGACACCTGCTCGGACGCAGCCCGGACGTCGCGTCCCGATGGGCGAAGGTCTGGCGACCGCAGCCGCACCCGGTGTTCGTCGTCGTCGGTGGTGGCGTCGCCTCATGGGAACTCGCCTGAGGTCCTGACGGCCCGAGGACCCTGCCGAGGTCGGTCAGGACCGAGCTGCTCGACGGCTGCCGTCCGACCCACTACCGTTGCCGCATGGGCAGACACGCTGATGTGGGAGCCGCGCCGCTCTCGGCGACCGGCACGGTGGTGCGGCTGCGGCCGGACCTCGAGGAGGCGATCGACGACGCCGGTCGATTGTCGTTCTTCCGCGGCCTGCCGAACAGTGCACAGCGGGAACTCGCGATGTGGGTGGAGCGGTCCGACGACGCGCACCGGGATGCACGGATCGAAGCGGTCATCGAGTTGCTCGCCCAGCGGGCCGTGGAACTCTGGACGGCCGCTCCTGCGCGTACCGCGGGTGGTCAGCGGCGCTGACGGACACGCGTCGGCGCTCCAAGGGTGCCGGTAGGGCTCAGAACCCGAAGTCGCCGCCGCCACCGAAGTCGCCGCCGCCACCGACGTCGCCGAATCCACCGTCACCCCAGCCACCGCCGTCGGCGGAGGTGTCGGCTGCGGAGGCGTCTGTCGCCGCGCCGTCTCCCGCCCCGGCCTCGGCACCGCTCTGATCGGTGCCACCGGCGTCGGCTGCGGGATCGGTCCCGACGGTGTCCGGAATGAACGCCTGCGCGATGGCCGAACCGACCACGACACCGGCGATGGTGCCGAGCATGGAGCTGGCGAGCATGCCGCCGAAGCCCATCCCGCCGCCCTGCGGACCGAGGTTGCGCTCGAGGGTCCCGGGCTGCCGCACCTCGGCCCGGGTGGCCGAACGCGCGAGGGACTTGGGGGAGCCGTCTGCCGGTGCCTCACCGGTCGGGGCGTCCTCCGACAACTGTCGGTACAAGATGCCCCGCTGCTCGGGGGTGAGCTTCGTGAAGGCCTCTTCGTGGACCTGTTCGATGGTCTCCGGCGGCGCGGTCCGCAGGAGGTAGCGGTAGCGTTCGACGGCGATCTCGTCCTCCGTCCGCGCGCGGGCCGGAGCCGGGTTCCCGCCGGCCGTCGCCTGGACAGGTCCATCGGACTCGGGGCGTCCGAGCAGTCGATCGAGGAATCCCATGCTGTGCTCCTTCACGGTCGCGGGCGTCCAGCGTACGCGTCAGGTGTGGCATCTGGCTTGGATCGCCCTGGGAATCCACTGCGGTCGCCGAGGCGGAATATGTCAGGCCGTCCGAGCGCTGCACCCTGATGCGTCTGTCGCCGTTCGGCAGCGCGACGAAAGGTGACCATGCGACTCTCGATACTGGATCTCATCCCCGTCCGCACCGACCAGGACACCGCGGCTGCCCTCGCAGCGACGATCGCCCTGGCGAAGCGCGCCGACGAGCTGGGGTACCACCGGTATTGGGTGGCCGAGCACCACAACATGCCGTCCGTCGCATCGACGAACCCCGCGGTCGTCATCGGCATCCTGGCCGCCGCCACGCAGCGGATCCGGGTCGGCTCCGGCGGCGTGATGCTCCCGAACCACGCGCCGCTCGTCGTCGCCGAGCAGTTCGCGCTCCTCGAGGCCTCCGCGCCCGGTCGCATCGATCTCGGCCTCGGCCGGGCACCGGGCAGCGACCCCGTCATCTCCGCCGTGCTCCGCCAGTCCGGCAACACGAGCGACGTCGACCGGTTCCCGAACAACGTGCAGGACATCGTCGCCCTCCTCGGCGTCGACGGTGCGAGCGTGCGGATGACCTCCGGCGAGGAGTACGCCCTGCGGGGAACGCCGAAGGCCGGCAGTGTGCCGGACGTTTGGTTGCTCGGTTCGAGCGACTACTCGGCGGCGCTCGCCGCAGCACTCGGACTGCCCTACGTCTTCGCGCATCACTTCTCCGGCCAGGGGACGGCTCGGGCCCTCGAGCTCTACCGGTCGAGTTTCCAGCCGTCCGCACATCTCGACGCGCCTCGCACCTTCCTGACCGCGAACGCCGTGGTCGCCGACACGGCCGCCGAGGCGGAGGCGTTGGCGCTCCCCAACCTGCAGCAGATGGCGAGACTGCGTTCCGGCAAGCCGCTCGGACCCATCGCGACCGTCGAAGAGGCCTCCGCGACCGAGCAGAGCGATCTCGAGCTCGGTTTCGTCGAGCAGATGCGCGCTGCCTGGATCATCGGCGACGCCGACCAGGCTGCGGCGGAGCTGCAGGGTCTCGCCGACCGCTTCGGTGTCGACGAGGTCATGGTGTCGCCCGTCGGGTCGGCACGGGAGGGCACGCCGTCGAACTCGGCGCCCGCACGTGAGCGGACGATCGAACTGCTGGCGGAGCGCTTCCCGCAGCACTGACGCCGTCGGCGTCGCGCGACTGGCGAGGAATCGTCAGTCGCGTGGCGGCTGGACGGCGCGCACCCGCTCGACGAGTTCCTGCCAGGGACCGGTGAGCTGCTGCTCGCCGAGGGTGGCCTCTTTGGGCGCGCATCTGATGCGGTAGACGTACCGATCCGGGACCGGTGGTCCTTGTGGGGTGTCGTCCCACGGGAGGCGGTCGAGCAGGACGATCCACCGGTCGACGTCGGGCTGCTCGTCGACGACGACCTCCCAGCGTCGGGTGAGACCGGCCACACCGCCGCTCCTCGTCACCGTGACCTTCATGCCGCGATGCTACTCCGCGAGCCCGGGCGCTGCCAGGACGCTCAGGCGGACGGCTCGATACCGACGAGCGCCCACGCCTGCCCGACCGCGGTGTGCTCCTCCGAGTCCACTTCGAACCTGGCGGCGGCCGCAGCGATCGTCGCCGCGGCGAAGGTCGCGAAGTCGGCGCGCTCCGACAGGCCGCCGACGAGGGTGTCGTACCAGATGAGCCCCGCACGCTCCCAGGCGTTGCCGCCGAGGGCGACGGCGAGCGTCGCGAACGCCCGGTTTGGGATGCCGGAGTTGAGGTGGACGCCTCCGTTGTCGTCGGTCGTCTCGATGTAGTCGTCGAAGTGCGCCGGCTGCGGGTCCTTGCCGAGGACGTCGTCGTCGTAGGCCGTGCCCGGGGCGAGCATGGATCGCAGTGCGTTGCCCTCGACCTCGTCCGTGAAGAGCCCTTCGCCGATGAGCCAGGACGCCGATGCCGCGTCCTCGCCGCGCGCGTGCTGTTCGACAAGGGCGCCGAAGACGTCGGACACGTGTTCGTTGAGCGCTCCGGGCTGCCCCTCGTAGACGAGGTTCGCCGTGTACTGCGTCACGCCGTGGGCCAGCTCGTGGCCGATGACGCTCAAGGAGCTCGTGAAGCTGCGGAAGACCTCGCCGTCGCCGTCGCCGAAGACCATCTGCTCGCCGTTCCAGAACGCGTTGTCGTAGTCGTCGCCGTAGTGCACCGTGGCGAGCAAGGGCAGCCCGCGGCCGTCGATGGAGTCGCGTGCGAACGCCTCGGCGAAGAGGGCGTGGGTGTCTCCGAGGCCGTCGTAGGCGGCGGAGACCGCGGCGTCGGTGGTGGCGGGCTCACCCTCCGAGCGGACGAGCGTGCCCGGGAGGGTCTCGGTCCGCCGGGCGTCGTGGATGCTGCGCTCCGGGGTGCCGACCGGACGCTTGCCAGCCGTGGCGCTGCGCACGGGATGAGTGGCCCGCTCCGACCCGGGCTCGGGGAAGCGGTATGGTCGCGTGGCGAGCAGCGAGTACCGCGCGGCACTGGCGGCACGCGCCAGCTGTGGAGTGTCGAGTTCGGCGATGCGCTCGAGCAACCAGGGTGGGACGATGCCGCACACGTGCCGAGGGGCCGGTGTCGGCATGCTGGACGAAGGGTTCGGTGAGCCGTTCATGCGGTGATCCTGCCATAGCCCGCCGACACGGCGTACGGCTCGCGCGGCGCGCTGTGGACAGGATGCCGAACGGGCCGGGAATAGCGCGGGCGTGAACGCCGTTGTCCTGAATATCCATGCAAACGCATGAAAGAACGAGTGGGAGCGCATGATGCAATTCGGAATCTTCACGGTGGGGGATGTCACCACCGACCCGACCACCGGGATCACGCCCACCGAGCACGAGCGCATCGAGGCGATGGTCGCGATCGCTGTGAAGGCTGAGGAGGTCGGTCTCGACGTCTTCGCGACCGGCGAGCACCACAACCCGCCCTTCGTCCCGTCGAGCCCCACGACCATGCTCGGCTACATCGCGGCGAAGACCACGGACCTCATCCTCTCGACGAGCACGACGCTCATCACCACAAACGACCCGGTGAAGATCGCCGAGGACTACGCCATGCTGCAGCACCTGGCCGGCGGCCGGGTCGACCTCATCATGGGCCGCGGCAACACGGGGCCCGTCTACCCCTGGTTCGGCAAGGACATCCGCGAGGGCATCAACCTCGCGATCGAGAACTATGCGTTGCTCCACCGCCTCTGGCGAGAGGACTACGTCGACTGGCAGGGCCAGTTCCGCACCCCGCTGCAGGGCTTCCAGTCCACGCCGCGACCGCTCGACGGCGTGCCGCCCTTCGTGTGGCACGGCTCCATCCGGAGCCCCGAGATCGCCGAGCAGGCGGCCTACTACGGCGACGGCTTCTTCGCGAACAACATCTTCTGGCCGAAGGAGCACTACATGCGCCTCATCCAGCTGTACCGTCAGCGGTTCGAGCACTACGGACACGGTACGGCCGCGCAGGCGATCGTCGGACTCGGCGGCCAGGCGTTCATGGCGAAGAACTCGCAGGACGCCGTCGCCCAGTTCCGGCCGTACTTCGACAACGCCCCCGTGTACGGTCACGGGCCGACGCTCGAGGACTTCACCGAGCAGACGCCGCTCACCGTCGGCAGCCCGCAGCAGGTCATCGACCGGTACGCCGGGATGCGCGAGACCTTCGGCGACTACCAGCGTCAGCTGTTCCTCATGGATCACGCCGGGCTCCCGCTCGCGACGGTGCTCGACCAGCTCGAGATCCTCGGCGGCGAGGTCGTGCCGGTGCTCCGCAAGGAGTTCGCGAAGGACCGTCCGGCCGACGTGCCGGAGGCGCCGACGCACGCGTCGATGGTCGCGGCCGCTGACGCGGAACTCGCTTCGCGCTCCGGTGCGGTCGAGACGAGCCAGGTCGCATCCGGTTCGGCGTTCGGCGCGGCGGCGGTCGGGGCGACCCGATGACCGCCAAGCGCACGCTCGCCGTCGTGTCGGCCGGCCTCAGCCAACCGTCGTCCACACGTCTCCTCGCCGACCGCCTCCGCGACGCCACCGTGGCGCGCCTCGAGCAGGACGGGTACACGGTCGAGACGACGTCGATCGAGCTGCGCGACCTCGCGCAGGACATCACGAACAACCTGCTGACCGGGTTCCCCAGTCCACGGTTGTCCGAGGCGATCGAAGCCATGACCGCCGCCGACGGCGTGATCGCGGTGACGCCGATCTTCTCCTCCAGCTACTCCGGTTTGTTCAAGTCGTTCTTCGACGTGGTGGAGCCGACCGCCTTGACCGGGGTGCCCGTCGTCCTCGGTGCGACGGGTGGGTCGGCCAGGCATTCGCTCGCCCTCGAATACGCCGTGCGTCCCTTGTTCGCCTACCTGCGGGCGGTGACCGTGCCGACCGCCGTGTTCGCGGCCTCCGAGGACTGGGGGTCGGGCGACGCGCAGGTCGGTGCCCTGCCGGCGCGGATCGACCGTGCGGCCGGCGAGTTGAGCGCACTCGTGGCGGCCTCGGACCGTTCCGGGCGCCTGGATGACCCGTTCGCCCTCGATCGCCCGTTCTCCGAGCTGCTCGGCGGTCTCGGGGCCTGATCGGACGGCTCCGTCCGACCGCGCCGATGCGGGCGGGGACCGCCCGGTGCGGTCCCCGCCTCCGTCGTTCCCAGGCTCGGCGCCCCGGTCTTTGGGATACTGGTGGCGTGCGTCGCCGTCCGGCGTCGCCGGAGGGAGTGGTGGCCAGGTGATCCCCGGAGCGCGTCGACTCGGTTCGCTGCTGCAGCGTGCCGCTCGTACCGCGGCGCTCGCCGTGGTGGCGGTGTCGATCGGCGCCGGATCCGTCGTCCTGCCGCTCGCCGCATCCGCTCCCGCGTCGGCCGCCGGCACTGGGACGATCGAGAGCCCGACCGACGGCGACACCGTCTACCGCGTCGACTACACCCTGGACGGCGAGCAGGTCAGCGGATTCGACGTCACCGGCACCGCCGACCCGGGTGCCGACGTCGTGCTGTCCTACTGGCGCTCGATCGACCTCTACGACTCGGCGAAGGCCTGCTTCAGCAGCTCCACGGCCGATGATGCGTCGTGCGACCTGCAGTCCACCGGCGGGACGGGGGCGACCGAGTTCCGCTTCGACGGTCAGCCGATCGAGATCGGGAGCGACGGCGGATGGTCCACCAGGATCAACATGACCCAGTGGCTGCGCGGTGCGGACGCGGGGGAGTACGACATCACCCTCGCCCTCGTGTCGACGAACGCCGACGGCGGGGCCACGCTCGGCGACCCCGTCCGGCTCGTCTACGACTCCACGACGACCGCCGAGGCGGCCGAGGCAGCGGCTGAACCCGCGCCGAACGCCGGTGCCGGACCGCCGCTCTGGGTCTGGTTGCTCCTCGCCTTCCTGGTCCTGGACCTCATCGCGCTCGCCCTCATCCTCGTGCTGCGTCGCCGACGCCGGGTCGCAGCCAGCGAAGCGGAGGAACGGGCGAACGCGAAGCGGCGCTCGACGCATCGCGAACCTCCCACGCTCTGAACCTGCTAGAATCTCAAGGTTGCCGTCGAACGGCCGCGGATCAAGAGAGCCCACGCATCAGGCGACGGGCACCGCGCAACGAACAGAGAGGGGATCACCACTATGGCGCTTGAAGGAGACCGTAAGAAGGCGATCATCGAAGAGTACGCAACCCACCCAGGTGACACCGGATCCCCCGAGGTCCAGGTGGCGGTCATGACCCGCCGCATCAAGGACCTCACCGAGCACCTCAAGGAGCACAAGCACGACCACCACTCGCGTCGTGGCCTGCTGCTCCTGGTCGGACAGCGTCGCCGCCTCCTCGGCTACCTCCAGGCCGTCGACATCGAGCGTTACCGCTCGCTGATCGAGCGCCTCGGACTCCGCCGCTAGGCAGCACTCTGAACCCTCCGCCAGCTCACGAGACCCACGGTCCCTGAGCCTGTCGAAGGGCGCTGACACCGCGAGCTTCTTCGTGACGGGCCGTCATCCTCCGGGATGGCGGCCCGTTCGTGTTCGATCAGGAACGCTGCAGCTGGAGAACATCCCGTCTGCGACTCGACCTCGGCCTGCTCATCTGGCAAGGTCGAGAGTCGGCTTCGAGCGAGGCCACGAGGTACCGCACCACGGCAAGGAGCACCATGAGCATCTGGCGGACGAAGAGCATCGAGGACTCCCTCGCGGATTCCAGCGTCGAAGGGCGCAGTCTGAAGCGCACCCTCGGCACCTGGGACCTCATGATCATGGGTGTCGCGGTCGCGGTCGGCGCCGGCATCTTCTCCGTCGGAGCCAAGGCCGCGGGCAACTACGCGGGCCCGTCCGTGTCGCTCGCGTTCATCCTCGCGGCCGTCACCTGTGCCCTCGCCATCATGTGCTACGCGGAGTTCGCCTCCACGGTGCCCGTCGCCGGCTCCGCCTACACCTTCACCTACGCCACCCTCGGTGAGCTCCTCGCGTGGATCATCGGATGGGACCTCATCCTGGAGATGCTCACGGCGGCCGCCGTCATCGCCAAGTACTGGGGCATCTACCTCAGCAACGTCTTCCTGCTCTGGGGCTGGGACGTGCCGAGCGAGCTCGACGTCTTCGGGCTCAAGGTCAGCTGGGGCGCGTTCGTCATCGTCGCGATCTTCACGACCCTGCTCGTCCTCGGGACGAAGCTGTCCTCGCGTGTCGCGAGCGTCTTCACGATCATCAAGGTCGCGATCGTCATCTTCGTCATCGTCGTCGGCGCCTTCTTCGTCAAGGCCGCGAACTACACGCCGTTCATCCCCGACGAGGTCCCGACGAAGGGCGGGGCGTCCGACGCCTGGTCGCAGTCGCTGTTCTCCTTCATGACGGGGGCAGCGCCCGCACAGTACGGCGTCTTCGGTCTGCTCGCCGGTGCCTCACTCGTCTTCTTCGCCTTCATCGGGTTCGACGTCGTCGCCACGAGCGCGGAAGAGGTCAAGGACCCGCAGCGCAACCTGCCGCGCGGCATCTTCGGTGGCCTCGCCATCGTGACCGTCCTCTACGTCGGGGTGAGCCTCGTCCTCACCGGCATGGTGCCGTACACGACGCTCGCCGAGGCTGAGGACCCCTCACTCGCGACGGCGTTCATCGCGGTGGGCGCGGACTGGGCGGCGCAGGTGATCTCGATCGGCATCCTCGCCGGCCTGACGACCGTCATCATGGTGCTCCTGCTCGGCCTCGCCCGCGTGGTCTTCGCCATGAGCCGCGACGGCCTGCTCCCGCGCTCGCTCAGCGTCACCTCCGAGAAGCGCAAGACACCCGTGCGGGTGCAGCTCATCGTCGGCGCGCTCGTCGCGCTGATCGCCGGCCTGACCGACGTGGGCATCCTCGAGGAGATGATCAACATCGGGACGCTCTCCGCGTTCGTGCTCGTCAGCATCGCCGTGATCGTACTGCGGAAGAAGTATCCAAAGCTGCCGCGCGCATTCCGTGTCCCGTGGTCGCCGTTCCTCCCGATCCTCTCAGCGGTGCTCTGCGTCTGGCTCATGCTCAACCTGACGACGCTCACCTGGGTGCGGTTCCTCGTCTGGCTGGCGCTCGGCTTCATCATCTACTTCGCCTACAGCCGCCGGCACTCCATCGTCGGCAAGAAGGCGCGGGGCGAGCTCGTCGAGTGAGGCCAGTGGTCGTCGCCGTCGTGCGGCCAGGGCTGCGCTGATCCGGTCGACGGCCACGCCCAGGCCGACGGCGACGACGATCGAGACAGCGGTCGCGAGTACCGGCTGATCCGGGAGGAACCGGCCGACGACGGCTCCGACGCCCACGTTCCACAGTGCCCAGGCGAGCCCTGCGAGGACGGTGATCGGAAGGTACCGACGGGGGCGGAGCCCACTCGCCCCGGCGACGAGGTTGACCGCGATGCGCGCGAACGGGATGTAGCGCGCGGTGAGGATGGCTGCAGCGGCACGGCGCTCGAGGGCGACGCCCGCACGTCCGATCGCGCCCGCGACCCGCGGACGCCGCATCCAGGCGAACCGTGTGGTCCCGATCCGTCGTCCGAGGAGGTAGCAGGACACGTCGCCGGTCACGGCGCCCGCCCAGGCCACGCCGATGAGGAGGGCGAGGCCCGGCGAGCCGCTCGACGTCGAGATCGCTCCGAGCGCCGTCACCGCGGTCTCGCTCGGAAGGACGACCAGGAAGGCGTCGGCGACCGTCAGCAGGTACAGCGCCGGGAACACCCAGCCGGACGCGGCGATCTCGAGCAACCACGCCGTGATCGCCGTCTGCAGCTCATCGACCCATGCCATGCCCGTGATTCTCGCTCGGCCGGGTGAACGGCGCGTGACGTCCCCTGCGGCCGGGGTGGTCCTCGCCTGGGAAGCGTGTGAGCATGGAGGTCGGCGGAAGCCGGCGGAGGAGGCATCATGGCGAGGTTCGTGCGGTTCGACCGGTTCGGTGGCCCCGAGGTGTTCCACCTCGTCGAGGGCGACATCCCGGTGCCCGGCCACGACGAGGTCCGCGTCCGTGTCCTCGTCGCAGGCCTCAACCCCGTCGACCACAAGCTCGCGGCATCACCCGAAGCGCTCGCCTCCTTCGGCCGGGACGTCCCGAGCGGGAACGGCAACGACTTCGCCGGGGTGGTGGACGGCGTAGGGAGCGGTGTCCAGGGATTCGCGACGGGCGACCACGTGTACGGCGGACACCGGTTCCACGCGCAGGCGGACTTCCTCATCGCTCCGGCCGGCATCCTCCATCATGTGCCGGACGGGCTCACCATCGAGCAGGCCGGCGCCCTCGACATCGCGGGACGCGCGGCGATCGCATCGGTCGCCGCCGTCGGCGTCCAGCAGCCGGACACGGTGCTCGTGAGTGCTGCGGCCGGCGGGGTCGGCGTGCTCGCGGCGCAGCTCGCCAGGCGGACGGGCGCGGTCGTGCTCGGCACCGCCGGCGAGGCCAATCAGGAGTTCCTCCGCGGTCTCGGCATCATCCCCGTCCAGTACGGCGACGGGCTGCGCGAGCGTGTCCTCGAGGCGGCCCCTGGCGGGATCACCGCCGTCATCGACACCCACGGCCGGCCCACCCTCGAGCTGGCGCGCGACCTCGGCGTCGCGCCGGAGCGGGTCAACACGATCGCGGACCGGCCCTTCGCCGCCGAGCACGGATTCCGCGGCGTCGGTGGACAGGACGCGACGCTCGACGAGCTGGCAGCGCTCGGCGAGTCGATCGCGCGGGGTGAGATCGTCCTCCCCATCGACAGCGTGTGGCCCATCGAGCGGGTCGTCGACGCCTACCGCCACCTCATCGACGGTCACGTCCGCGGGAAGGTCGTCCTCGTCACCTCGTGACGTCGCGGCGGGACCCGGTCGGGTCGCTCCGAGGGGGCTCCGGGTCGAAGGCCCGCTTGCGACTGAAGATGAACGCCGCGCGGGGTTCGATGAGCGGTCTCGTGATGCGGCGCACGGGTCCGCTGGAGAGTACGACGACGATCAGGACCGACAGCACCAGCAGGCCGATGAGGACGAGCTCGGGGCTGCCCGTGTCGGTGAGGACGCCCGACTCACGCAGGGGGTAGAGCACGAAGGAGTGCAGCAGGTAGACGTACATCGTCGACTGTCCGTACCGGGTGATCCACGACTGGCCGCGGGGGACGAGCACGAAGAACGCCGCGGTGAGGACGACGGCCAGCAGGATCGCCGCGAGTCGCACCAGGCCGCCCGTCCCGTCCTCGTTGCCGAGCGCGGTGTACCCCCGGTCGTAGAAGAACCAGTAGCGCAGGTCGATGCGCCGCCACAGGTCGATCCCGACGACGAGGACGACCGCCCAAGCGATGAGGACGGCGGCGGCGGCGATCCGGATCCACCAGGCCCTCGTACGGACGAGACGCCAGCGGTCCACGAGCCGCCACCGGTTGATCTGCCACCCGAGCACGAAGAACGGGAGGATCCCGAGTGCGCGCGAGAGCGAGAACGTGCTGTCGACGTTGTCGAGGTAGCCGACGCCGATCGAGATCACCACGCTCCAAAGCAGTGGCCAGCGCAGGAGCGCGAGATAGGGCAGGACGAGGCGGAAGATGCCGAGCGCGAGGAGGAACCAGAGCGTCCACGACGGTTGGGTCGGGTTGAACGCGCGTTTGCCCTCGACGAGGAACTGCACGAGGGACCAGATCCCCTCCATGATCAGGTAGGGCAGGAGGATGTCCGTGATCACCCGACGCATCTGTCGTCGTCCGGGAGGGGCCGACTTCGAGAAGTACCCGCTGATGATCGCGAACGCCGGCATGTGGAAGGCGTAGAGGAACAGGTACACGACGAGCGCGGTGTCGGACTCGGAGGTCAGGCGTTGGATCGCGTGGCCCATGACCACGAGCGTGATGCACGCGAAACGGGCGTTGTCCCAGAACGGGACCCGCTGCTTCGGGCGAGCGGCTGCCGGCGCGGGATGCGTCAACGTCACCTCCTGGGGTTCGCACCAGCGTAGCCCGGGGCGGCCCGCGCGATGACGGGGCCCGGGCGCCGGGCTCAGGATGGCGTAGCGTTGGATGGTTGCACGAGAGCGGAGGACCGGATGGCTGAACGCGGTCTGAAGACCTCACTGATCAGCTTCGCGCCGTCGCCGAAACGTTGGCCCGCCGCCCTGACCGCGGCCATCGCGATGGCCGTGCCGGTCGCGGTCGCGACGTTCTTCGGACTCACGCCGCTCGGCCTGCTCACCGGCCTCGGGGCGTTCACCGCGCTCTACTGCGCGCCCCTCAGCCGCCGGGACCGTCTGCGGGTGCTGCCGCTCATCGGAGCAGGACTCGTCACGGCCGCGGCGCTGGGTGTCGCGATGTCGGGTTCACGGCCGCTGACCGCGATCGGTCTCATCGTCGTCGGGTCGGCGGTGATCTGGCTGGTGCAGGGCATCGTCCTCGGCCCTCCGGGCGCGCTGTTCTTCATCCTCGTGTTCGGCATCGCCGGCCACCTGACCGCGCCCGTCCCGATCGGCGGCGCCGGGCTCGACGGCGGACTGGTCGTCCTGCTCGTGGCGGCCGGTTCCGCCTTCGCCTCCCTGGTGGTCGTCGCGCCGTTGCTCGTGCCCGCCGTCCGCCGCGGCGCGGGGAAGCCGACGCCGATGCGGGTGCTGTTCCCCGAGTACCGGCTGAGCGCGACCGACCGCCGGATTGCGACACGCCTCACGGTCGCGCTCGCGATCAGTGCGGTCCTCGGAGCGGTCCTCGGCCTCGGTCACGGGTACTGGATCGCCGGGTCCGCCGTCGCGATCCTCAGCGTCGGGCACTCGCGCACCCTGAGCGCGACACGCGGCGTGCACCGCGTGCTCGGGACGGTCGTCGGCGCCGGGATCTTCCTCGCCGTGGCCTCGCTCCAGCCGCACGGCTACATCCTCGCGCTCGTGCTGGCCGCCCTGCAGTTCACGATCGAGCTCGTCGTCATCCGGCACTACGCGTTGGCGCTCGTCTTCATCACGCCGCTCGTGCTCATCATCAGCACGTCCTCGTCGACGCAACCGGTGCTCGCGATCGTGGGGGAGCGCGTGCTCGACACCCTCCTCGGAGCGGCCGTCGCGATGGTCCTCCTGCTCGTGTCGTGGGGACGCGACCGCCGGCGCGCGGCGTCTCCCGACGCCCCTGGCACCCCGCCCATCACCTGAGGATCCGTGTCGTTCCGGGGATCGCCGAACCCCCCTCTGCTAGGCTGACCGACGGCGGACCGTGATGGTCCGCTCCGCGCACAGCCAGCCGACAGGAAGCTGGTCCTCGGTGGTGTATCCCTCGCGATCCGCGGGTGGTGTTCTACTGGTGGCCAGCCAAGTCCCGGAAGACCGGGCGGCTTGAGCAAGTACTGCGGCTGTGTTGCGCGCTGCATCATGCACGACCGCGCTCGACGGCGCGTCCATTCGGGACGCGCGGCCCGTCACTCGACGGGAGCGCACACGTACGAAGGAGAGACCTGTGGAAGGTCCAGAAATCAAGTTCGCCGAGGCCGTTCTCGACAACGGCAAGTTCGGCAAGCGCACGGTCCGGTTCGAAGCCGGCCGCCTCGCGCAGCAGGCACAGGGCGCGATCGCCGCGTACCTCGACGAGGAGACCATGCTCCTGTCGGCCACCTCGGCCGGAAAGCACCCCAAGGACAACTTCGACTTCTTCCCCCTCACGGTGGACGTCGAGGAGCGCTCCTACGCCGCCGGCAAGATCCCCGGTTCGTTCTTCCGTCGTGAGGGCCGCCCCTCGACCGAGGCGATCCTCGTCTGCCGCCTCATCGACCGGCCGCTGCGCCCGTCGTTCGTCACCGGCCTCCGCAACGAGGTCCAGATCGTCATCACCGTCCTCTCGATCGCTCCGGGTGAGTTCTACGACGCCCTCGCGATCAACGCGGCGTCGATGTCCACCCAGATCTCGGGTCTGCCGTTCTCCGGTCCGATCGGCGCCGTCCGTCTCGCGCTGATCCCCGGCCAGGCCGGCGAGGCCGACCAGTGGGTCGCCTTCCCGAAGGTCGACCAGCTCGAGGAGGCCGTCTTCGACATCATCGTCGCCGGTCGCATCGTGACCGACGCCAACGGCAACGAAGACGTCGCGATCATGATGGTCGAGGCGGAAGCCACCGAGAACAGCTGGAACCTCATCAAGGGCGGCGCCACGAAGCCCGACGAGGCGGTCGTGGCTGCCGGTCTCGAGGCCTCCAAGCCGTTCCTCAAGCAGCTCGTCAAGGCACAGAGCGAACTCGCCGCTCAGGCGGCCAAGGAGATCGCGGCCTACCCCGTGTTCCTCCCGTACACGCAGGAGAGCTACGACGCCGTCGCCGGTCTCGCACACGACGAACTGGTGAACGTCTACCAGATCGCCGACAAGATCGAGCGCCAGAACGCCGACGACGCCCTCAAGGACCGTGTCAAGGCGGAGATCACCGAGCGCGTCGAGGCCGGTTCGCTCGACGCCGAGGTACTCACCCAGTTCTCTGCGGCCTACAAGTCCGTCTCGAAGGTCGTCATGCGCGGCCGTGTCCTCCGCGAGGGCATCCGCATCGACGGCCGTGGCCTGACCGACATCCGTCCGCTCGACGCCGAGGTGCAGGTCATCCCGCGCGTCCACGGTTCCGCGATCTTCCAGCGCGGCGAGACCCAGATCCTGGGTGTCACCACGCTGAACATGCTCAAGATGGAGCAGCAGATCGACTCGCTGTCGCCCGTCACGAAGAAGCGCTACCTGCACCACTACAACTTCCCGCCCTACTCGACCGGTGAGACCGGCCGGGTCGGTTCGCCGAAGCGTCGCGAGATCGGGCACGGCTTCCTCGCCGAGCGCGCACTCGTGCCGGTGCTGCCGAGCCGCGAGGAGTTCCCTTACGCGATCCGTCAGGTCTCGGAGGCCCTCGGGTCCAACGGTTCGACCTCGATGGGTTCCGTCTGCGCCTCGACCCTGTCGCTGCTGAACGCCGGTGTGCCGCTCCGCGCACCCGTCGCCGGTATCGCCATGGGCCTCATCTCCGACGTCGTCGACGGTGAGACCCGCTACGCGGCGCTCACCGACATCCTCGGCGCCGAAGACGCCCTGGGCGACATGGACTTCAAGGTCGCCGGTACCTCCGAGTTCGTCACGGCCATCCAGCTCGACACGAAGCTCGACGGCATCCCGACCTCGGTCCTGACCGGTGCGCTCCAGCAGGCCAAGGACGCCCGCACGACGATCCTCTCCGTGCTGAACGCGGCGATCGACGCTCCCGACGAGATGGCGCCGACCGCGCCTCGCGTCATCAGCGTCCAGATCCCCGTCGACAAGATCGGCGAGCTGATCGGCCCGAAGGGCAAGACGATCAACTCGATCCAGGACGAGACCGGCGCCGACATCTCCATCGAGGAGGACGGCACCGTCTACATCGGCGCCGTCGACGGTCCGTCGGCCGAGGCCGCTCGTGCCCAGGTCAACGCGATCGCGAACCCCACCAACCCGGAGGTCGGCGAGCAGTTCCTCGGAACCGTCGTCAAGATCGCCGCGTTCGGCGCGTTCGTCTCGCTGCTCCCGGGCAAGGACGGCCTGCTGCACATCTCCGAGGTCCGCAAGCTCGCCGGTGGCAAGCGTGTGGAGAACGTCGAAGACGTGCTCGGCGTCGGCCAGAAGATCCTCGTCGAGATCACGAAGATCGACGACCGCGGCAAGCTCTCGCTCGCTCCGGTCGTGGCCGATGAGGCCGACACGCACGGCAGCGACGCTGCCAGCGAAGGCCCCGAGGCCCCGGCCGAAGGCTAAGCCTCAGCAGCTGCACCCGAACGCCCGTCCCGCTTCCGCGGGGCGGGCGTTCGCCGTTGAGCGGAGTGTCGACGGTTGAGCGCCAGGGTGATCCGGCGTAGCCTCGGACCACCTCGCGATGACGCGAGGGCACGGCATCGCTCACGAGGCACCGCCGTGAGGTCACCGAACTCAAGGCGGCGTGCATCGTGTCGATGGAGACTCACACCCAATTCCCGCAGGATTCCGACGAGCGGGGCGGTGATGCACGCGAACCGGTCCCGGTCGACCACGGGTGCGTCCAGCTCCTCGATCCGGACGGCGTCCGTCAGGAGGACGCCCTCTACGACCTCTTCGTCGCCGACCTCGGTCACACCGAGCTGCTCGCGCTCTACGAGGACATGGTCGTCACGCGCCGCATCGACACGGAGGCGACGGCTCTGCAACGGCAGGGCGAGATCGGTCTGTGGCCGCCGTCGCTCGGGCAGGAGGCCGCCCAGGTGGGGTCGGCGCGGGTCCTGCGGCGCGGGGACTTCGTCTTCACGAGCTACCGCGAACAGGCCGTCGCGTACTGCCGTGGCGTCGAACTCGATCAATTGATGGCGATGTGGCGGGGGACCGCGCTGTCGGGCTGGGACCCGTTCGCGGTCGGCATGGCGACGCCGGCGGTCATCATCGGGGCCCAGACGCTCCATGCGACGGGCTACGCGATGGGCTGTCAGCGCGACGGGTCCGACGCGGTGGCCGTGGCCTACTTCGGCGACGGGGCGACGAGTCAGGGCGACGTGAACGAGGCGCTGGTGCTGGCCGCGAGCTTCCAGGCACCCGTGGTCTTCTTCTGCCAGAACAACCAGTACGCGATCTCCGAGCCCGTCGGGCTGCAGGCCCAGCGCCCCATCGCGGACCGGGCACCGGGCTTCGGGGTGCCGAGCATGCGGGTCGACGGCAACGACGTGGTCGCCGTGACGGCGGCGATGCGGATCGCCGTCGACCGCGCACGTTCCGGTGGTGGGCCGACCTTCATCGAGGCCGTCACCTACCGCATGGGGCCGCACACCACCTCGGACGATCCGACGCGGTACCGGGACGAGAGCGAGGTCGCGTCGTGGCGTGCGAAGGATCCGATCACCCGTCTCGAGCGTCTGCTGGAGTCCGAAGGGGTCCTCGACGAGACGGCCCGAGCCCACGTCGCGTCCGTCGCCGACGCCGCGGCCGCCCGGGTCCGTGCGGGGTGCCTCGCCTTGCCTGCCCCTCACCCGCTCTCGCTCTTCGACGAGGTCTACGCCACCGCCCACCCCGGGCTCGAACGGCAACGCGAGGAGTACCGCTCCTACCTCGCGATGTTCGACGGTGGTGCCCGATGACCACGCTCACCCTCAGCAAGGCGATCAACACCGGACTGCACCACGCCCTCGCCGATGACGACCGGGTCCTGTTGCTCGGCGAGGACATCGGCCGACTCGGCGGGGTGTTCCGGGTGACCGACGGCCTCCAGGCTGAGTTCGGCGCCGATCGCGTCGTCGACACGCCGCTGGCGGAGTCCGCGATCATCGGAGCGGCGATCGGTCTGGCGTTCCGAGGCTTCCGCCCGGTGTGCGAGATCCAGTTCGACGGGTTCATCTATCCGGGCTTCGACCAGATCGTCGCGCAGTTGGCGAAGCTGCACTACCGGACGAAGGGCGCCGTGCGGATGCCGGTCACCATCCGGGTGCCGTACGGCGGAGGAATCGGCGCCGTCGAGCACCACTCCGAGTCCCCGGAGGCGTACTTCGCGCACACGGCGGGACTGCGCGTGGTGACGTGCTCGGACCCCCAGGACGCGCACACCATGATCCGTCAGGCGATCGCGTGCGACGACCCGGTGCTGTTCTTCGAACCGAAGCGGCGGTACTGGACGAAGGGTGAGGTCCTCGACGACCTCCCCGCCGATCCGCTCGCGTTCACCCGTGCGCGGACCGTTCGCGCCGGCACGGACGCGACGCTGGTCGCCTACGGTCCGCTCGTCCAGACGGCGCTCGAGGCTGCGGAGGCCGCGGCCGACGAGGGTGTCGACCTGGAGGTGATCGACCTCCGATCCCTCGCGCCCTTGGACGTCGACGCGGTCGCCGCCTCGGTCGAGAAGACCGGGCGACTCGTCATCACGCACGAGGCGCAACGCTCCGGAGGGGTCGGAGCCGAGCTGGCGGCCTCGATCACCGAACGCTGCTTCGACCTCCTCGAAGAGGCCCCGGTGCGGGTGACGGGGTTCGACACCCCCTATCCCGCGTCGGCGCTCGAGGACCACTTCCTCCCGGACCTCGACCGGATCCTGGACGGGGTGGATCGCGCACTGGGGCGTCGGTCCTCGGCCTCCGTTGTGGGCAGGGCCGATGCCCGGCCTGTGACCGGTGGGGAGGGACGGCGATGAAGCGGTTCTCCCTACCCGATCTCGGTGAAGGTCTGACCGAGAGCGAACTCGTGTCCTGGCGCGTCGCCGTCGGCGACCACGTCGAGCTCAACCAGGTGATCGCCGAGGTCGAGACCGCGAAGGCGCTCGTCGAACTGCCCGCGCCGACCGCCGGCGTGGTCACGAGGCTCCACGTCGAACCGGGGACGACGGTCCTCGTCGGCGAGGCGCTCGTCGACTTCGCCCCCGATGGTGAGACCGCTCCGCCCCCGTCGGTCCCCGAGGCCGACCGAGCGGAGGTCGACCGTCCGAGTGGGGCCGCGGACCGCGAGCCGGTCCTCGTCGGCTACGGTCCTCGCACGGCGAGCGGTGAACGGCCACGGCGCCGTGCCCGGTCCGCCGGCGATGACACACCTGCCCCGGCGCACACCGCCCCGGTGCCGGAGCGTTCTCGGCCCCGCGCGACACCGCCGGTCCGGCGACTCGCCCGTGATCTGGGCGTCGACCTCGGAACGCTCGTCGGCACCGGCGTCGGTGGTCGGATCGCGCGTGAGGAGGTCGAGCGCGCTGCGACCGGCCTGAGTGGGCAGCTGCCGGAGCGTGCTCGCGGAGCGGCAGCGGCACCGGCCGGGACCCCAGAGGCGACGGCCACGGCGGCCGACGGGTCGGTGCGTCGGCCGATCACGGGTGTCAGGCGTCGGACCGCCGAGGCGATGGTGAGCAGCGCGTTCACGGCTCCCCACGTGACGGAGTTCCTGACGGTCGACGTGACGCCGACGATGTCGCTGCTGGACGCGCTCGCCCGCTCGCCTCGGACCGGGGACCACCGGGTCAACATCCTGACCGTCCTCGCCAAAGCGGTGTGCATCGCCGTGAGACGAACTCCCGCGGTCAACGCGAGTTGGGACGAGGCTGCCGGGGAGATCGTCGAGTACGGCCACGTCGGACTCGGGATCGCCGCAGCGACGCCGCGAGGACTCCTCGTGCCGAACATCGCTCGGGCGGAGGAGCTCAGCCTGTTCGAACTCGCGGACGCCGTGTCGGACCTCGTCCGCACGGCCCGCGAGGGACGCACCGCTCCGGCGGAACTGCGAGGGGGGACGATCACGATCTCCAACGTCGGCGTCTTCGGCGTCGATGCGGGGACGCCGATCCTGAACCCCGGTGAGGCGGCGATCATCGCGCTCGGTGCCGTCCGTCGCCAGCCGTGGGAGTTCGAGGGGCAGGTCGCGCTGCGACACGTCGTGACGCTGTCGCTGTCGTTCGACCATCGGCTCATCGACGGAGAGCAGGGGTCCCGGTTCCTCGTCGACCTCGGAACGATGCTCTCCGATCCGGCGATGGTCCTGACGATGGTGTGATCGTCGAGTCCAGGCCCTCGCGCTCGCCCGCCCCGGCGGCCGTTCGGGCCTGGACGCGACGACCGCGACGTGGCATCGTGCATCGTGTACGCATCGGGAATCAGCAAAGGAGCGGCTCATGGTCACCTACACGGATGTCTTCAGCGGGTTCTCGGTCGACGACATCGACGCGGCGAGGGCGTTCTACGGGGACGTCCTCGGTCTCACGGTCACGGACAACGCCATGGGATTCCTGGACGTAGCGCTCCCCGCCGGCGGGTCGGTGCTCGTCTACGGCAAGCCGGACCACACACCAGCCTCGTTCACGGTGCTGAACCTCGTGGTCGAGGACATCGACACGGCGGTCGACGAGCTGCAGGCGCAGGGCGTGGTGACGAAGCTGTACCCCGACGACGTCCTGCCGACGGACGCGAAGGGGATCATGCGCGGGAACGGCCCGGACATCGCCTGGTTCACCGATCCAGCGGGGAACGTCCTGTCCGTGCTCGTCGACTGACGCTGCTCCGCGTCCTCACGCGGCGAGCAGGGCGGCCAGTGCCATCCGCTCGAGCGTCGAGCGCACCGCCTCGCGGTCGGGTGTCCCGGCCTCGTTCCTGCCGAGGGAGGTGCTGTGGGACGTGGAGTTGATCAGTCCGAAGCCCGCGAGCGCCCGGACCCGCAGTTCCGCCGCTGGGATCGTGGGATGCAGCGTCGTGAGGACATCCACCCACCGCTCGACGTAGCGCCGCTGGAGGGTGCGGACCGCGCGGCGGTCGTCCGGTGCCAGACTGTCGAGGTCGTGGTCCTGGATGCGGATCACGTCGGGGTCGTCGAGGGCGAAAGCCACGTGGAAGGTGACCAACGAACGCAGTGCTCGATCGCTGTCCGGAGCCTGCTCGACCTCGCGGGTCCCGCCATCCAGCAGGTCCTGACTGACGCCGACGAGGAGTGCTGCGAGGACGGCCTGCTTGCTCGGGAAGTGGCGGTAGACGGCGGGTCCGCTCATGCCGACGGCCGTTCCGAGGTCCTCCATCGACACCCCGGCGAAGCCGCGCTCGGCGAACAGTCCGGCCGCTGACCGCAGGAGGGCGGAGCGACGTGCCGCTTTCGCCTCCGAGCGCCCGAGGTGCGGCGGGTTCGGGGACGGCGTGTCACGACCGGTCATCGGATCTCCTCGGGGTGGACTTTTTCAGTTAATGAACTGTAACCTCTCTTTCAGTGAGTGATGAGTAACTGAATGCACTCACGGTCGATGACGACAGGAGCCCGAGTGCCCACCCTCACGAGCGGTGCCGATCCCACCTCAGCCCGATTCCGCGAGCAGGAGGCGGCGCAGCGGGCGCTCGTGACGGTGCTCGAACAGACGATGGCGGCCGCGGCCCTGGGCGGACCGGAGGCGTCGCGGGCCCGGCATGTCGCCCGGGGGAAGCTGCTGCCGCGCGATCGGGTCGACCGCCTGCTCGACGAGGGGAGCCCCTTCCTCGAGATCGCGCCCTTGGCCGCGCACGGTATGTACGACGACGCGACTCCCGGCGCCGGGGTCATCGCCGGGATCGGCCTCGTCCACGGACGACACGTGCTCGTCGTGTCGAACGATGCGACCGCGAAGGGCGGCTCGTACTTCCCGATGACGGTGAAGAAGCACCTCCGGGCCCAGGAGATCGCGGCCGCGAACCGACTGCCGTGCCTGTACCTCGTCGACTCCGGGGGAGCGAACCTCCCGACGCAGGATGAGGTCTTCCCCGATCGGGACCACTTCGGCCGAATCTTCTTCAACCAGGCCAGGATGTCGGCGGTCGGCATCCCGCAACTCGCTGCCGTACTCGGGTCCTGCACCGCCGGAGGTGCGTACGTCCCCGCCATGAGCGACGAGAACGTGATCGTGCGTGGCCAGGGCACGATCTTCTTGGGTGGTCCACCCCTCGTGAAAGCCGCGATCGGCGAGGTCGTGACGCCGGAGCAACTCGGCGGCGGCGACCTCCACGCCCGGGTGTCGGGGGTCACGGACCACCTCGCCGACGACGACGCGCACGCGCTCGACATCCTCCGGGATGCGGTCGCGACGCTGCCGGCGCCCCACCAGCGCGCGTGGGAGGTGCGTCCGAGCGTGCCGCCGATCGTCCCGGAGGCGGAACTGTACGGCGTCGTCCCGGCGGAGCTGCAGACGGCCTACGATGTCCGTGAGGTGATCGCGCGGCTCGTCGACGGCAGTGACTTCTCGGAGTTCAAGCGCGAGTACGGCGACACCCTCGTGACCGGGTTCGCGAGGCTGCACGGGCACCCCGTCGGCATCATCGCGAACAACGGCGTGCTCTTCAGCGAGTCGGCCCTGAAGGGCGCTCACTTCATCGAGCTCGCCGACCAGCGCGGCATCCCGTTGCTGTTCCTCCAGAACATCTCGGGCTTCATGGTCGGCAGTGACGCCGAGGCCGGAGGCATCGCCAAGCACGGCGCGAAGATGGTCACCGCGGTCGCGACCACCCGGGTGCCGAAGCTGACGGTGGTGATCGGTGGTTCGTTCGGCGCCGGCAACTACTCCATGTGCGGCCGGGCCTACGATCCCCGGTTCCTCTGGATGTGGCCGGGCGCGCGCATCTCCGTCATGGGGGGACAGCAGGCGGCGAGTGTCCTCGCGACCGTCAAACGCGACCAACTCGAGGCCCGCGGTGAGGCGTGGACCGCCCAGGCGGAGGAGGACTTCCGGGCGCCGATCCTCGCCGACTTCGAGGAGCAGGGCAACCCGTACTACTCGACCGCACGGCTCTGGGACGACGGCATCATCGACCCCGCCCGGACCCGCACGGTCCTCGGACTCGCGCTCGAGGTGTGCTCCCGCGCGCCCCTGCCGGAACCCGGCTTCGGCCTCTTCAGGATGTGACGGCATGACGATCCAGACACCGAACCCGCCCGGCCGCGCACCCGCGCGTCCCTTCCGCTCCGTCCTCGTCGCGAACCGCGGCGAGATCGCCTGTCGCGTGATCCGCACGCTCGGGGCGATGGAGATCGAGAGCATCGCGGTCTTCAGTGACGCCGACCGCGACGCCCCGCATGTCAGGCTCGCGGACCGCGCCGTCCGCCTGGGACCCGCGCCGGCCGTGGACAGCTACCTCGACGTCGACGCCGTCGTCCGAGCCGCCGTCACGACCGGGGCCGAGGCGGTGCACCCGGGCTACGGCTTCCTGTCCGAACAACCCGCGCTCGCGAGGGCGCTCGCCGCTGCCGGGATCGTCTTCATCGGACCGGACGAGCGCGCCTTAGTCCTCATGGGCGACAAGATCCGGGCGAAGGACCACGTCGCGGCTCGAGGCGTCCCGATCATCGAGGGCGTCGCCGACGCCTCGCTCGACGACGACGCGCTCGTCCGTGCCGGCGTCGCCATCGGCTTCCCGCTCATCGTCAAGCCGGCGGGTGGTGGCGGCGGCAAGGGGATGCAGGTGGTGGAGCGCGCCGAGGAGCTCCCATCGGCCATCGCCTCCGCGCACCGGGTGGCCGAGGCGGCCTTCGGCGACGCCACGCTCCTCCTCGAGCGGTTCGTCACGAGACCCCGGCACATCGAGGTGCAGGTGCTCGCGGACGCCCACGGTGCGGTCGTGCACCTCGGGGAGCGCGAGTGCTCGCTCCAGCGTCGGCACCAGAAGGTGGTGGAGGAGTCCCCGTCGCCGCTCGTCGACGACCGGCAGCGGGCGCGACTCGGCGAGGCGGCCTGCACGGTCGCACGGAGCGTCGGCTACCGAGGGGTGGGGACCGTCGAGTTCCTCGTCGCCGACGACCGACCCGACGAGTTCGCCTTCCTCGAGATGAACACGCGGTTGCAGGTGGAGCATCCGGTCACCGAGCTCGTCACGGGGCTCGACCTCGTGGAGTGGCAGGTGCGCGTCGCCGCCGGTGAACCGCTGGCGATGACGCAGGACGACGTCGTCCTGCGTGGTCACGCGGTGGAGGCGCGGCTGTACGCGGAGGACCCGTCGAGCGGCTTCCTGCCCCAGACCGGGGTGCTCGAGCGGGTGCGTCTGCCGCACGGGCCGGGCGTCCGCGTCGACGGCGGCATCGCCGCCGGGCAGTTCGTCGGCCCCTGGTACGACCCCATGCTCGCGAAGATCGTGTGCTGGGCGGAGGATCGCGGGACCGCGCTCCGGCGACTCGACGCCGCGCTCGCGGCGACGGTGGTCTTCGGTGTCCGCACGAACCTCGGCTTCCTCCGGCGGCTCCTCGCCGACGAGGACGTCGTCGCGGGACGACTGCACACCGGTCTCATCGCCGACCTGCTCGACGACAGCCCGTCCGCCGCGACGTCCGAGCGGGTCCTGACCGCAGGGGCGCTCGCCGAAACGGACGACCGACGATTCGAGGCCGCAGCGCGGACCGCCGGACTCGGGACGCCGTGGTCGGATCCCGGTGGGTGGCGCCTCGGCGCGGCAGCACCGACGCGACAGCACCTGCGTCGTGAGGACGGACGCATCGTCCGCATCGAGGTGCGTGGGTCGAGCGATGACGCGAGCGTCTCCGTCGATGACGCGGCACCGACCCGGGCCGCGGTCCTCAGCCGGTCGGACGGCACCCTGCGGTTCGAGCACGACGGTGTCAGCACCCCGTTGGAGACCGTCCGCGTGGGGGACGAACGATGGATCGCGCTCGACGGTGCCATCAGTGTGGTCGAGGTGGTCCCGCGTGGGGCGCTCCCAGCCGGAGGGGATCCGACTGCGGCCGGTGCGGTCGATCCGGAGGTGCGGACGCCGATGCCCGGCACCGTCACGGCCGTGCACGTCACGAGCGGCGACGCCGTCACCGCCGGTCAGCCGCTGGTCACCGTCGAAGCGATGAAGATGGAGCACCTCCTCACCGCCACGACCGACGGCACGGTCACCCTCCACGTCGCCACGGGTGGCACGGTCGCCACCCGTCAGTCGGTTGCGACGATCGCCGCAGACCCCGTCGCAGCACACCTCAACGCAGCCCCAACCGATGCAGCACCCACGAACGGAGCATCAGCATGAACACCGAGCTCAGCCCCGAGCACCAGCGGATCGTCGACACGGTCAAGGCGTTCGCCGACGAGGTCGTCGCGCCCGCCGCCTATCAGTACGACACGGAACGGCGTCTGCCGTACGACATCATCGCGCAGATGGGGGAGCTGGGACTCTTC
Source organism: Plantibacter auratus (assembly GCF_050587365.1). Lineage (NCBI taxonomy): Bacteria > Bacillati > Actinomycetota > Actinomycetes > Micrococcales > Microbacteriaceae > Plantibacter > Plantibacter auratus. The sequence goes on along the minus strand of NZ_JBOBFV010000003.1, from coordinate 69,278 downwards.
GGGCTGCCGTTCCCGAAGGAACTCGGCGGCGGGGGGATGGACTACTTCGCGCTCTGCCTCGCCGTCGAGCAGCTCGGACGCGTCGACCAGAGCATCGGCGTCACCCTCGAGGCCGGCGTCGGCCTCGGAGCCATGCCGATCTACCTGTACGGCACCGACGCCCAGCGCGAGGAATGGATCCCGCAGCTCGCGAGCGGGCAGGCGCTCGCCGCGTTCGGCCTCACCGAGGCGCGTGCCGGCAGTGATGCAGGCGCGACGGAGACCACCGCCGAGCTCGTCGACGGTGAGTGGGTGATCAACGGCACGAAGCAGTTCATCACCAACTCCGGGAGCGAGATCACCAGTCTCGTGACGGTCACGGCCGTCACGGGGGAGCGGGTCCGATCCGACGGCCGGGTGACGAAGGAGTTGTCGTCGATCCTCGTGCCGGTCCCGACGCCGGGCTTCACCGCGCTACCGCCCTACGACAAGGTCGGGTGGCACACCTCCGACACCCACCCGCTGCGGTTCGAGGACGTCCGCGTGCCGGAGGGCAACCTGCTCGGCGAACGCGGGCGCGGGTACGCCAACTTCCTCACGGCGCTCGACGGTGGACGGATCGCCGTGGCCGCGCTCGCCGTCGGAGCGGCCCAGGGGTGCCTCGAGGAGGCGATCCGCTACGCCAAGGAGCGGGTCGTGTTCGGTCGGGCGATCGGTGACAACCAGTGGATCGCCTTCCGGATCGCGAAGATGCAGGCGCGGGTCCACACCGCCAGGCAGGCCTACTACGACGCCGCGTCGCGCATGCTCCGGGGAGCGCCCTACAAGATGGAGGCCTCCATCGCGAAGATGGTCGCCGGGGAGGCCGCGATGGACAACGCACGCGACGCGACCCAGATCTTCGGCGGCTACGGGTTCCTCAACGAGAACCCGGTGGCGCGGCACTACCGGGACTCCAAGATCCTCGAGATCGGGGAGGGCACCACCGAGGTGCAGCTCATGATCATCGCCCGCGAACTCGGCTTCGCGTCCTGAGGACATGATGAGCGAACCGTCCGAGGGGCAGCCCGGCCCCGTGATCGAGCAGCGGGGCCTGTACTTCGAGGAGTTCGTGGTGGGTGCGACCTACCGCCATCGCCCAGGGCGCACCCTCACGGAAGCCGACAACGTCCTGTTCTCGACCCTCACCATGAACGGGCAATCACTGCACGTGGATGCCGCGTGGTCTGCGACCGGGCCCTTCGGGGAACGGCTCGTGAACTCGATGCTGACCCTCTCGACGCTCGTGGGGCTGTCGGTCGCGCAGCTCACCGAGCAGACGATCGTCGCGAACCTGGGCTTCACCGACATCGCCTTCCCGAACCCGATGCGCCACGGCGACACGCTGTACGCCGAGACGCTGGTGACGGCCAAACGGCTGTCGTCGTCGAGGCCGGGCGAGGGTGTCGTCACGCTGCTCCACACGGGTCGGAACCAGGACGGCGTCGTCGTCGCGACCGCGACCAGGAGCACGCTCGTCCAGTGCTCGGTTGCATCGTGACCGGCGCCGTAGCGTTCGACCTGGGGCCGGCGATCCTCTTCGTCCCGGCCGACCGTCCGGACCGCTTCGCGAAAGCGGCCGAGCGCGCGGATGCCGTCATCCTCGATCTCGAGGACGCCGTGGCCCCTGCCGACAAGCCGGCCGCCCGCCGGGCGATCGTCGACCATCCGCTCGATCCCTCGCGCACGGTCGTCCGGGTCGACCCGGCTGGGACCGTCGATTTCGACGAGGACGCCGCGGCGCTCGCGGACACCGCCTATCGCACGGTCATGCTTGCGAAGACGGAGACGACCGCGGCGCTCGACCGGCTCGTGGACGCGATCCCGGACGTCCGGATCATCGCGCTGTGCGAGACCGCTGCCGGTGTCGTGCAGGCACCCGCGTTGGCCGCCCATCCTGCGGTCGTCGCGCTCATGTGGGGCTCTGAAGACCTCATCGCCTCCCTGGGCGGCACGAGCAGTCGGCGGGCCGACGGGCGATACCGGGACGTCGTCAGACAGGCGCGGTCGTCGGTGCTGCTCGCCGCGGGAGCCGCCGGGGTGGCCGCGATCGACGCGGTCCACCTCGACATCGACGATCTCGACGGGCTCGCGGACGAGGCGGCGGACGCGGCCGCCGTCGGCTGTATCGCCTCCGCGTGCATCCACCCCGGACAGGTCCCGACCGTTCGCGCCGCCTACCGCCCGGACCCCCGATCGGTCACAGCGGCGCGTGCGCTGCTCGACGCCGCAGCGGGAGCCGCCGGCGTGTTCCGACACGAGGGACGCATGGTCGACGAGCCGCTCCTGCGGCACGCGCGACTCGTGCTCGCCCGTGCCGAGGTGTCCGTCGATCCGAGGTGATCGACCGACTCCCGCAATCGTTACGAATCAGTTGCCACCCCGTCGTGATGTCGTCCAGCCGAAGTCGCCGGTCTCCTCTAGCCTGGTGAGCAAGCACCGGCCCGTCGCGCCACGCACGGATCCCGACGGTGCAGCGCGTCACCGGTCGGCGGACCGAGAGAGGGGCAGGGGATGCCACACCTCTGGCGCTCGTCGAGCACCCGTGGCAGTTCTCTCGTCGGCGGAGCAGCGGACGGCGTCGACGACGACGCGAGTCGGCGTCCCGAGCAGCTCGTCCCGCACCCGTCCTTCCCGACGCCCGTCCAGGACCCCGAGCCTTCTGAGGCACCGAGGCGCACGATCGGCGACTCCGAGTTGTCGGTCTTCCCGGTCGTGCTCGGCGGCAGCGTGTTCGGGTGGACCGTCGACCCCGACACGACATCGGACATCCTCGACCGGTTCCACGACTCCGGCGGCAACATGGTGGACACCGCCGACAGCTACGCGGGCGGACGCAGCGAGATCCTCATCGGCAACTGGATGCGGAAGCGCCGCAACCGGGACGACATGGTCGTCGCGACGAAGATCGGCCGGCACCCCGACTACCCGGGTCTCGGCTCGGTGAGCATCATCCGCGCGGTCGAGGCGGCGCTCGAACGGTTGCAGACCGACCACATCGACCTGCTGTCCTTCCACGACGACGACCCGAGCATCCCGTTGGCCGACAGCCTCGGGACGGTCGACTGGTTGATCGAGACCGGCAAGGTCCGCTACCTCGGCACCTCGAACACGACCCCTGAACGGCTCATGGAGGCGCGGATCCTCTCGGCGAGCGGCTTCACCCAGTTCGTCGCGCTCGAGACGCACTACAGCCTCATGCACCGGGAGCCGTACGAGAGCACCCTCGCGCTCGTCGCGACGGCCCAGCACCTCGGTGTCCTGCCCTACTTCGCCCTCGCGAACGGCTTCCTGACGGGCCGCTACCGCACTCGTTCCGACCTCGACCCGAGCACCCGCGGCAGTCGCGCCGCGACCCATCTCCACCGCCGTGGACTGCGGGTCCTGCACGTCCTCGACGAGATCGCGGAGGAGAACCGCTGCACGGTGGCCTCGGCGGCGCTCGCCTGGGCCATGTCACGTCCCGGCGTCGTCGCGCCCATCGCGAGCGCGTCCCAGCCGGCTCACGTCGACTCGCTCATCGCGGCGGCCGACGTGCGGCTGAGCCGCGGGCAGATCCTCGAGCTCGACCGCGTCTCCGGTCGCTTGCGCTGAGTCGACCGGCGGGCGCCTGCTCACGGTCGCTCGCGCGCGACGCCCGGGAACCTGACGTATGGTTGGGGTGATGAACGCCGCCGTCGACTTTCCGCTCACTCGTCCCGAGCTCGCGTTCACCGCATCCGGGGACGCGCTCGTCCGCCGGACGGTCCTGCCCAACGGGCTGCGGATCCTGAGCGAACACATGCCGGGCAGCCGCAGCGCGACGATCGGCTACTGGGTGGCCGTCGGCTCCCGCGACGAACAACCGGCGACCGCCGATCGACCGGCGACCTTCGGCTCGACGCACTTCCTGGAGCACCTCCTGTTCAAGGGCACGCCGTCGCGTTCCGCCCTCGACATCGCGGTCGCCTTCGACGCCGTCGGCGGCGAGCACAACGCGCTCACGGCCAAGGAGCACACCTGCTACTACGCCAAGGTGCGCGATCGCGACCTGCCGATGGCGGTGGACGTCATCACCGACATGCTCACCTCCTCGCTGCTCGACCCGGAGGAGTTCGAGAACGAACGCGGCGTCATCCTCGAAGAGCTCGCGATGATGGACGACGATCCAGGGGACGTCGCCAACGAACGGTTCTTCGAGCGCGTGCTCGGCGAGCACCCGCTCGGGCGTCCCATCGGCGGTCACCCGCAGTCGATCATCGAGGTCGGCCGGGACGCCGTCGTGGCGCACTACCGAGCCAACTACCGTGCGAACGACGTCATCGTGACGGCGGCCGGCGCCGTCGACCACGACGCGCTCGTCGCCCAGGTGTCGGATGCGCTCGTGCAAGCGGGCTGGCCGGCGGACGCGGTGGCCGCACCGGTCGCGCGTCGGACACTCGCTCCTGCTGCCGTCGTCGGCGGCTCGCCGCTCTCGGTCGTGCACCGACCCACCGAGCAGGTCCACCTGCAGATCGGCGGAGCGGGCCTCATCGCGGGCGATGAGCGACGATTCGCCATGAGCATGCTCAACTCGATCCTCGGCGGCGGCATGTCCAGCCGCCTGTTCCAGGAGATCCGAGAACGGCGCGGGCTCGCCTACTCGGTGTACTCGTTCGCCGGCAGCTACTCGGACGCCGGCGTCTTCGGCCTCGCTGCCGCCTGCTCCACGGCGAAGGCGGCGACCGTGGCCGAGCTCATGCTCGCCGAACTCCTCCGGCTCGCCGAGCACGGCGTGACGGACGAGGAGTTGTCGCGGGCGCTCGGCCAGCTGAGCGGCGCCTCGGCGCTGGCCCTGGAGGATTCGGACTCCCGGATGAGCCGACTCGGTCGAGCGGAGCTGACCCTCGGCGAGTTCATCGACCTCGACGAGAGCATCCGTCGCCTGCAGTCCGTCGGTCAGGACGACGTCCAGCAGCTCGCGCAGCACCTCGCCGCGCAGCCCATCACGGTGTCGGCGGTCGGAGCCGTCGACGAGGACACCTTCGCTCCGATCATCGCGGGGGTGCGTTGAATGTCCCATTACCTGTATCTCGTCAGACACGGCGAGCAGCAGCACGCTGAGCACGGCTTGCCCGACGGACCACTGTCGGCACGCGGTCGGCGTCAGGCACAGCTGCTCGCGGAGCGCCTCGGCGGTGTGCCCATGACCGCGGCATGGCACTCGCCGTTGCAGCGGGCTGCGGAGACCGCCCAGATCATCGCGGAGCGGATGCCGGCCGTCACACCGGAGCCGTCGTCGCTGCTCTTCGACTGCGTCCCGAGCGGACGCACACCGGAGACGCCGTCGGCGTTCGACCCCTTCTTCGGTTCGATCACCGAGGCGGAGATCGAGGCGGGCGAAGCGCAGATGGCCGACGCCGCCGCCGAGTTCCTCTCGCCGAAGCGCGGTGACCATCACGAGCTGCTCATCACGCACAACTTCGTCATCGGGTGGCTCGTCCGCGAGGCGCTCCAGGCGCCCGCATGGCGCTGGGTGAGCATCAACCAGGCCAACGGCGGACTGACGGTGCTGCACCAGCGCGCCGGGCGTCCGTGGAGCCTCATCACCCACAACGACCTCGCGCACCTCCCCATGGAGCTCCGCACGGGTCTTCCCGAGCCGCACATCGTCTAGCCGGGCGGCCCGCCTCCTCCCGGACGGGCAGCACGTAAGCTGAGGGCATGACGACACGAGTGGCGCTGGCCGGCGCGAGCGGCAAGATGGGCCGACTGTTCACCAGCATCATCGGTTCACTCGACGACTTCGAGCTGGTCGCGTCGCTCGGTTCGTCGAGCGAGTTGAGCGACATGGACGGGGCGGACCTCGTCGTCGACGTCACGGTCCCGGGGGTCAGCCAGCGGATCGTCGACCACGCCGTCGCCCAGGGCATCAACGTGCTCGTCGGGACGAGCGGTTGGTCGGCCGAGCGTATCCAGCGACTCGACCGCCGGCTCGCCGAGCTGCCCGAGCAGGGCGTCGTCATCATCCCCAACTTCTCGCTGGGGTCCGTCTTGTCGACGAGTCTCGCGACCGTCGCGGCCCGTTTCTTCGACTCGATCGAGATCATCGAGTCCCACCGCGACACGAAGGTGGACTCGCCCTCCGGGACCGCCGTGCGCACCGCCGAGCTGATGATGGCCGCTCGTGGCGACCGTGGGCCCGTCGCCGCCCCGCACACCGACCAGCGGGCGAGGGGACAGCAGGTCTCGAGCATCCCGATCCACAGCCTGCGGCTCCAGGGTGTCGTCGCCCGCCAGGAGGTCGTGTTCGGTGGCGTCGACGAACTCGTCACGATCACGCACGACACGATCTCGCCCGCGTCCTACGAGCGGGGCATCCGGCTCGCCCTCGTGGCCGCCCGCGACGCCCGGGGAGTCACCGTCGGTCTCGACAGTCTGCTCGACCTCGGACTCGATCGCCCAGGGCCGGCGGGTCGGCGGCCCGCCCAGGGGGCGCCCGAGCACGTCTCCGGCCAAGCCGCGGCGGCCAGCGCCCTGTGAAGACCCGCGTCATGGTCGCGATCATCGCGGCACTGCTCGTCCTCTACATCGTCCTCGTCGGGTACCGTGCCGTCGTCCTCCTCGGCACCGGCGAGCCTGTCGGCGTAGCCATGGGTGCCGCGCTCATCGTCCTGCCGATCCTCGGAGTCTGGGCGCTCTGGCGCGAGATCGCCTTCGGGTTGGGCGCCGAGCGCCTCGGCGTCCGCCTCGAGGCCGAGGGCGGCCTTCCGCCCGAGCAGGTCGAGACCCGCGAGAGCGGCCGGCCGATGCGTGATGCCGCAGACGAGCTGTTCCCGAAGTACCGTGACGCGGCCGAGGCCGCTCCCGACGACTGGCGATCCTGGTACCGCCTCGGACTCGTCTACGACGGTGCCGGAGACCGCCGCCGCGCACGGCAGGCCATCCGGCAGGCGATCCGGCTCTCGCGGAGCTGACCGGAGCGGCGGCGTCCCGTCGTTCAGTCCCGGGCGAGTGCTTCGGCCAACGCCTGCTCGACGGTCGGCGTGCTGAACGTGAAGCCGTCGTCCAGGAGCCGACGAGGTTCGACGCGCTGATCGCTCAGCAGCAGTCCGTCGGCGGCGTCGCCGAGGAGCGCCTTGAGGGCGAACTTCGGGACGCGGAGCAGATAGGGCCGGTTCATCCGTCTGGCGAGCTCGAACATGAGGTCGTCGGCGCGGGCGGCTTGCGGACCGCACAGGTTCACCGGTCCGGACAGCGTCGAGGTCAGGAGGTGGGTGATCGCCCGGACCTCGTCCTGCAGCCCGATCCAGGGCCAGAACTGGCGGCCCGAACCGAGCGGACCGGCGACACCGAACCGGGTGAGCGGTGCCAGCGGCTTGAGCACGCCTGCCAGGTCGACGACGATGCCGTTGCGGAGCAGCACGGTGCGGACGGCGTCGGGCGCTGCGAGCGCCGAGTCCTCCCAGGCGACGACGACGTCGGCGAGGTATCCGGCCCCTCTGGAGGAGTCCTCCGTGAGGGTCTCTCCGGGACGGTCGCCGTAGTACCCGACCGCCGAACCACTGAGGAAGGCGGCCGGTGGCTGCTCCGCCCGGTTCATGGCGTCGACGAGTGTCCGGGTGGCGCTGAGTCGTGACCAGAGGATCGTGGATCGGTAGGCCGCCGTCCACGGCAGCTTGCCGAGGGAGGCGCCGGAGAGGTTGACGACCGCGTCGGCGCCGCTCAGGACCGCCGGATCCAGCACGCCTGCCAGCGGATCCCACTCCGCTTCTCCGGCACCACGCGCCGGACGTCGTACGAGCCGGACGACGTCATGGCCGTCGGTCTCGAGGGAGCGCCCGAGCGCCGTTCCGATGAGCCCGGAGGCTCCGCCGATCACGATGCGCATGCGCGTCGCCTTCCTGGTCGTGCTGCTGGACGGTGGTGGTTACGCGAGGCTGGCTTCGAGGGTGATCGGGATGCCGGCGAGCGCCTGCGAGACCGGGCAACCCTCCTTCGCCGCCGTGGCGATGCGCTCGAAGTCGGCCTCGGAGATGCCGGGGACGACCGCGCTGACGAGCAGGTGGCTGCCGGTGATGCCGGTGCCGGGGGTGAAGGAGACCGCTGCGGTCGCCTGGATGCGCTCCGGCGGGAATCCGGCGCTCGTGAGTTCGTTGGCGAACGCCATCGAGTAGCAGGAGGCGTGTGCAGCCCCGAGCAGTTCCTCCGGGGTCGTCGTCGTGTTGGACCCCTCGGAGCGTGCCTTCCAGTCGACGGCGAACTCGGCCGCCTCGGAGGTGTCGAGGCTCGTGTGCCCGGATCCCTCGAAGAGCGTGCCGTTCCAGACCGTCGTGGCTTCGCTTGTTACCGCCATGGTGCAACCTCCATCGTCGGGCCGTGCGGGAGCGCATCGGCGCTGGTGTTCGTGGGGTCAGCCTAACCGGATCGACCTGGACGGTCACCCCGTCGACAAACGGTGTCGACAGGTGCTTCAGGCCACCATCACGCTGGTCGTCCGATGAGGCGGGCGCGGAGGAGGAGCACATACAGGCGGCAGCCGAGGCAGAACCCGAACGCCGCGTTGAGGAAGGCGGCCACGAACGCGGCACCGGCGGAGACGGCGAGGGATCCCGGCAACCCGACGAGGTGCAGCACGAGTCCGATCGCGACCACCACGAGCCCGACGCCCTGCGCGAAGGTCGGTGGTTCAGGTGCCTCGAGTTCGACGGGCGGGCCGAGCCTCGGGCGGATGAGGCGTCGGAACACGACGCCGTACGGGTGGCGTCGGATCCCGGCGAACGCGCCCCACGCGAACAGGGCTGCGATGACGACGAGGAGGACGAAGGCCGGTTGGCCGGCCCGCGCGGGCAGCGTGTCGGCGAGCGGCGCCGTCAGCGCGAGGAAGACGGCGACGAGGAGGAGCACGGCGGTCACGGTCGCGCCGAACCGCGGGCTGCGCGGGTCGATGCCGGTCGGCTGTGCTGCTGGAGGGTTCGAGGTCATGCTGGTCTCCCGAGGACGGATCGGAGCTCGCCGGCGAGCACCGCACGGCGTGCGGCCCCGGAGAACCGACCGCGCACGATCCCGGCGCGGTCGAGGAGGAGGACGGTGGGCGTCTGCAGGACGGAGAAGCGGTCCGCGAGGTCGGGACGGTGGGTCAGGTCGACGTCGAGGACGCCCACGCCCGCCTCCCCGTCGGCCAGCTCGTGCAGCAGTCGTCTGGTCCCGGGGCACTGCGCACAGAACTCGGTGCTGAACTGCACCAGGGTGGCCGATCGGCCGAGCGGAGTGGTCGTCCCGAGTGCCGCCGATGAGAGGCGGTCCCCGTCAGTGCGGTGCGTCGCACGCCCGCTCCGTGCACGCACGAGCAGACCCACCGCCGTCGTGGACAGGACGAGGACGAGGATCAGCGAGAGGGCGGGCAGCGGGGACATGGTGTCCGTCAGGATAGGTTCCGGGTGCCGGTCCCTCGGCCAGTGTGACGCGAGGTGACGGCCGTGCGGATGGTGACCCGCAAGAGGGAAACCCGATAGCCTGAGAGGGTGTCGCGTGCAGAGAACCCCTTCGGTCAAGTCCTCGTCGCCCTGGTGACGCCGTTCACCGCCGACGGCGAGGTCGACTGGAAGGCCGTCGAGCGACACATCGACGACGTCGTGACCGCGGGGGCCGACGGCATCGTCGTCACCGGCACCACGGGTGAGACGTCCACGCTGACGGACCCGGAGAAGGTCAAGCTCGTCGAGGTCGGCAAGGCCGTCGCGGGCGGGCGCGCGAAGATCATCACCGGTGGTGGCTCCAACGAGACGGCCCACGCGATCGAGCTCGCGAAGAAGAGCGAGCAGGCGGGCGCCGACGGCAACATGATCGTCACCCCGTACTACAACAAGCCCACCCAGGCCGGCGTGCTCACCCATTTCCGCATGATCGCCGACTCCACGGATCTGCCGGTCATCCTCTACGACATCCCGGGGCGAACCGGCATCCCCATCACCTACGAGACGATCCTGCGTGCGGCCAAGCACCCGAACATCCTCGCGGTGAAGGACGCCAAGGGCGACCTCAGCGAGGTGAGCCGGGTCATGAACCAGACGGACCTCATGTACTTCGCGGGCGACGACGCCAACGCACTGCCGACGCTCGCCATCGGCGGCACCGGCCTCATCGGCGTCACGGCCAACATCGCGCCGACGCCCTACCGACACATGGTCGACGCGGTGAACTCCGGCGACCTCGCCGCGGCGACCGCCGCGCACCGGCAGCTCGAGCCGCTCGTGCGCGCGGTCATGACCCACGTCCCCGGCACCGTCGCCGCCAAATACATCTTGCACGGCCTCGGCCGGATCCAGAGCCCGCGGGTACGTCTTCCGCTGGTCGGTCCGGAGGAGTGGGAGGCTGCGCAGATCGAGGATGAGATCGACCTGGTGAAGGACATCCCAGGCGTCGACTTCCGCAACTTCCGGCCAGACCGCAACGCCGCCGCCGGTGGCGCGTTGCCCAAGGTCGCCGGTACGACTCGCTAGACAAACCAGAGGGGGGCTACATGCCCAATACCATCATCGATCCGCCAGTCCTCGAGCCGGGGACGCTCCGCGTCATCCCCATCGGAGGACTCGGCGAGATCGGCAGGAACATGACCTGCTTCGAGATCGACGGCAAGATCCTGATCGTCGACTGCGGCGTGCTCTTCCCCGAAGAGCACCAGCCGGGCGTCGACCTGATCCTGCCCGACTTCACCTCCATCAAGGACCGGCTCGACGACATCGTCGGCGTCGTGCTCACGCACGGTCACGAGGACCACATCGGCGCCGTGCCGTACCTCCTGAAGCTCCGCAAGGACATCCCGCTGATCGGTTCCGGCCTGACGCTCGCGCTCATCGAGGCGAAGCTCAAGGAGCACCGCATCGTCCCCTACACCCTGCCGGTGAAGGAGGGCCAGATCGAGGCGCTGGGGCCGTTCGACCTCGAGTTCGTCGCGGTCAACCACTCGATCCCGGACGCGCTCGCGGTGTTCATCGACACCGACGCCGGCACCGTCCTCGTGACCGGTGACTTCAAGATGGACCAGCTGCCGCTCGACGGCCGCCTGACGGACCTCCGCGCCTTCGCCCGCCTCGGTGAAGAAGGCGTCGACCTCTTCCTCGTCGACTCGACGAACGCCGACGTGCCGGGCTTCACACCGCTCGAGCGGTCCATCGGGCCGGTCCTCGACCAGGTCATCGCGAAGTCCGAGCGCCGTGTCATCGTCGCGAGCTTCTCGAGTCACGTGCACCGCGTCCAGCAGGTCCTCGACGCGGCTCACGCCCACGGCCGCCGGGTCGCGTTCCTCGGTCGTTCCATGGTGCGCAACATGGGGATCGCAGCCGACCTCGGGTACCTGAACGTCCCCGAGGGCCTGCTCATCGACTACAAGAAGGCGAAGGACCTCCCCGAGGACAAGATCGTCTACATGTCGACCGGGTCACAGGGCGAGCCGATGGCCGTCCTCAGTCGGATGGCGAACCTCGACCACGCGATCGAGCCGGGCCCGGGCGACACCGTCATCCTCGCCTCGAGCCTCATCCCGGGCAACGAGAACGCGGTCTACCGGGTCATCGACGGCTTGACGAAGCTCGGCGCCACCGTCGTCCACAAGGGCAACGCGAAGGTCCACGTCTCCGGTCACGCAGCCGCCGGTGAGCTGCTCTACTGCTACAACATCCTCCAGCCGAAGAACGTGCTCCCGGTCCACGGCGAGTACCGTCACCTCGTCGCGAACCAGAAGCTCGCGATCGACAGCGGTGTCCCGGCGCAGAACACCTTCATCGGCGAGGACGGCATCGTCATCGACCTGAAGGACGGCGTCGCGAAGGTCGTCGGCCAGCTCGACGTCGGGCTCGTCTACGTCGACGGCTCGACCGTCGGCGAGATCACCGACGCCGACCTCAAGGACCGTCGCATCCTGGCGGAGGAGGGCTTCATCTCGGTCATCGTCGTCGTCGACTCGAAGACCGGGCACATCATCTCCGGCCCCGAGGTGCACGCGAAGGGCTTCGCCGAGGACGACAAGGTCTTCGCCGACATCAAGCCGAAGGTCGCCAAGGCACTCGCCGAGGCGGCGGAGAACGGCGTCCGCGACACGCACGCGCTGTCGCAGGTGATCCGTCGGACCGTCGGCCGCTGGGTCAACACGTCCTTCCGTCGCCGCCCGATGATCGTCCCGCTCGTCATCGAGGCCTGATCACGGGTCGGGTCCGCTCGGTCCCACCCGCCAGGAGGCGGTCGAACATCATTCGCGAGGGTGATGTCCGGCCGCCTTCCGCGTTGCTACCTTGGAATCCCCTATGGCCGCTCGTCACTCCGACTGCGGTGGATTCCGGAGGTCGGCGTGGGCATTGTCCGCACCTGGGTGTTCCCCATTCTGAAACTGCTCGTCTTCGCCGCGATCGCGGTGGCGCTCGTGAAGGTCGCGTTCTTCCCGGACGCACCGCAGGAGGAGGGGCCGACGCAGCCGACCGGGAGCCTCGTGGAACCACAGGTCCAGGCGGCCCTCGGCACCGTGGTCAACACCGTCTCCGTGGAGGGCCAGGTCGTCGCCGACCCGGCCAGCACGGCGAAGTCGACCGTCGCCGGGACCGTTGACGAGGTGTTCGCGGCCAAGGGGGCCGTCCTCGCGGAGGGCGATCCCATCCTCGACGTCAAGACGATCGACGAGGAAGGCAAGGAGCGGTACGTGCAGGTGACCGCGCCGGTCGCGGGCACCCTCGGCAACGTCAAGCTCATCCACGGGCAGTCGGTGCAAATCGGCGACGCGGTGGCGCAGGTGTCACCGGCCACGTTCTCGATCACCGGGGCGTTGAGCGCCGACAAACAGTACCGTCTGCTCACCATCCCCGGCGAGGCGACGGTCACCATCAACGGCGGCCCGGCCCCGTTCGTCTGTCCGGCGGTGCGCGTCACGACGCCGTCGAGCGGTGGCGACGAGGAGGAGCCGACGACGGGTGGTGGATCCGGGCAGACACCCGGTGCCGGCGGAACCGCCGTCACCTGCGCGGTGCCCGGTGACGTCCGGGTCTTCGCCGGACTCGCCGCGACGATCGAACTCGCGGGCGGCGTCGCCGAGAACGTCCTCGTGCTCCCGACGACCGCGGTCAAGGGTTCGGCCGGGACCGGGACCGTCTGGGTCGTCGGCGCCGACGGTGCGCAGGAGGAACGGCCGGTCACGCTGGGACTGAACGACGGGCAGCAGGTGCAGATCGTCGACGGTGTCGCCGAAGGCGACTCGGTGCTCCAGTTCGTCCCTGGAGCCGTCGCACCCGCGCCCGAAGGCTGCACCACGCTTCCGGACGGCAGCATGGCTTGCGACGGGTCGGTCGGGTGACGCTCCTCGAACTCCGCGGGGTCACCAGGGTCGTCCAGATCCCCGATGCGCCGCCGCTGACGATCCTCGACGGCGTCGACCTCGAGGTGCACGAGGGCGATCGCGTCTCCATCGTCGGTCGGTCGGGTTCGGGCAAGTCGACGCTCCTGAACCTGCTCGGCCTGCTCGACAAGCCGACCTCCGGATCGCTCGTCTTCGACGGCCGGCCGGCGGAGCGTCTCGGGTCCGGTGCGCGCGACCGCCTGCGCGGAGCCCAGATCGGCTTCGTCTTCCAGCAGTTCAACCTCCTGCCGGGCCGGACCGCGCTCGAGAACGTCACGACGCCGCTCCTCTACGCGAGTGGACGCTCGTTCTGGCGTCGCCGCGAGATCGCCGCCGCGATGCTCGAACGCGTCGGACTCGGTGACCGCCTCGATGCGATGCCGACGAAACTGTCCGGCGGCGAGCAGCAGCGCGTCGCGATCGCACGGTCGTTGGTCCGCGGGCCACGGCTCATCCTCGCGGACGAGCCGACCGGCGCTCTCGACGTCGAGACCGGCACCTCCGTCATGTCCCTGCTCGACGAGGTGGCGACCTCCACGGGCGCCGCCCTCGTGACGATCACCCACGACCGGGCGATCGCCCGACTCGCGACGACCCACCACCGTCTCGACCACGGCGTGCTCACCCCTGACCACGAACTGGAGGCCGCGGATGTCTAGGATCCTGACCTCGATCGTCGGAGCGGTCGTCGAGGCCGCCCAGGAGCTGCGGATCCATCGTGGCCGGGTCATCCTCTCGCTCATCGGCGTCGGCGTCGCGGTGTGCGCCCTCACGAGCATGGTCGGCATGTCATCGCTCGCGGCGCAGGCCCAGACCGAGTCGCAGGAACGCTACGGCGGCCGACCCGCCACGCTCATGGCATCGGCCTACGGCACCGGAACGGAGCAACCCGACCCGGAGACCTACATCACGGCGGTGCACGACCTCGCCGAGCGGTACGGCATCGGGTACGTCTCGCAATCCGGCAGCACCCAGCTCAACGTGCAGTTCGCCGATGGGACGGTGGCGGTGCCGGCGACCGTCGTCGACGTCCCGTACGGCGAGATGCACCGCATCAGACTCGACGAGGGCACCTGGTTCCAGGAGGACGACGGCGACCGCCTCGCACCCGCGATCGTCGTGAACCCGGCGTTCTGGCAGCGCCTCGGGTCGCCGCCCATCGAGGCGCACCCGACGGTCACGGTCCACGGTGAACACCCGGTCACGGCTGTGATCGTCGGCGTGTACGCGAGCAACGAGTGGGACACCGAACCGCAGCTGTCGATCCTGCCCGCGGGGACGGCGCTCATCGGTCCGGTGGCCGGCGCGGAGGAGGGCATGGGGCAGCCCGGTCAGTTGCCGCAGTTCGAGTTCTGGGTCCCGAACGCGGACGCCGAGGCCTTCACCCAGCGGATCCAGTCCGACCTGCGTGCCGAACTCGGTGACGCGTACAGCGTCGACGTGTTCCGCAACGATTTCGGCCAGACGGGGGAGGACCCGCTCCTGTCGTTGAAGCTCGTGGTCGGTGCCGTCGCCGGACTCATCCTCCTGCTCGGGGCCCTCGGGCTGATCAACCTCTCGCTCGTCACCGTCCGCCAGCGGATCCGCGAGATCGGGATCCGACGGAGTTTCGGGGCGACCGCGCCGCGGGTGTTCTTCGCCGTGATGATGGAGAGTGTCGTCGCCACCTTCGTCGCCGGGGTCATCGGTGTCATGCTCGCCGTCGCCGTCGTGAAGAGTCCGATCGTCGAGCAGTTCATCGGTCAGGGGCTCGTGACGGACTTCCCGCCGTTCCCCATCGAGGCGGCGGTCCTCGGGCTGGTCAGCGCCACGGCCGTCGGGGCGATCGCCGGGCTCCTCCCGGCGCTCGTCGCCGTCCGCGTGAAGGTGATCGACGCCATCCGGTACTGAGCGCCGGCGACCCCTCACGCGTCATCTGCTCGAAACACCGTTGGCGTACCATCCGTCCATGGCGGTCTACTCGATCCGCGAAGCCGCGGTGGCTGATGTGCGCGTCCTCACCGACATGATGGTCGAGGCGGCGAACTGGAACGCCGTCGCGCCCCGTCCCCGGTCCGCCGTCCTCGCCGACGCGCAGCACACCCGGTATGTGCACGGCTGGCGTCGACCCGGCGACGCCGGGGTCGTCGCCGTCGGGCAGGACGGTGCGCCCGTCGGGGCGTGCTGGTATCGACTCTTCCCGTCCGATGCACCCGGGTTCGGGTACGTGGCGGGCGGCGTCCCCGAACTCATCCTGGGGGTCAGTCCGATCCACCGCGCCCAGGGTGTCGGCCGGCAGTTGCTCCGCGCGACCGTGCAGCTCGCCAGAGCGGCCGGGTACCAGCGCATCAGCCTGAGCGTGGAGCGGGCGAACCACGCCGTCTCGCTGTACCGCACCGAGGGGTTCGCGACCGTGGACCGGCGGGGGACCCGTGACACGATGGTCCTGAATCTGCGCTGACCGCCCGGCGGATCGCGGATCGTGGACACCCCGCCAGCTTGCCGGGCTGCGTCGGTGGCGACGAGTACCGTGAACGCATGGCCGCACGTTCCAACTCGACCAGCCGTTCGCGCAGCGCTTCCTCGCCGAGCGGCGCTTCGTCGCGCACCACGAGCACGAAGACGAACACCAAGCCCGGCACCAAGGCGGGCGCGTCGACGACGAAGCAGCAGAAGACCGTCGCCTATCCGTCCGCCGAGGAGCAGCGCAGTGTGCTGACCTCGATGTGGCTCGGTCTCGCGCACGGCGTCGGTGGAGCGGTCAGAGCCCTCGGCCCCGAGCGAATCGCCAAGGAGGACCGTCGCGACGGCTTCCCCTTCCTGCTCTTCCTGCTGGCCGTCGTCGGTGCCGTCGTCGAGTGGTTCGGCGCGGCCGACCCGGTCGCCCAGACCTTCGACGCCTGGTCGTTCGGCGGCCTCTTCGGCCGACTCGCCTTCGTGCTCCCGGTCATCATGATCGTGTTCGCGGTCTGGCTGTTCCGGCACCCGGCCTCGGTCGACGACAACGGCCGCATCAGCATCGGCCTCGGTCTGCTTCTCATCAGCATCTCGGCGCTCTGCCACATCCACGGCGGCCAGCCGAACCCGAGTCAGGGCCTGCCTGCGCTGGCGCAGGCCGGCGGTCTCCTCGGTTGGATCCTCGGCGCTCCGCTCGCAGCGATCATCACCCCGATCGGCGCGACCGTCCTCATCTCGCTCCTGATCCTCCTCAGCCTCTTCATCGTGACCAAGACGCCCCCGAACCGCGTCGGTGCCCGCGTGCGGCAGTTCTCCACCTGGATGTTCGGCGAGCAGCCGGAGGCACCTGAGGGAGAGCCCGCAGAGCCGAAGAGTGCGCGGACGAAGCGACTCGACGACCTCGACGAGGAACCCGACGAGCCGGCGGCCCTGCCGTGGTGGCGTCGCAACACGAGCCGTCGCGAGGACGACCCGACGTTCGAGGACCCGCTCATGGGCGACAACATGACCGAGCTCCTCGGCCTCGAGAAGCCGTCCGGCGGATTCGACTCGCCGCTCGAACCGGTGGCCGCGCCTGCCGCGTCGCCGAAAGCCGCGCCGGTGCACGACGCCTTCGGCTCCGAGCTCCTCGGCGACCTCGAAGCGGCGGAGAGCGCCGTCAAGCGGTTCAACACGGGCGAGATCAAGCCGCAGACGGGTCTGCACGACGACAGCATCCCCGGCGCGACCGAGGTCATCGAAGACCTCGATCCGGCGCTCCTCGGCGCACCCGACCAGATCGACTTCTCGGCGCGCCCGATGGCGCAGCAGGGCCAGGACGACACGCCGTACCGTCTCCCGTCCGCAGGGACGCTGGCGGCGGGGGAGCCCGCGAAGACCCACAGTGCGGCCAACGACGAAGCGGTCGCCGCGATCACGAGCGTCCTCGACCAGTTCGGCGTCGACGCGAAGGTCACCGGCTTCTCCCGCGGCCCGACCGTGACGCAGTACGAGATCGAGCTCGGCCCAGGCGTCAAGGTCGAGCGCGTCACGGCGCTCAGCAAGAACCTCTCCTACGCCGTGGCGTCCAACGAGGTCCGCATACTCTCGCCCATCCCGGGGAAGAGCGCCATCGGTATCGAGATCCCGAACACCGACCGCGAGATCGTCACCCTCGGCGACATCCTGCGCTCGACGGCGGCCACGAACAGCAACCACCCGATGACGATCGGCGTCGGCAAGGACGTCGGCGGCGGCTACGTCGTCGCGAACCTCGCGAAGATGCCGCACCTCCTGGTCGCCGGGTCGACCGGCTCCGGCAAGTCGGTCTTCGTGAACTCCATGATCACCTCGTTGCTCATGCGCGCGAAGCCGAGCGAGGTGCGCATGGTCCTCATCGACCCCAAGCGCGTCGAGCTCGCGCCGTACGCGGGCGTCCCGCACCTCATCACGCCCATCATCACGAACCCGAAGAAGGCGGCGGAAGCGCTGCAGTGGGTCGTGAAGGAGATGGACATGCGGTACGACGACCTCGCGAGCTTCGGGTACCGGCACATCGACGACTTCAACAAGGCCGTCGTGGCCAACGAGATCGTCCTCCCCGCGGGCAGCGAACGCGTGCTGAAGCCCTACCCGTACCTGTTGGTCGTCGTCGACGAGCTCGCCGACCTGATGATGGTCGCCCCCCGCGACGTCGAGGACTCCATCGTCCGCATCACGCAGCTGGCCCGTGCGTCCGGTATCCACCTCGTCCTCGCGACGCAGCGTCCGTCGGTCGACGTCGTCACCGGCCTCATCAAGGCGAACGTCCCCTCGCGCCTCGCCTTCGCCGTCACGAGCGTCACCGACTCGCGGGTCATCCTCGACCAGCCGGGCGCCGACAAGCTCATCGGCCAGGGCGACGCCCTGTTCCTGCCGATGGGTGCGAACAAGTCCATCCGCGTGCAGGGTGCATGGGTCGGAGAGAACGAGATCCAGCGGGTCGTCGAACACGTCACGAACCAGGCGCGGCCGGAGTACCGGAAGGACGTTCAGGCCGTCGCGGAGCGCAAGGAGATCGACGCGGACATCGGCGACGACCTCGAACTCCTGCTCGCCGCAGCGGAGCTCGTGGTGTCGACGCAGTTCGGATCGACCTCGATGCTGCAGCGGAAGCTCCGGGTCGGTTTCGCGAAGGCCGGCCGGCTCATGGACCTCATGGAGTCCCGCGAGATCGTCGGCCCGTCCGAGGGCTCGAAGGCCCGCGACGTCCTCGTCACCGCCGAGCAGCTGCCGGGGGTCCTGGCTCGTCTGCGCGGCGAGGACGACGGTTCGGCCGCTCCGGCGCCCGCAGCGGCGGCCTCGACAGCCGCCGTGGCCGCCCCGGTCGTCGGTGCCGCCGGCGGCGTCGAGCCCGACCGCTACGGTGCGGACCCGGTCGAGGCCCAGTTCCAGGACTATCCTGAGGTCGAGGGCGGTTCTGACGAAGACGCCTGGAGTCTCACCGGTCGGGAGTAGACATGACGGCATCGAACGCGTCGGCTGCTGCGCCGCGCATCTCGAACTGGAACCTCCCGAACGCGATCACCGTCGCGAGGATCGTGCTTGCGCCCGTGTTCATGTGGATGCTGCTGGCGGACGACGGATCCGACGGTGCACTGCGGTGGTGGGCGGCCCTGCTCTTCGTCGTCGCGATCGCGAGCGACGGCATCGACGGGCACATCGCCCGCAGTCGCAACCTCGTGACGGACCTCGGCAAGATCCTCGACCCGATCGCCGACAAGGTGCTGACGGGCGGAGCGCTCGTCGCGTTGTCGATCCTCGGCGAACTGCCGTGGTGGGTCACGATCGTCGTGCTCGTGCGCGAGATCGGCATCACCGTCCACCGCTTCATCGTGATCTCCGACCATGTCGTCGCCGCCGCATGGATGGGGAAGCTCAAGACCCTCGCGCAGGCCGTCGCGATCTCGCTCGCCCTCGCGCCGTTCTGGGTGCTCCTCGGTGACTGGGTGCTCTGGGTGAACGCGGTCTTCATGACCATCGCCGTGCTCCTGACCATCGCGAGCGGCATCGACTACGTCGTCACCGCCGTCCGGGGGTCGCGCACCGACCGGCAGGTCAAGCGATGACGTCCGATGCCGTCGCGTCGGCCGACGCCGGTGCCGCAGCGGCGGTCCACGCGCTCATCGACGCCCGGTTGACGATCGGTGTCGCGGAGTCCCTGACCGGTGGGCTGCTGGCCGCGGCACTCATCAGCGTGCCCGGTGCGTCCGCGACGGTCCGAGGCGGTGTGGTCGCGTACGACACCCGCCTGAAGCACTCGTTGCTCGGCGTCGACGCCGGCCTCCTCGCGCTCCACGGCGCCGTGCACCCGGAGGTTGCCCTCCAGATGGCCGACGGCGTGCGCCGTGCCCTGGCGATCGACGGGCTTCCGGCAGACGTCGGTATCGCGACGACCGGCGTCGCCGGGCCCGACCCGCAGAACGGCCAGGCCGTCGGGACCGTCTTCGTGGGCATCGTGACGCGAGCGGGTGGACGGGTGGTGCCGCTCACCCTGGACGGAGGCCGTCAGGAGATCCGACTCCGGACCGTGGAGCTGGCGTTGGAAGCCCTCGTGCGAGAACTCGGCGCACTCGAGTGAACCCCGGCTCCGTTCGGCATACGGTGGTTGTAATGTTGGCCATCCACGAACGAGACGGCGATCAGCTGGGACGACGTGAATCCGCGTTGGAGAAGCAGAGCGCTGTACGACACGAGGTCGTAGAGCACAGAGGGAGGGTCACGTGGTTCTAGTCCGTCAAGAGATCGGCGACGTGCTGAGGGACTTCCGGTTGCAGAAGGGTCGGACCTTGCGCCAGGTGGCGAGCAAGGCGAGCGTCGCACTCGGATACCTGAGCGAGGTCGAACGAGGCCAGAAGGAGGCGTCGAGCGAGATCCTCGCTTCGGTGGCCGACGCCCTCGACACCCCCATCTCCGTCATCATGCGAGAGGTCGGAGACCGCCTCGCGGTCATCGAGGGTCTCTCCCCGAACATCCCGGACACCGTTCCGGACGAACTGGTCAACGAGCTGGACGAACTCGTCTCCCGCTGATCGAGCGAGCACGGCAGCAGAACGCCCCGGGATCCCTCTCCCGGGGCGTTTCCGCGTCCGGACGGACGACGGAGGAAGGGACAGGAGCAGGAATGAAGCTGAGTGAGTTCAGGACGGCCGTCGCCGACGAGTTCGGCGCGGCGTACGGAGCGGTACTCACCGGTGACCTCGGACTCACCGAGTTCGGCTCGAAGACCGCCGAGGAGGCGTTGCGCGCCGGTGTCCCGCCCCGCGACGTCTGGATCGCGCTCTGTACCGCGACCGACGTGCCGGACGAGCGACGCCACGGCGTCGGACGGCTGCAGCCGGGCGCGTAGCGCGTCCAGCGCCACGGGCGAAGCGGTCTTCGACACGCCGCCCGATCGGTATCGAACATCCGTTCTAGTGGTGCTAGTGTCCTCCACAGGATCATTCGTGAGTGCGTTCTGCACGGACCGAGCCGTCCACCGGTGCATGTCGGTGGTGGCGCGTACCGTCGGAGACATCAGGAACGACCGACGCCTTGTCGCCCTCGGGCCCCGACCTTCAGCAGAAGCGGGTCCCGGAACACGCGGCGACAGCCTATAGGCACCCGACACCGAGCAGAGAGAAGCACACCATGCCAAGTCCAGCTGAACGCGAGAAGTCCCTCGAAACCGCACTCGCCCAGATCGACCGTCAGTTCGGCAAGGGCTCGGTGATGCGCCTCGGCAGCGACGAGCGCGCACCGGTCGAGGTCGTCTCCACCGGCTCGATCGCCCTCGACGTCGCGCTCGGCATCGGAGGGCTCCCGCGAGGCCGCATCGTCGAGATCTACGGGCCTGAGTCGTCAGGTAAGACGACGCTCACGCTGCACGCCATCGCGAACGCCCAGCGTGCCGGCGGCATCGCCGCCTTCATCGACGCGGAGCACGCACTCGACCCCGAGTACGCAAAGAAGCTCGGCGTCGACATCGACTCGCTGCTCGTCTCCCAGCCCGACACGGGTGAGCAGGCGCTCGAGATCGCCGACATGCTCGTGCGCTCGGGTTCCATCGACCTCATCGTGATCGACTCCGTCGCCGCGCTCGTGCCCCGTGCCGAGATCGAGGGCGACATGGGTGACTCGCACGTCGGTCTGCAGGCCCGCCTCATGTCGCAGGCCCTGCGCAAGCTGACCGGTGGCCTCAACCAGACGAACACGACGATGATCTTCATCAACCAGCTGCGCGAGAAGATCGGTGTGATGTTCGGCAGCCCCGAGACGACCGCCGGTGGTAAGGCCCTGAAGTTCTACGCCTCGGTCCGCCTCGACATCCGTCGCATCGAGACGCTGAAGGACGGCACGGAGGCCGTGGGCAACCGTACGCGCGTGAAGGTCGTCAAGAACAAGATGGCTCCGCCCTTCCGGCAGGCCGAGTTCGACATCCTGTACGGCGTGGGCATCTCCCGCGAAGGGTCGTTGATCGACTTCGGTGTCGAGCACGCCATCGTCAAGAAGGCCGGCGCCTGGTACACCTACGAGGGCGATCAGCTCGGTCAGGGCAAGGAGAACGCCCGGAACTTCCTGCTGAAGAACCCGGACATCGCCGCTGAGATCGAGCGCCGGATCCTCGGCAAGCTCGGTGTCGGTGCCGAGGGTGCCGCAACCAAGAAGGCCGCGGATGCCGCCGCAGCCGAGGTCGCTGCTGCCGAGGCCGCCGCGCTCGAGGCGGCGACCGGTGGAGCCCCGCAGCTCGCAGCCGCCGGCGCACCGAAGTCCGCCGCGAAGCGCAGCGCGTAACGCACGCCCCGAACAGCGAGGTCACCATGGTCGTCTCCTTCCCTCCCGCCGGTCCGGCCGACGAGTCGTCGGAGCACGTGGCCCCCGTGACCTCGCTGTTCGGGCGCCGTCCGGCGCCCGATCCAGCTGCCGAGCCCGACGGCTGGTTCGTCGGGCAGACCGACGACGCTCCTGTCGTTGCCGCGCCCGTCGTGCGTCCCGTCGCTCCGTTGCGACGGACGTCCACCGAGCGCGACGAGACGGAGGCCACCCCGCCGGGCGACGCACCGAGCGATGCCCCCGCAGCGACGAGCCCGACGACACCACCCGAGCCCGCCCCGCGGACGCTCGCCTGGACCTCGGTCGTCGAGGCGCCGGAGGACGACGACGCAGACGACCGCGCCGAAGTCGATGAGATCGAGGCTCCCGTCGATCCGGAGGTCCGGCTGGCCGAACTCGACCTGCTCGCGGTCCGACGACTCGCCCGCCGCGGGTGTTCCGAGTGGGAGATCGCGGAACTCCTCCGCGGCCACGACGCCGCACCCGACGAAGTCGAACACGTCCTCGCCGAGCTCCGCCGACGCGGCTATCTCGACGACGCCGAACTCGCCCGGCAGCTCGTCGAGAGCCTGCACACCCGCAAGGGGCAGTCCCGTGCGGTGATCGGCCGCGAGCTCTCCTCGCGACGCATCGACGCCTCGATCGTCTCCGAGGCACTGGAGGCCATCGACGACGACGACGAGCTCCGACGAGCGCTGGTCGTCGCCGAGAAGCGTGCCGGTCAACTGCGCTCCCTCGATCAGGCGACGGCCGAGCGACGTCTGTCGGCCTATCTCGCGAGACGCGGATATGGCTCGGCGATCATCCGTGAGGCGTGCTCGCGTGCCCTGTCGGGGTCGAAGCGTTCCGGCGTGAGTTTCCGCTGACCGGAGGCATCTCAGGCCGCGCGTAGACTGCCGGTATGAGCAGCATCGTCGAGACGCCCACGGTCATCAGCGCCTCACCCGCCGCGATCGACGAGTCAGGTCGGCAGCGGAGCTATGAGGTCCGCACCTACGGGTGCCAGATGAACGTGCACGACTCCGAGCGGCTCAGCGGGTCGCTCGAGGCAGCCGGTTACGTCAAGGCGGACGGCGAGCAGGCCGACATCGTGGTCATCAACACCTGCGCGGTCCGCGAGAACGCCGACAACAAGCTGTACGGCAACCTCGGCCACCTGGCATCGATCAAGAAGCAGCGCAGCGGCATGCAGATCGCCGTCGGCGGTTGTCTGGCGCAGAAGGACAAAGAGGTCATCCTCCGGAAGGCCCCGTGGGTGGACGTCGTCTTCGGGACGCACAACATGGGCTCACTGCCGTCGCTGCTGGAGCGGGCTCGGCACAACGACGAGGCCCAGCTGGAGATCCTGGAGTCGCTCGACACCTTCCCCTCCACCCTCCCGACCAAACGCGATTCCAGCTACAGCGGTTGGGTCTCGATCTCCGTCGGGTGCAACAACACGTGCACCTTCTGCATCGTGCCGTCGCTCCGTGGCAAGGAGAAGGACCGTCGCCCGGGCGAGATCCTCGGTGAGCTGCGCGCCCTCGTCGAGGACGGCGCCATCGAGGTGACGCTGCTCGGGCAGAACGTGAACTCCTACGGTGTCGAGTTCGGGGATCGTCAGGCGTTCGGCAAGCTCCTGCGGGCGGCCGGCACGATCGAGGGCTTGGAGCGCGTCCGGTTCACGAGCCCGCACCCGGCCGCCTTCACCGACGACGTGATCGATGCGATGGCCGAGACGCCGAATGTGATGCCACAACTGCACATGCCGCTGCAATCGGGTTCCGACCGCATCCTCAAGGCGATGCGTCGCTCCTACCGGTCCGAGCGCTTCCTCGGGATCCTCGATCGGGTCCGTGCCAGGATCCCGCATGCGGCCATCTCCACCGACATCATCGTCGGGTTCCCCGGCGAGACGGAGGAGGACTTCCAGGAGACCCTCCGCGTGGTCGAGGCCGCACGGTTCGCCAGCGCCTTCACCTTCCAGTACTCGATCCGTGCCGGGACTCCGGCGGCCACCATGCCCGATCAGGTCCCGAAGGCCGTCGTGCAGGAACGGTACGAGCGCCTCATCGCGTTGCAGGACCGCATCAGTCTCGAGGAGAACCAGCGCCAGGTGGGCCGGCAGGTCGAGTTGCTCGTCGCGGTCGGCGAGGGCCGCAAGAACGACGCCACGCATCGACTGAGCGGGCGGGCCGAGGACTCACGGCTCGTCCACTTCGAGGTGCCGGCGGGCTCCGAGGTGCCGCGACCGGGCGACGTCGTGACCGTGACCATCACCGAGGCCGCGTCCTTCCACCTCATCGCCGACGCACCCGGTGGCGAGCCCCTGCGGGTCCGTCGGACGCGTGCCGGAGACGCCTGGGATCGAGCTCAGGCCGACTCCTGCGGCGTGCCGACGCCGGCCGGTGCGGCGGAGCCCGGCCGGGTCTCGCTCGGCCTGCCGGGCCTGCGCATCGGGGCGCCGACCGTCGGCGTGACCACGTCGCCCATCTACGACCCGAGCGACGGCGAACGTCGGTGACCGGCTTCCTCGCGGTCGTCGGAGCGACCGGGACGGGGAAGTCCGCACTGTCGCTCGAGCTGGCGACCGCTCTCCGCGAGGCGGGGCGTCCAGCCGAGATCGTCAACGCCGATGCCATGCAGTTCTATCGCGGCATGGACATCGGGACCGCGAAGCTGCCCATGGAGGAGCGGCGCGGGATCCCGCACCACCTCTTCGACGTCCTGGACGTCACGGAGGAGGCGTCCGTCGCCTGGTACCAGCCGACGGCTCGCGCGGTGATCGACGAGCTCACCGCGCGTGGGGTGACGCCGATCCTCGTCGGCGGTTCCGGGCTGTACGTCTCGAGCGTCATCCATGACTTCCGGTTCCCCCCGAGAGACCGCGCCCTGCGCGAGCGCCTGGAACGGGAACTCGAGGAGGAGGGGCTCCCGGCGCTCATCGAGCGGCTCCGCCTGGCCGATCCCGCGACCGCCGACCGCATCGATGCGGCGAACGCCCGCCGGGTCGTGCGCGCACTCGAAGTCCACGAGTTGGCCGAGCGCGGCCACGGTGCAGCGCTTCCGGAACGCCCCGTCCCATGGCGGCCGGTCGAGGTCATCGGGGTCTCGACGCCGCGAGAGGTCCTCGTCGAGCGCCTCGACCGGCGCGTCGAGACGATGTGGGCCGCAGGACTCGTCGCGGAGACTGCTGAGCTGCTCGAGCACGGCCTCGAGCAGGGCATCACCGCCGCCCGTGCGATCGGGTACGCGCAAGCGGTGGCGCAACTGCGGTCGGAGCTCACCGAAGCGCAGGCGATCGCCGAGACCCAGCGTCTGACGAGGCGGTACGCGCGCCGTCAGGTCAGCTGGTTCAAGCGCTATCCGGCGATCACCTGGGTGGACGGCGGCAGCGCCGAGGCGAGTGAGCTGGCCCGCCGAGTGCGCCCGTAGACTGGTCGGATGGCGTCGACACTCTCCTTCACGAAGGGCCACGGCACGGGCAACGACTTCGTGCTCTTCTCCGATCCCGACGGCCAGGAGGCGCTCGATCCTGGCCAGATCGCAGCGCTCTGCGACCGGCATTTCGGGATCGGGGCCGACGGCGTCATCCGCGCCGTCCGGTCCGCGCACCTCGATGCCGGCGCGGCCGTGCTCGCTGAAGACCCTGCCGCGGAGTGGTTCATGGATTACCACAACGCCGACGGTTCGGTCGCGGAGATGTGCGGCAACGGCATCCGGGTGTTCCTGCACTACCTGCTCGAGAGCGGGCTCGTGGAGCTGGCCCCCGGCGAACAGCTCGCCATCGGCACCCGCGCCGGCGTCCGGATGGTCGGCTACGACCCGCTCGGCTACGCCGTCGACCTCGGCCGCTGGAGCCTCGACGAGCGGGAGACGCTCGTCCGGGTGAAGGGGCTGCCCGTGGCCCGCCCGGGGATCGGGATCGACGTCGGCAACCCGCACATCGTCGTCGCGGTCGCCGACGCCGCCGAACTCGACGGAGCGGAACTGGAGTACGTCCCACAGCTCGACCCCGTACCGCCGCACGGTGCCAACGTCGAGCTGGTCGTCCCGGGTGAGCCGCTCATCGCCGACGGCGTGGCACGGATCCGCATGCGCGTCCACGAGCGCGGGAGCGGCGAGACCCTGAGCTGTGGCACCGGGACGGCTGCCGCGGCGCTCGCGTTCCGCCACTGGGCGGGCGCGGCGGCTCCGAACGACTGGCGCGTCGAGGTGCCGGGCGGAGCGCTCGGGGTGCGCATGGTTCCCGGCGCAGACGGCGAGCACGTGGTGCTGGCCGGACCTGCGACGCTCGTCTACTCCGGGACGATCACCCTGGCCTGAGCCGGTCAGGCCGAACGGAGCTCCCGGCGCCGGGTGTGCAGGACGCGGAAGCCCTTGGCCATGGCCGCACGTCCGACGTGGAACGACGTCGGCAGCTGCTCCTGCAACCACTTCTGCAGTGAGTCCGAGCCGAGGTTCTTCTGTACGACGAGCCAGGCGTCACCCTCGTCCTCGAGCCGCGGCAACCAGTGCATGAGCATGCGGTGCAGTTCGTCCTTGCCGACGCGGATCGGCGGGTTCGACCAGATGGTCGCGAAGCGGACCGTGTCGGGGACGTCGTCGGGGAGGACGGCACGGATGTTGGCGAGCCCGAGGCGTTCCGCGTTGATCCGGGTCAGGTCGAGCGCGCGTTCGTTCACGTCGACCGCCCAGACGGTCGCGTCCGGCGACGCGAGCCCGAGCGACAGGGCGATCGGGCCCCAGCCGCAGCCGATGTCGAGGAGGTCGCCCGTCGGCGGGGGAGGAGGGGTGTTCGCGAGCAGCACCTGGGTGCCCTGATCGAGGTGACCCGGACTGAAGACGCCGCCCGCCGAAACGAGCGAACGGTCGACGCCGCCGAGGCGTGCGGTGATCGGTTTGAGCTGCAACTCGCTCGCGGGTTCGGCGGTGAAGTAGTGCTCGTTCGACATACAGGAACGGTACCGGACCAGGAGGAAGTAGGGTTAACGCGATGCCTAGACCACCGATGGACGCACCCCAGGACCACGCAGACGACACCGATGTCGATGTCGAGGCGGTGGTGGACGACGCCTCGGTCACCGATCCCGACGACGTCGTCGCGCGCGTGCTCACGAGCGCCGCGTCCCGATCGAGCGGGTATACCCTGTTCGGCAGCGGTGCCGCGGCGTTGCAGACCGGCGATGCATCGGGCGGCAGCTCCGACGACGGCGAGCAGTACGACCGCGAGGACCGACAGGCCCTCCGTCGCGTCGCCGGGCTCTCGACCGAGCTCGAGGACGTCACCGAGGTCGAGTACCGGCAGCTCCGGCTGGAGAACGTCGTCATCATCGGCGTCTACCCGCAGGGTGCGCTCCATGACGCGGAGAACTCCCTCCGCGAACTCGCAGCGCTCGCGGAGACCGCCGGCGCCGTCGTCCTCGACGGGCTCCTGCAGCGCAAACCGCACCCCGACCCGAGCACGTATCTCGGTCGAGGCAAGGCCCAGGAGCTGAAGTCCATCGTCCAGGCGCTCGGCGCCGACACGGTGATCGCCGACACGGAACTCGCACCCAGCCAGCGTCGCGCCCTCGAGGACGCGGTCGGCGTGAAAGTCATCGACCGCACGGCGGTCATCCTCGACATCTTCAGCCAGCACGCGAAGAGCCGAGAGGGCAAGGCGCAGGTCGAGCTC
Source organism: Plantibacter auratus (assembly GCF_050587365.1). Classification (NCBI taxonomy): domain Bacteria; kingdom Bacillati; phylum Actinomycetota; class Actinomycetes; order Micrococcales; family Microbacteriaceae; genus Plantibacter; species Plantibacter auratus. The sequence continues at coordinate 41,499 of NZ_JBOBFV010000003.1, read as the reverse complement.
GCCCAACTCGAGTACCTCCTGCCCCGCCTCCGAGGCTGGGGTGAGTCCATGAGCCGTCAGGCCGGTGGTCAGGTCGGTGGTGCCGGGGCCGGCATGGGGTCGAGGGGCCCCGGTGAGACGAAGATCGAACTCGACCGACGCCGCATCCACACCCGGATGGCGAAACTGCGTAAGTCGATCACGGCGATGAAGCCGGCGCGCGAGGCCAAGCGGGCGAACCGTCGCCGCAACACGGTGCCGTCGGTCGCGATCGCGGGGTACACGAACGCCGGCAAGTCGAGCCTGCTGAACCGCATCACGAAGGCCGGCGTCCTGGTCGAGAACTCGCTCTTCGCGACGCTCGACGCGACGGTCCGCCGCAACGTGACCTCCGACGGGCGCGAGTACACCCTGGCCGACACGGTCGGTTTCGTGCGCAACCTGCCGCACCAGCTGGTCGAGGCCTTCCGCTCGACGCTCGAGGAGGTCGCCGACAGCGACGTCATCGTGCACGTCGTCGACGCCGCGCACCCCGACCCGGCCGGCCAGATCGCCACCGTGCGAGATGTCATCGGTGAGGTCGGAGCTCGGCACATCCCCGAGCTGGTCGTGTTCAACAAGGCCGACCTCGTGGACGACGGCCAGCTGCTCGTGCTCCGCGGTCTCGTCCCGGACGCCGTCTTCGTATCGGCCCGCACAGGTCTCGGGATCGACGAGCTCATGGAGCGCATCGAGACGCTGATCCCGTCGCCGAGCAACGAGGTCCACGTCATCGTGCCCTTCGACCGCGGAGACCTGGTCACGCTGCTGCACGAACGCGGCAAGGTGCTGTCGACGGACTACGACGAGCGTGGCACGATCGTGCACGCCCTGGTCGGTGCCGAGCTTGCCGCCGCCCTCGCGCCGTTCGCCGAGGTCGTCCCGGCACCCGCCGTGGCCGGCTGACCCGACTCCTCACGCGCAGCGCGCGCGGACGGCGTCCTTGAGCGCCTCCGCGGTGTCGGTGTCGAGCGGGAGGGTCATGACGACCTCCGGCCCGTCGTCGATGCGCACGACGAGTGGGAAGAGCGTTCCCACCTTGTCCTCGGCCAGGGCGTGCGGGTCGCACCGGGTCGGGACGACCCGCAGTTCGATGGACTGCGGACCGTGGGCGGCGTCGACGGTCAGGCTGAGCGCCCAGTCCTGGGGTGGGTCACCGCCGCCGTCCGTCGGCGCCGGTCGCAACAGGACCGTCGACCGCAGCGCGACGAGCTCCAGCCGACCCGGAGCGCCGGTCGGCACGGCCGTGACCGTCAGGACGGCGACCGTCGTGGCTCCGGCACCCTCGAGGCGGATCCCGGGAGCTGCGGCCACCTCGGCGATGCGTTGCACCGCCGCCACCGTGCACGTCGAGGTACGGATCCGCTGCAGCGCGTTCGTCGGATCGGACAGGTCGGATGCGGTCAGGACCGCGCCGTCGTCGAGTCGGAGCTGGAGATCGACCTGCGCGTCCCCGTCGCCTGCGTCGCAGTCGATCGGTGGCAGCTCGACGGCGAGATCCGTGGTCTGTCCAGCGCGGATCGTCGAGGATCGGTCCCGGACGGTCGGCGCGGTGAACGCCGATCCCGCCAGCTCGAGTCCGACGATCGTGATGTCGTGGTCGCCGCCGTTGCCGACCCGGACGATCGCGGCGTCGCTCGCGTACTGGTCGCGGTTCTGGCGGAACTCGACCACGATGTCCTTGGCTGAGGCTGCGCGTGTCGCCCGCGGCACGGGCGAACCTGCGGTCGTGCACCCGGACACGGCGAGCACCACCGCCACGCAGGACGCGATGACGCGCGAGCCGAGTGCTGGGCGCTCGTCGCCCCGGTGCCTGGTGCCCACGGTCATGGCATCAGCGTAGGACCGGAGCGCCGCCGGGGGAATGTGTCGCAGGATGACGCTGTCGGACGGATGTCCGTCGCGCGGATCGTCGGGCGTTGCTATCGTCGTGCGCATCGTACCCGCCCTCACCGGCGGAATCGGAGCGACAGCCGAGCCCGGCACCCGCCCACGACACACCAGCGGAACCGCTGCGTGCTGCGTGGTCGCCGGCTCTCGTTCCGCTGCCACCGAGACGAGACCTCATGATCACGACGGAGCCCGCCTGTCCTGGGCGCACCCCCTTCTCGTTCGAGCTGTACCCGCCCAAGACGCTCGACGGCGGCGTCGCGCTCGCACGGACGGTCGAGCACCTGGCCGCCGCCGGCCCGGAGTTCATCTCGGTCACCTTCGGCGCCGGTGGTTCCTCGCGAACGGCGAGCCTGGACGTGCTGCGGAGCATCCGGACGTCGACCTCGGTGGACCCGATGGCCCATCTCACCTGCGTCGGTTCGACGCACGCGCGGGCCAGCCGACTCATCAAGGACTTCCTCGATGCCGGGGTGCACAGTTTCCTCGCGCTCCGCGGCGACCCGCCTGCCGGAGCCGTCGAGGGCGACGCCTTCCTCGGAGATCTGGGGAGTGCTGCAGAACTCGTGCAGCTCATCGGCCGGGTCAGTGCCGAGCACGAGCCCTACGCCGAGGGGTCGCTGGGCGGCCTCCCGGGCGCGGTGCAGCTCGGGCGACGCCATCGGCCGCGGATCGCGGTCGCCGCGTTCCCCAACGGACACCCGCGCTCGCGGTCGACGACGCAGGACCTCGACACCCTGTTGGCCAAGCAGGCGGCGGGGGCGACGCTCGCCATCACCCAGCTCTTCTTCCACGCCGACGACTACCTCGCCTTCGCCGAACGCGCGAGACGTCACGGCGTCACCATGCCCATCCTGCCGGGCGTGATGCCCATCACGAGTCCGGCGCGGTTGCGTCGAGTGCTCGAGCTCAGCGGCGAGGCGCTCCCGAGCGACCTGGCGATCGCGCTCGAGGTCGAGCCGGACGAAGCGGGACGGATCGACATCGGCACCGACTACTCCGCGAGGCTCATCCGCGACGTCGTCGCGGGCGGCGCGCCGGGCGTCCACCTCTACGCCTTCAACCAGCATCGGACGGTGCTCGACGTGTTGCACCGTGCCGGCATCCCCGTGCAAGGCGGCCGACCGGTCCGTCATCCCATCCCCGATCCACTCACCAGCAAGGACGCACGATGAACCCCACCTCCGCATTCCCCGTCGGCACCATCCTCGGCTACCCGCGCATCGGGCCGAACCGGGAGTTGAAGCGCGCCGTCGAGTCCTTCTGGGCCGGCCGGATCGACGCCGAGGCGCTCGAGCGGACGGCCTCCGAGCTGCGCGCCGCCACGCGTGCCCGCCTCGCGGGGCTCGGCCTCGACCCGACGAACGCCGCGATCCCCGAGAGCTTCTCGTTCTACGACCAGGTCCTGGACGCCGCGCTCACCGTCGGCGCCGTCCCGGAGCGCTTCTCGTCGCTCGTCGGGGCCGACGGTCGGGTCGACCTCGCCGGGGCGTTCACGATCGCTCGTGGCGCCGGCGACCTCGCCCCGCTCGAGATGACGAAGTGGTTCGACTCGAACTACCACTACCTCGTCCCGGAGATCGGCGAGTCGACGCCGTTCGCGCTCTCCGACGACCGAGTGGTCGAGCAGTTCCGCGAGGGCCTCGCCGAGGGGTACGTGACGCGGCCGGTCATCGTGGGCCCCGTGACGTTCCTGCTGCTGTCCAAGGCGGCCGAGGGGGCCTCAGCGGGATTCGCCCCGATCGATCGACTGGAGGCGTTGCTGCCCGTCTACGCGGAACTCCTCCAGCGCCTCGCCGCTGCCGGCGCGCCCTGGGTGCAGCTCGACGAACCCGCACTCGTTTCGGAGACGTTCGACGTGCCGAGGTCGACGGTCCTCGCGGCGCTCGAACGATCGACGGCCGTCCTGTCCGCCGTCTCCGACCGTCCGTCGATCTTCGTCGCGGCTCCCTACGGCGCCTTGGGCGACGCCCTCCCGGTGCTGGCCGACTCGGGGGTCGAGGCTGTCGGTGTCGACCTCGTCCGAGGAGGCCTGCCGGACTCGTCTCCCGGACTCGCCACGAAGACCGTCGTCGCGGGAGTGATCGACGGCCACAACGTGTGGCGTGGCGACCTGGCGGCCGCGGCCGATCTCCTGGCCCGCGCGGGGGAGCGCTTCCCGCAGCTCGCGGTATCCACCTCGACGTCGCTCCTGCACGTCCCGCACGACGTGTCGGTGGAGACGAAGCTCGACCAGCGTCTCCGGAGCTGGCTCGCCTTCGCCGACCAGAAGGTGGATCAGATCGCGGTCCTCGCACGCGGTCTCACCCAAGGGCGCGCGGCCATCGCGGCCGAGCTCACCGCAGCGTCGTCCGCGCTCGACGATCGGCTCGCCGCGCCCGGGGTCGTCGATGCCGCCATCCGCGCACGGACGGCAGCGCTCGCACCAGCGGACTTCACCCGAGACGACTACCAGGAGCGCGCCACGGCGCAGGAGCAGGCGCTCGGCCTGCCGTTCCTCCCGACGACGACGATCGGTTCCTTCCCGCAGACCGGCGACATCCGTCGCGCCCGCGCGCAGCGGGTCGCCGGAACGCTCGACGAGGAGGCCTACGTCGAGACGATGCGCGCGGAGATCGGGCGCGTCGTGGCGCTGCAGGAGGACCTCGGGATCGACGTCGTCGTCCACGGTGAGCCCGAGCGCAACGACATGGTCCAGTACTTCGCCGAGCACCTCGACGGGTTCGCCGTGACGGAGCACGGGTGGGTGCAGTCCTATGGTTCGCGATGCACCCGTCCGTCGATCCTGTGGGGTGACGTCTCGCGGCCGGCGCCGATCACGGTCGAGTGGTCGTCCTACACGCAGTCGTTGACCACCAAGCCGGTGAAGGGCATGCTCACGGGCCCGGTGACGATCCTCGCGTGGTCGTTCGTGCGCGACGACCAACCGCTCGCCGAGACGGCGAACCAGGTCGCCCTCGCCCTCCGCGACGAGATCGCCGACCTGGAGCGGGCCGGCATCCGCATCATCCAGGTCGACGAACCCGCACTCCGCGAACTGCTCCCGCTCCGGCGGGCCGACCAGGGGCGGTACCTCGACTGGTCGGTGGGCTCCTTCCGGCTGGCGACCGCGGGCGTGCGGGCCGAGACGCAGATCCACACCCACCTCTGCTACTCCGAGTTCGGCGTGGTGATCGACGCGATCCGACGCTTGGACGCCGACGTGACGAGCATCGAGGCGGCACGGTCTCGGATGGAGGTCGTGTCCGACATCCGGGCGAGTGGTTTCGACCACGGCATCGGCCCGGGCGTGTACGACATCCACTCGCCTCGGGTGCCGAGCGTCGCGGAGGTGACCGCGCTGCTCGAGATCGCGCTGGAGGGGATCCCGCAGCGCCAGGTCTGGGTGAACCCGGACTGCGGACTCAAGACGCGAGGGTACGAGGAGACGGTCGCCTCCCTCGCCAACATCGTCGAGGCGACGCGTGCGGTCCGCGCACGGGTCGGTGCGACCGGCTGACGTCGAGGGGCCTGCACGGACGAGGGCCGGGACGATCCACGGATCGTCGCGGCCCTCGTCGGTGTCGCGGAATGGTCCGGTCGGTCAGACCGTCCGGAGCACGGCGACGACCTTGCCGAGGACTTCGGCGTGGTCGCCGAGGATCGGTTCGAAGGCCGAGTTCCGGGGGAGCAGCCAGGTGTGACCGTCGCGCTGGCGGAACACCTTCACGGTCGCCTCCTCGTCGAGCATCGCCGCGACGATCTCGCCGTTCTCAGCGGTCTTCTGCTCGCGGATGACGACCCAGTCGCCGTCGCAGATCGCGGCGTCGACCATCGAGTCGCCGACGACCTTCAGCATGAACAGACTGCCCTTGCCGACCAGCTGGCGGGGCAGGGGGAAGATCTCCTCGACCTGCTGCTCGGCCGTGATCGGGATGCCGGCGGCGATGCGACCGACGAGCGGGACCATGGCGGCGTCGCCGACCGGGGGAGCGGAGTCGGGATCGCTGCCCTCGACGGCGCTCGGCAGGTCGATGAGCACCTCGATGGCGCGGGGACGGTTGGGATCGCGTCGGAGGTATCCGCTGAGTTCGAGCTGCCCGAGTTGGTGGGTGACACTCGACAGTGAGGCGAGCCCGACGGCGTCACCGATCTCGCGCATGCTCGGCGGATATCCGCGCTGCGAGACCGAGCGCTGGATGACGTCGAGGATCGCAAGCTGCTTGTCGCTCAGGCTCTTCCGTCGCCGGGTGCCGCCGATCTGGCGCTCCCGGGCTCCGTCGCCCGCCGTGTTCGCTGCCATCTTCGCTCCTGCCCTGATCGGCTGTCGGTGACCGATGTCGGTGGGTGGTGGTGTACTGCTTCCAACACTCGAAACTGTATCCGCACCAGCTCGTCCAGACAAACATCTGTTCGAGCGTGTCGCCGATCCCGCGCGTCGCAGGTACGAAGACAGGGTTGAGTATTCGAACAATCGAAGATATATTCGGAACACAGGTTCGTATCCGGCACTCCTGGTCGAGTGTCGGGTACGAGTCCTCATCACACGATGAGCACACTCTTGGAGGGTTGACATGAGCGCAGCACTGATCGGGTCCCACCGGGCGCTTCCCGCACGGACGGCGCAGGTACCGACGTCAGACGCACCGTCCACACGCCGACTCCGCCTGACGAAGCGCGGTCGCGTCGTCTTCACCACGCTCGCCGCCATCCCGCTGGTCATCGGTGTCGCGGTCGTCGGACTCTCCGCAGGCGGTGCCGCGGCCAACACGGCGGCGGCGGGAGCCACGTTCACGTACATCACGGTCGACCCGGGCGAGTCGCTCTGGCAGCTGGCCGAGTCCATCGCACCCGACGCCGACCCGCGCGACGTCATCGCCGAGATCATGAACCTCAACCAGCTCAGCACCGCCGGTGTCGAGCCCGGGCAGCGCCTGGCGATCCCGCAGCGGTACGCGGCCGAGTAGGCCGACAATCGGCGGGTCACTCCGCACTGGTTCTCAGCTATCGTCGATGGCGCGGTGCAACGACGCCCGCAGCATCGTCGGAGGCAAGCATGAGTACAGACGATCGGAGCCGCTCGCTGCTCCGGAAGAAGCCGATCGCGGAGATCGAGGATGAGACCTCCGGTTCGAAGCTGTTCAAGAGCCTCGGGCTCTGGCAACTCACGGCCATCGGGGTCGGCGGCATCATCGGGGTGGGGATCTTCTCACTTGCCGGACTCGTCGCTCATGGGAGCGAGACCTCGCCCGCTGTGGGGCCGGCCGTCCTCTTCTCGTTCCTGATCGCGGGCCTCGCCTCCGCGGCCGCAGCCTTGTCGTACGCGGAGTTCGCCGGCATGATCCCGAGAGCCGGGTCCGCCTACACCTACGGGTATGTGGCGCTCGGCGAGATCATCGGCTGGTTCATCGGCTGGGACCTGTTGCTCGAGTACATCGCGATCGTCGCGGTGGTCGCGATCGGGATCTCCGGCTACTTCGACGCCTTCCTGTCCGGCATCGGGATCCACATGCCGGCCTGGATGACCTCGACCGCCGACGAGGGGAAGGGCGGCCTCGTCAATCTCCCCGCCATCTTCGTCTGTCTCCTCGTGACCTTCATCCTGAGCCGCGGGACGAAGGCCTTCGGTCGATTCGAGCTCGTCGCGGTCGGGATCAAGGTCCTGCTCATCCTGTTCATCATCGGCCTCGGTGTCTTCTACATCGACGGCGAGAACTACGACCCGTTCCTCCCCAGCGGGTTCGGGCCGGTGTTCGCCGGTGCCGCGACGGTCTTCTTCGCGGTCTTCGGATACGACGCGATGAGTACGGCGGCCGAGGAGGCGAAGGACGGCAAGAAGCACATGCCGAAGGCGATCATCCTCTCCCTCATCATCGCCATGCTCCTGTACGTCGCGGCCACCCTCGTGCTGACCGGCATGCAGAACTACACCGACATCGACCCCACCGCCGGGTTCGCATCGGCGTTCCAGAGCGTCGGCCTGCCCGTGGTGGCGACGATCATCTCCGTGTTCGCCGTCCTGTCGATCCTCACCGTGATGCTGACGTTCCTGTTGGGCGTCACCCGCGTCTGGTTCTCGATGAGTCGCGACGGTCTCCTTCCGCGGTGGTTCTCGCGCACGGATCGGCGAGGTGTGCCGCAGCGGGTGACCTGGATCGCCGGCGGCGCGGCAGCCGTCTTCGCCGGGGTGTTCCCGATCAAGCAGGTCGCCGACCTCACGAACATCGGCATCCTGGCCGCCTTCATCGTGGTCTGCGTGTCGGTGATCGTGTTCCGGTACACGAAGCCGGACGAACCCCGCTCCTTCCGGTTGCCGTTGATGCCGTTCGTCCCGGCGTTCGGCGTCCTGGCGTCCGGCTTCCTGATCCTGCAGTTGCACTGGGAGACCTGGCTGCGGTTCGGGGTCTGGCTCGTGGTCGGTCTCATCGTGTACTTCGCCTACGGGCGACGCCACTCGCTGTTGAACCCGGCGAGCCCCCGGCACGAGGTCCTTCGTCGGGAGCATCAGGCGGAGTGAGTGCGCCGGTCGGAGTGGCTAGCATTGTGGAGTGACCGCTCTCGACGACCTCCCCATCCGCGACGACCTCCGAGGACAGCGCCCGTACGGCGCTCCCCAGGCCCTGGTGCCGGTGGCGCTCAACGTGAACGAGAACACGCACCCGATCCCCGAGGCGGTCGCGCACGACATCGTCGCCTCGCTCGCCTCCGCGGTCCTCACGGTGAACCGGTACCCCGATCGCGAGTTCACGGAACTCCGGGAGGCGCTGGCGGGATACCTGGGTCACGGGGTGGTCCCGGAGCAGATCTGGGCGGGGAACGGGTCGAACGAGGTGCTCCAGCACATCCTGCAGGCCTTCGGTGGTCCCGGGCGATCGCTCCTCGGGTTCACGCCGACGTACTCGATGTATCCGCTCCTGGCCGCCGGTGTCGGCACCAGGTGGATCCCTGCGACGCGTGACGCCGAGTTCGAGCTCTCGCCCGAGACCGCCGCGCGTCAGGTGGCCGAGGCGGATCCCGACCTCGTGTTCCTCTGCTCGCCCAACAACCCCACCGGAACACCGTTGTCGCTCGAGACCGTCACCGCGGTGTACGAGGCGTCGCGGGGCATGGTGATCGTCGACGAAGCGTATGCGGAGTTCGCTCCCGACGACGAGGCGAGCGCGCTCACGCTGTTGGAGGGGCGTCCGCGCTTGATTGTCTCCAGGACGATGAGCAAGGCCTTCGCCTTCGCCGGGGTCCGTCTCGGGTATCTTGCGGCCGACCCCGCGGTCGTCGACGCGCTGAGACTCGTCCGGCTCCCGTACCACCTGAGCGCCCTGACGCAGGCGGCCGCGACCGCCGCGCTCCGGCACGCCGACGAGATGCTGGCGATGGTCGACGACATCCGGACGCAGCGCGATCGCCTCGTCGTCGAGCTCGGGCGTCTCGGCTACGACCCGAAGCGGAGCGGATCCAACTTCGTCCTGTTCGGCGGCGTCGCCGATCCGCACGCGGCGTTCGAGTCGCTCTTGGCGCTGGGGATCCTCATCCGTGACGTGGGTATCCCGAACCACCTGCGCGTGACCGCGGGCACCGAAGCGGAGACGACCGCGTTCCTCGAGGCCCTCGCGGCGATCAGCCCCGCCTGACCAGCCCTCAGCCGGGCGGGGGTGGGGCGCCTGCTCACGGCAGGCGGGAGATGGCCTCCTCGGCGGCGACCCAGGGGAGCATGGCGCACTTCACGCGGGCGATGTAGCGCGAGACACCACTGAACGCCGCGGCGTCTCCGAACCGTTCTTCGTCGAACTCGAGCGTGCCCCGCGAGCGGATGACCGTCCGGAACTCGTCGACCAGGGCCTGGAGCTCGGCCGGTGTGAGGCCTGCCGCGAGGTCGCTCAGGCAGGAGCTCGACGCCTGCGAGATCGAGCAGCCGTGCCCCTCCCAGGCGATCGGTGCGAGACGACCGTCGGGCCCGGGATGGAGCTGCAGGGTGACCTCGTCGCCGCAGGTGGGGTTGAGCTGGTGCGACTCGGCGGCGGGCGCGTCCCGCAACCCGAAGCCGTGGCGCTGGCGGGCGTGGTCGAGGATGAGCTCCTGGTAGAGGCTCTCCAGGCCGCTCATCGGGACACCCCGAAGAACGGACCGACCAGGGTGGCCGCGTGGAGGAAGGCGTCGATCTCGGCCTCCGTCGTGTAGAGGTAGCTGCTGGCGCGGGTGGACGCGGTGAGTCCCAACCGGCGGTGGAGTGGTTGCGCGCAATGGTGACCGACGCGGACCGCGATGCCCCGGTCGTCGAAGAACTGACCCACGTCGTGGGCGTGCACACCGGCGAGGTCGAAGCTCGCCAGCCCGGCGCGAGGCGTCCCGGGTGGCGGCCCGATGAGCGTGACGCCGGGGATGGCAGCGAGTCCGGCCGCGAGACGCTGTCCGTAGGCCGCCTCGGTGGCGTGGACACGGTCCATGCCGACCGCTTGCAGGAACCGGACGGCGCTCGCGAGGGCGATCGCCTGCGACACCGGCTGGGTCCCGGCCTCGAACCGTTGCGGAGCGGGCAGGAAGTCGGCGCCGTCGAGTGTGACGGTCGTGATCATCGACCCGCCGGTGAGGAAGGGGGGAAGGGCGTCGAGCAGCCGGCGGCGACCCCACAGGGCCCCGATGCCGTTCGGACCGAGCATCTTGTGGCCGGAGAACACGAGGAAGTCGACGCCGAGGGACGCGACGTCGACGGGCAGGTGCGGCACGGACTGGCAGGCGTCGAGCACGGTCAGCGCGCCGACGCGTTCGGCGAGGGCGACGAGCTCGGAGACCGGCGCGATCGCCCCGGTGACGTTGGACACGTGCGCGAAGGCGATGATGCGCGTGCGTTCGCCGATGATGTCGTCCACGGCGTCCAAGCGCAGCACGCCGTGGTCGTCGACTGGGAGGTGACGGAGGGTCGCACCGGTACGTGCGGCGAGTTGCTGCCAGGGGATGAGGTTCGCGTGGTGTTCGAGTTCCGTCACGACGATCTCGTCGCCTGGACCGAGTCGGAACCGCTCGGCGGCAGCACCACCGAGGCCGGCGCTCGCATTCCCGATGGCCCCGGCGATGAGGTTGAGGGCTGCGGTCGCGCCGGAGGTCCAGACGAGTTCCCGCTCGTCGGCACCGATGAACGCGGCGACCCTGGCGCGAGCGCCCTCGAAGAGCTCCGTCGCCTCGGCGGCCAGGAGGTGGGCGCCACGGTGGACGGCGGCGTTCTGGTGCGTCGCGTAGTCACGCTCCGCGTCGATGACCTCGATCGGGCGTTGCGAAGTGGCTCCGGAGTCCAGATAGACGAGCGGGTGTCCGTTCATCTCCCGGGCGAGGATCGGGAACCGTTCACGGAGAGCGGCGATCTCCGTCGCGTCGAGTGGGACGGCCGGGGCGATGCTGGGTGTGGAAGTCATGACCTCTCAACGATAGGCGTCGGCACGGCCTGGTGCAGCCGCATGACGCGACGATGCCCACCCGTTGACACGCGGCGTGCAGCGGCGGTGCGCTCGATACACTGGATCCCATGACCACCCAGCAGCGCACGGCCCGGATCCAGCGCGCGACGAGCGAGTCCAGCATCGAGCTGGAGTTGAACCTCGACGGCACCGGCACGAGCAGCATCGAGACCTCCGTCCCGTTCTACAACCACCTGCTCACGGCCTTCGCGAAGCACTCGCTGACCGACCTGACCGTCCGTGCGACGGGCGATGTCGACATCGACGTCCACCACACGGTCGAGGACGTCGGTATCGTCCTGGGCCAGGCGATCCGTCAGGCGCTCGGCGACAAGGCCGGCATCTCGCGATACGGGGACGCGCTGGTCCCGCTCGACGAGGCCCTCGTGCAGGCCGTGGTCGACATCTCCGGTCGTCCGTACCTCGTGCACGGCGGGGAACCGGCCGGATTCGAGTTCCACCTCATCGGCGGGCACTTCACGGGTTCGATGGTGCGTCACGTCTTCGAGGCGGTCACCTTCAACGCGGGCCTCACCGTGCACGTGAACGTCCTCGGCGGTCGCGATCCGCACCACATCGCCGAAGCGGAGTTCAAGGCGTTCGCGCGGGCCTTCCGGCAGGCGAAGGCGTTCGACCCCCTGGTCCAGGGCATCCCGTCGACGAAGGGCGCGCTGTGAGCGCACGCCCGTCGGTGGTCGTCCTCGACTACGGCTCCGGCAACGTGCACTCCGCGGTCAAGGCCCTCGAGCTCGCCGGCGCCGACGTCGTGCTGACGGGTGATCGCCAGGCCGCCCAGGCCGCCGACGGTCTCGTGGTGCCAGGGGTCGGCGCCTTCGATGCGGTGATCGGCGCCCTCCGTTCTTCCCACGGCGACGAGGTCATCGACCGTCGTCTCGCGGGAGGCCGTCCCGTCCTCGGCATCTGCGTGGGGATGCAGGTCATGTTCGAGCGCGGCTTGGAGCGTGGTTCCGAGGCCGACGGCCTGGGGGAGTGGCCCGGAGCGGTCACAGAACTCCAGGCGCCCGTCCTGCCGCACATGGGCTGGAACACGGTGTCGCCGGACGCAGGGTCCGTGCTCTTCGACGGCCTCGCCGACGAACGCTTCTACTTCGTCCACTCCTATGCCGCACAGCAGTGGACCCTCGAGGTCATGCCGCCGTTCCCAGAGCCGCGCCTCACCTGGGCGACCCACGGGGTGCCGTTCCTCGCGGCCGTCGAGAACGGTCCGCTGTCGGCGACGCAGTTCCACCCGGAGAAGTCGGGCGACGCCGGTATCCGTCTGCTGTCCAACTGGCTCGGCACCCTGTAGCCGACTAGGATCAGGTGCTTGTGCCACGAGGCATGCTGTGCGCCGGGAACCGAGGGGCTCGCAGCTCCCGAAGAGACGGTGGATCATGAACGAGTTCAACACGACGGCCGGACTGACGCTGCTCCCCGCGATCGACATCGTGGACGGGAAGGCCGTCCGGTTGACGCGCGGCGAGGCCGGTTCGGAGACGAACTACGGTGAGCCCGTGGACGCGGCCCTGGACTGGGCCCGTCAGGGGGCGGAGTGGATCCACCTCGTCGATCTCGACGCCGCGTTCGGCCGTGGCGACAACCGGTCGATCATCCGCAAGGTCATCTCGAAGGCGCGCGGCGTCAACATCGAGCTGTCGGGCGGCATCCGCGACGACGCCTCCCTCGAGCAGGCGCTCGAGACGGGCGTCGCACGCGTCAACCTCGGGACCGCGGCGCTCGAGAACCCCGAGTGGGCCGCGAGTGTCATCGCCCAGTACGGCGAGGCGATCGCGGTCGGCCTCGACGTCCGTGGCACGACGCTCGCCGCTCGCGGCTGGACGCAGGACGCCGGCGACCTGTGGACGGTCCTCGACCGTCTCGAGGAGGCGGGCTGCGCACGCTACGTCGTGACGGACGTCACGAAGGACGGCACGATGCAGGGGCCGAACATCGAACTGCTCCGACAGGTGCTCGAGCGCACGGAGCGGCCGGTGGTGGCCTCCGGCGGCATCTCGAGCCTCGACGACCTGGTCGCGCTGCGCGAGCTGGTCCCCCTGGGGCTCGAGGGCGCCATCATCGGGAAGGCGCTCTACAACGGCGCGTTCACCCTGGCCGAGGCGCTGGATGTCTCGGGCCGCTGACGAATCCTCCGCGCCCGACTGGCACGGTCCGTCGGGCGGGCATGCCCACCGTGCGATGGGTGGTGCCGATTCGGCCGGCCAGCCCTGGGCCGGTCGGAGCTTCCAGCCGAACGCGAGTTCCGGTGACGACGGCAGTGCGCCCGAGCGGCTGATCGAGTCCCTCCGACGCTTCCGGGCCGGCGAGGTCGGCGAGGCCGAGGTCGTCGACGCCTTCCGGGACTCCCGCCTGCTCATCCCGCTCGTGGCCCACCTCGGTGAGGCCGGCGAGAACGAGCACGGCCAGTTGGTCGACAAGTCGCAGGAGCTGTCCATCGTGACGGTGACCGGTCCGGACGGCCGCACCGTGCTCCCGGTGTTCAGCTCGGTGCAGGCGATGTCCGCGTGGAACCGGACGGCGAGGCCGATCCCGGCCGACGGCGTCCGGGTCGCACTGGCGGCCGCGAGCGAGCAGACGGACGTCGTGGTCCTCGATCCGACGTCGAGCACCGAGTTCGCCGTACGCCGCCCCGCGCTGTGGGCGATCGCGCAGTCGCAGCCGTGGACGCCCAGCTTCGCGGACCCGCTGGTGCGCGACGCGTTCGAGCGGTCGATCGAGCAGGAGCTCGCGGTCGTGAGTGTGCGCCTGCGAGCCGGAGATCCTGAGGCGAAGCTCGCCGGATCCGAGCTCGTGGTCGAGCTCGGCCTGCTGCAGGGACTGACCCAGCAGGAGCTCGACGCAGTGCTCGCGCGGCTGGCTCAGCGCTGGGCCGCGGACGAGGTCATCGCGACGCGCGTCGACTCGCTCGCGGTGTCGCTCCGCCCCGCCGACTGATCGGCGAGGCGGAGCGCCGCGCTGCGATCAGGTGACCGGGCCGGTCCACTTCTCGCCGGGACCCTTGCCGATGGGATCCTGGATGGTGGACGCCTCCCGGAAAGCGAGCTGCAGGGATCGCAGGCCGTCGCGCAACGACCGGGCGTGCATGTCGCTGATCTCCGGGGCACCTGCGGTGATGAGACCGGCGAGGGCGTTGATGAGCTTGCGGGCTTCGTCGAGGTCCGTCTGGGCGTCGGGGGCGTCCGCGAGGCCGCACTTGACCGCTGCGGCGCTCATGAGGTGCACGGCGGCGGTGGTGATGACCTCGACGGCGGGGACGTCGGCGATGTCCCGGGTGGCCTGATCGGCCCCTCCCGACTCGTCGTCGTGGTCGTACGGGCTGGTGGTGTTGTTCACGTGGATCCTCTGTTAGACTCGTGCGGTGCTCCGAGACATGTCTCGGTACGAAAGAGGAGATTCTCCCACCCGCGCTTGACCGCTTCACAAGGTTACCGGGTTGTCACGCTCCGCCTGTCGCTTCACCGCTTCGGGTCGTCGGGCGTGGTGCCTTCCGACAGGTGTTCTGAACACCGGCGGAGGGTACGGGTGTGTGGTGAACCGATTTCGTCGCGTCGCAGGTATCGGACCTGGTCGCGTGGCATCCCACCCAGTCAGAGGAGCTCCGCATCAGCGATCCCCGTACCAATGACCGTATCCGCGTCCCGGAGGTCCGACTCGTCGGTCCCGGCGGAGAACAGGTCGGCGTCGTCAAAATCGAGGTCGCCCTTCGCCTCGCGCAGGAAGCGGATCTCGACCTCGTCGAGGTCGCACCCAACTCCAAGCCGCCCGTCGCGAAGATCATGGACTACGGCAAGTTCAAGTACGAGGCTGCGCAGAAGGCCAAAGAGGCCCGGCGCAACCAGGCGAACACGATCCTCAAAGAGGTCCGGTTCCGCCTCAAGATCGATCAGCACGACTACGAGACCAAGCGCAAGCGCGCCGAGGGCTTCCTCAAGGCCGGTGACAAGGTGAAAGCCATGATCCAGTTCCGCGGCCGCGAGCAGTCCCGCCCAGAGCAGGGCGTCCGCCTGCTCCAGAAGTTCGCCGAGGACGTGTCCGAGTGGGGCACCGTCGAGTCCACCCCCATGGTCGACGGTCGCAACATGGTGATGGTCGTCGGTCCACTCAAGAACAAGTCCGAGGCGAAAGCCGAAGCCAACGCACAACGTGCGGCATCCAAGGCACGTCCGGCTGACGCCGACGAAGCCGACGAGGCTGCTCCGGTGGAGTCATCCACCGACGAGAACCGATAAGAAACGAGGAATCCCATGCCGAAGCAGAAGACCCACTCCGGGGCCAAGAAGCGATTCAAGGTCACCGGCAGCGGCAAGCTGATGAAGCAGCAGGCCGGTATGCGACACAACCTGGAGAGCAAGTCCAGCCGTCGCACCCGTCGCCTGAACCAGGACCAGGTGCTGGCGCCCGCCGACGCCAAGGTCATGAAGAAGCTGCTCGGTCGCTAGACCGTTTACCCGTAAGGAACTAGGAACATGGCAAGAGTCAAAAGGGCGGTCAACGCTCACAAGAAGCGTCGCGTCATCCTCGAGCGCGCCGCCGGTTACCGCGGTCAGCGTTCGCGTCTGTACCGCAAGGCCAAGGAGCAGGTCACTCACTCCCTCGTCTACTCGTACCGCGACCGTCGTGCGCGCAAGGGTGACTTCCGTCGCCTCTGGATCCAGCGCATCAACGCGGCATCGCGTGCCAACGGCATGACGTACAACCGCTTCATCCAGGGTCTCGGCCTCGCCGGGATCGAGGTCGACCGCCGTATCCTCGCGGACCTCGCGGTGCACGAGCCCGCCACCTTCGCGGCCCTCGTCGCGTCGGCCAAGGCCGCGCTGCCCGCCGACACCTCGGCGCCCAAGGTCTCCGCGTAGTCGGAAGCCCTGCGTCCGCCCGGACGACGTGTTCGAACGGCCCGATCCCACCAGGGATCGGGCCGTTTCGTCTGTCCGGAGCGCGACCCATAGGATGGGTGCGTGCTTGACAATCCGCGGTCACCGCGTGTCCGATCCGTCGCCAAACTCGCCAAGCGTCCGGCGAGACAGGAGACCGGCCTGTTCCTCCTCGAAGGACCACAGGCGGTCTCGGAGGCCCTGCAGTTCCGGCCCGACCTGATCCTCGAGCTGTACGCGACGCCGACCGCCCTCGAGCGCTACACCGAGATCGGGGGCGCGGCTACCGATGCAGGACTCGAGATCGAGTTCGTCACCGAGCAGGTCCTCGAGTCGATGGCCGACACCGTCACCCCGCAGGGGTTCATCGCGGTCGCGCAGCAGTTCCCGACCTCGATCAAGGACATCTTCGCCGGAGAGCCGCAGCTCGTCGTCATCCTGGAGGAGGTCCGCGATCCGGGCAACCTCGGGACGATCATCCGAGCCGCCGACGCCGCCGGCGCGGACGCCGTCGTCCTGAGCGGACGGACCGTCGACCTCTACAACCCGAAGGTCGTGCGCTCCACGACCGGCTCGCTCTTCCACCTGCCCGTCGCAGTCGGTGTCGAGCTGCCCGCCGTGCTGGAACGGGCCCGTGCAGCGGGACTGCAGACGCTCGCGGCCGACATCAAGGGCGAGGACCTCCTCGTGGCCCGGTCGGCAGGTGTGCTCGCGCGGCCGACGGCATGGGTGTTCGGCAACGAGGCCAGGGGACTCACCGACGAGCACCTCGAGCTCGTCGACCGTGCGGTTACGGTACCGATCTACGGCCGTGCCGAGAGCATGAACCTGGCCACGGCGGCATCGGTGTGCGTCTTCGAGAGCGCGTTCGCGCAGCACGCGTGAGCGCCTGAGGCGTCGACCGTCGAGGTTACGAAACGGTAACCGTAGCGCTTCCGTCATGCGCACGAAACACACGGTCACCTAGTTTGGGTTACATGGAGCCAACAGTGTCCCCGAACTCCGGCCCGACGGAACCCGATGCAGCAGCCTCGCATGGTGCCGCCGGCGCATACGAGACCACGAGCAACCCGATCCAGGCAGGGCGCGGCGAGCCCCTCGTCGTCATGGAGAACGTCGAGAAGCACTACGGCGAGTTCCACGCCCTGAAGGACATCAACCTCACCGTCAACAAGGGTGAGGTCGTCGTCGTGATCGGACCGTCCGGGTCCGGCAAGTCGACCCTCTGCCGGACGATCAACCGGCTCGAGACGATCAGCTCGGGGGAGATCCGGATCGACGGCAAGAAGCTGCCGGAGGAGGGCAAGCAGCTCGCCGAGCTGCGCGCCGACGTCGGCATGGTGTTCCAGTCGTTCAACCTGTTCGCGCACAAGACGATCCGCGAGAACGTCACCCTCGGCCCGATCAAGGTGCGCAAGCAGAAGAAGCGCGACGCCGACGATGCGGCGAAGGTGCTGCTCGAACGCGTCGGCATCGGCGTGCAGGCCGACAAGCTGCCGGCACAGTTGTCCGGCGGGCAGCAGCAGCGCGTGGCGATCGCCCGCGCCCTCGCGATGAAGCCGAAGGTCATGCTGTTCGACGAGCCGACCTCGGCCCTCGACCCCGAGATGATCAACGAGGTCCTCGACGTCATGGTGCAGCTCGCCAGCGAGGGCATGACGATGATCGTCGTCACCCACGAGATGGGCTTCGCCAGGAAGGCCGCCGACCGCGTCGTCTTCATGGCCGACGGCGAGATCCTCGAGGACACCGACCCCGAGTCGTTCTTCACGAACCCGCAATCCGAGTGGGCGAAGGACTTCCTGTCGAAGCTCCTCACCCACTGACCCATCCGACTCCGGATCGCGCGACCCGCGCGGCGACCCGGAACTGACCAACCGATCGGCCCGTCCCGGGCACCAAGGAAGGAAGGAAAACATGCGCAAGAGGCTCATGTTCATCACCGCGGGAGTCGCTGCAGCAGCGCTCGCGCTCAGCGGGTGCAGCGGCGGCGACGCCGGCACCGGATCGACCGACGGCGCGTCCGACGGCGGCGCACTCTTCGAGGTCGCCTCCGACGTCCAGCTCGAGGGCAGCCCCACGTACGACGCGATGGTGAAGGCCGACAAGGTCCGCATCGGTGTCAAGGAGGACCAGCCCGGTCTCGGATACCTCGACGCGGCCACCGGGGAGCGTTCCGGCTTCGACGTCGAGATGGCCACCTGGATCGCCGCGTCGCTCGGCTTCGACGCCGACAAGATCGAGTTCAAGGCGATCCCGAGCGCCAACCGCGAATCGGCCATCGTGAACGGTGACATCGACTACTACGTCGGCACCTACTCGATCACCGACAAGCGCAAGGAGCAGATCGACTTCGCCGGACCGTACTTCGAGACCGGCCAGGGCCTGCTCGTCGCCGCGGACAACGACGACATCAAGGGCGAGGACGACCTCGCCGGCAAGACCGTGTGTTCGGCGACGGGCTCCACGCCCATCCAGAACATCAAGGACAACTTCCCCGACACCAAGACGGAGGAGTTCGACACCTACTCGCAGTGTGTCGAGGCCCTGAACGACGGCAAGGTCGACGCGGTCACGACCGACCAGGCGATCCTGATCGGGTACGCGGCGCAGTTCCCGGACGACCTCAAGGTCGTGGGCGAGCCGTTCAGCACCGAGCTGTACGGCATCGGTCTGCCGAAGGGTGACGACGCCCTCCGCCACTTCATCAACACGATGTTCACCGATGGTGGCGACACCTGGACCAAGATCTACGACGCCACCCTCGGCGCCTCCGGCACCAAGGTGACCCAGCCGGCGGTCGACGACTACTAAGCAGCGCCCCGGGCGGCCGCCGACCAGCGGCCGTCCGGGGGAGCTGTCCCGTCGACTCCGCCCAGGCGCCCGCCACGGGCGTCCCCCTCCCGAAAGGCGTGCGCGACATGAACGTCCTGCTCGACAACCTCGACCTCTTCGTCACGGGCTTCCGCAACACCCTGCTGCTCTTCGTGGTGTCGGGGTTCTTCGCGCTCATCCTCGGCACCATCGTCGGTGCCATGCGGGTCTCGCCGGTCCCGGCGATGCGCCTCTTCGGCACCGTGTACGTCAACACGGTGCGCAACACCCCGCTGACCCTCATCCTCTTCTTCTTCGCCTTCGGCTACCCGAAGCTCGGGCTCCCCGAAGTGAGCTACACGACGCTCGCGATCATCGGGCTGAGCCTCTACACCGCGACCTACGTCGCAGAGGTCCTGCGGTCCGGCGTCAACACGGTGCCGATCGGTCAGGCCGAGGCCGCACGCGCGATCGGGCTGCCGTTCGGACAGACCATGACGCTCGTCATCCTGCCGCAGGCGTTCCGTGCCGTGCTGCCTCCGCTGTTCAGCGTGCTCATCGCCCTACTCAAGAACACGACGGTCGCCGCCGGCTTCTCCGTCGCCGAAGCGGGCGCGATCCGCGCGAACCTGTCCGAGCGCGGTGAGCCGCTGCTCGTCGGTCTCCTGTGGGTCGCCCTCATCTTCGTGGCGCTCGTGTCGCTCCTGTCCCTCGCCCAACGGGCCTTCGAGAAGAAGTGGAGGATCGCGCGATGAGCTCCGTCCTGTTCGACACCCCCGGCCCGAAGGCCATCGTCCGCTATCGCTGGATCGGTGCGGCGACGGTGCTCGTCGTCGCCGGCATCCTCGCCTTCGTCGTCTTCCGCTTCATCGAGACCGGACAGTTCACCGCCTCGAAGTGGAAGCTCTTCACCTTCCCGCGTGTCTGGGAGCAGATCCTCCAGGCGACGGGTGCGACCCTGTCCGCGTTCGCGGTCGCCGCCGTCTGCAGCGTCGTCCTCGGACTGGTGCTGGCGATCGGCCGACTGTCCGACCACAAGATCATCAGCGTCCCCTTCACGATCTTCATCGAGTTCTTCCGGGCGGTCCCGGTCCTCATCCTGATGATGCTCATGTACTACGGGCTGCCGCCCCTCGGCTTCACCTTCGTGACGCCGTTCGTCGCCGTCGCCATCGCGCTGACGCTGTACAACGGCGCGGTGTTCTCCGAGATCTTCCGAGCGGGTATCGAGTCGCTGCCGAAGGGGCAGGGCGAGGCCGCCTACGCCATCGGCCTGCGGAAGTCCGCCGTCCTGCGCCTCATCCTGTTCCCGCAGGCGATCCGCGCGATGCTGCCGGTGATCATCGCCCAGCTCGTCGTCGCCCTCAAGGACACGGCACTCGGCTTCCTGATCACCTATCAGGAGCTCCTCTACCTCGCGAAGCAGTTCGGGTCGCAGGCGCTCTACGGCAGCCCGATCATCCCCTCGATCATCGTGATGGGCTCGATCTACATCGTGCTCTGCCTGATTCTCTCGGGCGTCGCGAAGATCGTCGAGGTGCGTACCCGACGGTCGCCGCGGACGCCGAAGGAACAGGCCGTGACCGAGGACACGACGACCAAGATCCTCGGCATCCAGGCGGGGAACCAGTCGTCCGGCGCGAGCATCTGACGTCGTCCCGACGGAGCCCAGGCGATCGGGCCGCCGTCGGGGCGAGGACGGTCGCCCATGTGGGCCGACCGCCTGGGTAGACTTGGCTCTCGTGTCCGACGCATCCCCAATCTCCGAACCAGCGGTGAACGCCGCGGTCGACGCCGCTCTCGAAGCGATCGCCGCAGCCACCGACTCGGCCGCCCTGAAAGCGGTCCGATCAGCCCACGCCGGCGAAGCGTCACCGCTCGCCGCCCTCAACGGATCGCTCCGCAGCGTGCCGAACGACCAGAAGGCCGCGCTCGGCAAGCTGGTCGGTCAGGCCCGCGGGCGCGTCTCGAAGGCGTTGAGCGAGCGCGAGGGCGAGATCGTCGCCGCGGAGACGGAGGCACGACTCGCAGCCGAGGCGATCGACGTCACCGCCGTGCCGCTGCGTCGGTCGGTCGGGGCCAGGCACCCGCTCACTCTCCTCCAGGACCGCGTGTCCGACATCTTCGTCGGCATGGGGTGGGAGATCGCCGAGGGGCCCGAGGTCGAGAGCGAGTGGTTCAACTTCGACGCCCTGAACTTCGACGCCGACCACCCGGCCCGCGCGATGCAGGACACCTTCTTCGTGGAGCCGCTGGAGTCGCACCTCGTCCTGCGGACGCACACGTCGCCGGTCCAGGTGCGCTCGCTGCTCGAGCGCGAGCTCCCCGTGTACGTGCTCGCCCCCGGGCGCGTCTACCGCACGGACGAGCTCGACGCGACGCACACGCCCGTCTTCATGCAGTTCGAGGGTCTCGCCGTCGACAAGGGCCTGACGATGGCGCACCTCCGCGGAACGCTCGACCACTTCGTGAAGAGCGTCTTCGGCGACGACGCGAAGGTCCGCCTGCGTCCCAGCTACTTCCCCTTCACCGAGCCGAGCGCCGAGCTCGACTTCTGGCACCCGACCTTCAAGGACGGACCGCGTTGGATCGAGTGGGGTGGGTGCGGCATGATCAACCCGAACGTGCTCCGGTCCGCCGGTATCGACCCCGAGGTCTACTCGGGCTTCGCCTTCGGGATGGGCGTCGAGCGCGGCCTGATGCTGCGCGACGGCGTGCAGGACATGCGAGAGATGGTGGAGGGCGACGTCCGCTTCTCCCAGCAGTTCGGGATGGTGGTGTAGTCGTGCGTGTTCCATTGAGCTGGCTCGGGGAGTTCGTCGAACTCGCCCCGGGGACCACCCCTGAAGACGTCCACGCGGCACTCGTGCGCGTCGGGCTCGAGGAGGAGGACGTCCACCGCTTCGAGCTGACCGGTCCCATCGTCGTCGGGGAGGTCCTCGAGTTCGTCGAGGAGCCGCAGTCCAACGGCAAGACCATCCGCTGGTGCCAGGTCCGCGTCGCCGAGGGTGACGCCGACGGGGCCGTACGGGGCATCGTCTGCGGTGCCGGCAACTTCTTCGTCGGCGACCAGGTGGTCGTCACCCTGCCCGGCGCCGTGCTGCCCGGTCCGTTCCCGATCGCCGCTCGCAAGACCTACGGCCACGTGTCGGACGGCATGATCGCCTCGGCTCGCGAGCTCGGTCTCGGTGAGGACCACGACGGGATCCTGCGTCTCTCGACGATCGGCGTCGAGGCACCCGTCGGCACCGACGCGATCAGCCTGCTCGGTCTCGACGACGCTGCGGTCGAGCTCAACGTGACGCCCGATCGCGGCTACGCGTTCTCGATCCGAGGGGTCGCACGCGAGTACTCGCACGCGACCGGTGCGGCCTTCCGCGACCCGGCGGCGAGCGTCCCCGAGGCGTTCACCGGCCCACTCGACGGCTTCCCCGTCACGATCGAGGATGCGGCGCCGATCCGCGATCGCGTCGGGTCGAGCGTCTTCGTCACCCGCGTCGTGCGCGACGTTCACCCGACGAAGCCGACCCCGCCGTGGATGGTGGCGCGGTTGAAGCTCGCCGGCATCCGCTCGCTGTCGCTCGTCGTCGACATCACGAACTACGTCATGCTCGAGCTCGGACAGCCGATCCACGGGTACGACCTCGACAAGCTCACGGGCGGCATCGTCGTCCGGCGCGCGCGGTCCGGCGAGACCTTCGTGACGCTCGACGGCCAGGAGCGGAAGCTCCACGACGAGGACCTGCTGATCACCGACGACTCGGGCCCGATCGGGCTCGCGGGCGTGATGGGTGGCCTCGACACCGAGATCACCGATGCCACGCGCAACGTCCTCATCGAGGCCGCGAACTTCGACCAGGTGTCCATCGCGCGGAGCGCGCGCCGCCACAAGCTGCCGAGCGAGGCCTCGAAGCGGTTCGAGCGCGGTGTCGATCCGCAGATCGCCGTCGCGGCCGCCGGTCGCGTCGCGCAGTTGCTCGTCGACCTGGCCGGTGGCCGGACGGACGACCTCGGCTCCACCGTCACCACGGCGCCGGACCGCGAGCCGATCCTGCTCCCCGACGACTACATCAACCGCCTCATCGGCGTCACGTTCGGAGCGGACGAGACACGATCCGCGCTCGCCGAGATCGGCGCGGCCGTCGAGGCGACCGATGGCGGCCTGCTCGTGACGCCGCCAAGCTGGCGCCACGACATCACCGGCAAGGAGGACCTCGCCGAGGAGGTGGCGCGGATCCTGGGATACGACCGCATCCCGTCGGTGCTCCCCGTCGCACCTCCGGGACGTGGGCTCTCGCGTTCGCAGCGGTTGCGCCGTGGGGTCGCCGATGCGCTCGCCTACGGCGGCGCGACCGAGGTGTTGGCCTATCCGTTCGTCTCCGCCGAGGAGAACGCGCGGTTCGGCGCTCCGCAGCCGGGTGCGTTCCCAGCCGTGAAGCTCGCGAACCCGCTCGACGCGAAGGCCCCCTTCCTCCGCGCGTCGATCCTGCCCGGTCTCCTCGCCGTGGCCCACCGGAACGTCTCGCGCGGTCTGACCGACCTCTCGATCTTCGAGGTCGGCGCGGTGTTCCGTCCGTCCCGTCACGGCGCGTTCGGCCAGGCCGAACTCCCGCAGGCGGCGGTCCGTCCGAGCGAGGCCCAGCTCGAGGAGCTCGAGGCGGGCGTCCCGGCCCAACCGCGTCATCTCGGATTCCTCGCGGTCGGCAACGCCGTCGCGAAGCAGCCGGGCCAGCCCGCCGTCGCGGCCGGTATCGCGGAGGCGCTCGAGGCCGTCCAGGCCGTCGCGGTGGCGACCGGTGTCGACATCACCGTCTCCCAGGGCAGCCACCAGGCACTGCACCCCGGACGGACTGCGGCGCTGCATGTCGGCGACGTCCTGGTGGGGTACGCGGGGGAGGTGCACCCGGCCGTCGCCGAGGAGGCGAACCTGCCGCGCGTCGTGGCGGTCGCGGAACTCGACCTGGATCGCATCATCGCGCTCGGCGACGCACTGCCCGAGGCCGTCGGCATCGGAACCCTTCCCGCTGCGACGCAGGACCTCTCGCTGCTCGTCCCGGCGACCGTCTCAGCCGGCGAGGTCCTCGACGCCGTCCGGGTCGGAGCCGGTTCGCTGCTCGAGCACATCCGCCTCGTCGACGACTATCGCGGTTCGGGCGTGCCCGAGGGTGGCAAGAGTCTGACCTTCGCGCTGCGGTTCCGCGCGCCGGACCGCACGCTCACCGCGGCGGAGGCGAGCGACGCGAAGCTCGCCGGCGCGGCAGTGGCGGCCGAGCGTTTCGGCGCGAGCATCCGGGACTGAGCCGGTCGTACCGGACGACAGCGGCCCCGCGGATCGACGATCTGCGGGGCCGCGTCCGTCGGACGGCACGGACTCAGTCGCGGAAGGTCTCGATCGACGCACCCAGGGTGATGAGCCGCTCCTGCAGCTGCTCGTACCCGCGAGCGATGATGTCGACGTTCCGGAGCACGCTCGTACCTTTCGCGGCGAGCATGGCGAGCAGGATGACGACTGCCGGTCGCAGCGCGGGAGGGCAGCTCACCTCGGCGCCGGACCAGTGCGTCGGCCCGGAGACGTCGATGCGGTGCGGGTCGCGCAGGCGGACGTTCGCGCCGAGTCGGGTCAGGTCGGTGAGGTGGATCGCCCTGCCCTCGTACACCCAGTCGTGGATGAGCGTGTCGCCCTCGGCGCAGGCCGCGATGACCGCGAAGAACGGGAGGTTGTCGATGTTGAGCCCCGGGAACGGCATGGGGTGGATCTTGTCGATCGGGGCGTGCAGCTTCGAGGGGTGCACGGTGACGTCGACGAGACGGGTCCGACCGTTCGCGGCTGCGTACTCGGGGGAGCGGGTGTAGCGCAGTCCCATCTCGCCGAGCGTCGCGAGCTCGATCTCCATGAACTCGATCGGCACGCGCGTGACGGTGATCTCCGAGTCGGTGACGATCCCGGCGGTGAGTAGACTCATCGCCTCCACCGGGTCCTCACTCGGCCAGTAGTCCACGTCCTCGTTGATGACGCTGCGGCCGGTGATCCGGAGCGTCGTGCTCCCGATGCCCTCGATGGTGATGCCGAGGAGCTCCAGGTAGAAGCACAGGTCCTGCACCATGTAGTTCGGGCTGGCGTTGCGGATGGTCGTGACGCCGTCGCGTACCGCGGCGGCCATGATGGCGTTCTCGGTCACGGTGTCGCCGCGCTCGGTGAGCACGACGCTCAGCTCCTCGGGCACGTCGGGGGCGACGGTGGCCTGGTACCAGCCGGCGGTCGCTTCGATGGACAAGCCGAACGGCCGGAGCGCGATGAGGTGCGGTTCGACGGTCCGGGTCCCGAGGTCGCAACCACCGGCGTAGGGGAGGGCGAAGGTGTCGTAGCGGCCGAGCAGCGGGCCGAGGAACATGAGCACACTGCGGGTCCGGCGACCGGCGTCCTCGTCGATGCTCTCGAGTGAGAGGTCGTCCGGGACGTGTATCTCGACGTCCTGGCCGTCGGGCGACCAGACCACGGAGACGCCCAGGCTGCGCAGGACGTCGATGATGCGGTCGACCTCGACGATCCGGGCGATGCCGTGCAGCGTGGTGCGGCCGCGGTTCATGAGCGCCGCGCACAGGAGCGCGACCGAGGCGTTCTTGCTCGAACGCACCGCGATGGTCCCGTGCAGCCGTCGGCCGCCCTGGACGCGGAGGTGCGAGTTCTTCTTCTGTTCGCCGAAACTGACGATCTCACTCTCGAGCGCGGTGCTGATCCGGCTCAGGAGGTCGATGCTGATGTTCTGACTGCCCTGCTCGATCCGGTTGATCGCGCTCTGGCTCGTGCCGACGCGTTCCGCCAGCTGGGCCTGGGTGAGTTTGCGTCCCTGACGGGCGCCGCGGATGAGTGCTCCGACCTGCCGGAGCGGTGCCGCAGGGTCCGTTCGTTCAAACGTTGCCGTGTCTTCCATGTCGTCACTCTATCTCAGATATGAGATAGAGCGCCGTTAGGGATGCCCCTGAGATGTCGGAACGGAATCTGAAACCCGCTCCGTGGTGTCAGGCGCGGGCGCGGAGCTCCGGAAGAGGACGGCGTACACCGGGCCTGCGGCGAACCAGATGCCGGTGATCGCGACGAGCTTGATGATCATGCCCCAGATGACATCCTCGTTCGCGAGGGCGAAGGACGCGGGGACGGTCCAGCCGACCATGGCCTGCATCGCGAGGAGCCCGGCGACCGCGATCGCGACGGCGAGGACCACCCGACGCCACTCCGACCAGGCGGCCCGGACGTACGCGGGCCCGGACTTCGGCTTCGGCCGCGGTGCTGGACCGCCGGCGAACCGGTGTGCGAACCAGACGTCCGCCTTCGTGATGAGCGCGTGGCCGAACGCCACCGTGAAGCCCAGGTAGATGGTCGCGAGGAGGTGCGTGACGTTGGGCTCCTCGCCGGACGCGAGGTCGGTCGCGGTCAGGACCAGGAGGACGAGGTCCACGACCGGTACACCGATCAACATGATCGCGCTGAGCCGGCGCCGCCGGAGGAGGTAGCGCACCGCGAGTCCGCCGAAGAGGAGGATCCAGAACGCGGCCTCCGCGCCGAGGATGGCCCAGATGAGTGGGCTCGTGCCGAAGAGTTCAGTGAAGCTGTCCATGTTCCGATGGTGTCGCGGGATGATGCCGTGCCACATCGACCGTGCTGCTGATCCTCCGGCGACGGGGTCAGCGGAACTGCGTACGCCGGCTCGTCCCTCCGACGCTCGCGCCGCGCGGCTCGAGCTGGTGTGATGGAGGTATGGCTGCTCTCGAAGGACCGCGCGCATGGGTGGATCGACACCGCGAGCCGGTCATCACCACGGTGTGCGCGGCCATGGGACTCCTGTTCGCCCTCCTCGGGATCCATGTCCCCTGGGGGACGACCGTGTCGGAACCGCCGCTCCTCCTCACCCTCGTCTTCCTCGCCGCCATCCTGGCGGTGCACCTGCTCCGCCGTCGACGCCCGTTGACCACGCTGGCCGTCGGCGTCCTGATCGCCCTCGCCGAGGCGCTCACCACCGGAGGCAGCGGCCTCGGGATGCTCATCGTCGTGTCCGACCTCGCCTATGCGGCGGCGCTCTACTCGCGGTCGCGGGTCATGGACGTCGCCGCGTTCGCCTGCACCGCGCTCGCCGTCGTGTCGGTCGGTGTCTTCGCGGTGATCTGGTTCACCGACGACGTCGAGGCCGTCACCCGGCTCGGTCGCGGCGTGGTCCTCGGCTCGCTCATCATCGTCCCGGTCATCCTGGCGAGCTCGATCTGGTACGGCAGGATGGTCCGGTACCCCCGTCTCGAGGCCGAACGCCAGCGGGAGCGCGCGGACACGATCGCCCAGGCGGCGGCTGCGCTCCGGCAGGACGCCGTGACCCGTGAACGGCTCGAGCTCAGCCGGGAGCTGCACGACGTCATCGCCGGTCACCTCTCGGCGATCGCGATGCAGTCGGCGGCGGCCCTGGAACGACGCGACGGCACCGACCCGGTGGCGCTGCGGCGCAGCCTCGCACTCGTCCGGACGAGCAGTCTCGACGCGCTCGCCGACATGCGCACCATGATCGACGTGCTCCGCGGTGACCAGTCGGCGGACGAGCCGACCCAGGCACCGGACCGACTCACGGCCGAGTCGGTCCGCCGCGCGGTCGAGGTCGCCCGTGCCAACGGACTGGAGGTCGAGGTACGGGCACCGGACGACGCGGCGCTCGCCGAGGTCCCCGCGCAGACCTCGATCGTCGGGCTCCGCACGCTCGTCGAAGGCCTGACGAACACCGCGAAGCACGCACCGGGTGCCTCCGTGCGGGTCGAGGTCTCGCTCCCGCCCGGTGCCCTGTCCGTCACGCTCAGCAACCCGCTGCCGACGGCGATCTCCTCTTCGGTGCTCGCCGGGTCCGGTGGGGTCGGCCTCGTCGGCCTGGCCGAGCGGGCACGTCTGATCGGAGGCGACCTCGTCGCGGGGCCGGACGGTCCGGACTGGCGGACGGCGCTCACCGTGCCGAGCCCCGTGTCACCGACCACCCCCGCGGTCGTCACCGCAGGAGGGGCGTCATGACCATCACGGTCCTCATCGCGGACGACCATGCCGCCGTCAGAGCGGGTCTGGGAGCGCTGCTCGACGAGCCGGACGACATCCTGGTCGTCGCCGAGGCGGCGGACGGGGAGGCCGTCGTCGCGCAAGCCGCGCGACATCGACCGGACGTCGTGTTGCTCGACGTCCAGATGCCGCGTGCCTCCGGGATCGACGCGATCCCGGCCATCCTCGCCGCGGTCACCCCACCGCCGAGCATCATCATGCTCACGACCTTCGCGCTCGACCGGTACGTCGACGAGGCGCTGGCGGCCGGGGCGAACGCCTTCCTGGTGAAGACGGTCTCCGCTGCCGGCCTCGTCGACGCGATCCGACGAGTGCATGCGGGCGAGGCGGTGCTCGCCCCTGAGGTGACCCGCCGAGTCCTCGAACGTCTCGCCGCGGCCAGACCTCCGGTCGTGCCGGCACCGGCTCCGGCGCACCCGGGTCTGGCCACGCTGACACCGCGGGAGCGTGAGGTCCTCGAGCAGCTGCGCGAGGGGCTGAGCAACGCGGGGATCGCGACCGCGCTCGGGCTGTCCGAGGCGACGGCCCGCACGCACGTGTCCCGGATCCTCGTGAAGCTCGACGCACGGTCGCGGGTCCAGGCCGCGCTCATCGCGGAGCGGGCTGCTCCGGGCGCGGATTCGTCGGCATCCTCGTCGTCGTAGTACGCTCTCGACATGGCACGTTTCCAGGCACAGGGTTCTTCGCGGGCGATCACGCTCCGCGCCCTTCGCCGTCCCGTGTCCGCACGCGCTACCGCAGAGCGACGATAGGCGACCCCGGTGCTCGCACGGTCCAGGTGACCGTGCAGTCGTCCAGGAGTCGCCGCCTCCGCCCCTCGAGCGTCCACTCAATAAGGTAGAGCCATGTCCTTCTCTGTAGCGGTGGCCGGAGCATCCGGCTACGCAGGAGGCGAGCTGCTTCGGCTGCTCGCCGACCACCCCGACTTCGACGTCCGGACGGTGACCGCGCACGCGAACGCCGGTCAACCGCTCGTCGACCACCAGCCACACCTCCGTTCCCTCCGGCATCTCGTCCTCGAAGCGACGACGCCGGAGGTGCTCGCGGGACACGACGTCGTCTTCCTCGCCCTGCCGCACGGCAAGTCGGGTGAGGTGACGGCGTCGCTTCCACCGGAGACCCTCGTCGTCGACTGCGGAGCCGACCACCGGCTCGTCGACGAAGCCGACTGGGACGCCTTCTACGGCGGCGACTACTTCGGCGCCTGGGCCTACGGTGTGCCGGAGCTCCAGACGTCCACCGGTCGGGGGCGCGACGCTCTCGTGGGCGCCAAGCGGATCGCCGCTCCTGGATGCAACGCGAGCACCGTCGCCCTGTCCCTCGCGCCCGGCATCGCCGCGGGGGTGATCGAGCCGCTCGACCTCGTCTCCGTGCTCGCCGTCGGGCCGTCCGGCGCGGGGAAGAGCCTGAAGGTCAACCTGCTCGCGAGCGAGGTGCTCGGCACGGCCAACCCCTACGCCGTCGGCGGTACCCACCGGCACATCCCCGAGATCACGCAGAGCCTCCGGGCGGCCGGTGCCGATCGCGCGTCCATCTCGTTCACCCCGGTCATCGTCCCGATGTCGCGCGGCATCCTGGCCACCTCGACGGCGCGCATCGTCCCGGGCACCACGGCGGCAGCGGTCCGCGAGGCCTGGGAGGCGGCCTACGCCGACGAGCCGTTCGTCCAGGTGCTGCCCGAGGGCTCGTTCCCCCGGACGGCCGACGTCCTCGGCGCCAACACCGCGCTGATCGGACTCGCCGTCGACGAGACGGTGGGGCGGGTCGTCGTCGTGACCGCCGTCGACAACCTCGTGAAGGGGACCGCCGGCGCGGCGATCCAATCGGCGAACATCGCGCTCGGGCTCCCCGAGACGACCGGCTTGAGTGTGAATGGAGTGGCACCGTGAGTGTGACAGCAGCAGCAGGGTTCCTCGCGGCGGGCGTCGCCTGCGGTCTCAAGACCTCCGGGGGCCTCGACCTCGCGGTCGTCCAGAACGTCGGTCCGTTGCAGCATGCGGCGACGGTGTTCACCAGCAACCGGTGCAAGGCCAACCCGATCCTCTGGAGCGAGCAGGTCATGCAGGACGGCATCGTCTCGGCGATCGTCCTGAACTCCGGCGGCGCGAACTGCTACACGGGGACGCGCGGTTTCCAGACGACGCACGCGACCGCGGAGGCCGTCGCAGAGCGACTCGCGATCTCGGCCGGCGACGTCCTCGTCTGCTCCACGGGGCTCATCGGCGAACAGCTCGACCTCGACAAGCTGACCGCGGGCGTCTGGGACGCCACCCGCGCGGTCGCCGACGAGGACGGTGCGAGCGAAGCGGCCGGCCTCGCCGCGGCGACCGCGATCATGACGACCGACACGAAGCCGAAACAGGCCGTTCGGAGCGCGGACGGATGGACCGTCGGCGGCATGGCGAAGGGTGCGGGCATGCTCGCCCCCGGGCTCGCGACGATGCTCGTCGTCATCACGACCGACGCTGTGCTCGAGCCGGCGCAGCTCGACCAGGCGCTCCGCAGCTCGACTCGTGTCACCTTCGACCGCCTCGACTCCGACGGTTGCATGTCCACCAACGACACGGTGTCACTTCTCGCCTCCGGGTCGAGCGGCGTCACCCCGGAGCTGTCCGCCTTCACCGAGGCGCTGACGGAGGTGTGCCGCGACCTCACCCTGCAATTGCAAGCCGATGCCGAGGGCGCGGCCCACGACGTCGCGATCGAGGTCGTCGGCGCGGTGTCCGAGGACGACGCGGTCGAGGTCGCCCGCGCGGTCTCCCGCAGCAACCTCTTCAAGGCGGCCATCTTCGGCAACGACCCGAACTGGGGCCGGGTGCTCGCGGCCGTCGGGACCACGGGCGCCGAGTTCGACCCGTACGGGATCGACGTGGCCATGAACGGCGTCCAGGTGTGCACCGCCGGCGAGCCGGATCAGTCGCGCGACCTCGTCGACCTCTCACCGCGCGCCGTGCACGTGCTCATCGACCTCCACGCCGGTGACACGGGAGCCACCATCTGGACGAACGACCTCACGCACGACTATGTGCACGAGAACAGCGCGTACGCGAGCTGATGATGACCCAGTATCGAGACAACTCTCCCGAGGAGGCGGCGATCAAGGCCGCCACCCTCATCGAGTCGCTTCCCTGGCTGAAGACCTTCCGCGACCAGACGATCGTCGTCAAGTTCGGCGGCAACGCGATGGTGAGCGACGAACTCGCGCAGGCGTTCGCGGAGGACATGGTCTACCTGCGCTACGCGGGGCTCAAGCCCGTCGTCGTGCACGGTGGCGGCCCGCAGATCTCCGCGATGCTCGAGCGGCTCGACATCCACAGCGAGTTCCGCGGCGGGTACCGGGTCACGACGCCCGAGGCCATGGAGGTCGTCCGCATGGTCCTCACCGGTCAGGTCAACCCCGAGCTCGTGGGGCGGATCAACGAACACGGCCCGCTCGCCGCAGGACTGTCCGGCGAGGACGCGGGCCTCTTCGGCGGGCGTCGTCGCTCGATCGTCGTCGACGGCGAGACCGTGGACATCGGGCTCGTCGGCGACGTCGTCAGCGTCGACCCCACCTCGGTGCAGGCCTACCTCGACGCCGGCAACATCCCGGTGGTCTCCTCGATCGCCCCCGACCTCGACCAGCCCGGCCAGACGCTCAACGTGAACGCCGATGCGGCCGCCGCGGCGCTCGCCGTGGCACTCGGTGCCGCGAAGCTCGTCATCCTGACCGATGTCGCCGGGCTGTACAGCGACTGGCCCAACCGCGACTCGCTCGTCTCGCAGATCACGACGAGTGAGCTCCGAGCCATGCTGCCCACGCTCGAATCGGGCATGATCCCGAAGATGACCGCCTGCCTCGACGCCGTCGACGGCGGGGTCGCCAAGGCTGCCATCATCGACGGCCGCGTACCCCACTCCATCCTGCTCGAGGTGTTCACCCAGAACGGCTCAGGCACCGAGGTCGTCCCGGAGGACTCATGAGCGACTGGAAGAGCCGCGTCGACCGCGACATGATGCGCACGTTCAATACACCGATCGCGATGCTGACGCGCGGTGAGGGATGCCATGTCTGGGACGCCGAGGGTAACCGCTACCTCGACTTCCTCGCGGGCATCGCGGTGAACGCACTGGGACATGCGCATCCGGCGTTCGTCGGTGCGATCACGCGACAGGCGAGCACGCTCGCGCACGTCTCCAACTACTTCTCGAGTCCGCCGCAGCTCGAGCTCGCGGCCCGGCTGAAGCGTCTCGCCGGAGCGGACGAGGGCGGTCGGGTGTACTTCGCGAACTCCGGTGCCGAGGCGAACGAGGCGGCGTTCAAGCTCGCCCGACTCAACCACGGCGACGGATCGCGGACCCGGGTCCTCACCCTGGAGAACTCCTTCCACGGGCGGACCTTCGGCGCGCTCGCCCTGACCGGCAAGCCCGCCCTGCAGGAGGGGTTCCACCCGCTCCCGGGCGGCGTCGAGCACATCCCGACCACGATCGAGGCACTCGAGGCGGCGATCGACGACCGGGTCGCCGCGCTGATCCTCGAACCGATCAAGGGCGAAGCCGGCGTCATCGACCTGCCGGAGGGCTACCTCGCCCGTGCCAGGGCACTCACCGAGGCACACGGCGTGCTGCTCATCATCGACGAGATCCAGACCGGGGCCGGTCGGACGGGGGAGTGGTTCGCGTTCCAGCGGGACGGCATCGTCCCGGACGCGATCACCGTCGCCAAGGGGATCGGCGGTGGCATGCCGATCGGCGCCCTCATCACTTTCGGAGCCGCCTCCGAGCTGTTCGGACCCGGCCAGCACGGCAGCACCTTCGGAGGCAACCCGCTCGCGACCGCGACGGCGAACGCGGTGCTCGAGGAGATCGAGCGCGCCGGTCTCGTGCAGAACGCCGCCGCGCGCGGTGAGCAGTTGCGGGCCGTCATCACCGCCATCGGTTGCCCGCTCGTCGAGGAGGTCCGCGGACACGGGCTGCTCATCGGCATCGGCTTGAGCGCCCCGGTGGCGGCCGAGCTGTCGGCCGCGGCGTTCGACCGAGGGCTCATCATCAACGCCCCGAACGCGACGAGCATCCGGATCGCGCCGCCGCTCATCATCGGCGACGCCGAGATCGACGAGTTCACCTCCCTCTTCCGCGCGGCGCTCGACGCCGTCCGGGCCTGACCGGCCATCGACCCACACGAACAGGACCACCAGCCATGACCCGTCACTTCCTCCGCGACGACGACCTCAGCCCGGCCGAGCAGGCCGAGATCCTCGATCTCGCCACCGAGCTGAAGCGCGATCGCTGGTCGCGCAAGCCGCTCGAAGGCCCGCAGACCGTCGCGGTCATCTTCGACAAGTCCTCGACTCGGACACGCGTCTCCTTCGCCGTGGGGATCGCCGACCTCGGCGGATCACCGCTCATCATCTCGACGGCCAACAGTCAGCTCGGCGGCAAGGAGACGGCCGCCGACACCGCTCGTGTCCTCGAACGTCAGGTCGCGGCGATCGTCTGGCGGACCTACGCCCAGTCCGGTCTCGAGGAGATCTCGGCCGGGACGACGGTGCCCGTCGTCAACGCGCTGTCCGACGACTTCCACCCGTGCCAGCTGCTCGCCGACCTCCTCACGATCCGCGAGCACAAGGGCGAACTGGCCGGTCTGACGATGTCGTTCTTCGGCGACGGTGCGAGCAACATGGCCCACTCCTACCTGTTGGCCGGTGCGACGGCGGGGATGCACGTCCGCATCGCCGCCCCGGCCGAGTTCGCCCCGGCTGCGGACGTCGTCGCCGACGCGGAGCGCATCGCCGCGACGACGGGCGGCTCCGTGCTCGTGACCACCGACCCCGACACTGCGGCGGCGGATGCCGACGTGATGATCACCGACACCTGGGTGTCGATGGGCAAGGAGGACGAGAAGGCGCAACGCGTCGCCATCTTCGGCGGCTACCGCGTCGACCGCAGGCTCATGGGGCTCGCAGCGTCCGACGCCGTCTTCATGCACTGCCTGCCAGCCGATCGCGGCTTCGAGGTCGAGGCCGAGGTCATCGACGGGGCGCAGAGCATCATCTGGGACGAGGCGGAGAACCGCCTCCACGCGCAGAAGGCCCTGCTCGTGTGGCTGCTCGAGCAGCAGCACGCTGGCCCCGCGGCCTGACCCTTCCCCGGCTGCGGCCGACCGACCAGTCCGGAGCACTCCGGACGCCAGCAGTACAGGAGGCCCATCGTGGCAGATCAGCAGAACCGAGCAGGCGAATCCGGGGCCCTCTGGGGTGGACGCTTCGCGAGCGGACCGTCGCCGGAACTCGCCCGTCTGAGCAAGTCCACACAGTTCGACTGGGTCCTCGCCGCATACGACATCGCGGGCTCCCGTGCCCATGCCAAGGCGCTCGCGTCGGCGGGGTACCTCGACGAGGACGAGCTTCGCGGGATGCTCGCCGCCCTCGACGTCCTGGACGCCGACGTGGCCGACGGGACGTTCGTCGCGGCGGAGAGCGATGAGGACGTCCACTCGGCGCTGGAACGCGGGCTCGTCGAACGGGCCGGCAAGGAACTCGGTGGGAAGCTGCGTGCAGGCAGGAGCCGGAACGACCAGATCGCGACGCTCGTGCGCCTCTACCTCATCGATCACGGACGGGTGATCGCCCGCGACGTCATCCACCTGATCGACGCGATCGTCTCCCAGGCCGAAGCGCACCCCGACGCCGTGATGCCCGGCCGCACGCACCTGCAGCACGCCCAGCCGGTGTTGCTCGCCCACCAGCTGCTCGCGCACGCCTGGCCGCTCACCCGCGACCTGGAACGGCTCCGCGACTGGCTCGCCCGGGCGAGCGCCTCGCCGTACGGTTCCGGAGCGCTCGCCGGCAGTTCCCTCGGTCTCGACCCGGTGCTCGTCGCGCATGAGCTCGGGCTCGACCGGCCGACCGAGAACTCGATCGACGCCACCGCCAGCCGCGACGTGGTCGCCGAGTTCGCGTTCATCACCTCGCTGATCGGGATCAACCTGTCCCGGTTCGCCGAGGAGATCATCGTCTGGAACACCCGTGAGTTCGGGTTCGTGACCCTCGACGACGCCTACTCGACCGGCTCGAGCATCATGCCGCAGAAGAAGAACCCCGACATCGCCGAACTCGCCCGCGGGAAGTCCGGGCGACTCATCGGGAACCTGACCGGGTTGCTGGCGACGCTGAAGGCGCTGCCGCTCGCGTACAACCGCGACCTGCAGGAGGACAAGGAGCCGGTGTTCGACTCCGTGAACCAGCTGGAGGTGTTGCTGCCGGCGTTCACCGGGATGGTGGCGACGCTCCGCTTCGACACGGCACGGCTGCGCGAGCTGGCACCGGAGGGGTTCTCCCTCGCGACGGACGTCGCCGAGTGGCTCGTCAAGCAGGGTGTGGCCTTCCGCGACGCCCACGAGATCAGCGGCGAGCTCGTGCGGTACTGCGAGGAGCGCGGGCTGGCCCTCGACGAACCGGACGACGCCGCCCTGGCGGGTGTCTCGGAGCACCTCACGCCGGCTGTGCGAAGCGTCCTGACCGTCGACGGCTCGATCGGCAGCCGACTCGGCGCCGGCGGGACGGCGCCGGAGCGGGTCCAGGACCAGCTCGTGACGCTCGTCGGGCGGGTGGGCGCGCTGTCGCAGGCCCTCTCGCTCTAGACGGGGTCCGATGACGACGGCCGGTCCGCTGCGGGTGCTGACCTCGGGATCGGCTCTCGAGGTCGCGCCCGCGCTGCTCGGGGCGGTGCTGTCCCACAAGACGCCCGAGGGCACCGTGTCGGTCCGCCTCACCGAGGTCGAGGCCTATCTCGGGGTCGGCGAGGATCCCGGCTCCCATGCGCACCGTGGTCCGACCCCGCGCACGAGTCCGATGTTCGGTCCGCCCGGGCATCTGTACGCATACTTCAGCTACGGCATGCACGTCTGCATCAACGTCGTGTGCTCACCGGTCGGCACGGCGTCGGCCGTCCTCCTGCGCGCCGGCGAGGTCGTCGCGGGGCTGGAGCTTGCGCGGATGCGACGCGGTGAACGGGTGCCGGATCGCGACCTGGCCAGAGGACCGGCGCGGCTCACCGTGGCGCTCGGGATCGCGCTCGACCAGTCGGGTGATGACCTCGCCGAGCAGCCCTTCGATCTGCTCCTGCCCGAGCGCCCGCTCGCCGCGGCGGCCGGTCCGAGGACGGGCGTCAGTGGGGTCGGTGGGGGAGCCGCCTACCCGTGGCGGTTCGTGCTCCCCGGGGAGACGACCGTCTCGCCCTACCGCCGTTCGCCCAGGGCCGTGGACTGACCCGCCGACTCAGCCTCGCGCGAGCAGCAGGATCGACGCCACCCCGGCAGCCCAGAGGAGGCTGGCGAGCGAGCCGATGATGAACCGCTCGCGCGCCTCGGCCGAGTCGAGTTCGGTGAAGCGTCCGACACCCTTCACCGCGACGATGACCGCGATCGCCTCCGGATAGCCGGAGAACAACGCGGCGACGAGGGCGAGCCGTTCGAGGATCCCGATGGCGGTGCCGCCGCGCAGCACCTCGATGGGACGTCCGACCACCTGTGACGCGCTCGGGTTCCGGTGCTCCACGAGGATGCCGCCGTGGATCCCGGGGGCGACGCTGCCTTTCGTCGCGAGGGCGAGGACGAAGGAGGCGACCGGACCACCGCCGGCGACCGCGACGGCGAGGACGAAGACGCCGAGGAGCACGAGTGCCGGACCGGTCGGCGGGACCGAGGGGACGAGCGCGACCAGGAGGGCCCCGATCACCATGAGGGCCGTCGCCACGACCATGAGACGATCCGCCAGACGCGCGCTCAGCACCCGGGCCAGCAGAAGGAAGACGAGCGCGCTTCCGAGGAGGCCGATGACGGTCGGCCAGGTGATGGGCGTGAGCGTGACGAGGTTCATCGCTCGTCCTTTCGGTCGTCGGGGTGGTGCACGGAGGCGTCCTGGTCGAGCTTCGACAGGAGGCGGATGAGCGCGGTGGTCGCCGCGGCTTCGGCTCGGACTCCCGCGGCCGCGACCCGGCGACTGACCGAACTCTCGGTGATGCCGAGTCGTGCCGCGGCCTCGGACTGGGTCACGCCGGCCGCGAGCAGGTCGGCGACCTCCCAGCCGCCGGCGGTCCTCCGGTCGCGGAGGTGGAGGAGGAGCACGATGAGCGCTTCGACGTCGGCGCCGCCCTGCTGGTCGGCCGCCTCGAGCGCGAACCGGAAGGGCGCCCGCTTGGCCCGCGTGACGGCCTCCCGCGCGGCGTAGAAGGCCTGACCGGTCGCGGCTCGGGTTGAATCGGGGAGCGGACGCCGGACGTCGCCTTGTCCGATGCCCACGCTCCAGCCGCGATCCCGGAGGAGGTCGAGGGCGATGGCGAGCGCGACTTCGGCATCCTCGGTGGCGAGCTGGAACTCGTCGCCCGCCGTGCGTTCGGCCTGGAGGAGCAGGCTCTCCGAGAACCGTTCGTTGATCGACTCGATGACACCGGCGGCGCGATCAGGGCCGGTCCGGCTCGCGATCTGATCGACGGTCAGCACGTACACGGCTCTCCTCTCGGCGGTGGGTCGGCTCGATCACCCTAGTGCAACGTGCAGGTATTTCCACAACTCTGACGAATGAGAGGAATTCCTGCATGTCGTGGTCGCCGCGATCGCGCCGGTGCCGATGCGCCCGATCCAGCAGCCGATGCCGCGCTGATAGCCTTGCAAGCGTGTCGAACCTCGCTCTTCCTGACCAGCGCAACGATCCGACCTTCGAGGACGTCTGGGACGAACTCGTCTGGCGCGGGCTCGTCCACGTGTCGACGGATCAGCAGGAGCTGAAGCGTCTGCTCGGTGGAGCGCCGATCACCTACTACTGCGGGTTCGACCCGACGGCTGCGAGCCTTCACCTGGGCAACCTGGTCCAGCTGCTCGTCATGCGTCGGCTGCAGCTGGCCGGACACCGCCCGCTCGGGCTCGTCGGCGGTTCGACCGGCCTCATCGGCGACCCACGACCGACCGCCGAGCGCACGCTGAACACGCCGGACACCGTCGCCGAGTGGGTGCAATCGCTCCGCGCGCAGATCGAACGCTTCCTCAGCTTCGACGGCGACAACGCCGCGCGCATGGTCAACAACCTCGACTGGACCGCACCGCTCTCCGCGATCGACTTCCTCCGGGAGATCGGCAAGCACTACCGCGTCGGCACGATGCTGAAGAAGGAC
This sequence comes from Plantibacter auratus, assembly GCF_050587365.1. Lineage (NCBI taxonomy): Bacteria > Bacillati > Actinomycetota > Actinomycetes > Micrococcales > Microbacteriaceae > Plantibacter > Plantibacter auratus. The sequence continues at coordinate 3,232 of NZ_JBOBFV010000003.1, read as the reverse complement.
GCGGTCAGTGCCCGCCTCAACTCGGAGGCGGGGATCAGCTACACCGAGTTCAGTTACCAGATCCTCCAGGGGATGGACTACCTCGAGCTGTACCGCGAATACGGCTGCGTCCTGCAGACCGGCGGGAGCGACCAGTGGGGCAACCTCACGAGCGGCACCGACCTCATCCACCGGGTCGAGCGGGCCACCGTCCACGCGATCGGGACCCCGCTGATCACGAACTCGGACGGCACGAAGTTCGGGAAGAGCGAAGGCAACGCGGTCTGGCTCGATCCGAGCATGACGAGCCCGTACGCGTTCTACCAGTTCTGGGTCAACACCGACGATGCGGACGTCATCGCCCGGCTGAAGGTGTTCACGTTCCTCGATCGGGTGGAGATCGAGCGACTGGCGGCCGCGACCCAGTCGGAACCGTTCAAGCGTGAGGCGCAGAAGACCCTCGCCTACGCCGTCACCGCGCTCGTCCACGGGGTCGCCGCGACGGATGCGGCCATCGCCGCGTCGGCCGCGCTCTTCGGTCAGGGCGATCTGGACGCACTCGACGCGGACACGCTGCGGTCGGCCGTCACGGAGTTGCCGAACGCCCGGGTGGCCGCGGAGACGCTCGTCATCCAGGCGCTCGTCGACACGGAGCTGTGCTCGAGCCTCGGTGAGGCTCGACGCGCGGTCGCCCAGGGAGGCGTCTCGGTGAACAACCGCAAGATCGACGACGTCGACGCGACCCTGGACGACCGGTTCCTGACGGGCGGGGTGGCCGTGCTGCGCCGCGGCAAGCGCACCCTCGCCGGGCTGTTCCTCGACGGAGCACCCGCCTGATCCGCCGACGACGGCATCGTCGTCGTCATCGAACCTGAAGGGGATGCTCCGAGTGCAGCTCTGCGAGGCGTGCGGGACCGAGATCGTCGACCGTCGCGACGGTGTGTGCCCGAGTTGTGGGGCCATGCTGCCGCTGCGCACGGGCGAGCTGTCGACGGTGGAGACCCTGGCCGAGGCCGAGGCGGCAGAGCCGGAACCGGTGGACGAATCGGCGGACGAGCCCGAGTCGGAGTCGACGGACGACCGGCCCACGCCGGCCGACGACGGCGACCTCGTCGAGACCGATGCACCCCACGTCGAGACCGATGCCCCCGCGGGTGAAGCCGATCGGCTGCCGTCGCCGGACGTCGACACCACTGAGCCCACGCCCGCCAATACCGCGACGTCGATCCCGGCGATCGCCGTGCCGACACCGGTTCCAGATGCTGAGTCCACCAACCCGGCCCCGGCGTCGGCTCTGCATGCGGCGACAGCCGTTGCGGCCGGGCCGGCTTCGGCAAGCGCCGCGGGGGAGGCACCGGGGGAACAGACCGCGACCGCGACCGCGCCCCGCGCCCTCTGGCACCCTGATTCGTTGCCCACCACGGCCAAGCGGACCCCCTCGCGCCGACGATGGTTCCTCCTCGGCGGACTCGCACTCGCCGTGGTCGCTGCGATCGTCGCGGTCGTGCTCATCGTGGTCGCGGCCGTTCCCCACCGCGTCGAGGGGCTCGCGCTCCTCCGCGACCTCCCGACGAAGCCGACCGTCGGAACATGGGAACTCGCGCATCCGCTGGACGACGAGGTGCCCGCGGGCGACGAGCTCTACCTCAACGGGTACACCGCGAGCCCCAACACCGCGCTGCTCGTGTGGTCGACCGACCGGCCACTGGATCAGACGGCCCTCGACGACGCTCCGGGCGAGACCGTGGTCTCCCTGGTGAACACGGCGAACGGCCACACCCTCTGGGACCGTCGCGTCACCGAGCTCTCTCCGGAGTTCGACCGCTTCGACGCACCGGTGGTCGTCTCCCCACCGGATGCGGCCGCGATCGTGCTCAGCCAGGGTGACCTCATGGTCGCCGTGAGCCGTCGCGACGGGCACGTGGTCTCCACCTCGCAAGAGCACTCGAGTGTCGAGGGGATCGGCTTCGCCGACTTCGCCGCGCCGGCGGCGTTCGTCCCGGGGCTCGAGGGTGACCTGCTCATCTCGTCGACCACGGCCGACGGCACCGGGACTGTCGGTCGCTATCGTTCGACGGATCTGACCGACCCGGTCTGGGAGGTCAACGGTGACGCCGGCGAGCGGGCGATCACCGCGGGCGACAAGCTCTTCTACGACGGTGCGGTCTACTCGCTCGACGACGGATCGACCATCGACTGGCAGGGCGACCTCTCCTGGTACTACCAGCAGGTGGGCGGCGATCTCGTCGCGATCGACTACTCCGGCAACGACACCACGATCCGCGGGGTGGACGACCGCACCGGCGCCGAGCGCTGGAAGGCGACCGGGGCGCTGCCGGTGGTGCTCGACGCGCGCGGGCTGTTGGTCGTCGCCGACCAGTCGGGGGAGCGGGTCCGCCGCCTCGACCCGCGATCCGGCGAGGTCGAGTGGCGCAGCGGACTGACGAGCACCTGGGACGGCGCATACACCGTGGGCGACACGATCATGCTCGGTGACGGCGAAGGCGGATACACCGGGGTAGGCGCTCGAGACGGTGAGATCCGATACGAGGAGCAGGACGCCGAGGGCAGCCTCGTCGGATACAGCGACCGGACCCTCCTGCTCACGCTCGACGGCACGCTCGTCGGCATCGACGCGACCACGGGCGAGCGCGATTGGTCGGTCGACTCAGCCGGAGACGAGTACTCGTTCACCGCCTGGGGCGGAAGCCCACTCGCCGTCGCGACGGTCGTCGCAGCCGGTTCCGGCTCAGCGGCCGTCCTCGGCATCGGTGACGCTGATCGGGACTGAAGCGCGTGGATCCGGGCGACACGCCCGGGATGCAGCGATGATTTGCCAGCCCCTGGCGGTCTGCGTAAAGTAATCACTCGTCACCCCAAAGGTGCGGGAAGCGGAAGAGCTTCCCGGCCTCAAGTGGGACTGATACCCAGCCAAAAGCCGAGCATCTCCACGTGAGTCAAACTCACACTTGAGATCGTCTCACTTCAAGACTAGGTTGGAACTTCCCAGCTCTCGGGTCATCGAAGCGGTGAGGATCAGACGGACTCCGGTCCACTCAGATCAGCTCCTGGTTCGACTTGACAAGAACCGAAGAAGTGGTAAGTTAGAGAAGTTGCCCTGCAGGGCGGTCGTGATGGCCAGAGGCAGGAGCATCCGATCCTTGAGAACTCAACAGCGTGCACAATGTCAAATGCCAAAAACCTCGTGCAATTGATGCCTTCCTTTTCGGTTGGTTGATGTTGTAAGAGATTC